>CAVUAN010000001.1:0-43644 GCA_963739435.1 uncultured Acidobacteriota bacterium
ACTCGCATCCCGACAACCGGACGTACACAATCCTGTCCGGGACGTTCTACCAGGGGGTCGGAGACAAGTTCGACGAGACCAAGCTGATGGCCCGCCCGGCCGGCAGCTTCTATACCCACGCGGCCGGAGTGCCGCACTTCGGCGCGACAAGAGACGAAGAAGTCGTTCTGCAAATCGCGAGCTGCGAGGGCTCCACTGCCCTCAAATACGTCAATCCAGCGGACGACCCGCGCACGAACAAGAAGTGATCTGGGGCCGCTGGCGCAAAGTGTAGGGGCCTCTATTAGAAGAAGATCGGGTCCTGAGATCAGTTGACGTTCTCAGTTTCTGACCTGAGATCAGTTCGCCGAGCCGACCGACCGCGGAGCCAGACTGATGTCTCAGAGCGTCGGGGAGAATACATTTCCGGCGCTCTGGGTTTTTCTAGGACCGCCTCGACGCGGGGTCCGCGAGCTTCTCCCGAACGAAGACCGAGGCCGCGGAGCCGAGTGAGCGCCTCAGCGCAGCCCGTCCACAACTTCGAGGTTCGTGGGGATGCGCTCGAAACTGTAGGCGTAGGCGCGCGCGTCGGGGGTCATCACGATGTTGTCGATCGCGATGAGCCCGGCGCGATCGACGGGTGCGATCGTCTTCCACAGCTCGCGTTTCCCGGTCGCGATGTCGATCTTGAAGACTCGTGCCGGCGACTCGTGGGATCGGTAGACGTAGATTGATCCGCCGTCGGCACTCCAGACGATGGGACGCTCCTGGACTTCGGCGCCGGGCAGTGGCCGAGAAGCTCCGCCATCGACCGGGTAGATCGTGAGCCGCTTATCCGGTCCGAGCGTTGCGACGAATCGTCCGTCGAGAGAAACGGCCATGTGAGACGGCGGACATACCTTCAGGGGAGATGGAGCGCGCCGCGCCGCCTCCGAAATCCTGGACATAGACACGAAACGATCCGTTTCCGGGCCGTCCGAGGAACACGAAGCGCTTTCCATCTGGGAGAAGCTGGCCGGAATAGTCCAGCGTTGTGATGCCACGATGCTCGACCGATTTGGGCTGGCCCGTCCCGGTCGGGAGCAGGGCGAACGTCTCGGGCGGCTGGGGCGGCCGCGACAGGACCCAGCGGCCATCGGCGGAGAATCCCATCGTTACGCCTTCGCCGAGCCGGACTGCGGGCGCACCATCCATCGTCCTCAGATAGATCGAGCCGTTGTCGCCCCCGCCTTCCCCCCATTCGTCGAAGACAATGGTCCGCCCGTCGCTCGAGATCGCCTGCACCAGCGACTGGTCCATCCACGACAGGTCACGCTCGGTGTTCCCGCCGTCCGGAAGCCCGACGAGACTCGTATTCCAGAGATACTCGTTGAGCAGCACCCGGCCGTCTCGCGAGATGTCGTGAAGAAAGAGTCCTCCGGCTTCCCGGCGGACGAGCCGCTCGCGGCCCGAAAGCGTGACCGCATAGAGGGCGTACTGCTCCGACGGCTTCTGAGCCGAAAACCAGATCTCGCTGCCATCCGGCCGCCAGGCCAGGTTCCCCGCGTTGGTCCACACACCCTTGCTCAGTGTCGTCGCCTTCCCGGACAGGTCGACCGTTCTGATCGTGTTGTCGTACCCGCTGATGGCAAGCCGGTCGCCTCGGGGGGAGAAGCGCACCGAGAAGAGTCCCGTCCGCGGACTCGTAGAGGACCTTTCCGATGGGAAATTCCAGGCGGTCTTTTCCGCCCACCTTGTGAATGACTGCGAGATCGCGGCCGTCGGGCGTCCAATCCGCAGCCAAAACGTCCTCGAGGAGCTCCCGAGGCGCGCCTCCGTCGAGCGGCACGCGGGCGAGCGTTCCCGTACGGTCCCAGACCGTCTCGTGCCCGAGCTGGATGGCGAGCTCCCCGGTCGGGGAGACCGCGAGGACCCTGGCGTCGGGCAGCTGCAGACCGCGCGACTCGGTGCTACCGGCTCGCGTCGCGTAGATTCGCGACGGCTCTCCCTCCCACGAGCCGCTGTAGACAACCGTCTGGCCGTCGGGGGCGAACCGACCCGTAAACACGGTGCCGCGCCGGAAGGTGAGGCGTTTGTACGAGGGAGCGTTCGGTTTCTGTCTAATTGCGTAGACGCCCCAGCCGGCGAGAAGACCGAGCCCGAGTAGTGCGGCCGCCAGGAGCGGCTTGCGCCAGATCCGCGGAGCGTCCGCTCGGGACCTTGGCGCGAGAGTGCTTCCCGAGGCCCCGGAGAGCGCCTCCAGGTCAAATGCAAGATCATGGGCGGACTGGAACCGCCGCTCGGGGTTCTTCTCGAGGCAGTGACGCACGATCCGCTCGAGAGCGGGGTTGATGTTCTGATTGGTGACGGAGAGGTCCGGCGGGTCCTCTTTCAGGATCGCCGCCATCGTCTCGGCGGCCGAGGCGCCCCGGAACGGACGCTGGCCCGAGAGCATCTCGTAGAGGATCACGCCGAGGGCGAAGATGTCGCCTCGCGAATCGGCGGGCTCCGCCTTGATCTGCTCAGGCGAGATGTAGCCGAGCGTTCCCATGACGACGCCCGGCTCGGTCGCCGTCGGGAGGCTGGAGTCACTCTCCGATCCCTCGACCTGGACCAGCTTTGCCAGGCCGAAGTCGAGGATCTTGACGCGGCCCTCTCGGGTCACGAAGAGGTTCTCGGGCTTCAGGTCGCGGTGAACGATCCCTTTCTCGTGAGCGGCCGCCAGACCGTGGGCGATCTGTGTCGCGGTGTCGATCGCCTTGCGTGGGGAGAAGCGCCCTCTGGCGAGCCCCAAACGCAGCGTTTCGCCTTCCAGCAGCTCCTGGACGACGTAGGGAGCGCCGTCATGTTGCCCGATGTCGTAGACGATCGTGACGTTGGGGTGGTTGAGGACTCCGGCCGCGCGCGCTTCCTGCTCGAAGCGGCGCAGCCGATCGGCGTCCGCGGAAAACGAAGCCGGTAGGACCTTAATCGCCACGTCGCGGCCGAGTCTCGGGTCCTTCGCCCGCCACACCTCGCCCATCCCCCCGGCCCCCAGGAGGGCGAGGATCTCGTAGGGGCCGAGACGCGTGCCAGCGGAGAGCGCCATCTCGATCTGTTCCGCTTTCTTGCTTGAAGATTATCTCGAAGTCGGCGGGCTCCGTCAGGAGGGGGAAGCCTTCTTCTTCCCCGCGAACTCGATGAGGCTTCGCGTTTAACACCTACCCCGCGAGACCTCTCGCGGGGTTTCGCGTCTAGAGGGCGTGTGGCCATAAGGGTTTCCGAGCAGCGCGCCCGGGCAGGACGATTCTTTACGCAGTAACTGAGAAAGGCGTGCTGTGCTCGAGGGGCTGAGTTCGCGCCCCGAAGCCGCTCTCTTGCGTCCCGAAATGTTGCGCCAAGGTGACGCGTGCCGCTGCTCTCTCGCGCCACAGCCCCCGCAACTCCTATATAGAACCCGTCCTGGCTCTGGCACGATCCATGAAAAGAATCGCTTTTCGATGAGCCAGAACGACGTTCCGGGGCGAGGGATTCCCCTCCGTTGGCGGCTTGGTCTCTCCACCTCTGTGATCGTGACGCTCGTACTTGGCTCGGTGACCCTTTTCTTCCAGATGAAGGAACTGGAGCACTCGCGCGAGGACCGCGAACGGCTCTTGGGGCTGGCTGTGGCGCCCCTTGCCTCAGAGATCGAGGTATCTCACGGCCTCGAGTCGATCCGAGATCGCCTCCGGACGTTCGAGGAGGCGCACTCGAGGCGAGGGTACCAGCACTTGCATGCCCTCCTCCGCGACGGCTCCGGCGGCCTTGTGGAGTCGCTCTTCCCGGGTCAGATGCAGCAGCCGCCCCCGGGTTCGCTCCGTGCGCGGATCGCGGTCGCTGCAGATTTCCTCCCGGGCGGTCGCGGCACATTGGAGGTGTGGCAGGACGGCGCCGAGTTCCAGGCCATGGTGGATCGCCACTGGAGGCACTGGTTCCTCAGCCTCGTGGCGGCCGTCGCGTCCATCCTCCTGTCGCTCTGCGTCATCTACGAACTCCTCATCGGCCGATCCCTGGGTCGGCTACTGGATGGTGTGAGCCAGATGGAGAAGGGCTACTGGAGCGGCCTGGAGATCCCGCGCGGCGCCTGGGAGATGCGCTGGCTCGCGTACCGGTTCCGGACCCTCGGAACCCAGCTTGAGGAGACGGTGAGGCGGCTGGTCGAAGCGGAACGGCGCGGCATCCTTGGGCTGAAGCCGGGCTCTCGCTTGGCCTCTGGGGAAGATCGTCCGGTCCTGCTGGAAGGAGGTGCCTCGTGGGAGTCGGACGAGGAGGCCACCTTCCAGCGGGAGCTACTCCGCCGCTATCTTCTGGCGCGCTGCCACTCCCTCGAAGCACGCGGTCCGAAAGATTTCGGGGCCCGTGCTGCGGCAAGGGACGTCTGGGAGAGGGACGTCATCGAGGCCGAGAGGCTGGGCGACGCCAGTCTGAAGTCGCGGCTGGAGGACGCCGCGTTTCGGATCCTCGAGCCCGAGGCGTTCGAGCAGATCAAGGGACGACTCGCGAAGCACCCCGCCACGAAGAAAATCTGGCTCAGGAAGCGGGAGGCGGAAATCCGCAAGGCTCTCGCCGAGGCGGGCGTCCGCCACAAGGCCCTGCAGTTCCGGGTGAAGCACCCGGCCGGGATCTGGCGGAAGACCAAGTCCAAGGGCCTCGCCGTCGATCAGGTCCACGACATCATCGCCTTCCGCATCATCGTCAGGGACGAGCAGGAGTGCTACGTCGCTCTCAAGGCGGTCCACGGGAGATTCGAGCCGCTGCTACTGCGGTTCAAGGACTATATTGCTGAGCCCAAGGCGAACGGCTACCGGAGCCTCCACACATGCATCAGGTCCGAGGATGGCGTCGCCTTCGAGATCCAGATCCGGACCCCTGCCATGCACGCGCAGGCCGAGGGGGGCCATTGGCGCTACAAGGCGAGCTCCGACTGGTCTGGTGACAGCGCCTTCCTCCGCTCGGTCGCCGGCTTCTCGAGAGTCCTGAGGAGAGTTCGGAGCGGGTCCGGCGGCTGAGGGACGAGATTGGGCGGCCCGACGTCGGGTCGCCGATCAGCCTAGGCGGCCGCGCGAGTCGTAATGGCACGAATGACCAGTTCGCCCCGACGACCGCATCAAATCGGAGACTGGGGTGGCACTCTTCGGCGTACCCGGACTTGTGCCGCGCAGCCACGTCCGTTCGAAAGGGATCCGGCTTGAGAACATGTTGAAGCTCTCAGGTCTGACTAGAGATCAGTTCGCCTAGCCGACCGAGTGCGGAGCCATTTACCCTCCCCGCGAATGCACAGCAGGCGCGGTTGACCCGAACCCCGCGACGACCTCGCGGGGTTCTTCGCATCTGGACGCAAGAACGCCGAAGCGGTGATTCTCGGGGCGTCGAACCGAGAGCATCGTTCCCGCTCAACTCCCCGCCCTGCGGCCGCGTCCCTAGCCCGCGACGGTTAGCACGAGCCGGTTCGCCCGCCTCCGCCCGACCCCCATCGTCCGGTAGTCGCGGACGACCGCGCTATAAGCCATCCACCAGGGGGGGTCGCTATTATTCTCCCTTCGTGATCGGCGAAACCGTCTCTCACTACCGAATCCTCTCGAAACTCGGTGGGGGAGGGATGGGCGTGGTCTACGAGGCGGAGGACCTCAGCCTCAAGCGCCATGTCGCCCTGAAGTTCCTGCCCGACACGCTTGCCGACAGCACCGAAGCCCTCGAGCGCTTTCGGCGCGAGGCCCAGTCCGCCTCCGCCCTCAACCACCCGCACATCTGCACGATTTACGAGATCGGCGAACACGAGGGGCGCCCCTTCATCGCGATGGAACTTATGAAGGGGCAGACGCTGAAGCACGCCATCGGCGGAAAGCCCATGGAGATCGATCAGGTTCTGACCCTCGGAGCCGAGATCGCGGACGCTCTCGAATCGGCGCACGCCGGACACATCGTCCACCGCGACATCAAGCCCGCGAACATCTTCGTCACTGAGCGTGGTCAGGCCAAGCTCCTCGATTTCGGCCTCGCTAAGCAGGGCGAGACGGCGAAGGTGGAACCAGAGTTGCCAACGGCGAGCACGCCGCAGCACCTCACGAAGGCCGGCTCGATGATGGGCACGGTTGCGTACATGTCCCCCGAGCAGGCCCGCGGCGGGGATCTCGACGCGCGCACGGATCTCTTCTCTTTTGGCGCCGTGCTCTACGAGATGGCCACCGGGATTCTGCCCTTCGGCGGCCAGACGACCGGTGAAATGCTGGAAGCCATCTTCATGAAGGAGCCCGCAGCGCCGGTGAAGTTGAATCCGAATGTTCCGGCCGACCTGGAAAGGATCATCGCCAAGGCGATCGAGAAGGACCGCATGCTGCGGTATCAGAGCGCGGCGGAGATGCGGACCGACCTGCAGCGCCTGAAGCGGGATTCGTCCCTCTCTCTGGGAAGACGGCTGTCCCTGGCTCCCTCCGCCACCAAGGCGACCTTGGTCGGCTCGCCGGGACGGCGTCAGACCCGCCTTGCTCTCGGGGTGGCGGCGCTCGCGGTGACCGCAACGGGGGTGCTCGCCCTCTGGCGGCCGTGGAATCGAGCGGAGAAAGTGGCGACGCCGGCGCCGGCCGTGAACAGGAACGGTCCCGTCCTGGTCTCCATGCCCGATCCGAGATCCATTGCGGTCCTGCCGTTCGTGGACATGTCCGCGACTAAGGACCAGGAATACATGTCCGACGGCCTCTCGGAGGAGCTCCTCAACCTCCTCGCCAAGATCCCCGCCCTGCGCGTGACGTCGCGCAGCTCCGCCTTCTCGTTCAAGGGCGGGAACCTCGAGATTCCGGAGATCGCCAGGCGACTCAACGTCGCCAACATCCTCGAGGGCTCCGTGCGCAAGGCAGGCAACCGTCTGCGCATCACGGCCCAGCTGATCGATGCCCGCACGGACACCCACCTCTGGTCGGAGACCTACGATCGCAAGTTGACGGACGTTTTCGCGGTCCAGGATGAAATCGCGGCCGCGGTGGTGGCACAACTCAAGATCGCCCTGTTGGGTGCGCCGCCCACGGCCCGGAAGACCGATCCCAGGGCCCATGACCTCTACCTGCAGGCCAGCCAGGTCGTCCGCAAAGGCGCGTCTGGGAACACGGAGCAGTCCATCCAGCTCCTCACGCAGGCGCTGGCGATCGATCCGAACTACGCGCCGGCGTGGCAGAGCCTGGCCGGGAACTACAGCGTGGAGGCGGAAGAGATGCTGCGGCCGGTTGACGAGGCCTTTCGGCTGGCGCGCGAAGCCGTCGGCAAGGCAATCGCGATCGACCCGAGTTACGCTCAGGCCTATGCCAGGCTTGCCACTATCGAGATGGAATACGACGGCGACCTGGCGGGTGCGGCGCGGCACATCGAGCACGCCTTAGCGTTGGAACCCGCCAACGGCACCGCCATCAGCGCCGCTGGAGATCTCGCCCAGACTCTGGGCCGGATTGAACTGGCCATCGCGCTGGCCCGATCCAGACTCGCCCGTGACCCGATGAGCCCTTACAGTCATCACAGCCTTGGCTCTTTCCAGTTCTTTGCAGGACGCTTCGATGAGGCCATCGCGAGCTATCGCGCCGCGGAGGTGCTGAGCCCGAAGCGGACTGGAGTGCATGGCGACATCGGAACGGCGTTGCTCCTCAAGGGTGACGGTCATGGCGCTCTCGCGGAAATTCAGAAGGAGCCGGCCGAAGCCTATCGTCTGATCGACCTGCCGATGGCATTCCACGCGGTTGGGCAGCGAGCCAAATCCGATGCGGCGCTCGCGGAGCTGATCCAGAAGCAGGAGAAGGATTCGGCCTACAACATCGCTTATGTCATGGCCTTCCGCGAGGAGCCCGACCGTGCCTTCGAGTGGCTCGAAAAGGCAGTTGCCTACCACGACTCTGGCCTGAACAACATAGGGCCGGATCCGATGTTCGCGAACGTCCACGCGGACCCGCGCTGGCTGCCGTTTCTGCGGAAAGTCGGCAGAGCTCCCGAGCAGCTGGCAGCGATCAAGTTCGACGTGAAGGTCCCGGAGATGCGATAGCTGACGGGCGACAGGTGCGGCGCACCTCTGTTCGCCGTCTCATTCCGATCGCGAGCTGCCGGTGATCCCGGACCACCGCGCTCTGAGCCATCCATGGACAGGTCACCCCGGTGGCCACGGAGAGCTAGGCTGGCAAACGTGGCCCAATGGACGCCCGGGCTGGTCGGCGGCGTCATTTCCCCTCCCGGGTCCGGAGGAGGTCACATGGCTTTCGTCGTCATCGCTACGTGGAAGGCTAGACCCGGCGAGGAGCGGCAAATCAAGGAGATCATCGCGACGATGACCCCGCTCTCCCGGGCCGAGCCGGGAAACCTGCACTACCAGGCACACGTCTCCACGCAGGACCCTCGGACCTTCCTCCTGTATGAGCAGTACGTGGATGCTGGCGCCTACGACGCCCACAAGGCGACAGCTCATTTCCACGAGCACGTTGTGGGGCGTGCGGTCCCCTTCCTCGAATCTCGGGAGGTCGCCACCTACGAGACTATCTGAATGCGATCGCGCTTAGTACGAGCCGGTTCGTTTCGCCGTCTCTCAATCTCAAACGCCCGATAGTCCCGGACCACCGCGCTCTGAGCCATCCACCCGGGGAGCCACTCTTCTTCCCCGCGAATGCACGGCAGACGCGGTAGACCGGAACCCCGCGACGACCTCGCGGCACCCCTGGCCTCTACGCGCCACCGCCCCCGGCAATTCCCATTGCGCCCCTACAGGCCTCGGTAATTCCCTCTTCAAGCTCCTCGCGGGATGCCCTTAGACGTTAGAGCGGTCTTGTCTCGCCCTACGTCTATCTCAACCCCTCGACGACGTAGAGGTCGGAGGAGTCCACGCGGGTGTACGAATAAGCATATGAGCGTCCGTCGCGTGTCAACGCGAATGAGGAGAGGCCGATGAGCCCCGACGCGTCGGCCGGCTCGACTTCCTTCCACAGGGTCCTTTTGCCGGTCTCGATATCGAGACGCCAGATCCGGGCCGGGATGTCGTCGCTGTTGACCGTGAAGAGGTAGTGCCCGTCGGCGCTCCACTGGAAGAGACGCTCGTTGGGCTCGAGAATTGCGTCCGGCACGGCGCGCGGAGGGCCGCCTGCGATGGGGACGATCGTGACCTGGCGCTCCTTCGTCGCATAGACAAGGAGCCTTGAATCGGGAGAGAAGGCTAAGCCACCGGTGGCGGAGAGTCCGGGGCTCAAGATATTCGTTGGCCGCCCCCCTTCAGAGCCAACGACCACGAGGCCCGGCGCCGAGTGAGCAACGATGATGCGGCCGTCCGGCAGGAAAAAGGCCGCGAAGGGCTTGATCCCCTCGACCGGCACCTTCTTCGGAGAGCCGGGCCCGGTCGGCAGCAGTTCGAGCTCAGGTGGGGAGGTGGGGGTCAGCGACAGCGCCCACTTGCCGTCGGGAGAGAGCGCCTGCGGTTTGCCGTCGCCCAGGCGCACGGCCGGCGAGCCGTCGGTCTTTCGCAGGTAGACCCCACCCAGTGCTCCGCCTCCCTCGGCCGTTTCAGCGAAGAGGATCGTCCGACCGTCCTCGGAGAGGTCCCGCAGAAAGGATCCGTCGAGCCAACCGAGCTCACGTTCGCGATTCTCTCCGGGCGCAAGACAGGAAACGCCGCCGCGCGACGTCCCCCGCTCGAGCAGAAGGCGCCCGTCGGTCGCAACGTCGTGGAGGATCAGAGAGCCACCAACTGCCGAAAGCAGCACGCGCTCTCTGCCGGCGGGCGAGACGGCCCGAAGAGCCGTGTCGGCCGTCGTCTTGCCGGCCACGAAGAAGATCTCGCCGGTCGCGTGGGACCACTCGGGGCTCCGGAGATTCCCCCAGCCCTTCGTGAGTGTGCGCTTGGCGCCCTTGCGGTCGATCACCCTGATGGCGCCAAGGTTGTCCGCCCCCCAATCCGTGTAGGCCACGAGGTCTCCGGCAGGCGACACGCGGATCTTGTCGAGATAGAACGATTCCTCGAGTACGTGGCCGATCGGGTACTCGAGGCGGTTCTTTCCCTCCGAAGTCTCCCGAACGACCGCCATGTCCTCGCCGTTTGGAGCCCAGTCGGCGTAGACGGCACCCTCCAGGATCTCGCGGGGGGCCGTGCCTCCGAGCGGCAGCCGGGCGAGCGTGCCGGTTCCGAACGGCGTGAGATAAGAGCCCTTCTTCAACAGCAGCGCCACCTCTCCCTTCGAAGAGACCGAAAGCACGTCGGCGCGCGAGACGCCCTGCGGGCGGGATTCCGTCGAGTCGGTGCGGACCGAGAAGATCTCCGCCGGTCTTCCTTCCCAGGCGGCGCCGTAGACGACGGTCTGTCCGTCAGGCGCAAAGCGGGCGGAGAGTACATTCCCGTGACGGAAAGTCAGCCTGTGGAAGATCGCTGCGTCGCTCTTCCCAAGGCCGGCGATGCGAGCGCCGGCAAAAAAGGCGATCGCCAGCGCGGCGGCGACAGCCGCAGCGGCCGCAAGGCGGCGCGGCAGAGCGCGTGGCAGAGCCGCTCCCGGTATGGCCGTATCCTTGCCGGACACGTTCGAGAGAGCCTCGAGGGCGAAGGCGAGATCGTGTGCCGAATGAAAGCGCTGTTCGGGATTCTTCTCGATCGAGTGGCGCACGATCCGCTCGACGCCGGGCGAGATGTTCTGGTTCGTCACCGAGAGGTCGGGCGGTTCTTCCCGGAGGATCGCCGACATCGTCTCGGCCGCCGAGTCGCCGCGAAACGCTCTTTGGCCGGAGAGCATCTCGTAGAGAATCGCGCCGAAGGAAAAGATGTCCGATCGGGCGTCGGCGGGCCTGCCCTTCACCTGCTCGGGCGACATGTAGCCGAGCGTGCCCATCACGACGCCGGGCTCCGTGCCCGCCGATGCCGTCGGCAGATTCGACTGCTGACCGCCCGCACCATCGATTTGGGTGAGCTTCGCCAGGCCGAAGTCGAGGATCTTGACGCGCCCGTCCTTGGTCACGAAGAGGTTCTCGGGCTTCAGGTCGCGGTGGACGATCCCCTTCTCGTGCGCGGCCGCCAGACCCGTGCGCGATCTGCAGCGCCGTGTCCATCGCCTTTCGCGGCGGAAGCGTTCCGCCCGCGAAGCGCTGACCGCAGCGTCTCGCCCTCGAGCAGCTCCTGCACGACGTAGGGCGCGCCGTCGTGCTGACCGATGTCGTAGACGGCCGTGATGTTGGGATGGTTCAAGACTCCGGCGGCCTTGCGCCTCCTGCTCGAAGCGACGCAGGCGGTCGGCGTCTGCGAGAAGGAGCGCCGGCAGGACCTTGATCGCCACTTCTCGGCCCAGTCGCGTGTCGCGCGCCCGGTAGACCTCGCCCATTCCGCCCGCGCCGAGTGGCGAGAGGATCTCGTAGGGACCGAGGCGCGTGCCGGCGGAAAGCGCCATTCCGATCTGTTCCGTTCTTCTTGCTTGAAGCTTATCTCGAACCCGGTGGGCTCCGTCAGGCGAGGAAGCTCCTCACCCTGCGACGGTTAGGAGGTGTCGGTTCGCCCGCCTCCGCCCGATCTCCAGCGCCCGGTAATCTCCTCGGGGCGGCCGTCGGCGCCCTCCGCCCCTCGCTTGGGTTGGCGCTGCAGCCGCTGGGCGATGGCTTTATCCGGCTCGTGAGGATGCTGATCGCGCCGATCATCTTCACGACCGTCGTGACGGGCATCGCGAAGGTCGGGGGGCTGAAGAAGAGCGGGCGGGTGGGACTGAAGGGAATCGTCGTCTTCGAGGCGCTGACGACTCTCGCCCTGTTCGCCGGAGTCCTGGCGGGGCGAGCCGGCCGGTCCGGCGTCGGCATGAACGTCGACCCGTCGACCATCGACACGAAGGCGATCGCGGGCTACACGAGCTCGGGGAGGGCGCTCAACGCCGCCGACTTCCTCCTCGGAATCATCCCGAAGGACGTCGTCGACGCCTTCGTGAAGGACGACGTCCTCCAGATCGTCTTCTTTTCGATCCTCTTTGGGGTGGCGCTCGCGGCGCTGAAGAGCGGGGGCGCTGTGGTTCTCGGGTTCGTCGAAGACCTTTCCCGCCTCCTCTTCCGGATCATGGCGATCGTCATGCGGGTCGCCCCGCTCGGGGCGTTCGGAGCGATGGCGTTCACGGTGGGGAAGTTCGGCCTCGGCACGCTCCTTTCCCTGGGCCGGCTGATCGCTGCCTTCTATCTCACCTGTCTCCTCTTCGTCGTCATCGTGCTCGGCGGAGTCCTCCGATGGGCCGGCCCCGGAATCCTGCGTTTCCTCCGCTATCTGAGACAGGAGATCCTGATCGTCCTGGGCACCTCGTCGTCCGAGACGGTGCTCCCGCTCCTGATGGAGAAGATGGAGCGCCTCGGCTGCAGCAAGCCGGTCGAGGGTCTCATCGTGCCGCTCGGCTACTCGTTCAACCTGGCCGGGACGGCCATCTACCTGACGCTCGCGACCGTCTTCATCGCCCAGGCGACGAATACGCGCGTCACCGTCTGGCAGGGGCTCGAGATCCTCCTCGTCCTCCTCCGCAAACGGTGGCCGTCGCGAGGTGGGAGCGAGAACTAGACCTGACGCGAGCCACAGCCGTCCTGGCGGACGTGGCGAGGATCGAGGCCGAGGAGTACGAAAGCAGGGCGCCTCGACCCGAAGGCTGAGAGCGGTTAACGGGTCTTTCCCGGGCCATGATCGAGAGCCCTCTTTGGCGCTTCGGCCCCGGCCACCTCGCCGAAGAACCGCCTCAGCTCGCGGCTGGTGTCATCGAACCGCTCCAGCGGGAAGCAGTGCCCGGCCCCCGACAGGAGGACGAGGCGGGCGCCGGGGATCGCCTCGGCCAGCCGGCGGGAATTCTCCGCCGGAATGAGCCGGTCGCGGTCGCCCGTGAGGACCAGCGTCGGCATCCTCAGGCTCCGGGAGCCGTTTCATCGCGTCGTGCAGCGTGACGGCCGTCATCTGCTGGAGCAGTACCCTCGGCGAGGCCCGCTCCCCGCTCGCGATCCAGGTCGAGAAGCCATCGAAGTCCGCGCGAAGGTGCTCCATGGAGACGAGAGCGCGTCCGAGGAGGCCGTGCGCACCCACCCGGGAGAGCGCCCCTCCGACGACGAGGTCGCTCACGACCGGCACCGACGGCTTCCGGCTCTTCAGCCAGCTCGCGAACGTCGCGCCGAGGACGAGCGCGCGGACGCGCTCCGGGTGCCGGAGAGCCAGTTCGAGGGCAGCCATCCCGCCCATCGAGATCCCGAAGACGAAGGCGCGTCCGGCACCGGCCGCGTCGAGAACCGCGACCGCGTCGTCGGCCATGTCCTTCACGCGGAATCCGAGACCCGTCCCCGTGGAGCGCCCGGTCCCCCGGTTGTCGAAGGTGATCACGCGGTAGTGCTCGGCGAGGCGCTGCGGCAGGGAGCCCCACGCGCGTGAAGAAAATCCCATCCCCATGATCAGAAGAAGCGGGGGCGCGTCGTCCTCTCCTGTCGTCTCGAACCAGAGGCGGCGCTTTCCCCGTTCGATGGTGGGCATCGTCCCGCCTCTACGCTCCGGCCCGCGCCGGATTCCGCGCGAGCTTCGTCAGCTCGGCAAGCGCCTCCGGAATGGCGCGCGCCAGGACGGGGAGGTCCGGTGGCGTTCTCGTCGTCCCCGAGGAGGCCGATGTCGATCGCCCCGTCGTAGCTGAGGAGGGCGATGGAGATCGTCGTGACGTCCGTGAGCGGCACGGCGGGATGGCACGCGAGGAGCCGCCGTCCGAGGAGGTAGAGCGGCATCTGCGGGCCGGGGACGTTCGTGACGACGATGTTGAACCAGGGGGCCGACCGTCTGGAGGCGCGCCGAGAGGGCCGCGAGGGTGGGGGGCGCGAATTCCGCCAGGCGGGTCAGGGCCATCGCGCCGACGGCCTGCCGGCTTTCCTTGAGACCCCCCATCGCCTGCGAGACCTTCCGGAGCCGAGTCGCGGGGTCGGGCTCGCCCACCGGGAGGGGACAGAAGACGGCGGCGACCTGATTTCCGAGGGTGCCGTGCGCTTCGGGGCTCCGGACGCTGACGGGAACGAGGACCCGCAGCTCCGTCGGCGTCTCCTTCCGCCCGAGAAGGAGCTTCCGGAGCGCCCCGGCCATGACGGCGAGGACGACGTCGTTCACCGTCCCGCCGAGCGCGGAGCGAACCCGCTTCACGTCGGCGAGGTCGACCGCGAGCATCTCCCAGCGGCGTCCGGCGCGAGACCGTCCGGTTGAGCGAGGACGGAGGCGCCGGGCCGAGCGCCCCGATTCCCGAGAAGCGGCCCGAGGCCGCCGAGGATCTCCTTCAGGGCACCGCGCCCCTCCCGTCGCCGGCGACGCCGCCTCGCGCGCCAGGTCGAAGGGGCGCTGCAGGAATTCGCTCAGCGCCTCGGTCACCATCTCCGCCGTGCCGGGAGCCGGACGCGGTCTTCGGGGAGGGAGCGCTTCGGGCGGCGCGGTCTTCCGGTCGACGTCCAGGAGGACGGAGGCGAGGTCGACTCCGGAGACGCCGTCGATCATGCAGTGATGGGTCTTCGTGACGACCGCGAACCGGCGCCCCGCGAGCCCCTCGACGACCCAGATCTCCCAGAGAGGCTTGCCGCGATCGAGATGACGGGCGAAGAGCGTGCCGACGAGATCGAGGAGCTGCTGTCGGTTTCCGGGCCGGGGCAGCTTCGCTCGCCGGAGGTGCCACGAGAGATCGAACTCGGGATCGTCGACCCAGACAGGACGGCCGACGCTGAAGGGAACGAGCGCGAGGCGCTGGCCGTAGCGCGGCACGCGATCCATTCGGGAGGCGATCAGGGCGGCGAGTTCTTTCGGCGTCGGAGCGCTTCCCCTCGAAGATCGAGACCGAGCCGACGTGCATCGGGGCCGTCGGCCCCTCGAGGTCGAGAAAGGCCGCGTCGAGGGCGGTCAGCCGTTCGGACCAGCTCTCGCCGGACCCGGTCACGGCGTCGCTCCTCCTCTTGCCTCGCAGACCTCGCCGATCCCCCCGGCGCCGAGGGGAGCGAGGATCACGTAGGGGCCGAGGCGAGTGCTCGCGCTGAGTGTCACGAAACTCTGACAGGATTCTATCGGTGGAGTGCCTTCCAGACCGCCTGCATTGGGGAACGTTAGAGTTTCGGGAGCGATACTGGCGAGTGGGGTGGCAGTTTCAAGGAGAGCGCCCCTTCAGCCAGGCGACTGTCTCACGGATTCCCTCCGGATACGGCGTCGGCGTGATGCCGAAGGCGCGCGTGATCTTCGTCGAATCGAACCGGTACTCGCGCTCGTACTGGTAGAGCATCTCGCCCGTTTCGGAGATGTCGGAGTTGAAGAGGCCGCCGAGCCGGACCATCCACGGCTTTAGGAGAGAGAGCCGGGGTGGGACTCCGATCTCCTTAGCCGCCAGTTCCACGAAGGTCTTCCCGTCGATTGGCGGGTCGGACGCGGGGAGATGCCAGACCTGTCCGAGTGCCTCCGGCCGCTCGCCGAGCAGTGCCATCCCGCGGGCCGAGTCGAGCGTGAAGCCCAGGGAATGCGGGAGCGACGCGTCGACAAGCCACTGGGCCCCCTTTCCGGCCATGAGCCGGTCGAGCACGAGGACGTGAGGAACCGCGGTCCGGTCGGCGTAGGGACCGTAAAAGTCGGCGGCCCGCGCGATGCAGGCACGCACCGCGCCGCTCTTCATCTCCTCCTGCAGCTGCCGGGCGATCCGGGCCCGGACTTCGCCCTTGCGGCTGCACGGGTCGTACGGCGTCTCCTCCGTCATCGTTCGGTCGACCAGGCCGTACATGTAGACGTTGTCGAGGAAGACGAGCGCCGCGCCGGCTCGCTTGCACGCCTCGATCGTGTTCGACATCACCGCCGGCCATTGCTCGGCCCAGACCGAAGCGCGATAGGGAAGGCCCACGACCTGGTAGACGACGGACGAGCCCCGGACGGCCTCGACCGTCTCCTCCAGCCGGATCAGATCGGCGCGCCGCGACTCCGTCCCAGGTTCCGTGACGCCCCGCCGGGAGACCAGCCGTACGCGCGTCCCGCGCGCGACGAGCTCCCTGGCGAGAGCCGTCCCCACCGAGCCGCCGGCGCCGAGAAGGGTGTGAAGAGGTGTGTCGGTCATCGTCTTGCAATCATCCACCCACATGCGGTCTGAACCAGATCTTCATCAGATCCTGGGAACATCGGAAATGTTCGCGGCCTTCCCTCTCGGCCTTCTGTGCGGGTTCGTTGGCGGGTTCGTCGGAGCCATTCCTCCTGGGCCCATCGGCATCACCGCGACCCGTCATCTCCTGGCCGAGAAAATCGCCAAGGCGACGTAAACCCAACTCAGGGGGGCACTTTCGAGCGCGAGTCCCTGACGGTGCGCATCGTGAGACTGAGTGTCAGGCTCAAACGTCGGCTCGCTCACGAGCGTCGCACCGATTTCGTCGAGACCGCTCCGGCGTAGCGCCGGATGGTCAACTCCGCGGTGCCGAGGCGAAACCGGTCGCCGTCGGAGAGGGCGGCGGGCTGGGCGACCGCCTCACCTTTCAGAAACGTTCCGTTCTTGCTTCCGAGGTCCTCCAGCGTCGCCCGGTCTCCCGACACCACGATGCGCGCGTGGCGGCGCGACACGCTGTAGACGTCGATCCACGCTACGGCGTCGCGCTCCCGGCCCAGGATGTTCTCGCCCTCCTGGAGAGCGACTTCGCGGTCGGCCCAGAACAGCCGGAAGACCGGCGGCGGTCCCGACGTGCGCGCCGGGGGAAGTGCAGGGGCGCAGAAGGCGTAGCCGAACCGGTGGACCGTTCGGATGAACTTCGGCTCCTTCCCCCGGTCGTCCAGCGCCTTGCGCAGGTCCGCCGCGAGCCGCGCGAGGCTGCGCCCCGTGACGAACGTCCTCGGCCAGAGCGCTTCGTTCAGTTCCACTTTGGAGAGGGCCCGGGGGCGCGCGGCGATCAGCAGCTCGAGAAGCCGGAGCGCCCTCGGCTCCACGTGCACCGGCTTCCCCGCGCGAAGGACTTCGCGGGCGTCGAAGTCGGCGACGCAATCCCCGAAAGAAAGACGCATCGCGTTCCTCCTGGGAAACCCGGAACGCTTCCGGAACGAGACCTGGAGACTCTTCTGAAGATGAATCCTAATCTCGATTCCAGGTTTCTGACCAGCCCCGCGTCATCTCGACGCCAACGAATCGTTCGACAGGAGGGGAACATGTCAAGACGTCGGTTTTCGATCGCCATTGGCCTCATTCTCGTGGTCGCGGCCCTCACGGCGGAGGTCCGCGCGGAAGGGGGAGGACGCTACGCCGCCCAGATCGAGCCGACGGCCGGCACCTGGCGCACGTGGGTCATCTCCTCCGGCAAGGACTACCGCGCGCCGGCGCCTCCCGGCTTCACGGACACCGAAGCCGAACTGGATGCGGTCGCAGGCCTCATCAGCCACAACGACGATCAGGCCCGCCAGAAGATCGCATTCTGGGACGCCGGGGCCCCCTCCTACCGCTGGATCGACCTGATCAACGCGCGCCTTCTCGCCGGAACGGCGACCACCGCCTACGCGCATCGCGTCTACACATACGTGGCGCAGGCGATGTACGACGCGACGATCGCGACGTGGGAGTCGAAGTACGTCTACAACCGCCGGCGACCGAGCGAGGCCCGGCGCGGCCTGCCCACGGCCCTGCCGGTTCCGAACAGCCCGTCGTATCCGTCCGAGCACGCCGCGACGGCGCAGGCCGCGGCGTCCGTGCTCGCGTATTTCCTGCCGGCGGAGGCGGCGTCGTTCCAGTCGATGGCCGAGGAAGCCGGCTGGTCCCGCGTGCTCGCCGGTCTCCAGTACCCGAGCGACTACACGGCGGGACTCGACCTCGGCCGGAGAGTCGCCGAGCAGGTCATCGCGAAGGCGAAGTCCGACGGCTCGGACGCCGCCTGGACCGGCACCGTGCCGACCGGCCCGTGCAAGTGGATCGGGACCAATCCGGGCAACGTCACGGCGACGGGCTGGACGCCGATCCTCCTCACCTCGGCGAGCCAGTTCCGGCCCGCGCCTCCTCCGGCATGCGACTCGGCCCAGGCGCTCTCGGAAGTCGCGACGGTCAAGAACTACGCGCGCACGTTCGTGAGCAACTACAAGGCCTACTACTGGCAGAGCCCGGAAGGCCTCAACACGTGGCCGTACCGGTACGCCGACAAGTTCATGTTCGAGGACGGGCTGGACCGGAATCCGCCCCGCGCCGCGCGCGTGTACGCGCTGCTCGCGTCGACGCTTTACGACGCGTTCATCGCGAGCCAGGACGGAAAGTTCGCGTACTGGTACCTGCGGCCGCACATGCTCGACCCCGCGATCGTCCCGCTCTTCGCGGTGCCGAACTTCCCGTCCTACCCGTCGAACCACTCGACGTTCTCCGCGGCCCGCTCCGAGATGCTCGCGTACCTGTTCCCGACACGAGCCGATTTCATCCGGGCCGTCGGCAAGGAGGCCGGGGACTCGAGGATCTGGGCGGGCATCCACTACCCGATGGACAACGTCGCCGGTGTGGAGCTCGGGAAGTCGGTCGCCGGCCTCTTCATCGCGCGAGCCGAGAAGGACGGCTCGCTCCTGGTCCCGATCGGGACGGAATCGGTGTCGCTCACGGGCTCCATCGACACGCCCGCGGACGGGGCCGTCGTGACCGGGAGCCTCACCGTGAGTGGATGGGCGCGCGTTCCGGGGAGCGACCTCGGCGTGACCGTTCTCATCGACGGGACGCCGCGTTTCGCGATCAGCGCGTCACGCATCGCGCGCCCGGACGTCCAGGCCGCCGTGCCGTCGCTCGGCGACTGCTCGACGGCCGGTTATCAGAGCACCTTCGCGTTCTACCCCGGCGACCAGGGAGTCCACGAGCTGTCCGTAGTCTTCGAGGGACCCGGCGGTCTCGTGCGCCACTACCCGTCCCGGGAGTTCACGTGGAAGGCGGCGCCATAGGAGTTGATGGTTGCGGTTAACGGACACCCCGCGACTCTTCGTGGGGTGTCCAGGAGTCCCGGGCCTCCGCTCACGCCGAACGTCTCGCACGGCGCTCCGCCATGTCCGCCTGGGCAAGGCGCCCCCGGGACCACCCACGGCTTCGGAAGCGGTTCGGGGCTGAGAACGAGTTGAAGTTCTCAGATTCTGGCCTAAGAACAGTTCGTCTTGCCGACCGACTGCGGAGCCATTTCCCTTCCCCGCGAATGCACAGCAGGCGCGGTTGACCCGAACCCCGCGACGACCTCGTGGGGTTCTTCGCATCTGGACGCGAAAACGGGGAAGTGGTGATCCTCTTTCGATGCGCGAAGTGTCGAGCTGAGATCGTCGTCCCCGCTCGACTCCATCCCCCTAGACGTTCTTGAGGTTGTGCTCGCGGGCGCGGCGAATGACGATCGCGTCCATGGGGGCGGGGATTATGGAACCGTCTTTCCGTGGGCCCCGGCGGAGACCCAGTCGCGTATTCGCGGTAAACTTCGTCGTGCATCCTGGAGGCGAACCACTCAGATGACGGGGCGGCGCGGCGTGGCGGCCATCACAGTTGCCGGTCTGTTCCTCCCGGCGATCGCGATCTTCGTTTCCGGACCCGCGCGCGCGGCTTCCGCGGACGGCCCGATCGTCATCTTCCTCGTCGACACGCTGCGGCCGGACCGCGTCTCCGTTTACGGAGCGCCGCGTTCGACGACGCCCGCCGCCGAGAGCCTCGCGCGCGAGGGAATCGTCTTCGAGAACGCCTATTCCCTTTCCTCGTGGACGCGGGCGTCCGTTGCCACCCTCTTCACATCCCGCCTTCCGGCTGCCGCGGGCGCCCTCGATCGCAAGGGAAGGCTCGGCCCGTCCGTGGTCACCCTGCCCCAGCTCCTTCGCGACCGGGGCTGGAAGACGGCGGCGTTCGTCGCCAACGTCAACGTGAGCCACTCGACGGGCTTCAGCCGGGGGTTCGATGTCTTCGAATCGGTCCGGGGCCCGTCCCCGGCTCTCGAGGCTGACCCCCGCGGCGCCGAGGTCGTCGACCGCGCGCTTCGCTTCCTTTCGAGCCAGGCGTCCCCTCGTTTTCTTCTCTACGTGCACGTGATGGAGCCACACCTGCCCCTCGATCTGGACCCGGAGCACCGCTCGCTCTTCGCCCGAGAGGGCGGGAACGAGAGCGATCCCTTCCTCGACTACGACCGCGCGATCCGCCAGGCGGACGATCAATTTGCCCGGATCGCCGCCGCGCTCCGGGCGAAAGGCTTCTGGGACGGCGCGACGGTCGTTTACACCGCCGATCACGGCGAGGAGTTCCACGAACACGGAAGGCGCGGCCACGGCGACACGCTCTACGAAGAGCAGATCCGGATCCCCCTCGTGGTCAAGCCGCCGGCGGGCCGGATCGCGCCGGGACGGCGGCAGGAACTCGTCTCGCTCGCGGACGTTCTCCCGACGCTCGCAGGCCTCTACGGCCTTCCCGGCGAGGCCTCGTGGATCGGATCCGGTCTTCTCGCTCCGCTTCCCGAACGCTCCCTCTACTTCACCGAGGACTTCGACGACAACCGCCTGTACGCACTGAGAAAGGGGAGGAAGAAGGTCGTCGTCCGCCTGTATCCGAAGCTCGACGAGGAGGTCTTCGATCTCTCGAGCGATCCCGGCGAGGCGCACGGCCGCCCGGTCGCGTGCGGGGCGCCCGTGCCCGGCGACGCGCAGGCGCTCTTCGCCGAGCTGACGACACTGAGGTCCCTAGACATCTCGTTCTTCCCACGCATCGAATTCGAAAAAGTGACGTCCGGGAGCCTTCGACTCACTCTCTTCATGGCCCTGGTCACCCCCCCCCCGGCCGTTCCTTACGCCGGACGCCTCCTGCCGTTACGAGACGTACGTCCGCGGCCGGGTTCTCTCGCTCGCGAAGGAGGTTCCCGCGGGCGAAGACTTCCGGGTCTCGATAGCCGGCGATGTCGGGGAGATCCCGCCGCATCGGCTCACCGTCTTCGACGCCCGCTGGAACGTCGTTTCCGGCGCGCAGCGCGAAAAGCTCCTGCGGACCGCGCGCTTCGAGTACCCCGGCACGCGCAGCTCGGAATCGGAGGACGAGGTCCGCGCGCTGCGCAACCTCGGCTACCTCGGAGGCAAGGCGGGGGGAGCCGGCAAGGACCGCTGACGGCCGTCAAGTCCCGGCGGCGAGCCGCTTCAGGACGGCCCCGAACGCTCCCCTGAGCCCACGTGGCCAGAGGCGCGCCGGGTTCTGTAGGGGCGCAGCGGGAATTGCGGTTCGCGCTTGCACGCAGCCCAGTGTCGTCGCTCTCGCTCTCCCATGGATCGAGGCGACGTGAAATCGCGCCCCTGAGTCGCGCCGGGATCACCGCCAGCCCAGCCCAAGCACCCGCAGCGCGTTCTCCGAGCAGATCTTGTTCGCGGCCGCAGCTCCGAACTTGTGGCTCAGGCGGGCATGCACCTCCGTGAACGCGGCGGGGCTGTCCAGTCCCGGCAGCGACGGCTTGATGAAGCCGTCCAGGTCGGATCCGAATGCCGTGTGATCGTGGTCGCCTGCGACGCCCAGGATGTGTTCCACGTGCCCAAAGATCAGCCGGATGCTGTCCGCGAAGTCCCGTTCTCGGGCCCGCGGCGGGCTCATCCAGTGCTTGCAGGCGATGAGGCCGACGACGCCGTTCCTCTTTGCGATCCTGCGGATGGTGGCGTCCGAGAGGTTGTATTCCACGCTCCGCACGTAGCGGCATGCGCAGTGGCCCGCGATGACCGGGGTCGTCTTGTCGTGAGCGTCCAGCAAGTCGAGCGTCTCCTCGATCGCCTTCGCGCTCATGTGGGCCAGATCGACGATGATCTTGTTCTCGACCATGGACTTGACAGCCTCCCTGCCGAGTTCGGTCAGCCCGATGTCGGGCTGGACGAAGCACACGCGATAGAGCCAGTCGGGCAGCAGGGGGATGGCCGGCGCGTTCGTGGCGATCCGGCGATAGAACAGATGTGCGAGCGTGATGTAGGCGACGCCTCGCCTGGAGAGGGCCGCGACGTTCTTGCGCACGTCTTGCGGAGTGTCGCCGAGATAGACGCCGCCCTCCACGGCGTGAATCAATGCGACCTTTCCGGTCGCCAGCGCGGCCTTCATCTCCCCAAGATCGTGAGCGATCGTGATCGGGAGGTTGTCGGGCGCGTTCGCCCACCTCCGGACGTCCCTTTCCACGACGTCGATGAGATCGACCAGATCGACGTAGTAGCTGTTCCTGGGCGGCGCGCCGTAGGGCTGCTCCAAGTCGATGTCGTCGAAAGGGAGAAGGAGCATCGAGAGAGCGACCCGGGCATCGCTTTTCGTCAGGGTCTCCGCCGTCACGGCGGGTTCGTCACCGTCACCGGGATAGTTGAAGAAACGGTTCGCGAGCATCAGGATCAGCTTGCGAACGTGCCACTTCAGCCAGCCCTGCGAACGCCGACGGCCAACCGGGAGCAGGTGCATCGGGTAGTGCGAATGAAGATCTACGATCGTGGGATTCATCGGGTCACCTCCTTGGGCGGGTCGGTGTCTCCATTCGGTCCTCCGATCGTTCGCCGACAGGGAGGCGGGGGCCGCGCGCCATCTCCCCGGCCTCTGCGCGCCACATCCACCATCCATCATTGGCGTACGCGGGCCGAGTTGCACCCATGAGCGAAAGCCGCACACACTACTACAGGGAACATACGCCCGCTGGAGGGATCCCATGTGGCGTCGTCTAGCATCTTCC
Organism: uncultured Acidobacteriota bacterium; assembly: GCA_963739435.1. Classification (GTDB taxonomy): domain Bacteria; phylum Acidobacteriota; class Thermoanaerobaculia; order UBA5066; family Gp7-AA6; genus CAVUAN01. The sequence continues at coordinate 22,594 of CAVUAN010000001.1, forward strand.
CTCGTCTTCGTGTGTCTTGGCTCAGGCCTTGCGACGGCGACGGTCTACGACGTCGGGCCAGGGCAGACCCTGACTGAGATTGGTCAAGTCCCGTGGCATCAGCTCGCCGCGGGTGACGAGGTCCGGATCCACTGGCGCTCCACCCCCTACCGCGACAAAGTGGGTCATCAACAGGCGTGGTACACCGTGGGCGCCCATCGTTGTGCGGGGCATCGGGGGGCCAGCCGGCGAGAGGCCCGTAGTCACCGGGGACGGCGCTACGACGCCGGCGCCGCTCAACTTCTGGAACGAGCAGCGCGGCGTGATCAAGATCGGCGGATCCGAACGTGCCTCCCGACGGCCTGCCGGCCTGGGTTGTGATCGAGGGGCTGGAAATACGGTCGGGCCACCCGAGCTACACGTTCACGGCCGACGACGGGTCCGTGATGGCTTACTCGCCCAATGCGGCGGCGATCTACGTCGAGAAGGCGGAACATCTCGTCATCCGGAACTGCGACCTGCACGACTCCGGCAACGGGCTCTTCGTCGGCGTCTTCGACGGCGACAACCCAGGACGTTCGGGTCGAGGGCAACTTCATTCACGGCAACGGCAACGTCGGCAGCATCTTCGAGCACAACTCCTACACCGCCGCGCTCGGGATCGTCTTCGAGGGGAATCACTTCGGGCCGCTCCGCTCTGGCGCCGGCGGCAACAACCTGAAGGATCGCTCGGCGGGGCTCGTCGTCCGCTACAACTGGATCGAGGGCGGCAACCGCCAGCTCGACCTGGTCGACGCCGAGGACATCCGTCGTCGCTCGTCAACGACCCGCGCTACCGCGACGACCTTCGTCTACGGCAACGTGCTGATCGAGCCCGACGGCGCCGGCAACAGCCAGATCGTCCACTACGGCGGCGACAGCGGCAACGAGACGATCTATCGCAAGGGATGCTCTACTTCTACAACAACACGGTGGTGTCGACGCGCGCCGGGAACACGACGTTGCTTCGGCTCTCGACGAACGACGAGCAGGCCGACGTCCGCAACAACGTCCTCTACGTCAGCGGCTGCCGGCGACCGCCCTGGCGATGCTCGACGCCGACGGGCGTGCTGTGCTGTCGCACAACTGGCTCAAGCCCGGCTGGGTCGCGAGCCACGGTGGTCTGGCCGGGACGATCCACGACGACGGCACGAGCGTTCTCGGCGCCTCCCCCGGGTTCGTCGACCTCGCGGGCCAGGACTTTCACCTGGCGGCAGGTGCCCAACCCGTCGACGCCGCGACCGACTTGCCCGCGGCCAGCTTCCCGTCAAACCTGCTTGAGCGGCAGTATGTGCCGCACCAGGCGACGGAATACCGCGTTTCCCAAGGCGTGGCTGACATCGGCGCTTACGAGCGCTGCACCGGTCCAACCTGTGGCGTGATCATCGGCGCAGAGCCCGCCGGCCTCGTCGAGGATGCCCACGCCTCTGGCGCGACGAGCTCGAACGTCAACAGCGTTCTCGAGCCGGGCGAGACGGTCCTCGTCAACCCCTTGTGGAAGAACATCACCGCTTCCCCGCTCGCTTTCACGGGCACCGCCTCCGCCTTTTCCGGACCGGCCGGCGCCGTCTATTCCCTCCTCGACTCGAGCAGCGACTACGGGTCCATAGCCCCCGGCGCTACGGCCGACAGCTTCACGGCTGGCCTGTCCTCGTATCGTCTCTCCGTCTCCAACCCGGCAACCCGCCCCGCCGCCCACTGGGACGCAACCTTCCTCGAGACGCTCAGCTCGGGCCAGTCGAAGACCTGGACGCTCCACGTCGGCCAGAGCTTCGCGGATGTTCCCGTCTCCAACGGCGGCTACCCGTTCGTCGAGAACATCTTCCATAACGGGATAACCGCCGGCTGCGGCGGCGGCAACTATTGCCCCGGCAGCAACACGACCCGCTGGCAGGAGGCCGTCTTGCTCTCCTTAGCAATGGTCGGTTCCAACGGTGTCGTCCCGGCCGCGGGCGACGTGTCGACCGTCGGCAGCTACAACTGCACCCCGGGCGGCAACTCCCTCTTCAGCGATGTCCCGCCGACGGATGGCGGTTGTCGATTCATCCATTACATCTATGCCCAAGGGCTCACGGCAGGATGCGGCAGCGGGCACTATTGCCCCGCCGGAAACGTCACCCGCTGGCAAATGGCCGTCTTCCTCGCCACGGCCATGGCCGGCTCGAGTGCAGCCGTTCCCTCCAGTGGAACCGTTCCAACGGTCGGGTCTTACGATTGCACCTCGGGGGGGACGTCCCTGTTCGGCGACGTCCCGCCGGATGACGGCGGCTGCCGTTTCATCCACTACATCTACGCCAACGGCGTCACCGCCGGCTGCGGCGGTGGAAATTACTGCCCCGCCAGTACCGTCACCCGCTGGCAGATGGCCGTCTTTCTCGTCACCGGCTTCCACATTCCCTTCCTCCACTGACGTCCTTTACGAGCGGCCCGCCACACGAGGCGAACCGAATGGCGCAATGGGTTCGCGGTCAGCTCAGCGGCTGAAGCGCTGCTGCAGCTCGGCGTACGGGATCGCGCCCTGGGCGAAGCCGAAGGTGCCGTGATCGGCCATCTCCCGAGCGGCCTGCTCGACCAGGGTGAGGACGGCGCGCGTGAGGGTGCCGCCGACGCTGATCCTGGCGACGCCGAGCGAGCGCAGGGTGGCAGCGTCCAGCACCGGCTCGACCAGCCCGGCCACGACGTTCACCGGCGCGCCGATCGCGGCGGTCAGTCTGCCGATCTCCTCGGCAGCGCTGACACCGGGAACGAAGATGCAGTCGGCTCCGGCAGCCAGGTAGCGCTCGGCCCGGCGCACCGTCTCGGCGAAGGCGTCCGGGTGCCTGATCATGTAGGCGTCGGTGCGCGCGTTCAGCACGAACGAACCGGCCGGTGCGGCGGTCCGCGCCGCCTCGAGACGTTCGCAGGCAGCCTCGACCGGGAGCAGTTCTCCGGGCTGAGTCACGTCCTCCAGATTGCCTCCGACCACCCCGAGCTCGACCGCAGCGGCGACCGTTGCGGCAACGTGGTCGGCGGTAGCGCCGTAACCGGACTCCAGGTCGGCGCTCACCGGGCACGCGACAGCCGACACGATCCGCGCGATGCAGTCGAGCATCTCCGGCCCCTCCATGGTGCCGTCGGCGGCACCACGGCTGAAGGCGATCCCGGCGCTGGTGGTGGCGATCGCGGCGAACCCGGCCTGTTCCAGGATCCGTGCCGAGCCACCGTCCCAGGCATTCGGCAGGATGAAGCCGGCGCCGGGTCGATGCATCGCCAGGAACGCCGCCGCGCGGTTCGGGGTCGCGGATGCGGTCATGCGCCTGATTCTACGGCTGGGGGGGACCCAGTTCGAAAAGCAGTCCAAGTCGTGACGCCCCGAGTCATGAGCACTTCACAGATGAGCACCCAGTCTGCGGTGGCGCGACGATCGGCAGAAGCCCAGTTGCGTGCGCTTATCGCCAAGTTCGCGAGGCGGGGGCGGCGACGCGAATGCCGTCCCGAGGCCTCGAGCTACTCCTTCCGGGGTATGTCGTAGAGCCGGATCGACGTGCCGACTCTCTCGTAGGGGTACTGCTCGAGCCAGTCGAAGGCTCCCTCTCGTGCGCCGATCGCTCTCCGGTCGTTCTCCCCGAGCGTCCGAAAGGTCTTTTCGGAGATCGCGACCCAACCCTCGACGGGGCGGTACGGAAGGAGGCTCTCCGTGGGCGGAAGGCCCTGGCCGTCGGTCCCGCCCCCCCAGTACCCCAGGGTCACCTTTCTGGCTCCGACCTCCCGAGAGCCGATCGCGCAGACGCCAGAGGTCCTGGCCCCAGTCGAGATCCGAGTCCACCGTGACGCGCTCGGGATGGCGGCCGGCGAAGGCGTTGAAGCTGGCCAGGTAATCGGGGTGTGCCGCGAGCGACACCGCGAGCTGCCACGTCAAGCAGGCCGGACCCGATCACCGTAAGCCACTTCCCACGCCTTCCGCGGACGAGGCGTGCCCATCCGGAACCGGCCGAGATCGCTAGGAAGCCGTAGACGGGCAGAACGTGACGCAGGCCGATGTTCATCCGTGACGGAAGGGAGACGGCGAGGATGGCGGCCGCGCAGGCCGCGGGTGCGAGGAGGCGCCACCCGCCGTCGGAATTCCGGTCCCGGAAGAGGACGGTCAGTCCGGACGCGAAGACGAGAAGGAACGCGATCGGGGTCTTGACCGCGATCAGGACGGGAAAGAAGTACCAGCGCCCGGTCGTGTGGAACTCGCCGAGGAAGAAGGAGAGTCCGCCCCGGCCGGTTCGTTTGTGGAGGGAGTCGATGCCCCGAAAGAAATTGACGGCCGGAATCGGGAGTTCGAGAAGAGCGTTCGCGGCGTCGCGGAGGCGGTCGTGCCCTTCGAGGAACGGCTCCGCGACGGCGAGGACTTGTGGGGGCGCCGGTGGGCATCCGTCCAGGCGCAACCTGAAATCGATAGACCGCCCAGACGAGAAGAAAGGCGATGAATAGGGCGACGGCGACGCCTCCGCGGCGACGCCGCCATTCGCGGCGGACGACGTCCCGGGACGGCCGCTTCAGGGCCAGGATGACGATGCCGAGTGCGGCGACGCACGCCGGGAGGAATAGCAAGGCGGAGAACTTGCCCAGGACGGCCAGGGCGGCGGACGAGCCCAGAAATGCCGCGGCAAGGAGCGTCGGCTGCTCCAACCACCGGACGAATGCGTAGAGCGCCGCGAGAAGCATGGAGGAACCGGCAACATCCACGGTGGCGAGGCCGGCATGGGCGAGAACGGGAGGGAGCGTGGTGAAGAGGAGAGCGGCCGCGACGGCAGCGACGGGGCCGGAGATGTGACGCGCCCAGAGCCACACGAGAACGGTCGCTCCAGCGAAAAAGGGGAGAGTGCCGGCACGGGCGAGGGCGAGATTGAGCTCGAAGTCGTTCCCGGTGCGGAGAATCGCATGCCCCTCCCGGGCGATGTCGGGAATGTCCCGTCTCGGGCGAAGGCCACGGAGGTAGGGCATGGCCGCCGCCGCGATGCTTCCGAGCGGTGCATAGTTCTCTTGGAAGAACGTCCCGTCGCTGTCGAAGAGGGCCTGGTCCGCAGCCAGCCAGCGGAGGCCGGCGGCGACATGTATCGGTTCGTCGATGGTCTGATAGAGGGTGGGGTACGTGAGCACGATCCGGAGGACACCGAGGGCGACGCAGACGGCGAGAGCAAGGACGGAGTAGCGGGGTGCGCGGGCCACGGTTATTGAGTTCGCACGACCAACCCGCGACGGTTCAATTCCTGGGAAATCACCTTCGCGACAAAGGCGTTTCCGCTCTCGTTCAGATGATTAACGCCCGGGTACGTCCCCTGCCCGGGGAGAATAAACATCTTCAGGGCGTCCACCTGAGGCAGTTCCTGGAGCCGCTGCAAGACATCAATGATGGGGACGTCTGTAGCCCGTGCCTCTTCTCGAATCAACGCCGACCAGGCCCCAGGAGCACCCGGCTGAAAGTCTGATAACGCCGGCAGAAATACAATGATGAGCTCGCTTCCACGTTCCCTGTTCAATCGCTTCAAATCCAGAAGGATCAAGTGGAGAATCTCGCGCGTCTTCCCTCTTCCATCCCGCTCACTGGTGAACTCGCTCGCCAAAGTTGGCTGCGCGCGGGCCGCGTGCCGTAACAGTTTCGCTAGTTGAGCCGCGCGGAGAGCATTGAAAATCGCCTTGCGGTCTGTGAGCCATGGGAAAAGGTATGACCGCCTCGGCACGGGTACGTTCCTGAGTGCGAGCGCCCCGTGTTCAAGGTCGATGAGAGGCTTATCGTAACCTTGGAATTGCGCCGAGAGCATCCGATCGATGTCTGGGCCGATCAGGGCAAACAGGTGAGCGTTATGGTCGAGTTGTGAACCGACGCGCTTATACAGGAGGTATGCTTGATCGACCCCATAACCGGGTTGTCCCATGTTAACCGCCTCAAGGTGCGGCTCGACGGCCGTCAGGAGGCGGCACCACGTCTGGTCGTCGTCGACGCCGACGCCCAGCGTAAAGGAATCGCCAGTACAGACGACGCGGGTCGTGTTAGCTGGGATACGGACAGCGAATTCGCGCTTGTTCCGGAAGCCGGCGCTGTTTGTCGTGAAGGAGAGTCCCGGCCCGTAGAGGTCCGGGATGTGGACATTCGGCTTGTCCACCCAACCAAGCTCGGGGTCGTAGGTCGTGTGCCGCCGATAGGGCGGGACGTAGAGCGCGAACAGGTCATGCGCGAGGAGAATGTAGCTCGCCACGCCCTCGACGAGAACGAGCAGCGCCACAAGGATGAGGACGTTTACAGCGACAAGTCGCGCGTAATTCCAGAGCCTGGACTGACCTGAGGGTGTGGCGAGCATGGCGTCAGGGCTTCTTCACGCTTGCATCGCGAGACTCTGTGAAGTTAGGCGACTGGAGGAGAGCCCGAGGGAGATCATCTTGATGAGATCTTGTTCTGTGGGCGAGTACCGAAACCCCCGCCCCGTCCGGTGAAGCCCACCTAGCTGAATCGCGCCGTCGCCGTCGGCATGGCCGAAGGGCCGGCCGCCGGCCTCGCGCTCGAGCGCGAGGTCCTGCTCGCCCGCGCGGCGTCCCTGCGGAGCGCCGAGGAAAGCGGCGGCTCCGCCGCCTCTGTCGCACCGGCCAGTTCGAGCGTCAGGCGGACTCGCCCCCCGGTGGAGCCGGTGACGGCGCGCGGCGCAGTCAGCTCGACCCGGGACGCGTCGAGGCCCGAGGCGTCGACGAGGGCCTTCCGGACCGAGTCGGCGCGCGCCCGACCCAGTGTCTCGAGGCCGCCGTCGGGGATCGGCTGTGCCGCCTCTCGCAGCGCCGTCCCGTCGGCGGCATCGTCCCAGGCGCCCGGCACCACGATCCGCAGTTCCGGGCGCGCCTTCAGGGCGTTCGCCAGAGTCCGGAGCCGCTCGGCGGAGGCCGGTTCGAGCACCGCGCTCCCGGCCGGAAACTCGACGGTGCCGAGATCCTCCCCCTCTTTCCCGCCGCCGATTTTCCCGAGCAGACGGAACGGAGACTTGATCAGCCCGGAAAGGACCCCCCCGATCGCCTTGCCGACGCCGAACTCCGGGTCGTCGAGACGGCCCTCGACCGGAACGTCGAGCGTGATGCGACCGTCCTTGTCCGTCAGGAGGGAGACGCCCAGCTTGATCGGGAGATTCACCTTCCCTTCGCCGGCGACCTTGTCGCCGAGCGTCAGGTCCTGGGTCACGACGTGATTGCTGCCCTTCAGGTGCTGGTCTTTGACCTTGTAGTCGAGGCCGATCTCGCCGCGACCCCTGGTGACCGGATGACCGATGTAATGAACCGACATGGGAGACAGGGGCGGGATCTCGAGCCGGCCCACGCCGAGCTTGAGGTCGGTCGCACGGCCGGGATCGAAGAGATCGATCGCTCCCTTGATCGTCACCGCCCCGCCGCCGCGCACAGCCGCGCCGATCTCGATCGGCGCCGGAACCTTCGTGGAGGATGAGATTCCCTTGACCGTGCCCTGGATGCGCTCGACGGCCACCGTGTAGGGAGGACGGAGCCGGTGATCCGTCAGGGCGATGGAACCGTCGGCGAGGGCGATCGAATCGACGCGGATCGGAATCGGGTGCCCTTGTGTCGGCCCCGCCGCCGGCGCCGCCGCCGATGCGCGAGGCGGTTGCGAATCCTTCGGCGAGCTCGCGTCCAGCCGTTTCTTGACCTCGGAAACGCTGAGCTCGCCTTTCTCCGACATGACCAGGTCGATTCTCGCGCCGCGAATGTCGACCGACTTGACCCCGACGGCCGTGGGGCCGTATCCGGCCTCGACGCCCCGGACCTCAACGGCGTCCCACTTCAGGGGCGTCGAGCCCGTGACCGTCTCCTTCAGCGCCATCGTCCGGGCCTCCAGATCGCCGGCGAACTTCACCCAGAAGCCCTTCTTCGGGTCGATACCGCCCGCGACTTTTCCCTTCGAGCCCACGCGTCCGGAGAGAAGCTCGAATGGAAAGAGGCGGCCCAGGTAGGGCTGCCCTACGGTCAGGTCGAGGCCGTCGAGCGCGACGTCCGCTTCGAATTGAACGGGCTTCATGCTGACCCTGCCGCTCGATTTCGCCGTCCCGCCCTTGGGAAGCGACAACGAGGACACGACGCCGAAGAACGCGCCCGGGCGGGTCGTGAAGCCCGTGATCGCCAGCTGGATGTCGCCCGCGTCGAGCGATACGGGCGGGTTGAAGGTGCGGTCCACGAAGCGGCCGTGCGAACCGACGACCTCGAAGCGGCCGACCTCGACGGTCCAGCGCGCGGCCTTCTCGATCTCCTGGTACGTCTGGGCGACCGCCTCCCGGGTCGGCGGGGGGACCATTCGCTCGTAGCTCATCTTCCCGTCGGCGTCCCGCCCGACCAGCACGCTCGGCCGCTCGACCCGCAGCTTCTCCACGACGAGCTCGGCTTCCGGCCAGCGGAAACTCCCTTTCGTGATCGTGGCGGCCGGGACTTCGAGAACCCGATCGCCCTCGTTCACGACGGTCAGGTTCTTCAGGGCGTTCTCGAAATCGGTGATGCGGGCACGGACGACGCCGTCCGCGGCCGCGACCGTGTAGTGAAAGCGGCCCGTCAGCTCACCGCCCGTGACCGTGATCTGGAAGTAGGGTTCCAGCAGGGGCCAGAGGTCCTTCAGGTGCAGCTCTTCGAGCCTCACGTCCCCCTCGATCCCGAGCGGCTGCACCGTGACGTTCCCGGTGACGCGAACGACACCCGATCCGGGCAGGCCGATGCTGATCTCCTTGGTTCCCTGGCGTTCGGGGATCGTGCTGATTTCGGAGAGCTCGAACACGGACGGCCCGAAGGCCATCTTCAGAGGCTTGGCGCGCGCCTGGTCTTCGACGTTGATCGTGGCCCCGCTGACTTTGATGTGCTGGAGCAGGACGCGGGGCAGGCTCGATTTCGGATCGGGCGGGCGCACCTCAGGGGGTTGCCGCCGCCGGACCTCCTCGATCACCTCCGCCAGATTGATCTTGCCGTCGGCGAAGCGCCGCGCCCCGATGACGGGATTCACCATGCGGAACTCGCTCAGGGTCGCCGCCCAGCGAAAGAGGCTGGAGAGCTCGGCGTTGGCGTAGATCTCGTCGGCAGAGAAGAGCACGGAGCCCGCGGCGATCGGCGATGGACAGGCCTTCGATGGTGAGCGAAAGAGTGAAGGGGTTGAATCGGACCGATCGGACGGTGGCCTCGAGGCCCGCCCGCTTCCGGAGGTTTTCGATCAGCAGGTTGCGGACGATGGGTGGGATGACCAGAACGCCGACGATCAACCAGGCGATCCAGAGGCCGAGCAGGGCTGTGCGCCAGCTCCGTAGTCGCCAGTTTCGCAGCCCGTCGAGAAGCCTGCGCGGCAAGCGGCCGATTCCTCCGGGTTTCTCGTCCTCGGGCGCTTCCATGTCCTCGCGTTGACCCCAGTTCTTTCCTGCTTAGTCTACGGGCCTTCGGCGATCGCCTCCAGACAAACTCCTTCCGCGGGCGGCCTGGCCTAGGTTCAGAATAGGAGTCCGTCCAATCTCCGTGGCATGGAGGCTTCTGATGAACGTATTCGAAGGGAAGAGACGCCGGGCAATGATGGCGACAGTATTTTCGTTAGTCCTCATCATGGGAGGCTGCGCAACAACCGTTAAGTACACGTTTGACATGAAGGCCAGCTTCGCGGAACAGAGGAGTTACGCATGGGCCCCGTCAATGTTTTCCCCCGAACCAGGCGGGACTGCTTGAATCGCAGGCGGGACGGCTGCTTGAATCAAATGTCCAGGTTCTTGCGGATCAACTCCTCGCACAGAAGGGCTTCAAGAGGATGTCCGAGAAGGCCGACCTGGAGATCATGATGGGTTTCGTTTCAAATCATTACGGAAGTAACGACCACTACCAGATCCAGGAACTGACCTTGTCCGTCTACAGAACCGAGAAAAAGGAGTTGGTTCTGGGCGGGGGTTCGGCACTCGGTAGCATCAGCATCGATGCGGCTTCGGGTGACTTGAAGCACGCAGTAGAGGGCGTTCTTTCGAATTTCCCGCCAAAGCAACGGTAGTAGGGGCGCAATGGCAATTGTGGCGGGGTTGGCGCGCAGAGATCTGCGTTTTGACCGCTTCGCCGGCGCCGCGATCACAGTGACGCTGGCCGAGGCGGCGTTCTCAGTGACCGTGACGGGCACGACGGTCTTCGCCCGGCCCTCGGGCGTCGAGTTGTCGGCCACCGGCCTTACACTCGACCCCGGCATCGCATGGACTCAACGGCTCTCTTCGGCGCGTCCCTAAGGTCCCTGCTCCGGAACAACAGGTTGAATCCCTGAAAGACGAATCCGAGCTGCGATTACGGATCGCCGCCAGCTCTCTCTTCTGGAGACCGGAGACGTCGACACCGTCGAGCAGGTAGCGTCCGGACGTCGGCCGGTCGAGGAAACCCAGGATGTTCATGAAGGTCGATTTGCCGGAGCCGCTCGCGCCCATGATCGCGCAGACGAATCCCGCCACGCTCGACCGAGACGCTCACGCCCCGCAGCGCGTGGACGCGCGTCTCGCCGAGCTCGTAGTACTTGTGGATGTCCTCGACGCGAATGACCGCCTCGACGTCCGGAAGAGTCAACGCCGGATTCCCCCGGCGGAAGGGACTTGGACGCCACGGAGCTCGTCACGACGTCTGGCGCGGACGACGGCCATCGAAAACGTGCAGCTTCCGACGATGTACAGCCCGGTCGACAAGCTGGAGCGTGGGAAGCGCGCCAAGGAGGCGCTCGCTCTCGTCAGCCTCGCCGACCGCGCGCACCACGTTCCCTCGCAGCTATCCGGCGGCCAGCAGCAGCGCGTCGCGATCGCGCGGGCTCTGGTGAACCATCCGTCATTCCTGGCGGACGAGCCGACCGGAAACCTCGACAGCCGCACGGCGGTCGAGATCATCGAGATCTTTCAGAACCTGAACGAGCGCGGGCTGACGATCGTCCTCGTCACCCACGAGCACGACATCGCGCAATTCGCGAAGCGCGTGCTGACCTTCCGGCGACGGGAAGGTCCTGGAGGACGAGCCTGTGCCTGTCTCCCCGGGCGAGCTGACGTTCTTCGGGCGCTTCCCACGCTCGAGGACTGACTGCGGGCTTGCCGCTTCCCTTCCTCGTCCGCGTTCGCCCGCAGCCGCCCTGACGAAGCGCGTGCCCTGATGCAGAGACATCAGGGCAAATAGCCAGCGAGCACCTACTTGGTTATAGAGAGGTACATCTCGACGCGGGAGTCTTGCGCTCGCGAAACCAATAGCCGCTTCGTCTTCAATGGAATGCTGTCCAGTTCTAGGCGGAAAGCTATAAGCCTGGCGGTCAGAAAAGGCTGGCAAACATGAAAACGCTCGTCACCTCTATCTGCCTGTTGATGTTTACGCTCGCGTTACCCGTGGCGGCGGGCCAGACGAAGCCCGTGCTGAGCCACGTGACGCAGGCGCCAACGACGGTTCAACTGAGCTGGCCGACGAGTCTCTGCAAGGTGCTCTCCGGCTACTACACGGCGCGAGGAGCAGGCGGCCGACTTTTACGTCGGCTCCGAGTTCTGTCTCATGTGCCACAAGACCTACGCCGGCTGGCACGACACTCTTCACGCGACGGTTCTCATCAAGCCGATGACGCAGTGGTCTCTCGTGCAAGGGCAGGGCGTCCTCGCCGATTACGACCAGAACGGAGTCGACGATTTCGTCCAGGGTCTCGACTTCAACACGATCTCGTCGCCCTTCGACGCCTAGAAGCCCAACGCGCCGAGGCTGAGCGTGAAGAAAGGCGTCTATACGGTCACCATTGGGACGCTCGATCTGCCCATCGTCTACGCGCAGCAGTGGCGGTGGCCCGACACGGGCGAGTGGGCGCAGATGTTCGCGGTTCGCGTTCCAGTGGCCGACTCTCCGACGGTTCTCGGGTTTTCTTTTTTTCTCTTCGCCCCTCGAGTACGAGACCGAGAGACCAACAGTGGTTGGCGTACGCCCCGGAGGCGTGGTACGGCGCAGAGAACAAGCCTCTCTTCGGCGCGACCTCGTAGACGGCGGACGTCGTGGCGGTGGGCGAGGGTCACGACCAGAACTGCCTGGGCTGTCACGCGACGGGGATGAGAAGCGTGACTCAGAATGCCCAGGGCGGCTGTGACTTCAAGGCTTACGACGCCGCCATCCTCTACAAAGACGACGACCCCGCCGTCTTCGACCTTGATGGGGACGGAAACAAGGAGCTCGTCAACATCGGGTGTGAAAGCTGCCACGGGCCCGGCTCGAACCATCTGGTCGAAGGCGGGGGCCCGGCTGGATCTTCAATCCGGCGAAGTCGACTGCGCAGGCCGCCAACGACGCCTGCGGCCAATGCCACTCGGTTGCGGCCTCGACACCGACCGGCGCCATTGGCTGGCCGTACAACGAGACGACGAAGACGAGCTGGAATCCCCTTCTGGGCCAGCCCTTGGCCGCGTATACCACCGACGCCGAGGTCTGGTGGCCCGACGGGAAGACCGGCATTGACACGAGCCAGTATCCAGAGTTCTACAAGTCCGTAAAGCCGACATTCCAGTTCCACCAGGTGAAGTGCATCGAGTGCCACTCGGTGCACGCCGCGACGGGCAACCCGGCCCAGATCGTGGCGACTCTCACGGAGGGCGGAACTCCATCGCCACCAAGGTCGAGGACAACACGCTCTGCCTCGGCTGCCACGCGACCCACGCTCCCTTCGACAAGATTACGCCGGACCAGGTCGCTCACTACGCCGAAAATCACACCGCAATCGGCGAGGTCGTATCGAGCCACTCGAACCACCCTTACGGACCGGAGCGGAGCATGGGGCTCTCGCGCTGCACGCAGTGCCACATGGCCACGACCGGAGGGCCGGGCGAGCTGACGCTGCACGGGCAGACCTTCGAGGTCGTTCCGCCGACCAAGACCCTGGCCTATCAGGACCAGGGAGGAATGCCGAACTCCTGCGCCCTCTCCTGCCACGCGGGGAAGGTCAATTCTTTCAACCTCGGCCTCAACCCGGATGCCGATCCGGCCGCGTGGGTGTGGAACGACCAGTTCGACAAGGACCTCGCCACCGCCCTGCAGCCTACTACGGGCCGAACGGAAGCTGGTGGAAGACACCGGCGCCGACGCCGAACGCACGAGTCGCCGCGGCAACCGAGGTCATCTCACGCGGCACACCACCGTACGATCGTGCGATCACTGAACGGCTCGGCCAAGGCTAAGAAGTGACCTCGTTACCCCACAACGGCTAGCCCTCGAGCGCCTCTCGCACGGCTCTCACCCCTGCCGCCCGATGCGTGAGACAATTCCGCCACCTTACGAGATGAAGAGCTCTCTCGGTCCGCCGCCTTCTCGGTGTCGCGGTGGTCGGGGTCTTCTCGCGCCCGTGGCGTGGACCAAGGAGATCTGCAGGGACGCACTGGGCGGACGAGCCCTGTCCCAGCGACATGCCGAGACGCCCACTCCGGACCTTTGCGCGAACAAGCGCTTCGAGGACGGCGTTCAGTCGATGCCGGACCTCATCCCGTCGACGCCCGCCCTGGACGTCGTAGAGGTCCTCCCGGCCGGACACAGCCCGTTCTTCGCTGAGGCTTTCGCCCGGGCCGCGTTTCCTTCAAGCAGCTCTTCTCCGGTTGCCCCGCGCGCCTCCCGCTTTTCTGCCGTCTGACGTGACTTCTTGACCGGACGCTTGATCGAACCAGGCCGTCCGCCCGACGCAGGACAAAGAAAGGTGGGCTTCAATGAAACGTATGCGACTGTTGACGATTCTCGTCGCATGCCTTTTCACCGTCGCCACCGGCTCTGTCGCATTCGCCGATGACACCTCCATCAAAGATCAGATCGACCAGATGCAGAAACAGATCGATGCGCTCAAGGCGCAGCTGAACAAGCAGGAAGCCGCCGCGGCCCAGGCCGCCGCAGCGCAGGCCGCCGCAGCGCAGGCCGCCGCAGCCGAGGCGAAGAAAGCCGAGGCCGCGAGGGCGAAGGAAGCGAGCTCGTTCCTTCAACGCAAGCCGGGTGACGCGGTCACGTTCGTGACTCCGCACAGCGGAGAGGTGACGGTGTACGGCAACCTCGACGTCTCGTTCGACTACACGACGAAGGGACTACAGAGCGATTACGGCGACAACGGCGGCGTGCCCGTGGGCAACATGGGCTGGCAGCCCGCGATTGCGTCGAACCTGTCCTACCTCGGGCTCCGCGGGAAGCAGCCGTTGAGCGACAGACTTCGGTTTCGTCTGGCAGCTCGAGGCGGGGATCGACATCTCCGCCACTCCCGGCACCAAACAGACGACGTCGAACATCAGCGACGCCGGTCAACGGCGCGCTGTTTTCCCGCGACAGCTTCCTCGGATTCGCCGGGAAAGGGCTGGGGCTCCCTCGAGATCGGCAAGAGGGAGACGCCCTACAAGAAGTCCACCGACCGCCTGAACCCGTTCTCCGCGATGATCGGCGACTACCGCGTCATCATGGGCAACACGGGCGGGGACAACCGCGTGGAATTCGGCCTCCGGGCTCCCCATGCCATCTGGTACGAGTCGCCGAACTGGAGCGGCTTCTCGCTGGAGGCGATGTACGCGCCGGGCCAGAACCGGGACGACACCAGCAGCATCGTTCCCTCCGCCGAGCCGGACTGCTCGGGCGGCAACATTCCCGGCAGCGGCGCTCTGCCGCCGACCTGCAACGACGGCTCGTTCGGGGACCTGTATAGCGCCAGGGCCTGCGTATTCCAAGGGCCCCTTTTACGTGACGGCGGCCTACGAGATGCACAAGAACGTGAATCGAACGAGCGATCTGCCCGACCTCGACCCCGAACGACATCGGCGACGAGAGCGCCTTCAAGATCGGAGCGCAATACACGTTCTCGACGAAGACCACGGTCAGCGCCCTCTGGGAGCGCACGAAGCGCGAGCCTGCCTTCGGATCTCGAGTATCAGAACGAGCGCACGCGGGACAACGCGACCTGGCTGGCGATCACGCAGGTGCTGTCGCGCGCACGACAGCGTCAGCTTCGGCTGGGCGCATGCCGGAAGCGACGCCGGGCGACCCGGGACAGCACAACACGCCGGGTGGAGCCGATCCGGACAACGCGGCGGACATGTACTACGTTCGCCTGGCGGCATAGCCATCGGAAAAGGCGGTCACCGTCTATTTCGACTGGGCGCTCACGGACAATCACTCGGACGCGCACTACGACCTCGGCGCCGGAGGCCACGGCGTGACGACGGACTGCCACGATTCGACGCCGATGGCCGCGTTCGATGCCACGACCGGGGGCGTGAGCAACGGCGGCCCGCACTGCTTCGCCGGAGGCCGGCTGAAGGGCGTCTCCCTCGGGGTCAACTACAAGTTCTGAGAGCGGGGGGCGGAAGCGAAGAGTGTCAGCTGCGGGACGTGTTTCGACATTCGTCAACGAGGAGGGTACGCATTTCGCTTGGGCAAGCGGACACGGGTCAAGGTGCCGCTGCAAGGACGACGGCGCCTGCTTCACCGGAGCGCGCATCAAGGCCCTGAGCGTAGGGTGATGAACTTTAGATTCTTCGTCTCGCGCAGAGGCGTCGCGACCCCCGTCGAGTGACGAAATCAGCCGATGCGCCCGCCCAGGCCGATTTCCATGTGAGTCGAGGTTATGTAATGGAGCAGCGAAGCCCCTCCCGAAGGTTCCAGTCCTTCTTGTCCAACTTTCGCTGGCTCATTCTTGCCGCCAGCGTCCTCAGCATGGTCGCGGTGGCCAACTTCCAGTACGGCTGGACCCTTTTCGTAGGGCCGCTCCAGAAGCAGCTCAAGGCGGAGCAGGCGCTGATCCAGGTGACGTTCACTGTATTCGTTCTGCTGGAGACCTGGCTCGTTCCCTTCGAAGGCTGGCTGGTGGACAAGTTCGGTCCGCGCCTGCTCGTGATGGCCGGCGGCGTTTTTGCCGGCCTGGGCTGGGTGTTGAGCGGAAACGCCACGTCGCTGACCGAGCTGTACCTGTCCTATGCCGTCGCCGGAATCGGCGCGGGCATCGTTTACGGAACCGCCATCGGCAGCGCGCTGAAGTGGTTTCCCGACCATCGCGGCCTGGCCGCAGGCTTGACCGCGGCCGGCTTCGGCGCCGGGTCGGCCTTCACGGTCTCACCTATCGCCAATATGATCAACTACGGCGGGATATCAGGCAACGTTCATCCGCTGGGGAATCATCCAGGGCGCCGTCGTCGTCGTTGCGGCCATGTTCCTGAAGGCGCCGCCGACCGGCTGGCTGCCGAAGGACGTGGCGTACTCAGGGGCAGCGAGGAAGTCGAAGGACGCGCCAGGCGGCCATTTCCTTCACGCCCGGAGAGATGGCCGCGACACCCCACTTCTGGTTGCTGTACTTGATGATGACCATCGTGGCGACCGGAGGCTTGATGGCCACGGCCCAGCTGGCTCCCATGGCGAGGGACTTCGGCGTGGACAAGACGATGGTCAACGTCCTGGGCTGGACGGTGATCGCGCTTCCGTTCGCGCTGAGCCTGGATCGCCTCGTCAACGGGCTCTGCCGGCCCGCCTGGGGCTGGGTCTCCGACCACATCGGACGCGAGAAGACCATGGCGATGGCTTTCGGCCTGGAAGCCATCGCCATCTTCTGCCTGGTGTCGTTCGCCCACAGACCGCTGCTCTTCGTGATCTTCAGCGCGTTCACGTTCTTCGGCTGGGGCGAGATCTTCTCGCTTTTCCCGGCCCTGTGCGGCGACTTCTTCGGCCGCAAGTACGCCACCACCAACTACGGCTTCCTCTACACCGCCAAGGGCACTTCGTCCGTCCTGATCCCGATCGGGTCCGCGCTCGCGGCGGGCAAGGCCTTCGATTTCCGCGCCGACATCCTGCTTTTGTCGGGCGCGCTCCTCGTGGTGTTTGCGCTGTTCCTGGCGCCCACGGTGTTTCAGATCAATCTCGGGGCCGCCAAGGGAATTCTGCTGGTCGTGGCTGGCGCGCTGGTCGACCTACGGTCTGGTTCTCACCGTGGTGCCGTCGGTTTGGACTCCCTTCGACGCGAAGTTCCTCGTGCCGAAGGGCGGATGGGGCGGCGTGTTCAGGATCGCCATCGCCTTCGACGCGATCGCGGCGGTTCTGGCTTTCTTTGTTCTGCGCAAGATGAAGGCTCCGGCCAAGCCCGACGCTGGTATCAGCATGGCGGCTTAGAGGGCTCGGCACAGGAGCAGGAATCTTCACACTCCCTTCCCATTCGGGAAGGGAGCGTTCTTGGAGAGGAAAGAGAGGTGCCGCAGGGCTCGCGAAGCCGCCCTACGATATCGGGCTTCGTTGGCCGGATCGGTCCGGCCCCGGCGGAGCGTCTAGAATCCACCGTTCACGGAGGACCCGCAGTGGTTTGCAGGAACCTGCCCAGCTTTTCGCTGGTGGCCCCCGCCTTCGTCGCCGCGACCTCCCTGGCCCTTGGGAGCTGCGCCAAGGAACCGCGTCCGACGGCAAGGCATTAGCAGGCAGGACCACGCCCTTGGATTCGAAGCCGGTCGTCTCGGTCATCGTACCGGTCCGCAATGGCGAGTTGCTCCTGGCCGAGGCCCTCACTTCCGTAAGGGACCAGACGTTCGCCCGGCTCGAGGCCATCACCGTCGACGACGGTTCCACGGACGGTTCGGCGGACGTGGCCCGACGGTTCTGCCGGGAGGATCCGAGGTTCCGGCTCGTTTCCCTGGGCGGCGCCGGCGTGTCGGCCGCCCGCAACGAGGGCATCCGCCACGCGTCGGGAGAGTGGATCGCCTTCCTCGACGCCGACGACCTCTGGTTTCCGCAGAAGCTGGCACGGCAGATGGAGGAGGTGCGCAAGGAGCCGCGAGCAGACTTCCTCTTCTCGAACTACGTCGAGTGGCGCGACGGGGTCGATTTCCGCGTCCGCTACGCCAGCGAAAGGAAGCTCCCGAGAGGTGCGTGCCTGCCGCGCCTCGTCTACAGCAACCTCTTCGGCACGTCGACCGTGATGGTCCGGCGGGAGCTACTGGATCGCGCCGGCCATTTCGATACCATGCTCACCGCCGCTGAGGACTGGGACCTGTGGCTCCGGATGGCGGAGACAAGCTGGCACCCGGTCGGGATCCAGGAGCCCCTCGTCCGGTACCGCCTCTGGTCCGGAAACGCTAGCAAGCAGACCCTCCGGACGGCGGAGTCGGACCTCAAGGTACTCGACAGGAGAGCAGCGCAGTGCACGGTTCCAGCCCTCATCGCCCCCTACCGAGAGGCGGCGGCCATCGCGCGGGGGAACCTCGAGTTCGCGTGGGCACGCCGACTCTTCGAGGAGAATCCCGGGGCCCTCGCCTCGGCGGCCCTGCGTGCATGGCGTCACTACCCGAAGCGTCTCAAGTGGCTTCTTTGGTACTTGGCGGCCTCGTGGCCCCTGGGCCTGGAGGTCGGGCCGCGCGCGAGCGGGTTCGGCAAAAGGTCGAAGCCCGATGGTGATCCCGCCTCATGGGCGTAGTTGCGCACAGACCAGTGCCTCGGTCGTCGTTCGCAGCCTCAGAGCGCGCGGCTCGACCCGAGACGAGGCAGTCGTGGAAGTCGTTCATCGTGTCGCTCCATCGAGCCTTCCGGTGACCTCCTCGTCTGGCAGTGGTAGCCTGTCAGGAGACGACACTCGGCACGCCCTGCGCGCCTCCTTCTCGGCCGTGGCGGGCGTCGAGGGGCGCAAGATGCTTTTCGTGATCACGGAGAAGTTCACGCCGATCCCGGGCCGCGACATCTGGGATTACATCCTGTACGGCGCGGCGCGGACCGGCAGCGCAATGCCATTCCCTCAGGGCGCCAACGTGAACGGCCTCACCTTCACGAACTGGGACCGCAGCGCTTCGTTTCGCACACTCACGCGCGCGGCGAACGCCGCGGGATCTCCTCGTCGCGATCGACGCCGAGGGCCTCACGACGGACGAACTGCTCACCGCGGAGAACGCCGCGGGGATCGGCCGGATGGACGAATCCATCGGCCAGCAGGACATGAAGACCGCGTTCGGCCTCCTCGCGGATGAAACCGGCGGAAAATTGATTTTCGGCCGCAACGACCTCGGCCTCGCCCTCAAGAACATGGAGGCCGACTGGATGACTTACTACTCGCTCGGCTACGAGAGCTCGAGCGCGAAGCCCGGAGAGCCGCGAAGCATCAGGGTCACGGTGAAACGCCCCGGCGCGAACGTCCGCTCGCGCAAGACCGTAATCGAGCGCACCCCGGAGGAGAAGGTCGCCGACGGGGTCCTCTCTGGCCTCCACATCCCGCACACGGTCAACCCGCTGCGGGCCTCGCTCAACATCGGGACGCCGAAGAAGTCGGGCAAGATGTGGCTGGTCCCGCTCGAGTTCAAGATCCCGTTTGACAAGCTCACGCTCGTTCCGCAGGGCGGGCGCGCAAGAGGTGCGCTCCTCTTCACCGCCGTCGCGGCGACGCCGGACGGGCGCATCTCCCCGGTCGTGAAGGAGCGCTCCCCGATCGACGTCCCGGAGTCCGAGCTCGCGAAGCTCTCGGGCAAGGCCTTCACGTACTCGACGACGCTCAAGGTTCGCCCCGGTTCGCAGGTCTTCTCGACGGCCCTGACGGACGAGATCTCGCGCCTGACGAGCTACGTCCAGCCCCACGTCAGCATCGGCGACAAGCCGGGGACGCGGTAGGCAAAGCATCTTGAAGGGGACTCCAGCCCGGTACGCTCCCGTCAAAGAGAGGCTCGAGTTCGGGAAGAGCCGCCGGCGCGTGCTGCCTCGCACCGACCAAGGAAAGTCGAAGGCATGGGATGGGCGTCCGGAGCCCCTGGCCACGCTGCTGAAGGCGAGCCGCGGACGGCTCCCCGAGCTCCTTCCCATCAAATGGGGACGAATGGCGGCCTCGCCGTTCGGCTTCTTTCGCGGCGCCGTGCCCGTGATGGCGCTCGATCTCGCGCGGTCGCCGGTGACGCGCATCCGCGTCCAGATGTGCGGAGACGCGCACGTGCGCAACCTCGGCGCCTTCGCCGCGCCGGACGGCCACCTCGTCTTCGACATCAACGACTTCGACGAGACGATGCCCGGGCCGTGGGAGTGGGACGTGAAGCGCCTCGCGGCGAGCCTCGTTCTCGCGGGCCGCGAGGCGGGCGACGGCGACTCGCTCTGTACGGCAGCGGTCGAGGAGTTCGTTTTCTCGTATCGCGCGGCCCTGAAGAGATTCGCCGCTGATGTCGGCGCTGGATCTCGCGCGGTTCGAGATTCGCCGCTATCGCCGCGGTCCCGTGGCGCGGGTCCTCGCAATGGCCGAGCGCGCGACGCCGCTGCATTCGCTCGAGAAGCTCACGGTCGCCTGCGCGCGGCGGCGTCCGCCGGTTCCCGAAGCGCCCGCCGCTCCTTCAGCCGCTCGAACCGGTCAGGGCGAGCCGCGTCATCGGCTCGTTGAAGGCGTATCGCGACACCGTGAGCGACGACCGCCAGCTCGTCCTCGACGCGTATCGCCTCGTCGACGTCGCCTTCAAGGTGGTCGGCACCGGAAGCGTGGCGACGCGCGACTACGCGCGTCCTCGCGTTCGGAGACGGGGCGGACCATCCGCTGTTTCTCCAGGTCAAGGAGGAGCCGCCCTCGAGCTACGCGGCCGTCCTTCCCGGCGCGGTCCGTCCGTCCCACGAGGGGCGCCGCGTCGCACAGGGCCAGCACCGGATGCAGACGGTGTCCGATCCCTTCCTCGGCTGGACGACGCTCGAGGGCCGCCACTACCTCGTGCGCCAGCTCGCGGACCACAAGGCCTCGATCGAACCGGCGCAGCTGAAGGGTCTCGCGCTGAAGGAATACGCGCGGGTCTGCGGGGAGCTGCTCGCGAAGGCGCACGGCCGCACCGGCGACGCGGCGATTCTCACCGGCTATTGCGGCGAGACCGACCGTCTCGACCGCGCGATGGGGAAGTTCGCGATTGCGTACGCCGACCAGACCGAAGCCGACCACGCTGCGTTCGTGAAGGCGATCAGGGCCGGCAGGATCCGGGCCCGGATGGGAATCTGAGCATTGCCTCCCGCTGCTCCTCGTCTGCTGCGTCGCGACGGTTATAATTATGTAATCCGCAGAGAGGAGGAGGCTGTCGCGGGACGGTGGAC
>CAVUAN010000002.1:0-19459 GCA_963739435.1 uncultured Acidobacteriota bacterium
GGGCGCCCGAATGGAGACGCCCCGCTGGTCGCCGGACGGCGGGCGCCTCGTTTTTTCCGCCAGGCGAACGAGACGCGCGCCGACCTCTGGATGGTCGACGCCACGGGAGGAGTGCCGGACCGACTGACGGCCGGACCGGCCGACGCCGTGGCCCCTTCCTGGTCGCGCGATGAAGAGTCGATCTACTTCGCCTCGCGCCGCTCCGGCGCCTGGCAGGTCTGGAAATTGCGCGTGTCCGACCGCAGCGCGGCCGCTGTCACGCACGACGGCGGGTATGCGGCGAGAGAGTCGCCCGACGGACGGGCCATGTACTTCACTCGCGCCGGAGCGCCCGGCATCTGGCGGCAGGAAGAGGACGGCAGCCCGGCCTCGCGCGTCGTCGCCGCGCTGGCGCCGAAGGATTGGGCGAACTGGGAGGTCGGGTCCGACGGCCTGTTTTTCGCGAGCTGTGCGCCGACCACAAGGAGCCCGCGGTCGTCTTTCTGGCCTTCGGATCCTCGCAGCCCGTCCATCTCGCGCAGCTGCCCGAACAGGGCTGGTCAGGGTTCTCGGTGTCGCCCGACGGCTCCTGGATCGTGTACCCGCGCGTCGACCGCCACACCTGCGACATC
The DNA here is from genome assembly GCA_963739435.1 of uncultured Acidobacteriota bacterium. Classification (GTDB taxonomy): domain Bacteria; phylum Acidobacteriota; class Thermoanaerobaculia; order UBA5066; family Gp7-AA6; genus CAVUAN01. Next base: position 612 of record CAVUAN010000002.1, read on the forward strand.
CGCCTGATCGAAAACGCGCCCACCCGACGCGACCAGGTCCGCGGCGGAAATTGGCAGCGAGCGCACCCGGCGTCCCGTCGCGGCGAAGATGGCGTTGCCGACGGCGGGAGCGCACGGGCGGCACGGGCTGCTCCCCGAAGCCCGTAGGGCGGCTCGAGCTCGGACGACCGTGTGACCTCGACCTGCGGCATCTCGGCGAGGTCCCAGCGACCGGGAAGTCCGCGAAAGTGTGCTGCTGCGACGCGGCCGTTTTCGAATGCGATCGCGTCCCTTGAGCACATAGGAGAGGCCCCAGGCAACGCCGCTCTCGACTTGCCCCTTGAGGCCCAGCGGGTTGACGACCTGCCCGCAGTCGGCGGCCGTCACGATGCGGTGCACGCGCACGTCCCCCCCGCGCCGACCGAGACCTCCGCCACGTGCGCGAGCAGCGTGCGGCCGTGGTAGACGTTGCACGCGATCCCGCGGCCCGACCCGGCCGCCCGGGGCGGCCGGCCACAGGCTTGCCCCACCCCGCCTTCGACGCGGCCAGCTCGAGCACGGCCGCGAGCCGGGAGCGCTGGACCGCTTCTTGAGGCGATCCAGGGGAACGAGCCCTTCAGCAGCTCGCGCCGCAGGCGCAGCGGATCGCGCCCCGTGGCCGCCGCGACCTCGTCCAAGAACGACTCGCGCGCGAAGACCGACGTTGGGTAGGCGACGGAGCGCCAGGCGCCCGTGGGGACCGGGGACTTCGACGGGGCTTTGACCGCAGCAAGTTGGCAAACTCGTAGGGCGTGTCGTAGCCACCCCACGGGTTTTCGTCGTCCGGGTCGACGCTCTCCGGGTCGAACGGCCCGAACATCGTCAGGTGGAAATCCGTCACACCGGTGCGACCAGGCCACGACGTTGCCCGCCGCGTCGAGCCCCGCTTTCATCTCGTTCAAGGAGGCCGGCTGATACCGGTCGTTCTCGAAATCGTCGCGCCGCGACCAGACGACCTGCACGGGCTTTCCGATCGCCTTCGAGAGCTCGACGGCCTCGGGCACGTAGTCGTAGTCGAGCCGCCGCCCGAAGCCTCCGCCCAGAAGCGGGACGTGCAGCGTCACCGACTCGAGCGGGATGCCGAGCAGCTTTGCGGCCGCGGCCTGGGCCTCGTTGGGACACTGGGTCCCGACACGGATCTCGCAGCGCCCGTCCCGGGCGTCGGCGAAACAGTTCATCGGCTCGACGGGCGCGTGAGCCTGAAAGGAGTAGCGGTACGTGGCTTCCAGCCGACGCGGGGCGCCGGCAAAAGCCTTTGCGAAGTCTCCCTGCGAGCGCGTCACGCGGCCGCCCCTGCCCGCCTCCTCGAGGCGCTTCCAGTAGGTCTCGGTCGAGTCGCCGCGGTTTGCGCCCTCGTCCCAGACGACCTCGAGCGCGTCGCGCCCGCAGAAGGCGGCCCACGTGTCGTCGGCCACGACGGCAATTCCCGTCGTCAGACGCACCACGTCGCGCACCCCGCGAACAGCCTTTGCCTTTGCCGCTTCGAACGAGACCGCCTTGCCCCACGGCACGGGCGAGCGCGCGACGGCCGCGACGAGGGCGCCGGGCGGCCGCGCATCGAGGCCGTAGACGGCGGCGCCCGTGACGATCGCCGGGCCGTCCACGCGCTTGACCCGCGTGCCCGAGCAGGCGGAAGTCCTTCGGGTCCTTCAGGGGCGGCTCCGTCGGAACCGGCAACTTCGCCGCGATCGCGACGAGCTCGCCGTAGCCGGCGCGGCGGCCCGTCCCGCCGTGCAGGACGGCCGCGTTCTCCGCCCGGCACTCGTCCACCGGGACACCCCACGTCCTGGCCGCCGCCTCCCGCAGCATCTCGCGGGCGGCGGCCCCGGCCTTGCGCAGCGGCAGCCAGTAGTCCGCGACGCTCGAGGAGCCGCTCGTGCGCATGCCGGGGTACTTCGCTCCGGGGGTCGCGTGCACGATCGGATCGTCGACCAGTCGGCCTCGAGCTCCTCGGCCAGGATCATCGCGAGCGAGGTGCGGGCGCCCTGCCCCATCTCCGAGCGCGCCGCGACGAGCGTGACGGCCGCCGGCCGTCGACGCGAGCCACTTGTTGGGCGCAAAGGGCGACGGCTCGCCGGCGCCTGCGGGAGGCTGCCTGGCCCCGAGCACGGCACGCGCAGCACGAGCGCGGCGCCGGACGAGCGCGCTGAGCCTCAGGAAGTCCCGCCGCGAGGCGCTCATGCTCTGCCTCCGGATCGCCGCCGCGCGGTGCACCGCCCGGCGCATCCGCGGGTAGCTCCCGCAGCGGCAGACGTGGTCGGCGAAGGCGCGTCGACGTCCGCGTCCGACGGCCGGGGCTTCTCGACGAGGAGGGCGGCCGCCTCGAGGATCATCCCGGGCTGGCAGTAGCCGCACTGCGCGACGTCCTCATCGAGCCAGGCCCGCTGGCACGGGTGGCCCCGTCGGGGAAAGCCCCTCGATCGTCGTGATGCGCCGGCCGACGGCCTCCTGGACGGGGAGCCTGGCACGATCGCACGGCCTTCCTGCCGTCCAAGACCGTGCACGCTCCGCAGACGCCGACCCCGCACCCGTACTTGGTGCCGGTCAACCTCAGACCGTCGCGAGGACCCAGAGCATCGGCGTGTCGGGCGCGGCTTCCACCTCGCGTGTCTGCCCGTTGATCGAAAGCCGGAATTTCGGCATCGGCTCCTCCTATCCGTGCATACGTCAGGAGGCGCCGATGATCCCGAGGTCTCTCCGAGGGTTCGCCGAGGGCCGAGGTGGACAGCCTGACGTAACGCCTCGCGTGAGCCCCGGCGGCGGCCCGCTGCCGGGGCGACTTCCTATTGAAACACAGCGTTGAGAAAGTCCGGCTAGGTCCGCGCGGGTTGAGCGATTCTTTCCGATTGCTTCTGAGTGGCGTAACCGACGATCGCCCCGACGATCGCGCCCGGCAGCATGATCTCGAAAGAGAAGTGCTTGCCGGTCTCGGATGGCATGGCCGCAACCCCGTAGGCCAGCAGCAGGCCGACGGCCAGGCCGAACGCGATTCCGAGAGGCAGCGAGTTCACTTTCTTCGCGAACCAGCCGATCAGGACCCCGGCAAGCAGGCCCTTGAAGGTCGAGCCGAGGACGATGCCGAGAATCATGGGACGGACCTCGGGCGTGAACCACGCCGTAAGGCCGTCCAAAATGCCGAGAAGCCCCCCGAGGACCAAGCCGAAGACAACCTTGTTCATCGTTTACCCTCCTGGCATTCTCTTACACGCCCGCAAAGAATCCTTGAGCAGGCCGCATCCCTTCTTTCAGCACCTGCTAGCGCCCCAGAAACAGAATCAACACGCTGCGGATGGCCAGGTAGGTGAGAACGAGGACGATCGCCATCCTGTGGCGCGCGGCGAATCGGCCGGCCCGCTCGAGAACGCTCTCGCGGTGCGCCTCGGGCACACCACCGTCGAGAAAGCGGCCCACGTCGGCCGAGAGGGCTGCCGCGTCGCCATAGCGCGCCGCGCGATCGGCCGCCATGGCCCGGGCCGCGACCGATTCCAGCGGCTTCGGCGCCGCCCCTGGACCGGCCTCCAGCAGAAAGGCCAGGATCGCCCCCAGCGCGAAGACATCTGTTCGCTCGTCCACGAGGTCGGTTCGCCCGCCCGCCTGCTCCGGCGCCATGAAGGCGCGCGTTCCCAGGACGGTGCCGCCCGGCTCAGCCGGTTCCCCGCGCCTTCGGGCCAGGCCCCAGTCGAGAACCAGCACTTCTCCGAAAGAACCGATCATCACGTTGTCGGGCTTCAGGTCGCGGTGGATCACTCCGTTGGAATGGGCGAAAGCCACGGCATCACAGACCTTCTGGAAAATGCGCAGCCGGTCCGGCAGGGCGGTCGAGGCGGCCCTTCGCGACAGAGGCTCGCCGCGAACGAGCTTCATGGCGTAGTAAACACGGCCGTCGGGGAGCGTGCCCGCGTCGTGCACGGGCACGATGCCGGGGTGCTCGAGCAGCGCCACAACGCGGGCCTCCTGGAGCAGGCGATCGGTATCGGCCGGGTCGGCCTCGGACAGCGTCAGGACCTTGAGCGCGACGTCCCGTCCGAGCACGGAGTCGACAGCCCTGTACACGGTGCCCATGCCGCCCCGCCCGATCTCCTCGAGGATCCCGTAGCGCGTGCCGGAGGTCTCCGGCGTGTCCGCAGCGCGGCGCAGGCGCCGGAGAGTCGCGTCCGAAAGAATGCGACCGCCGTCGGCCATCGCCGGCCTCTCAGGCCGTGTCCCGCCCCAGGATGGCACGAGCCTCCTCGCGGAATTCCCTCTCGCTGCCCGTGATCGCCCGCAGCCTCTCCAGGACGAGGCGTCGGAAGTTGCGCCGTGCGAATGCGAGCTGTGTCAGAACCTCCGACTCGGAAACCCCGTGCTCGCGGGCCAGATCGGCGTACCCCTGTTCGCCCGACGGGCCGGGATCGAGGTCATAGCGCTCGAAGAGCAGAAAGGCGAGGTCCCTTCCCCGCCGGGCGCAGTCCTCGCGCAACGCCTCGACGCTCAGTCCGAAGAGTGACCGCACCGTCTCGGCCTGAAAGAACTCCTCGAGCGACTGTTGGGCGGGAACATCGAGCACGGCAAGCTCTCCCTCGGCCGCCGAGTAGTCCAGCGCCAGCAGGGGCGAGCCCGGGTCTCGTTTCTGCCGGCGCGCCGCCTTGCGCTCGTTCGACACGAAACCATCGAGGCAGACCCGGAGGTAGGTCCGGAAGCTGCCCTTCTCGGGTTCGTAGGAGGACAAGAAATCCTTCTCGAACGCGCGGGCAAAGAAGCCCTGAGTCAGGTCCTTGGCCTCTTCGTTGTCAGCGCCCCACTTGTGCCGGATTGCTTTGTAGACGGGTTTCCAGTACGTCTCGACGAGAGACCCAAACCCGCGCTCGCGCTCGGCGGCATCGGCGGACCCCGCCGCCAGAACCGCCGAGCGGCGCGTCGTCGGAAAGCGGCTCCGCGGCCCGCCGATGTCCGTGTCGTCCCTCATCCGGACAGGACCACGCTAGATGCGCTCCAGGACGGGCACGGTGCGCTCGTTGACGACGTTGCCCGTGTTGAGGGTGGATTTCGGCTCGAGGAGCAGCACGTGGGCTTCTTCCCTGGCCTCGGGCTTGTGCTCGACCCCTCTCGGAACCACGAAGAACTCTCCCGGATCCAGGACGACGTCGTTGTCGTGCAGGTGGATCGTGAGCCGCCCGAAGAGCACCAGGAAGAGCTCGTCCTCGTTGTCGTGATGGTGCCAGACGAACTCGCCTCTTATCTTGACGAGCTTGACGTAGGAGTCGTTGACCTCGCCCACGATCTTCGGCTGGTACACGGCGGAAAAGCTTGCGAGCTTCGCCGCGAGGTTCACCTTCTCGATCGTCATGGAGTTCCCCCTTTTATAGTGACGGTGTCGACGTCGAGCCAGCAGGGGACGGACGTCAGAAACGTGAAGCCCATGCGCTCGTAAAACCCCTTTGCCGTGCTCCGGCTGTCGAGGTAGATCCGCCGCACCCCCTGTTCGCGCGCGCGGGCCGCGAGCCAGGCAATCATCTCCCGGCCCCTCCCCCGGCCCCGCTCCCCCTGGCTCGTTACGAGGTCGTCGACGAAAAAGTGCTCGCCGCGCGAGAGCGTGTGCGACCGGCGCACCCCGGCCAGACACACCAGCGCGTCTCCCTCGAACCCGCCGTAGAGGCGGTAACCCTCGACCTGCTGGCGCCGAACCTCGGGGAGGAAGGAGGCCTCTCCGATCCGGTCGCGCAGCTGGCTCATCAGCGCAAACGCCGCGTTCAGCTCCGGGTCGGTCGTCAACTCCCGGATTTGCATCCGTTTCCGTCTTCGGGCAGGGGCAGGCTGCGGGCGCGCACTTCCTCGGATGTCAGGCCGTAGATCGGCGGGGTCGCGACGCCCAGCATCGAAAGAAGCAGGTAGAGCTGGCCGCGGTGGTGAATCTCGTGCTCGACCATCAGGCGCAGCCACTTTCCGACCGCCAGCTTCGCGCCGCCCGGCGTCTCGCATTTTTCGAGGAGGTCGGCGTCGGTCAGGCGCTGGAAATTCTCCATCGCCTCCTCGTGCAAACGGTCGAGGTAGGCCTTGACCCCTTCGAGGCCGGCTGCCAGCTCGGCGCCGTGACCCGGGTACCGGGAGGTCCGGCCCGAAATGTTCTCGGCGTACATCCAGCGCTCGATGCCGGCGAGATGCCGGACGATGTCGCCCGGAGAGAATTTGCCCGGTTTCCAGGTCCACTCGAGATGCTCTGCCGGGATGACGGCGACGACGCGCCGCGTGCGCTCACGCACCTTTTCCCAGTAGTCGAGGAACCCGGCCGCAGTCCGAACCTCCACGGCGACAGAATATACATACGGCGCGGGTTCCGAATCCCGGTCCACTTTCGCCCCTGTGGCTCTTGGAAGCCTCGGCCGGTCGGGCTACAAGACAGGCATGGCAGCTGGACCCGCGATCTTTCACGTCGACGCCTTTACCGACCGGCCATTCGCCGGAAACCCGGCCGGCGTCTGCATCCTCCATGCTGAGCAAGAGGACTCCTGGCTCGCGGCGGTCGGCGCAGAGATGAATCTGCCCGAGACGGCGTTTCTGCTCCGCGAGGGTAACGGCTGGCGACTGCGCTGGTTCACGCCGTCTGTCGAGATGGACCTGTGCGGCCACGCGACGCTCGCGAGCGCGCACGTCCTCTGGGAGGAGGGCATTGCTTCGCCCGAGGAGCCCCTCACGTTCCGCACCCGGAGCGGCGACCTCTCCGCCGCGCGGCGCGGCGATTCGATCGAGCTCGACTTCCCGGCCGAGCCCGCATTGCCTCGAGACGCGCCCGCGGGCGTCCTCGAAGCGCTCGGTATCGCCGCCACGGCCTTCTCCGGAGTCAACCGCATGGATCTCTTGCTGCTTCTCGACTCCGAAGCGGCTGTGCGAGGCCTCCGGCCCGACTTCAGGGCTTTGGCCGCCGCCTCGGGGAAGAGCCGCGGCGTCATCGTCACCGCGCGTTCCGAGGCTCCCGCGTTCGACTTCGTCTCGCGGTTCTTTGCTCCCGCTGTCGGGATCGATGAGGATCCTGTCACCGGGTCCGCGCATTGCTGTCTCGGGCCGTTCTGGGCAGGGCGCCTGCACAAGACCGAGCTCATCGGCTACCAGGCTTCCAGGCGCGGGGGCGTCGTGCAGGTGCGGGTCGGAGACGGGCGCGTCGCCCTGGGCGGCCGGGCCGTCACCATCCTGCGAGGCGAGCTCGCCGGAGCGGCCGCGCGCGGCGCACGGCCCCCAGGATGAGATCGCCGTCGACAGGCTTCAAGACATAACCAAGGACGCCGGCCTCGAAAGCCCGCGCGGCGTAACCTTCCTCCGCCGTGACGAAAACGAAATCGGGGCGACGCCGAGAGAGCGAGACAGCGGCCTCGAGCACCTGGAAACCATCGAGCCCGGGCAGTTCGATCTCGAGAAACACCAGATCGGGCCAGTAACGTCCGATCGCCTCGACGGCGTCCAGGCCGTCCACACACTCGGCCAGGATCTCGACGCCGCCCTCGCGCTCCAAGGATCGCCGCAGCCACTCGCGCGCAAGCGGCTCGTGGTCCACGATCAGCGCTGTCAGTTGCTGGGCAGAAGCCGGGCGCACGGCAGCCGGCGCAAGATGAAGCGCGGGCCGAGACTCCCGGAATTCCAAGTAGCGGCCTCCTCGTTCAATTTACGGACGTGGCGCGAGAAGGTTACGAGCGAGTTACAGACAACACGCGGGTCAGGGACCCGGAGCGTCATCCAGCAAAACGAATGTGCGCCACCTCGTCCCAAGTGTCAGTAGCCGCACTTGAGCGAGACGTGTCGGGTGATCTCGAGACTGGACGGCGGATTCTCACCGAGCCCCAGCGTGTGCAGGCCCTCGTGGATCAGGAGGTTCGCCAGGAAGCGGGAGTTGAAATGGGCCGCTTCGGCGAACGCAAGGCTGCACAGGTAGATCTTCCTGACGCCCGGATGCGTCCAGGCGAGCGTGGAGCGGCTCTGGCAGGCCGAATCGCCCGACCCATCGGCAAACTCCAGGCTTCGCAGCAGGGACAACGCATCCCGCCCCGTATCCTCGAGCGCTCGCTCGAGGGGCCGGCCAGCCGCGTCGTGAAAGTCGCGGAAGACTTCCTGGCACCGGGCGCTGGCGAGTTTCTGCTCGGCCGCCTCGAGCATCAGCGTGAGAGCCGCCAGGGCCCTCGGATGGAGCGAAGCGACGATCGGCGCGACCAACGGAGGTGGCGGAGGAGGCGGCACCCACTCCAGCGTCTCCAGCCCGGCGGGGCCGACGCCCAGAAGGGCGACCAGCGGCAGCATCGGCAGCGCCAGCCTCATGGTCAGGGATACGCCCGCCGGAAATGGCGAGCAGACCCTCGTCCCGAGACCGGCAAACTTCGTCCGGTCGCTTCGAGAAAAAAGTGAGAATGCGCCTGTGAAACGCGTCGGAACACGATTGCTCGCCCGGGCCGGTGCGGCGCTCCTTCTTCTCTGGCTTCCCGGCTGCCGGGCGGAGACACACGCCCCCGCGGCGGCCGCACCGCCTGAGCCTCCCGTCGAGTTCTCTGACGGCGCACGACAACCCGCGCCGCCGGCACAGGCGCGACGCGTCATCTGGGTCGGGCTCGACGGCGTCGACCGCGAATACATGGACTCTCTGGCGGCGCTGGGTCAGGTGCCGAACTGGAAACGGCTCTCGGGGGAAGGTTTCGTCACGCCGCTCGAGAGCTTCATCCCGATGCTTTCGCCGCTCATCTGGACGACCCAGGAGACGGGGGTCGGCCCCGACGTTCACCGCGTGCTGGATTTCCAGGAACTGGATCCGCGGACCAATCTCCTCGTGCCCGTCTCGGAAGCCTCGCGCAAGGTCCCCGCCATCTGGAACATCGCTTCGGAAAACGGCCGCAAGGTCGGCGTCGTGGGGTTCTGGGCGACGCATCCTGCCGAAAAGGTGAACGGCTTCTTCCTGTCGGATCGGATCGACCCCGCGCGCTCGGGACCGGCGCCCGGCGGAGTCGGCTATCCCGAGAGCCTGGACGAGACGGTTCGACGCGTCATCGAGCGAGACGGATCCGTGGCGGCAATGGACCTGGCGGACGCCTTCGGAATTCCCCGGAGCGAGATCGCTCCCGGGTCCGCCCGAAAGGAGGGCTTTGAAGACCCCGTCACGGCCCTGTCGGGTGTCCTGACCTCGACCCGCGTGACGCAGCGCCTGAGCCGCGAGCTGTACGACCGCGAGCATCCCGACCTTCTGGCGGTCTACTTCGAAGGCACGGACTCGATCGGGCATCTCTTCGCACCCTATGCCCCGCCCCGGCTCGCCTGCGTCGAGGAATCCCTTTTCGAGAAGTTCCGCCGCGTTCCGGAGACCTATTTCCGATCGGTCGACGCGATTCTCGGGCAGTGGATGCGCCGCGCCCGCGAGGATCACGCGATCCTCGTCGTCACCTCCGATCACGGCTTTCGCTGGGGAGCCGACCGGCCCTGCGATCGCGGATCAACCGAGGAGGCAACCGCCGCAAACTGGCATCGCTCTCCCGGCGTGTTTCTGGCATGGGGAGACGAGGTTTCCCCTGCCCCATCCGCCCGTGCCGCCACGGAATTCGACGTGGCCCCGACCCTCCTCGCGCTCCTGGGTCTCCCGATCGACACGAGAATGCGCGGCGCGGTCGTTCCGGTTCTCCCCGGCCTCGCGGCCCGGGAGCGAAAGGACCTTTTCTCGCGGATCTCGGTCGCCACGGTCGTGGCCCGGCCGCTCGACGAAAAGGAAGCCAGCGAATACGCGAAGAAGCTTGCCGCGCTCGGTTATATCGCCGGTGGCCCGCAGCGGGCAGGATCTGCGGCCCCTCCCACATCGGCCGGCCTCACGAAGGGCGCCTGGAACAACCTCGGCGTCTACCTCCGGTTCTCGGCCCATGATGACCGCGGTGCCCGGGCAGCCTGGGAAGAAGCGGTTCGCCTCGACCCGACCTACCATTCCCCGATCTTCAACATCGCGCGCCAGGAGAAGGACCGCGGCCGCCTCGAGGAGGCCTCGCGCTGGCTCCTGCGCGCGATTGCCGCGGGACAGCCGGACGCGGAGAACACCGTCGAACGGTGGGCCGGAGAGTTTCAGAAAGCCCGGCCGCAGGCGGCCCTGGAACTGCTCCGGCAGGCGCACGCGGCCTACCCGTCGAGCGAGTCCTACACCCGCAACTACGCGTTGATGCTCTCGAGCGCCAACCGATGCCGCGAGGCTCTCGATGTCGTGGCGCCGCTCGAGGCCTCGAGCCGGCCGGAAAGCCTCAACGCGGCGGCCGTGATCGAAGCCTGCCTCGACCGGCCGGACCGCGTTCGCGATTTGCTCAGCCGCTCGCTGGCGATCAACCCGAATCAGCCCCGTGTCCGGGAAGCACTCTCCTCGCTTCCGCCCCCGGGCTCCGGACGATAAGAAATCCAAAATTCTGCACTTCGATCCAACGGCACAGACGCTGCGCTCCGCACAAAGTCTTCGATAAGGGGAATGCACCGTCCCAACGGAATCTCTCGCGGGACGAAATCCCCGCCTGGAAGGACGATCTGCCCGCTCAACGGACCTCGCTTCTGGCACGCCTCTGGCATGAGTCGAGATGCTCGTGAGTGTCCGGGTACAACCCATTGGCTCTACCTAAAGGGGGAGCGGAAAGGAGCGGTATGAAGGTCTGGAAACGTCTCGCGATTCTCCTGGTTGCGGCAGGGATCTCGACTTCGCTGTTCGCACAGGGAATTCGCGCGACCACGGGAAACCTGTATGGAAAGATCACCGACGAGACAGGAGGCGTCCTGCCCGGCGTGACAGTCACGCTGTCGGGAGTGGGAGCTCCTCGGATCGTCACAACGGACAGCCAGGGAGGATTCCGGTACGTCAACATCGACCCGGGCACCTATGCTGTCCGGGCGGACCTGGCCGGATTCGGGTCCGTCGACCAGACGAAGGTCATCGTCAGCACCGGCTCCAATACCGAGATCTCGATCACGATGAAGGTCTCGAGCGTTGCGGCCACCGTGACGGTCACCAGCGAGTCCCCGCTGCTCGACGTTCGCAAGGAGCGCACGGGGACCAACTTCTCCAGTCAAGAGCTGGCGAACATTCCGACGTCCCGCGACCCCTGGGGCATGCTCCAGATGAGCGCCGGCGTCCTCACGGACAACGTCATCACGGGAGCCAACAACAACGGCCAGCAGAGCGTCTTCATCGGCAAGGGAACGAATTTCACGAACAACGCCTGGAACATCGACGGGATCCCCGCGACCGATCTCGCGGCCGTGGGCGCCTCCCCGTCCTATTACGATTTCGACGCCTTCCAGGAAATGCAGTTCACGACCGGCGGGTCCGACCCGTCCGTCGTCGTTCCTGGCGTGACGTTGAACCTCATCACCAAGCGCGGCACGAACACCCCGCATGGATCGGCCCGGGTCTTCCAGACCCCGAACCAGACGGAAGCCCACAACACGAACGAAGAGCTCACGGCGCAGGGGCTGACGGCCCCGCGCATCAACAACATCCAGGACTACGGCGCCGAGGTCGGCGGAGCGGCCTGGAAGGACCGCCTGTGGCTCTGGGGCTCGTACGGCAACGACAACGTGAAGAAATTCAAGTCCAACGGCCTGCCCGACAACACAGTGCTCGAGGACTACAACGGCAAGGCCAACGCCCAGCTCTGGGACTCGAACGCGTTCACGGCCTTCTATTTCTATGGCAACAAGGTGAAGCTCGGGCGGCTGCCGTCCGGCTCGCAGAGCCAGCACCCGCTCGGAACCAACTGGAACCAGGACGGCCCGTCGCACTTCGAGAAGATCGAGGACTCGCAGATCTTCGGCTCCAACTTCTTCTTTACGGCGTCGTACTCCTACGCGAACACGCCGTTCAACCTGCGTCCCGAAGGGGGAGTCAACGCGGAAGTCACCCGCGACGCCGCCCGCGTCTGGCACAACTCGTACTACACCGACACGAACTACCGTCCCCAGCACGCAACGCAGGGGACCGGAAGCTACTTCTTCAACACCGGATCACTCGGCAACGAGATCAAGTTCGGCGGCACCTACATCACCTACGCCCAGAAGCACACGCGCTTCTGGCCCGGCGACGGCGTCTACACCGATTCGCAGACGATCGCCAGCCACAACCCGGCCTACCCGTTCACGGCCAACATCACGCGGGCAGACCACGACGGCGAGAACGTGACGTCGATCGGCGCCTACTTCGGCGACACGATCACGGCGGGCGACCTGACCCTGAACCTCGGCGTCCGTTACGACAAGTTCTACGGGACCAATTCGCCGAGCAGCTCGCCGGCGAACCCCGCCTTCCCCAACATTCTGCCGGCTCTCGTCTACCCCGGTGGAACGACCGACTTCCATGCGACAACGTGGTCGCCCCGCATCGGCCTCACGTATGCGCTCGGATCGCAGAAGACGACCCTCTTGCGGGCGAGCTATTCGCAGTTTGCCGACCAGGGCGGCACGAGCCTGGTGGCGGCGAACAACCCGCTGGGCGCCGTCGCCCGGGCCCAGTACCAGTGGAACGGGCATTTCTCCGGACCCGGCGGCACCATCACGGCAGCCGATATCTGCATGACTTGCCCGGTCAATCCCATCGGATATGACCCGAACAACCCGGGGGCAGCTTTCTCACCGAACAAGATCGACCCGAACCTGAAGGCTCCGAAGACGATGGAGATCACGGGCGGAGTCGAGCACCAGATCAGCCCCGAGTTCGTCGCGGGCCTCACCTACACATACCGCACGCGCAAGAACTTCGTCGAGAACTGCCCGCTGGCTCTCGACAACAGCGCGGCCTGCATCAGCGCCTCCGACTACAGGGTCTTCAACACCGGCGAGACCGGGTACGACCACAACGGAAACCCGGTCCAGACGGGGGCTTTCTTCTACGTGCCGAACATCCCGGCTTCGTACAGCTACGGAACCTTCGAGACCAATCAGCCGGGCTACAGCACGACCTACAACGGCGTCACGCTGCAGGCGACCAAGCGCCTGACCAACAAGTGGATGATGCAGGGCTCGTTCACCTACAGCGACTGGAAACAGAAGATCAGCAGCGTCGCCGAGGGCTGCGTGGATCCCACGAACCAGGTGGGCGTCGGCTCGACTTACTTCAACAACGCCCGTTTGATCGGCAACACGTGCGCCAATGGCGACATCGCCTACGACTACAACGGCGTGACATGGATCAACGCCAAGTACGCCTACTCGGTCAGCGGCCTTTACCAGCTGCCCTGGGACTTCAACGTTTCCGGGAGCGTCTTCGGGCACCAGGGCTACCCCATTCCGTACTACGTCGTGGATTCCGCTCCGGATGGCCTGGGCAACCGGTTCCTCGCGGCGGGCACGGGGGCTGCTCACCGTCTGGCGAGCGTCTACGAGGTGGATCTCTCGGTTCAGAAGGTGATCCCGCTCGGCGGTACGGCTGACATGACACTTTCGATCAACATGTTCAACGCGTTCAATACAAAGACGATCCTCTTCCGCGAATCGGACGCGACAGAGACGGGACCAACGCACGGAGCAGCGGGTTCCGCCGACAACCAGCAGAATCCGAGAGTCTTCTCTTTCGGCGCTCGCGTGAGCTTCTAGCTCCCGGGCGAGTGTCCGGTTTCGTCCCCGCCGGGATTTTCCCGGCGGGGATTCTGTTTTTTGACTGAGGCTGGAAAGAGCAGGAAAAGGAGGCCACGGAATGCGCGTGAAAGGACTCGGAATCGTGGCGGCGTTCTGTATGACCGCCTCTCTCTGTGGAGGCGTCGCCCGGGGCCAGGACTGGCACCAGGGCAAAGGCCGTCTCGAAGGAACCGTGACGAACGGGAAGGGCGAACCGATCGCCGGGGCCACCGTTGCGTTGCGCTTTCAGGGCAGCGGACCGGACTTGAAGACCGACAAGAAGGGCCAGTGGTCGGTGCTCGGCCTCACGGGAGGCGCTGGCAGGTTGACGTTTCCGCTCCCGGGTTCCAGGCGAAAAAGATCTCCCTGGCGGTTTCCGAGGGTGGCCGCAACCAGCCTGTCAACCTTTCGCTCGAGCCGGAAGCCCCCGGGAAGCTCCCCGCACGGAGGTCCAGGTCGGCGGCAAGACAGCTTTCCAAGGCGGCCGCCGAGGCGATCGAAAAGGGCAATGCGGCCTCGAAGGCGAAGAACTACAGCGAGGCGGAGGAGAACTATCTGAAGGCCCTCGCGGAGCTGCCCGACAACGCGTCGCTGCTCTCGAATCTCGCCCTCAACTACTACTTCGACAACAAGCCGGACCAGGCACTCGAGTTTGCGCGCAAGCTCACCCAAGTCGACCCGAACAGCACGACCGCCTGGCTCATGATCTCCGAGCTCGAGCTCCAGAAGGGCCACCTCGAGGCGGGCCAGGAAGCCCTGGCCAAGGTGCCCGAAGGGAGCATCAGCTCGCCCGAGCCGTACCTGAACATGGGAATCCTCCTCTACAACACCAAGAGGCTCGCGGAGGCAGACGACGCATTCACCCGCGCCATCGCGAAGAAACCCGACTACGCGCAGGCCTATTACTACCGCGGCCTCGAGCGCTACCAGGCCAAGCGGACGGCTGAAGCCAAAGCCGACCTTCAGAAGTTCATCGAGCTCGACCCCGCCGGCAAGGACTCGGAGACGGCCAGAGAGATTGTAAAGTCGATGAAATGAGCTCGCCCCGAAGCGAAGGCTGCGTCGCACGGGCTGTTGCAGCGGTCTTTCTCTGCGCCCTCTCGGCTGGCGCGGGTGGCTGCGGCCGCCTTGCCTCGGCGAAGCCTTCAATCGTCCTCATCTCCGTCGACACATTGCGCGCCGACCATTTGCCCGTCTACGGGTACAAGGGGCTCGAGACGCCCTCGATCTCCGCCCTCGCGCGCGACTCGGTCCGCTTCGAGAACGCCTACAGCCACGTTCCGTTGACACTCCCCTCGCACGCGGTACTTCTCACCGGCCTCCTCCCCTTCGAAAACGGCGTCCGCGACAACCTGGGGTTCCGCCTGGCTGCGAGCCAGCCGACCCTGGCGCAACGCCTGCGCGCAGCGGGCTACGCCACGGGCGCCGCGGTCTCCTCGTACGTCCTGCGCGCCGATCGAGGCCTGAATGCGGGCTTCGATCACTACGACGACCAGATGCCCGAAAACCCGACGCGGGAGCGGTCCGGCGTGGAATCGGCCGACGCTCTCGCCGGCTGGGCGAAAACGGTCCGGGACAAGCCCGTTTTCCTCTTCTTCACCTGTACGAGCCGCACGCTCCGTACGAACCGCCCGAGCCCTTCCGCAGCCGTTATGCGGACAGGCCCTACGACGGCGAAATCGCGGCAGCCGACGCCGGCGTGGGCCGCCTCCTCGACTTCTTGAAGAGGGCCGGCCTCTACGAGAGCGCCGAGATCCTGTTCGTGTCCGACCACGGAGAGGGGTTGGGAGATCACGGAGAGGACGAGCATGGAGTCTTTCTGTACCGGGAAACGCTCCGCGTTCCGCTCCTCTGGAAGCGGCCCGGCTCGGCTAACGCCGGTGAAGTCGTCGGAGCGCCCGTCGGGCTCGCCGACATCGCTCCGACGATCCTCTCCCTCGTATCCGAGAAGGCACCGCGGGATCTGTCCGGCGTCTCTCTGGAGTTGATCCTGGCGAAGAAGAGTCCGCCACGCCAGATCTACGGGGAGACCTTCTATCCGAGGCTGAATCTCGGCTGGAGCGATCTGGCGTCCCTGGTTTCCGATCGGTATCAGTACATCGAGGCCCCGCGCCCGGAGCTCTACGACCTGGAGGTGGACCCGGGGGAACGAAACGACCTGGCTCCCGGATTGCCGGCCCCGTTTCGATCGATGCGGGTTGCCCTGGCCGGCCTTCACCGCCCGTTCGT
The DNA here is from genome assembly GCA_963739435.1 of uncultured Acidobacteriota bacterium. Classification (GTDB taxonomy): domain Bacteria; phylum Acidobacteriota; class Thermoanaerobaculia; order UBA5066; family Gp7-AA6; genus CAVUAN01. The sequence continues at coordinate 16,434 of CAVUAN010000002.1, forward strand.
CGCGCCCGAGGCTTCGTCTCCGGAGGAATTGAAAAGGCTGGCGTCCCTCGGATACATCCACGTGTCCTCACCTGGGCCGGGCGGACAGGCGCTTCCGGACCCCAAGGACCGGATCGATTCGCTCAAGGACTTTCGCAGGCTGCTCGAGCTCTTTTACGCCGGCAAGGACGAGGAAACGATCGCCCTCGCCCGCCGGCTCCTCAAGCGCAACCCCGGGATGTTCTCCGCGTGGACGGCCCTGGGAGGAAGCCTCGAGCGCACGGGCCGGAGAGGAGAGGCCGCAGCAGCCCTGCGGGAAGGACTCTCGGTCGCGAGCGCCGAGACGCCGCCGGAACAGCTGTCGCAGGCCCACGACGACCTGGCCCGGCTTCAGACGGAAGAGGCCCGGTCGCTCGAGGCCAGGGGCGTGGCGCTCGCCTCCGCAGGCAAGGGCGACGAGGCCCGGGAAACTCTCCTGCGCGCCTGGAAGGCTGCTCCGGGCGATGCCCGGATCGCGTTCAACCTCGGCATTCTCGCCCTGCATCGATCGAACCCGAGCGAGGCCCGCGACTGGTTCCTCAAGTCTCTCCAGGCCAAGCCGGACGACCCGGCAGTACTCGCCGACCTGGGCCTGGCGCAGGCCGCTCTGGGAGACGAGGCGGCCGCCGCGAGGTCGTGGGCGAAGGCGATCGAGCTCAACCCGCGGCAATTCGACGCCCTCTACAACCTGGCAGTCCTGGAGCTCAGAGGGGGGCGTACCCGAGAGGGCCTGGAACGTCTCGAGCTCTTCGTGGCTTCCGCGCCCGACGACCGCTTCGGGAAGGAGCTCGGAGAGGCTCGCCGGCTGCTCCAGAACCGTGCAAAACTTTGAGTGAAGACCATGAGGAAGCCCTTCGCCCTGTGCCTCGTTCTCGGCCTCGTCTCCCCGGCACCCGCCCAGGAACAGCCTCGGACTACGGTCCGCGAAACGGCAGACGTGTCACTCGTCGAGGTCCCCGTCCACGTCATCGGACGCGACGGCAAGCCCATCGCCGGGCTCAAGGCCTCCGACTTCGAGGTGGAAGACGACGGCGCCCGGCAGACGGTCCTCGGCATCGACGTCGTCGATCTGAACCGCAGAGGAGAGACGGCAGGATCGGCTGAGCCGACGCCTGCGGCGGGGCGGCGCCATTTTTTCCTGCTCTTCGACCTTTCCTTCTCGAAGCCCCTCCAGATCGTCCGCGCCCGCGAAGCCGCCGCGCGCTTCATCGGAGGCGCGATGGGGCCCGAGGACCTCGCCGCCGTGGCAACGACGTCTGTCGAGCATGGGGCGCGCCTCCTGGTGACCTTTTCCTCGGACCGCCGTCAGCTCCTGGCGGCGATTGCAGCCGTCGGCCTGCCGCGGGCAGAGGAGCCGGTGATCGACCCCCTGATGTTCACGTTCATCGTGCCCGGCGACGTCTCGGCCAGCCGCCCACCCTCCGGAGAGTCGACCCGTCCGGACTCGCGCGCGGGATCCCTGATCGACCCGAACCTCGCCCGGGCGTACACGGTCATGGCGCAGAAAGCCGAAGACGGCTACACGCTCGGCCGCGTGCAACAGCACTTGACCGACATGGACTCCCTTGCCCTCGCGCTCGATCTCGTCGAGGGAAGAAAAACGATCGTCTTTTTTTCGCAGGGATTCGACAACCGCCTCCTGGTGGGAAGCCTGGCGCGCGGGAGGTCGGCACAGGATACCCAGGCGGAGAACGACGCCCTCTTCACCGGAAGGTTCACCGAGCTCGACAGCGAGCGCCGTTCGGCCAACGCGCCTCTCCAGCGCCGGCTGGATGCGACCCTCGCTCTTTTCCAGCGCTCCGACTGCATCGTTTACCCGATCGACCTCGCCGGCCTGGGAGAGGAGGGCGGCTCCAGCCTGACTTCGAACGTCCACGGGGAGGACGTGCTCTTCGCCCTGGCAAACGGGACGGGCGGAGAAGTCCTCAAAAACAACAACGATTTCGACATGCAGATGCGCCGCATCGGGGAGAAGACGAGCCTGACGTACGTGTTGACGTTTCGGCCGACCAAGCGATCGGGCCAGGGGGCGTTCCACCCGCTCAAGGTGCGCGTCAAGGCCAAGGGCGCCCGCGTGTCCGCCCGCGCCGGCTACTACGAGACCCGGCCGTTTCGGTCCTTGAACCCGCTCGAGCGGTCGCTTTCGGCCGCCGATGTCATCACGCACGAGAAGGAAGCCGGCTTCCCCATGGAGGTCCTCGCGCTGGCGGTCCGGGGCGACCCCGTCTCGAGGGTGCCGGTCATCCTCGAAATCCCCGGAGAGCCGCTCCTGCAGAAGGCCTCCGGATCGCGCATCCGGCTCGGCCTCTACGTCTACGCGATGAATGCGAGCGGTGAGGTCGCGGACTACTTTGCGAGATCCATCGTTCTCGATGTCGCGAAGGATGGTGCGCGCCTCCGCAGCGGCGGCCTCCGCTACTGCGGGAGCCTGCGGCTGCTTCCCGGGTCCTACCGATTGCGTGTCTTCGCCCAGGACGAGGACCGGGGGCAGTTTTCCTTCAAGGCGGTTTCGGTCGAAGTCCCGGAGGCGGAGAAAGCGGCCGTCCAGGTGCTGCATCCTCTCTTCCTGGAGCCGGAGGCGCCGGGAGTGAACGTGAGCGAGCCGGCGGGAAAGGAACACCTCTCCCGCGGCGGGGTTCTTCGAGCTGGCGGGAGATGGGTATCTCCCGCGGCTGCGGCCCGAGCTCGCCTCGGGCAAGGCCTCGCGCCTCTGCCTGATGCTCTACCCGCCGGCCGGCGGAGGCGCCGTTTCGTTTCAGCTCGAAGCCGGTGTTCGGGGCGCAGGGGGGCATGCGTCCGCCCCGCAACGATTCGCCGTGCTCGGACACACCGAGCCCGACCCGAGCGGCATGATGAAGTTCTTGATCGAGTTCACTCCTCCCGCCCTTCAGCCCGGTGACTATTCCCTCTCGGTCACCGTCCGCGATCCGGCGGGCTCGAGCCCTCCGGCTCGGACCGAAGCACCCTTTCGGATGTTCTGAGGATGGGATCGGTTGTCCTCCGGGGGA
>CAVUAN010000003.1:0-33713 GCA_963739435.1 uncultured Acidobacteriota bacterium
GGCCGGGCTTGTCGAGGTGGACGGGCGGCGGGCGGAGAAGGCGGGCGCCGCGATCGCCGATGACGCGGAGGTGCGGGTCGCGGCTCCCGAGCACCCCTATGTCTCGCGCGGCGGCGTCAAGCTCGCCGGAGCTCGACGCCTTCGGCATCGACCCCGCCGGGCTCGTCTGCCTCGACGCGGGTGCCTCGACCGGCGGCTTCACGGATTGCCTCCTCCAGCGCGGGGCCGCCCGCGTCTATGCCATCGACGTCGGCTACGGCCAGCTCGACCAGAAGCTCCGAAACGATCCGCGGGTCGTCTTGCGCGAAAAGGTGGAACGCGCGTTTTCTTTCGGCCGAACACGTGCCGGAGCCTGTGGGCCTCGCCGTTCTGGACCTGTCGTTCATCTCGGTGCGCCTCGTGCTTCCGGCCGTCTTTGCCGCTGCTTTCAGCGGGGGCTCGGGTCGTCGTCCTCGTCAAGCCGCAGTTCGAGGCCGGCGCGGCGAGGTCGGCAAGGGAGGGATCGTTCGATCACCGACGAGGTTCGGCAGCGCGTTCTGACGGAGATCGAGCGGTTCGGAAGCGGGCTCGGTCTGGAGGTCGTCGGTTCGATCCCCTCGCCGATCGCCGGGGCCCGAGGCGACCGCGAGACCCTGCTCGGCTTTCGCGTAAACTCATTGAGATGAAAGGGAAGCGGGCAGGGCGGCTCCGGTTCCGGCGGGTCGGAATCGTCGCGAAGCTTTCGTCCCGGGAGGCCCTGCGCCTGGCTGTCGCGCTCGAGCGCGCGCTGAAGCGGCGGGGCGTGGACGTGTCATTCGACGCGGCCACCGCTGTTCAATCGGCCGGCGCGACGGGTATCCCACCGACCGGATCGTGCGCGTGACGGACCTCGTGCTCGTCCTGGGCGGCGACGGGACCCTGCTCTCCGTGGCTCGCAAGGCGCCCAGCTCGACGCCGGTTCTCGGGATCAACGTCGGCATCCTCGGCTTTCTGGCGGGGTTGAAGCGGGCGGAGGCTCTCGCGCGGCTGGACGAGGTCCTCGCGGGCGCCTTCCGGGAGGAACGCCGCCTTCGCCTCGATGTGAAGGTGGCGGAAGGCCCGTACCGCGGGACCTACCGGGCGCTGAACGATGCCGTGTTGAACAGGAGCCCTGGCGCGCATTTCGATGTTCTCGATTTCGTTCTCCGGCAGGAAAGCGGCCGAGTTCCGGGCCGACGGCCTCATCGAGTGGCGACACCGACGGGCTCAACAGCGTCAACCTGTCGGCGGGAGGGCCGATCCTGCATCCCGCACTGCCCGCGCCCTCGTCGTCACGCCGATCTGCCCCCACACGCTGGCCGCGCGGCCGCTCGTCGTTCCCGCCGCCACACAGATCTCGCTTCAGGTCACCGACAGGCAGCGCCGCGAAGGCGTTTACCTCACGCTCGACGGCCAGGAGGGGTTCCCGATCGGCCGGGGCGCGACGGTGGAAGTGCGTGCGAGCCCGTCGCGCGTGACGCTCCCTGCGCCCTCCCGAGTCGAGCCACTACGACAACCTTTCCGAGAAGCTGAACTGGGGGCCTGCGTTTCGAACCCGGATTATTCACGGACACCCGGTCGAAGCACATGGAGTGAACTTCGCCTAAAGGGACTGTTCAGTAAATGTGTTCGATGAGTCGAGGGCGCAGCTTGCCCGCGACGGAGATCTTTCGCTCGGGCAAGGAAGCGCGACGACGGCGATGCCCGGTGCATCGCAGAAGGAGCGCTGACGCAGCCCGGCGGAGAATCCGAGCGGCGACCGGAGTCGTTCGTGAATAATGCGGGTTAACACGCCCAAGACCGAAGGCGTCGCGGCGCATCGCCTTTCGACCTCGCGCCTGTACGCGATCGTCGTCGTCTTCATCGCCCTCTCCGGCTGGGGTCATCTGGAAGTCGGAGCGGTTTCAGAACCTCTTTCAAGGCGTCTCACAGGCGCGCCTGTCGGAGGCGCTGAAGCGGCCGGTCTCCTTCCGCACCGCGGACTTCCGTGTTTTTCCGCCGTCGGTGAGCCTGCTGGATGTCGTCATTGGAAACGACCGCGGGCCGGCGGCGGCCCTCTTTTCACGGCCGAGGAGGTCTCGATTGGCGGCGGCATCTCGCTGGTCGGATCGGAGCTGCGCCTCGGGCGTATCCGCGCGCTGCGGCCGCGGATCTCTCTCACGCAGTTTGCCGACGGGACGTGGAACCTGCCGCGCCTGGCCGGGCCGAAGTCCGGCGGCGGCATCCAGGTGCACTTGAACGACATCCTGGTCCAGGAAGGCGTCCTCGACTTTGCCGGCCGGCAGATCGCGATGACGGCCGTCTCGAGGATTTTTTGGTCGAGCTCGCGGTGGCGGGGCAGGACCGCCTGGAGGGCCGGGTCATCGCGCGGCGGGGCACTGTCCAGCTGCCGAGGGCCGAACCCATCGTCTTCGCGCTCGCAGCGCGGGTGACTGTCGACACGAAGCGCGGCATGTCGTTCGACGAGCTCGCGCTGACAGGAGACTTCGGGGAGGTCCGCGGCACGGGCTCGATCGAGGATTTTTCCGCGCGCGCCTGAACTTCGACGTGCGCGCGGGGCTTTCGGTCGAGGAAGTCGAGCGGCTGTTCCGGTCCGGGCTCGGCTTCCGCGGCCGGGCTGACTTGCGCGCCCGCGTCGAGGTCCCGCCGGGCGGGAAGTTTCGGATTGCCCGCAGCTCGCCTCCCGGTCGATCGACGCGCACGGCTTCCCGCTCGAAGACATCGCGGCCACGGTGACGGCCGACCGGCAGGAGCTGGTGGCCGATATGAACAGGCGACGTACGAGGGCGGCCGGACGAAGGGCACTCTTCGAATCGGCAATCTCGTCGCCCGGCCGCAGGTCTTCACTCTCGCCCTCGAGTCGGATGGGGTCTCGGTCGAGCGTTTCCTGGGAGACCTCGACCTGCCCGGTACGGGCTTGTCGGGCACCGCGGCTCTCGGCGTGACTCTTCGGTGGGGCGAGGGCGGTATCGGGAAGGCGAACGGGGGCGGCGCGATCCGAATCAAGCCCGGCCCTCCCACTTCGCTCGTGAAAGGCCGGTTCGGGATTCCCATCTCGGGGGGTGGCCCGCTCTCGGTCGTCGACGGACGGATCGGGTTCGAGGGGACGACCTTCCGCTTCGTGCAGACGACCCTGGACGCGTCGGGCGGCATCCAGATCGGCCACTGGCAGCCCGATTTCGACGTCAGGATCAAATCGCGCGACCTGGAGGAGGTCGATCGCCTGTTCCAGAACTTCGTCGGGCGACGGGACGACAAGCCCGAGCCCCTGGGCGCAGGGGGAACGGGCGAGGCCTTCGGCCACTGGCCGGCCGCTGGGGGGATCCGATCGCATCTCTGCAGGTCTCGACGGAGGCGACGCGCTGGGGCGGCGTGCTCTTCGGCAGCGCGCGCGGGACGGTGGGAATCGAGGATGGAGCGTTTCTCTTCCGGCCGCTCCGCGTCTATGACGGCGAGGCGACCGTCTCCCTGGAAGGGTCGGTTCGCTTTCGGCCGTCGCCCCCGAAGCCGAAGTTCGACCTCGCCGCCTCGGCACGCGGCTATCCGGGTTCCCCCGGGTGCTCAAGTACCTCGACTTCCAGTATCCCGTCGAAGGGCTCGCCACCGGCAGCTTTCCGATCGTGGGCACGGGTGATGCGGTACGGGCGGCGGGACGGTCACCCTGCGCGACGCGGTCATCTGGGGGCAAAAGGTTTCATCCGCGTCAGGAAAGCTCGTCTTCGAGCCTGGTCGCGTTGTGATCGACGATGTGCGGGCTTCGATGGAGCGGGTGTCGTGGGAGGCAGCGGCTCGATCCTGATCAAGGAGAAGACGTTCGAGGCGAAGCTCGCCGGCGACGGCATCCCCCTGTCCCTGCGGTCGACGCTTTTGCCAGCGCCGGCAAGGATGTCTCCGGAAAGCTCTCCTTTCAGGTCACGGGACACGGCGCGATCGACCGCCCGAACCTCCATCTGTCCGCGGCTCTCGCGGAGGCGACCTTCTTCGGCCATGCCCTCGGGACATCCATCGAGCCGCGGCTGGAGGCCGAGGTCCGCGAGGGCGTGCTCGACGGCACCCTGACGGCAGCCGGACACTGGACCGTCTCGGCGCGAGGAGACCTCTTTGCCGAGACGACGCGCCTCGATGTGGCCGTGGAGGCCGACGATCTGCGCGGCTTCGCGGCCCTGACGCGTTCGAGCTCGCCTGACCATGAGCGGGAATTTGCGGCATCCGCAGTCGTCGTCGTGCCCGGCCGGAAAGGGGAGACGCCCGAGGCAAAGATCACGTTCCAGAAGGTCCGACTCGACCTGCCGGAGCGTCCGGGAGTTCTGTGGCTGGCCGATCCGGTCACCGTGACGTCGGCGCGAGGCCGCCTGACGGCCGGCAAGGTCGAGCTCCGCGGCGAGGGCACTTCTCTGGCGATCGAGGGCATGTACGACACGAACGGCTCGGGGGCAGCCGACTTCACGATCAAAGGGTCGGTCGACGCGAGAAAAGCCTCGATCTCGTTCTCCCGGAACCTCGCCCTCTCGGGCCGCCTGGTGGCGGACCTGAAAGCCCTGGGCCCTCCGGACCATGTCGTACTCGCGGGCACCCTGCGCCTGGAGGACGGCCGCTATCGCTTGCCGGGGCTGTCGCAAATTGCCGACGAGATCCAGTGTGTCGTGCGTTTCGCCGGCGGCCGCGCGCAGATCGAGGGCGCGCGCGCCAAGATCGGCGGAGGCGACGTGTACGCGGCGGGGACGGTCGTTCTCGACGGCCTGAAGCCCTCCGACATGCGTCTCACGCTCCAGGGACGGCGCGTCTCGTTCCGGTATCCGCAGGACTTGCGGCTCATGGCCGACGCCGATCTCGTGCTGACCGCCGGTTCCTCGGGTAATTGGGTCCGGGGCGAAGTCGTGCTTCTTCGCGGCGTCTACTCGAAGGACTTCGAGCTCACCCTGGCGAGCCTGCTCGAGCGGGCTCCGGTCGCGGCGCTCCAGCCTCGCGATCCGTGGAGAGCCCGGACGAGTCTGGACGTGCGCATCGTGTCGGCCAGCGGGCTGGAGGTCCAGAACAACGTCGCGCGGCTGACGGCTACCGTCGACCTCGTGGCCCGCGGCACGCTGGCCGAGCCGACGCTCGTAGGTCAGCTGACCCTCGTCGAAGGCGGACGGATCACGTTCCGCAACGTCCGCTACGAGATCGAGACGGGCAACATCCTCTTCACGGCAGGCAGGGAGTTTGCGCCGGTCGTCGACCTGCGCGCGCGCGCGCCGTTGCGCGGCTACGACGTCGTCGTTTCGATTGCCGGCACCTGGCCAAGGCTCCAGACGAGCTTCCACGTCCGATCCGCCGCTGGCCGACGACGCCGTGCTGGGCATGCTCCTTTCCGGTACGCCACCCGGGGCAGCGGATCGACTACGACGGTGGCCTCCGCGGCGAGCAGCATCGTGGCGGACGTCGTCACCTCGCCAATCTCGAAGGGAGGGCAAAAGCTGTTCAAGCTGGACCGGTTCGAGATCGAGCCGGTCTTCTCGGGCAGCCAGGTCAGCGTCCGCTCGACCGTCGGCAAACAGATCACGCCGAACCTGCTCGTGACCTACTCCCAGTCGCTCGACACGGCCAAGCAGCCAATCATCAACGTCGAGTGGCGACTCACAGACACGATCACGCTGCGGGCGCTGCGCGACGACACCGGGATCATCGTGCTCGACGTGCGCCGGCGGCTGCGGTTCTAAGGAAAGTCGGGAGCCGAGAGTTGAGAGTCGAGAACCTAAAACGCCTCGCGCTGGCAGCGGCCCTGGCTGTTTCGGCGGCCGCTGCGGGTGGACAGGTGTTCTCAGGAAGGATGGTCAACTCCGTTTCCTGTATCGCCGACGGGCCGATCGACCGAGACCGAGATCGGGCGTCTGGTCGCGATCCGGGCGGGCCAGCCCCTCTCGAACAGGACATGGCTGCCACGATCGTCAACCTCTACGCGACGCGGCGCTTCGCTGACGTGCGGATCGAGGCGACTTCCGACGGGGACTCGATCGATGTCATGGTCGTTCTGTTCCGGGCGTATCGCATCCGGCCGCTCGTGTTCACCGGGAAGGTCCCGATCTCGCGGTCCGAGCTTCGCAAGGCGCTTCCATTCGGGCCCGACGCTGCTCTATTCCTGGTCGGCGGTCGAGCAAGGCGCGCGCGCTCTCGAGCGCCGGCTCCAGGCCGAGGGATTTCTTTCGGCCCGGGTGCAGCCCGCGGTGACCCTCGACCGGCAGAAGTTCGCCGCACAGGTGACGTACGCGATCGAGCCGGGCCCGGCGGCGCTGGCTGCCGAGCCTTTCTTCGACGGCGATCCCGCGCCTTTTACAGCGGCCGATCTGGCGTCCCGAATGCGTATGAAGCCCGGCAGTCCGTACCGCGAGTCGGCCGCACGGGCCGATGCCTCGCGTATCGAGGAGTTCCTGCACGGCAAGGAGCGCTACCGGGCGACGGTGGAGTTGATTGCGGCGCAGCCGATCGAGGACGGGCGCGTCATGCCGGTCTACCGGCTCCGCGTCGGGCCCCACGTCACTTTCGAGGCAACGGGGATCAAACCCGAGAAGCTGGCCAAAGAGCTCCACGCGCTCGCCGAGTCTCGAGCCGATCGACGAGGAGCTGGTGTTGCAGTACGTCGAGGATCGCAAGGAGGCGCTGCAGCGCTCCGGCTACTACCGGGCGAACGTGACGTACGCCTTCGATGCCCGCAGCGACCCGTCGGTGACCCGCATCCGCGTGGACATCGTCCCGGGCCCGAAGCTCTACGTCGAGAAGGTTGCCTTCGAAGGCGATGTTTCGGTGCCGGCGGAGACGCTCTATGACCTGATGGGGACGCGGGAAAAGGGCTTCCACTCATCTCCCGCGGGCGGCTCGTCGACTCCGTCCTCGCCCAGGACGTCGAGACGATCCTCGCCTACTACCAGAGTCTCGGCTGGGTCCGGGTCGCGGTGGCGCCGCCTCGGGTCACCGCCGGAACCAAGCCCGGCGCCCTCCTGGTCACGATCGCCGTCAAGGAGGGGCCGCGCGCCCTCGTCGAGAGCCGCGCCCTCGATGGAGCGGAGCACCTGGGCCCGGAGGCCGAGGCGACGCTGCTCTCCGTCAAGGAGGGCGCCCCCTTGAACCCGAACGCGGTGCGCGAGGATGTCGGCAGGCTGTCCGGCTGGTATCACGACCGCGGCTGGCGGGAGGCCGCTGTGCGCGACCAGGTCGCTCTTTCCGAGGACGGAACGAAAGCGCGGGTGACTTACCGCGTCGACGAGGGGATGAAGTCCTTCTTCGGCAAGACGATCATCCGCGGGAACACGCGAACGGTAACGGTCTTGATCGAGCGTCTCGTGGCCTGGAAGGAGGGCGACGTCTTTTCCGAATCCATGTTGCTCGAGACTCAGCGCAAGCTGTCGCGGTCGGGGGTCTTTCGGCGCGTGGACATTCGCCCCCAGCGCGTGGACCCCGCGACGCAGAGCCGCAACGTCGAGATCGAGGTCGAGGAAGGCCGGCCCTGGTCGCTCCTCTACGGCGTCGGCTACCAGTACACGCCGAACGTGACGCAGGGCCAGAACGACCCGTACCTGACGGCCGGTGTGTCCTACAACAACATCTTCGGCCGGATGATCTCGTCGGGCGTCGAGGCGCAATTCGCGCCGATCACGCGGCAGGGCCGCGTCCAGGCCTTCGTGCGGGAGCCGTATCTCTTCGGGTCGAACTATCCCCTGAACTTCCTCGGCTTTTACGCCCGCGAGGTCATCTCGGATGTGCCGCTCGAGCGCCGGGGCGTGACGCTCGACTCCTACAGGCTCGTGGAGCGCGGCCTGCGTCTCGGCCTGCGCTACACGTACCAGAGGATCCAGTTCGTCAATCCCTCGGAGGTCACGCTGATCGACCTGATCGGCCTGCCGGCGATCAATCGGCCGATCGACGAGTCCACGATCGGCCCCGACATCCTTTTCGACCGCCGCGACGACATCATCGACCCGCATTCCGGCTACTACGCGTTCGGCTCGTTCAAGTACGCGTTTCCTTTCCTTTCCGCCAAGACGCAATTCACAAAATTCTCGACGCAGGCGACGGGCTTCCTGCCCCTGGGCCGCCGCTGGACGCTCGTCGCCTCCGCGCGCCTCGGTGGAGTCTTCGACCTCGCCACGGGCGTGGGTTCGGGCGCTTGCCGAGAAGTCCGGACGATTGGGACACCGACCACAGCATTGAATTGCATTCCGAGCGCGGAGCGGTTTTTCGCCGGCGGCCGCTCGAACGAGCGGGCCTTCGACACGGACCTGCTCGGTATCCCGGGCCAGACCGTGGACTACGCCACGCTACGCCACGACGCCGCCCGCCAAGGGACCCGGCAAGGGCACTTGCGCGCCCCAGTACCCCACTCTGGCGGCGTACGACTGCACGCCGGGGCCGAACATCGTGGGCGGCAACGGCTTTCTCGCGCTGAACGTGGAGTTGCGGATCCCGATCGCCGGTAACCTCGCGGGCGTCGTCTTCTACGACGCGGCGCAGGTGTGGCAGCAGTTCTACCAGTTGCGTCTCCAGTTCGAAGGCGAAACGGGGCTGCGGCAGGGCGCCGGCTTCGGCCTGCGCTACATGACGCCGATCGGGCCGGCCCGTGTCGAGTACGGCTGGCCGCTGATGCCGCGCACCATCTCCTTCGACATCATCGATGCCACGGACGTCAAGGACCTCAAGGTGATCGGCCACTCCTCGACAAAAGAGAAGGGCCGCTTCTTCTTCTCGATCGGCTACCCGTTCTAGGGTTCGGGGCCCCGGGTTAGAAAATTTGATTGGCCGGCGAAGCCGGCCGGTTCAGATGTCAGGTTGGCTTCCTCGGCGGCGAGTTGGTCGACGAGGATGTCGAGGTCGTCTTCGGTCGAGCCGGTGAGGCCCGTGAACGGGGCCTCCGAGAGGGCCTGGCGCCAGGGCATCGGCGGCAGGCCGCCTTGCGAGAGAGCCGCGAGGAGCTGTTGCGTCTTGAGCGCATCGAACCAGCCGTGCAGGCTGCGCCGCAGCGCGGCTTTGTCCTTCGGTTGCCGGTCCACCGCCTCGCGGATCGCCGCAAACGCGCCCAGCTTTTCGAGCGATTCGGTCAGCAGGTCCGTCTTGAAGAAGGGAGTGCCGGACGGCAGCCGCTCGAGGGCTTTGGCGAGATCTCCGGAGCGGACGATGGACTCGAGCGCCTCGAGCCAGACGTGGAGGTGCGCGAAGACGAGCGGGTGATCGAGACGGAACGACGCAAGGGCCCGCTTCTTCCCGGAGAGATGTGCCAGGGCCTGGCCCGTGGAGACCGGCACGCGGTCCGAGATCCTCCCCTCGAGCAGGATCGGCGGGCCGGACAGCCGCGCGATCGAGCCGGTCTTCGCGAGGTCGTTCAAGACGAGAACATCCTCGAGGGCGTTCTTCTTCGGGAAGCCGCCGACTGCGGCATAGGCCGCGGGCCGCACGGCGAGGCAGCTGCCCATCGCCTCGTAGGCGTACGGCGAGCCGGCCCAGGCGAGGCCGAGGACGCCGTAGCGCAGCTTCAGATCGTAGAGGCGCCCCGCGAGGCCGAGCTCCTGCCCCGGGTCGAAGCGATGGCGGAAGGCGTAGACGGCCGCGGCGACTCGAGGATCGGACAACTCCTGCGTCTGGCTGAAGTAGTCGTTGGGGAGCACGACGTCGGCATCGGTGCAGTGCAGCCAGTCGCCGGCGAGGCGCCCGGACGCCGCGAGGGCGAGCGCAAAGTCGCAGCCGATCTTGCGCGCGAGCCCCACGCCCTGGCCCGCGGGCAGGTAGCGGCCCGGCGCGGAGCGATCGATCAGGACGACCCGCCCGTGCGGCGAACCCATACGCGACGATCGGCGGATCCTCGGAGAGTGTCGCAGCCGAGGAGGAGGCCTCGGCCAGCCGCTCACGGGCCGCGTCGTTGGCCCGGCGAGCGGGCGCCGGCGAGTCGGCGCGGGCGTTCAGGACGACGACGATCAGGGTCTCTCCCAGCGGCCCGGCCGGCACGGACCCGAGGGTCGCAAAGAGCGTGTCGCCCTCTCCGTAGGCCGGGACCTGAACGACGTGGCCGAACTTCCCCTCGAGGCGCGCCGCGGCGTTGGCCTCGGGCTCCGCGTGAGCGCGAGAGATAGGCCGCGATCGACAAATCGAATCAGCCGCCGCTGACCGCCGGGAGAATGGCGATCTCGGCCTCGTCGGGAACGGGGGTCGCCAGGCCTTCGGTGAAGCGAATCGCTTCGGCGCCGACGAAAACGTTGACGTGCGGGCGCACGTCGCCGCGCTCCGTCACGACCCGGTCGCGCAACCCCTTGTGAATCGCCCAGAGCGCTTCGAGAGCCTCGCCGACGCTCGCGAAGCGGCCCGCCAGCTCGACCTGGCCGCGGCCCCCCGCAAATTCCACGAGAGGCCCGGCCAGATGGACGCGCACCGGCATCAGGCCGCCCTGCGCGGGCGGCGTCGCGCCGCCGGCAGCTCCCTCCACGGCTGCCGCCCGGACGCACGTCACGGCAGGCAGGCCGTCGGCGATCCTGGCCCAGGAAGCCCCCTCGTCGTGGGAGGCGAAGACTTTGCCGCTGCGCGTGCCGAAGTACACGCCGGCCGGGTCGAGCCCGTCGACACAGAGACCGTCGCGCAGGACTGTCTCGAAGGCCTGGTTCTGGGGCAGCCCGCGGGAGAGTGGCTTCCAGCTCTTGCCGCCGTTCTGGGTGCGGTAGACGCGCAGCCGTCCCTTCCGGCGTGCAGCGGAACCCGTCGGAGTGGAGGGGAATGATGTAGGCCGTTTCGGCGTCACGCGGGTGAACGCGCCATGCAGAACCCGAAGTCGGAAGGGACGCCGTTGGCGATGTCGCGCCAGGAGTCGCCGGCGTCGTCGCTCCTGTACAGGCCCCAGTGATTCTGCAGGTAGAGACGCTCGGGCCGAGACGCGTTGTGCGCGATCTTGTGCACGCACTGGCCGAACTCCGGGTGCTTGTCGGGCAGAAAGTCTGCGCGAACGCCCTTGTGGCCCGTGCGCCAGGAGACGCCCCCGTCGTCGGACCGGTAGACGCCGCCCGCGAGATCGCCACCGTCAGCCGGGAGCTGCTGCCCGGATCGGTCAGGATCGGTGTGGAGGCACAGCCCTCCGAAACCGGGCGTCCAGCGCGCCCTGTGCGGGTGGTTCCAGAGGCCCTCGTTCAAGGCCCAGCTTGAGCCGGCGTCCCGGGAGACGAAGAGCGCGGCAGGTTCCACGCCGCAGTAGAGAACGCCCGGCTCTTCGTCGCGGCCCGGGGCGATCTGCCAGATGTTCTTGAGCGAGGAGCCGGAGGAGTCGGGAAAGCGCACCAGAGGCGTTTCCGATCGCTTCCAGGTCCGGCCGAAGTCGTCGCTTGCGACGAGCTCCGCGCCCCAGTGCATGCTCTGGATGCCGGCCCAGAGACGGTGCCGCGCGGAACGAGAGTCGTAGGCGGCGGCGTAGACGGCGTGGCCGGGGAAGTGGGGTCCTTCGAGCCGGAAGCTCCGGCGGCTCGAGTCGCCGCGCAGGAGGAAAAGCCCCTTGACGGTGCCCACCGCGAGCAGGACGGGGCGGCGCCCGGGCGAGGCTTTCTTCTTTCTTGCCTTTGTCGCCATGCGGCCTCCGATGCCGAGGCTACACCACGGGATCCCGGACGGGAATTGTGATTAGACTGGGTCAGGATGTCGCCGTCCGACCGTCGGGCCGCCGCCGCCGCTCTGGCGGCCTCGTTCTTCTTCGTGCTGGCCTCGGCCGCATCGGCCCCCGAGCGGTTCGACCTGCTGATTACGAACGCGCGGATCGTGGATGGATCGGGCGCGGCCTGGTACCGCGGCGACATCGGGATCCGCGAGGGGCGCATCGCGCGCATCGGGCAGCTCAACGGGGCCACGGCCGCCAAGACGATCGACGCGGCCGGCCGCGTGGCGGCGCCGGGGTTCATCGACGTCCACATGCACGTCGAGGAGGAGCTTCCGCTGCGTCCGGACGCGGAGAACCTCGTGGCAGACGGCGTGACGTCCATCGTGACGGGCAACTGCGGGGCCTCGCAGATCCGGCTGGCGGAGTGGTTCGAGCGGCTCATCCAGAGCGGAACCGCCGTCAACGTCGCCTCGCTCGTCGGACACAACACGGTGCGCCGGGAGGTGATGGGGGCCGCGGACCGCGCTCCGACCTCGGCCGAGCTCGCGGGGATGCAGGCTCTCGTGCGGCGAGCGATGGAGGATGGAGCCGTCGGCTTATCGACAGGTCTGATCTACGTGCCGGGCTCCTTTGCCGGGGCGGACGAGGTCGCGGCCCTGGCCAGAACGGCCGCGCAGGCCGGCGGCCTCTATGCCACTCACATGCGCAGCGAGAACGAAAAGGTGATGGAGGCGATCGACGAGTCCGTTGCAGCGGCGCGGGCGGCGGACCTGCCGCTCGAGATCTCGCACTTCAAGGTGACGTCGAAGCCGCTGTGGGGCTCGAGCGTGACGATGCTGAGGAAAGTGGAGGCGGCCCGCGCGTCCGGTCTCGACGTGACCCTCGACTGGTATCCCTACACGGCGACGAGCACCACGCTCGACGTCCTTCTTCCCGAGCGGGCCTTCGCCGCGGGGCCGGAGGGCTCGCGCCAGGCGCTGCTCCGGCGCCTGGAGAAGCCCGAGGAGCGCCGAGCGATCGCCGCCGAGATGTTCGGGCGCATCCACGGCACGCTCGGCCGAGACCATCTCGACTATGCGGTCGTCGCGGCCGCATCCTTCGACGCTTCGCTGGCGGGGCGCAACCTTCGCGAGATCAATCGCGCCGCTCGGCCGGCACACCTTGACGACCTGCATGCGGAGATCGAAACGGTCCTGGACCTTTGCGCGAGGGGAGCGGCCGCGGCCCCCGGCTCGGGCGGCGGCGTGTGCGGCGCGCACATGGTCTTTCACGTCCTCGACGAAGCGGATGTCGAGCGGGTGTTCGCCTCGCCGCTCACGATGGTGGGGCGCGACGGCGGCGTGCCGGAGCCGGGCGCGGGCAAGCCCCATCCGCGCAGCTACGGGACGGCCGCGCGGGTCCTGGCGCGCTACGTGCGCGAGCGCGGCGTCGTGCGGCTCGAGGAGGCTGTCCGGAGGATGACCTCGCTTCCCGCCGCGCGCTTCGGTTTCGCCGACATCGGCCTGTTGAAGGAAGGCTTCCGAGCGGACCTGGTTCTCTTCGACCCGCAGACCGTGCAGGACCTCGCCACCTACGAGGATCCCCAGCGGCTCTCGCGCGGCTTCGATGTCGTCGTGGTCGGCGGCCGGATCGTGCGGGAAGGGGGGAGGGCGACGGGCGCGCGGCCCGGCCGGATCCTCTATGGCCCGTCGTTCACGCGTTCGGGCGGGGCGGCGTCGTCCACTTCAGATAGATCGCCTGCACCTTCCTCCGCAGCTCCTCGAACCCCGCGTCATTGACGAGCACCTCCGAGGCGCGCTTCTCGGCTTCTTCGGGAGACATCTGGGCGGCCATGCGGCGCTTGGCGTCGGCCTTCGGGTTTCCCTTTTCGACCCAGCGCCGGATCCGTTCCTCTTCCGGGGCCACGACGAGCAGGACCTTGTCGTAGCTGTCCTCCATGTTGGATTCCAGAAGCTGGGAGGCCTCGGCCACGGCGACGATCGCGCCCCTCTTGGAAGCGACGTCGAAGCGCCGCGCGATCTCGTCCCGCACGAGGGGATGAAGCAGCTTTTCGAGGGCTTGCCGTTTGCTCGGGTCCTGGAAAATGACGAGCGCCACGCGCCCGCGGTCGACGGCGCCCTTCGCGTCGAGCACGCCGTCCCCCAGCAGCTCTCTGGCCACCCGGGCGCCGTCGCCGCCGGGCCGGTAGAGGTCACGGACGATCTGGTCGGCGTCGAATATGGCGGCGCCCAGCTCCTTGAAGACTCCCGCCGCCGTTGACTTGCCGGATGCGATTCCGCCGGTCAGCCCGACTCTCAGCATGCTCTCTCGGTCGTCACCGCCCTCCCGCAGCGATCGGACGCACGACCTCCCCGCCTTTCATGACGAAATCGATCCGGGCCAGAACCCCCACATCCTGAAGGGGGTCGCCTGGCAACGGCCACGAGATCCGCGAAAGCTCCGGGCTCGACGGAGCCCACACGGCCTTCCATGCCGAGCAGCGCCGCGGCCGCCGTCGTCGCGGATCGGATCGCTTCGATGGGCGACATGCCGTGCTGGACCTCGTGCTCGAACTCCCTGGCCTGGTTGATCTCGGTCCACGGGAAGCCGCCGGCGTCGGTGCCGAAGGCGATCCGGACTCCTGCTTTGCGGCAGTTGTCGACGGAGCGCGCGTGGGCCTTCGGCATCTCGCCGCAGATGACGCAGCCGGCCTGCGCCCTGGGCCCGGCAACGTAAGCGGCAACCGTCAGCGTCGGCGACAGGAAGATGCCCTTGCGGGCCATCTCGGCCGCGGCCTCGGGTCTTATCGAGTCGCCGTGCTCGATCGAGTCGACGCCGGCCGCGATGGCGATCCGAACGCCCGTGTCCGAGCGCGCGTGCGCCGCGACCTTGACGCCATGCGCGTGCGCTTCGGAGACGACGGCGTCGATCTCTTCCTTGGTCCAGTTGGGGGGAGAGTCCACGTACCCGTCGGCGGTCATCCGGAGGCCCCCCGTGTTCGCGTAGATCTTGATCCAGTCGACGCCGTAGGAAAGCTGCTCCCGCACGGCGCGGCGGCAGCCGTCGGCCCCGTCGCAGACCATGACACCCGAAGGAAACTTCCAGTCGGGCCGGAAGTGCTGGATCGGGTAACTTCCGGTGGTCGAGAGCGCGGGCCCCACGACCTTCATGCGGGGCCCGGGGATCACGCCCTCGTTGACGGCATCGCGCAGGGCGACGTCGTCGTAGCCGGCGCCCTCGGTCTCGAGGTCGCGAATCGTCGTGAAGCCGTGCTCGAGCGCGATCTTCAACGCTCGAACGGCTCGCGCAACACGGTGCGCGGGGTACTCCTTGAGGATCTGCTCGTCGTACTCGGGTTGCGTGGCGTCGCCCTGCAGGAGCACGTGGGTGTGCACGTCGATGAGCCCGGGCAACAGAGTCCGGTCGCCCAGGTCCACGACTCTCGCCCCGGCCGGGACCTCGGTGCCGACCCGCTCGATCCGGTCGCCGCGCACGATGACGACGGGCCGCTCGACGTATTTTCCGGTCTTGACGTCGAGCAGGCGGCGGGCCGTAACAGCTGTCAGCTGCGGCTCGGCTCCCGAAACGAGGGGCGATCCCGCCAGGGCGAAGAGCAGAATTCCGGTCAGCGATGCTTTCAAGTTTCTCTCCCCGCAAGACTAATGCTTTTCATGGCCGCGTCCTGGTGCGGACGCATCATATTTCGCTGCCGGCGTAAACCTCGCCTGCGGCTCGAGCGTCTCTCGGTTGGCCCCGGAATCGCGGAGAACCGGGAACAGATAAGGAGCTCTTCATGAGACGGTCATTCCCTTCGTTGGTGCTCATCCTCGCCGTTCTGCTCGTCGGTCTCGCGCTCCCGGCTGTGGCCGGGGACCGCGCGGCCGTCGTCGTCGCCCCCCGCCCGGGACCGGGCCCTGGCGGTGATCCGGGCCTGGCGCGTCTCATTCTCTGCTTGCGGATCATCGATCTTTCGCCGACTCAAAAGGCCAACATTCAGGCCATCCTCGACGCATCCAAGCCGGTTCTTCAGGCCGATGCCGATGCGATCAAGGCAAACGCCGAGAAGCTGCGCGCCGACTCCGAAGGGGGCGCCGACAGGTGCGTGATCGGGCAGGACTACATGAACCTTCGGGCGAGCGAAAAGCAGCTCTCGACCGATGTCGCGGCGGTCAAGGATCAGGTCCTGGCCCAGCTGACCGAGGACCAGAAGAAGAAGTTGCGCGGCTGCCTCGAGGCGCCCGGGCCGACGGCCGCGGCCGATGTCGAAGGTGGCGAGTCCCAGTAACCCGACCGCTTCGGGGACAGTCAGCGCTCCGGGCCCTCGGGCCCGGAGCGCTTTGCTTTTCAGGAGGCGCGGGAGACCGCTGCGGGACGCGTGTCGGCCCGGACTTCGGCGAACGCGGCAGGCTCGGCCAGGGCGAGGGGGATGCGCACGTGCACCTCGGCCCCGCCCCCGGGTGCCGTCGTGAGCTCGAACTCGTGGGTCCCCGGGTAGAGAGCTTCGAGGCGACCGCGCGTGTTGGGCAGGCCGATGCCGGCAGAGGTCAGGTCCGAGCCTTCATGCGACGGCCCCGGCCCGTTGTCCCGAATGGCCAGAACGAGAATGTCGCCTTCGCGCCGGGCCTCGACGACGACTCGGACGCGGCCCGTTCGGACGCCCATGCCGTGCTTGATGGCATTCTCGACGAGAGGCTGGAGCAGGAAGCTCGGCACAAGGGCCCGGGACACCTCCGGGTCGATCGCGACGGAGACCTCGAGCCGGTCGCGGAATCGCACGCGCTCGATCGAGACGTAGTGATCGAGGAGGCTCATTTCTTCTTCGAGAGGAACGCGGCGCGTGGCCTCGGTTTTCAGCGAGAGCCGGAGCAGGTCGCCCAGCCTCACGACCATCTGGCGCGCGCGCTCGGGGTCGGCGCCGATCAAGGGCAGGATGCTGTTCAGTGTGTTGAAGAGGAAGTGGGGCCGGATCTGGAACTGAAGGGCTTCGAGGCGGGCCTCGACGACTTCCGTCCGGAGGCGCTCCCGGCTCTCGAGCCGGGCAACCCTCAGGCGGTGGAGACCATAGACACCCAGGACGAAGGCGGCGGCGGCGAGTATGCGGAAGATGTCCGTGTCCCAGACATGGCGCCCGAGGACGATATGCGATGCGGCGCCAGCCTCGTTCCAGATGCCGTCCTCATTGGCGGCGATGACGTGGAATCGGTATCGGCCGGGCGGCAGATTCGTGTAGTAGGCGATACGCCGCGTGCCGGCCTCGACCCAATCTCTCTCGAAGCCTTCGAGGCGGTACTTGAAGCGCACGGCGAGCGGGTTGCGGAAGGAGAGAGCCGTGTAGTGAAACTCGAGTTTTCGGCTGCCCGGCGGGAGAGCGAGGGTGCCGGGCGAAGGCTGCGCCTGGCCGTCCGCGATCGCCTGCTCGATGACCACGGCGGGCGCGAACGGGTTCAACTTGATGCGGTTGGGGTCGGCCATTGCAACGCCCTTGATCGTCGCAAACCAGAGTCGCCCGTCCCGGCCCCGCCAGGCGCCGTGCTGCGAGTTGTTGCACTCGGCGCGGATCATGCCCGTGGCCGTCGAGAACGTCACGGCATCCCGGATGCGGTCGCCCCCGGCGGCCGCCTCGAGCTCGGCGCGGCTGACCCGGAAAACCCCGCGGTTGGACGTGAACCAGAAGTACCCCTGGGTGTCCTCGAGGGCGCGCTGGGCCGGGTCGTGGAAGAGGCCTTCACTCTGGCGGTACGTCGTGAACTTGCCGTCGCGGAATGCGCGAGAGCCCTCCGCGGGTGGCGAACCAGAAAGTGCCCTGCCCGTCCTGGTACGTGGACATCACGACGTCGTGGGCGAGGCCGTCTTTCGTCGTGAAGATCTTGAACGTTCCCTGGTGGAGGCGCGTGACGCCTCCACCGAAGGTCGTGATCCAGAGGTCGCCATCCTTGTCCTCGAAGAGCGAGAAGATCGAGTCGCTGCCGAGGCCGTCCCGGGCGCGGAGGTGGACGAAACGGCGGCCGTCGAACCTGTTGAGTCCCACCCCCATGGTACCGGCCCAGATGACGCCGGCTCGGTCCACGAGGACTGTCGAGATCAGGTTGCTCGAGAGGCCCTGCTCGGTCGTGTAGTGCGTCACCTCGCGGCCGCGCACGCGCACGAGCCCGGCTCCCCTCGTGCCGATCCAGAGGCTGCCCTGCGCGTCCTCCGCGATCGAGAGGATCTGCTTGCCGAGGCGCGCCGCGGTCTCGAATCGCTCGCTGCCGGCCGGGCGGCGATTCAGGGCGCCCTCGGCCGTGCCCGCCCAGACAGTGCCCCCATGGTCTTCGAAGACCGCCCATATCCGGTCGTCCGAGAGCCCGTCCTCCGTCGTATAGATGGAGATCCGCTGCTCCTTGATGCGGTTCAAGCCGCCGTCCATCGTGCCGACCCAGAGGCTGCCCTCGCGGTCCTCGCGTATGGACATGACGCGCAGGCTCGAGAGACCCTCCTGTGTTCCATAGCGCAGGAACTGTCTCTCTCGCTCACGAAAGAGGCCTCCGTCCGTACCGATCCAGAGGCTGCCCTCTCTGTCCCGGTACAGGGAACTGACGGCCACGTTGGTCAGGCCGTCGGCGGTGCCGTAGAAGTGCTTGCTTCCATCGGCGGCGGCCTGGAGGAGCCCACGGCTCATGCCGATCCAGATGCCACCGTCGCCGTCGCTTGCGAGCGCGTTCACCTGGGCCTGAGGCATCCCCGGCTCCGCGACGAGGCCACGGCCGTTCCATCGGGCGACGCCTTTCGCCCCTCCGACCCAGAGATTCCCCGCCCCGTCCTCGGCGAACGCGAGCAGGCGCGGGTCCGGGGGGCCGTCCGCGGGAACCAGGGACGTGATGCCGCCGCTGATGCGCGCGAGGCCCACGCTCGATCCAACCCAGAGCACGCCGTCGCGGCTCTCGAAGAGCGCATGGATTGCGGCCCGTTCGAGGCCCTTTTCCCCGAGCGTCGAGAAAGCGCCGTCCTTGTAGCGGATGAGGCCGGTGACGGTTCCGATCCAGAGCGTCCCGTCCCGGGTCTCGCACAGGGATTTCACCCAGTCGTCGCTCATGGCCTTCGTATTGCGCGTGTCGAAGATCGAGAAGCCCACGCCGTCGAAGCGCACCAGGCCTTCCTGGGTGCCGAACCACACGTACCCGTCTTTCGTCTGAACGATCGCCTCGACCGTGTTCTGGGGCAGGCCCGAGTCACCGTCCCAGGTGTCGTGGCCGTACTGGTTGAGCGGCGTCTTCGGGTCAAGGCCGAGCAGGGAGGCCGGGCCGGCCAGGACGGCGAGAACCATCCCGAGGACCAGCGGCGCTGTCCGGCGGACGCTCACGCCTCAGGAGATACCCGCAGCGCCCAGCCGGACAAGCTGCCATGGACAGAGGGCCAATCCGTTGGGACGAAAGCCCGGTTTTCGGGGACGAGAAATAGCCAAACCTTTTAGATACTCCGGCGTATTGTTCTTGTAGACATTCGAAAGGAGTCCGCCGTCATGGACCGAAGCGATCTGCTCCAGGGGACACTCGATGTTCTGGTCTTGAAGACCCTGGGTACCGGGGCGATGCACGGATGGGGTATCTCCCAGAGGATCCAGCAGGTCTCGGAGGACGCCCTGCAGGTCAACCAGGGCTCTCTCTATCCCGCCCTCTACCGGCTGGAGGCCAAGGGCTGGATCGCCTCGAGCTGGGGGACCTCGGAGAACAACCGCCGCGCGAAGTTCTACACGCTGACGCGCTCGGGAAAACGCCAGCTCGCGGACGAAACTCAGAGCTGGGAGCGCTTCGCTCTCGCGGTCAATCGCGTGCTGGCGGCCACCTAGGACCTGGACTCGGAGGAGAACACCATGCGGGAACGGATTGCGGCCGTGTTCCTATCGTTGTTCGGGCGCCGGCGTTTGGAGCGCGAGATGGACGACGAGATGCGTTTTCATCTGGACATGGAAATCGAGCGGCTGACGGGCCAGGGGCTTTCGCCCTCCCGCGCGCGGACGGAGGCGCTGCGCCGCTTTGGCGGCGTCGAGAAGACGAAGGACGACGTGCGCGACGCCTCGCTCGCCGGCGTTCTCGAGGTCCTCGGGCAGGACGCCCGCTATACCCTGCGCGCCCTGAAGCGCAACCCGGGTTTTGCGGCCGCCGCCGTCCTCACGCTGGCCCTCGGCATCGGCGCCAACACGGCGATCTTCAGCGTCGTTCACGGCGTGCTGCTGCAGGCGCTGCCCTATGGCGGCGGCGAGCGGCTGGTCCGGATCCGCGAAGAGGCTCCCGGGGCGGGAGTCACCGACGGGGTCTTCTCGGCGCTCGAGATGGCGGACCTCGCGTCCCAGAGTCACACGCTCGAGAGCGTGGCCGAGTATCACGGGATGTGGTTCGTCCTGCTCGGGCGGCCCGAGCCCGAGCGCGTCCAGACGGGTGTCGTGGCCGCCAACTTCTTCGACGTCCTCGGGGTCAAACCGCTTCTCGGCCGGACGTTCCTGCCCGGCGAGGACAAGCACGGTGCGGAGGCGGTGCTCGTCCTGTCACATGCCTACTGGATGCGCAGCTTCGGCGGCGATCCGAAGATCGTTGGCCGCGTGTTCACGATGAACGATCGGCCGCACACGGTCGTCGGGGTTCTGCCGCCGATTCCCGGCTATCCCGCCGACAACGACGTCTACATGCCGACGTCGGCCTGCCCGTTCCGCTCGAGCCAGAACGCCGAGACCAACCGCGGCGCCAACTTCGTCCAGGCCTTTGGCAGGTTGAAGCCGGGTGTCTCGCTGGCGGCGGCGCGCGTGGACCTGACCGATCTCGCGCACCGGTGGGAGAAGGAGCACGCGGAGAACTACCCGCCGGGCGACCACTTCAACATCGCGCCCCTTTCGCTCTCGGATGAGCTCACGCGCGGAGCGCGGCCCACCTTCCTCGTGCTGCTCGGCGCCGTGGGACTGGTCCTGCTGCTGGCCTGCGCCAACGTCACGAACCTCACGCTCGCGCGGCTGGTGCGGCGGGAGCGGGAGCTCGCTCTGCGCACGGCGCTCGGCGCCGACCGCCGCCGCCTGACCGGCCAGCTGCTGACCGAGAGCGTGCTCCTCGCGCTGCTGGGAGGCGGCCTGGGTCTGGGTGTCGCGGCCGCCGCGCACCGCCTGCTCGTCTTTTTCGCCGCGCGGCTGACGCCGAGGGCCTCCGAGATCTCGATCGACGGGCCCGTCCTGCTCTTCACGCTCGGCGTCTCGCTCGTCACGGGCGTCGCGCTCGGGCTCATTCCCGCCGTGGCTCCGCGCAAGAGCCTGCTCGCGGCCCTGCAGGAAGGCGGCGACCGGGCCTCGGCCGGCCGCGGCCGTCTCCAGGTGAGAAATCTCCTGATCGTGGCGCAGGTGGCGATCTCTTTCGTTCTCCTGGCCGGAGCCGGCCTGACGCTGCGCACGCTCTGGAAGCTCCAGCAGGTGGATCCGGGATTCAAGACCGAGCGCGTGCTGACCGCCCGCCTCGATCTCAACTTCTCCCGTTACACATCGCGGGACAAGATTCGTGAGTTTCACGACCGTCTCCTCGAGCGAGTCGCCCACGAGCCGGGAGTCGTCTCGGCTGCCCTTGCGGGGACGATTCCGTTGAACGACTCGGGCGGGCCGAATACGGGCAACTTCCGAGTGGACGGACGGGACGCGCCGGGGGCGCCTCTGTCGCGTCGAGCCGACTTCCAGCGGGTGAGCCCGGACTATTTCTCCGTGATCGGCACGCCGATGCTTCGCGGACGCCCTGTCGCCGCCTCGGACCGGCCGGACACCCCGGCAGTCGCGATCGTGAACGAGACGATGGCGCGGCATGTCTGGCCGGGTGAGGACCCGATCGGCAAGCGGATCGGTGTGCCGTCGGCGGCCCGAACACGGAGAGGTTGATCGAGATCGTCGGCGTCTCCGGCGACGTCCGCCAGTACGGTCTCAGGTCCGAACCGATCGACCAGCTCTTTCTGTCGCTCGCCCAGTTCCCGACGCTTTCGACCACCTGCCTCGTGCGCACGACGGCCGATCCGCAGAGCGTCACGCGCGAGGTTCAGGCGGCGGTGTACGCGATCGGGCCCGAGCAGCCGGTGGACCATTTTCGGACGCTCGAGCAGGTGCGAAGCGGGGCCCTCGAGTCGCCCCGGCTCACGGCGATCCTGCTTCTGCTCTTCGCGGGCCTCGCCCTGGCGATCACGGCCACGGGGATCGCGGGTGTGATTGCGTTCTCGGTTGGCCAGCGGCTGCCCGAGTTTGGCATCCGACTGGCTCTCGGGGCCCGGCCCGGTGAAATCGTGTCGATGGTCCTTCGGCAGGGCATGACGCTGGTGGCGGCCGGCCTGGCCCTCGGGTTGGTGGGCGCCCTGGCCCTGACACGGTTGCTTTCGAGCCTCCTGTTCGGGGTCGCGCCGACGGACATCCCGACGCTTTCGGGAGTCTTGCTTCTCCTGGCCTCCGTCGCCGCTGCCGCCTGCTTCGTTCCGGCCCGGCGGGCGACGTCGGCAGACCCGATCGGCGCGCTCCGGAGCTCCTGAGACGCCGGTCCGGACGGCGGTTCCAGCGATTCGTCCCGCAAAAAATGGCGTTCGTCCTTCGAAGCAGTGGACTGAAGAATAGGACTGCAACCAAAGACGTTACGGGTCGTATCTCCGTGCAGGCGACATGACTGCGCGTAAAGGAGGTCCGGCATGACGACGACCGCTCTGATCGTGGACGACGAGCCGCTGGCCCGGGAGTGGATCCGCAATGGCCTCGCCGGGGAAAAGGACATCGAGATCGTCGGGGAATGCGGCGACGGCTTCCAGGCCGTTCAGAAGATCGCGGAGCTCGACCCGCAGCTCGTGTTTCTGGACGTGCAGATGCCGGGCCTGGACGGCCTGGGCGTGCTCGAGATGATCGGGGTCAACGAGCGCCGGGCCATCGTCTTCGTGACGGCCTTCGACCAGTACGCCCTCAAGGCCTTCGAGGCGCACGCTGTCGATTACCTGATGAAGCCGTTTTCCCACGAGCGGCTCATGGAGGCCGTGCGGCGCTCGCGCGCTCTGACCGGGCAGGGCGCGGCGGGCGGCCTGAACACCCAGGCCTTGCTCGACCTCGTGGACAGTCTGCGGCGCGAGCGCGCCTACCCCGAGTGGTTCCTCCTGAAGAAGGAAGGTCGCAGCTACTTCCTCCGCGTGCGCGACATCGACTGGATCGAGTCCTCGCGCAACAACGTCCGGCTGCACGCGGGCAGCGACGTGCACGTGCTGCAGGAGACGACCTCCGGCATCGAGGCGAAGCTCGACCCGAAGAGATTCATGCGCATCCACCGCTCCACGATCGTTCACATCGAACGGATCAAGGAGATGCATCCCTGGTTCAACGGCGACTACTCCGTCACGATGCGCGACGGCACGCAGTTGACGATGAGCCAGACCTATCGCGACAAGCTCAAAGCTTTCCGCAAAGCCGCCGTCTAAGGGGCGCCTGCCGGGCGGTCTAGCCCGGTTTATTTGGAGAACGCGGCGAAGGCCGCGTTTTTCATTCGGCGAAGACACATCTGCGCCATGGCCAGCGTGAGTGGCCGAGCTTCGCGCAGAGAGGAGAGCAGGAGATAGGATCGGGGCGGAGGGGCTATGAAGATCCATCGGACTCTTTCTTTCCTCTTTCTGGGCGTGGCCTTTGGGGTTGCGATTGGTCAGTCGCAGGAGGCAATACCTAACTGGTCGGCGCCGCCGCTCTGGTCGCCGCCGTCCGCGGGCCGTGGGGAACCTGGAGGCGTTCGGCCCTTGCACGAGGAGGCGGACCTGACAGGCCCTCTCCCCTTTGTCGCGATTACTCCCTGCCGGCAGTACGACTCGCGTAACTTCACTCCGCTTCTGGACAACACGCCCAGGGCGGTACTGCTCACTGGCGCGCCCTGCGGCATCCCCTCGGCAGCCGCCGCGGTCTCGGCCAACATCACGGTCTTCACCATCAGCGGCGCATTGGGCAACGGGGTCTTGCGCGTCGGGATCGTCTCGCCTCCGACGACGGCCTGGATCAACTTCCCTTCGACGGAGACGCAGCGGTCCAATGCCGGGATTGTGGCTCTCAACGGAAGTGGCCAGATCATTGTCGAGGTGAACATGGGAGGGGGGCAGCTGGACTTCACCGTCGATGTCAACGGCTACTACGCCGGAGGCGTGGTGACGAGCGCCAATGGGGTCACGGGAGCTGTCACGGTCAACGGTGCCGGGAGTGTTTCGGTGGGGACGGCTGGGAGCACGATCACGGTGACGGGCCCTGCGTCGCTGCCGCCATCCGGGTCGGCCGGAGGGAGTCTCGCCGGGAGTTACCCCAACCCGAGTCTGGCCATCGGCGCTGTCAGCGCGCCCAACATCGCGGCAGGGCAAGTGGTCAAGAGCTTGAATAGCCAGACCGATACTGTGAACGTCGTCGGGTCAAATGGCCTGAGCGTCTTTTCAAGCGGTGGCACGGTGACGGTGACATCGAATGCGACGTCGGGTAACGCGGCAAGTGCGATCGTTTCCCGGGACGGCGCGGGCGGCTTCTCAGCCGGTTCGCTGACGGCATATAGCCCAGGTGCATACGCAGTTCAGGGGACCAATCCTGCGACCACAGGCTTAAGTTACGGCGTTTTCGGTATCACAAACAGCGGCTCGCTGAACGCTGCGGCCGTTTATGGCAGACGCGGTGGAACGGGACTGCCGCTGCCAAATTACGTTCCGGCGGGAGTCCGCGGCGATTCGAGGGACTATTTCGGTTACGGCGTGCTCGGCACTTCGGGGGACCAGGGGGTCGCGGGGTCTTTATTAGGGGGCGCCGTGGGTGAACCCGAGATTGCCTACGGCGTTCTAGGAATCGTCGTGAGTCCTTATGTCTACGGGGTCTTCTCCGGCGGCAACTTCGGCGCCACCGGCGTCAAGTCGTTCGTCGAGCCGCATCCCACCGATGCCTCTCAGGTGATCCGATACGTCTCCCTGGAGGGACCCAAGGCAGGGACATATTTTACGGGACGAGGGAAGTTCCAGAACGGCGTCGCCACGATCGAGGTGCCCGAGGACTTCCGGATGGTGACGGACTCGGAAGGGTTGAGCATCCAGGTAACGCCGATTGGGGATTTCGCGAACGTCGCGGTCCTCCGCATCGAGCTCGACCAGATTGTGGTGAAGGCCTCGCGCAACGTGGAGTTCTTCTACACGGTCAACGGTGTCAGGAAAACGCACAAGGACTTGAAGCCGATCGGGCCGGGAAGCGAGTTCCGGCCTCGCAGCGCGGACGCCCGAATTCCGGCCTATCTCACGGAGGGGCAAAAAGCGATGTTGATCTCCAACGGGACCTACCGATCAGACGGGTCGGTCAACATGGAGACGGCCGAGCGGATGGGCTGGACGAAGATTTGGGCTGACCGGGAGGCGGCGAACGCCGCTGCGGCAAGCCAACGATAAGATCCAACCATTCCTCTAGGTCTTGGGTCTTGCGGAGGTGGAGAGAAGCTTTCTGGCTCGTTCGATGTCGGGCCCGAAGAGGCCTGGCGGGGCTGTTGCGACGAAGTGCTCGAGGGCCTCGCGGCCGAGCGCTCGGTCGCCCTGCTCGAGCGCCACGGTGCCGATATTGAGCAGGGCGTCGAACTGCTGCGGGTCGAGCAGGAGGGCCCGCTTCCAGGAATCGATCGCCTCCTGATGCCGGCCGAGCTGTTCCTGTGCCACGCCGTAGCCGTTCCAGGCGCGGGGGAGCCGGTCATTGATCGCGAAGGCCCGCTCAAAGGCGGCGATCGCCTCGGCGGGCTGGCTGTGCTGAACGTGCGTCAGCCCGATGTTCTGGTACGCGATGGCGTTCTTCGGGTCGGCCTGGAGCGCGCTCTCGAAGGCGGCCAGGGCCTCGGGAACGCGTCCAGCCGACGCCAGGACGATTCCCAGCGCGTTCCAGGTGTCCGTCGTGGCGCTCGTCTTGAACGGCTCGAGCAGGGCGAGCGCTTCGCGGGACCGTCCGTGCGCGGCATGCAGCAGGGCCAGCCGGGAGGACAGCCGCTGATCGAGGAGGCCGCGCCGGCGCGCCTGCTCGAGCGTGGCGATCGCCCTCTCGGTTTGCCCCGACTGCCCTTCGAGGAAGGAAACGTACTCGTAGCCCAGCGCCATGGCGGGCCGCCGAACGATCAGCGTCCGGGCCAGGGCGAGGGCGTCTTTGAGCTTGCCCTGCCGGTAGAGATCGACGGCCTTCTGGATGTCCCGCTCGAGATCGATCAGGTTCTTGGGATCGTCCGCGGGCCCGTAGGGCCCTTTGTGCGGGGAGCTGCCGCTGAGGTACCCGAGACTGCGCAGCCGCGCGAGGCTCTCGGCTGACTCCTCGTGCGGGGCGGGAGAGTCGCTCGCCGGCAGGAACCGGGCCAGCGAACGCGCTTTGTCGGGCTCGCGCTGGAAGAGATTGTGCAGCTCGCCCCGATCCTGCGAATTGTCGTAGAGCTCGGGAATCGGAAGGTCGATGTACTTGAAGCGTCCGTCCATCTCGCCTCTCAGCGGCGCCCAGCCGCGCGTGAGGGTGGCCGTCAGCGCCTCGAAGTACGAGGTCTCGCCGGCCGCAGCGCCTCCCCGGTGCAGCAGCGATCGGCCCGGCAAGCCGCCCGGCACCGGGGCGGACGCGGCTTCGAGAATCGTCGGAAGGATGTCCACGTGTCGCGCGAGGCCCGAATCGACACCGGAGGAAACCAGGCCCGGGCTCCAGATCACCAGGGGAACGTGGAGCGTCCCTTCATAGGCGAAGATGCCGTGGGTTTCCTCGCCGTGCTCTCCCAGAGATTCGCCGTGGTCCGAGGTCAACACCAGGAGCGTGCTTGCGCTTGAGCCGCGGAGGTCCTCGAGCAGCGGCCCGAGCGCTTCGTCCACTCCGGTCACTTCCCCGAGATACGGCGCGTCCACAAACTCGCCCTGGAGCGCCGGCGGAGGGATGTGCGGCGCGTGGCAGTCGTAGACGTGGACCCAGAGGAAACGCGGGCGGCCGGCATTCTTCTGGTACCAGGAGCGGGCCGTTGCGACGACCTCGGCGGCCGGCCGTTCCGGCACCAGGAAGTCATAGGCGTTCGCTCCCTGCGGATACTGTTCGTCGTAGAGGTCGAAGTCCCTCGCCAGCCCGAACCGCGCGTCGAGCGGGAAGGCTCCGATCGACGCCGCGGTGGCGTACCCGCGCTGCTTCAGGAGCGTGGCAAGCGTGGGAATCAGCGGATCCAGCCGGAACCCCTCGTTGTCGCGGACCCCGTGCCGGTACGGATAGAGGCCCGTCAGGATGTTGACGTGCGACGGGAGGGTGACCACGTTGTGGGCGTGGGCGTTGTTGAAGACGAGCCCTCCCTTCGCCAGCCGGTCGAGGTTGGGTGTCCTGACCCGCGTGTTGCCGGAAAAGCCGAGAGCGTCCGCACGCAGGGTGTCGATCGTGATCAGGACGATGTCCAAAGGCGGCCGGCTGCGGGCGGGAGGTTGTCCCCGATCTCGACAGGAGGCAGCCGCCAGCAGCGTCAGAGCCGCCAGCCTCCAGATCTTCTTCACCGGCTGCCCAGCCCGGCCCATGTCCGGAAGTGGGCGAGAAGCTCGGCCGATGTGAAGCCGGTCTCGCGCCGGAGCGCGTCTTCGAGACTCGAGCCTTCACCCAGCCCGCGCACGAGACAGGCGAGCGAGCCGGGTCCGCGCTCCTGCATCAGGTATTCGACCAGGCCCAGGGCCTCGACGTAGTTGCTCCGCGCCGCCGCGCGGTCCACGCTGCGGGCGAGGTTTCCCTCCATCTCGCCCAGGGGGTGAAGCGGCTGCCGGGCGAACACCTCGCGGATCTCGGCGCGCGGGACGCGCTTGCCCTCGAACCATTGCGCCAGCCCCTCGTGCAGCCAGCCCGGCGCGTGCCCGGCCGAGGCATGTCGGACGAAAGCATGCGTGAGCTCGTGGGACAGCACGGCTTGAAGGGCCGGAGTCCAGGCTGCCGGAGCTTCGAGCAAAACCCGCATCTTGCCGTCGAAGATCCCGGAAACCCACGTCGGTACGGAGATGAGCGAGAAGTACGCGCGGCCCTCGTAGAGAATCACGACCTGGGGGCCGGGAGGCAACCCCATCGCGAAGAACTCCGACTGGCTCCGGTACTCCTGTTCGAGATGCGCTTCGGCGCGGGCCGCCACATCCTCGGGGACGGACGCGTCCGTGTAGAGGGCGAAGTGGTCGCTCTCGAGCAGCCTCTGTCCCTTCTTGACCGACAGCTCTCTCTTCGCCCGGTCGAGCTCGGCGAAGACCGCCGCGTCGGTCCCGCCGAGGCGCCGGTAGTAGTCCCAGGCCGAGACGGCCTCTTCGAGGAGATGGCGCGAAGCATAGAGATTGCCGATCGTGATGTACGTCTCGGGGCTCGGATGGCGCCGGGCGGTCGTCTGGCGCGCCAGCTCGAGGTAGAAACCGGCGAACTCGAGCGTCCTCGTGGTCGAGGTAGGCGAGGATCAGGCTGGCGAGCGCGAGGCCATTGTCCGGATCCCGGCCGACGGCCTCCGAGAGCAACTCGATCGCCTGGCGACGTGTCGTTTTCCTGCTGATACCCCAGCGCGATGTCGGTCAGGCGATCGGAGATTTCGCTGGGCGGGCGGCGGATGCGCGCTTTCTGTTTCCTGGCGAAGCCGGGCCAGGCGGTGAGAGAGGTCCAGGCCCGCAATCAGCAGGAGGACCGCGCCTGTCCCCCTGAGGACAACCGATCCCATCCTCAGAACATCCGAAACGGAGCTTCGGTCCGAGCCGGAGGGCTCGAGCCCGTCGGATCGCGGACGGTGACCGAGAGGGAATAGTCGCCGGGCGGAAGGGCGGGAGGAGTGAACTCGATCAAGAACTTGATCATGCCGGTCGGGTCGGGCTCGGTGTGTCCGAGCACGGCGAATCGTTCCGGGGCAGACGCATGCCCCCCTGCGCCTCGAACACCGGCTTCGAGCTGAAACGGAACGGCGCCTCCGCCGGCCCGCGGGTAGAGCATCAGGCAGAGGCGCGAGGCCTTGCCCGAGGCGAGCTCGGGGCGCAGCCGGGGAGAAACCCTTCTCCCGCCAGCTCGAAGAGCGCCGCCGCGGCAGAGGGTTCCTTTCCCGCCGGCTCGCTCATGTTCACTCCAGGCGCCTCCTGCTCCAGGAAGAGCGGATGCAGCACCTGGACGACCTCCTTCTCCGCCTCCGGGACCTCCACGGACACCGCCTTGAAGGAAAACTGTCCCCGGTCCTCGTCCTGGGCAAAAACGCGCAATCGATAGGACCCGGGAAGAAGCCGCAGGCTCCCGCAGTATCGGAGGCCGCCGCTGCGGAGGCGCGCTCCATCCTTCGCGACATCGAGAACGATGGATCTGGCAAAGTAGTCGGCGACTTCGCCTCCTGCGTTCATCGCGTAGACGTAGAGGCCGAGCCGGATGCGGATCCGGAGGCCTTCTGCAGGAGCGGCTCGCCGGGGATCTCGAGGATGACGGGCACCCGCGAGACGGGGTCGGCCCGGACCGCGAGAGCGAGCACCTCCATCGGGAAGCCGGCCTCCTTCTCGTGCGTGATGACATCGGCGGCCGACAGCGACCGCTCGAGCGGGTTCAACGACCGAAACGGCCGGGTCTCGTAGTAGCCGGCACGGGCGGACACGCGGGCGCCCTTCGCCTTGACGCGCACCTTCAGCGGGTGAAAAGTCCCCTGGCCCGATCGCTTCGTCGGCCGGAACGTCAGCACGTAGGTCAGGCTCGTCTTTTCCCCGATCCGGCGCATCTGCATCTCGAGGTCGTTGTTGTTCTTGAGGACCTCTCCGCCCGTCCCGTTTGCCAGGGCGAAGAGGACGTCCTCCCCGTGCGCGCTCGAGCCGACGCCGCCGCCGTCGCCGTTCTCCGCGATCAGGCCGGCCAGGTCGATCGGGTAGACCGTGCAGTCGGAACGCTGGAAGAGGGCGAGGGTTTCGTCCAGCCGCCGCTGGAGCGGCGCATTGGCAGAACGGCGCTCGCTGTCGAGCTCGGTGAACCGTCCGGTGAAGAGGGCGTCGTTCTCCGCCTGGGTATCCTGTGCCGACCTCCCGCGCGCCAGGCTTCCCACCAGGAGCCGGTTGTCGAATCCCTGCGAAAAAAAGACGATCGTTTTTCTTCCCTCGACGAGATCGAGGGCGAGGGCAAGGGAGTCCATGTCGGTCAAGTGCTGCTGCACGCGGCCGAGCGTGTACCCGTCTTCCGCCTTCTGCGCCATGACCGCATACGCCCGGGCGAGGTTCGGGTCGATCACGGCTCCCGCGCGCCCGTCCGGACGAGTCGACTCGCCGGAGGGCGGGCGGCTGGATGAGACGTCGCCGGGCACGATGAAGGTGAACATCAGGGGGTCGATCGCCGGCTCCTCGGCCCGCGGCAGGCCGACGGCGTCAATGGCCGCCAGGAGCTGACGGCGGTCCGAGGAAAAGGTCACCAGGAGGCGCGCCCCGTGCTCGACCGAGGTCGTCGCCACGGCAGCGAGGTCCTCGGGTCCCATCGCGCCTCCGAGGAAGCGCGCGGCGGCTTCGCGGGCGCGGACGATCTGGAGGGGCTTCGAGAAGGAGAGGTCGAAGAGCAGGAGAAAATGGCGGCGCCCCGCGGCAGGCGTCGGCTCGGCCGATCCGGTCGTCTCTCCTCTTCGGTTCAGATCGACCACGTCGACGCCGAGGATCGTCTGCCGGGCGCCGTCGTCTTCCACCTCGAAGTCGGAGGCCTTGAGCCCGGCGACGGGCTTGCCGTCGCGCCCGATGACGTGGACGGGGACCTCGACGAGCGACACCTCTGCCGTTTCGCGGACCGTGGTCCGTGGCCGTTCCTGGGCGTGTCCCGCGGAGACGAGGCCGAGAACGAGGCAAAGGGCGAAGGGCTTCCTCCGCATGGGTTTGTCTCAAAGTCTGGCACGGTTCTGGAGCAGCCGGCGGGCCTCCCCGAGCTCTTTCGCGTAGCGGTCGCCGGGCGCGGAGGCCACGAAGAGCTCCAGACGTTCCAGGCCCTCTCGGGTACGCCCCCCTCTGAGCTCCAGGACCGCCAGGTTGTAGAGGGCGTCGAATTGCTGCGGGTTGAGCTCGATTGCCTTGTCCACGACCGCGCGGCGGCCGCCTCGTCGCCCAGAGCGGCCTGCGCCAGGCCGAGGTTGGCCAGCGTCGCCGGGTCGTCCGGCTTGGCCTGGATGGACTTGAGGAACCAGTCGCGGGCCTCCCTTGCGTTGGATCGATGGAGGGCGAGGATGCCGAGGTTGAAAGCGATCCGGGCATCGCCCGGCGCAGCCTTCCAGGCGCGCAGGAGAGTTTCCCGGGCCTCGTCGCTCTTGCCTGCCGAGGCGAGCGCCACGCCCCTGGCCTCGAGCGACCGGGCCTCTTCCGTCTGAAGCCGGGTCAGGTCGTCGTGGGCCTGCGACAGCTGCTCCGGGGGAGTCTCGGCGCTCGCCGCCGAGAGGCCTTCCCGCAGGGCGGCAGCGGCCTCTGCTTTCCGGCCCGTGCGCTCGAGGCTTCCCGCCAGCGCCGTCCAGGCGGAGAACATCCCGGGATCGCGCTTCAGGAGCCGGCGGGCGAGAGCGATCGTTTCGTCGTCCTTGCCGGCGTAGAAGAGCTCGAGCAGCCTGCGGAAGTCCTTGAGCGACTCGATCCGGTCCTTGGGGTCCGGAAGCGTCTGGCCGGCCGGGGCCGGTGAGGACACGTGGATGTAGCCGAGGGATGCCAGCCTCTTCAACTCCTCCGGCGACGAGGCCTCGGGGCCTACAAACGGGCGGTGAATCCCGGCCAGGGCGGCTCGCATCGAGCGAAACGGGGCCGGCAATCCGGGAGCCAGGTCGTTTCGTTCCCCCGGGTCCGCCTCGAGGTCGTAGAGCTCCGGGCGCGGGGCCTCGATGTATTGATACCGATCGGAAACCAGCGACGCCAGATCGCTCCAGCCGAGATTCAGCCGCGGATAGAAGGTCTCCCCGTAGATCTGGCGTGCCGGACCCTTCTTCGACAGCGTCAAGTCCAGAGAGACGCCGGACAGCTCCCGGGGTGCTTCTCGGAGACGAGGGAGAGGATCGTCGGAGCGATGTCGGCGAGGCCGACGGGCGCTCGGACGACCTCTCCGGCGTTGGCCGAGCCGGGCCGTTTCCAGAGCAGCGGAACGCGCAGGGTTTCCCGGTAGAGAAAGACCCCGATGCTCGTCCTCGCCGTGATCTCCCAACCCCTCTCCGTGGTCGGACAGGAACAGGATCTCGGCTCTCTCGTAGAGGCCGGCCCTCCGAGATAGTCGAGGAGGCGGCCCACGCCGGCGTCGGCCGCCGCGATTTCGCCGTCGTAGGGTCTGTCGGCATAACGGCTGCGGAACGGCTCGGGCGGTGCGTACGGAGCGTGCGGCTCGTACAGGTGAAGGAAAAGGAAAACGGGCTTGTCCCGGACTGTTTTCGCCCAGCGGGCGAGAGTCGTCGGCCGATTCCACGCCGGACCGCTCGCGCGTGGGGTTTCGGGCATCTGGTCGTCGTAGTGGTCGAAGCCCGCATTTAGGCCTCGATCGGCGCGAGGACGTACGAGGAGACCGCGCCGTGGCGTGCAGCCCGCCGCGCGCGCGTTGCGCGGCAGTTCCGCTGGCCCGCAGCCAGCCGGAACCCCAGGTTGTCGCGGACGCCGTTTTCGAAGGGAAGGAGGCCGGTGAGAAGGACCGCGTGCGAGGGGAGGTCAACGGGACGTGGCTGTACGCGTTCTCGAAGCGGACCGAGTCGCGCGCGAGGGCGGAGATCGAGGGCGTCTCGAGCCCCTTGTACCCGTAGACGGGCAAATGGTCGGCGCGCAATGTGTCGACGGAGATGAGGACGATCGAAGGCTTCGCCGCGGCAAGCGCGCCCGCAGCCAGCCGCGCCAGCCGAGAGGGCGCAGAGGAAGACCGCTGCGACAGCCCGTGCGACGCAGCCTTCGCTTCGGGGCGAGCTCATTTCATCGACTTTACAATCTGTCTGGCTGTCTCCGAGTCCTTGCCGGCGGGGTCGAGCTCGATGGACTTCTGAAGGTCGGCTTTGGCTTCAGCCGTCCGCTTGGCCTGGTAGCGCTCGAGGCCGCGGTAGTAATAGGCCTGCGCGTAGTCGGGTTTCTTCGCGATGGCCCGGGTGAATGCGTCGTCGGCCTCCGCGAGCCTTTTGGTGTTGTAGAGGAGGATCCCCATGTTCAGGTACGGCTCGGGCGAGCTGATGCTCCCTTCGGGCACCTTGGCCAGGGCTTCCTGGCCCGCCTCGAGGTGGCCTTTCTGGAGCTCGAGCTCGGAGATCATGAGCCAGGCGGTCGTGCTGTTCGGGTCGACTGGGTCAGCTTGCGCGCGAACTCGAGTGCCTGGTCCGGCTTGTTGTCGAAGTAGTAGTTGAGGGCGAGATTCGAGAGCAGCGACGCGTTGTCGGGCAGCTCCGCGAGGGCCTTCAGGTAGTTCTCCTCCGCCTCGCTGTAGTTCTTTGCCTTCGAGGCCGCATTGCCCTTTTCGATCGCCTCGGCGGCCGCCTTGGAAGCGTCTTGCCGCCGACCTGGACCTCCGTGCGGGGAGCTTCCCGGGGGGCTTCCGGCTCGAGCGAAAGGTTGACAGGCTGGTTGCGGCCACCCTCGGATACCGCCAGGGAGATCTTTTTCGCCTGGAACCCGGGAGCGGAAACGTCAACCTGCCAGCTGCCTCCCGTGAGGCCGAGCACCGACCACTGGCCCTTCTTGTCGGTTTTCACGTCCGGTCCGCTGCCCTGAAAGCGCAACGCAACGGTGGCCCCGGCGATCGGTTCGCCCTTCCCGTTCGTCACGGTTCCCTCCAGACGGCCCTTGCCCTGGTGCCAATCCTGGCCCCTGGCGATGCCTCCAGAGAGAGAGGCGGTCATCCAGAGGGCCGCCACGATTCCGAGCCCTTTCACGCGCATTCTGTGGCCTCCTTTTCTGTCTTTCCAGCCACAGTCAAAAAACAGAATCCCCGCCGGGAAAATCCCGGCGGGGACGAAACCGGACCTCGCCCGGGGAGTCAGAAGCTCACGCGAGCGCCGAAAGAGAAGACTCTCGGATTCTGCTGGTTGTCGGCGGAACCCGCAACGCCAGGCGATGCTGCTGTACCTGTCGCGTCCGATTCGCGGAAGAGGATCGTCTTGGTATTGAACGCATTGAACATGTTGATCGACAGTGTCATGTCAGCCGTACCGCCGATCGGGATGACCTTCTGGATCGACATGTCCAGCTC
>CAVUAN010000004.1:0-55964 GCA_963739435.1 uncultured Acidobacteriota bacterium
GCTTCGGTTCCAAGCTTCACCTTACGGCTGACCTCTTCCTTAACCTACCGGCACCGGGCACGCGTCAGACTCTATACGTCGTTTTGCGAGGTGCAGAGTCCTGTGTTTTTATTAAACAGTCGCTTCTGCCTTTTCACTGCGGCTCCCGGAGTGCTTCAGGAGTAAATCCCTACACTCTCCGAGGCGCACCTTCTCCCGAAGTTACGGGGCCAATTTGCCGAGTTCCTTCACAACGCTTCACTCGAGCGCCTTAGTATACTCTACTCATCTACCTGTGTCGGTTTGTGGTACGGTCACTCAGCTCTCCTTCGAGGTTTTTCTCGGCAGCGTGGCATCGGGACTTTATTCGCTTGCGCGATCGTAATACGCTCTCGGCGTTGAATGAAGGAGCGGATTTACCTACCCCTTCCGCCTACAGGCCTTTCCGGGACATCCCCACCCGGTACGTCTAGCCTCCTGCGTCCCCCGCTCGTGATAACGAGCTTTTGGTGGTGCAGGAATATTAACCTGCTGTCCATCGACTACGCCTTTCGGCCTCGTCTTAGGGACCGACTAACCCTGGGCGGATTTACCTTCCCCAGGAAACCTTAGGCTTTCGGCGAACGGGATTCTCACCCGTTTTATCGTTACTCATTCCGGCATGATCACTTGCGACACCGTCCAGGGCTCGTTATCCGTACCCCTTCACCGCATGCACAACGCTCTCCTACCGTCAGCATTGCTGAACTGCACACCGCTGCTTCGGTACTCATGCTTAGTCCCGTTCATTATCGGCGCAGGACTCCTCGACCAGTAAGCTATTACGCACTTTTTAAATGGTGGCTGCTTCTAAGCCAACATCCTGGCTGTCTCAGGAATCCAACTTCCTTTCGCACTGAGCATGATTTAGGGACCTTAGCGGGCGATCTGGGTTGTTCCCCTCTCGACGACGAAGCTTATCCCCCGCCGTCTAGCTGCCTGCACTTGGTACAATGGTATTCGGAGTTTGGTTTCGACGGGTAGCCGGGTAGGCCCCCGTTCGAATTCAGTCGCTCTACCCCCACTGCCAACTATGCCGACGTTAACCCTAAAGTTATTTCGGAGAGAACGAGCTATCTCCACGTTTGATGATACTTTCAATCCTCCACACAGGTCATCCCCTAGTTTTTCAACACTAGTGAGTTCGGTCCTCCATGAGGTGTTACCCCACTTCATCCTGGCCATGCGTAGTTCACGTGGTTTCGCGTCTACCGCCCCCAACTTGATCGCCCTATTCAGACTCGCTTTCGCTTCGGCTCCGCGCAGAACGGCTTAACCTTGCTGGTGACGGTAAGTCGCCGGATCATTATGCAAAAGGCACGCCGTCAGCCATTGCGTCTTGCGAGCCATAGCCCTCCGACCGCTTGTAGGCATGTGGTTTCAGGTTCACTATCCTCCCCTTGTCGGGGTTCTTCCCATCTTTCGCTCGCGCTACTGGTTCGCTATCGGTCGCCAGGGAGTACTTAGCCTTGCGGGATGGACCCCGCAGATTCAGACCAGCTTTCACGTGTCGGGTCCTACTCAGGTACCGGATCGACCGACCTTCCCCTTGTCGCCTACGGGACTTTCACCCTCTATGGTCGGCACTTTCCAGAGCCGTTCGGCTAGGGTACTCGGACTCCTAAACTGCCGGTCCTACAACCCCCCGAGGACGAAGCCCTCGAGGTTTAGGCTGTTCCGCGTTCGCTCGCCGCTACTGACGGAGTCGATGTTTGCTTTCTTTTCCTCCGGGTACTGAGATGTTTCAGTTCCCCGGGTTCGCTTCTCCGTGCCTATGGATTCAGCAGGGGATCCTGGAATGACTCCAGAGGGGTTGCCCCATTCGGGAATCCCGGGATCAACGCCCGTTTGACAGCTCCCCCGGGCTTATCGCAGTCTTCCACGCCCTTCATCGCTTCTCTGCGCCAAGACATCCCCCCACACCCTTAGTAGCTTGACCATAAAATACCTAAGACGCGAATCTCTTCAAATTTCAAACCCTTGCTTCTCTTGTCAAAGATCGTGATCACCGCGGATCAAAAAGCCCCCCGGCGCCGCCAGGGAGCTATCTCATCCGCGCTGCTACGAACCTGATGTCATCGAAGTTGGTGGAGCTGACCGGAATCGAACCGGCGACCTACGGCTTGCAAAGCCGCCGCTCTCCCAGCTGAGCTACAGCCCCACGTGAGGTCGTCTGAGGATGGTGGGCCTAGGTAGATTCGAACTACCGACCTCACGCTTATCAGGCGTGTGCTCTAAACCAACTGAGCTATAGGCCCAGTGCGGGGTGCGGGGACCGGAAGGTCCCTGCTTTCAGACCCTTCAATGACTTCAAAGAACGAATCGGCCGAGGGCTTCGCCCCATCCGATACCTTCAAAACTGAGTAGAGGAATGCTTGAGACGTATCGACCATGAGTGTCTCTGACTTTCCCCATGAGTGAGGATTGCCGAGAAGAACTCTAGAAAGGAGGTGATCCAGCCACAGGTTCTCCTACAGCTACCTTGTTACGACTTCACCCCAATTACCGACCATACCTTAGGCGGCTTCCTCCCTTGCGGGTTAGAACACCGACTTCTGGTACAGCCGACTTTCGTGATGTGACGGGCGGTGTGTACAAGGCCCGGGAACGTATTCACCGCGGCGTGCTGATCCGCGATTACTAGCGATTCCAGCTTCATGCAGTCGAGTTGCAGACTGCAATCCGAACTGAGACCGGCTTTCTGTGATTTGCTCGAGCTCGCGCTTTCGCGTCACTTTGTACCGGCCATTGTAGCACGTGTGTAGCCCTGGACATAAAGGCCATGAGGACTTGACGTCATCCCCACCTTCCTCCGGTTTATCACCGGCAGTCCCACTAGAGTGCCCGGCCGAACCGTTGGCAACTAGCAGCAGGGGTTGCGCTCGTTGCGGGACTTAACCCAACATCTCACGACACGAGCTGACGACAGCCATGCAGCACCTAACCAGCGGCCCCTTGCGGGGAAGGGAGATTTCGCCCCCGTTCCACTGATCTTCAAACCCAGGTAAGGTTCTTCGCGTTGCTTCGAATTGAACCACATGCTCCACCGCTTGTGCGGGCCCCCGTCAA
Source organism: uncultured Acidobacteriota bacterium (assembly GCA_963739435.1). Taxonomy (GTDB): domain Bacteria; phylum Acidobacteriota; class Thermoanaerobaculia; order UBA5066; family Gp7-AA6; genus CAVUAN01. Next base: position 3,088 of record CAVUAN010000004.1, read on the forward strand.
TTCCTTTGAGTTTCAGCCTTGCGACCGTACTCCCCAGGCGGGGCACTTAATGCGTTAGCTTCGGCACCGCAGGGGTCGATACCCGCGACACCAAGTGCCCATCGTTTACGGCGTGGACTACCGGGGTATCTAATCCCGTTTGCTACCCACGCTTTCGCGCCTCAGCGTCAGAACCGGTCCAGGGGGCCGCCTTCGCCACCGGTGTTCCTCCCAATATCTACGCATTTCACCGCTACACTGGGAATTCCACCCCCCTCTCCCGGACTCGAGCCCCGCAGTTTCTTCCGCACGTCCTCAGTTAAGCCGAGGGATTTCACGGAAGACACGCTGGGCCGCCTACGCGCCCTTTACGCCCAATAATTCCGAATAACGCTAGCCCCCTCTGTATTACCGCGGCTGCTGGCACAGAGTTAGCCGGGGCTTCCTTTGCTGGTACAGTCAACGCGCGATGGTATGAGCACCGCGCGATTTCTTCCCAGCCGACAGGAGTTTACAACCCAAGGGCCTTCATCCTCCACGCGGCGTTGCTGCGTCAGGCTTTCGCCCATTGCGCAAGATTCCCCACTGCTGCCTCCCGTAGGAGTCCGGACCGTGTCTCAGTTCCGGTGTGACCGATCGCCCTCTCAGGCCGGTTACCGATCGAAGCCTTGGTGAGCCGTTACCTCGCCAACTAGCTAATCGGGCGCGGGCCCATCCGGTAGCGCGAGATCTTGCGACCCCGCTTTGATCACCAGGACTCTCGTCCCGGCGATGTCATGCGGTATTAGCTCGAGTTTCCCCGAGGTATTCCCCACTTCCGGGCAGGTTACCCACGTGTTACTCACCCGTCCGCCACTCAACTGGAGAGTTGCCCCCCCAGCCTCGTTCGACTTGCATGTGTTAAGCACGCCGCCAGCGTTCATTCTGAGCCAGGATCAAACTCTCCACTTAAAAGTGTTCGCACGGCCTCAGCTGCGCCGCGGCCGATTGATACGAGTCAACCCTGCTTTACCTTTGAAAACAGGAAAAAACTCTGGTTTTTCGGTTGAACCAAAAACCAGGAAAAAGACGTCTGGCACGCTCTACTCAGTTTTCAAGGAACCGGATCCCGGGGGAGAACAGCCCACCCGCGGACGACGCCGTACCGCCGGCGCTTCGCTTTCAAAACCGCCGTTAGGCGGAACCTTCAGCATCTCTTGGTCTTACCCCTCGAGTCAAGCATTTTCCGCGCCAACCCGCCCCAGAAAGGCGGCGGTAGGCACCCGAAACGACCCTAAGAGAAAGAACCGGGAGCCCTGAAGGGAGGCGCATCTTAGGGCGCCCATTTCGGCAAGTCAAGGGAATTCGAAGAAAGCGGAAACGGCCAATAACGACAGGCCTTTTCTCGCAGCAACCTGCACAAAAAAGTGTGCAGGATTCAGGGCGTCCTGGCGCTCCCCGCGAGCACCCGCGCGATGGCCTCGGGATAGGCCGCGTGCTCAACCTCGAGAATTCGAGACGAGAGGGTCTCGGGGGTGTCGCCGGGCAGGATCGGCACGGTCTTCTGGAGGATGGCAGGGCCCGAGTCGGTCCCCTCGTCGACGAAATGGACCGTGCAGCCCGAAACGGTCTCGTGCGCCTCGAGCGCCTGGCGCTGCGGATCGAGACCCGGGAACTTCGGCAGCAGCGAAGGATGGATGTTGACGAGGCGGCCCTTCCACCGGGCTACGAAATCCGGCGAAAGCAGGCGCATGTATCCCGCCAGGCAGACGACGTCCGGCCGCGAGAGGTCCAGCACGCGGAGAATGGCTCGCTCATGGGCCTCTCGCGATCCGTACTGCCGCCTGTCGATGGCATGAGAGGCCAGGCCCCGCTGCCGCGCGCGGGCGAGGCCGGGAGCAGGCGGCACGTCCGACACGACGGCCACGATCTCGGCATCTGGAATGCGCCCGGATTTCACCGCATCCGCGATCGCCTCGAAGTTCGACCCGCGGCCCGAAAGAAGGACGGCGATTCTCCTCACGGCGATGCCGGTTTGCTCGGCGGGCCCGGCCGAAAGAGGAGCCCGTTGGGATTCGCCCCGACGACGTGGTAGTTCCCCGAGATCCACTGCACGAGATTCACGCCGTACCCGATTCCCAGCGGAGCCACTCCCAACTCGGTAGTCTGGCGCCGGAAGATGACCACGGCGTCGGGCGGCTGCCGCTGCATCTGCGACAGAACCTGTTGCTCGGCTCGCGCATCCAGCCAGCCGGGGAGCGTCACAGGAAAGGCGCTGGCGGCGCGGATTCCGAAGAGGGGCTCGAGCCCGTTGGGCTCGGGCAATACGAGCACCCGCTCGCCGGGGCGCAGCTCGCGCCCCAGCATCTCGAAAAGGGGCGCAAGGCCCGGGTGCAACCAGACCACGCCGCGCCGTGTGTGGACGGCGACGTGGCCCGGCTCGCTCAGGCCCCGGATGCCGACGAAGGCCAGGTAGGCGCCATAGAAAAGGACGACGACTGCCATGATCCGCCGCGCGAGGAGCCCCGCGGCGCCGCGAGGGAAGAGCTCCGGTCCGTAACGAAAGAGCAGCAGACCCCACGTGACCGCCGTGGCGACCGTGCCGATCCCCGAGTAGGACGACCAGAGAACCTGCCCGGCGAAAGCCGTGCGCATCGCCACGATCCCGGCGAACAATCCGAAGCCGACTAAGAATTCATCTCCGGGGCTGCGCGACCGAAGAGCCACGAGGGCGACGGCGAACGCAGACAGCATCGACAGACACAGCGGATCCCAGCTTTCTCGCAGGACGGAGGACCCCGCGGCGCACCCAACGAGCAGCGCGATGAGAAGACCCCACGCGACGGGGGGCCGGATCCGCGCGTCCTTGACCGCGAGCAGGCTGATCAAGCCGATGACGAGAAAGACGCAGGTCAGTCCAACGGCCGCCAGGACGACCCGCCGGGGAGCGTCCGCGGTCAGGCCCATCGCGAGACTGGCCAGAAACTTCCATGCCTCGGGAACGGTGCCGATCGGCCAGAGATGGTTCTCGTAGCGCAGCGAATCGTAAGAGGCCATCCGAAAGGCGAAGAGGGCCGCGGCCATCACTATGGGAACGAGGCCCGACAAAAGGGAAGCGGCCACCGCCGGAGTGACCTCGCGCGTATCGCGAGCAGCGCGGCGCTTCCGGCGACGGCAGCCACCCCGATTTCCTGCTTGGCGCAAAACGCGAGACCGCAAAGGGCCCCCGCTGCCAACGGGCCCCAGACATTCTCCTTCCCTCGGCGCAGCAGCAGCAGGCTGGCGACCGAAAAGCAGAGGGCGTGGACGGCCGCGGGACTGTAGGAAAGAACGAGCCGCGCGCGGGCCGGCCCGAAGATTCCGATCCCGATGAGAAGGCCGGCAACGGCCACGCGCTCGAGAGTTCCGAGGTAGGGTCTCGCGGCTCGAAGCAGGAGGACTCCGAGCAGGACCGCCGGGATCCAGTTGAGAAGGAGGAATGAGAAAGCGGAGAGGCCGAACACGCGGCCAGCCCCGGCCAGGAGGTAGGGGGACAGCGGTCCGTACTGGAGGCGAATGTCCCGATAGAGCTGTTCTCCGCTGACCAGCCGTTCGGTCAACGACCACCAGAGCCCCGGGTCGCTCATCGGGTCCAGCCAGCGCCCTCCCGCCCAGAGCCCGGCTGCCGTCGTTGCGGCAAGAAGCAGGATTTCAGGAAGAGTGTCCCGGATGCGGCCGGGCAGTTGGTCCCCGCTCATCGAGGAAGAGCGCCCCTCACATTCACGGTTTGCGCGACCACGTAATGCGGCCGATTCTTGACCTCTTCGTAGACACGGCCCAGGTATTCACCGATCACGCCAAGAAACAGGAGCTGAGCGCCGCCGAGAAAGGCGATCGTGACGATGAGGCCAGTGAAGCCGGGCGGGTTGAGTCCGAGGAAGAGCTTCTTGTAGACCGAATGGGCTGCGTAGAGGACCGAGGCTGAGATCGTGAAGAGCCCGAAGAAGGCGGCCGCCCGCAGCGGGACGACCGAGAAGGCGAACACCGCGTCCAGAGCGAGACGCATGAGCTTCACGACGCCGTATTTCGGCCGGCCGGCCAGGCGCTCCGCCCGCGGCAAGGAGATTCCCGTCTGCTTGAACCCGACCCAGGATCGCAGGCCGCGGAGGTATCGGTGGTGCTCGCCCATCGAGCGGAGACGATCCACGACCCGCCGGGAAAGAACCGCAAAATCCCCCGCGTCGAGCGGCAGGCGCACGTCGGAAAGGAACGCGAGAAGCCGGTAGAAGACGTAATACGAGAACCGGAGGTACCAGCTTTCCTTTCGTTGAACGCGGCGCGCGTAGACCACGTCGAAGCCCCGGCGCTGCTCCTCGAGCAGCCGCGGTATCTGCTCCGGCTCGTCCTGGAGATCGCCATCCATGAGAACGACGAGGTCGCCCGAGACGCAATCCAGGGCGGCGCTCAGGGCGGCCTGGTGGCCGAAGTTCCGTGAGAGCGAGACCGCGACGATCCGCGTGTCCTTTTCCGCCTCGGCCTGAAGGATCTCGAAGGTGCGGTCGGTGCTGCCGTCGTCGACGAAGACCATCTCGTGCGGACCGCCGGGGACCTCCGCCAGGACGGCCCTCAGACGCCGCAAGAGCTCGGGAAGAACCTGCTCCTCGTCGAAGAGGGGAATCGCGACCGAGAGACGGGGCGGCCCGGCCGCGGCCATCATGCCAGTTCGCTCGGTGTCGCTTCGACCGTGACACGCCTGCTGCCGCCGCCCTTGACGCTGCCGATCGCAAACCACGGCTGCCCCGCCGCTTTCCACGTCCCGGCGACGGAAGCGAGATCCCCGGGCGCCACGAAGACGACCATGCCGATGCCCATGTTGAACACCCGATGCATTTCCTCGAAAGAAACGCTCCCCTCGCGCTCGATCACCTCGAAGACCGGCAGGACCGGCCAAGCGCCCGCCTTGATCACGACGTCGACGTTCTCCGGCAGGACGCGCGGGATGTTGTCGTAGAAGCCGCCGCCGGTGATGTGCGCCATTCCGTGCACGAGGCCGGCTGAAAGCAGCGGATCGAGCGCCGGCAGATACGACAGGTGCGGCGCCAGAAGCGCGTCGGCAATCGATCGGCCGAGGCCCTTCACGGTGTCGTCCGGCTTCCTGCCCAGCTTCTCGAAGAACACCTGGCGCGCCAGCGAGTAGCCGTTGGTGTGAAGCCCGGCCGACGGCAGCCCGAGCGCGAGGTCGCCGGCTTGAATCCGCGAGCCGTCCAGGACCTTGGAGCGCTCGACGACTCCCACGATCGTCCCGGCCAGATCGTACTCACCCGGTGCATAGAAGCCGGGCATCTCGGCCGTTTCGCCGCCGAGCAGGGCTGTGCCATTCTCGCGGCAGCCCCTCGCGACACCCTCGATGACCTTCTCCAGCACCCCGGGCTCGATTTTCCCCGTGGCGAGGTAATCGAGAAAGAAGAGCGGGCGGGCTCCCTGCACCAGGATGTCGTTGACGCAGTGATTCACGAGGTCGGCCCCGCACGTGTCGTGGCGCAAGGCGGCGATGGCGACTTTGAGCTTCGTCCCGACGCCGTCTGTCGAGGCCACCAGCACCGGCTCGCGGTACTTCGAGAAGTCGGGCGCAAAGAGGCCGCCAAAACCCCCGACGTCGCCCAGGACCTGAGAGTTGAACGTCGAGCGGATGGCAGTCCGCGCCCGGGAAAGGGCCGCTGCCTTCGCGTCGATGTCGACACCCGCGGCAGCGTAGCGAGAGTCCTTCAAGAGAGCCGCTTCATATTCGTCTCAGTTCTCGGACGGCAAAGGAAGTAGGAGGTGACGGGAGTCGTCGTAGAGATATGGGACTCGCTCCGGCGCAAGGCGCAACAGCTCCCTGTTCCTCGGCCCCCGATCATAGACGATCCACGCGGGCGCCGATTCGAGATCCGGCTCGTTCGATATCAGCTCCCGGTGCGGGTTGTGATCGGGCGCATAGCGAACGAACACGACGGTTTTCGTTCCGGAAATTCCGTCGAGGACTTCTCGAAAGTGGGCATGGTAGGCCAATTTCTCCCGGATGGCCGAACGTGTCAGCCACAAGTGAGGAACAGAAGGAAGGGCCACTCCCACGGAAACCAGCGCGGCAAAAGCCCATCCCGAGAACAGCCCCGAAAGGGCGGAGCCTCGTGGAATCCGTCCCGTCAATCCGGCCACAACCCCCCAGAGGCCGAGGGCTGTCGCGAAAGCCAGGACGGCTTGCCCTTCCATGTAGTAGGCGGTCCAGGCAGGCGAGTGGGCGAAGTCGAGGTACGCCAGAACCAGCACGCTCCAGCTCACGGCGCCAAAGATCAGCTCGGGGGAAGCGCCCACCATTCCCAGAATGGCGAACACGAGAAGGTAGCGGCGCCCGCCTCCCCACATGTCCCTCCCGATCACGATGAGTCGATTCCACAGGATTTCCGGAAGCGCGGAGGGCCGGTGCTCGTGCTGGATCCGGCGAAATTGCCGGTCGAAAGCCGCCATCTCGGGCGGAAACGGGCGTAGCGGCGGAGTCTCATCGAACGAAAGGCCAGCCCATTGATAGGGATAGTAGACACGAGAGTATTGTCGATATGGGGTCGTGCGCCAGTCGCCGATCGTCTTCCAGCTCCACAGGGGCACGACGCACAGGAGCAAGGCGCCGACTGCCGTCGCCATCGCCAGGTCCCGCCACGCCCGGCGGGCTGTGGCGATCCGGAGGACCACGATCCCCGTAGGGATCATCAAAGCCAGCATCGTCAGCGGCCGCGCGAGGAACTCACATCCGGCGATCGCAGCAAGAGCCAGGAGGTAGCCCGGCCGCGCCGTGTCGCGCCACTGCAGAAGGGCCCACCACGCGAGGAGCCACAGCGCGGTCGACGTGGACTGCGAGAGGTAGGAGGCCCGGCACTCGAGGGCCCCCGGCGCCGTCAACCAGATCAGCCACGCGAGCAGCGCGATCCGAGAACCCGCCACGCGCCGGGACAGGAGGAACACCAGGCCGCCGGAAAGCCCGTACGTCAGGACGGGGACCAGCCCGGGTAACCCGAGCCAGACTCCCGGAACGAGGACGAGCGAGTGGAACGGCGGGTACTTGGACGCCAGCACGGGAGTCACGAGGACGTGGGTCTGCTCGAAGAACTCTGGCAGGGGCCGGCCAGGAGCCGTCCACCGGCCTGACGCGAAGATCCGGGCCTGCAGCAGGTAGGCGGACTCGTCATGGACGACGGGGACGGCGTTCAGGGAGCCCCAGAGCCACCAGATCGAAAGCGCCGTGAGAACTCCGGCGCAAACCGGAGCCCATCCCGACTCGAGAAAGCCCGGCGCCCTTTCAGCCTCGGCCTCGGATGCCGGCCGCGGGAGGAGCCAGAAACCGCAACCGACCGCGAGCGGGAGGAGGTCCCAGGACCCCAGGATCTCGCCGTCGAAGAGAGTGACCAGGCAGCCGAACCCGGCAGTCGCCCAGAAGGCTACCGCCCGGGTCCAGCGCCGCGCACGCCGCGCATCGGTTCTCCTCTCGACAAGCAGCGCCAAACAAAGGATGAGGCCAACCGAAACAGCGGACGTCACGTCTTGAGCCCGACGTAAAGGAGCTTGCCCCACCGAGCCCGGCAGACCTCGGTTCGAAAGGCCGATGGAGAATCGCGAGGATCGCTTGGGATTGATCGAGCCACTTCGTGTATGTCTCGCCTTCGAGCTCGATCATCGTCGCCAGCGCGTCGAGCCTCGGCGAGAGCCTACGGGCAAACGGACGCTTCGTCAGCCAATGAACGAGAGAGAGGAAGGGCGTCCGCCAGGGCTCGACGGCGACAAGACGACCTCCGTCGCGCAGCACGCGCCGCACCTCGCCGATTGTCTGCTCGAAGTCCTCCGGGATCCTCGGCAGGTGATGCAGGCCTCCGTGCACGATCGCGACGTCCTGGGAGCCCCCGGCAAAAGGCAGATCCCGGCAATCACCCAGGACGAGCTCGACGTTTCCCGAGCAGTGGCCGAGGAGGTTCGCCGAGCGATCCACTCCGCAGATGCGGGAGAACTGCAGGCGCTCGAGCGCGCGAAGACCGTTTCCCCGGCCGCAGAAGAGCTCCACGATCCTCGAGTCGCGCCGCCAGCCCGAGGCCCCGAGGGCCGTCAGCCGGCCGACGAATTTCCGGACCTCCTGCTCGGGCGTCTCGAAGCGCAGGTAGGCCGACTCCCACGGATCGGGTATTCCGGTCAATTCGCGGCCACCCGGGCGAGGAAATGCAGCGAGCCGCCAAAGATCCATTTGGCCGGGATCGGATACAGCCCGAGGTCGTTTTCCCAAAAGGAGACCTTGAGACCGAGCGCCCCGAAGTTATCGAGCCAGGTCTGGCGCCGCCAGTAATGGTACGGAAGGGAGACGCCGTGCCGGGCGTTCCCGACGCGGTCCATGAAGCGCAGGGTCGGGACAGCGAGAAAACGGTCGCAGGCGTGGTCCTTGATCAGGATGGGGCCCCGCGTCACCCGGGCCGCTTCGCCGAGCAGCCGGGCCGGATCGTCGGCGTGGTGCAGGACATCGACCAGGACGACGGCGTCGAAGGTCGAGTCGGCAAAAGGAAGGGTGCGGCCATCGAAGGGCGCGACCGGAATCGCGGAAGCCTGGCCGCACATGCACGTCGACGCCCTGGACCCGGATGTCCCCCCTCCTTCGGAGGATCTCCTGCGCGAGAAGACCATCTCCCGCCCCGACGTCGAGGACGCTGGCGCCGGACGGAACCAGCTTCGCCAGGTGCTCTCCGAGCACGCGGACGCGGCGGGTGAGGACGTAGTCCTGGTGAATCTGGTCGACTGGGTTCATCGGCGCTTCATCCCCAGCATGCTGATGAAGAAGCTGGAGAGGACCGTCTGGAAGCCGAGTGCCGTCAGCGTCACGCCCGGAATCACCCAGCGCATCGTCTGGGCGTAGTCGAGCGGCCCGAAGTGGGCCAGGCGCCACTGGTTCACGGCCGCCGCCAGGAGCCCGAACCCGACCAGCATCATCACGGCCCCCGCGAGCAAGCCCCTTCTCGAGGTCGACTCGCTGAAACAAGCGCAGCATCCGCGGATCCGGCGGCAGGAGACCCTCGCTGATGGCGAAGGTCTTGGTGAAGATCGCGAAGAGGATCGACTGATACCCGCAGATGATCGCCAGGCTCGCGAAGAGCAGCGTGTGCGCGTCGAAGGTGACGCCTCCGATGCGCACGCCGGGCATGCGCGACGGCGTACCCGGCCAGGCCGAGCGCGATCAGGAGCGCCCGGGCACGAGGAACAGCCAGCGCGGGCTGAAGAGCAGGAAGAAACGCAGCGTTCGCCAGCCGTCGCGGAACGTCCGCAGGTGCGGAGCGTGCGGCGCGCGCCCGTCCGGGTGCAGCGTGATCGGCACTTCGCCGATGCGGGCGCCTGGAGGCTCGCCTTGATGATCATCTCGGTCGCGAATTCCATGCCGGTGCAGCGCTGGTCGAGTCGGACGGCAGAGCTCCTTCGTGAAGCCGCGCAGCCCGCAGTAGACGTCGTGGATCGGCGCCCGAAACCAGCGGCGCGCCAGCAGCGAGAACATCGGGTTGCCGAACCAGCGGTGCAGGAACGGGCATCGCGCCCGGCAGGACCGTCCCGCCGCCCGATGGCAGCCGGCAGCCCTGCACGAGATCGTAGCCCTCGCGCAGCTTCTCGACGAATCGGGGGATCTCCGAGAAATCGTAGCTGTCGTCGGCGTCGCCCATGATGACGAAGCGCCCCTCGCAGCGGCGATGCCGCCCATCAGGGCGCCTGCCGTAGCCCTTTCTCGGCGACGTGCACGACGCGCGCCCCCATCCCTTCGGCGATCGGCGACGGATCCGTCCGTGCTGCCGTTGTCGGCGACGATGACCTCACCGGAAATCGCGTTGGAGCGCAGGGCGGCAAGGCCTTCTCGATGCAGGTCGCCGATCGTGTCCGCCTCGTTCAGACAGGGCATCACGACCGACACTTCGACCGGCGGCATCACCATTTCCTGTTGGATAAACAGGAACAGGCTAACCGATCCATTGGCAGGAGCAACCGGGGAGAATGGACGCCCCACCCGGCCACGGGTCTGAGACGGTACCGGGACTCGATCCACCGCTCGACGGAGAGTGCGTAGTCCTGCCCGAACAGGCCGCTCCCGTATTCACCGACCGGCCGCGGCCAGATCACGAGCGCCGACGGGCTCGCCCGCGAAAGATCTTCGACGATCCGCGTCTCGTTCTGTGGATTGAGGTAGCCCGGCAGGTAGAGCTTGTCGCGGATCGGGTTCGATCTGCCCGTCAGGTAGTTGAGGATCTCCCCTTCAGGGAAAACGACGAGGCCCTTTGCCGGATCGGCCTCCTGCCGGATCCATTTGGCGAGCTCCCGGATCTGGCTTGCCTCCTCCGGACGCGCCGAAAGCATGCCGCCGGTTCCCTCTATGGCGACGCGCTCGTCGGAGCCGTATTGAAGGAGACGCCACGCAAAGGCGAACGCGATGACGACGCAGAGCCCGACGGCCACAGCGGTCGACAACCGGCCTCGCGCCGGGGATGGAGAGCCGTTTCGAACGAGCTCGACGCATGCGGCGGCACACACGAGCGCGAATAGCAGCGGCGGCGCGACGTACGGGCCATCCGTGATGAAGAAAGGGCGCCTGTAGGAGGCCATGAGCCCGAGAAGGCCGAAACCGGCGAGGGCGCCGCCGAGCGGGTCCCGGCGCGCGCGCCATCCGAGAAGAACGGACGCGGCGCACAACAGCGGAGCTCCGCTGAAGAGGGCGCCCGACGGGACACCCCCCAGGAGCACGGCCGCGGCGAACACGGCGAGCAGTCCGGCGATCTTCTTCAGCCTGCGCGCGCTTTGGCCCGGCTCGGGCTGCGGGCGCGCCAGCGTGTCGACCAGCAGGAAAGCCCCGACGTACACCGCCGCGCCGTAAACAGCCTGGGCGGCTCCCCGGCCCCACGCCGAGACGTCGATTGCCGCCACGCTGGCGCGGGTTTGCGCGGGCAGGTTGAAGAGCAGGACGGGCGCGTCGAGAATCACGGCCTTGGCGCCGGCAAGGGCGATGAAAAGACCCAGGCCTCCGCCGAAGGTCATCGCAAAGCCCCCGACGATCGGCAAGAGAACCGAGGCGAACGTCCCGCGCCGGCCGACCCGAAGGCCCGCCGTCAGGCAGGCTGCGGCGAGGGCCGCAATCCCCCACTCCGTCCGACAGAGTCCCGCCAGCCCCGCCGCCACGCCCGAAGCCAGAGCGAGCCGCGCCGGGCTCTCTTCGCTGCGGCGGGCTGCCAGCCCGACTGAGAGCAGGCCGAACCCCGCGGCGTGCCAGATTCGGAACCCCATCCCGAGGATGGCCCCGCCGGCGTTGGGCATGAAGACGAGGACGGGCACCGCGAGGGCCGTCCAGAGGCCGGCGAGCGCGCGATCGGTGACCTGCCTCAGGGCAAAGAAGAGGCAGACGAGAACGCCCGCCGCGCCGAAACATCCGGCCAGCGCGAGGGTCTGGAAGCTCGAGCCGAGGAGTCGGAAAAACGACGCGTGGAAATACGGAGTGAACGGGCCGAACCAGTAGACGACGTCCCGGTACAGGAGCTCTCCCCGCGCGAGCGCGTCCGGAACGATCCACTCGCGCCCCGAGTCGATGATCGCGTCGGACCACTTGCCGCGCGAGACGAGAAAGAGGGCGGCCGACGCCGCGGCGAAAAGGAGGAAGCCGGCGGCCGCGAGCGCCCGGCCGCCGTTCATGTGACGAGCGTCGGCTTCTCGAGCCAGCGGCGCCACGCTCCCGTCTTCCGGATCTCGTCGATCGCCGAGAAAGCCAGGTCGAGCTCCTCGTCCTTCGTGTAGAAGTGAGGGGAGAGCCGGATGCCGACACCGGGGCGGTAGTCGACGACGATGTCGCGGGCATTCAGCTCGCGAGCGACCTCACGCGCGTTGTCGAAGTCGACCGCCGCCGTCCCGCCGCGGCGCGCCGGGTCGCGGGGCGTGGCGCAGCCAAAGCCGCGCTCCGAGGCGAGCGCGATCAACCGGGAGGTCTGCCGGAGCGACTTCTCGCGGATCGACGGGAGGCCGGCTTCCCGCACGATCCGCGGCCCTTCCCTGGCGGCGTACAACGCGGGGATCGGGGGCGTGCCGAGCAGGAACCGGAAGGCGTCGTCGCGCAGCCGGATCGGGGGCGGTTCGAACTCGAACGGGGCCGGGTGCGCAAACCATCCCGTCAAAACCGGCGTGAGCTTGCGGCGCCACTCGGGCCGGACGTAGAGAAAGGCGCCGCCGGGGCCTCCGCAGAGCCACTTCAGGACGCCGCCGACGAGCGCGTCGACACCCAGGGCGTCGACCGAGAGAGGCAGCGTGCCGACCGACTGGTAGGCGTCGAGCACGAGCAGGGCGCCGACCTTCCGGCATTTTTCCGCGATCGGCCGGATGTCCAGCACGAAGGCGCTCTTGAAGAGCACGTGCGAGATGGCGACGATGGCCGTGCGGTCGTCGATCGCATCCACGATGCGGCCCTCGTCGGCCGAGAGGCCGTCGCCGCCGGGCGACGGCACGACATGGACCTCGGCGCCCAGGCGGGTCGCCAGCGAATCGTAGACGTAGCGCACCGAGGGGAACTCGCCGTCGGTCATCACGATCCGGTTGCGCGGCGGCGCATACGAGAAACAGGACAGGATCACGGCCGAGGCGGCCGTGACATTGGGAAGCATCGAGACCGTGCCGGGAGCCGCGCCGAAGAGAGGGCCGATTGCGTCCCCGAGGTCGGCCGACATGTTCCACCACGAGTCGGCCCAGGCGCGCACGCCCCGCGTCGCCCAGGTCGCGGCGTACTCCTCGAGAGCGGCCGCGGCCGACCGAGGCATCGCGCCCAGGGAGTTGGAGATGAGGTACGTGGAATTCTGGAGGATCGGGAACTCGGGGCGAAAGTGCAGGAGCGGATCGGGAGGGGTCGGATTCATGGAGACAGGGCAACGCGCTGGCCGGCCTTGTAGATCGAACGAATGGCGCGTACGTTTTGAATGTCGATGAGCGGGTCGAGGTTCAGGATCAACAGGTCGGCGCGCTTGCCCGGCGCCAGCGTGCCTCGATCCGCGTCGACGCCGAGCGATCGGGCCGCCGTCTGGGTGGCGGCGCGGAGGGCTTCTGCCGGCCGGAGGCCCGAGCGGACGTAGAGGTCGAGCTCGACGGAGACTCCCGCGCCTGGAAAGGCCCACATGTCGGTGCCCAGGGCCACGGGAACGCCCGCCGCCTGGAGGTTGCGCAGGTTCTCCCGCAGCACGGGCAAGGCCTGCCGCACGCCCTCCGCGTTGGGGTAGCGCTCGCGGTACTGCCGGGCGTAGGCCGAAGCGGCGTAGCGCGCCAGCGTCTGGCGCGGCAGGGTCGAGGCGATGCGCTGGTCCGAAAGGACGCCCTTCACGAAGGCCGGCGTGTTCGCCAGGAACTCGAAGACGCCCATCGTCGGAATGTAGAAGACCGGGCGCTCGCGCATGAGCTTGATGGTTTCGCGGTCGATCGGCTCGAGAACTCCGTGGGCGAGTGCCGTGGCCCCGCCGGCGATGGCCTCCCGCGCGTCCGCGAGCTTGGGAGCGTGAACGGTGGCTCGCAGCTTTGCCCGCGCGGCCTCGGAGAGAAGCGCCGACGCGACTTCGGCGTCCATGCGCGGCAGGGGCGGCTTCGGATTGCGGCACCAGGACATGTCGTCCAGCATCAGCTTGATCTCTTTGACGCCCAGCGCGGAAGCCTGCCGCACGGCCGCGCGCGCCTCCTCGGCCGTGGCCGGAAAGCGGTTCAGGCTCGCGTCCGGCGCCTCGCCCTGGTCCCACCAGCCCCCCTTCGCCGTGAAGATCGGGGCCGCCGGAAAAAGGTCGGGGATGTCTTTCCGCGAGCGCGAAGCCTTCGCCGCCTCGACTGCCTTCGCCGCGTCCTCGGTCATGAGGCGGACGGACGTCACGCCCCAGCGCAGCATCCGCTTCAAATCGTCCTCCGACTCCGCGTGGACGTGGGCGTCGATCAGCCCCGGGAGGATCCATTGCCCCTCGGCATTGAGGATCTCAGCCCCGGCCGGCAGCTGCGCCAGGCTCTCGCGCGTGACCGGGGTGATCTGCGTGATCCGGTCGTCCGTGACGACGACCAGCATGTCCGTCCTCGGCCGGCCCGCCCGTGCCGTCGATGACGGTGGCTCCGCGGAAGGCGATCACGGCGGCGAAAACCAAGCCCTTCATCGGCCGAGGTGGGAGCTCAACTCAGGTCAGCGGGCGTCGAGCGCGCGTTCTTTCTCGCGCTCCTCTTCCTCGATCTCGACCGGATAGATGCCGGTGAAGCAGGCGGTGCAGGTGTCCTGGAGCGGGCGCCCGAAGGCCTCGAGCATCCCTTCCGAGCGAGAGGTAGCCGAGCGAGTCGGCTTCGACGAACTGCCGGATCTCCTCGATCGAGGATGTGGCCGCGATCAGCTCCTGGCGCGTCGGGGTGTCGATGCCGTAGTGACAGGAGTTCCGCGTGGGAGGCGACGAGATGCGCACGTGCACCTCGGAGGCGCCCGCGTCGCGCAGCATGCGCACGATCTTGCGGGAAGTCGTTCCGCGCACGATCGAGTCGTCCACCATGACGATCCGCTTGCCCTCGACGAGCCCGCGCACGGGGTTCAGCTTCACCTTCACGCCGAAGTGGCGGATGGACTGCTTGGGCTCGATGAACGTGCGCCCCACGTAGTGGTTGCGCACCAGGCCGAGGGCGAACGGGATGCCCGACTCCTTGGCGAAGCCGAGCGCGGCGTACATCCCGGAGTCCGGCACCGGGACGACGACATCGGCCGGCACCGGGTGCTCCCGCGCCAGCTGCGCCCCGAAGGCCTCTCGGGTCGCCGCCACGCTCTTTCCGAAGACGATCGAGTCCGGCCGCGCGAAATAGACGTGCTCGAAGACGCACGGCGTCGCGTGCGGCAGAGCGAAGCGGTGCGACTCGAAGCCGCTCCGCGTCAGGTGAACGATCTCGCCGGGCTCCACGTCCCGCTCGAAACGGGCGCCGATCAGGTCGAAAGCGCAGGTCTCGGAGGCCACGACGGGCGAGCCGTCGCGCCAGCCGAGCGAGAGCGGCCGGACGCCGTTGGGGTCGCGCATGGCAAAGATGCCTTCGCGCGAGAGGATCAGGAGCGAGTAGGCGCCGCGCACCTCCCGCAGGGCCTCGGCGATCGCCGCGCCGAGTGTCGCGGCCTTCGAGCGGGCGACGAGGTGCAGGATGACCTCGGAGTCCGTCGTCGTCGTGAAGAGCGAGCCTGCCTCCTCGAGACGGCGCCGGATCTCCCGGGCGTTGACCAGGTTGCCGTTGTGCGCGAGGGCCAGCGGCCCGCGCCCGGTGGCGAAAACGATGGGTTGGGCGTTGGCGAGCTGCGAGGCTCCCGACGTGGCGTAGCGCACGTGGCCGATGGCCGTGCGCCCCGGCAGGCGCTGGAGGCGCGCCTCGTTGAAGACGTCGGCCACGTAGCCCATCTCCCGCTCGAAACGCATCTCCTCGCCGTCCAGGGTGGCAATGCCCGCCGATTCCTGGCCGCGGTGCTGGAGGGCGTAGAGCCCGAGGTAGGAGAGGTTGGCGGCATCGTCCGAGTCGGCAACTCCGAAGATGCCGCACTCGTCGTGAAAGCCGCTGCGAACCTCCATGCGATGAGCATCTTATCATCGGTAACCCAACCCGGCTCGGGCCTCGTCCAATGACCGAGGTGAGCATGAGACTCCGAGCCCGGCACCGTCCTCTTTCTTCTCTCGGCTTCCGCTGCCGTTGCCGCTCTCGAGCTGACCGCGGGAGCGGCTCGGGCGGGCGCTTCGGGCGCCTCCGCGGTGCCCGCCCTCTCGGCGCGCGACCAGGTCCTGCACGTCTTGAACCGCCTCGGCTTCGGCCCTCGCCCCGGCGACGTCGAGCGCGTGCTCCAACTGGGGGTTTCGAAGTACGTCGAACAACAGCTTCACCCGGAGACGATTCCCGATTCCGCCGTGTCGGCCCGGCTGAAGGACCTCACCACGCTCACGATGTCAAACGCCCAGCTCTTCGACACGTTCGAGCGGCCGCTCCGCGAAGCGCTCCGCCGGCGCAAGGCCGCAGCAGGCGACGGCCAGGACGTCGACCCCGAAAAGATACGGGAGATGATTCCGCCCGAAAAGCGCCCCCGCCGCATCGTCGAAGAGCTCTCCGCCGCGCGCGTGATCCGGGCGGCCGATTCCGAGCGCCAGTTGAACGAGGTCATGGCCGACTTCTGGATGAACCACTTCAACGTCTTCGCCGCGAAGGGTCTCGACCGCGTCCTTCTGCCTTCCTTCGAGCGCGACGTCGTGCGCCCGCGGATGTGGGGCAGGTTCGAGGACCTTCTGATGGCGACCGCCAAGTCGCCCGCCATGCTCTTCTACCTGGACAACGCCCGCTCCGTGGCCGCCGAGGAGAACCGGCCGCCGCTCCCGAAGCGGGCCCGTGCCCAGTATGACCGCGCCCTTGCCGCGATGGACCCCGACATGGCGAAGCTGGCGAAGGAGAACGCGCCCAGGGGCATCAACGAGAACTATGCCCGCGAGATCATGGAGCTGCACACCTTGGGCGTCGACGGCGGCTACACGCAGAAGGACGTCACGGAGCTCGCCCGCGCCCTGACGGGCTGGTCGATCAGCGGCGGCCCCGGCCAGCGCCGCGGCGAGGCCGAGGCCGAGTTCGTCTTTCGCGCCCGCGTGCACGACATCGGGTCGAAGACCATCCTCGGACACACCCTGCCGGCCGGGGGCGGCATCGAGGAAGGCGAGGCGATGATCCGCGTCCTCGCGCATCACCCGGCGACGGCCCGGCACATCGCCTTCCAGCTCTGCCAGCGCCTCGTGGCCGACGATCCGCCGAAGGCCCTCGTCGAGCGCGTCGCGAAGGTCTTTCTTTCGACTGACGGAGACCTGCGGGAGACCGTGCGAGCCGTCGTCACGAGCCCGGAGTTTTCGGAGCCCGCAGTTTTACCGCGCCAAGGTCAAGTCGCCGTTCGAGTACGCGGTGTCGGCCGTGCGCGCCATCAACGGCACA
Organism: uncultured Acidobacteriota bacterium; assembly: GCA_963739435.1. GTDB lineage: Bacteria > Acidobacteriota > Thermoanaerobaculia > UBA5066 > Gp7-AA6 > CAVUAN01. The sequence continues at coordinate 20,044 of CAVUAN010000004.1, forward strand.
ACTGACGGGAGGGCCGTTGCCCGCCAGCTCGCGCAAATGGGCGAGCCGCTGTACCTCTGCCAGCCGCCGACGGGCTACTCCGACCGGGCCGATGCCTGGGTCAACAGCGGGGCCCTGATCGCACGGTTGAATTTCGCCCTGGCGCTCGCATCGGACGCGCTGCCGGGCACCAGCGCCGAGCCGCGCCGCCTGATCTCCGACTCCGACGCGGCCAGCACGCAAGAGACCGTCACGGCCCTGGCCCGCGTGCTCTTGAATGGCAGCCTGTCGGCATCCAGCCTCGAGACGATCCAGAAACGCCTGAGCGACGATGGCCCGGCGGCAGATGGCATGGAGAAGGCCTCCGTCCGGACGGCGGCCCCGGTGCCGACGATCGCGGGGCTCATTTTGGGCAGTCCGGAATTCCAGAAACAGTGACCGGGGGGTCCAAAGTCCAAACTCCAAAGTCCAAAGGGGCAAGACATGTTTGACAGACGGATGTTCTTGAAGTCGAGCGGGCTGGCGATTGTGGCCGGCGGATTCCTGCCCAAAGTGTTTGTCCGGATGGCGGAAGCGGGCACCGCCGAGGGACGCAAGGTCCTCGTCGGAATCTTTCAGCGGGGCGCCGTGGACGGCTTGAACGTCCTCGTCCCGTATGCCGAGAAGAGCTACTACGACGCGCGCCCCTCGATCGCCGTGCCGCGGCCGGGCTCGGCCGACAACGCTGCGCTCGATCTCGACGGCTTCTTCGGCCTCCACCCCTCGATGGCGCCGCTCATGCCGTACTTCAAGGACAAGTCGGCCGCCTTCGTCCACGCCGTCGGCAGCCCCGACACGACGCGCTCTCATTTCGACGCGCAGGACTTCATGGAGTCGGGCACGCCGGGCGTCAAGTCGACGCGCGACGGATTCCTCTGCCGAGCGCTCGAGGAGAAGAAGGATCCGAAGGCGACACCGCTTCGGGCCATCTCGGTCACGGCCGGCATGCCCCGCATCCTGGCCGGCTCCGCCGGCGCGATCTCCATGTCCAACGTCGCTCAGTTCGGCATCCGCGCCGGCGCGATGACACAGCCGGCCGCGGAGTCCTTCGAGTCGATGTACGCCGGCGCCGTGGCGGGCTCGGGCTCGCTTCAGGCGACGGCCAGAGAGTCGTTCGAGGCCGTCAAGCTCGTCCAGTCGGCCGACCCCTCAAAGATCGCGGCAGAAAACGGCGCGGACTATCCCGAAGAGCCCCTTCGGAAACGCCATGAAGCAGATCGCGCAGCTCATCAAGTCGAACGTCGGCCTCGAGATCGCCTTCACCGACGTCGGCGGCTGGGACACGCACGCCGGCGAAGGCGGCGCGCAGGGCCAGCTCGCCAACCGCCTGAAGGACTACGGCCGGCGCGATCGCCGCCTTTGCAAAGGACCTCGGCTCGCGGATGGCCGACGTCACTCTCGTCACGATGTCGGAGTTCGGTCGCACGGTCAGAGAGAACGGAAACCGCGGCACGGATCACGGCCACGCCAACCACATGCTGCTCTTGGGCGGCGGCGTCAAGGGCGGCAAGGTCTACGGCCGCTGGCCGGGCCTCGAGGCATCGCAGCTCTACGAGGGCCGCGATCTCGCCGTCACGACCGACTTTCGCGACGTCTTCGCGGAGATCCTCGTCAAGCGGTTCGCGATCGGGAACCTGAAGCCGGTCTTCCCCGGCTACACGATCGACGAGAAGAATCGCCTCGCCATTCTCGCCTGACCAGGGAAAACGCCCGGCCGGCGATCAGCCGTTTAGCGCGGGGACACGTCGATCAGGACGAGGTCGGAGTTCTGGCGATAGCGGTCGAAAACGATCTGCTTGCCGTCAGGGGAAACGTCGAAGCTCCTCATGACGATTTGGCGGCCCAGATTCGTCAGCGGGCGCTGTAGACCAGTGGCAAGGTCCAGCAGCGAGAAGTTCTGCAGCCACAACACGCCCTGGGAAACGACGAGACTCTTCCCGTCGGGCAGAAAACGGTACCGATCGCCCGAGTTCCCGACCCACACTTCCGGCAGCGGGAAAGGCAGCTTGTCCGGCGTGACGCCCTGGATCCGGACTGTCGCAGAACCCTGACCTTCGGAGTAGAGGATGAAGCGGCCGTCGGGCGACCAGACTGGATTCGAAATGACAGAGTTCACTCCGTCAACCAAGCGAACTGGCGTTCCGCCATCCATCGGCACTTTGAAAAGCGGATTTGCCTTGTCTTCGCTGCCGGCGATGGCGATCCATTTCCCGTCGGGGGACCAGGATGGCGTACCGCGGACTTCGAGTGACTCCGCGACACGACGCGCCCCGGTGCCGTCTGAGGCCATCAGGAGAAGGCGCCCACGCCCTTCACTGCGAACCACAAAACAGATCTGGGTCCCGTCGGGAGACACGGCCGGTGCAGAGACCACGCCGCCCTCGCTTCCCTTCCACAACTCCGTTTCGGAGCCGTCCTTGAGCTTCCAGAGTCCGTCCGCCGCCCCCTTGGAGCCCAGATACAGGAGGTAATCGCGCCCGAATCGGGGCGCGGCGGCGCGCACCGTCGGCAGTTTGAATTGACTCACGCTGGACTCATCGACGACGTGGTCCGTGATCGGCACTGTCCAGAGGTCGCGCACGGGGTTCGCCACGGTCGCGACCAGTCGTTGGCCGTCCGCGCTGGCGTCGACCGAAACGTACTCCTCGAGGCCTGCGCTGACCGGATGCGGAATCTGCCTGTTGACGTCCATCGCGTAAAGGCCGGAACCGGAGCCGTCCTCTCGCATCGAGGTGTAGATCAGCGTGCGATCGTCGAGCAAACGCGGATAGGCGACTTTTGCATTGTGATGAGTCAGTTGCTCGGCGACCCCTCCTGCCGAGGAGACCCGCCAGACGTCCATTTCGTCCGGTGGAATCCCGCGGACAAAATAGACGAAGCGTCCGTCCGGCGACCAAGTGACGTAGTGCTGATGGATCCCGGGCTTCTCGACACAAATCATCCTGGCGTTTCCCCCGTTCCGGTCGGCGATGAATATCGGATCCCCGGGCGCCGGCGCGTAATAGGCGATGCGACTGTGGTCGGGCGACCAGGCCGCCTCGACGGCGTTCGGCAGGAATACCCGCGGAGCCCCGCCGATCGTCGGCATGAGCCAGACGCTGTGCAGCCTTCCATCCGGCGAGCCGATACGGAACCAGACGTGGGCTCCGTCGCCGGAAAACCCGACGTTATGAAGGATGTAGTTGGCCAGGGCAGGGAAGCGACCCTTGGTGAGGTTCAGAAACTCGCCGCTGCCCACCTGACCCACCCAGGCGTCGAACGCCCCGTCATGGTCCGCGAGGAACGCCACGAATTTGCCATCGGGGGAAATGCTCGCATCCAGCTCGGAGCCTTCCCAGGACGTGAAACGGCTGAAGCGGGCGCCGGCAAGCGGATTCTTCCAGAAGTAGTCGCTCTGACGGAGGCGCCATCCGGCGATTCCAAGGGCCAGCAGAATCGCACCGGCGATCGCAGCCGCAACCCACCAGCGTCGCCTCGCTGGCGCCGGCTCTATCGGGGCCCCGGTTCCGACCGTGGCCTCCGAAAGGTTGTCGCGGATCGTCGCGAGCTCGCGCGAGAGGTCCTCCGTCGAGGCGTAGCGATTCCGCGGCTCCTTCGCAAGACATCGCTGCACGGTCCATCGCAACGGAGCCGGGACCTTCGGATTGACCGCGGCGATCGGTTCCGGCTCGTCCTGAATGATGGCTGCGAGTGTTTGCGGCGCGGATGCGCCCTGGAACGCGCGCCGCCCTGTCGCCATCTCGTAAAGGATCGAGCCGAACGAGAACTGGTCCGACCGAGAGTCGATTGTCCCGCCGGTTGCCTGCTCCGGAGACATGTAACCGACGGTCCCCAGAATGACCCCAGCATCGGTCTGGCCCGACACCGTCGGCGCCTGCGTCGTTCCGCTGCCGCTCGTGTCCGGTTGGGTCAGCTTCGCCAGACCGAAGTCAAGGATCTTGATGAGACCGTCCTCCGTCACCATCACGTTCTCCGGCTTGAGGTCGCGGTGAACGATGCCAGCGGCGTGCGCCTTCGCCAAGCCTTCAGCGACCTGCGCGCTGATCTGAAGGAGCCGGCGGACCGGCAGGGGCCCCTCCAGCAGCGCCCGCAGCGGCTGCCCGTTCACCAGTTCCATCGCGATGTAGGAGACCGAGTCCGCCGACCCAATGTCGTAGATGGTGACGATATTCGGGTGATTGAGCGCCGACGCCGACCGCGCCTCCCGCTCGAAGCGCTTCAGGCGCTCCGGGTCCGAAGCCAGCGCGGCCGGCAGCACCTTGATCGCCACCTCGCGCCCCAGCCGCGTATCCCGCGCCCGGTAGACCTCCCCCATCCCGCCCGCCCCGAGTGGGCCGATCACTTCGTACGGGCCGAGCCGCGCACCGGCAGAGATTGTCATAACGAACTGCCCATAAGGATCTTATGCCCCGCCGCTCCGTGCCGCTCGCCCGAAAGGTTCGGGCAGAATAGCCGAGTGCCGAGCGACGCCTGGAACCCGGAGCAATACGGTCGGTTCGCCGCCGAGAGGCGGCAGCCGTTCCTGGACCTGCTAGCGCTCCTCCATCCGATCCCGAGCGGTCGCGCGATCGACCTGGGTTGCGGAACCGGGGAGTTGACGCGGGCGCTGCACGAACGCCTCGGCGCCTCGGAGACGATCGGGATCGACAGCTCGGCCGCGATGCTCGCCAAGGCGAAGGCGTTTGCGGGCCATGGCCTGCGGTTCGAATCCGGCGACCTCGCCGCCTTCGCGCCGGAGCGCGCCTTCGACGTCGTCTTTTCGAACGCCGCGCTCCAGTGGGTTCCCGACCATCCGGCCCTGCTCGGGCGTCTCGCCCGGGCCCTGACCCCGAACGGCCAGCTCGCCTTCCAGGTGCCGGTCAACTTCGACCATCCCTCCCACACCGCCGCCGAGGAGACGGCGCTCGAGGAACCGTTTGCCGGGGCTCTCGGCCGGGCGCCGCACAAGCGCCACGTCCTCGAGCCCGAAGCCTACGCGTCCCTGCTCGACAAGCTGGGGTTTGCCGAGCAGACCGTTCGCCTGCAGGTCTACGGCCACCACCTCGCCTCGCGCGAGGAGGTGATCGAGTGGGTCAAGGGCACCCTGCTGACGGACTACGAGAAGCGCCTGCCCGCGGAGCTCTTCGCGAGGTTCCTCGCGCGCTACCGCGAGAACCTGTTCGCCCGCCTGCCGGACGAGCGCCCGTTCTTCTTCCCCTTCAAGCGGATCCTGGCTCGGGCGTCGCGCTGAGCGACGCCAGCTCGCGCTCGTGAGCACGGCTCAGGAGGAGCTGCGACGTGATCGCACCGATCAACGCCCACAGCATGTCCCACTGGGTGTCCCACGGGTCGCCCTGCGTGCCGAGGAAAGCATCGGACTTCGCGCCGGTCGCAACCGCAGTGCCCCACTCGACAAACTCGTAGCAGGCGGAAATCGCCAGGCAGACGCAAGTGACCAGAAAGAACAGCCACCCATCATTGAGGAGCGGGGCCCGCTTTCGCCGCAGGACCTCTCGAACCAGTATCGCCGGCACGAAGCCCTGCGCGAAATGGCCGATGCGGTCGTAATGGTTGCGGGCGAACCCGAAGGCCTTTTGCATCCAGAATCCGAGCGGCACCTCGGCGTACGTGTAGTGCCCGCCCACCATCAGGATCAGGGCGTGCACGAAGATCAGCCGGTACGCCAGCGGCGTCAGCGGAAAGCGCCGGTACGTCGCCAGCAGAATCGGAACGGCGACGAAGATGGGCGCCACCTCCATAAACCAGGTGAACCGGTCCTTCGGCGCCAGGCCCGATGCGACGAGCGCCACAGCACCAAGGACGAGCAGGACAGCCGGTTCCCGACGCTTCATTCGATGGCCTCCGGGTGTTGTCCCGATTATCTCCGAGGCGGAATGTAGACTGCGGGCGTGCCGACCTGGAAGCTGACGATTGAATACGACGGGACGCGGTACCGCGGGTGGCAGGCGCAGAAGAACACGGAGCGGACCGTGCAGGGGGTTCTCGAGCGGGCCGCCCGGGAGCTGCTGGGCCCCGAGGCGGCAGTCGGCGGCGCCGGGCGCACGGACGCCGGCGTCCACGCCCTGGCCCAGGTCGCGCACCTGCGCGCGGCGAAAGCACTCCCCGAGCGAGACATCGCGTTCGGCCTGAACGACCGGCTCCCCTTCGACGTCCACGTCCTCGAGGTCTCGATGGCCGCTCCGAAGTTCCACGCGCGGCACGACGCTCTCTCGCGCACCTACCTCTACCGGATCTCGAAGCGCCGCACCGCCTTCGGCAAGCCCTTCGTCTGGTGGGTCAAGGACCGCCTCGACGTCCCGGCCATGAAGCGGGCGGCAAAGCTCTTCGAAGGCCGCCACGACTTCGCCTCGTTCTGCGAGAACCCCGAGGGACAGGACTCGACTCTGGTCGAGGTCGAACGCTGCTCGGTCGAGGACACCGGCGAAGAGATCCACCTCCGGATCACCGCTTCGCACTTCCTCTGGAAAATGGTGCGGCGCCTCGCCGGAACCCTGGTCGAAGTCGGCCGCGGAAACCTCGACGAGGCCGGCATCCAAAAGCTGCTTCTCGAAAAGTCGGCCGCGCCCGCGAAGTGGACCGCTCCGCCGTCGGGGCTCTTTCTGGAAGAGGTCCGATACGAAGAACGGCCGGCCACCCGAATCTCAGACAGGGATTCAAAGCGAAGAAAAAGCGAATTTCGTCCTAAAGACTCGGATAAAAGGCTTCCGCCACACTAAAGTTACCTCTTCCTCCGGGGAGGAGGAACCATGCGGCGAACCGGGTCCAAGCGGACGCTCTCAGTGGCCGTCGTCCTGACGGCAATGGGGATCGCGGGTCTGGCGAGAGCGGACGATCTCCCGGAGAGGAAGTGGTCCAGCATTCAGGAAGGCGGCCTGATCACCTCCGTGGTGATTGACCCCACGAACCCGTCTCGCATCTACGCTTCGACCGCCCGCAACCTCTTCATCAGCGCTAACGGCGGCGAAACGTGGACGCCTCTGTCTCTGGGGCTCGCCGGACACTTTGTCGGTGCCCTGGCGATCGACCCGGGACCGCCTGCAGCGCTGTACGTGGGAACCAACGCGGGAGGCCTGCTGCGCAGCCTGACGGGTGAAAGGAGCTGGGCGAGTATCGGCCGCGGGCTTGGAGAAGCCTTTATCTCTGCGATCGCGATCGACCCGAGGTCGCGCGCCACGCTCTACGCGGGCACCAATCGGGGTGTGTTCAAGAGCGTCGACGGAGGAGCAAAGTGGCGGGAAGCCAGCGACGGGTTGACAAACCCTTTCGTCACGTGTCTCGCCGTCGACCTCAGCGGCGAGGCGACGCTTTTTGCCGGAACGAACTCGGGCGGGATCTTCAAGAGCGTGGACGGGGGCGCGCATTGGGCATCGGCCAGCTCGGGTCTCGATAACCGCATCGTCCTGTCTCTCGCGATCGCTCCCGGGGCGCCCTCGACGGTCTATGCGGCAACCTACGACGGCCTTTACCGGAGCCGCGACGGCGGGGGCCGCTGGACCTCTCTCACGCGGGGCCGGCGAGGCAGCTTCGTGCTCTCGATCGCCATCGATCCCCGCCGCGCCTCCACGATCTACATCGGCACGGCTGGAGGTCTCGTCAAGAGCGAAAACGGCGGCGAGAGCTGGGCGTCGGCGGATGACGGGATCAGCAGCGGCTTCGTGAGCGCTCTGGCGATTCGGCCGGACTCCCCCGAAACGCTCTTCGCTGGAACCAACGGCGGCGTTTACAAGAGCGTCAACGGCGGCCGGAACTGGACGGCCATCGACCTGGTCCCCCCGGGACCGCAGACTGTCATCGCCCGTCGTCCGGCCGAGCGCTCCCCCGAGACCGTGAAGGGTCCCGAGAGGATCAAAACCGAAAGAGAACCGGCCGCCGCCAAGCGCGACACCGTCGAGCCCGCCCCGGCGTCGGCGCCCAAATCCGCAGCCGTGACAAGTCCCGAGCCGATTCGAACACAGGGAGAACCTGCGGCTCCGGAACGAAAAGAGGCCGTGGAGCCGGAGCCGCCGCCGTCTCCCGCTTCGACGACCGCCTCACCCGAGGCGGAGGCACCGGAGGCCTCGGACCTCGAGACGGCCGTCGTCGTGAGTGCGATCGCAACAGACTCGGGCTCCCCCGCCAGACTGTACGCGGGAACCTCGAGGGGTCTGCGTCGGAGCCCGGACTCGGGCCAGAGCTGGATCGGCGTCTCCGGGACTATCGCCGAGCTTCTACATCTCCGGCGTGGCTGTGGACCCCACGCGACCGGCCGTCGTCTACGCATCGACGGAAGGCGCGGGGATTTTCCAGAGCACGGACGCCGGGGTGACCTGGACAGACGTCAACCGGGGCCTCGCCAATCTCTCCGTGGGCGTCCTTGCGGTCGCCGAGAGCACGTCGGGAACGACTTTCTACGCCGGGACAGACGGAGGCCTCTTCCGCTCGACGGATCCCGTCACCGGCTGGACCCCGACCTGCGCGGATCGGAAGTTGACGCCCGTCACGGCACTCGCCGTGGCTGCCGGAGGCGAGACGGTGTACCTCGGCACACGCGGTGGAAAAGTGTTCCGGTCGGCCGACGCCGGATCGACCTGCCTCGAAACGGCGGCAGGACCCTGGGCAGGCCCCGTCCGAGCCCTCGCGATCCAGTCCAGCTCCGCCACAACGGTCTATGCCGGCACGGACATTGGCGTCTTTCGAAGCCAGGACCAGGGCGGCAGCTGGAGCCCCGCGTCCACCGGGCTTTCGAGCTTCAACATCCTGGGGCTCCTGGCCCATCCCTCCTCCGGCCTCTATGCCATGACGGGCGGCGGCCTCTTCCAGTCCGGAAACGGCGGACGCAGCTGGAGCGCTCACGATTCGGGAATTCCGGTGGGACCGATGGCGGTCTCCTTCGCGTCGGGGACCCTCTACGTCGGCGGCCACGGCACGATCACGCAGTCGAGCGACGGCGGCAAGACCTGGAAAACCCTCGAGATGAAGCGCCAGACTCCCTCCCAGCCGCAGCGGTAGAACCGCGGGCCGGCGGACTAAAGCACATCGGCGGATTCGAGGGAACGGGCGAAGGCTGTCGACCAGAGATCGCGCAGCGCGGCGACGGGCTCGTCGACGAGCGTCCGCCCGTGGAACGCGATCCGCAGGCGGTCGCCCGCGACGCGGCCGATCACGGCGAACGGGACGCGGCTCTGTTCGGCGGAGGCGCGGACAGCCGACTCGGCCTTCGGCTCGAACGTCACGACCGCACGGCCCGTCGACTCGCCAAAGAGAAGCGCCGACGGGCGAACGCCTGGCTCGACCGCGATATCCGCGCCGAGGCCGCTCTTCATCGCGCACTCGGCGAGCGCGACGGCTAAACCGCCGTCTGAGAGGTCGTGCGCGGAGGAGAGCTTGCGGTGATGGGCGAGGCCGGCGAGCAGGTGGACGAGGCGGCGCTCGGCCTCGAGGTCGACCTCGGGGCACGGGCCCTCGTCGCGGCCGCGGATCGTGCGGAGGAACTCGCTCCCGCCGAGCTCGTCGCGGGTCGTGCCGATCAAGGCCACGAGGTCGCCTTCCTTGCGGAAGGGCATGCGCAGGCGCCGGTCGACGTCCTCGAGCAGGCCCACCATCCCGATGGTCGGTGTCGGCGGGATCGCGCGTCCGTCGGTCTCGTTGTAGAAGGAGACGTTGCCCGAGACGACGGGCACATCCAGAGACGCGGCAGGCGTCGGAGATCCCCCGCACGGCCGCCTCGAACTGCGCCATCACCTCGGGCCGCTCGGGGCTGCCGAAATTGAGGCAATCGGTGATGGCGAGCGGGACGGCTCCCGTGCACGCGATCGAGCGGGCCGCCTCGGCGACGGCAATCGCGCCGCCGCGGTACGGGTCGAGAGCGCAGAAGAACGGGTTGACGTCGCTCTTCAAGGCCAGGGCCTTGGTCGTGCCTTTGACGCGCACGAGGGCCGCGTCGCCGCCGGGGCGCTCGACCGTGTTGGTCCCGACCATGTGGTCGTACTGGGTCCAGATCCACGACTTCTCGGCGAGGTTCGGCGAGGCGAGCAATCTCCGGAGGCAGTCGCCGTAGTCGGAAGGCTCCGGCTCCCCGGTCCAGCGACCCGGCGGCGCAGGCGCGACGGCCGCGCGCGGCCGGTCGTAGACGGGCGCCCGGTCGGACAGCGGCGCCGCCGGCAGATCCGCGACGACCTGGCCCTCGAAGGACAGGACGACGCGGCCCGAGTCCGTGACGCGGCCGATCACGACGGCGTCGAGATCCCACTTGCGAAAGATCCGCTGGACCTCGCCGACGCGGTCGCTGCGCGCCACGAGAAGCATCCGCTCCTGGGACTCCGACAGCATGATCTCGTAGGGCGTCATCCCCGTCTCGCGCACGGGCACCTTCGAGAGGTCGATCGCCACCCCGCTGCCCGCGCGGCCCGCCATCTCGAAGCAGGACGACGTCAGGCCGGCGGCTCCCATGTCCTGGATCCCCACGACGGCGTCCGTTTCGAAGAGCTCGAGGCAAGCCTCCATCAGGAGCTTCTCGGTGAAGGGGTCGCCGACCTGCACGGTCGGGCGCTTCTGCTTCGTCTCGTCTCCGGCAAACTCCTCGGAGGCCATCGTCGCCCCGTGGATGCCGTCGCGTCCGGTCTTCGAGCCCACGTAGATGACCGGGTTGCCGGCGCCTTCGGCGCGCCCGAGGAAGATCCGGTCGGCGCGCACGATCCCGACGTTCATGACGTTGACCAGGATGTTGCCGTTGTAGCCGGGATGGAAAGTCGTTTCACCGCCGACTGTCGGGATGCCGATGCAGTTGCCGTAGCCGGCGATCCCGCGGACGACGCCGTCCACGAGATGTTTCATGCGCGGGGCATCGAGCGCCCCGAAGCGAAGCGAGTTCAACGAACGCCACCGGCCGCGCCCCCATCGTGAAAATGTCTCGCAGGATTCCGCCAACCCCCGTGGCCGCGCCCTGGTAGGGCTCGATGAAGGAGGGATGGTTGTGGGACTCCATCTTGAAGGCCACGGCGAGGCCGTCGCCGATGTCCACGACCCCGGCGTTCTCCCCCGGCCCCTGGATCACGCGCGGGCCCGCCGTCGGGAACGTCTTGAGGTAAACGCGCGAAGACTTGTACGAGCAATGCTCGCTCCACATGGCAGAAAAGATGCCGAGCTCGACGAGGTTGGGCTCCCGGCCGAGGATCTCGAGAATACGGCCGTACTCCTCGGCGGAGATGTTGTGCTCGCGGACGAGCTCTTCGGTGATCATCGCGCCGCGAGCGCGGCGACGGCGGACTCGAACATCTTGATTCCTGCGGCGTTGCCGAGGACGGCTTCGGCGCACCGGTCCGGATGCGGCATCAAGCCGACGACGTTGCCTTCTTGTTGGTGATTCCCGCGATCCCGCGGTCGGCGCCATTGGGGTTGGCGGCGTCGAGGACACGGCCCGAGGCGTCGCAGTAGCGGAAGGCGACGCGGCGCGACCGCTCGAGATCGTCCAAGACCTCCGGAGCCGCCGTGTAGTTGCCTTCCATGTGGCCGATCGGCATGGTCACGACCTCGCCCTCGGCATAGAGGCGTGTGAAGGGAGTGTCCGTCGTCTCGACGCGGAGATGCACGTCGCGGCAGACGTAGCGCAGGCCGCGGTTGACCCGGACGGCTCCCGGCAGGAGGCCGGCCTCGAGCAGGACCTGAAACCCGTTGCAGATTCCGAGGACCGGGCCGCCGGCTTTTGCAAAGGCCGTCACGCTCTCCATGACGGGGGAAAAGCGCGCCAGGGCCCCGGCGCGCAGGTAGTCGCCGTAGGCGAAACCGCCCGGCAGGATCACGGCATCGGCGCCCTTCAAGTCCTTGTCCGCGTGCCAGACGGTCTCGGCTTCGCAGCCGAGAAGGTCTCTGGTGACATGGACGCAGTCCTGGTCGCAATTGGAGCCCGGGAACACCACGATCGCGAACCTCACGGAGCCTCGCTCACGAGACGACCTTCACGTCGAACCCCTCGATGACGGTGTTGGCGAGCAGTTCCTCGGCCATCTTCCGCGCGTCCGCCTCGACAGCCTTCGCGTTGCCGCTCTCGACCTCGATGAAGAAGACCTTGCCGGCCCGCACGTCGCGGACTCCGGCGTGGCCGAGGCGACCCAGGGCGGCCGCGATCGCCTTGCCCTGCGGGTCGAGAACGCCCTCCTTCGGGTAAACGCGGACCTCCACTCTCATGCCTCGAAAGCCGCCAGTCCCGCGATCTGCTCCGCCACGTCGAAGGGGATCTCCCGGCCGGCGCGCTCCATGGCGCGGGTGAGCTCCGTTCGGACGATCTCCGGCGTGTTGTTCGTGCGCGAGAGGTGCGTCGCGACGACGCGCTTCAGCTTCGGGCCGGCCGAGCGGGCCAGCGCGTCGGCCGACTGGCGGTTCGAGAGATGGCCGTAGCCGCCCGAGATCCGCTTCTTCAGAGGCCACGTGTAGGGCCCGTCGCGGAGCATGTCCTCGTCGTGGTTGAACTCGAGCAGGAGGGTCGTCGCTTCCTTCAGAAAGTCGATGAAAGCCGTCTCGGCGCGCCCCAGGTCCGACGCGATCACCAGGCGCGCACCGGCGTCCTCGAAGGCATACGCCACCGACTCGGCGGCGTCGTGCGGCGTACCGAGGGCGCGGTAGCCGACGTCCCCGATGCGTCCCTCGCGCCCGTCCTCGACCCGCACGAACGGCGAGAACAGGTCGCCCTCGAGACCGAGTGCTGAGGCCGTGCCCGAGGTCGCGACGATGGGACAGGCCCAGCGGGATGCGAACACGAGAGCGCCCGAGCCGTGATCGTTGTGCTCGTGAGTGACAAAGAGGGCGGCGATCGATTCGGGGTCGATGTCCCGGTCGCGCATCCGCCGCTCGATTTCCCGGGCGGAAAGGCCGGCGTCGACCAGGACCCGCGTCCGCCCCGACTCGACGACACAGGCGTTGCCGCCGGAGCCGGAAGCGAGCACGGTCACGCGCACGGCCCTAGATTAACAAAAAAAGAGCAGCGTCACTCGTCTGTCATTCCGAGTGAGCCAACCTGCTGTCATTCCGAGGAGCGGAGCGACGAGGAATCTGCTCCGAACGAGAAGACGAGGGTAGATCCCTCGACTTCGCTCGGGATGACAACGGCTGTGCGTCAGCTTTTTCCGGTCGAGCCGAAGCCGCCGCTTCCCCGGCCGCTCGAAGGCAACGTGTCCACTTTCGTCAAAGTGGCCCGGGCAATCGGCGCAATCACGAGCTGGGCAATCCGGTCGCCGCGCTCGATCGAAACCGGCTCCCCGGAGATGTTCGCGACGATGACGCGGATCTCGCCGCGGTAATCGCTGTCGATCGTGCCGGGGGCGTTGGGGAGGATGAGGCCCTTCTGAAGCGCCAGGCCGCTGCGCATCCGCACCTGGCCCTCGTAGCCCTCGGGAACCGCGATCGCGATCCCTGTCGGCACGAGAGCCCGGCCGCCCGGCGGGAGAACGAGCGCTCCGTCGATCGCGGCCCTCAAATCACACCCGACCGAGCCCGCTGTCGCGTAGGCCGGCAACTCGATGCCCTCGCCATGTGGCAAGACCTTTAGAAGAACCGAGACCTCATCCACGGGACTACCATATCTTGCCCAAGAACCATGAGCCTTTCCTCCGGCACCCGGCTCGGCCCTTACGAAATCCGAGGCACTCTCGGCAGGGGCGGCATGGGCGAGGTCTACCGGGCGGCGGACCCTCGGCTCGGCCGCGAGGTGGCGATCAAGATCCTGTCTCCGGATACGGCGAGCGATCCCGACAGTATCCGCCGCTTCGAGGCAGAGGCCCGCGCCGTGGCCTCGCTTTCCCACCCTCACATCGTTCCCCTGTTCGATGTCGGGGAAGCAGAAGGCCTGCGTTACGTCGTCACGGAGCTGGTCGAAGGGGAGACGCTGCGAGTCTTGCTTCTGTCGGGGCCTTTGCCGACTCCCGAGGCTGCGCGCATCGCGTCGGAAGTCGCGCTCGGCCTCGCCGCGGCTCACGAAAAGGGGCTTGTTCATCGGGACATCAAGCCGGAGAACATCATCCTCGCTCGGAACGGCGCCGCAAGGATTCTCGACTTCGGGCTCGTCCAGCAGATCGATCGCCGCCCTCTCCCCGAGGCGCCGGAGGATGCTCCGACGGAAGGCCCCGCGTCCACGGAGATCGGGACAATCGCCGGGACGGTGGGTTACATGAGCCCCGAGCAGGTTCGCGGGGAACGGCCGGACGGCCGCTCGGACATCTTCTCTCTGGGCGCGGTGCTCTATGAGATGGCGACCGGGCGGCGCGCCTTCCGTGCGGACACCCGGATCGAGACTCTCAATGCGATACTGAAAGAGGAGCCGGACGCCGGGTCGATCGAGCGCGCGAGCCTGCCGGCGGAGATGGACCGGATCCTGCGCCGCTGCCTGGAGAAGAGGCCGGAGAACCGCTACCACTCCGCCGCCGATCTGGCTCACGATCTGCGGGCCGTCGCCGCCGAGGCTGCCGTCCGCACTCCCGCGCGCGCGCGTAAGTCAATCCCGAAAGCGGCAGTTGTTGCCGCTCTCGTTGCGGCCCTGCTCGGGATCGCTGCTCTTCTCTTGCCGCGGCTGCGCAAAGGTGGCGCGGCGCGGCCCCCGAGAACGCTCGCCGTGCTCCCCTTCCGAGGCATCGGTCAGGACGCTTCGCTCGAACACTTCGGCCTCGGCCTGGCCGACTCCTTGATCGGCCGGCTTGCCTCGCTCCGCGACCTGACAGTCCGGCCGACGAGCGCCATCGCACGCTACGAGACGGAGCCAGTGGAGACGCAGGAGGTCGGCAGGAAGCTCGGCGTGGAGGCCGTCCTCGAGGGCACCTTCCAGAAACTGGAGGGGACGACTCGCGTCTCCGTGCAGATGACGGACCTCTCGCGCGGTGCGATCCTCTGGAGCGAGCGCATCGACCTTCCGGAAGGCAAGCTCTTCGAGCTGCAGGATGCGATCTCCCGCCAGCTCGTGGAGCGGCTGCGCCTCGAGCTCGATCCCGGCCAGAACCGAGCCCTGCGGCAATCGCAGGCAATCCCCGACGCCACCCTGGAGAAGTATCTCGGCGTTCGGGCGCGTCTTCCCGGGATTGCGCTCGCGGACATCCCGGCCAAGCAGGAGATCGTCCGCGCCCTGGACGAGATCCTCCTTGAAGCGCCCGACTTTGCGCGCGCGATCGCGACTCGCGCCTACGCGCGCGCGTGGCTGAATTTCTTCGCTCCGGCGCCGTCGGGCTACGAAGGCGTGGTGGCGGACGCCCGGCGCTCACTCGAGCTCGACCCGGAGCTGGCCGAGCCGCACGTCGCGCTGGCTTCCGTTTACTGGTCTCCCTCCGGCAACTGGAACGTCGTGTCCGCCGTCCGTGAACTGAAACAGGCCATCGCCCTGGCGCCGAACCTCGAGATCGCGCGGCTGGACCTGACTCGGATCTACCAGCACATCGGCTGGATCCCTGAGGTTCAGGCACAACTCGTCGAGGTGCAACGGGTGCACCCCTCCAGTGCCGAAGCCCTTCAGCAGCAGGCCGTCCTGAAGTCGCGTACCGGGGACCACCGGGCAGCTCTCTCGCTTTTCGGGCAGCTACCGCCCGAAAGCCAGAACTCCTTCTTCAATCAATGGCAGATCGACTGGGACCGCCTGATCGTCGAGGACCCGGCTCGCGTGCTCCCCGACGTGGAAGCCCTGAAGGCGAAGGCGCCGGCGAACGACGCGATCGTTCCCGCTCTCCTCGCCCTGGCGAGAGTGCTCGCCGGGCAAAAGGAGATCGGAGATCTCGAGCGGCAGATCCTCGCCGCGGATTCGCAGCGCGGCCACTCCCACCACGCCCTGCACTTCCTGGCCGAGGCCCGCGCGCAACGGGGAGACGCCGCGGGCGCCGTCGCGCTGCTCGCACGGGCGGCTGAAACCGGCCTTTCCTGCCCGGTCTGCTTCGATGGAGACCCGATGCTCTCCCCGATCCGCAGTTCCCCGGAGTACGCCGCCCTCAAGGAAGAGCTCACGCGGCGGGACAGAACCTACCGAGCGGCCCTCGAGAACGTTCCGTGAATCAGAGGGCGGAGGCCAGGTCCGCCGCAGACAGCGGAAGCTTGCGGACGTTGCCGACGACGGACAGAGACAACGCCTTTCCATCGAGGAGGCGTCCGGCCTCCTCCCCCGCGGCATCCAGCGTCACGGCCTCGACCCGCGCGAGCAGCTCCTCGACAGGCTCGACGCGGCCAAAATAGAACTGCTGGCGCGCCTGCGCCGACATGCGCGACACCGTCGATTCGAGCCCGAGAAGGATGTTGCCCTTGAGGTTTTCCTTGGCCCGCGTCAGCTCGTGCCGGCCCATGCCATGGCGCTTCAACTTGCGCATCTCGGCGAGCGTCACGTCCAGCACGCGCGCCAGGTTCTCCGGAGCGCACGCCGCGTAGACCGCCTCGTAGCCGCCCGACCGGTACGCCGAAAGCGACGACGTGATCGAGTAGGCGAGGCCCCGCTTTTCGCGAACCTGCTGGAAGAGCCGAGACGACATGCCGGCACCGAGCACGATGTCGACCAGGTTGGCGGCATACCGCCGGCGGGATGTCAGGGCGGGAGCTTCCAGGCCGAGGCAGAGGTGCGCTTGCGCCAGGCTAGGGCGCGACTGCAGGACGGCATGCTGGTGCGGCCGGGGCCGTTCGATCCGCGGACCCGGACTTCGCCGATGCGCCAGACGAAGCGTCCGGTTCAGAGCGCGTTCGACTTCTTTGAGAACTTCTCCGGCGCGGACCCGCCCGGCGACCGAGACGATCAGGCTGCCGGGAATGTACGCCTTTCGGTAGTAGCGGCGGAGATCGTGGAGCGTGATGGCGCGGACGGTCTCGGCTGTTCCCAAAATCGGCTCTCCCAGAGGCTGCCCGAGCCAGAAGGAACGCACGAACGTCTCGTGGGCGAGATCGTCGGGGTTGTCGTTGGCCTCGCCGATTTCCTCGAGAATGACGCCCCTCTCGGTCGAGACGTCCTCCGCGTTGAAGGTCGAGGAAAACACGACGTCGGCGAGCAGGTCGAGGGCCTCGGGAAGAAGCGTGTCGAGGGTGTGCGCATAGAAGCCCGTGTATTCCTTGGTCGTGAAAGCGTCGACGTCGCCCCCGAGGCTGTCCATGGCCTGAGCGATGGAGATGGCCGACCGGCTGCGCGTCCTCTTGAAGAGGGCGTGCTCGAGGAAGTGCGACATCCCTTGCGTGCCCGGGGGCTCGTCGCTCGAACCCGTGCCGATGAAGAGACCGACGGCGAGCGAGCGCACGTCGCGCATCTCATCGACGAGCAGCGTCGCGCCGCCGTCCAATCCCCGCTTGAAGACCGCGCTGTCTATGGAGTCCCCGGCGGCCGCGACCCGGGCTGCGGGATGATGGATCCCGGATTGAACGGGGCGTTCGGGGCGATGGATCTCGCGGTCGGCATCCCCGGCGATGAACCGCCACTGGTCATAGGACTTCGCGCCGCGCCAGTCCTGAAGGGAATCCTTCTTCACCTTCGAGCGCACGCCGATGATCGGGCCCACGTTCTTCGCCGCGTCCGGGCTGCCGAAAGGCGGTGGAGTGGGCGTCAGCCGCGGTCCCGTCGATCCCATCTGGCCGGTCTGGCCGGTCTGGCCCGTCTGGCCGATGTTCGCCGCCGCCCACAGGGTTCGCGTCGGGCGTGCCCTGGATGATCAGGTACCAGTCGTCGCAGCCGCACATCGGGTCCTTCCAGAGCTTGCGGATCGTCCGCGGGCGGTTCTCGGCCATTTCCTTGAGCGACGTCGGCAGACGCCCGTACCGCCTCTGAAAGAGCACGATGCCGCGCGCGTACTGCTTGCCGCGAAAGATCAGCTCGTTCTCGCGGTCGCGCTGCATGATCACGGAGATCGCCGGCGCCACCGCCGCCGTCATGATCGTCAGGATCGCCATGCCGATGACGAGGGCCACCAGCGTGTAGCCGGAGGCCCTGTCATTCTGAGGGCCGAAGGCCCGAAGAATCTGCTTTCGTCTGCCGAGAGATCGAGGGAGATCCTTCGCTTCGCTCAGGATGACAGTCGAAGGGCATCACCAGTCCTTGTAGGCCGTTCCGTCCAGGGCCTTGCCCGTCGACCCGCTGTGGACGTCGATGATGCCGGGCTGCTGCGGCTGGTCGACCGACTGCGTGGAGGCGTCCGCCGAGAGCTCTTCGAAGGCGAGCACCCACGTGTCGGCCGACTTCGTCATGGGGTCGAACGGGATCTTGCGCAGGTAGCCGTCGCTCACGAGCGTCTGCAGGTCGGCCGGATAGAAGCCTTTGTCGCCGTGATACTGGTCGAGCACGCTGCGGAAGCTGAAGAGATCGCCGCGCAGGGCCGCCTCGCGGGCGCGCTGCGGCGAGTCCCGCAGGGCGGGCACGGCAATCGCCGCGAGAATCCCGATGATCGTCATCACGACCAGCAGCTCGAGAAGCGTAAAGCCGCGCTGGCGGCGCGTCGTTCTCATCACCAGTCCTTGTAGTACGAGCCGTCGATGGCCCGGCCGTCCGAAAGCGAGTGCACGTCGTAGACGTTCGAGCCGCCCCAGGCGACCGAGTCCGGCTCGTCCTGGTAGGAGCGCAGCCCCCATTCGTTCTTGCCCGTCATCGGGTCGATCGGGATCTGCCGCAGGAACTTGAGCTTCTTGTTGATCTGGCCGATCTGGGCCACGCCGTCGACGAGCGTCTCGAGGTCGGGCGGATAGCCCTCGCTGCCGAGCTGAATCTGGATGGCGCCGGAGTCGGAATACTGCTTGTACTTGTCGATGGCGTTGCGCATGGAACGAAGCTGCTCCTTGAGCTCCAGTTCCCTCTGCCGCTTGACCGTGTAACGCGCGATCGGCACGACCATCGCCGTCAGGATCGCGATCATCGCGGCCACGACCGCGAGCTCGACGACGGTGAAGCCGCGCGCGCCGCGCGCCTGCGGGAAGCGAGGGGTGATACCGGAAACGCTCACCGGACCTCGACGGCGGCCGAGACGCCGGTTCCATCGACCGAGAGAGTCGCCCGGCCGGGGGCCACGCCCACGACCGTGACCTCGACGATCGCACGCGTGCCCGAAAGCGGGGTGCCCGCCGGAAGCTGGATGACCACGCTTCCTCGATCCACCTGGGCGTCGATCACGCCGGTGACCGTCAGGATGGGCCTGGCGCGCGTCACGGCCACGACCTCCGGGTCGAAGCGGAGGACGAGGGACTCGCTCGTCAGGGTATCGCCCGCGGCTCGCAGCACGAGGGAGCGCTGCTGACCCGGCGCGAGCGAAACGAAGGAAGGCTCGAAGGAGAAGACCGCTTGTGGCTGTTGGGCCGCGGCTGCGACAGCGGCGCTGCTCTCGGCCGAAGCGGAGGGCGAGGCGGCGGCCGTGCTCTCGAGCGAAGCGGATCCGGGCGGTGGCTGCGGCACTGGCGTCGGCTGGGCCGGCGGCGGTGACGGCCGGAACGCGTCGTTCGGGAAAGCAGGCGGCGCCAGGTTTTGACCGGGAGTTCCCGCGGGCGGCGCAGGCTGAGCCGGCCGCGTGGCAGGAGGCGGCTGTTGACGCTGGAGGTCGAACGGGCCGGGCCCTCCCTGGGACTCGATGCGGGGCGATCCCTGGAAGGAGATGTTCGAGTCCGTCCCGACGTAGACGGGGATGATGTCCTCCTCCGAGATGTCCGGGATCCGGATGATGTGCGGCGTCAGCGTCAGCAGAAGGTCCTGGTTCTTGAACTCGGTCGATCTGTTCGTGAAAAGCCGCCCGATGATCGGAAGGTCTCCCAGAAACGGGATCGTGGTCGTCGTCGCCGTCTTGTCGCGGCGCAGCAGGCCGGCGAGGAAGTTCGTCTCGCCGTCCTTCAAGCGGATGTTGGACGTGATCGTCCGCGTGCCGATGATCGGCTGCGACTGGCCGGCCGTTACCGTGACGAAGCCGTTCAGGTTCGAGGCCTCGACCGTGAGCTTCATCGTGACTTCCTTGTTGTGGTGCACGCGGGGCTCGACGTCGATCTTGATACCGACATCCTGGTACTGGAAAGACGTGATGGGGACGATGTTGCTGCCGGACGTCGTCGACGTGTTGAACGTCGTCGTCGGGATCGGGATCTTGTCGCCGATGATGAGCTGCGCCTTCTGCCCCTCGGAGATCCGGAGCTGCGGCTTGGCGAGCACCTCGGCCTCCGTGTTGTTCTTGATGAAGCGCACGGTGGCGCCCGATGGGACCGTGAACGAGACCGAGCCGATGTTCAGCTTCTGAAGCTGGCTCCAGGTGAACTGCCCATCCGGGACCGCCGCGCCGAGGTTCGTCGTCGAGCCCGTGGGCGCCGGCAGCGAGATCCCCACTTCGTACGACGACAGGATCAGCCCGAGGTCCTGCATCTTGTCGGAGTTGATCAAGAGGAGCTCGACGTCCACGATCACCTCGGCGAGCTGCTTGTCGTTCTGTTCGACGATGCGCTCGGCGATCGCGACCTTGTCCGCGGTGTCGCGCAAGGTGATCGAGTTCTCGCCCTTGTTGACCGAGATGCGGGTCGTCTGGAGGAGCGAGCGGATGGCGTTGGAGACCTCCGTGAGGTCGCCGTTGCTGAGGTAAAACGTGCGCAGGACGAGATCTTCGTAGATCTTGCGGTTCTGCTGGTTGTCGGCCGCGATCAAGATGGTCTTCTCGTCGATGATCTTGTAGAAGTGGTTCTCCTGGCGCATGAGGGTTTCGAGCGCCTTCTGAAACTCGATGTTGTTCAGGACGATCGCGACGTTGTCGTCCTTCAACTGGGGGTCGAAGATGACGTTGATCCCGGCGCTGGCGGCCAGGGCCAGGTAGATCTGCTTGATGGGCTTGGCCGTCGGAAAGTTGAGGTTGATCGGCTTGTCGCTCGCCGGCTCGAGCATCGGTGCGCGAGCCCTCTGGCCCCGCACTTTGCGCTTCAGGCCCTCGAGCTTGGTCTCGGTGGCACGCTCGGCGAAGAGCCTGGCGGCCTCTTCGCGCGCCTTTCGCAGCTCCGTGTCCGCGTACTTGTTGGTCGGGTCGAGCACGACGGACTGCTCGAGCTCGACCACCGCCAGGTCCGGAGCACCCGAGGCGCGATAGATCTTGCCCTTCTCGAAGTGCACTTGCGATGCCTTGACCTTGGCCCGGAGGAGCGCCAGGCGATACGTCTGGTTGGCGGGGTCGAGGTCGGAGGCGCGGCTGTACTTGAGAACCGCGATATCCCAGTGGCCGAGTGTCTCTTCCTCGGTCGCCTCGCGAAAGGCTTGCGAGCCGGCACATGCGAAGGTGGCCAGTGCCACAAAGACGACGGCCAGGATTTTCAATCGCTTCATATCCAGCGCACCTCTCGATGGGGAGTCCAAAGTCCAAAGTCCAAAGTCCAAAGCGAAGGCCCGTGGTTTTTCATTGAGTTAGCCCCAGGCGGCGCGTCTCTTTCCAGGCCCAGGGCCGCGGCACGAAACCAATGTCGACAGACTCGTAGTTGACGCGGACGACCTGGAACCGCTCGAACACCACGTCGCCGGCCCGGGCGTTGATGACCTGGTCGCCCTGCACGAGGACGGCGATGGGCCGTTCCTTCGGCCCGAACGAGCCGATGAAGCGGAACGTGATCTCGGGAGGAGTCGGCGTCGGTGTCGGAAGTGGAGGCGGAGGCGGCGGGCACGGCCCGATGTAGGACGGGCTGCCGCAGACGGGCAGCGGCGTCGGAGCCGGCGGAGGCGTCGGAGGGGGAACGGGTGTCGGCGGGCGAAAGTCGAACAGGTCGCGTCCCGAGGCCGTGGAGCCGGCCGGCTCGCGCCCCGCCAGGTCCTCCGGCCGGATCTCGGGCACCTCGTCCGGCGAGACCTCTTTGACGCGGGGACGCCGGGTTCCAGCCGACGCCACCGCGCCTGCCGCGGCGGGGTCCTCGGCGTCGGAAGCGGTTGCGCCGGAACCCGCCGCAGCGCGCGGCCGCGGCGAAGCCCCGTCAGCGGCGGCGCCGCCCGTCGCCCGGCGCGCCAGGAAGAGCGCGAGGGCGATGGCGAGGACGATCAGCGTGATCGCCTGTGCGCGGGTTCCAACTCCCTCGAGTTTCATGGGGCGGTCTTCCGGCGGGCCGGGCCGCTGGCAGAAGCACGCCGCACAGGCGGCCGCCCGGACAAGCCTTCTTCCGAGAAATAGGTGGAAAGAACCATCCGCATCTGGACAGTCGAGGGCGTCGCCGGGTCCCGCGTCAGCCCGAACTGCCGCACGATGATCCAGCGGGATCCGGCCTCGATCGAGGCGAGCAGCTTCTTGAAAGTCGGATAGTCGGCCGAGTAGCCGAACGACACGGTCATCTCCGACAGAGACAGGCTCTCGACGGGAGCCGTCGCATAGGAGATCTGCGCCGGGAAGATCCCGACACCCCGAAAGATGTCGTGCATCTCGTTGACGAGGGGAGCCAGCGTCTCCCGACGCTTTCCCACCCGGTGGCCGTAGAACTCCTGGATGGCCTCGGAAACACCGGCGATTCGCTCCCGTTGCGCGGAGAGCCGCTTGGCCTCCTGCTCCTTGCCAGCCACGTCGGCCTCGAGCGCTGCCCGGCTCTTCTTGAGCGCCTCGGCCCGCACGGAGGTCGTCGAGCGATACCAGAGATAAAAGCCCAGGTTGGCGAAGAAAAACACAGCGGCGATTCCGAGCACGATGGCGCGGCGCCGCCAGGCCGAGGCCGTTCCGTTCACAGCGGCCCCTTCGCCGGCTCGATAGGCGAATAGACGAGTGAGAGGTCGAAGGAGTGGCCCTCCGGAGCGCCGTGCTCGGCGGTGGCCTCGGTCTTGAGCTCCACGTCCCGGAAGGCCGGGTCGGAAGCGAGCGAGGCGATCGTCTTGACGACGCTCTCGGGGTTGCGGCCCACGAGGCTGATCTCGAGATTGACGTCGGTCGGGCTGTCGAAACGGGGAATGAGGCGCGCCAGCCGCACGTCCGGAGGGAGAGTCTTCTCGAGCCGCGCGAGCAGTCCGGTCCAGGAGAACCGGCGTTCCGCCACGATCCGCAGCAGCGACTGGCTCTCCCCGGCCAGCGAAGACAGCTTGTACGACTGCAGAGCCGTGCGCGCCTCCCCCGATTCCTTCGCCGCCTCCCTTCCGCGCAGGGAGAGCTTGTCGATGTCGGCCTTGATGTCGGCCACATCCCGATGGAAGGCCGCGTAGAGGCGGGCATTCGCAAAGAGAAGAATGGCGCCCGCCGCGAAGAGGAAGGCGACGAGGGCCCAGATCGGCCGCTCGTCGGAGAACGGACGCCGGGCAAAGTCGAGGCGGGCGCGGTCCGAGGCGCTCATGGCCGACCGCACACGGCCGCGAAGGCAGCCAACAGCTCCGGACGCGCCGCAACACGCTCGTCGAGCGCCGGGTCCGCTCCGAGAAGCCGGGAGGAGATGCGCACCGGGGGCGAGGGGAATGCTCCCGCCAGGCCGTCCCCTGGAATCGTGTCGTGGATGTAGACGGCCGCGAGACCCGCCCCCTTGAGCTTTTCGCTGTAATAGGAAAGAGAGAGGCGAACCTCCTCGTCGCGGCCTCCCCCGCCTTCACCGGCCGGGCGTTGCCGGAAGAGGATCGGCCTTCCGTTCGAGGACACGGCGAAGACGAACGATCCGGCACTGCGGTGCGCCAGCGCCCAGTCTCCGGGACTCTGCGACGTCAGGCGCGCCGCGAGCCCGTCGAAGAGGGCGAGGCTCTGAGGCACCAGCGCTCCCACCCGAACGCCGAGCGCCTCGAAAGAGCTCTCGATCGACAGCAGCATCTCCTGCGACGCGGCCGCGACGAGCAGCCGCCGGAGCTCCCCGACCGGAGGCATCTCCCGGTACACGACGGTCAACTCCGCCGTCGAGGCCGGCAGGAGCTTCTTGAGCTTCCAGATCGCCATGCTGCGCACGGCGTCGGCGGCGTCGGGCAGCGTGTCGAACTCGATCGGCAGAATCCGCGCCCAGGAATCCGGAAAAACGACCGAGGCGCGCGCCAGCCGCCCATCGGACAAGCGCCGCGCGGCCTCGACAGATTCGGCGACAGCCTCCCGCGTGAAGCGGAGCGCGCCGCCCGCCCCCGGGGTGACCGTTCCGGCCGGGTAGGCAAAGGAGCGGGACTGCGCGATCCCGGCCGGCTCCTCGCGCCGGATCTGAGCGTAGGTCACGCCATCCGCGAGAAGGCAGAAGACATGCGGGGGAACCACGGGCCCGAGAAATGGCACTTTCATCGGATCGCGCTCTCGCCTCGCCTATTCGACAAAAGTCACCTTGTTGATCTCCTTCAAGGTCGTCCAGCCCTCGAAGACCTTGGCGAGGGCGGCATCGCGGAGAAACAGCATGCCCTCTTCCTTGGCGGCCCTCTTGATGTCGGCCGCCGGCTTGCGCTCGAGGATCAACCCGCGGATCTGGTCCGACAGGTCGAGCAGCTCGGCGATGGCCATCCGGCCGTGAAACCCGGTCCCATCGCACTCGAGACATCCCCGGCCCTCGTAGAAGACCTGGCCCTTCGCGGCCTCCGGATCCAGCCCGGCCTCGAGGAGCATCTCGCGCGTGATGACGGCCTTTTCGCGGCAATGCGGGCAGATCTTTCGAACGAGGCGCTGGGCGAGGATGCAGTTCAAGGCCGACACGAAGTTGTACAGCTCCACCTTCATGTTGAGAAACCGGCCGAGGACGTCCACGACGTTGTTCGCGTGGACCGTGGTGAAGACCAGGTGGCCCGTCAACGCCGACTGCACGGCGATCTGGGCTGTCTCCTCGTCGCGGATCTCGCCGACCATGATCTTGTCCGGATCGTGGCGCAGGATCGACCGCAGGCCGCGGGCAAACGTCAGGCCCTTTTTCTCGTTGACCGGGATCTGCGTGATGCCCCGCAGCTGGTATTCGACCGGGTCCTCGATCGTGACGATCTTGTCCTCGACCGACTGGATCTCGGACAGGCACGCGTAGAGCGTCGTCGTCTTGCCCGAGCCCGTCGGGCCCGTCACGAGCACCATTCCGTAAGGCTCGCGGATGAATTTGCGGAGCTTTCCTTTCATCTCCGCGTCAAAACCCAGGACGTCGAGGTTCAGGCTCTTGAACTCGGCGTTGGCCGACTCCTTGTCGAGGATGCGGATGACGGCGTCCTCGCCGTGCACGGTCGGCATGATTGATACGCGGAAATCGATCGTGCGCCCCCGCACCCGCAGCTTGAACCTGCCGTCCTGGGGGATGCGCTTCTCGGCGATGTCGAGCTCGGACATGACCTTGATGCGCGAAATGATCGTGCCGTGGTACCGCTTGTCGATCGGGTCCATCGCCTGGTACAGGACGCCGTCGATGCGGTACTTGATCAGAACCACGTTTTCCTGCGTTTCGATGTGGATGTCCGAGGCGCGGCGCTGGATGGCGTTGAAGACGATCGAATCGACCAGCTTGATGATCGGCGAAGCGTCCTGTGAGATCCGGTCGATGGTGAGCGTCTCCTCACCCTCCTCGTCTTCGGAGACGAGCTGCATGCGGAAGTCCTCGGTCGCGTCGTCGAGGACCCTCTGGGAGGACTCGCTCTTCTGGAGGATGTCGGAGATGGCGGCGCGGCTTCCGACCTTCAACTTCAAGGCCACGCCGAGCAGCAGCTCCAGCTCGTCGAGCCGAACGACGTCCGAGGGGTCGGCGCAGATAATCGTCATGGCGGTCTCGGTGCGCGACTCCGGCACGAAGACGTAACGCAGCATCCACTCGACCGGAATGGAGCGGAAGAGATCCGGATCGATGTGGAAGCTCGCGGCGTCCGCGTAGGGAAGGCCCAGGCGCTCCGCCAGGGTCGCCGCCTGCGCATCGGCTTCTTCCCGGGAGGTGGCGGTCGGGGTCGGGTGGGCGAGAGTCCTGGCCATGGCTTACCCCCTCAGCCTTTGATCTGCGACATGATCGTGAAGATCGGCAGGTAGACAGAGAGCAGGATCGTCAGGATCACGAGGCCCATGATCACGAGGATCGCCGGCTCCACGAAGGAAATGACGCGCGAGAGCAGAACGTCGATCTCGTCGTCGTAGAACTCGGAGACCGACGTCAACATCTCCTCGAGGGCACCCGACATCTCGCCGACCTTCACCATCTCGATCGTCAGGTCGGAAAAGATGTTCGCGTCGTCCAGGGACTTCCAGAGCTCGCCGCCCTCCCGCACGCGCGGGACGACGTCGCGGACCTTCCGCGAGACCTGGAGGTTGCCGATGGCCTCCGCCGCGCTTTCGAGCGAAGGAACCAGCGGCGTCCCCCCTCCCAACAGCGTCGCCAGGCTGCGCGTGAATTGCGAGATCGCGAATCGCGAAAGGATTCCGCCCAGAACGGGAACCTTGAGGACGAAGGTGTCGCGCGTCAACGCGCCGGCCGGCGTGGCGGCCCAGCGGATCGCCAGGTAGACGGCTGCGACCAGGCCGCCCCCGATCAACAGAACATTGTGGCGAAGAAACGTCGCCGAGCGGACGACGATGACCGTCACGAGCGGCAGCTGCGCCTCGAAGTCCTGGAAGAACTCCTGGAACCGCGGAATGACGACCGTCATCAGGATCGCGATCAGCGTCGACGACAGGACGATCAAGATCGCCGGATAGACGAGCGTAGAGACGACCTTGCGCGTGACCGCGAGCATCGTCTTCTGGTATTTGACGTAACGCCGCAAGACGTTCTCGATCTCGCCGGATTTCTCTCCCGCCTTGAGCGAGGTCGCGTACAGGCGCGGGAACAGGTCCCCCTCTTCGGTGAAGGCCTCGGAGATCGAAGAGCCGGCCTTGACGCGCCGGGTCACTTCCGTGAGCACGCGCTTCAGCGTCTCGTTCTTCTGGCGCTCCTCGAGGAGCTCGAAGGCCTGCACGACGGGAAGGCCGGCCTTGAGCAGGGCCACGAGCTCCTGGTTGAAGATCAGGAAGTCGGCGATCTTGACGCGCTTGCGGCGGGCGCGCCGCGCCGAGCCGAGCCCGAGGCCCTGGCGGCGCACCTCGAAGACGTGGCCTCCGCGGCGCTCGATGTCCGCGCGCGCCGCCCCGGCGTCTGCCGCCCTCACCCCCTCCTCGCCGACGGTGCCGTCGGGCCAGCCGGCCCGTACGGAGTACTGGGGACTCACTTTGGCTTCTCCTGCCGCTGCACGGTCTTCGTCCCGTTAGGCCCCTTCTCCGGCCCGCCCGGGGGCGGGATCTCCTGCATCAGGAGGATCAGGATCAACGCGCTCTTGGAAGCCTCGTCCCGCGAGGCCCCGATGACCAGCGTCTGGTTGAGCTCGATGGACATGGGGGCGCGGTAGAGCTGGACGGGCACGACCCTGCCCTGCTCGTTCTTGTGCATCCGCGACAGGACGAAGGGCGAGAGCAGCAGCACCTCGCCGAAGCTCGACCGGCCGATGGTGAAGGAAACCTGGTAGTCCTCGCCCAGCCGGTAGGAGACGCCCTCCCCCTCGACCCCGCGCAACACGGCCGAGTCGATCAGGGCGTAGTCGTTGAACTGGAAGAGAGACTTCAGCTTCGCTCCCAGCCCGCCGATCTCCCCGGAGATCGTGCCGGCCGGAACGTCGGCGCGGGCCTTCACGAGCTTGACGGCGATCGTGAAGCCCCGGGGCGGCAGGTCGAAGCCCGCCAGGACCTTCGCGATCGTCTTCAGGTTCTCCTCGCGGTCGGTCACCGTCATGGCGTTCAGGCTCTGCGTGAGCGTGACCGAGGCTGCAGGCGAGAGGTGAGGCCGGATCAGGAGGGCGGCCTCTTCGACCCGCTTGTACTTCAACATGAAAACCTTGACCGCCGCCTCGTCCGCTGCCGTGAGCGGAAGGGCGGCGGCGAGAAAGGCCATCGCGGCCACGAGAGAAAGCGTCTTTTTCATCGAGTTCAACCGGCCCCGTCCCCCGGGGCTTGCAAGCGATGCTAAATGTCGAGCGAGTGGTCCACGATCCAAACGACGCGCGGCTCGTTGGGGCCCGCGCCCGGAGCGATCTCGTAGACCGTCGCGCCCGCGCTGTCGGCGGACGCCGCCGCCTTCGCAAAGCCGGGCGTCACGGCCTTCACCGCGGGCACCGAAGCGGCCGAAGCCATCCGGACCTCGCGAGGAGGAGGGCGAAGGCGAGGGCCGGGACGAGACCCACGGCCCGCCCGGCAGCGCCAGCGTGAAGAGAGCCACGGCGGCCGCCGCGGCCACCGCTGCCGCGCGGCGCGGAGGCCTTGCCAGCCGGCGTTCCGCCTGCTTGATGGCGACGCCGGCGCGCACGCCCGCGAGAATCCGCGCCATGTCCTCGGCCGAGACCTCCTCGGCCGGCCCCCCGGCCGCAAAAAGCAGCGTCGCGTCCGAGGCCGAGGCTTCCTCGCGGCACGGGCCGCAGAGGGCGAGGTGCTCGCGCACGGAGCGGCGATCGGAAGCCGACAGGGCTTCGGCCGCGTACGCCGCGAAGAGAGCGCGAAACTCCGGACAGGCCGGGCTCACGGCTTGTTCCTCCGCGTCACGAGGCCCGGGTACAGCTTTCCGATCTCGCGCCGCAGGATGCGGCGCGCATTGAAGAGGTGGTTGCGCACCGTCGACTCGCCGCACTTCAGGATCTCGGCGATTTCCTGCGTGTCCCGATCTTCCATCTCCCGCAGGATGAAGGCCGCCTTCTGCTTTCCCGAAAGGCGCTGGGAGACATCCTGGAAGAGCCGCGCGAGCTCGCGGTCCTCGGCCGGCCGCGTCGTCTGCGCGGCGGTCAGCTCCTCGCGCATCCGGACGACGTGCAGCGTCGCGCCGTGCGCCCGCTGGCGCGAGCGGGAGCTGCGCAGGAAATCGATGGCCAGGTTGGTCGCGATGCGGTAGAGCCAGGTGTTGAAGGAGTAGGTCTCGTCGTACCGGTGAAGCTCCTCCCAGACCCGAACGAAGACCATCTGCGCCACGTCGCGGGCATCCTCGGCGTCCCCGACGACCCGGCGGGCCACCGAGACGACGGCCGCCGTCTTGCGCGTGACGAGAGTCTCGAAGGCAGCCTGGTCCCCGCCCCGGGCGGCGATGGCCAGATCCCGGTCGGGCAGCTGCTCGACCTCGACCCGGTGCCGGCTTTCACTGTAGACGAGCTCCATTCGCTCGGTATACGGAGCCGGCCCGCCGGGCGTTGGGGGCTTTTTGAACCACATAACTTATTGAATTGTAAGGTCCGGCGGGCATAATTGAAAGACGTGCTCGCCTACCGTTTCCTTTCCGCCACCGCCTTGATCCTCTATGCCCCGTACGCCCTCCTCCGATCGCTCGACCGGGGGCCGCAAGCTCGGGGACCTGTCGGGGCGCCTGGGCCGCTCGGGCTACCCCGATCTCGACTCGGGAATCTGGATCCACGCCGTGTCGGTCGGCGAGGTCAATGTCGCGCGCAATCTGCTCGTGGAGCTCGCCAGCGCCGCGCCCGGCCGACGGCTCGGCCTCTCGGTGACGACAGAGGCGGGCCGCAAGCTCGCCGAGAGCACGCTCCCGCGGGAGGTCCCGGTCTTCGCCTTTCCCGTTCGATCTCGAAGGCCCCGTCCAGAGGGCCCTGGACGGCGTGCGCCCGGGACTCGTGCTGCTGACGGAGACGGAGCTCTGGCCCCTCTTTCTCGCTCGGGCACAGCGCGCGCGGGATCCCCGTCGCCGCTGGTCAACGGCCGGCTCTCGGACCGCTCGTTCCCGCGCTACCGCCTCGCGCGCCGGTTCCTGCGCGGCTCGCTCGACGCGATCTCGCTCTTTGCCATGCGGAGCCGCGAGGATGCCCTCCGCCTCGAAGCGCTCGACGCCCCTCCCTCCCGCATCCGCGTCTGCGGCAACATCAAGTACGACCTCCCCGCGGCCCCGCCCTTCGCCGATGCCGCGCGCCTCGCGCGGATCGCGGGCGGCCGCCCGGTCTTCGTCGCCGCTTCGACCGCCGAAGGCGAGGAGCAGATCGTGCTCGAGGCCTTCCGCTCCGTCGCCGGCCGCGCCCTGCTCGCCGTCGCCCCCCGCCGCCCCGAGCGCTTCGACGCCGTTGCCTCCACGATCGAGAAGGCCGGCTTCTCGGTCGTCCGCCGCTCCTCCTCCGACAATCACCCGATCACCCGATCACCCGATCACCCGATTCCCCAACACTCCGTCTACCTCCTCGATTCCATCGGCGAGCTCGCCTCCCTCTACCGCGAGGCGAGCCTCGCGTTCGTCGGCGGCAGCTTCGCGCCAGTCGGCGGGCACAACCCGATCGAGGCGTGGGCACAGGGAGTGCCGGTCATCGTCGGGCCGCACACGGAGAATTTTCGCGAGGTGTACTCCGAGGGAGAGGCGCGCGGCTTTTGACGCGCGTCGCGGACGCAGCCGCGCTCGCCCGCGCCTTCGAGGCCGCGCTCGCGGACGCGCCGGCGCAGAAGTCCGCGGGCCAGCGCGCCCGCGAGTTCGTGGCCGGGAAACCGCGGCGCCGCGCGGGCGACAGCCCGGGCCGTCCTGTCTCTGCTGCAGGACGCCCCGTCCGCCCGGGCGGCCACGCCGTGAACCCGCTGCTCCTCCCTCTACGGACAGATCGTCAAGAAGCGAGCGGGCCTCTACGCCTCGGGCAGACTGCGGCCGCACCGGCTGGCGGCGCCCGTCATCTCGGTCGGCAACCTGACGTTTGGCGGAACGGGCAAGACCCCGTTCGTGGAGTTCCTCGCGCGCCGCCTGCGCTTCGAAGGTTTCCGGCCCGCCATCCTTTCGCGCGGTTACGGCCGCCGCTCGCGCGGCGTCGTCGTCGTGTCCCGCGGGGAGGGCCCGCTCGTGCCGCCGGAGACCGGGGGCGACGAGCCCGTGGCCCTCGCGCGGCGCCTGCCCGGCGTCGCGGTCGTGGTCGGCGAACGCCGCGCCTCGGCCGCCCGAGAGGCCGCCCTGCAGGGCGCCAATCTCTTTCTCTTGGACGACGGCTTCCAGCACCTCGCCCTGGCGAGGGACGTCAACCTGCTGCTGCTCGACGCCAGAGATCCCTTCGGCGGCGGAAAGCTGCCTCCCGGCGGGCGCCTGCGCGAGCCGCTCTCCGCGATCGAACGCGCCGACGCCATCGTCTTCACGCGCGTCGCGCGGGGCGAACCCGCCGAACACGCCGTGGGCCAGGTCGCGCGGCTCCACCCCGGGGCGCCGATCTTCCACGCCTCGATCCGGCCCGACGGCCTGCGCGACGAGACCGGATCGCCCGTGGACGTTCGGGAGGTCGGACGGCGCCGCTGTGTCGCCGTTTCCGGCGTCGCGCAGCCATCGCGATTTGCCGCGGCGCTTGCCGAGCTCGACCTCTCCCCCGAAGAGACTTTCGTGTTCGCCGACCACCACCGCTACACGGACGGCGACTTGAAGCGCATCCGGCAAGCCGCCGACCGGACCGGCGCCGCGATGCTCGTCACGACCGAGAAGGACGCGGTCAAGCTGGCCGGCCGAACGTCGCTCCCGCTCGTGACGGTGCGGCTCGAGGTCGAGATTTCCGAGTCCAATTTCTTTCCCTGGCTGCTCCAGCAAGCTGGGAGAGCGGCAGAGTTGAGATCCTCCGAAACCGCGGTCGTGGACCTGATGGAGGTCCGCACGTCGGCCGCAGCGCAAGAAGCCCCGGCGCTCGGCCCTGCGCCATCGCCTCGAGTACGCAGCTTTTTCCGTTGCGGTCGGTGTCCTGCGGATGTTGCCGCCGGGGGGCGCCGCGGGGCTCGGCCGCGCCCTCGCCCGCGTCTTCTTCCGCCTCGCCCGGTCGCGCAGGCGGATTCTCTTCAAGAACCTCCTCGCGGCTTTCCCCGAGAAGCCGGCCCGCGAGATCGCCGCGATCGCGCGGGGGTGCGTCCAGACCTTCGGCGCCACGTTCATGGACTTCCTCGAGGCGTCGGATCTGCCGCGGGAGGACTTTCTCGACCGCGCGCCCCTGACGGGCGTCGAGCACTTGATGGCGGCGCGCGCGCGCGGGACGAGGCGTCTTCCTGCTTTCGGCGCATTTCGGCAGCTGGGAGATCGGGGCGCTGGCCGTCGGCCTGCTCGGCGAGGCGATCGCCTTGGTCGTGCGGCCCCTCGACAACCCGCTTCTCGAAGCCGAGCTCGAGCGCCGCCGCACGCGGTTCGGCAACCGCGTCATCGCGAAGAAGGAGGCCGCCCGGGAAGTCCTCCGGGCCATGCGGGCTAATCAGACCGTCGCCATCCTGATCGACCAGAACGTGCTCGAGCGGGAAGCGATCTTCGTGCCGTTCTTCGGCCGCCTCGCGGCGACGACACCGTCGCTCGGCCTGCTCCAGTTGAAGACGGGAGCGGCGGTCCTGCCGGTCTTCACGTGGCCGATCGGCGGCGGCCGCTACGAGACGCGCCTCGAGCCGCCCATCTGGCCCGAAGAGTTCGAGAGTCGCGGGGACAGACCGCGCCGACAGGGTCAAGAGGGCGACCGCCCGCTACATGGAGGTCGTCGAGGCCGCAATCCGGAAGAAGCCGTCGGCCTGGCTCTGGATGCACAACCGCTGGCGCACACGGCCGCCCGAGGCATGACGGAGACCCGTCGCGCGGACGACGGGGCGGTCGACGCTCGTGGTGGCGCCCAACTGGCTGGGAGACGCCGTCATGGCGCTGCCCTTCGTCCGCGCTCTCCGGCGCGGCGCGGCCCGGAGATTCCCTGACCGTGATCGCCCGCCGGGGACCGGCCGCGATCTTTCGGGCCGAGGGCAGCGCCGACGGCGTCTGGGTCGCCTCGGGCCTGTTCTCGGATGCCGCGACACTCGCGCGCAGCCGTGTCGACGAGGCCTGGCTCCTGCCCAACTCCTTCCGCTCGGCGCTGCTGCCCTTCCTCGGCCGCGTCCCGGAGCGAATCGGCTACGACACGGACGCACGATCGGCCCTGCTGACTCTCGCGGTCACACGCCCCACCTCGACCGAGCACCAGCTGCGCGACTACGACCGTCTGCTCGCTGCCCGCGGCGTGCCGCCCGACCTGGGGCCGCCGCGCCTGGCCATTCCTCCAAACGCCGAGGACCGCGCGCGGCGCTCGATCGCCGCCGCCGGCCTGCCGGGAGGAGCCCCGCTCGCCCTGCTGGCGCCGGGAGCCGCCTTCGGCCCGACCAAGAGGTGGCCGGCTTCGCGCTTTGCGGCGCTCGCAGACATCCTGGCCGATCGCGGAGTGCTCTCCGGGATCGTCGTGGGACCGGGTGAAGAGCGCCTGGGCGAGGACATCTCGCGGCGCGCCCGCCACCGGCCCGTCGTGCTCGGCGCCGATCTCGACCCGGTCGAGCTCGCCGCGCTCCTGCGGTATGCCCGCGTCGTCGTCGCCAACGACTCCGGGCCCATGCACCTGGCGGCAGCCGTCGGCACTCCGGTCGTGGCCTTTTTCGGGCCGACCGACCCGGGGCGCACCGCGCCCATGGGAGCGCCCGCCCTCATCCTCGACCGCTATCTCTTCTGCTCGCCCTGCTTCAAGAGGCACTGCCCCTACGCGCACGAGTGCATGGAGGAGATCACACCGGAGAAGGCCGTCGAAGCGGTGGAGTCGCTGATGAGGTAGAGCCTGTCGTTGGGACGAACCGCTCCATTGTCATTCCAACGAGCCACACTATTGTCATTCCGAGGAGCGCAGCGACGAGGAATCTGCTCCCGGTAGGAATCCACGAGGGCAGATCCCTCGGCTTCGCTCGGGATGACAGTTAAGAGCGGGGCTCTCGGGATGACAACTCGGTTACTTCAGCTCCGTGTTCCAGTACGCGACGTCGAGGAAGTTCCTCCACGCTGGATGGAACCGGTTGGCGCCGAAGTGGCCGACCGGATGCCAGCGGGGCTTTCGGGGGGGCTGAACCAGCCTCATCTGGGCTTCGTGGGGCGTTCGGTTGCCCTTGCGCACGTTGCAGGCGAGGCAGCAGCAAACGACGTTTTCCCAGTTGGACGATCCGCCCCGCGAAAGGGGGATGACATGGTCGAGCGACAGCTCGGCCGAAGAGAATTTGTGGCCGCAATACTGGCAGCGGCTGCTGTCGCGCACGTACACGTTGTGGCGGGAGAACTTGACCTCCTGCCGGGGGAGGCGATCGAAGTCCTTCAGGGCGATGACGCGGGGAACGCGAATCGCCATTCCCGGCGTCAAGACCACCTCGTCGTGGGGCTGCAGCGGAACGTCGCACCAGTTCTCCCACTCCCAGGTCGAGTAGTCCGGCAGGACAGCGCGCACATGGCCCTTGTAGAACAGGGAAAAGGCCTTGCGGAGGCTCGTGACCTGGACCGCCTGAAAGACGCGATTCAAGACCAGAACGTGAGAGTCGAGCATCATGGCGTTTACCGCGAGGAGCGTCATTATAATCCGAGAGGTTTGAAGATCTTCCACAAGTGGCTCCAGCCGTGACACCGCGGGTCTCGAAAGAGCGCCTCCGGGCCCTCGTTTCCGGGTTTGCGGGCCGGCGCATCGCGGTCGCCGGGGACTATGTTCTCGACCGCTTCGTGTACGGCCACCCCAAGCGCGTCAGCCGCGAAGCTCCCGTCCTGATCCTGCGCTTCTGGAAAGAGGAAAGCCTGCCGGGCGGCGCGGGAAACACGGCCGCGAACATCAAGTCGCTGGGCGGCGTTCCCCTCCCGGTGGGCGCCCTGGGCGACGATCCGGAAGGCCGAGGCGCTCGCCGAATCCTCCGAGAGCGCGGGATCGACACCGCCGGTCTCTCGATCGTTCCCTCCTACCGCACGCCGACCAAGACGCGCATCCTGGGCGGCGGCCCGCACTCGATCAAGCAGCAGATCGTCCGCTACGACCGCGAGGAGGCACTCCCCGAAAACGGAGCGTGGCGGGCATCCATCGAGCGGCTTCTCGTTGGGGCAGCGGCGGCGGCCGACGGCGCCGTCCTCTCGGATTACGGGTACGGCGCCATCTCTCCCGACATGGTGCCCCCGCTGCGCCGGGCGCTTCCCTCCCGGGCGAAGATCCTCGTCGACTCGCGCCACCGCACGACGGCGTACGCCGGCGTCGATGGGGCGACACCCAACGAGGAGGAGCTCGAGGAGGCGGCCGGAGGGCCGCTCGGCGACTCGGCTGAAGCCATCGCGTCAGCCGGCGCCGCGATGCAGAGATCGATCGGCTGCGGCACGCTTCTCGTGACCCGCGGTTCGCGCGGCATGGCACTCTTTGACGAACTGCCGGACCTCCGACGCTCATCCCCGTCCACGGGACCGACCAGGTCGCTGACGTCACCGGGGCCGGCGACACGGTTCTCGCCACGTTTGCTCTGGCTCTGGCCGCCGGGGCGTCGCCCCTCGAGGCGGCGTTGCTCGCCAACTTCGCGGGCGGCGTCGTGGTGATGAAGATGGGGACAGCCGTCGTCACGGCGGAGGAGCTCGCGGACGCGGTCGCGTCGGACCGCGTTCTGCTGCCTTGAGCCGGAGGATCCTGATCGTCCGTCTCTCGGCCCTGGGCGACATCGTGCACGCACTCCCGCTGGCGGAAAACGCCGCTCGCGCCGGCGTCACCGTGGGCTGGCTCACCGAGAGCCCGTACCGCGACCTGCTCGAGCCGAATCCGTCGATTACCTCTGTCTTCATCACCGACACGCGCGAGTGGCGCCGCCGTCCGCTCGCTGCGCCGGCGGAGATCGCGACGCTCCGAGGCTGCTGCATAAGTTTGCACCGGACCTGACGATCGACGCGCAGGGGCTCTGGAAGTCGGCGCTGGCCGCCCTGCTCGCCGGCGCGCCCGTCACGGGATTCTGCGCGAAGCGAGAGACGGGAGCCGGCTTCGGCGATTCTCGCGCGCAAGGCCGTCCAGCCCTCTTCAGCCTCCCGACACATCGTGGACCGCAACCTCGATCTTCTCGGCGTCGCGGGCATCCCGATTGGCCGCAGGGCACCCGACGCCCGCTACCTCCTTGCGGCGAGAGCTCCCGAGGCCGATGCCTTTCTCGCAAGGCTGCCGCGCCCCTTCGCGCTCTACCACCCGGGCGCCGGATGGCCCGAGAAGACCTGGGGCGAGGAGCATTTCGCCGAGCTCGCGCGGCGTCTCGCTCCGGAAGCGGGCCTTTCTCCCGTCATCTCCTGGGGCCCCGGCGACGAGGACCGCGCCGCGCTTCTTGCGCGGCTCGTCCCCGAGGCAA
>CAVUAN010000005.1:0-316524 GCA_963739435.1 uncultured Acidobacteriota bacterium
AATGCCCTGCCCCGCTTCGGATTCCGAGCGCTCGCGCAGACGATTTCCGCCGCGCGGCTCTTCGTCGCGGGCGACACGGGCCCGCTGCACCTGGCCGACGCGCTCGGCACGCCGGTCGTGGCGATATTCGGACCCACCGACCCGGCGCGAAACGGCCCCTACGGGCAGCCGCAGGGAGTCGTGCGCGGCGGGACAGGCGCCGCCGTTTCAGCCGTGGCCGAAGCGGCCCTGCGGGCCCTCCTCCCGCATGAAGGTTGCCCTCTCGGTGGCCGCGGGGCTGCTCGCGGCCGCCGCGTCCTTCGGCCAGGAGACCCCGCAGGCGGTCACCGACCGTCACCCGTCTCCGGCTGAGCCTCCCTCCTTCGTCGGGGAGACGCTGCGCTTCGCCATGACGATTCTCGGTGTCGCCGCCGGAGAAGTCGTCCTGTCGGCCGCTCCGGACGTGTACGAAGGCCGGCGCGCCTACCGGCTCGAGATGTCGATCGCCACGAACGACTTCGTCTCGAACTTCTACCACGTGCGCGACAGCCTGAGGTCCTGGGTCGACAGGGAGACCCTCACCCCCCTCTGCGTCGACGAGCACACGGCCGAGGGCAAGCGCACGCGGGTCGAAACCGTCGTTTTCGACCTCGAGCAGCAAGTCGCCCGGCGTGGCAACAGGGTGATGTTGATCACGATACCGACGTTCGACTCGCTTTCCTCGGTCTACTTCCTGCGGACGCTTCCCCTGAAAGGCCCCGAGCCGATCGCCCTCTCGGTCGTCTCGAAGGGCGTCTTCACTCTCGACGTCGTGATCCGGGGGCGCGAGACCCTGACCACGCCTGCCGGCACGTTCCGCACGATCCGGGTCGAGCCGAGGAGCCCTGCGGAGAACCTGATCGGGAAGGGAAAGAACCTGATCCTCTGGCTCACTGACGACGACCTCAAAATGCCCGTGCAGATCAAGTCGCGGCTCTCAGTCGGAACCCTGGTCGGAAAGCTGAAGGCGATTGAACGACCCTGAGAGTCCAAAGTCCAAGGTCCAAAGTCCAAAGGAGCTAAGGCCACACTGCTCTGAGTCCCTTTGGACTTTGGACTTTCAACTTTGGACTCCCCGGTTCTCTTTGACTCTCGCCCTCTCAGGACTTACGATTCACAGACACCCATGGCTGTAAAACTCGGGGACCTGCTCCTCAAGGCGAAGCTGATCACGCCTGAACAGCTCGAGATCGCCCTGAAGTCGCAGAAAGAAGAGGGCGGCAAGCTCGGCGAGGCCCTCGTCCGCGTCGGCGTCGTCTCCGAGGCGGCGATCACCGAAACGCTCTCGCAGCAGTTCGGCGTGCCCTCGATCGACCTCTCGACCTTCGAGATCGACCCCAATGTCATCAAGATCGTGCCGGGCGACGTGGCCAGAAAGTACGGCGTGCTTCCCGTGAACAAGACGGGCGCCACGCTGACGATCGCGATGGGCGATCCGACGAACGTCTTCGCGATGGACGACATCAAGTTCATGACCGGCTACAACGTGGAGCCGGTCGTGGCATCCGAGGTCGCTCTCCGCAAGGCGATCGACAAGCACTACGGCACGCCGCGCTCCGTCGTCCTCAAGGAGCAGAAACAGCAGCAGCAGCGCTCGACCTTCAGCCCCACGTCCGGCAACCTCGAAGATGTGATGCAGACCTCCGCACTCACCGTGGACGACATGGCCGGCGTCGGTCTCGGTGAGATCAACATGGATGAGATCAGCGGGATCGACGAGGGCGCCGACGTCGACGTGCTCAAGCAGGACGAGGGCCAGGAGATCGACCTGTCGGAGATGACCAAGTCGACGGAGTCCGCGCCCATCATCAAGGTTTCCAACCTGATCCTGATCGAGGCCCTGAAGGCCGGCGCCTCGGACATCCACATCGAACCCTACGAGAAGGAATTCCGTGTCCGCTTCCGGGTCGACGGGATCCTCCACAACATCATGGCGCTGCCCCTTCGGACCCGGGACCCGCTCATCTCGCGCCTGAAGATCATGGCGAAGCTCGACATCTCGGAGAAGCGCCTGCCCCAGGACGGCCGCATCAAGATCCGTCTCCGCATCGAGGAGCGCTCGCGCGACCTCGACCTCCGCGTCTCGACCGTTCCCGCCCAGTTCGGCGAAAAAGTCGTCATGCGGCTGCTGGACAAGACCAAGCTGCAGCTCGACATGACGCAGCTCGGCTTCGAGCCCGAGCCGCTGCGGCGTTTCAAGGACGCGATCGACCGCCCGTACGGGATCGTGCTCGTCACCGGGCCGACGGGCTCCGGCAAGACGAACACCCTCTACTCGGCGATCGCCGCCTTGAACGACCCCACCGTCAACATCATGACGGCGGAGGACCCGATCGAGTTCAACCTCGCCGGCATCAACCAGGTGCAGATGAAGGAGCAGATCGGCCTGACCTTCGCCTCGGCGCTGCGCTCCTTCCTGCGGCAGGACCCCGACATCGTGCTCGTCGGCGAGATCCGGGACTTCGAAACCGCCGAGATCGCAGTCAAGGCCGCGCTGACCGGGCACCTCGTCCTCTCGACCCTCCACACCAACGACGCGCCCTCCACGGTCAACCGTTTGATGAACATGGGCATCGAGCCCTTCCTCGTCGCGACCTCCATCAACGCCATTTGTGCCCAGCGCCTCGTGCGCCGCATCTGCACGCAGTGCGCGGAGGAGGTCGAAACGCCCCCGCAGATGTTGATCCAGGTGGGCTTTGCCCCCGACGAGGTCAAGACCCTGAAGATCAAGAAAGGCCGGGGCTGCGACCGCTGCAACGGGGGCGGCTACAAGGGCCGCACGGGCCTCTACGAGGTCCTGGCGTTTTCCGACGAAATCCGCGACATGATCCTGTCGGGCGCCTCTTCGATCGAGTTGAAACGCAAGGCGATCGAGGAGGGCATGGTCAGCCTGCGCATGGGCGGCCTGCAGAAGATCCGGGACGGGATGACGACGCTCGAAGAGGTCCTCCGCGAGACGGTCCTCTAACAGCCGACCGGAGGGTCCAAAGTCTAAAGTCCAATGTCCAAAGGAGCTTGGGAGTTCCCGACTTTGGACTTTGGACTTTGGACCTTGGACTCTCGCTCCCTCGTAAACACGCGAACTCCTTTCCTTTAAGCTGTTTCCGGTCTAAAATGTCGAAATCCTGACAGGAGAGCCATGGCGACTGACACCACACTCCATCAACTGTTGAAGCAGATGGTCGAGATGGGGGCTTCTGACCTCCATTTGACGACCAACTCTCCGCCAATGGTGCGCCTCGATGGCCGCCTGATTCCCCTGCCCTACCCCCCGCTGACCGTCTCCGAGACCAAGCAGCTCGCCTACTCGGTTTTGACCGACACCCAGAAGCACCGGTTCGAGGAAAACCTGGAGCTCGATCTGTCCTTCGGCGTCAAGGGTCTGGCCCGCTTCCGAGCCAACAACTTCATGCAGCGCGGCGCCGTGGCCGGGGTGTACCGGCAGATCCCCTACGAGATTCTCGGTTTCCGCGAGCTGGGGCTGCCGCCCGTCGTCGAGCTGCTGTGCGACAGGCCTCGCGGCTTGATCCTCGTGACCGGCCCGACCGGCTCCGGCAAGACGACGACCCTGGCGGCCATGGTCGACAAGATCAACCGCGAGAAGCAGCTTCATATCGTCACGATCGAGGACCCGATCGAGTTTCTCCACTCGCACAAGAAATGCGTCGTCAACCAGCGTGAGCTGCACGCCGACACGCACTCCTTCCCGAACGCCCTGAAATCGGTTCTGCGCGAAGATCCCGACGTCGTGCTGGTCGGCGAAATGCGCGATCTCGAGACGATCGAGTCGGCCCTGCGCATCGCCGAGACGGGCCATTTGACGCTCGCCACCCTCCACACCAACTCGGCCGTCTCCTCCTTGAACCGCGTCATCGACGTCTTTCCCGCCCACCAGCAAACACAGATCCGGACCCAGCTTTCTTTCGTCCTCGAAGGCATCATGTGTCAGTCGCTGCTCGAACGGGCGAGCGGGCGCGGGCGAGCCATGGCGATGGAGATTCTCGTTCCCAATGCCGCCATCCGAAACCTCATCCGCGAGGACAAGATTCACCAGATCTACTCCATGATGCAGACCGGCCAGGCCAAGTACGGCATGCAGACGTTCAACCAGTCGCTGGCCACGCTCTACCACCGCAAGCTCATCACGCTCGAAACGGCGCTCTCGCGCTCGTCCAGCCCGGACGAGCTGCAGGAGCTCATCAACCGCGGCGCGGGCCTGAACGTTCCCCAGGCGGCGGCGACCGCGGGCAAGAGGGCGTAACACCGGGAGGGTTCGACGATGCCCAACTACGTCTGGAAAGGCCGCAACCGAACCGGGCTCGTGCAGGAAGGCGTGCTCGCCGCCGAGTCGAAAGACGCGGCGCTGGCGAGCCTGCGCCGGCAGAACATCGTGGTCACCGGGATCAGGGAGCGCGGCAAGGAGATCTCCCTCGCGAAGATGGGGCGAAAGGTCAATCCCAAGACCCTCGCCGTCTTCACGCGGCAGTTCTCGGTCATGATCGACGCGGGCCTGCCTCTCGTGCAGTGCCTGGAGATCCTGGCCAACCAGCAGGAGAACAAGAGCTTCCAGAAGATCCTGCTCCAGGTGCGGCAGGACGTGGAAGCCGGCTCGACTCTGGCCGACGCGATGCGGCGCCACCCGAAGGCGTTCAATAACCTCTACGTCAACATGATCGCCGCCGGCGAGGCGGGCGGTATCCTGGACACGATCCTGCAGCGCCTGTCGGTCTACATCGAGAAGGCCGTCAAGCTCGCCTCGCAGGTCAAGTCGGCCCTCATCTACCCGATTGCCGTCATCGTCATCGCGGCCATCGTCGTCGCGGTCATCCTGCTGAAGGTCATCCCGACGTTTGCCGCTCTCTTCACGGGCCTCGGGGCCGAGCTGCCGATGCCGACGCGCGTCGTCATCCAGGCATCCAACTTCCTCGCGCGTTACTTCATCCTCATCCTGATCGCCATCGGCGGCCTCATCTTCGCGTTCCAGCGCTACTACGCGACCTACCAGGGGCGCCGCGTGATCGACGGGTTGATTCTCAAGATGCCCGTCCTCGGCATGATCATGAAGAAGATCGCCGTGGCGCGGTTCTGCCGGACGCTCGCGACGTTGACCTCCTCGGGCGTGCCGATCCTGGAGGCCCTCGACATCACGGCGCGCACCGCCGGCAACGCCATCGTCGAAGACGCGCTGATGGCGACCAAGACGGCCGTCGAGGGCGGCAAGACGATCGTCGAGCCCCTGCGCGAATCCGGGATCTTCCCCAACATGGTCGTCCAGATGATCGGCGTCGGCGAGCAGACGGGCGCTCTGGACGCCATGCTCAACAAGATCGGCGACTTCTACGAGGACGAGGTGGACACAGCCGTGGCCGGGCTCGTGAAACTGCTCGAACCGGTCATGATCTTCGTCCTCGGCGTCATCATCGGCGGTATCGTCATCGCGATGTACCTGCCGATGTTCACGCTGATCAACAAGATCGGGTAGGTCAGTCGAGCGTCGAGAGTTCAGAGTCCAGAGTTGAAGGTCAACCGGCCAGCTCGGGTCCCACAACTCTCGACTCTCGACTCTTGACTCAACTGATCAATGGACGACTCTCTCAAGCGATCCGTCTCCTGGTTGACGGCGATAAGAATCGCCGTCCTCCTTCTCATCCTCCTGTCCGCTGTCCTGGTCCAGGCGGGTTCGGGGGCGTCGCTCGAGATCTCTTACCTGTGGGCCGTCAATGCCGCCGCCGCGCTGCTCGCCGTCTTCCACTGGACGCTCGGCCGACTTCTTGCACCCCGCCTCTCCGCCGCCATCCAGCTCGCGGGCGACCTCGGAATCGTCACGATCCTGGTCTACTCCTCGGGCGGGCCCGACTCCGTCTTCAACTTCTTGTATCTGGTCGTCATCGGGGCCTCGGCGTTCCTCCTGTACCGCACGGGCGCCGTGGTCGTTGCCTCCGCCGCGGCGGTTCTGTACGGGTCGATGGTGCAGCTCCTCGCCTACAACGTGCTCCCGATGCCGCCGCTCGCGCCGGTGACGCCCTGGAGCGGCGCGCGGATCCGATTCAACCTCGCCATAACGGTAGCCGGGTTCTACGGCGTCGCCTTCATGGTCTCGTACCTGTCCGAGAAGCTGCAGCGGGCGAACCTCGAGCTCGAGCTCGAGCAGAAGGCCCTGCAGCGGCTGCAGAACCTCTATGGAAACGTCATCGCGACGATGTCCTCCGGCTTGCTGACGGCCGATGCCGAACGCCGCGTCATCTTTCTCAACCGGGCGGGCGGAGCGATCCTCGGCGTGGATCCGGCGCGCGCAGCCGGCAAGACCCTGGCGGACATCGGCTTCGAGTTCCCGGAGGCATGGGACAGGATCCGCGAAAGCGCCCGCGGGCAGGCCACGTACCGGGGCGAGATCGAAGCGGAGAGACCCGGCGGCCGACAGGTGCTTGGATACTCACTGCGGGTCTTGAAGGACGACATCGGCGAAGAAGGCACGCTGATGCTGTTCCAGGACCTGACGGAGATGAAGAAGCTCGAGCGGCGCGCCCGGTTTTCCGAGCAGCTCGCGGCCGTCGGCGAGCTGGCAGCGGGCATCGCGCACGAGATTCGCAACCCGCTCGCGTCGATCTCGGGCTCGGTCCAGGTCCTCTCGAAAGACCTGAACGTGGGGTCGGCCGAGCGCCGCCTGATGGAAATCATCGTGTCCGAGTCGAAGAGGCTCTCCAAGATCCTCGAGGACTTCCTGCGCTTCGTGCGCCCGCAGGAGCGCAAGGTCACCACCTTCGACATCGCGCGCACGGTGACCGAGGTCATGGATCTTTTTCGTCTCTCGGATGAGATCTCCGACGCCCACCGGATCGCGGCAGACGTTTCGCCCGTCTCCTCGATGCTGCCGGGCGACTCGGACCAGATCCGCCAGATCGTCTACAACGTGGCCAAGAACGCCGTCCGCGCCATGACGGCGGGCGGAACCCTCACCGTGCTTGGACGCGAGGAGGAGGGCTGGTATAGCATCCGTTTCATCGACACGGGCAGTGGAATGAGCGAGGAGCAGCTGGCGCGATTGTTCACGCCGTTTGCGACAGCCTTCGACGGCGGGACCGGGCTGGGAATGGCCATCGTCCGGCGGATCGTCGAGGACCACGGCGGCATGATCGACGCGGAGTCGAAGCCCGGAGAGGGGACCGTCGTGACCATCCTTCTGCCGCGCTCGGCGGAAGACAGCCGGGGTGCCAGAAGGACTGCCGCCGCGGCGGGCGTCTCATGAGCAGCCCGCGTCTTCTCGTCGTGGACGACGAAGCGGGCATCCGGGAAACCCTCGGCTACATCTTCAAGAAGGAGGGGTTCGAGGTCCTTCTCGCCTCGAGCTTCGCCGAAGGCCAGGCCGCGGCGCTTCGCTCGAGCCCGGACGTCATCCTCTGCGACATCAAGATGCCCGACGGCAACGGGCTGGATCTCCTGAAGAAGGTCAAGGAAGAGCACCCGCAGACGCCGATGATCATGATCACGGCACACACCTCGACCGAGGACGCCATCGAGGCCATGAAGCGCGGGGCCATCGACTACATCTCCAAGCCGTTCAACAACGACGAGCTCATCCTGATCGTGCGCCGGGCTCTCGGCGAGAAGACCCTCCAGGAAGAAAACGTCTACCTCAAGCAGGAGCTCGCCGCGAAGTACACCTTTGCCAACATCCTCGGCAAGGGTTCGCGGATGCAGGAG
This sequence comes from uncultured Acidobacteriota bacterium, assembly GCA_963739435.1. Taxonomy (GTDB): domain Bacteria; phylum Acidobacteriota; class Thermoanaerobaculia; order UBA5066; family Gp7-AA6; genus CAVUAN01. The sequence continues at coordinate 7,720 of CAVUAN010000005.1, forward strand.
ATCTTCCGGACGATCGAACGGATCGGAAAGGTCTCCTCGACCGTCCTCATCACGGGCGAGAGCGGCACCGGCAAGGAGCTGATCGCCCGCGCCATCCACTACACGTCGATCCGAAAGGACAAGAAGTTCGTCTCGATCAACTGCGGCGCGCTGCCCGAGACGCTTCTGGAGTCCGAGCTGTTCGGCCACGAGCGCGGCGCCTTCACGGGCGCCGTCAAGGAGAAGCGCGGCCTCTTCACCGAGGCCGACAACGGAACGCTCTTTCTCGACGAGATCTCCGAAACGACGCCGACCATGCAGGTCAAGCTGCTGCGGGCCATCCAGGAGAAGGTGATCCGCAAGGTCGGCGGCAACGAGGAGACGAGCGTGGATGTGCGGATCATCGCCGCCACGAACAAGGACCTGACCGACCTCGTCGCCCAGGAGAAGTTCCGCGAAGACCTCTTCTACCGCATCAACGTCATCCCGATCGTTCTGCCTCCGCTCCGGAGCCGCCCGGAGGACATCGCCCCGCTTGACCCAGCACTTCATCGGCAAGATCTGCCGGGACCAGAGAATCCCCGAAAAGAAGATCTCGACCGAGGCGATGCGCCTGCTCGAGGCTTACCCGTGGCCCGGCAACGTGCGTGAGCTCGAAAACTCGCTCGAACGCACGGTCGCCCTCGAGCCCGGACCGGTGATCACCGTTTCGAGCCTTCCGGAAGCCATCGCCCTGGGCGTCAAGACGCGGGTGCCGGATTTCGAGAGCCTGCCGGCAGAGGGAATCAACCTCGAGGCCTACCTCGAGGCCGTCGGCAAGCGTCTCATGCGCGAGGCGCTCGACCGCTGCGACGGAGTCCAGACGAAGGCCGCGGAGCTCCTCCACATGTCCTTCCGCTCCTTCCGGTACTACGCCAAGAAGTACAACCTGGTCCGAAAAGAGGACCTTTACGGCGAAGAGGCCGGGGGCGAAGAGGTCGAGGAAGCCAAACCGTCTTGAGAGTCCAAGGTCCACGACCGTCTTGAGAGTCCAAGACCCAAAACCGTGTTGAGCGTCCAAAGTCCAAAGTCCAAAGTCCAAAGGGGCCTCTGGGTGGTGGCTTCCGTCATGGTCGTCGCGTGCGGAGCGGCTCCGAAGGCTCCGGCTGCGACCCCGGCGGCACCGCCGACATCGCAAGCCGTCCCCGGGCCGCGCGTCACGTTGCCGTCGGGAGCGGTTTACCGGCTCGAGCTGGCGCGCACTCCCGAAGAGCAGCAGCAGGGGCTCATGTTCCGCGAGAGCCTGCCGGATCGCACGGGAATGCTCTTCCTCTTTTCCGAAGGCGGCGCCCACCAATTCTGGATGAAGAACACCATGATCCCGCTCGACATGATCTGGCTCGATAAGGACGGGAAGGTGCTCTTCATCTCGGCCGACACTCCTCCCTGCAAGGCCGACCCCTGCCCGAGCTTTGGTCCCAGCGACACCCGCCACGAACGTCCTCGAGATCGCCGGCGGCATGGCCAGGAAAGAGAAGATCGAGGTGGGATCGGTGCTGAAGTTCGCGGACCTCAAATAGCGTTATCGCTGTCATCCCGAGCGAAGTCGAGGGATCTACTCCCGTCGTAGTTTGGGAAACCAATCGGAGCAGATTCCTCGTCGCTACGCTTCTCGGAATGACAACGGGGGTGGCGGGAACTACGGCTCGAACAGGAAGAGCCCGTCCCCCGTCGTTCCTACGTAGAGCAGTCCCGCGGGTGTCGCGGCGGCGGAGGCCAGGGCCAGGCCCGGCCGCGGGATCGTGACGGCCAGCCGGCGGCCTCCGTCCTCCCAGACGAGCCGGCCGCCCACTTCCTGCAGAGTCGACCACGCGCCCGTGACCCCGACCGCCTCGTCGAGGAAGACGCCGCGCTTGAGCAGCGTCTGGCGCTTGACCGACCAGCGCTCGCCGCTCCAATGGTAGAGCGACGCGCCGACCCGAACCTCGAGCAGCGGCCCGCCCTTCGGGTCGACGAGCAGCTCGGCCGCCTCCGGTGCGGACGGGGCGCCGGGCAGCGGAGCAAACTCACGGCCGTCGGCGACAGGCGGAAGACGCCCGACGTCGTGACGATGATGGGAGCCGGGAAAGGGAGCGCCGAAGAGAGCGATCGGCGTGCCGGGAGGCGGCGCCTCCGGCGTCTCCCAGCGCTCGCCGCCGTCGCGCGAGACGCGCACGCCGGCGGAGCTGGACAGGGCGAACAGCGTCCGGCCTTCGGCGCCGCGGAAGGCGGCAAGCGAGGCCGACGCCGGGAGCGGGTCGAGCGAGACGCGGCGCACGCGGCGGCCCTCCGCCTCCCAGACGCCGCTTTCCTCTCCGGCGTAGGCCCGGAAGAAGAAGACGCGCGCCGGATCGCCGGGGTCCGTGATGACGTCGGACACGCGGCCCTCGGCGAGCCCCGCCGAACCGCGCGTGAGCGTCTTGCCGCCGTCGTCCGAAAAGAACGCTCCCTCGCCTTCCGTGCCCACGTACAGCCGGCCGGTGCGCGGATCCACTTCGAGGGCCGTGACGACGAGGGACTCGCGCGAGAGCCTCTGCCACGTCTCGCCGTCGTCGGTCGAGCGGTGCAGCCCACCGACAGTCGCCGCGTAGATGAAGCCGGGGCGCGTGGCGTCGCGGCGCACCGCGTGGGAGCGCCGGTTCGTAAAGCCGGTCTTGGCGCGCATCCACCGGTCGCCGCCGTCCTTCGATCGGTAGACCCAGCCGCACGTCGAGACCCAGATGTCCCGCGAGTTGCCGGAATCGAAGTCCCAGGAGTAGACCGTCGCGTCGAGCACCATGCCCTCGGCGATGCGCGCCCAGCTCGCGCCGCCGTCTTTGGTGCGAAAGGCCTGGCGCCAGGTCCCGGCGTACAGAACCCTCGGGTCCGACGGATCGAATGCCAGCGACTCGACCTGCACGAGGCCGGGGTGTCGGCGCCGGAGCGCACCCAGGTCGAGCCGCCGTCCCGCGACAGGCGCACGCCGTCGTCGCCGCCGATGGCGATGCGCGCCGGCTCGCCCGGCACGACGGCGAGGGCCCGGGTCGCCACGGTGTCGCGGAAGCGCGCGAGCACCGTCCACTCGGCGCCGCGGTCATCGCTCACGACGACGAGCCCGCCGCCATATTGGCCGGCCAGCGAGGCATACAGCCGGCCAGGCAGCCGGGCGTCGGCCACGAGCCCTGTCGCCACGTAGCCGGGGAAGGCCGGGCCCGCCCGCAGCGGCTCCCACGAGGAGCCGCCGTCTTTCGAAACATAAAAGTTGCCGCGCGAGGTGCCGCAGAAGAGCGTCCCCTGGATTCCAGGGATCGAGAGCGAAGACGCGCACCTCGGCGCCCCAGACCGGGAGCCGCCACCACGTCGCAGCGGAGGCGGGCGAAGCTGCCGCGAGCACGGCGAAAACGAGGATTCCTGCGAGTCCGGGACGCCGGAGGATCATTCGGTGAGGCTTTCCTCCGGAGCGAAGGCGCCCGCCGAAGCATGGCGGCGCACCGCGGTCATTTCGGCCAGGATCGCGATCGCGATCTCCTGCGGCGTCACGGCCCCGATCTGAAGCCCGATGGGCGCGCGAACGGCACGGAGTTTCTCCGGCGGCACGCCTTCCTCGCGCAGGCGATCGAACACGCTGCGGATCTTCCGCGCGGATCCGATGAGACCGAGGTATCGGACGGGGGCAGCGTCGGGCGCGACCCAATGCCGCAGGGCCGCAAGGTCCGTCTCCCAGCACCGGGAGACGACGGCGACGTAGCGGTCGCGGCCCGGAGGCAGCGTGCCCTCGGGCAACCGGTAGTCGCGGCCCGTGCGCACGGCTGCGACACCCTCCGGGAAGCGATCGGCCGCCGCGTACTCGGCGCGGTCATCTGCAACGAGCACGTCGTAGCCCATGTCGCGCCCGAACCGCGCCAACGCCAGGCCCACGTGTCCGCCGCCGAGGATCACGAGCGAGGGCTGCGCCTGGAGCCTCTCCACGTAGACCCTCGCCGAGCCGCCGCAGATCATGTTCGTCGGCTCGCGCGGAACCTCCGAGGCGACCTCCCGTTCGAAGAAGTCGTACCACTTGAGAAGGCGCTCGGGCCCGCCGTCGCGAAAGAGGGCGGCGGAGTCGGCAATCACGAGGGCCTCGAATGGCCCGCCGCCGATCGACCCCTCAAACGAGCCGTCGTCGAAAATCAGGAACCGCCGCCCCACCTTCGACGGCCCGGACCCCTTCGTCTCCACAACCGTAGCCAGCGCGAGTCTCCCCCTCTTCTCGCAGCTGCCGCGTCAGGCTCGCAAAAAACACCTCGTCGCTGTGCATGGTCTCGGCAATTGTAACCGCCGTGCTCACAAAGCCGGGCCGGGGGGTCCTGGCGGGTGCGGCGGTGCGCGTGGCCGGCGCGAGCTTCGTCCCCCGGCGGCGCGCCGCAGCGACTTCTCGTCGACGGTCGATTCTGCGCCTCGGCCCGAGGGCTCGCACCGCGCCGGGGGTACGGCCCGACTCGAATCGCGGGCGAAAAATCGGCGGGGGCGGTTACTCGGTTAGGATGTTGGGGAAATGCAGAAAGTTCGAGTGGCGGTGTTCCCGGCTGCAGGGTTGGGCACGAGGTTCTTGCCGGCGACGAAGGCGCAGCCGAAGGAGATGCTGCCTCTGGTGGATCGGCCGCTGATCCAGTACGTCGTGGAGGAGGCCCGGGCGGCGGGGATCGAGCGCATCGTCATCGTCACCGGGCGAGGCAAGAACGCCATCGAGGACCATTTCGACGCCTCCCCCGAGCTCGAGGCGATGCTCGCCGGGAAAGGCAAGAGCGATCTTCTGGAGGAGGTCCGCTCCGTCTCGGACATGATCCCCGTCTCCTACGTGCGCCAGAAGCAGGCCCTCGGACTCGGCCATGCCGTGCTTCAGGCGAAGGACCTCGTCGGCAACGAGCCCTTCGCCGTCCTGCTCGGCGACGACATCGTGGACGCGCAGGAGCCCTGCATCGGCCAGATGATGCGTCTCTACGAGCGCCGCGGAAACCCCGTCATCGCTCTGCAGGAGGTGCCGCGCTCCGAGACGCGCCACTACGGCATCGTGGCCGGAAACGCCGTCGAAGACCGGGTCGTGGCGATCACGGACATGGTCGAGAAGCCGAGGCCCGAGGCCGCACCCTCGAACCTCGCCATCATCGGACGCTACCTGCTGCCGCCCGAGATCTTCGGGATCCTCGAAGAGACACGATCGGACACGGGCGGCGAGATCCAGTTGACCTCGGCCCTGAAGACGCTGCTCTCCCGCCGGCCCATCGACGGATACCTCTTCGAAGGCAAGCGCTACGACGCCGGCGACAAGCTGGGTTTCCTGAAGGCGACAGTCGAGTTCGCGCTGAAGCGGAAGGACCTGGGCGGACCGTTCCGGGACTACTTGAAGAGGTCTGAAGCTCTAGAGGGGGATCACGGCGTCAGTCCTTCGCCGGCTTCTTCGCCCTTGCGTCTCTTTCGTCTCTTTCGTTTCTTTCTTCTTTTCGGCCGGCTTCTCGCCGGACTCGGACTTTCCGGACTCGGACTTCGCCGCTCCGACTTTCCGGACTCCGACCTGCCGGACTCGCGACTTACCGGAGTCGGACTTCCCCGAGCCGAGGAACTGGCCTCCCCCGTCTTCCCCTTGGCGTAGTCGGTGATGTAGAAGCCGCTGCCCTTGAACTGAATCGCCGGCGCGGAGAACGCCTTCTTGACCTTGCCCCCGCAGTGCGGGCACATCCGGATGCGCCTTTCCCCGAACGCCTGGATCACTTCCGTCTTGCGCTCGCACTTCTGGCAGACGTACTCGTAGAGAGGCATAGGACTATTTTAGGTTCCCAGCCCTCGGTCTTGTAGTGGATCTTCTTCAAACCGCCCGCGCCCGTACCGCGGCGCTTGTAGAGAAGGCCCAGACAATAGAACGCGTACAGCAGCCGCGCGTTCTCCGGCACCGTGCCGGGCCCCTTCGCGCAGAGCGGCTGCAGCGGCGTGCGGCCGTCGACCTTCTCGAAGAGGGCTCTTCTCCTCCGGCGTGAAAAGGTCGAGCAGCGCGCTCGGCTGCTTCTCGAGAATCGTCTGCGCGTTTCCAAGGCGCTGGATGAGGCGGCGCACGTCGGCCGCCCGGCGGATGCCTTCCAGGATGGCCTCCGGGATGGGCAGGTCCAGCCGGACGACAGATGGAGCGGCGCGCTCGCCGATCTCGAACACGACGTCGCCCGAGTCCCAGTCGAAAGCGCCCCAGAGAATCTCGCGGACCTGGTCGGCCACGGCGCGGTTCAGGGCCTCGGGCGTCAGGACGCCCATCTGCAGCAGCACGTTGCCGAGGCGCAGCCCGTCGCGCGTGCGCCGGGCATCCGCCTCGCGCGCGAGCTCCGGCGTCAGGACGCCGCGGCGCAGGAGCGACATGCCGAGGCTGACCTCCCGCTCATTCGAGCTCGCGAAGACCACGACACCTTCCTCGAGCGCGATCTTCCGCACCCTCTCCTCGCGCGAGGCGATCACGACGCCGGGCACACGGTAGCGGTGGATCGTGGCGAGAATCTCTGGCAGCGGGGTGACGCCGAGGTCGCCCCGGTACTCGAATTTGCGGTCCATCAAACGGACTCCCGCACGCAACGGGCCCCTATTCACTCGGTTTTCGGGTTCGGGCCATCCTAACCCACGGAACGCCTCGCGGCGCCCGACTACAATGCCCGGATGATCGGCGTCGCCGAGGCCCTGGCGATCGTCGACCGGGAGGCACAGCCGCTCGGCCCGGAGCGGGTGCCGCTCGACCAGGCCGCCCTGCGGGTGCTGGCCGAAACGGTCGCCTCCGACGTGGACTGGCCCCCGTTCGACACCTCCGCGATGGACGGCTACGCGGTCCTCCTGCGCGACGCCGCAGCCCCGGGCGCCTCGGCCCGGGAGCGCCCGGGTGTCATGGCCGCAGGCAACGCACCCCCGGCGCCCCTGACGCCGGGGGAAACCGTCCGGATCATGACCGGAGCACCCATCCCGGACGGAACCGAGGCCATCGTGCCCGTCGAGCAGGCCGAGCAGCAGGGCGGCCGCGTCGTCTTTTCGGCCGTCCCGGCCGCGGGCGCTCACTTGCGGCGTCGGGGCGAGAGCATCGCGGCCGGGGCCCCCCTGCTCACGCCGGGCCTGCGCGCTGACGCCCGGCCAGGTGGCGCTCGCGGCCCTGGCCGGCGTGGACCCGATCTCGGTCTTCCGGAAGCCGCGCGTCGGAATCGCGGTGACGGGCAACGAGCTCGTGGCCGCATCGGATAAGACCCGGGCCCGGCCAGATTCGCGACTCCAACGGCCACATGCTCGCCGCACTCTGCAGGGCCCGCCTTCTCGAGCCGAGACTCCTGGGGCGTTTTCCGGATGACGGAGCCGGCCTCGCGCGGCTGTTTGCGGAAGCGGCCGGGGGCGATCTCGACGTCCTGCTCACGTCGGGAGGCGTTTCGGCGGGCGACTTCGACCTCGTTCCGGCCGAGGCCGCCCGGCAGGGTTTTGCAACGCTCTTCCACCGCGTCGCGGTGCGGCCCGGAAAACCGATCGCATTCGGGCGCCGCGGGGGATCTGCTCTGGTTCGGCCTGCCCGGGAATCCCGTCTCGGCCTCCGTTTGTTTCCATGTCTTTGTGAGACATGCCCTCGACCGCCTGGAAGGAGCCGCTCGGCCCGGACCGGAGCGCGTGACAGCGCTGCTGGCGCGCGAGGCGCGCACCCGGCGCGCGGGAGACCTTCCAGGACGCGATTCTCTCGATCGACCATGGCGTCAACCGCGTCGAGCTGCTGCGCACGGCTGGAAGCCACGACATCGGGACGCACGGCCGGGCCAATGCGCTGGCCAGGATCCCGAAAGGCGACGGGACGATCCCGGCCGGGGGTGAAGTCGAGTGCATCCCGCTGGAGCGCGGATGACGGCTGCAGCAACCCTCGAGGCGCCGCCGCGGCAGGCCGTCCACAAGACGGCCCGCACGCAGGACGGCGTCACGATCGCCTACACCCACTGGTGCCGCCCTTCGCCCGAGCTCGTGATTCTCGCTCCCGGCTTCTGGCGGGAACGCCGCGACCGGGAGAACCTCTTTCTCGCGAACCACTTTTTTCGCCTCGGCTACGACGTGGCGGTTCTCGACTTTCGCGGGCATGGCGACTCGACCGGCGCCTACACGTTCGGCGCCACGGAGGGCTGGGACGTGCGGGCCGTCGCGGACGACCTCGCCGGGCACGGGATGTCGTACTCCCGGTTTGCGGCGGTCGGCCTTTCGATGGGCGGCTCGATCCTGGCCGAGGAGCTCTCGAAGGATCCTCTTCTGCCCTGTCGCGCCCTGGCGATGATCTCCTCTCCGGCCGACATCTTCGCTCTCCGGCCCAAGCTCTGGAAGCGGGACGCCGTGCGGCAGGTGCGCCTGCGGCAGGCCTTCCGGGTCCCCCGCATCGCCGCACGCGATCTCTTCGCACCCAAGCCCCGCGCCGTCGAGGCCATCGCGCGCATCACGGTGCCCAAGCTCATCGTGACCTCCGAGGGCGACTGGCTCGTCGATCCCTCCCAGGGGCGCCTGCTGGCCGAAGCGGCGGCGCCGCCGGTCGACCACGTGCATATGACGCAGCCCGGTTCGCTCCACGCCGACGCGCTCGTGCGGTTCGTGCCGCTGCGGCTGCTCCGGCTGCTCGACCGATGGCTGATGAAGAACGCGCCTCCGTAAAGGTTCCCTCAACTTCCTGAGGACACGCCACCGCCGAAATAGGATCCACACGTGTCGAGCAGAAGAGTCGTCGTCACGGGCATCGGCTGTCTCGCGCCAAACGGAAATGGGCGCGAGGCCTTTGCCCGGGCGCTGCGCGCCGGATCGAGCGGCGTCGGCCGCGTGTCGCTCTTCGATCCCGAGGGCCTGCCGGCGACGATCGCCGGTGAGCTCAAGGGCTTTCGAGCCCACGGACTACCTCGACGCCCGCGAGCTGCGCCACGTCTCGCGCGCCGTGCCGATGGCGATCGCCGCCTCGACGGAAGCCTTCGCGGACGCCGGCATCGAGCCCGACCGCCTGACGATTTCGGAACGCCGCTCGATCGGCGTGACGCTCGGCACCGGAGGCGGGCCCATCGAGTTCTCCGAGCGGATGTACCACCTGTACTACACCAACCAGGTCCGGAAGGCCTCGGTCTACTCCATCCCCTCGGGCACGATCGGCACGCTCTCCTCCGAGATCTCGATGCGCTTCGGGCTGCGCGGCCCCTCGCACGTCCTCTCGACCGGGTGCGCCTCGTCGACCGACGCGCTCGGCCAGGCGTTTCCGCGCGATCAAGTTCGGCGCCCAGGATGTCGTGCTCGCGGGCGGCGTCGACGCGACCGTCGTGCGCGGAATCATGGAAGGCTTTGCCATGATGCGGATCCTCTCGACCGCGCGCGAAGCCGACCCGCCGGCCGCCTCCCGGCCGTTCTCCGCCGACCGCGACGGGTTCGTGCTGGGCGAGGGTTCGTGGATGTTCGTTCTCGAGGAGGCCGAGCGGGCCCGCGCGCGCGGGGCCCGCATTCACGGCGAGATCGCCGGCTACGGCGCGACCTGCGACGCTCACCACCGCGTGCGTCTGGACGAGTCGGGCGAAGAGCCGGCGCGCGCGATGACGCTCGCGATGGAAGAAGCCGGCGTGCCGCCCGAGGCGATCGGCTACATCGCGTACCACGGCACCTCGACGGAGCTGAACGACCGCGTCGAGACCCTGGCCGTGCGCCGCGCCTTCGGGCGGGCCGCAGACCGCCTGCCGGGCTCTTCGATCAAGTCCATGATCGGCCATCCGCAGGGCGCCTGCGGCGCGGCCGGGGTGGCGGCGACGCTGCTCGCCATGCGCGACGGCTTCCTGCCGCCGACGATCAACCTCGATCGCGCCGACCCGGCCTGCGACCTCGACTACGTGCCGAACCAGGCTCGCGCGGCCTCCGTCGAGCACGCCCTCTGCAACTGCATCGGGTTCGGCTCGAAGAACAGCGCGCTCGTGGTCTCGCGCCGTGACCCCTTTGGACTTTGGACTTTGGACTTTGGACTCCCCGTGACCTGGTGGACTCCGCCTCGCCGCCCGAGCCGGGAATGGCTCGACGACCCATCTCTTCCCGTCGGACGACATGGTCGAGAACCTCCGCGACATCGCAAACGTCGATCGGGCCTGGGGAGGATCGGGCGCCCTGGCGCGCTGGCTGCTTGCGCAAGGACTCTCGCGCGGCAAGAGCCCGACGACCGTTCTCGACCTGGGTGCGGGTTCGGGCGTGCCCACGAGACGGCTGCAGCGCTACCTCATCGAGGCCGGGACGAACAGCCTCGTCTTTGCGCCTCGATCTCCAGTGGCGGCACCTCGCCGCCGGCTTCGGCCTGGACGGCCGGGAGCCCTTGTCCGGCATCGCCGCGGACGCCTTCCGCCTGCCCATGCCCGCCGGCTCGGTCGATTGGATCGTCTCGACCCTCCTGCTCCACCACTTCTCGCCGAGCGAGCTCTCTCTGCTCCTCACGGAGATCCGGCGCGTGGCGCGAAGGGGCTTCGCTCTTCTCGATTTGCGGCGTCACCGCGTGGCGCTCGCGGTCGTTGCCGTGTCCGGCCGCTTCACCTTCCGGTCTCGCGTCTCCGTCCACGACGGGATCGCCTCGGTCCGTCAGGCCTACACGCCGCAGGAGCTCCAGGCGATCGTCTCCCGTTGCGCACCCCGAGCACGGGTCGAACGGGTCTTTCCTTTCCGCCTCCTCGTCAGCTCCTCGGAGCCTCAAAGGGTCAGCCCGCGGCCCGGAACGTGATCCATGTCCGCTGCCATTGACGCGATCGTCATCGGGGCCGGCCCAGCCGGGTCGGCGGCGTCCATTGCGCTGGCCGGGAAGGGCTGTTCTGTCGTGCATGCTCGAAAAGGACGTGTTCCCGAGGCGCAAGGTCTGCGGTGCCTACCTCGCATCCGGCGCCCTGCCCACGCTCGAACGGCTCGGCGCCGCCGCTGCCGTCCTGCAACGGACTCCCGAGCAGATCGGGCGTGGTTCCGTGCATCTCGCCTCGGGCGACTCCGCCGCCTTCACCCTGCCCTCGCCGGGGCTCGGGATCTCGCGCTTCGCGCTCGACGACCTCCTGGCCCGGCGCGCGGCGGAGGCAGGCGCCGCAGATCCGCTTCGGCGCCCGCGTCGCTTCCGTGAGCCGGGGCGGCCCCGGATTCCGCGTCGATCTCGCCTCCGGTCAGATTCTGGATGCCCGCGTCGTGATCGGGGCCTGGGGACGGTGGGACGCCCTCGACCGCCGGCTCGAGCGGGCCTTTCTCTTCGGGACAGCCCGCTATCTGGGCTGGAGCGGCGAGCTCGTCGGGGACGCCGCCGCGCTCGCCGGGCAGGTGAGGCTCTACATGTTCCCCGGCGGCTACTGCGGACTCTCACGCGTCGAGGGAGGGCGCGCCAACGTGGCGGGCGTCATCTCGGCGAAGGCCCGCCAGAGCGTCGGCGGCGGATGGGAAGCCGTCATGGCCCACGCGAGGCAATCGAATGCGGCCCTCGACGCGGATCTCTCGGGGCTGACACCCGGGAGAGAAGGACTTCTCGGCACCGGTCCCGTCTTCTTCACCGCCAAGCCGCCGTCGGAGAACGGCGTCCTCATGGCCGGGGACGCCGCGGGAGTGCTCGATCCCTTCTCGGGGCAGGGCCAGGCCGCAGCACTCGCGTCGGGCCTGCTGGCGGGCGAGACAGCGGCGCGCTGCCTCTCCGGCGAGTTCTCACCCTCGAGCCTGGCGCGCGTCTACGCCGAAGCCTGGCGCTCCCGCTTCGCGCGCCGGTTTGCCTGGAGCAAGGCTTTCCGGCGGCTCATGCTCAGCCCGTCACTCGGCACGCTCGCGACACGCCTCGCTGGCCAGAATCTGACGCGATTCGCTTTGGAAAAACTCGCGCACCAGGAACCCTAGAGCCCCTTCGCTCCCTCCGGCGTGAAGATCGCGTCGTCGAGCTTTGCCGGGCGGTAGTCGAGGTATTCGAGCCGCGTGACCGTGCGCGAGTCGCGCCCCAGCAGGTCTCGGATCTCCATCTCGGACACGAACGTCTTTCCGGCCGCTTTCGAGAACTTCGTGAACAGCGCCTCTTTCGCCTCCTTGCCCGAGGGCAGGAGGAAGAGGACCTTGCGGGCCAGGTGGTCCGCGGAGTCCACCCAGAGAACGACCTTCGGATACGGAGCGCCCGCATCCCTGGCCGAAAGGTCCAGGACGCGGCACTCCCGGCCTGCCACGGTCTCGGGCTCCTCGCGCAGGATTGCCGTGTAGTCCGTGGCGAACCGCAGTCTCGCCACATCGCCGAAGGAAGCGCCCCCCAGCAGGCGCTGGTTGGGCGTGATGGGAACGGGGTTCGTCGCTCCGGCGACGAGGAGCCACATGCGCGGTCCGACCGTCAGGACCTTGCGGCCGCTGTTCTTCGGATCGCGGAACACGATCAAAACTTTCTCGGATCCCTTTCTGTAGATGTCGAACTGCGCACTTCCCTGCTCCTTGCCGTCCGTCACCTGTGTCGCCCGCGCCTGGATGACCGCCTCTTCAAAGGCGTTGCGGGCCGAGTCCGCGTCGGCCAACCACTTCTGCACATCGACCGGTGCCGGCGTCCCGACAAGGGCAGCCGTCAAGAAGAAAACCAGGAGACTCATGGGTTATTGCGCCTCGCCAGTACACGTAACGCCGGCGTCCTCCTCGAGCTCGCGTCGCGAGGAGTCTCCCGAGCGAAGCGAGGGAGGAGCCTTGCGACGCGGGAGCGAAGCGATGCGCGGGGGATCAGGCGAGCGGTCGAGGCCGCGTCCGGCCGAGCCGCTCGCCGGTGCGCCCGTAGGGCGCAGATCCCACGAGCAGCGCGTAGCGACGTCAGACATGCGCCAGCGCGTCGACGATCGAGATCCGCGACGCGCGGCGCGCCGGGAAAAAAGCCGCAACGGTGACGGTCGCCAGCATCGCCATAAACCCCGCAACGTAGGCGAGCGGGTAGAACTTGACGGAGATCGGGAAGCCCGTCGTGGCGCCCGGAGGAGGCGGCAGGACGATGCCCGATGCGTTCAGGGCCGCGCGCACCACGAGGGCGAAGACCGCGCCGGCGACGCACCCGGCCACGGCGAGCACGAGCCCTTCGGCCAGGAAGAGATTGCGGATTCCCGACGGGCGTGTCCCGAGGGCTCGCAGCGTCCCGATTTCGCGGGTGCGCTCGGTCACCGCCATCGTCATCACGATCGCGGAGGAGAGGATCACGATGATGACCAGCACGGCGCCCACGAAGGTGAAGATGCCGATATAGAGCATCCTCACCTGGCCATAGAAAGTCGCGAGGGCGCGCCAGTGGAGCAGTGCGACAGCGTAGCCGCCCGCGTTGAGCGCCTTATCGAGCCGCGCGGCCGCCGCCTCCTCGTCCGAGCCCGGCTTCAGGAATACGACCAGCTTCGATACCATGCCCGGGCTCTGGAGCAGCCGCGACACGAGACCGATTCCCGCAGCCAGGTACCGGTCGTTCAGCTCCTTGATCTGCACGTCGGCCAGGCCCGCCACGACGGCATCGACCGCGTTCAGGGACCCGTCGGGCGTCACAGCCATGAGAGTGACCCGATCGCCCGGCTTGACGGAGAGAGCCGCCGCCAGGCCCGTCCCGAGCACCACGTCTTCTCCGCCGTCTCTCGTGAGGTATGCCCCCGAGACGATCTGCTCCCTGGCTCCCGTCGCCTTTCCCTCCGGCTCCGGGTCGACGCCCACGCCGAGGTAGGGCACGGACTTGGTTCCGTTCGAGGCGAGGCCCACGAAGTCGATCCTCGGAAGCACGGCATCGACCGCTGGATCCTTCGCCGCGATCCCGCGGGCCCGTTCCCCATCTTGCAGGCCGAACTGGAGCGTCGTCTCCTCGGAGCGCCCGACGGCGCGGCGGTCCAGGGCCTGGAGGTGTCCGACGCGGCGAATCGAGCCCTCCTTCAGCCCGTCGAAGGACTGGGCAATGAAGCCGCCGGCCAGGGCGAACGCCGCGAAACCGAAGGCGACGACCGTGCCCATGAGCGCCGAGCGGCGCTTCTGCCGGACGAGGCTTCGCAGGGCCAGGGCAAAGGCGTTCATGCCTGCACGTCCCTCTCGATGGCGCCGTCGCGCAGGGTGATCACGCGCCGGGCCCGCGCCACCACCCGCGGGTCGTGGGTCGCGAAGAGGAAGGCCACGCCCGAGGAATCTGAAATCTCGCTCATCAGGTCGAGGATCTCGTCGGCCGTGTGCGAATCGAGATTCGCCGTCGGCTCGTCCGCAAAGACGACGGCAGGCCGGTTGGAGAGAGCGCGCGCGATCGCGACACGCTGGCGCTGGCCGCCGGAAAGCAGGTCGGGACGCACGTCGATCTTCTCCGCGAGGTCCACGGCCTCGAGCAGCTCGCGCGCGCGCTGCCGGCGGCCGGCCGCGTCGACACCCGCGAGCGCCATCGGGTAGGCCACGTTTTCCTCGGCCGACAAGACGGCAATCAGGTTGAAGGACTGAAAGACGAAGCCGAATCGATCGCGCCGCAGGTCGGACCGCTCGTCCTCCGTGAGACCCCCGACGTCTTCGCCGCGGAAGGCGACCGTCCCCACATCCGGCGTGTCGAGCAAGCCGAGCAGGTTCAACAGGGTCGTCTTGCCCGACCCGCTCGGGCCCTGCAGGGCCACGAACTCACCTTCGTTGATCGACAGCGACACGCCGCGCACGGCCGGGACCACGGCCCCTCCCAGGCGGTACGCCCTGGAAAGGCCCGCGGCAGCGACGAGGGGGACGGCGGCAGTCTGGCTCAAGACCGGGAAGTCTATTCGAAGGCTCCCGGCCGCCTGGCCGAACCCTCCGTGTTAAAATCCAGTTCTCCCAACTGTCTCGAGCCCGAACATTTTTCGTCAGGAGGCCTCCATGACCCGTCCGAACTCTCTTCGCTTCGGAAAGCCCGCCTTCCTTCTCCTGGTGTCCTTCGCGCTCGCAGCCGCAAGTCCCCTTCGGGCCCAGCCCTACGGAGCCTGGATGGTCTTTACGGGTGCTGAGGGCTATATCGAGATCGCCGACAACCCCGCCCTGAATCCCACCTCCGCTTTCACATTCGAGACCTGGGTGTCCATCTCCGACC
Source organism: uncultured Acidobacteriota bacterium (assembly GCA_963739435.1). Lineage (GTDB taxonomy): Bacteria > Acidobacteriota > Thermoanaerobaculia > UBA5066 > Gp7-AA6 > CAVUAN01. Next base: position 22,751 of record CAVUAN010000005.1, read on the forward strand.
GGAGCGGTGGCGGCTGCTCGAACATTGCCGGCAAGGGCTACACGACCGCATGGTGGGTCGGAATCTGCGGCACGACGCTTCGTTCCTACCTGAGAGGGACCTCCTCCATCAAGGATGGCGGCACTCTCGACTCCGGCTGGAATCACATTGCGGTCACGTTCGACGGCGCCAATCGCCGCCACTACATCAACGGCGAGATCGTCGCCACGTTTCCCGAGACGGCACCGCTGACGACGAACACCTCGGCTGTACGAATCGGCAGCGACGTCAACTATCCAAATCACTCACCGATTGGCGCCATCGATGAGGTACGGCTGTGGAACGTGGCCCGCACGACCGACCAGATTCGCAGCACGATCAACGAGCCCATTTCGACAGCGACTCCTGGCCTGGTGGCCGTCTGGAGCTTGGACGCAAACGGCAACGATGTCGTCGGAGGCCACAATGGCAGCATCACCGGAACGATGGCCTTCTTGAACGGCGCCGTCGCGGCGAGCTGCTCGCCCACGGCGACATCGCTTTGCTTCGAGGGGAGATTCGCCGTGTCGGCGACATTTGAGACAACTTCGACACCGCCCGGCACCCACGGCAACGGCACCGTCGTCCCGGGCGCATCGACCAACTCCGGCCTCTTCTGGTTCTTCGGCCCGGACAACTGGGAGCTGCTCGTCAAGGAGCTCAACGGCTGCGGCCTGAACAGTCGGCGTTGGATCTTCTCGGCCGCGACCACCAATGTGCACTACCGACTGACCGTGACCGACGTCACGCACGGCGTCACCAAGGTCTACTTCAACTACCAGGGCATCAGCGCCCCCGCCGTGACCGACACGGACGCCTTAAGCGTCTGTCCCTAGCGCCGAACTGTCAGAGACACGCGGGAGGGTGACCGGCTGTCACCCTCCTGCCTGCTCTAGGCGGCATCCTGCCGAGCAGTCAGGAAACGGAAGAACTCGACGGCCTCGCGGAGCCGCCGCCTCAACATCTCCGGGCTCCGGATCATCTCGGAGGTCATCTCGACGATCTTCCTCGGCCGGAAGTAGAAGCTCTTGTACATCTTCTCGACCGCCTCGAAGATCTCCTGTTTCGACAGATTCGGGTAGGAGATCGAGCTGATCTGGACTCCGTTGTCGCCGACGAGCTGCTGGCCCGAGACGTCGAGCCATCCGTTGGCGACGGCCTGCTGGTAGAGCTCCGTGCCCGGGTACGGCGCCGCGAGCGAGACCTGGATCGTGTGCGGGTTGATCTCGTTGGCGAACCGGATCGTGCTCTCGATCGTCTCGGGCGTCTCGCCGGGCAGCCCGACGATGAACGTGCCGTGGATCACGATGCCGAGCTTGTGGCAGTCCGCCGTGAAGCGGCGGGCGACGTCGACGCGGGTCCCCTTCCGGATGTTGTTCAGGATCTGCTGGCTTCCGGTCTCGTAGCCCACGAGCAGCAGCCGCAGGCCGTTGTCCTTCAGGACCTTGAGCGTCTCGTACGGGCACGTTCGCCTTCGCGTTGCACGACCAGGTCACGCCGAGCTTGCCGAGCCCCCGGGCGATCTCCTCGGCGCGCGGCAGGTCGTCGGTGAACGTGTCGTCGTCGAAGAAGAACTCCTTGACCTGCGGGAAGTACTCCTTCGCCCGGCGATCTCCTCGATCACGTTCTCCGGCGCTGCGCGTGCGGTAGCGGTGGCCGCCGATCGTCTGCGGCCAGAGGCAGAAGGTGCAGCGCGAGCGGCAGCCGCGGCCCGTGTAGAGCGACACGTAGGGGTGCAGGAGATAGCCGATGAAGTAGTCCTCGATGACGAGGTCGCGCTTGTAGACGTCGATCACGAACGGCAGGGAGTCCATGTTCTCGAGCGTCGCGCGCTCCTTGTTGTGGACGACCCGGCCCTCCGACTTGAAGCGAGAGGCCGTCGATCGTCCTCGAAGGGCCGGCCCTCGGCCACCTCGAGGATCGTGAAGTCGAACTCGTTGCGGCCGACGAAGTCGACCGCGTCCGAGGCCTGGAGCGACGCCTCCGGCGACACGGCCACGTGGGCGCCGACGAAGCCGATCGAGAGCTTCGGGTTCGCGCGCTTGAGCTCCTCGGCCACCTTCACGTCCGAGGCGAACGACGGCGTGCTCGTGTGAAGGACGGCGAGCTCGTACTCGCCGGCCAGCGGCAGGACGTCCTCGAGCGAGAGCCCTCGGGCCGGCGCGTCGACCAGCCGGCTGCCGGGCACCAGCGCGGCCGGCTGCGCCAGCCACGTCGGATACCAGAACGAGCGGATCTCCCGCTTCGCCTGGTACCGCGACCCCGCGCCGCCGTCGAACCCCTCGTAGGAGGGCGGATTCAGGAACAGTGTTTTCTTCATGACGACTGACGTCGCGGAGCTCCCCTCTTTTGCTTCGATGACGGCCTGCAGAAACAACGACAAACTGCTCGTTCTTCCACACCAGGCTGCGCCCGAAGAAGCTCACGATGCGCACCGCGAAGGATAGCAGATCCCGCAGCGGGGACGAGCCAGCGCCAGTCCGGCCCGGTGATCCCGAATCGGCGCCGCACCAGGGCATGCAGGCCGAACCGGAGAACGGCCGCGGCCGCCCAGGAGGCCGGCCGCCACCGGGGAAAAGCCGGACACGAAAAAGAAGAGAAGGGCCAGGACGAACGTGTCGGTCAGAATCGACAGAATCCAGCCGACCGGCTGCACGGTTCGGAACGTCCGGCCCCACCGCAGCTCATGGCGAAAGAGCGGTCCGAGGGAAGGCTCCGACACGACGGTCTCGACGACGCAAGACGCCAGGTGAACTTCGAAGCCGAGAGCGCTGACTCTCCGGCCGAGCAGGTAGTCGTCGGCGAGAAACGTCGTCAGCCCCCGAAACCCTCCAATCTCCTCGAGCACGTTCCGGCGAACAGCCATCGTGTTGCCGAAGAGGAACGTCAGTTTGTCGAGCGCCAGAGCGATCAGGACGTTCGGAAGAATCAGATCGTTGATGAACGTCGCGCCGAGATGCGACCACAACCCGCCGAGCGGCCTGCCGACATAGAGACATGTGACCGCGCCGACGCGGGGATTGGCGAAGGGCGCGACGACCGAGCGCAGGTAGCCCGGCCCGACGTGCCCGTCGGCGTCCGCCGAGATGATGATGTCGTGCCGGGCCGCGGCAAACATGTTCGTGAGGTTGCTCAGCTTGCGATTGGCGCCATAGACCCGGCTGTCGACGATCAGGGTGGCGTCGAGGCCCGGCAGCTCGCGAATCAGACGCTCGATCACCGGGACCGCCGGATCGTCCGAATCCCGGACGCCGAAGACGACCTGGTATGTCGGGTAGTCCTGCTCGCAGAACGATCGCAGGCAGTCGAAGAGGGCTGGCTCGGGCTCGAGGCCGCAGACCGGCTTCATCAAAGTGACCGGAGGGAGGAACGTGCCATCCGGTCCGGGCGGCAGGCGGAACAGCGCGATCCGCAGCAGCGAAGCGCAGGAGTACGCCAGAGAAATCAGGACGATAACGAGCAGGACCATCGAAGCGTCTTGCCGCACCGCCGCCGCGAGGGCCCCAACCGATCCCATGCGTGGCACTTCTACCACGTCGCCGACGGGGGCGGTCGTTCCGGCGGCCGCCGACCGGTTTAGATCAGGACCACCCTCACGCCTGCCGGCTCAGGGATACAGGCACGGTGTCCACGAGTTGGTGACTCCCCGGACGAGGACGTACGGCCCGAAAGTTAGCTCGAGGGCCGGTATGGTGACGGTCAAGGAGATCGTGTTGCCGGCGACGACACCCGAGTATTGCGCCGCATAATCGATTCTCCCAGGGTAGGCCCCGATCAACTGTGTAAAGATCCCGGGGAGGGAAAACTGCCCGCCCGAGATCTTCTGGCCTATTTCGCCGGTCATGCCGAAGCAGGCTCCCGTCGGAAGGTTCAAGGACAGAATCTCGAGCTTCGCGCCCGCAGGTCCGACAGCGAGGCTCGCCTCTGCCGACCCCCAGATTCCCGGCGGCAGAGAACCGTCTCCGCGCGGCGGAATGACGACGACATTCCGGGGGCGCGCGACGGGCCCGGGAGCCGGAGCCTGAGCCGCCTCGGACGATGCCGCGGTTGCGGCCATCGGCGCCGTCGGCGAGCTCTCGGAACATCCAAGGGCGGCCGCCAACGATGCCGTGAGAATGAAGACCGTCGCTTTTCGCATCGAACACCCCCTCCTCGCCCTTCGCGTAAACCAGCCACGAAAGAGAATCAGACTGAAGTCATAGGCATCGAACGTGCCAACAGTGACTATTGGAAGGTTCACCTTTGGACCGAAGGACTTAGTCTCGGCATCGATCCTCATCAGACTCTCGAGATTGCCATTTGTCGTTTCCAGACGTAACACCTCGACAAGGTTGGCGGAAGCGTGTGGGAGTCGAACCCACCTGTCCCGGCGAAGCCGCGACGCCGACGGATTTGAAGTCCGTGAGGGCCACCGGGCCCCATGCGCTTCCCCGGGCCGGGATTATGACGGAACCGGAGGCTACTCCGACCGGAGCGCTTCGAGCGGGTCGACCCGCGAGGCCCGTATCGCGGGAACGGCGCTGGCAGCCAGCGCGATTCCGAGCAGGAGCAGGGCCACGGCGGCGAAAGTCGTCGGATCCCGGGGCGCGACGCCGTAGAGGAGCCCTTCCATGAGCCGCGTCAAGAAGACCGCCCCGACGATTCCAGCGGCAATTCCAATACCCGCCGTCTGAAGTCCCCGTCCGATGACCAGGCCGAGCACATGGCCTCGCGAGGCGCCCAGCGCCATGCGGATCCCGATCTCCCGGCGGCGGCGATTGACCAGATAGGCCAGCACGCCCGACACACCGATCGCGGCGAGAAAAAGAGCCAGGCCCGCAAAAATCGCCAGCAGCGACCCGGTCAGGCGCGGAGTTGCCAGGGACGTGTCGACGACCTCGGTCATCGGCCGCACGCCGGCTATCGGCAGGTTGGGATCGAGGCGGCGGACCTCGGCGCGGATCGAGCCGACGAGCGCCAGCGGATCGCCGCCGGTGCGCGCGACGAGGGTCATGTTGCGCGCCGCGCCTCCCGCCCTCGCGGCCGGGAACTGCGCGTAGGGAATGTAGAACTTCTCCTTGATGACGGCGGTCACACCATTGTGGCGGACGTTCTTGACGATCCCGACCACGGTCAGCCAGGGCCGTTTCTGGTTCGACCCCATCCGAATGCGTCGTCCAATCGGATCCTGGCCGGGCCAGTAGGTCGCCGCGAGCGTCTCGTTGACGAGGACCACGGGAAGCGAATCCTCCCGATCCGTCGCAGCGAGGCCGCGCCCCCGGAGCACTCGCTCGCCCAGGGCCTCGAGCGCGCCGTCGGAGAGGACCTGCCAGTCCCCTTTGGGGTGACGGCCCGGGGTCTCGACGTAGCCTTCGACCTCCAGGCCCCAGTCGCCGATCGAAGCCGCCAGGGGCAGCGACCGTACGATCCCGGCGCTCTGCACGCCGGGCAGCGCCCGGACGCTGTCCAAAAGCGAGCGGTAGAGCGCGATGACATCGGTCGGCTTCTTATAGCTCGTCTCGGGCGGCCGCAGCTGGAGCGTCAGGACGTGCTCCGGCTCGAAGCCCAGATCCACGTTCATCAGGGCATGGAGCGTGCGGAGCATCAGGCCGGCGCACAGCAGCATGACCATGGCCAGCGCCATCTGCGCGCTGGCGAGGGCGCCGCGAAGGCTCTGGCGCCCCAGTCCCGCCGAGGCGCTCTGCGCTCCGTCACGCAGAGACTCGGACAGGTTGAGCCGCAGCATCCGCACGGTCGGCGCCAGGCCGAAGAGGAACGTCGTCAGGATCGTGAGCGCGGCGGCAAAGATCAGCATCCGGGGCTCGATGGAAATCGGCGACAGAGCGGGCAGCCCGGCCGCTCCATGCGCGGCGATGGCGCGCACGCCCAGCCAAGCAAACGCCAACCCGAGGGCTCCGCCCGCAGCCGCCAGCACGAAGCTTTCGGTCAGGAGCTGCCGGGTCAGACGCGACTTGCCGGCCCCTATCGCCGCACGGACCGAGATCTCGCGCTGGCGAGCCTCGGCCCGGGCCAACAGCAGGTTGGCAACGTTGGCGCACGCCATCAGCAGCAGGAACGCGACCGCGCCGAAGACCAGCAGGAGCGCCTGGCGCGCGGGTCCCCGGATCTCGTCTTCGAGGGGAACCGCGAACGCCTCGAACCGCATCGCCTCCGGGTAAGTGCCCTGGCGCGTCAGGTTGGCCGTCACGCTCTTGAGCTCCGCCGTCGCGCGCTGCGCCGAGGCGCCCCGGACGAGTGCGGCCGCCGCGTAGTACCCGTGGTTGCCGTGCGACAGCTCTTTCGGGTCGATCTGCTCCGGGACCCAAACCTGCGACGGCTCGTTGGCGTCCACGGTGAAGTCGGTGGGAAGAGCGAAGCCGCGCGGCATCACGCCGACGACGTGCCGGGCGACTCCGTCGAGCTCGATCACGCGGTCGAGGACTCCGGGGTCGCCGCTGTATCGGCTCTGCCAGAGGCCGTATCCGAGGATGACGACCGGCGGCCCGCCGGGCAGGTCCTCAGCCTCTGTAAACGTCCGACCCAGCAGAGGACGCGCCCCGAGCGTCGCAAACGTATTGGCCGTCACGCCGCTCGACCCGATCCGGACCGGTTCGCCACCGCCCGTCAGGTTCGCTTCCCCCGATTCCCAGGCCGCGACACTCTCGAGGCTCGGGCAGAACCGCCGGTAGTCGGCGACCTCGCCGTCGGCGACCCAGGTTTTCTCGAAGTCCTTCCAGCGGCTCCAGATCATCACCCGCCGCTCGGGCTCGGCGTACGGCAGCGGCGAAAGCAGGACGGCCCGGATGACCGAGAAGATGGCGGTCGTGGCCCCCATCCCGAGCGCCAGCGTCAGGATCGCGGCAACCGCGAAGCCCGGCGTGCGCCGCAGCCCGCGCACGGCGTACCGAACGTCCTGAAGGAAGATCTCCATGTGAACCGGTACGCACGGGAATGCGCAAGGTTCGCCGCCGCGCCAAATTAGAGGAGGCTCCTCCTATGGACACACGAAAGCCCCCGTGTCCTGGATCGGCTCGAAGGGAATTCCATCGGGATTGATGTAGGTCTTGACGGCACCGGTCTGCGTGTCGGTCACCGTCAGGATAACGTTGATGTTGGTCAACCCGCCGGCAAAGGTCCAGTAGCGGGAATTCAACCCGCAGCCGTCCAGGACCTTGACCACCAAATCCACGTTGCTCGGGCTGAAGAACCAGAAGGCGCCGGTGTTGCCGGTCAGGTTGATCACCTCGGCCAGGCCCAGGCCGGTAAAGCCAAAGTCGGGATCGGTAAATCCCCCCTCGGCGCGAACCTGGTAGCGGGAGTTGCTCAGGCAAAGCGTCCAACGGTCGGCGACACACGGCTGGGTTGCGCGCGCGTCGACTGACTCTGAAACGCTTGGCGGGAGAAGCGAACCGGCAGCAGAACGGTCGTACGGCCGAACTCCACCCGTCGAGCCGGCGGCACAGGTCGCGAAGGTCGTGGTGTCCTCGATCGGCCGGAACGGCGTGCCCGGAGGGCTCGAGTAGGTCTTCACGGTCCCGGTCAGACTGTCGGTCACGGTCATGACGACACCGACGTTGGTCAGTCCGCCGGCGAAGATCCAGAAGCTCCCGTTAGAGCTGCAGCCGTTCAAGACCTTGACCGCCACTTCCACGTTGTCGGGGTCGAAGAACGTGAAATAGCCCGTGTCGCCTCCCGCCAGGGAGACCGCGTGCCCGGAGCCGCTCTGGCCAGCCGCCGTGGTCCACCACGTCGTCACCTTGAAGCGGCCGCCGCTCAGGCAGAGAGTCGTCGGGCCGGGAAGACACGGCTCGATGTCCAGGTAGTCGTGAACCTCGTAGACTCCGCCGCCCGTCCCGGCATACAGCCTCGACGTCGACGGGTCGACGGCCAGGGCGTGGACAGTCAGATTGCCGAGGCCGGCGTTGAATGCCGTCCACGTGCTGCCAGCGTCGGTGCTCTTGAAGACACCGCCGCCTCTCGTCCCGGCGTAGAGCGTGGCCGTGTTCGTCCGATCGACGGCCAGGGCCTGGACATCCATGTTGGCCAGCCCGAAGTTGACGGCCGTCCAGCTCTCCCCGCCGTTGGTGCTCTTGAAGATGCCGGCGCCCACCGTGCCCGCGTAGAGCGTGGCCGGCGTCAAAGGATCGATGGCCAGGGCAAAGACGTCGCGGCTGAACAGGCTCTGCGTCCAGTGCGCCCCGCCGTCGGTGCTCTTGTAGACGCCGGGGGAACCAGATGAGGCGGCGCCGGCGTAGAGTGTGGCCGGTGTTGAAGGATCGATGGCCAGGGCCTGGACACCGAAACTGTTCAGGCCGGCGCTCATGGGCGTCCAGCTCACCCCGCCGTTGGTGCTCTTGAAGATGCCGATGTCGCCAACTGTGCCGGCGTAGAGGGTGGCCGGCGCTCGAAGGATCGATGGCCAGGGCAACGACGTCGGCGTTGGAGAGGCTCGGCGTCCAGTTTGCGCCGCCGTCGGTGCTCAGGTAGACGCCCGGGTAGCTATAGAAGTAGTCATAGGCGGCGACGCCGGCGTAGAGCCTGCCCGGAGTGGAAGGATCAATGGCCAGGGCAAAGACGCGGTCGTACAGCGACTTGACGGCCGTCCAGCTATCCCCGGCGTTGGTGCTCTTGAATGGGCCGAGTTGCGGCGTGCCAGCGTAGAGCGTGGCCGGGGCTCCAGGGTCAATGGCCAGGGCCTCGACATCGAAGCTGGTCAGGCCGGTGTTGGTGGTCGACCAGCTCCCCCCGCCGTTAGTGCTCTTGAAGACGCCTCCGAGAAACGTGCCAGCGTAGAGCGTCGGCCGGCGCCGAAGGATCGACGGCCAGGGTCTGGACAAGTGCGTCGGTCAGACCAGCGCCAGTGACCGTCCAGCTTCCCCCGCCATTGCTGCTCTTGAAGACGCCGATGCCAAACGACCCTGCATAGAGCGTGGCCGGGGCCGAAGGATCAATGGCCAGTGCCTGGACAACGGTGTTTGCCAGGCCGGTGTTGATGGTGCTCCAACTGCCTCCGCCGTCGAGGGTCTTGAAGACGCCGTCAGACGTGCCGGCGTAGAGCGTGGCCGACGTCGAAGGATCAACGACCAGGACTCGAACGATAGGTACTCGTCAGGCCGGTGTTGACGGCCGTCCAGCTCTTGACCGCCGTTGATGCTCTTGAAGACACCGCCAGCGTACGTGCCCGCGTAGAGCGTGGCCGACGCCGAAGGATCAATGGCCAGGGCAAGGACCTCCGTGTTGGTCAGGCCGGCGTTGATGGCGCTCCAATTGCCTCCGCCGTTGGTGCTCTTGAAGACGCCTCCGGTGAACGTGCCGGCGTAGAGCGTGGCCGGAGCCAAAGGGTCAACGGCCAGGGCCTAGACAGAGATGTTGGTCAGGCCGGTGTTGATGGCCGTCCAGCTCTCCCCGCCGTTGGTGCTCTTGAACACACCGCCGTTCGTACCGGCGTAGATCGTGGTCGTCGCCGAAGGATCAAAGGCCAGCGCAAGGACATAGGGATTGGTCAGGCCGGAGTTGATGGCCGTCCAGCTCCCTCCGCCATTGGTGCTCTTGAAGACGCCGCTGCTCCCACGTGCCGGCATAGAGCGTGGCCGGGTTGCGGGATCGATAGCCAGCGACCCGAATGTCTCCCCCCTCCGGTCCGTTGGTCGTCCAGACGTTGACGCCGGCCGACGCGACGCCGGCGAGGCCCGGGCCGAGAAGGCCGAGGATCCCGAGAAGCTGGAAGAGACTCTTTCTTGAATATCGCATCTGGGGCCTCCTCTACGGACAGGTTGCGAAGGCATTGGTGTCCTGGATCGGCTCGAAGGGAGTTCCCTCCGGATTGATGTAGGTCTTGACGGCGCCGGTCTGCGTGTCGGTCACCGTCAGGATGACGTTGACGTTCGTCAAGCCGCCCGCAAACGTCCAGTAGCGGGAATTCAACCCGCAGCCGTTCAAGACCTTGACCACCAACCTCGACGTTGCTCGGGAAAAAGAACCAGAAGGCTCCGGTGTCGCCGGTGAGGTTGATTACCTGCCCCGCTCCACTGTTACCGTCATCTGTCAACCACTGCGCCCGGACCTGGTAGCGGGAGTTGCTCAAGCAGAGCGTCGTCGCGTCGGCGACACACGGCCCGGTTGCGCCGGCGTTGAACGACTCTGAAACGCTTGGCGGGAGAAGCGAACCCGCAACAGAGCCGTCGTACGGTCGGACTCCTGCCGTCGAACCGGCGGCACAGGTCGCAAACGTGGTGATGTCCTCGATCGGTCGGAACGGCGTGCCTTGAGGGTTCGAGTAGGTCTTCACGGTCCCGGTCAGACTGTCGGTCACGGTCATGACCACACCGACGTTGGTCAGTCCGCCGGCGAAGATCCAGAAGCTCCCGCTGGAGTCGCAGCCATTCAAGACCTTGACCGCCACCTCCACGTTGCCGGTGTCGAAGAAGGAGAAATAGCCCGTGTCGCCTCCCGCCAGAGTGACCGCCTGCCCGGAGCCGCTCTGGCCAGACGGGGTCGTCCACTGCGTCGTCACCTTGAAGCGTCCGCCGCTCAGGCAGAGAGTCGTCGGGCCGGGCAGACAGGGCTCGATGTAGTCGTCAACTTCGTTGACGCCGCCGCCGCCCGTGCCGGCGTATAGCCTCGACGTCGATGGGTCGATTGCCAGGGCGTGGACAGTCAGATTGCTGAGGCCCGCGTTGATAGGCGCCCAGCTTCCACCCGCGTCCGTGCTCTTGAAGACCCCGCCAGAGTACGTACCCGCGTAGAGCGTGGCCGGGTTCGTGGGATCGATGGCCAGGGCCTGGACATCCGTGTCGGTCAGGCCCGAGTTGACGGCCGTCCAGCTTTGACCGCCATTGCTGCTCTTGAAGACGCCGCTGTTGGACGTGCCCGCGTAAAGCGTGGCCGGTGTCGAAGGATGTATCGCCAGGCAAAGGACACCGTTGTCTGTCAGGCCGACATCGACGTGACTCCAGCTCTCGCCGCCATTGGTGCTCTTGACGAGGCCGGTGCCCCCCGCGTAGAGGGGTGTGCGTCGAAGGATCAACGGCCAGGACAGAAGCGTCGAAGTCGTTCAGGCTCGCCGTCCAGCTAGCCCCGCCGTCGGTGCTCTTGAAGACGGTAGCGGTGGAAGAGTCCTCTGGGGAATAAGCAATGGCGCCGGCGTAGATATTGGACCGAGCCGAAGGATCTATTACCAGCGCAGTAACGTAAAGGCTGTTGGTCAGGCCGCCGACGGCCGTCCAGCTTTGACCCCCGTTGCTGCTCTTGAAACCGCCGCCCTGGGTGCCCGCATAGAGTGTGTCCGGACTCGAAGGATCGATAGCCAGTGCAAAGACATCCGCGTAGGTCTGGCCGGAGTTGAGGCTCAGGCCGGAGCTGACGGGCGTCCAGCTTTGACCGCCGTTGGTGCTCTTGAAGGCGCCGTTGTGGTACGTGCCTGCGTACAGCGTGGCCGGAGCTGAAGGATCCATGGCCAGGCTACGGATATCCGCATAGTTCATGCCGGAGCTGAGGGGCGTCCAGCTTTGGCTGCCGTTGGTGCTCTTGAAGACTCCGCCGCTGCCCGTGCCCGCATACAGCGTGGCCGGAGCTGTCAGATCGACCGCCAGGGCATAGACAACCGTGCTGCTCAGGCCAGAGTCGACGGGTGTCCAGCTCTGACCGCCGTTGATGCTCTTGAAGACGCCGACGCCGTACGTGCCCGCGTAGAGCGCGGCCGGGGCCGAAGGATCAACGGCCAGGGCACGGATATCCGAGTCGGGCAGGCCGGCGGCGGGCGTCCAGCTTTGACCGCCGTTGATGCTCTTGAAGACTCCGCCGTTGGGCATGCCCGCATAGAGCGTGGCCGGAGCCGAAGGATCAATCGCCAGGGAATAGACCACACCGGAAGGAGCCAGGCCGGAGCTGACGGCCGTCCAACTTTGACCGCCGTTGATGCTCTTGAAGACGCCGCCGTCAAAGCCTGTGCCCGCGTAGAGCGTGGCCGGAGTCGATGGATCGATGGCCAGGGCAAAAACCGGCAGATTGCTGAGGCCGATGTGCGTCCAGCTTCCGCCTGCGTCCGTGCTCTTGAAGAGGCCGCCGCCAAAGTATGTGCCCGCGTAGAGCGTGGCCGGTGTCGAGGGGTCGATCGCCAGCGCATAGACAGAGGTGCTGGTCAGGCCGGAGTTGACGGCCGTCCAGCTTTGACCGCCGTTGATGCTCTTGAAGACGCCGCCGTCAAAGGTGCCCGCGTAGAGCGTGCCCGGAGCCGAAGGGTCGATGGCCAGGGCAGAGACAGAAGTGTTGGTCAGGCCGGAGTTGACGGCCGTCCAGCTTTGACCGCCGTTGATGCTCTTGAAGACACCGCCGCCGATGGTGCCCGCGTAGAGCGTGGCCGGATCCGATGGATCAATCGCCAGCGAATAGACAACTCCCACCTGCCGGCCCATTGGTCGTCCACGTGTGGACGCCGGCCGAGACTGCCGAGGCGCTAAAGGCCAGGCCGACGAGGCTGACGAGGAGACGGAGAAGCCTGATGCGGTTGGGTGTTGCGTCCCCCATGGTTTCCCCCTTGCGTGATAGTCAGGATGTCGACGCAACGTCCGGGAAGTCGTTGGAGAAACACTAGGAATTTCCTAGGTTTTTCCTGGAGCGCTGATGCGGGTTCGATTCGGGGAGTGCATGCTCGACTGGGGGCAGGCGGCAACCGCGAAATCGTCGTGAACCCCGGCGACGGATACAAGTGTCCAAGCACTTCGATGTCGCCGGGATCCACGGTCACGCCCGATCATCAGTTCGCGACTACTCGGGAGAATCCGCTTTTCTCAGATTGTGCTTGTACACGTCAGTCCCGACTTCGCGTCCGAGTCGACTGCCGGCCACCTGGTCGAATCGGAAATGGATGCCGCCGTACACCCGCGCGTCATCGATGTCGTCACAGATCTGGTCGAACGTCGTGTATGTGAACTGCAGGTTTGCGACGGAGGCATTGTTCGGATTGGCCACAGTGATGGAGTGACCGCCCTCGCCATAGAGACGACGCAGGACTTCCGCCGCGCCGTTGCTTCCGCTCGCGTGGTTCGACGGATAGCTCGGGAAGCACGGCGTGCTGATGAAAGGTACGTACGTCGGGTCGGGCTCCGTTTTCTGGTTTCCGTAGTCCTCGAGGAATCGAATCGCGTTCTCGGGACGCCAGAAGTTGTAATGGTATTTTGCTGAAAACGACGCAACGAGGCTGTCGTTCGTCGCCATGTTGAGGAGAGCCAGCGCTCGCGCGTTCTCGGACATCGACCGGTGCTGGGCTTCGGCCACCTGCCTTGCCGTCAGGTTGAAGACCAGCGTCGGCGACGAGGCCTGGTAGAACCGCGCGACGTCGCTGCGATCCTGCGGCCGCTCGGAGCTGTTGAGGCTGCCCACCCGCTTGACTTCGTTGTAGTCCTTCGTGAATCTATTGCTCGTCAGCTCCGGCGGGAGAGCCGGACGAAACGCCACGACGTCAGGCACGCCGAACGGTGTGACGTCCTTCCACTGATAGAAGGAGCCCCCGGTCGCCGTCGCCGCGCAGCCTGGCGGCATTGTCAGCTGCCAAACGCCCGGCGCCGGGGGGCCTACCGGAGAGACGGTCGGCGGACTCGACCCGTCGTTCTGCCGGCTGCTGATCAGCGCGGCAGCCGCTGCTTCGCCGGTCAGGATGCCGTCGCTCTTCGGCGATCCATTCGGTATCCCCGCCAGCGAGTTGGCATAGGCCAGATCGATGTCCGGCGCCAACGGGAAGTACGTCTTCAGCACGCGGTACGCCGCTGTCGCCGCCGCAGCCTCGGGTGATGCGCCCGGTGGGGCCGCGATGCCGATGTAGGGTTGGTAATCGCCGGTGATGGCGTTGACCGCTTCGAAGACGGCGAGCTGGACGATCGACGCAATGCGCGCCTGCGCAAACGGACTCTGCCCCTGGCCGACGAGCGTCTTGACGGTCAGCTCGTTCCAGGTCAGGACGACGTCGGCTCGCGCGGCCGTCGCCGTGGTCATAATGGCCAGCGCAACGAGAGCAGCACGGATTCTGATCACCATACGGATCCTCACTTTCCTTTTTTGAGAGCCCCGATTCACCTTGCGAAAGGCGATAGGCGGCGAGCGATTCGTCGGGGCGACGAAGGCAAGGAGACGGCGGATGCGGTTGTCTGTGGCGTTCTTCATGGTTTCCCTCTTGCGGGATAATCAGAACGCTGCGACGTCCGGGAAGTCGTTGGCGAAAAACTAGAAAGTTCTTGGGTTTCCCTGAAAGCGATGATGCGAGTTCAATTCGGTGAGTGCGTGCTCGACTCAGATACGCGGCAGCTCTTTGTCCGAGGCGAGGCCGTTCATCTCTCGCCCAAGGCCTTTCAGTTTCTGGAGCTGCTCCTGGAGAGCCGCCCCAAGGCCCTTTCCAAGAGCGAGATCCACGAGCGCCTCTGGCCCGGGACGTTCGTTTCGGACGGCACACTCGCGAGCCTGCTCGTCGAGGTCCGGTCGGCCACCGGAGACAGCGCTCGAGAATCCCGATTCGTGCGGACCGTTCACCGCTTTGGCTACGCTTTTAGCGGAGGCGCGGAAGAACTTCGGGAAAGCGTCTCCGCCGTGGGGAAGTCGATCTACAGGCTCATCTGGGGAACTCGCGAAATCGCACTCCGCCCGGGCGAGAACCTTTTTGGACGCGATGATGATGCCATCGTCTGGATCGACGATCCTCTCGTGTCGCGCCGGCATGCGCGAATCGTGATCGACGAGACGGGGGCGGTCCTGGAAGATCTCGGCAGCAAGAACGGGACGTACCTGCGCGGGAAAAGAATCGAAGCCCCCACGAAGCTCGCCGACGAAGACCAGCTGTCGATCGGGCCGGCCTCCATGGCCTTTCGCGTCTTCAAGCAGAACGTCTCGACGGCCACAGCGGTCGAAAAATAGCGATTCGGCGACGCGGAAGCTGCCCAGGCACTCACTTCAATCCATCGACCAGGAAAAGCTCGGAGGAGAAGCGATGGTGCGTGTAGACGCAGGTCTTCCCGTCCGCCGAAAAGAAGATCGCTCCGATGGCTCCGTCCGCCAACGGATGGACGGGCCGTATCTCCTTCCAAAGCTCCCGGCGTCCGGTGAAGGGATCGAGACGGTAGACACGCGTGGTGATGGCCAACTCGCCGGGGCGCAGCTCATCCTCGCTGCGGACATACAGCAGCTTTCCATCGGCGGTCCACTGAATCGGCTCCTCACCGGGAAGAAGGCCACTGACCCTGTGGTTTTCCGTCGTTTCCGTTGAATAGATGTACCAGTCTTGATCGGCCGCGCGGGCGGAGAAGAAGCGTCCGTCGCCCGACAAGACCGTCCCTCCGGCCCCTAAAGGAGTGACCGGGCGAGGCTCCCCGCCGCTCAAGGCCTGTACCCAGGCACGCCGTCTCCCCTGAGGATCTTCCGCCATGAACCAGATTCTTCGACCGTCCGGAAAGAACCCCATCCGTCCCCCGTGGCGGAGCCCAGGCGTATCGATGGTTCTTGGCTGTCCGGGCCCAGTTGGAATGAGGATGATCTGAGCGTCCGGAAGACCGGCGGTGGCGAGCACGAACTTTCCGTCCGGCGAGAGCGCCCACGCGTAACCGTCGGCCAACCGTTTTGGCGGCGAACCGTCGGTCCCCCGCAGATACACGTACCGGCCGCCCTGGCCCATCTCGTTAAAGAGAAGGGTGTCTCCGCTCGGACCTAGACCCGCGGCCACGGAGCGGTCGAGATGGGAGAGATTCCGAGGGCCAGCCTCGCCCGGAAAGTCCCCGAGGATCTCCGAGCTCTCGGAGAGGCGCCCGAGGAGTACACGACAGTCCGCCGAGACGTCGTGGAGGACGAAGTCGCCCGGGTAGTGTCGTCACGAGCCTCTTCGGGCGACCGGGGACGACAGCGAAAAGTCGGGTGGTCCCGCCCGCGACGGAGTTGAACCAGATCTCATTCGTCACCCGGCACCACCCGATCTCTCGGGCTCGCTCACGGAGATCGAGGACCCGCCCGCCGAGCTGACTCACGTAAAGATTCTGGCGGGACACGAATGCGACCCGATCACCTGACGGCGAGATCGCGATACGGGGATACACAGCCTCATTGCTTTCGTAGACCACCGTGCCCGCGGGAAACTCGAGACGGTTCTTGCCTCCGACATAGTGCATGACGGCAAGAGACTTGCCGTCCGGGCCCCAGTCCGCGAAGTATGTTTCTTCGAGAAGCTCTCGAGGCGCGCCGCCGGCGAGCGGTGCCTCGGCGAGCACCCCCCGGAACCGGCTCGGGTCGAACGAAAGGTCCGCGTGCGGCGCGCGAAAAGGCAGGCCGAACCGCGGCCCGAGCCGAACCGCCATCTGGCCGGAGGAGGAGATGGACAGAATCTCCGCCCTCGAGAGCCCGAGCGAACGCGTCTCGGGGCTGTCGAGGCGCGCGGTCAAGAGCTCGGAGGGCTTGCCTTCCGACTCGGCGGCGTACACCACCGTTTGGCCATCAGGCGTAAAGCGCGCCGTCGAGATTCCGGCGCCGCGAAACGTCAACTGCCGGAATCCCGGCGAAGACGTGTGCGACCGCTCGACACGCCGGCCGAGCACGTAGGTTCCGGCCAGCGATGCCAGGAGAGCAGCCGCGAGCGCGACTGCTCCCCATCTCGCCGGGCGCCGCGGAGCCTCGAGCAAACCTCCGGCCTCGCCCGAGAGGTCCGAAACATGCTCGCGCAAGGTCGCGAGGTCCCGCGCGAGGTCCTCCGTCGCCGCATAGCGGTCCTGCGGCTCCTTGGCGAGGCACCGCTCCACGATCCAGCGCAACTGGGCGGGGGCCTTGGAATTGTGCGCCGAGATCGGCTCTGGCTCGTTCCGAATGATTGCCGCGAGTATTTCCGGCTTCGTCGCCCGCTCAAATGCCCGCTTGCCCGTCGCCATCTCGTAGAGGATCGAGCCAAAGGAGAATTGATCGGAACGGAAATCCGCCCGTTGCCCGGTCGCCTGCTCGGGCGACATGTAACCCACGGTCCCCATGACCACACCGGGTTCGGTTCCGCCAGGGAGCGTTTGGGCTTTCTCGGTCGGCCCTCCGTCCGAATCCGGATGCATCAACTTCGCCAGGCCGAAATCGAGGATCTTCACCAAACCGTCGCCGGTGACCATGACGTTCTCGGGTTTCAAGTCCCGGTGAACGATGCCCGAGGCATGAGCCTTGGCCAGCCCGTCGGCGACCTGAGCGGCGATCGAGAGCAGCTTGCGCAGAGGAAGAGCGCCGACATAGAGCAGCTCCCGCAACGTCTTTCCATCCACCAGCTCCATGACGATGAAAGAGGTGGACTCGCTTTGCCCCACCTCGTAGATCGTCACGATGTTGGGATGATTCAAGGCGGAAGCCAGACGCGCCTCCGTCTCAAAGCGCTTCAAGCGAGTCACGTCGGAAGACAACTCGGCCGGCAAGACTTTGACCGCGACCTCGCGTTGAAGCCGCGTGTCCCTGGCCCGATAAACCTCCCCCATCCCGCCAGCCCCGAGTGGGCTCAGCATCTCGTACGGGCCAAGCCGCGTACCTGCGGAAAGGGTCATGGGTTCACGGGCAAATCATATTGCGGGATGGTCGACGGTTCGATCCAACCGTCGCTTCGACAATCAGCAAATCGAGAGAATCGGTGTGGCGAGAAGTACTGGTGGAGCTGAACGGGATCGAACCGTCGACCTCCTGAATGCCATTCAGGCGCTCTCCCAAACTGAGCTACAGCCCCACGCGGGCGCGCAGAATAGCACGGCCCTTGGGCGCGGTAAAACGACGCGGGGAGAGTCGAAGGCCTTTAGCAAAAGTCGCTGCAGGACATGTAGTAGCCGCAGGCGGGCTCGGGGCAGAGCAGCTTGCACTTGCGCTCGAAGAGGACTGCGCCGCAATTGGGGCACACGCGTTCGGGCTGGCGCTCCGCAACACGGGACATGCCGGCGGCTTGGTCCTCCGCGCTGCGGTCGAGCGGCTCGGAAGGCCTCATTTCGCAGCCGGCGGCGGCGTGACGACGTCCGGCTTCAGGCCGATTCCCGCCGGGGTTCGCAACGCCGGCACCGGCGTCGTGTCGGGCGTGGGCGGGGGCGCCGGAGTCGTCGCTGCCGCTTCGTGGCCTGCCGTCTCGTGCGCTGCGCCGCAGCCCGCCAGGACCAGGATGGATCCGAGGAGAGCCGCCGGAAGTCGCAAAGACCTCATCATCCGCTTGCCTCCGACAATTTTTGTCGATTCCTTGCGGGCATTATGCCTGAGTTTTCGCTGCCCTGCTCTTCCAACTTTCACGCAAACCCTTGAGCGCAAAGCTCCATCGCGCACCCCCCGAGTTGGTACGGCTCTTGATATCCCCTGCTGCCAGGAAGAGTGCCGGCGTGGGAGCTCTGGCACGTAGGGGAGCCGAAAGGCTCCCCTTTTGTTTTCTCTCTCACGCTTCGAAGTACCTCTTCAGACGCCCGGCAGACCCCTTCCGGCCGGCCACCTGCAGGCTGAGAGCATCGCCCAGATCCTCTTCGCGGAGGACCCGGAAGGCTGCCCGGGCGGCGGCGATCGCCCCTCCGTCCGAATAGGGGATGCGCAGCCGAAACCGGTCGGGCTCCGGCCGCGCGCGCTTGAGGATCGCCGCCTCGAGCTCCGGCAAGCCCTTGCCCTCGAGCGCGGAGATGGCCAGGCCGTCCCGCGGGCGGCAAGCGCCGCGCACGTCGATCTTGTTCCACACGGGAAGGACTCTCTCGGGCAGGACGCCGAGCTCACCCAGGACTTCATCGGCTACCTTTCGCTCCTCGTCGACCCGCGGCGACGCTGCGTCGAGGACGTGCAGCACGAGATCCGCGTCGCGGATCTCGGAGAGCGTCGAGCGAAAAGAAGCGACGAGCGAAGTGGGCAGCTTGCGGACGAAGCCGACCGTGTCGAGAAAGACGACGTCGGCCATGCGCGCCGAGCCGCCGCGGGCCGCGCGCGAATCGAGTGTCGCGAAGAGCCTGTCGGCCGCGTAGGCGGATTCGCGCGTCAGCCGGTTGAAGAGCGTCGTCTTGCCGGCGTTGGTGTAACCCGCGATCGCGGCCTGAAAGACCTTTTGGCGGCCCCGCCGGCGGACCTCGCGCGCCATCTCGATCTTCTCGAGGTCGCGGCGCAAGTGCGCGACGCGATCGCGGATCTTGCGCCGATCGAGCTCGATCTTCTGCTCGCCCGCGCCGCCGCGCGCCCCGACTCCTCCTCCGAGCCCCGAGAGGTGGCGGTAACGGCCCGCCAGGCGCGGCAGGAGGTACTGGAGCTGCGCGAGCTCCACCTGGGTGCGCGCCTCGCGCGAGCGGGCGTGGGTCGCAAAGACGTCGAGGATGAGCCCCGGCCGGTCGAGCACGCGAATCGAGCCTCCCCACCTCTCCTCGAGGTTGCGCGCCTGGCCGGGAGTGAGCTCATCGTCGAAGATCACGAGATCAGCTCCCTCCGCTTCGGCTGTCTGGCCCAGCTTCTCGGCCGCGCCTTTGCCGATGAAGGTCGCCGGGTCCGGAGACGCGCGCTCCTGCACGAAGCGGCCCACGACGTCGGCGCCGGCCGTCTCGGCGAGGCGGGCGAGCTCGTCCAGGTGCTCTTCGGCCAGGGCCCGGGGATTGGCCCGGCTGGACACGCCGACGAGAAGAACGCGCTCCCGCTTCCGCGTTGGCATCAGGCCATTCTAGTTGGGATGTGGTATTCCTTTGCCGTGCCCAGCCTGCCTCCACGGCAAAGCCTGCTCGGCGAAAAGCTCGAGCTGCTCTACCGCTCGTACGGCGCCGAGACAGCCGAGAGCGATCCCATCGTCTTCGTTCGGCCCTACACCGATGCCGAGGACCGCGAGGTCGTGGCCTGGATTGCGTCGGCCTTCGCCTATGGACGGGTCGCCACGATCCAATCGAACGTCCGGCAAGTGCTCGACGCTCTCGGGCCCCACCCGGCCCGGAACCTCGACTCGATTGACGACTTCGCAGCGTTCGCGCGGGAGCGCCTCGCCGGCTTTCGCCACCGATTCCACGGCGAGGAGGACGCGGCCGCGCTCCTGTTCGTCATCGCGCAGGCTCGCCGCGAGGACGGCTCCGTCGGCGCTTTCTTCCAGAGCGTGTGGCGCGACGGGGAAGAGGACACGGCGGGCCTTCTCTCGCGCGGCGTGGCCCGCCTCCTGGCATTCGACTTCCGGCCAGCCATCGGCCGGCGCGGGTTGCCCGAAGGCTCCCCTGCCCGCTTCTTCTTTCCCGACCCCGCGCAGGGCTCGGCCTGCAAGCGGTGGAACCTCTACCTGCGCTGGATGGTCCGCCGCGACGCGCTCGACTTCGGCCTCTGGCCATGGATACCCACAGACCGCCTCGTCATCCCGACCGACACGCACATCCACCTCGTCGCGCGCCGGCTCGGCCTGACGAAGAGGCGGACACCCAACTGGGCGACCGCGCGGGAGATCACCGATTCTTTGAAACGCTTCGACCCGTTCGACCCCGTCCGTTTCGACTACGCCCTCTGCCGCATCGGCATCTTCGGGATCTGCCATCCCCGAAAGTCGAAGTCCCGCTGTGATCAATGCCTCGCGGGAGAGGCCTGCCGGACCGGCCGAGAGAGAATTGATTCATTGAATCATTTGTCGATTGAAGGATTGAGAAAAGAGAGACTGGCCCCGGCAATGAGTCAATGAATCAATGAATCAATGAATCAATGTTTCAATGATTCCATGAGGCAATCGTGACCACTCGCTCGCTGCTCACGGCCGTCTTCAGTGTCGTCGTCGTGGTCGTGGCGGCCGTATTCATCCGCTCCCTCGTCCCGCCGGAGTCGCCGTCGGGATCGCTGGCTTCCCTGTCCACGGCGGCCGAGCTGCCGATCTTCGACCGGGCGGGCAAGAAGGTGGATCTCTCGAAGGAAAAGGGCCGCATCATCGTCATCCACTTCTGGGCGACCTGGTGCCCTCCGTGCGTCGACGAGATCCCCGAGCTCTCGAAGTTCTGGGAGCAGTACAAAGGGCGCGACGACATCGCTCTCTACACCATCTCGGTCGACAAGGACTGGAAAGCGGTCGAAGACTTCAACGCGAAGCACCCGAACAACCTGCCGCACTACCGCGATCCCGACTCCGTCACCGCCAAGCGCTTCGGCTCCACACAGTTCCCGGAGACCTACATCACCAACAGGGCCGGGCGCGTCCTCTACCGCGTGCAGGGCGGGATCCAGTGGGCCGACCCCGACGTCAGGGAGCGGATCCGCCAGCTCCTGGCTTCGTAGGCTTTTCGTCCTTCTGGCGCATGAGCCAGAGGAAGAGAACGACGGCCAGAGCGGAGATGCCGAGGCTGGCCCAGAAGAGCCTGTAGGAGAGATCGAGGAGCATGGCCGAGCGGCCCGCGCCTAGGGGCTGCCGGTCACGGCCGGGCCGGGCGCGGGGGCGGTGCCCCCGGTCTTGCCGATCGACCAGACGTAGTCGCGCAGGGCCTTCGTGATGGCGTCCGGATCGGCGAGGAAGGGCTTCACCTTGTCGTCGCCTCCAAGGATCTTCGCGTAGTCCGCGCGGTCCTTCGCGAACGCGGGCGAGTCCACGACCGTCGCCAGGGGCGAGGTCCGGTGCCCGTCGTCGCCCTTCGGGAAGTTCGTCGGCATGCGTGTGCCGGGCATCCATTCGTCCGGCCGCCGGATCCAGTCGTTGATCCAGTCGTGGCGGAGCCGGGTCGACGCCATCTGGAGGTTGGGCGCGAGGGTCGAGCGGTCCACTCCCGGCTTGTTCATGTCTTCGAGGCTCCGCGGGTGACACTTCGCGCACTGTAAGAGCTCGAAGGTCTTCTTACCCGCGGCCCAGGCCTTCGGATCCGCCGCATAGTCGGCCGTCAGGAACGGGTAGGTCGCTCGGTCGAGCGACGCGAAGTACTTCGTGAGGTCGTTCAATTCCCGTTCCGTGAAGCCGAAGGTCGGCATGTGGGCGTCGAGCCACGGACGGATCTGGCCGGTCTTCGGAGCCTTGAGGAACGCGAACAGCCAGTCGCTCTGCACCTTGGCGCCCTGCCCCTGGATGATCGGAGGCGCCAGCGAAACATCGGCCATGGTCGAGCGTATCGAGCCGCCGATGCCCTCGATGACATGGCAGCCCTGGCAGTTGTGGTCCTTGACGATGCGCCGGCCATGCTCGATCGCCTCCTCGGACGGCGACAGCCTCTTGACCGCCGCATCGGACGCGTTGAGCTTCTGGAAGGAAAGCACCGCCGTCACGACGTAGTCGAGCTCCCGCTGGGAGAAGCGGAAGTTCGGCATCTTGAGCTTCTCTTCCCAGCCGCGTGCCCGGTCGCGGTCGAAGATACGCGGGTTCGTCAGCTTCGTCCGGAACCAGTCCTGGCGCGTGTGCGGCAGGTGCAGGAATCCGAAATCCAGTCGGTGGACGGGCTTCGAGCCCTCCTCGGTCAGCTCGGTGCCGATCGGCTTGGCGTCCTCGAAGCCGGAGATCGCATGGCACGCGAAGCAGCCGTAGTACGCGATGAGGTTGCGGCCGACGTAGACCTCCTGCTTGTGGATGTCCATGCCTGCCAGGTCGGCCTTCGCGTCGAAGATCGTCTTGGTCGCCATCTCGAAGTAGAGGCCGATCTTCTCGAGAGTCGCCGGGTCGCTCGGCGGCAGCGCCGCCTTTTCGAAGTCGGCGGGAGCCTTCAGCGTCGCGAGGTACTCGGCGATGTCGAGGGCGTCCTCGCGCGAGAGACGCAGGTTCGGCATCTTCGTCTCGGGGTTCCACTCCTTCGGGTTCAGGATCCACTGGTAGATCCAGTCGCGCGACGTCTTCGAGCCGATACCTGCCAGGTTGGGTCCGAACTGCCGGTAGGTCCCGACGAGGTCGCGCTGGGCGGTCGGATCATTCAAGTGGCAACCGAAGCAGCCGCGGGAGGCGAGGAGCGTCTCGCCGCGTCCGGTGTCGCCGCGCCCGGCGACACCCGGCACGTCGGCCGGCTTCGACTTTTCGTAGAGGTACGCCACGATCGAGTTGACCATCGTGTTGTTCTCGATCCGGCCCTCCTCGTTCATCCTCACCTGAGCCGGCGTGGGCGGGCGCGTTCCTGAGACGTTGACGTAGTTCTCCTGGAAGAAGAAGCTCGGCATGCGCGTCGAGGCCCGGAAGGCCGGCGGGTTGCTCACCCACCGGACCGCCCAATCTTTCGGAGCCTTGGAGCGGAGCTTCTCGAGCGACGGCCCCGGCCTCGGGAGCTTCTGCGCCTCGATCCCGGCCAGCCGGTGGCAGCCCCAGCACCCGAGGATTTCGACCATGCGCATCCCGCCATCCAGGGTCGGCGCCTCGGGGAAGTTGGCCTCGGCGGTGTGGCAGCGGTAGCAGCCCGCTTCCGTGTACTTCATGGGAAGGACCGGCGTGTCGTTGAAACGGTCGAACTCCCACTCGAACCGCTTCTCCCACCGCTTCTCCTGGTGCGCGTCCTGCGGCGAGTGGCCGGCCGACCAGAACGAGGACGCCCGGTCGCGCCCGCCGTGGCACGACGTGCAGCCGTATGCGTTGGCGGGATGGAGCGACTCGCCGCCCACCATCAGCCCGAGCCGCGAATGCGTTCGGAAAACGGGATTGAGCTTCGCGTCCTCGAAGCCGCCGCGATCGGCCGCGATATGGCAGGTCTGGCACCTGTCCACCTTCGGGATCTTCATGAAATTGACGTCGTTGTAGAGCTCGGGGAGCTGCACCTGCTGGACGCGCAGGGAGGGGTTCACCATGTCGAGGATCGGCGAGTTGCGCAGGTCGAAGATCACGCCCTGCTTCAGCTCCTCGAGCTTGTTGCGCGCCAGCCGGTAGTCCTTGGTCAGCTTCTCCATCTGCGTCCGGACCTCGTCGCGCTTGGCAGTGATCCGATCCATCTCCGCCTTGATCTCGGTCTCCTGCTGCTTCAGCTCCGCGAGCTTCAAGTCCGCGGCGTTGAGCTCCTTCCTGGCCTTGTCGCGGACCAGCCTCGCCGCCGGGGCGGACTTCGGGCGCCGGGCCTGCGCGGACTCGTACGTGTAGAGCGCCGCGTCGAAGGATGCCCTCGCGAAGCGGGCGTTCTGGTCGGCCGCGTAGATCTTCGGCTGGAGGTCGGAGAGCTTCTGATCCAGTTTCTCGAGTGCCGCTCGATGCTGGGCGATCTGCTGCCGCGCGGCCCCCAGGTCCGCCATCAGCTGCTGCCTCTGCTCGCCGAAAGCCTTCTCGCGGGCCGCCAGCAGGGCTTCCCGGGTCTTGCGGGCATCGAGGCGGAAGAACATCCGCTGCATCGTCTTCCAGGGCCTGTCGTAGTCCGCCCACACCATCAGCAGGAACGTGGCCGTCAACACGGCCCCCGTCGCGAACAAGACCTTGTTCAGCTTCGGGATGTTGTAGTGGTGGTCGATCGGCTCGGCGGGCGGCTTGCGGGGCATCGGGCGGCCTAGATGTTAAAAGCGATCTCGGGGATCGCCACGATGTACTTCAAGTTGAAGATCCAGCGCAGGTACATCTTGATCGGCAGCGACAGCATCATCAGACCGAGGGACACGCCGATCAGGTAACGCGCCGGGCCCATCTTTTCGTAGAAGCGCCGCAACAGCGACTTCGAAAGGAGAAGCGGCAGGGCCGCCACGTAGAAGCCCACGAGGGCGAGGCCGACGAACTCCCGGAAGAGCCAGAAGTCCGGCAGGGATCTCTTCATGATCTTGATCCACACGATCTCGGACAGGTTGATGTTGTTCAAGGGCACGAGCTTGGCGATGTCCCAGAACTCGTAGGGCCCGAAGAAGTTCCAGTTGGGGCCCCGCAGAAACGTGCCGAGCACGATCAACACGCACCAGAGCACCAGGAACCCGACCAGGAAAATCGTGATCTCCCAGCGCCGTTCCCGGAAGCTGAAGTAGCCGTTGCCCTTCGGGTTGGTGTCGATGTACGGGATCGCCATCAGCCCGACGATGATGAGAGACGGGAGCACGACGCCCGCCAGCCAGGGATCGAAGTAGACCAGCATCTCCTGGAGTCCCAGGAAGTACCAGGGCGCCTTGGCCGGGTTGGGCGAATCGGTCGGGTTGGCCGGCTCCTCGAGCGGGGCCTTCAAGTAGATCGACCAAACGATCATGACCGCCATGACGACGACGAGACAGATCAGCTCGACGTAGACGAGGTCCGGCCACGAGAAAACCTTCTGCTGCGAGTCCTCCGCCTCGATGGGCCCCAGTCCCGCGGCGATCCGGGCGTCGTTGGCCCACGCCTGGTGCATCGCGTACCAGAAGAAAAAACCGACCATGAAGATCATCCCGACGATCGGCACGTTGTCGGGCAATGTCGCGACCTTGTTGAAGTTTTCGTCGAGATAGGAGAGGCCGATCGCTCCCGCGCCGACGATGAAAAGAACGATGCCGCCCTTGTTCGTCCACGGCGCGCGCCAGTGGATGCCCAGGACGAGCAGGATCAGGGAGGCCGTGACGAGATACTGCGGCGCCGAAAGGAAGTTGACGGCGCTCTTGACGAAGTTGACGAGGAACATGTCGCTAAGACGGCCCTGAAATGCCGCCGTCCTTGCGGACGCGCCAGAAGTGGACGGCCATCAGGAAGGCGGCGACGAGCGGGATCCCGACGCAGTGCAACACGTAAAAGCGCAGGAGAGCGCCCGCCCCGACGAAGCGGCCACCGAGCAAGCCGAACCGCGCGTCGTTGGTGGAGGTGACGAGGGGGATGTCGCCGATCTTCAGCAAGCCCGTGCCCGGCCCCTGGATGCCGATCAAGGGAGTCGCCGAAGCCATGTTCGAGCCGACCGTGATGGCCCAGATCGCCAGCTGATCCCAGGGCAACAGGTAGCCGGTGAAGGAGAGAAGCAGGGTCAGGACGAGCAGGATGACGCCGATGACCCAGTTGAACTCCCGCGGCGGCTTGTAGGAGCCGGTCATGAAGACGCGGAACATGTGGATCCAGACCGAGATGACCATGGCGTGCGCGCCCCAGCGGTGCACCTCGCGCATGATCCCGAAGGGCACCTGTTCGCGCAGGTCCAGGATGTCCACGAACGCGTACTCGACGGTCGGCCGGTAATAGAACATCAGCAGCAGGCCGGTGAACGTCAGGACGAGAAAGAGGAAGAACGTCACGCCGCCGGCGCACCAGGTGTAGCGCATCTTGACGCCGGACTTGCGCGTCTTGACCGGGTGGAGGTGCAGAACGACGTTTCCCAGCATCGCCAGGACGCGCTTGCGATTGGTGTTGGGGATGCCGACCCGGAAGAGAGACTTCCAGAACTGGCTCGACACAATCGATTCCTGAATCTGCTGCCACCGAGGGACCAACCAGACCTCCGCTTCTTGCGATCTAAGACCGGATCAAACCATTTTGACGAAAGCCTTCGGGTCGCTCCACTGCCCGCGCTCGTAGAGGTAGCGCACGGCCTTGTCCACGGTGATCTGCCCGTCGTCGGGCGAAACGGAGATCTCGGCCCGCTCGAGCGGGCGCGGGGCCGGGCCCTCGAAGTTGATGCCGGAAACGTAGTAACCCGAGCCGTGGCACGGGCACTTGAACTTGTTCTGGGCCGCCAGCCAGTTGGGGGTGCATCCCAGGTGCACGCAGACGGCAACGAGGGCGTAGATCGAGTCCGTGTTGCGGACGATCCAGATCCCGAACTTCTCCTTCCAGCGCTCGTCGACCCCGAGGGCGTAGGTCGACGGATCCCCCGCCTTGAACCGCGTGGGCGGCTCGAACAGGACGTTGGGGAACATGAACCGCATCGTCGCCGTCAGCCCGGCTCCCGTGGCTGCGGCAAAGCCCACCCAGGCGAGCGTGAGCCACTTGAGAGTGGAACGCCGGGTGACCCCGTCGATTTCGAGGTCCGGCGCGGGGGCCGGCGCTCTGTTTTCGGCCGTGGACATGAAGCGGGGTCAGCCTACCAGATCCCGCGAGCGCCGCTCAAGAACAGACGACGCCTTTCCGCGGGTGGCCTCGGCGGCGCGGCGCGCGGCCTCGCGAACGCGCAGGTTGGGGTCCTCGTGGACGACCTTCTCGATTGCCGGCAGGCTTTCCGGGTCTTTCAGCAGCGCGAACGCCTTGAGGGCGCTGACCATGGCCGTCTCGGCCTGATCGGAGGACAGCGCGGCCTGCCTTGCCAGGGCCTCGCGGTCGATCATGGAACGCAGAACCGGCAGGCCGGAGCGGTCGTTCAGCTCTGCCAGGGCAATAGCCGCGTTCCAGCGCACGTCGGCGACCCGGTCTTCCGCCAGGACCTGCAGCCGGGGCACGGCGGCGGGATCTCCGATCTGGCCGAGGACATACGCGGCCATCTTGCGCATACCGGCGTCTTCCGACTGCGAAGCCTCGATCACCGGTTCGAGCGCGCGGCGGTCCTTGAGCACGCCGAGCGCCCAGACCGCGTACAGGCGCGTCTCGGCGTCCGGATCGTGCACGGCCGCAAGCAGGGCCGGCGCCGCCGCCGGGTCGCCCAGCTTGCCGAGCACGAGCACCAGGTAGCGCCGGACCGTGGCGTCTTCGGGCCGCTTGCCGGAGAGGCCCTGGAAGACGCGCAGCGTCTCGGCCGCGAGCTTGTCGCGATCGGGCCCCGGCTTGACCGTGCCGATCGAGCGCGACAGCTCGAAGGCCGCCTGCCATCGCCGGTTGGCCGAGCCGCCGCGCACCTCCTGGAGGTAGTCCACGGGCGTGCGCTTCTCGAAGGTCAGGAGCGAGAACGCGAAGAAGATTCCGACGGCCGTGATGACGACGAGCAGCGGAACCAGGAAAAACCGGGCGACCGTGCTGCCGCGCGGAGCGTCGTCTTCGGTTTGCGGGTCGTCGGTCACAGGGCCGGAAGGTACCTCTTCGCCTGGGTGATGGGATTTGGAACGAATATGGCGTCCTTCTCGCAAACGGTCTCGCACAGGCGGCACGAGACGCAGGGGCCGGCGTCGACCTCGGCGATCTTGTGAAACGTCTCGTGAAACGGATCGTCGATCAGGTAGATACAGTCGAAGGGGCAAATGTCGATGCAGAACTCGCAGCCCGTGCACAGGTCCCGATCCACGATGGCCTTGGGGATGTCCTTGGGACGCACCTTTTCGACGAGCAGGCCCTTGTGGTCCTCGATGCAGGAGACCGGACAATAACGGGCGCAGACCGAGCAATCGATGCAGCGGTCGGCGTGGATGACGTACTTCTCGCTCTTGTCACCCGTGATCGTGTGCGTGGGGCACTTGATCTCGCACACCCCGCACCCGATGCACGTATCTGTAATGAAATGAGGCATTCCTCAACAAACTACCACAGAGGCCTCACCCTCTCCCCCCGGGAGAGGGGCGGGGTGAGGGGTGAACAGAAGCCCAAACATGGACCTTTTCTCGCCTTTGACTCCCCCTCACCCTAACCCTCTCCCGGAGGGAGAGGGAAAAGAGCGGGAACTTCCTGCCCTCTGATACGTTCAGAGTATTGTGAGAGAACGCCTATGAAAGAGATCCGCGCCGTGGTCATGGGGCTCTTCGTGGTGCTGCTGGTGGTGCTGGCGCTGGCGGTGTGGCGGCGGCCGGCTGTCGAGTTTTCGCGCGTCAAGGGGTACCGGGTGGAGGTTCGGGAGAACGAGGGCGGCTCGACTCGCCACGTGTCCTTCACCGTCCCCTCGAACTTCGTCGCCCGGATGGCCAAGCTCGTCCCGCTCGACAGCATCGGCGGCGACCTGCGGGCCGACTGGGGCCGGAGCGACGTCACGCCTCGGGACATCCTGGAGGCCGCAGACGGCAGCACGCCGGACAAGCCCGGCCTCATCAAGCGGGACGACTACACGATCGAGGTCAAGCCGGACGGGACGGCCCTCGACATTCTCCTCAAGGACAACTGGGACAAGACCGTCAAGGTGCGGCTGCCGCGGGCCATCGTCGAGAGCTTCGGCGGCGGCCAGCGGATCACGACGCGCGACATCCTGAGGAAGCTCGACGAGCTGGGCCCCGGGGACGTTGTCGTCGTGAAAGACCGGGATAAGGAAGTCACGATCACCGCCGAAGCCCGCTAGGCCCAAACGGGCATATCCTCGGGAACATGGCGAATCGCCTCGCCGGCGAGCAGAGCCCTTACCTCCTCCAGCATCAGGACAACCCCGTCGATTGGTATCCGTGGGGCGAGGAAGCCTTTGCGAAGGCGAGGGCGGAGGACAAGCCCGTCTTTCTCTCGATCGGCTACTCGACGTGCCACTGGTGCCACGTCATGGAGCACGAGTCCTTCGAAAAGGAGAACGTCGCGGCCGTCTTGAACGAGGGGTTCGTCTCGATCAAGGTCGACCGCGAGGAGCGTCCCGACGTCGACGACATCTACATGACGGCCGTGCAGATGATGACGGGCTCGGGCGGCTGGCCGCTCTCGCTCTTCCTGACGCCCGAGCGCGCTCCCTTCTATGGCGGAACGTACTTTCCGCCCGACGGGAAGTTCGGCCGTCCCGGCTTCGTCGCGCTGCTCCAGTCGATCCGCCAAGCCTGGACAAACCGCCGGAAGGACCTCGAGGCTTCTGCCGGCGAGATGCTGGCGCACCTCTCGGCCTCCGCGGACGGAATCCCCGCAGGCGCCGCCGCGGGGCCCCAGGCCCTCGACGCAGCTGCCCGTTCGCTCGAGTCCCAGTTCGACCCCGTCCACGGAGGGTTCGGCGGCGCGCCCAAGTTCCCGCCCGCCATGAAGCTCGAGCTGCTGCTCCGGCGCTGGCTGCGCACGCGGGAAGACTCGGCGCGGCGGATGGTGGAGGTCACTCTCGCGAAGATGGCCTCGGGCGGCCTGTGCGACCAGGTGGGCGGCGGATTCCACCGCTACGCGACCGACGCGCTCTGGCTCGTGCCGCACTTCGAAAAAATGCTCTACGACAACGCGATGCTGGCCCGCGTCTACGTGCTCGCCCACCGAGCCTTCGGAGGGCAGGAGCACGCCCGCGTCGCGCGCGCGACGCTCGACTACCTGCTTGCCGAGATGACGCCCGAGGGCGGAGGGTTCTTCTCGGCCCAGGACGCCGATTCAGGCGGCGAGGAAGGCACCTTCTACGTCTGGAACCCGGAGACTCTGGAAGCCGCCGTCGGAGCAAATGCCGCGCCGATCGTCGCTGCGCGCTTCGGCATTACGAAGGAGGGGAACTTCGAGAACGGTGAAACGGTCCTCTCGGTCGTTGCGACCGTGCCCGAGCTCGCCCGGAGGTTCACGCGCCCGGAGCCGGAGATCGAAACGCTTCTCTCGGCCGCGCGCGAAAAGATGTATGCCGCGCGGAGCCGGCGCGTCTGGCCCGGAACGGATGACAAGCTTCTGACCGACTGGACCGCTCTTGCGATCTCGGCTTTCGCGCTGGCGGGCAGAGTCCTCCAGGAGCCCCGCTACGAGGCGGCGGCCCGTCTTGCCGCAGACAGAATCCTCGGGCAATGTCGCTCGGGCTCGGAGCTCCTCCACCGCGAAAAAGGAGGCCGGGCCGGTATCACAGGCTTCGCTTCCGACTATGCGTTCTTCGTCGAGGCGCTCCTCGACCTGTACGAGTCGACCTTCGAGGCGCGCTACCTCCGCGCCGCGCTGGAGATCGAGAAGGCCTTCGAAGAGCGCTTCGCGGATCCCCGGGGCGGCTTCTTTCTGGCCGGGGAAGGGCATGACGGCCTGATCGTGCGCCCAAAAGAGGCGGCCGACGGCGCCCTGCCCTCCTCCAACTCCGTTGCCGCGATGAACCTCCTGCGCCTCTCGGCCTTCACGGGCGAGGGGGAGTATCGGAAGAGGGCGGACGCCCTTGTTGAGGCCTGGTCCGGCTACCTGACCAGCGCCCCGGCCGCCGTGCCCCGCCTCCTCTGTGCCCTGGACTTCGCGACGGGGCCCGTCCGAGAAGTCGTGCTCTCGGGCGAGCCCGGCCGCCCCGATTTCGAAGCGCTGCGCTCGGCTGTCTTCTCAAGCCCCGGTTTGAACCGCGTCCTGGTTCACGCGGACGCCACGCTGAGCCTCGCGGACGTGACCCCTCTCGTTTTGGGCCGTGCGGCCGAAGACGGACTCGCCGAGGCGTTCGTCTGCGAGAACTTCGCCTGCCAGCGGCCCACTTCCGACCCGAAAGAGCTCGCCGCAACCCTCAATGCCTGAGCCGACCCCGACCCCGCCCGCGCGCCGCGGACCCGGCCTGGCCGTTCTGATGATCCTCCTCTATGCGGCCGCTTTCGGCGCCGGGTTGTGGTGGTTTCGCTCCAAGTCGCCCCTGTTCCACCGCAGCCCCACCGTTGCCCCCTCTCCCACTCCCCCACCCTCTCCCTCCGGTTCTCGATGACGACCGGTCTCCTCTACGACGAGCGGTTTCTCCTCCACCGCGCGCCCGCCGGCCACCCGGAGCACGAGGGACGGATCGAAGCGATCTGGAACCGCTTCGAGAGCGAAGGCCTCGCCGGGCGCTGCGAGCGCGTGGCGGCAAGGCCCGCGACGCGCGAAGAGATCCTCGCGGTGCACACCGAGAGCCTGCTTGCCGAGGTCCACGCGACCGCCCTGCACGAGCTCACGCAGCTCGACCCCGACACGTATGCGCGCCGCGAGTCCGAGGCGGCGGCGCTCCTCGCGGCAGGCGGCCTTTCGGAGCTCACGGCTCCAGTCCTGGTTGGCCGTCTCTCCAACGGCTTCGCCCTCGTTCGCCCTCCGGGCCACCACGCCGAGGCCGGCCACGCCATGGGCTTCTGCCTCTTCAACAACGTGGCCGTCGCCGCGCGCGCCGCACAGAAGAAGGGTGCAAAAAGAATCCTGATCGTGGATTGGGACGTCCACCATGGCAACGGGACTCAGAACACGTTCTGGGACGACCCCGACGTCCTCTACTTCTCGACACACCAGTACCCGTTCTACCCGGGCACGGGCTCGATCGGTGAGACCGGCGGCGCCGCGGCGCCGGGGCGCACCGTCAACGTGCCCTGGCCGGCCGGCATGGGCGACGCCGAGTACCTCGCTGCCTTCGACCGCGTGCTCCTCCCGATCGCGCGCGCCTTCTCGCCCGACCTCGTGCTCGTCTCGGCGGGATTCGACGCGGCGGCCGGGGACCTTCTCGGCGGCATGCGGATCTCGCCCTCCGGCTACGCGGCGATGACGTCGCGCCTTCTGCCCCTCGCTGGCGGCCGAGTGGTGCTCGCCCTCGAAGGCGGCTACAACCTCGACGCCATCTCGGCCTCGGCCGCCGCTTGCCTTCGGGTCCTGCTCGGGGACGCGCCCTCTCGCACGGACTTCGGCGCA
Organism: uncultured Acidobacteriota bacterium; assembly: GCA_963739435.1. Taxonomy (GTDB): domain Bacteria; phylum Acidobacteriota; class Thermoanaerobaculia; order UBA5066; family Gp7-AA6; genus CAVUAN01. The sequence goes on from CAVUAN010000005.1 coordinate 54,885, forward strand.
CCCGCGCCCCTGGCCGCCCGCATCCTCGACGCGGTCCTCCGCGAGCAGTCGCCCTTTTGGCCCGGCGGGTTCAGCGCTCGCGCGTGAAGAGGACGACGTCGCTCGTCGACTGGTAGTTACCCACGACGAGGTTCTTTCCGTCGGGCGTCCAGGCGAGGCCGCGGCCGCGCACCTCGGCGGGCAGGTCGCGGAGCCTCCGCATCGATGCCGGCGCGGCTGGATCGATGATCCAGAACGAGGTCTCGCTGCTGCCGGGTACGGCCATCGCCGCGAGAGTCCGGCCATCGGGCGACCAGGCGAGATAGCCGTTGCCGAGGTGCGGGCCCGAGTCCTCGGGGAACCGGGAGACCGGTTTGCCGACTGGATCGACGAACCGAAGCCTGGTGGGACCTCCCTGGATCGGTTCCAGATAAGCGATCAGATCTCCGAGCGGAGACCAGGCACCCGAATGCGCCGCCCCGGGAGTCGGCAGGCGGGCGATCCTTCCGTCGGCGATGCGGAGGCGGAAGAGACCCGGCACGTCGCCAGCCGGAGCGGCGTAGAGGATTTCGCTGCCGTCGGGCGACCAGCACAGAGTATCGAGAGCCTGCGCCGCCGCGATCCGCCGCGGGGCGCCGCCCTCAATCGGGACGATCCAGATGCTCCGCTGCCCTCCCCGATCGGACACGAAGGCGATCTGCTTGCCATCGGGAGAAACAGCCGGATGCTCATCGAGCGCGTTGCCCGCCGTGAGCGGTTGCGGGTCCGCGGCTTCGGCACCGGCCAGCCAGAGATTCCGGCTGCCCGAACGGGACGAGCTGAAGACGATCCGGCCCGACTGCGGCACAACGGCCGGGTCGACGTCGCCTGTTTCGCCGTCCGTCAGCGCCCGCGGCGCGGCCTCGGCCACGGCTTGGACGGGTATCGACAGAAGAGACTGCCGGGTGTCGACGAGCGTTGAAACGAGAAACCGGCCGTCGGCGGAGAGTCTGGACTCCGCGTAGCTTCCAACGCCCACGGTCAGCCGCCGCGGCTCGCCCCGGCCAAAGGGCTGCCACCACAGGCCGAGATCGGCGCTGTCGACGTTCGCAGCGTAGAGGAGGCCGCGGCCCTCGGGCATCGGCACGGGGTACACGGCGCGGCGAGAGGTCCGCACGACGGGCTCGGGTTCTCCGCCCGTGGCCGGCACGCGGAAAATCTCGGCGGGCTCGCCGTTCGCGCTGACGATGCCGTAGATGAAATAGACGAACCTCCCGTCTGAGGACCATGCCGGCCAGTGGGTGTGAAGGCCTCCGCGCGCTTTCAGGATCTCCTTCGGATTGCTGCCGTCTGAGTCGGCCGCCACGAGGGCGTCGCCGAGTGAAGAGCCTGCGCGCACGTAGACGATGCGGCGCCCGTCCGGCGAGAAATGAACACTGTGTGCGCCGGCCAGGAACCGGCGCGGCGCGCCGCCCAGCGGAACGGGGATCGCCCAACTTTCGTAAGCCAGCGGGACCGGGGCGGGCACCGGTCCAGGCGCCGCCGCGTCCACGAGGAGAAGCGTGCCATCCGGCGAAACATCCGGACCTCCAATGTCCACGCGCGACTGGACGTTCAATCCCGTCCTGGCCGTCAGGTTGACGGCTTCCCCGCCCGCGAGGAACTTGACGAACACGTCCGTGGGTCCCCGCACATCCGAGAGATAGGCGACCCACTTGCCGTCGGGCGACAGGACGGCTCCGAACTGCCGGCCGGGGCCGCCGGCTATCCTCACAGCACGGGAAAAGGACGGAGCGCCGACGCCGGCGGCGAGCACAGGACGCAGGAGCCAGGCCAACGCGAAAGCTGCGGCCGCTCCGACGAGAACCGGGAGCCAGATGCCCGCCCTATTTGCCCGGGGCGCCGACGCCAGGGTCGGTTCGGCCCCGGAGGCGCTCGAGAGAGATTCGAGGGCGAACGCGAGGTCGCGGCCCGACTGAAAGCGTTCCTCCGGATTCTTCTCCAGGCAGCGCTTCGTGATCCTCTCGAGAGCCGGCGAGGTGCCCGGGGGAAGATCGGCGGGCTCCTCCCGGAGGATCGCCGTCATCACGTCCGCCGGCGTCGAGCCTCGGAAGGCTCGGTGCCCGGCCAGCATCTCGTAGAGCACGGCTCCGAGCGCGAAGATGTCCGTTCGCGGGTCGGCGGTCTGGCCGCGCACCTGTTCCGGCGACATATAGCCGACCGTTCCGAGGACTGTCCCCGGCTGCGTGCGCTCGGCGGCCGTCGGGGCCTGGGACGACGCGAGAACATCGGAATCGACCACGCGAGCGAGGCCGAAATCGACGATCTTGGCGCGCCCCTGCTTCGAGACGAGAATGTTCCCGGGCTTCAAATCGCGGTGCACGATCCCCGCCTCGTGCGCACGGGCGAGTCCGTCGGCAATCTGGGCCGCAAGCGAAGCGGCCCGCCGCGCCGTGATGGCGCCCTGGCCCATCAGGTCGCGCAAGGTCTCGCCTTCGACCAGCTCCATGCCGATCCAGGCGACCCCGCCGGCTTCTCCGACGTCGTAGATCGTGACGATGTTCGGGTGATTCAAGGCCGAGGCCGCCCGCGCCTCCGATTCGAACCGGGAGAGCCGTTCTTTGTCCCGCGTGAGCCCCGCCGGCAGGACCTTGACGGCCGCCTCTCGCCCGAGGCGCGTGTCGCGCGCCCGGTACACCTCTCCCATCCCGCCCGCGCCGATCAGCGCGACGATCTCGTACGGGCCCAGGCGCGTCCCGGCGGAGAGCGTCATTCGAGACCTACCTCAGGAGGTTCTCCTGCATGAACGCGATCGTGGCATAGAACTGGTAGTCCTGGTTGCGCTTCTTGGAGAAGCCGTGCCCTTCGTCCTTGCCCATGAGGTACCACACGGCGCCTCCGTTCTTGCGAATCGTCGCCACCATCTGCTCCGACTCGTTGTGCGGCACGCGGGGGTCGTTTGCTCCAGCCACGACGAAAAGCGGCTTCGTGATTTTGCTGGCGTTTGTCAGGGGCGAGATGCGGATCAGGAACTCCCGCATTTTCGGGTCGCGCTCGTCGCCGTACTCGACGCGCCGCAAGTCGCGCCGGTAGGCCTCCGTCTTCTCGAGGAACGTCACGAAGTTCGAGATGCCGACGACATCGAGCGAGCAGCGGATCCGGTCGTTGTAGGCGACGGCCGAGGCGAGCGTCATGTACCCCCCGTAACTGCCGCCCGTGATCATGATCCGGTCGGAGTCGAGGTCCGGACGGGTCTTGATCCAGTCGAGAAGGGCCCCGATGTCCTTGACCGAGTCTTCGCGCAGGACACCATTGTCGAGCGTGACAAAAGTCTTACCGAAGCCCGTCGAGCCCCGGACGTTGGGGTAAATGACCGCGACGCCGAGCTCGTTCAAGTAGTAGTTGCCGCGGCCGAGGTAGCCTGGCCGGGCCTGCCCCTCGGGTCCGCCGTGGATGTTGACGAGGACCGGCCGCTTGCCCGAGAAGCGCGCAGGCGGCTTTGTGAGGAAGCCGGAAATCGTCTTGCCGTCGAAGCTCTTCCAGCGCACGAGCTCGGGCTCGCTGAAGGTCTCGGCGTTCAACCCTCCCGTTTCGCTCTCCGTCCACCGCTCGACTTTTCCCGAGTCGGCGTCGTAGGAGTAGACATCTGCGGGAGACCGGGCGCCGGAGAAGGAGAATGCGAGGTCGCGGCCGTTCAGGTGCCAGGACACTCCGCCGATCGTGCCGAGTCCCTGCCCCGGCACCTTCGTCTCCTTGCCCGTCGCGACCTCCTGCACGCGCAAGACGCTCGCGCCGTCCTCGTTCGTCACGTAGGCCAGGCGCTTGCCGTCGCGCGTCAGCTCGAAGGTCTCGACGTCCCAGGGGATCTGCGACGTCAGGAACGTGTGCTTGCCCGTCGCGAGGTCGATGCGGGCCAGACGCTGGAACTCGGAGTCCCTGTCTGTCGCGACGTAAACCGACTTGCCATCGGGCGCAAACTGCCCGCCATCGTAGGCGATCTTTTCTTTTCCTCCCTTCGGCGTGACGAGCGTCCTCTGTCCGCTAGCTGCGTCGAAGAGCCACAAGTACGACTCGTTGACCGAGATGCCTTCCGCGACGAGCACTTTCGTGCCGTCCGGCGACCAGTCGAGCGCGCGCCAGCCGCCGCCCGAAAGCTCCGCCAGGCGCCGGTCGGTCTTCGGGTCCGCCGGGCTCTGCACGTAGAGATCGGCGTCCTGCCCGTTGCGCCGTGTCGAGGTGTAGGCGACCCGGTCCCCCTGGCGTGACCAGGCGCCCAGGCTGTTGCGCGACTTGCCGTCGGTTGTGAGCGTCACGGCGCCTGATGCCATGTCATAGCGGTAGATCTGGTAGAACTCGCCCCCGCCCACGTCCTTGGCGAAAAGGAAGAAGTCGCCGCGCGTGGGCTGGAAAGACGCTCCGAACACGCGGTCCGGATAGAAGGTCATCTGCCGGCGCGCACCGCCGGGCATTTTCACGAGATGGACCTGAACCGTGTCGGCAAAGCGAGTCGCGATGAGCATCTCGCGGCGCACGGGGTGCCAGCTCTCGAAGGCGGCCGACCGACTCTCGGTGTAGGGCCGGACCGCCTCGGCAATCCCGCCGGGGATCTTCGGAATCCCCTCGACGACGAGGTTTTCGTTCGGAACAATGTCGCCCGCCTGGGCAAGCAGGGAGGCTGCCGACAGCAGGCTGGCCAGCGCAAGGGAAACGACTTTCATGATCCCTCCTCAACGAGAGGGAGGGATTCTACCGGGCAATCGAAGAGTCAGTCGTCCTGATCGGGCAGCGAGGTGTTGAGCAGGGAGGTGAGGTCGTAAGAGCCGGGGGCGAAGTGGAGGGTCAGGGCGCCCGGATCGAACTGTGTGCGCTCGAGCGAGAGGTCGATGCCGGGCGGCATCCAGTCGTTCAGGTTCACGACCATGATGCGGTCCTCGGGGTACCAGGTCAGAAGGCCCTGCGGGGCCTTCGCAACGAGGTAGGCCAGGAGCTGATCGGGGATAGGGATGAAGGAGAGCGCCTGGACCTTGTCCAGAACGAACGCCAGGAACCCGTCCTTCAGGCGCAGCTGCGTGAGGGTGGCCCGGGCGGAGAGCGGCACGCCGTAGCGCCGGACGGTGAGACCGGCTGTCAGCTCGCCGTTATCGAGCGAGAGATTGAGGTCCTGGAGGTCGGGGATCCGGTCGACCAGGCGGTGAACGAGGGCATTTAAGGTCCTCTCGTCCAGGGTCACCGAAAGACCGCTCCAGCGAGCCTGGAAGCCTTCCGGCTCGGAGGAGGGATCGGAGACGGGCACGGCGGAGAAGCGGCGCGGCACATCTCATTATAACAGGGGGCCTAGAAGACATACGCCAGCGCGAAGCCCACCTGTGCCGCCATCATGAGCAGGTACATGTGGGTCCAGGCCGGATGGTTCTCCGTGCGGGCCAGGTCGTCCGGGTTTCGCAGCAGAAGCCGCGCGGCATAACCGCCCCACGCGGCGAGCCCGAGCCCGAGCACCGTCAGGAGAGCTCGGTTGCCCGTGAGGAGCGCTCCCCCGCTCCCGTCCGGGTCGGGAAGCCGGGCGAGCACGGGGATGAGCAGCCAGGGAAGAACGAAGAACGGCGCCATCATTTGCGCCGCGCGCCTCACACCAAACCGGATTGGCAGCGTGACGCAGCCGTGGGCCCGGTCGCCTTCCATGTCGGAGAAATCCTTCGTCGACGTCGCGCCCAGCAGGAACAGCGCGAAGACGGCTCCGATCGCCCACGCCTCCGCGAACAGGACCGACGCAACGAACGCCCATCCCGCGACCTTGAGCAGCCCGCCGCGTGTGACGGCGATCGTGAAGTTCGCGCCGAACCAGTGGCGCTTGGTGCGGCCGAAAGCCGGGAACGAGTACACGAACGTCGCGAGGGCTCCGAGGAGATAGATGAAGAACGCGGCGTGAAGGTGGAGGGGCGCCCCGATTCGATCGCCCAACGCCTTGTAAGGGTATGGAACGACGATCCAGGTCGGAACGATGGCCAGCGCGTACAGGAATGCCGACACGGCCCAGGCCTCCGGAATGCCGATCTCGCCTGTCACGAGCGGGCGCCCGGGCTTGTTCTGCCGGTCGATTGCGAGGTCTGCAATCTGGTTGACGATGTTGGAGGCCGCGTTCATGGCCGAAGCGCAGACCGAGCCGACCAGGACGGTCAGAACGACGGCCCAGGTCAGGCGCCGCGAGGGGTCCGGGTTGTGAGCCGAGCCGAAGGCGCAGACGGCTCCCGACACGATGCCGAGAAGGGGCGGCACGAGAGTGAAGGGCCGGACGAGCCGTATCCAGCGCTTCATCCGCGGATCGAGGTGACGGCTGCTCCCATGAGAAGCGCCGCAATCCCGCCGACGAACGTGTTGAAGGCGTTGGCGAAGTCGTGGTCGAGCTCGAAGTCCATGCGCCGGCCGAGGTCCTTGACGACACTCTCGGCGAAACTGCCGAGGAATCCGCCCAGAACCACGAGCCAGAGGACGCCCGGATCCGCGACGCCCAGGAGCCAGGCGGCGGCCGCCATCAGCGCCGAACCCAGCAGGCTCGCCGCCGTTCCGGGCCACGAAATCGCTCCCGGGGTGCCGACCGGAAGGACACGGAACGTCGTCGGGGAAAAGGCCTGCTTGCCGTAGAGCGTTCCGACTTCGGTTCCCAAGGTATCTGCGAGAGCCGCGGCGAAGGCGGCCGGAAAGCAGATGGGTGCGAACCCGAACATCAGGAAGGCCGTCGGCACGGCGCAGTTGGCAACGACGTTTGCAGCTCCGCGCCGGCCCCGGTTGGCTTCAGCCAGCCCGGCTTGCGCCTTCCTCCGGAAGCCGAGCGCCGTGGCGGCCGTTCCGATGAGGAAGAAGGCCCACAGAAGCCCGTAGCGGCTCCACCCACCGAAGGCGACGACGAAAAAGCCGACGACCGCTCCGCTCACCGCGCCCGAGCGGCTCACGAAGCCGAGCCGCCCGCCGAGGAAAGCAACGGCCAGGTTGACGGCGGCCGCGAGCACGATCGTCTTGACCGAAAGATGGCCCCAACCGAATGCCCGGACACGCGGGTCCATCCCGGCAAGGGTGACGAGAACCAGAGCCGTCGGGAGGGCCGCGACGATGTTGTCGTCGAGACCCGAGCGGACCGACTCGAGAAACGCGAAGACCGCAGCCCCGACGAAGAGAACCGGGATGGTCACGGGAGCCGGAGGCTGCCCCGCGTAGACCCAGAGAGCGGCGACAGCCGTGCCGCCGGCCACAGCCCAGTTCGACAACAGCCCGGTCCAGGTCTTCTCGCGATTCCACGGGAGGGCCGGGCCCCCGATCAGCCGCCCGGCAATCGTGGCCGCCGGATCGCCGAAGGCCATCATGGCCCAGACCATGGCCACGATCTCGAGCTGGTGGCGAAAGACCAGGATGAGGATCAGCACCACCGCCGCATAGGCGACGATGCCCGTGTCGCGCTTCCTGGATCCGTCCCGATAGATGCCTCGGCCGATCCTCGGCATGACGAAGAGATTGAAGGCGAGCGCCGCGAGAGCGCAGACAGCAGCCTGCTGCCAGGTCAGCCACCGCAGGGAGAAAGCGAAGAGCCCCATGCCGGCATGGACGGCCTTCCTCCTCCATTCCGCCGGAGTCACAGCTCGGGCTCGGCGCGCACGGCCAGGTACTCGATCAAGGGCTCGCGGTAATGGCGAATCCCCCGGCCGGTCACGACCTCGTACTTTCCCGTCGCAAGCACCGACATGGCTGGCCTTCGGGCCGGGCGGTTGAGCGCGGCCGACGTGGTCGGCAGAAGCGTCACGTCTCCGTGGCCCGAAAGGAGCAGGATGTCCTGCGCGAAGTCGAACCAGGTCGCCTCGCCCGCGTTGGCGAAATGGAAGACGCCGACCGCACCCTCCTCGAGCAGCGCGAGGATCGCCTCGGCGAGGTCGGTCGTCGCCGTCGGCCGCCCGCGCTGATCGTTGACGACGGTGAGCGCGCGCTTGCCGCTCTCGACCTGCTTCAGGATCGCCTCCACGAAGTTCCACCCGGAACGGCCGAAGAGCCACGAGCTGCGCACGACCAGGCCCCTGGGCACGGCCAGCGCCGCTTCCTCCCCTTCGAGCTTGCTGCGCCCGTAGGCCGAGAGCGGCCCGGTCCGGTCCGCCTCGAGGTAAGGCTCCGTCTTGTCGCCCGCGAAGACGAAGTCCGTCGACAACTGGACGAGCTGGCAGCTCTGCTTCAAGCACGCCTCCGCGAGGATCCGCACACCCCCGGCGTTGACCCCGAAAGCACGCGGGTCCGTCTCGGCTGCGTCCACCCGCGTGTATGCCGCGCAGTTGACGACGACGTCCGGCCGGATGTCCCGGAACGCGCGGCCGACCTGATCGGCCTCCGTGATGTCGAGCTCGGCTCTCGCTCGCGCAAACACCTCGCAACCGGCGCCGGCCAAAACCGGAACGAGGTCCTGGCCCAGCATGCCCGAGGACCCGGTGACGAGCACCCGCCTCTTGAGCTGCGCCGACGGATGGGGCGCGGCCATCACCTCGACGGGGGTGGGCGCGGCAGCAACACCGGCTTCGGCCATGGCTGAGTCGAGCGGAACCGTCACTGCCCGAAGAGCCGGTCCAGGGACCCGTTGACATCGAGGAGCTTCCCGATGTCTTTCAGGTTCACGACGAGGCGGTACTCGTGGGTCGGCGTCGGCGGCACCCGGAGGTTTCGGACCTCGAGGAATACCGAGAAGCACTTGCCCTGGTATGTCAGGAGCGACCGGTCTTCGAGCATCGTCGCGTTGCGGACATCGTAATTGAGCTGGGTATCGAGGCGCAGCCACTTCACGATATCGAAGCCCAGGGAACCGCGGAGCTGGTCGCTCGGACTCACGATGGTGACCTGCCCACCCGCCCCGGGGATGACCGCCCGGCTCTCGAACCACGTCAGGTTGACGAAATTCGTGCTCCAGGCCGCGGAAGCCGTGATCGAGGTGGCTGTCACGCGGTCGACGTGGGTGTCGAAAGCCACCCGGCCGTCGAACTGGAAGAGCGAGGAGGCGTGGATCCGGAGAATCCCTTCGAGCGGCCCGGCGTTGCCGAGCGTGGGCACGATCGTCGTTCCAATCGTCGTCTGGGGCGTTTCGAAGGCGTACGTCTGGGCGATCTCGAGCGAGGCGATCTCCTGTGCAGCGCCCTGCTTCGGGTCGGCCGGCCGCGCGAGGAGGCGGTTGACCAGGGCGTAGCGGATCTGGTTGTGGCCGAGCTGGGTGTCGACCTCGTCGTAGACGGGGATCGCGGCAGGGTCCGTCACGTTGGAGACCCAGTCGTAATCCACCCGCGGCTCGATGACGTGCTTGAACTTGCCGTACGGACCGAGCTCGAAATCGTAGATGCGTGTCAAGGACGGACCGACCAGCGAAAGGCCGGCTTCGCCGTAGACGCGCTCGTACGCGCTGCCGACAAACTGCGTCTGCCCTTCGTCCGTCGAGTTCGTGTAGCCGGTCCACCTGCCGCCGAGCCTGGCCGTCAGGGACAGCCACGGGATGCCCTTCCAGGGAAGCGAGAAGAGGGGATGCAGGTCCGCGCGCCCGTACGTGCCGTGCAGAAGGCCCGGTCCCCGGTTGATGAAAAGACCGGAGAGCGACGACTCCAGGGCGAGATAGAGCGGTGTTTCGCCGAGCCGCGACGTGCGCCGGTAGAGCTCGACTGTCGGAAACCGCTCCTGGAGCACGTCCTGCCCGTAGAAGGTCTCCGCGCGTTCGAAGCGCACGTTCAAGGACTCGTCGCCGAAGTTCTTCGAGATGAAGGCCGTCGACAGGATCTGGCGCGAGGAGGCGATCGAGAAGTTGCGCTCGTAGTCCTCGAGAAACTGCTGGTCCGAATAGTCGCGCACGGAGACGACACCTCGGAAGCCGTAAGGCAGGTCCTCCGCGACGTGCTCGAGACGCAACTTCCAGCGCCACTCCGCCTTCGTCGTGAAGACCCCGAGCTGGCCGTTGCCCTGCGAACAGAAACCGTTGCCGCCGCCCGGCGGCGCCTGATCGAGAGGCACGCAGACCGTGGCTTGCTTGTCGTAGATGACGTAGCCGCGGAAGAGCCCGGCCGACTCCGCCGTCGGCGTCCACCGGAATTCCGCGCCGAGCCCGATCGAGCCCTTCGAGAACAGGTCGAGCCCCGTCGTCAGATCCGTCGAGCGGCCCGTGACCCAGTAGTGCGTCAGGCCCAGATACGCGCCCCGCTGGCTGCTGTAGCCGATGCCCGGCACCAGCAGTCCCGAGGCCCGGTCCTCCTTTGTCGGCCAGATCAGGTACGGCGTATAGAAAAGCGGCACGGACCCGGCCCGAAACGTCACGTCCTTCATCCGCGCGTAGTCGTCGAGGGTGACCGAGGCCTCGGCGAGGCGAAACGACCACTCCGGGCGCGGAAGGTCGCACGAGGTGAAAAGGCCCTGATGGATGAGGTAGGTCGCCTCGCCGGTCTTGTCGATCGCCTTTGCCACGATGTGGTAGGCGGGCGCGAGGTCCGCTGTCGCGTCGTCGATCGTGCCGGTCTTAGAATCGAGGTGGAACACGGCGTGCGAGCCGGAAAGGCGCGTGGGACCCTGGTCGATGACGACGTGGCCGTCGAGGGTCGCGGTCTTCGTCGGAAAATCGTAGTGGCCCTTGTCGGCCGTGATCTTCACGTCCTGGTACTCGATTGTGACCTCTTCGCTGCCGTCCCAGGAGACGTCCTGCACGTACTGGACGGGCTTCCGCGTCGAGAGGTGCACCTCGCCCCCTTTCTCGGGGACCTTGAAGCGGATCTGAAAGTTCGCCCGCTGGCGAAACCGCGACTCGAACGGGTCGCTCGACGTCGATTGCTGGGCGAGAACGGCCGCGGGGACGAGGAGAACGAGAGGCGCCGCGGCCCGGAGGAGCTTCACGCGTCCATCGGCCGAACGCCCGACGCCACGTCGAAAGCTGCCTCCGTCTTCGCCCGGACCTCATCGACAGTGACTTCGGGCGCCAGCTCGACGAGACGGAGCCCCTGTCCCTGGGGGAGGACGTCGAAAACGCAGAGGTCCGTGATGATCCGATGGACGCAGCGCCGGCCGGTCAGCGGCAGCGTGCACCGCTTCAGGATCTTCTTCTCCCCCGACTTCGCCGTGTGCTCCATCGTCACCACGAGCCGGCGCGCGCCGGCCACCAGGTCCATCGCCCCGCCCATTCCCTTCACCATCTTGCCCGGGATCATGTAGTTGGCGATCGAGCCCTCTTCGTCCACCTGCATGGCGCCGAGGATCGAGAGGTCGATGTGGCCGCCGCGGATCATGGCGAAAGAGTCCGCCGATGAGAAATACGAAGCTCCGGGCTTGACCGTCACGGTCTCCTTGCCGGCGTTGATGAGATCGGCGTCGACCTCGGCCTCGGCCGGGTAAGGACCCAATCCGAGAATCCCGTTCTCCGATTGCAGGATGACTTCCATCCCCGCCGGAATATGGTTTGCGACGAGGGTGGGCATCCCGATCCCCAGGTTGACGGTGTATCCGTCCTTCAGCTCTTTAACAGCCCGCCGAATGATCCCCTCCCGATCAAGCATGGTGACCCCGCCACATGTGCAACCCCCTCTCCCACCGGGAGAGGGTTGGGGTGAGGGGAAAGGCGCCGCCCGGGAGCAAGTTTCTCGGCTCTTGCCAGCCCCTCACCCTGTCCCTCTCCCGGGGGGAGAGGGGACCCGCAAGGTCCGGCCGGCCGACATCGATCACTACGTTTACGCTCCCTTCCTCACCGTGCGGCGTTCGATGCGCTTCTGGCGGGGGGCCACGACGACGCGCTGGACGAAAACGCCGGGCGTGTGGACGCACTCGGGATCGAGGGCGCCGACCTCGACGAGCTCCTCGACCTCGGCAATCGAGATCTTGCCGGCTGTCGCGGCCATGGGGTTGAAGTTGCGCGCAGCTTTTCGGTAGACGAGGTTGCCGAGGCGGTCGCCCTTCCAGGCCGCGACGAGAGAGAAGTCCCCCACGATCCCGCGCTCGAGGACGTACTCGCGCCCGTCGAAATCCCTGGACTCCTTGCCCTGCGCAACGAGCGTGCCGACACCGGTCGGCGTGTAGAAGCCGGGGATTCCGGCGCCGCCTGCCCGCATCCGCTCGGCCAGCGTGCCCTGCGGCACGAGCTCCACCTCGAGCTCGCCGGAGAGAAACTGCCGCTCGAACTCCGCGTTCTCGCCGACGTAGGAGGAGACCATTTTGCGGATCTGGCGCGTCTTCAGCAGAAGGCCCAGACCCCAGTCGTCGACGCCGCAGTTGTTCGAAACGGCAGTCAGGTTGCGCACGCCTTTGCTGACGAGGGCCGCAATCAGGTTCTCCGGAATGCCGCACAGGCCAAAGCCGCCAACGACGAGGGTCGCGCCGTCGAAGACGTCCCGGACGGCTTCGTCGGCCGACCCGACGACCTTGTTGATCATCCGGAACGATGATAACCGAGTGGTTTCGCCACCACCACGAACTCGACGACATCGAGGTCCGGCGACGCCGCGGACAGGGAACGCAGCCGCGTCAGAGCGGCCGCCCCGGAGGGCGACGGCGCGACGACGACCGTGTCGATCTCTTCGATGCAGAAGAGTGATGCCTCGAAGAGATCAGCGAGAGTCGACCGCGTGAAGAAGCGGATGTGCGTGCCCGAGAGGAGCGAGTACGGCACGTAGTCGAAGCGGCCGCCGACGAGGTCCGCCACGACGGACCAATGGCCGACGTTCGGCACCGAAGCCACGACGACTCCCTTTGGCGAGAGCCAGGGCTTAACGCGCGTCAGGGCCGCCGACGGGTCCTCCAGGTGTTCGAGCACGTCCCCGAAGAGCACGGCGTCGAAAGCGCCCGGAAATTCCTCGCTCACGTCCTCGAGCGGCTGGGGCAGGACCCGGTCGCACACGCGCGCGGCCACCGCGGCGTCCCCGGCGTCCGGCTCGATGCCGACAACCGTCACGACGCCGCGCGCCCGAAGGGGAGCCGCCGTGGCGCCGCGGGAACACCCGACGTCCAGAACCGAGCGCGCCCCCTCCGGCACTTTGCCGGCGAGGTCCGCCCTCTCCTGGCCGTCCATCTCCCCATAGCGGTGGAGGTAGGCGCCCGGGACGATGACGACCCGGCGGCCGAGGCGGGCCGCCTCCTGCGGAACAGCATCGAGGGCCAGGGCGGGCGGCAGCAGCGCCAGGACATCCCGGCGAACCGCAAAGACGGGCGAACGCGCATCGAGGGCCGGCCGCGGCGGACCGGACGCGGCGCCCACGGCATCCGCGGCCTCCTCGAGGAGAGAGGGCGTGTGGTACGCGAATGGCGGCACGACCCGGGCATCCTCGGACCAGGGCTCGTTCGAGACCGGCAGCGCGGCGTCGGCGCGGGCATCCCCGATGGCCTCCGTGAGGCGACGCGCGGCTTCCGGAACGAGATAGGCCTCGGGGTCCGAGACGACGAGCACGACCGGCGCGTTCCCCTGCGCGTCGTTGACGACAGGGGGCCGCCCCCAGGTCTCGGTCCGCTGGCCGCACGGCAAGAGAGAAGCGAAGCGCCGCACGAGCCTCCGGGCCCAGGGCGCCTCCGCCGCAAAACGCGGCACGCCGCCCAGCACCAGGTCGAAGGCTGCCGGAGCCGTCAGACCGTCTCGACCAGCATGGCGGTGGCCTCGCCGCCGCCGATGCAAATGGCCGCGATGCCGCGCTTCTTGCCCTCGCGCCGCAGCGCGTGCACGAGGGTCGCCAGGATGCGCGCCCCGGAGGCTCCGATCGGATGTCCGAGCGCGACAGCCCCGCCGCGCACGTTGACCCGGGCCGGGTCGAGCGACAGCTCGCGGATCGCCGCCAGGGCCACGGCCGCGAAGGCCTCGTTGACCTCGAAGAGGTCGATATCGGAGACCTTCAAGCCGGTTTGGCCGAGGAGCTTCTGCACGGCTCCGACGGGAGCCGTCGTGAACCACGCGGGCGCCTGCGCCACCCCCGCAGAGCCCACGATGCGCGCAATGGGCTTCCAGCCTTTTGCCTTCGCTCTTTCTTCCGAGGCGACGACGAGCGCGGCGGCCCCGTCGTTGATCTTGGACGAGTTGGCCGCGGTGACCGATCCATCCTTTTGAAAGGCCGGCTTCAAGCTCCCCATCTTGTCGAGGGGCGCCGCGAAGGGCTCTTCGTCGGCGTCGATGACGGCAGGGTCGCCCTTTTTCTGCGGGACCTCGACCGGCACGATCTCGTCAGAAAAAAGGCCCGTCTTCGAGGCGTTCTGCGCGCGCTTGTACGACTCGAGGCTGAAGGCATCCTGCTCCGCGCGCGTGAACTTGTACTTCCCGACGCACATCTCGGCGCAATTGCCCATGTGAACGTCGCCGTAAGGGTCCCACAGGCCATCCTTGATCATCGAGTCCACGAGCTGCCCGTGCCCCATGCGGTAGCCCGTGCGAGCCCGCTCGAGCAGGTAGGGTGCGTTCGACATGGACTCCATGCCGCCCGCGACCGCGACGTCGTACTCGCCGGCGACAATCGCATTGGACGCGTCCATGACGGCGCGCATCCCGGAGCCGCAGACCTTGTGGACTGTCACGCACGGGACGGTGTCGGGGATCCCGGCGCCCAGGGAGGCCTGTCTCGCCGGGGCCTGGCCGATCCCGGCCTGCAGCACGTTGCCCAGGATCACCTGCTCGACTTCCCCGGGCGCGACGCCCGCTGCCGCGAGAGCCCCGCGGATTGCCGCCGAGCCGAGCTGCGGGGCCGTTCGAGAGGACAGCTTCCCGAGAAATGAGCCGATGGGAGTGCGCGTGGCGGAAAGGATGACGATGTTTTTCATGGAGGGCCGATTCTATCGCCCCTCTCCCGCTCCCCCACTCGGGTTACCCTTTCGGGATGCCCCGGATCCTTGCCATCGACTTTGGCGAAAAGCGGATCGGCCTGGCGACCTGCGACGCCACCGGACAGGTCGTGGCCGCCCGGCGGACACTCCGGCGAACGAGCGACGCTCGAGCCGTCGAGGAGATCGGGCAGTTCTGCCGCGACGAAGAAGTCGAGGCCATCGTCCTGGGTATTCCCCGCTCCCCCGAAGGCGTCGAGAGCACGTTCGCGAGAAGGGTCCGTGCGTTTGCCGCCAAGCTCGAAAAGCGGCTGGACCTGCCGATCGATTACCACGAGGAGACTCTGACGTCCTGGGAAGCGCACCATGCCGAGCCCCTTCTCTCCGCAGAAGAGATCGACCGGTCGGCCGCGGCCCTCCTGCTCCTCGACTACCTGGCAACCTCCACGGCCAGGGGCCGGACATGAGCGCCATCCGGCGCTCGCTGCGCCTCCTCCTGCTCCTGTCGCTGCTCGCGCTCGCCGTCGTGGCTTACCTGATCCATCGCCTCGAGCAGCCGCCCCCCCTGCCGGGCCCCGCCGAGGTGACCCTCTATTTCCCGGCCGGCACCTCGACGGCGACGATCTTTCGGATGCTGGAGAAGGAGGGCGTCGTCGAGAACGCGAAGATCGCGGAGTTCTTCTACCGTGTCACCCGCAGCGCGAACCCCTTGCAGGCGGGTGAGTACCGGTTCGGGCGGCCCATGCCTGCCAGCGACCTGATCGACCGCATGATCCGCGGCGACGTCGTCCGTCATACCGTCGTCGTCCCCGAGGGGCTGACGGCGGATGAAACCTTCGACCTCTTCCTGGCGCAAAACATCGGGAGCTCGAGGTCCTTCGCTCGGGCTCTCAAGGCAACGGAGCTTCTGCCCGGGATCGCTTTCGCCGTGCCCGATCTCGAAGGCTTCCTGTTTCCAAACACCTGGGTCGTGACCCGATCCACCACGGCCCGCCAGATCGTGGAGATGATGACGGGTGAGTTCCACCGGTACTTCACCCAGGAAATGCGCGAGAAAGCTCAGTCCCAGGGTCTCTCCACCTGGCAAACGGTCATCCTCGCCTCCATCGTCCAGAAGGAGACGGGGCTTCCCTCGGAAGCGAAGGTCATCGCGGGCGTGTACCTGAACCGGCTGCACCGGCGCATGCGCCTGCAGGCCGACCCGACCGTCGTCTACGCCCTGAAGAAGGACGGCAAATGGACGGGCACGCTCTACCGCTCCGACTACGCCTACGAATCCACGTTTAACACCTACTTGAACGACGGCCTGCCGCCCGCGCCCATCTGCAACCCCGGCCGCGTGGCGCTCCAGGCGGCGGCCACACCGGAGAAAACGCCCTACCTTTACTTCGTCGCCGACGTGACTGGGCGCCATACGTTTTCGACGACCTTTGGGGAACACGTTCAGGCCATCGCCGAGATCCGCCGGGCGCGGGCCGCCGGGGAGGCGGGCGGCGAACAGAAGGCGGCCTCCGAGGTCCAGGGTCCCCACCGGCCGGCGCAGAACTGAACCGGGCCCGTCTCGGCCCGGCTTCGCCTTTACAATGAGATCGTGAGGCCGTGACTCCCTAAAATGACGAGCGACGACGCGCTTCCCAGGCGGTTCGGCAACTATGTTCTGGCCAGGCGCCTCTCCGACGACGCGCTCGGGACCGTCTTCCGCGCGGTCCGCATCTCGGGGGAGCGGGCCTTCGTCCGTCTTCGAATCCTCGAAACGGAAGAGATCATCGAAGATGACGTGCTCGACGCCATCGAGGAATACGGAGAGATCCACGGATTCCTGAAAAACCCGGCAATCGCCCGCGACGTCGTCATGGATTCCGTCGAAGGAGTCCCCTTCATCGCCTGGAACGAGGAGAGCGGCCGCACGCTCGACGCGCTCATCGCGCGGACACGCTCGATGGGAAAGCGGGTCCCGATCGAGCACGCCCTCCTGATCGCCGAAAAGGTCGCAACGGCTCTCGACCATGCCTACAACACGACGGTGGACGGAGAGAGGACGCTGCACGGGCTGGTCTGGCCGGGCTTCGTCTCGATCACGGACGACGGAGAGACGCGGCTGACGGGCTTCGGCCTGGCCTCCGGCGTCTTGCCCTCGCTCAACCGGCCGCATCTGTCCGCCGCGATCGGCCCCTACATCGCTCCCGAAGAGCGCGGCTCCGGCAACGTCGGCCGCAACTCCGACGTCTATTCGGTCGGGGCGATCCTTTTCGAGCTGCTCACGGGCCGACTTCCGTCGCCCGCCGACCCGCTCGGGGATCTGCGGGCGGCGACAAAGGACATCGCCACGCCCATCGCGCCCGAGCTCGCCGCGATCCTGCGGATGTGCCTGTCTCCGACGGAGACGCGTTACCAGTCGAGCGGCGAGCTGCGGCGGGAGCTCGGCAAACTCCTCTTCTCCGGCCCCTACGCTCCGTCGACCTTCAACCTCGCCTTCTATCTCTCCGGGCTCTTCGGCGTCGAGATCGAAGCCGAGAACAAGGGCCGCGCGGACGAGGCCTCTCTCGACGCGGGCTCGATCGCCGAGCTCGGCGTGCCGCCGCCTCCGAAACGCCCGCCGCCGCAACAGGCCTTCCCCGGGCGCGAAGCGGGCCCGGGTGGAAAAGCGCGGAAGGCCGAGGCGAAGCCGGCTGCGCGCGGGCCGCTGCCCCTGGTGATCTGGCTTCTCGTGGCTGCGGCCGTGGGTGGGGGCATCTGGGTCCTTGTCCGCCGCTCGACTCCGGTGCCTCCCGTTGCAATCCCAACGCCTCAGCCGTCGCCCATTCCGCCTGCCACGCCCACGCCCGAGCCGCCGCCCGACTCCACCAACACGATGACGGAGGCGCAATTCAAGGAGGAAGTGGCTCGGCGCCTGAATCAGGAGATGAAGCGCCTCGAACAGAACATCAAGGCGAAGGCCGCCCGGTCCGCCGCCGAGGCCGCCGGGACACCGCCGCCCGCCATTCCTGCGACGCCCAACTCGCCTGCGCGCTCCGAGCCGACTCCAGCGCCTTCCTCGAGCGGGTCGGCCGCGCCCGAGCCGACTGAACCGCCGGCGCGGGCCATCGCCCCCGCTCCGGGCGACGACTCCGTCGAGACGCCTCCGAAGATCCTGACTGTCGTCAAGCCGGTCTACCCGCCGTTTGCATTGCGCGCCAAGATCGGCGGGACCGTGATCCTGCGGGTCCTCGTCGGCGAGACCGGAACCCCGCTGGACGTCGAGGTGATCAGGGCCGTCAACGGCGGCCTCGCCGACGCCGCGGTCTCTGCCGTGCGCCGCTGGAAGTTCGAGCCGGCCCGCAAGGGCGGAGCTCCGGTGCGTGCGTGGACCACCATCCCGATCCCCTTCGAACCCTGAAGGTTCTTACCCTCTCCCTCCGGGAGAGGGCAGGGTGAGGGGAAAACTGCAGCCACAACTGCACCCTGGTCGACTTCGAACGCCCCTCACCCCATCCCTCTCCCGTGGGGAGAGGGAGCAATCACTCAGTGCGTGTAACTGATGGTCTTGATTGTTGGAAACAAGGTCTTGAGGAATTCCTCCATGACCTTGTCCTCCAGCCAGGTGATCTCGGTCCCATCTACGAAGTACGTCGGCGTCGCCAGCACGCCGAGCCGGTAACCCTCTTCGATGTCCTTCCGGATTCGAGCAAAGCTCTGGTCCTGCAGATAGCACGCCAGGAAGTCGGCTCGGAGGACGCCAGCCGCCTCGGCCGACTGCAGCGCGAGCTCGTCGATCCCGGCGACCGTCATCGACTCCTGCCTCGCGTAAACGGCCAGCTTGAACGGGAACATGCTCAGGGGAGAATGCTGGAAAAGACAGTCGGCGGCCGAAGCGGCCTTCATGGCCCACACGTGCCCCAGCCAGAGAGGGAAGAACTTGTAGTGGCGCCGAGCGGCGACTGTCCCCGCGTTGACCTCCAGCAGCTTGTCCATCTGGAGTCCGCGCATCTTGCAGTATCCGCACTCCATGTCGGCGAACTCGACGACGTTGACCTTCGCCGTCGCCGGGCCCGTCGCGCGGTTGGCCGACAGGTCGATGCGGCGCCGCCGCTCCGCGCGCGGATCCATCGTGAAGTCCCAGAGCGAGCCCTGGAGATAGGCGCGGCCGTCCGGCGAGACGTAACCCGGCATGCGGACCGGCATGTAGCCGGTGTCCACCTGCAGCGCCACGCCTTTCATTCCCGCGGTGTCCCTCTCGGGCTGGAGCACGGCGCGCACCGCCCTGTTGAAAGCCTTCGCGTAACGCTCCTCGATCCAGCCGAGATCTGCCGCGCTGCCCACGGGCCGCGGAGAGGGATTCACGATCGAGTCGCCCGCAAAGAACCACTTCCGATCGATCGAGACGTAGACGATCTTGTTGACGGCGAGCTTCTCGTAACGCCCGGTTCGGACGACCTTGTATCCCAGGAAGCCCGGCAGGGTCTCCTTCGCCTTTTCCACCACGATCTTCGAATCGGGGTCGAAAGGCAGATAGGCCAGAGCGTAGGCCTGGAGATCCTGCTCGACCGTCTTCCCGGCCTCCGGGCGCGCGGCTTCCGGGGGTCGTGCTTGCGCCGCAGCCAGGCTCGCCAGCAGCAGGCCCGCGGCCACTATCGAAGCGAGCATCCGTCGTTTCATGTGGTTCCCTTTCTCACGATTGTCGTAACCGATCAAACGTCCGTCAAGGCGGATCGATTCCTTCCGGCCGCAGTACGGCGAGAAGGGCGCCGCCCTCGACGACCTGGCCCTTCACAACAGCGATTTTCACGACCTTGCCGCCGTGCGCCGAACGGATCTCGTTCTGCATCTTCATGGCCTCGAGGACGAGCAACAGAGTTCCTGGCGCTATCGAATCGCCTGCCGAGACCGCCACCTCGAGGACCCGGCCGGGCATCAAGGCCCGAACTTGCTCCTCCGAGTTGCCTCCCGGGGCGGCGCCGGGAGCGTGCGCGAGACGGTCCCGCAGGGGCTCCGCGAGCTCGAGGGAACGGTTGACGCCACGGAAGACGACCGCCACCGCGCCGGGCGAAGCCGGGACGACGCGGCCGCTGACCTGCCGCCCGTCCTCGAAGAGCAGGGAGAGGCGCCCGTCCGGCAGAGTGGCGCAATCCGCCCGCTCGGCTTGCCCGCCGCGCAGAAACGAGCAGGACGAGCCCCGGCGTTCGACCACGATCTCCTCGGGCCCCTTCTCGCCGCGGTAGACGAAGACGATCCGCTCCATCAACGCCCCCGCAACGATTCCTGCCGGGCTTTTCGGCGCCACTCCGAGCCGTTGCCTTCGCTTTCGACGGCGGCGCGCCCCTGCATTCCCGCCAGGCCCGCCGCCCCGAGCAGCACCTCGTCGTGTGCGGGCGGCCGGGCCCTCCCGGACAGGCCTCCGGCGTCCAGCCAGCGATCGAGCCACTGCACATCAAAAGCGCCGCGCTGGAACTCGGCGTCGGACAGCAGGGCTCGAAAGAGAGGCAGCGTCGTTGCGACGCCCGAGATCTCGTACTCGGCGAGCGCCCGGCCGAGCCGGTCGAGCGCCGCCGACCGCGTGGGCCCGTGGACGATCAGCTTTCCCAGCATCGGGTCGTAGTCGATCGAGACGACCGAGCCCGCCTCGAAGCCCACGTCGTTGCGAACGCCCGGGCCCTCGGGCAGCCGCAGGCCCGTCACGGTTCCCGGCGACGGCGCGAAACCGGCCAGAGGATCCTCGGCATAAATCCGGCACTCGACGGCGTGCCCGCGCGCGGACAGGTCGCCCGGTCGAAACGACAGGGGCTCGCCGAGCGCAATCGCAATCATCTCGCGCGCCAGATCGACTCCCCAGACCTCCTCGGTCACGGGGTGCTCCACCTGGAGGCGCGTGTTCATCTCCAGGAAGTGAAACGAACCGTCCGGGGCGAGCAGGAACTCGACGGTGCCGCAGGAGGTATAGGCAACCGCCCTGGCCGCATCGAGGGCGGCGGCACAGAGCCGCTCCCTCAGGCCGGCGTCGACAGCAGGCGAGGGGCACTCCTCCAGCACTTTCTGATGACGCCGCTGGAGGCTGCACTCCCGTTCTCCCACGGCGGCGAGGGCGCCCCGGGAATCTCCGACGACCTGCACCTCGACGTGACGCGGGCGCAGGACGAGCTTCTCCGCGTAGACCGCGCCGTCCCCAAAAGACGTCTGCGCCTCCGAGCTCGCGCGTTCGAACGCCCCCGGAATCTCGGCCTCGGTCTCGACGCGACGCATGCCCTTGCCGCCGCCGCCGGCCGAGGCCTTGAGCAGGATCGGGTAGCCGGCCTTCCGGCCAAATTCCGCGATGTCCACCGCCCCCCTGGCTGGAGCCGTCATGCCCGGAACGACCGGCACTTTTGCTTTCTCCATCAGCTGCCGGCTGCCGGTCTTCGACCCCATGGCCTCGATCGCCTCGGGCGAGGGGCCGACGAACGTGAGGCCCGCATCGCGGCAGGCTCGCGCAAACCCTGCGTTTTCAGATAGAAAGCCATAGCCGGGGTGGATCAGTCCGGCGCCCGACTTCCTCGCCGCTTCCAGGATGGCCTTCTCGGACAGGTAGCTTTCCCGCGCCGGCGCGGGTCCGAGCCGGACAGCGTGGTCGGCAGAGGCCACGTGCGGTGCTGCCCGGTCGGCATCCGAGAAAACCGCGACTGTTTCGATTCCCATCTCGCGGCAGGCCCGGAAGATCCGGAGCACGATCTCGCCCCTGTTTGCGACGAGAAGACGAGGCCGGCGGACGCTCACAAAGGAATGTTGCCGTGCTTCTTGGCCGGAAGAGAAGCGCGCTTGCCTTCGAGCAGCGCGAAGGCGGCGACGAGTTTCGAGCGGGTTTCCGCCGGCTCGATGATCTCGTCCACGTAACCCCGGCGCGCCGCGACGTACGGGTTGGCGAAGTTCTCGACGTACTCCGAGACCTTCGCGGCACGCGCCTCGGGCGAGCCATCGAGTGCCGTTTCCCGCCGGTAGAGGATGTTGACGGCGCCCTCCGGCCCCATGACCGCGATCTCGGCCGTCGGATAGGCGAAGTTGAAGTCCGTTCCCAGGTCCTTGGACAGCATGACGCAGTACGCGCCTCCGTACGCCTTGCGGGTCACGACGGAGACTTTCGGCACGGTCGCCTCCGCAAACGCGTACAAGAGCTTGGCTCCGTGGCGGATGATCCCGCCGTACTCCTGCTGGGTACCGGGGAGGAAGCCGGGCACGTCCTCGAAGACGAGCAGCGGGATGTTGAAGGCGTCGCAGAACCGGACGAACCGCGCGCCTTTGACGGATGCGTCGATGTCGAGCACGCCGGCCAGATGCATCGGCTGGTTAGCGACGACGCCGACGGACCGGCCGGCCAGGCGCACGAAGCCGACGAGGAGATTCCTGGCGAATCCCTCGTGAACTTCGAAAAACTCGCCGCCGTCGGAAATGCGGCGCACGAGCTGACCCATGTCGTAGGGTTTGTTCGTCTCCTCGGGGATGAAGCGATTCAGGTCCTCCGCTCCGCCCGCCGGCTCGCGCGGCTCGTGGCGCGGGGGATCGTCGAGGTTGTTGGACGGCAGGTACGCCAGCAGCTCGCGGATCGCGGCGAGCACGGCGGTGTCGTCCCGCCGCACGAAATGGGCGACTCCGGAGACGGCCGAGTGCGTGCGCGCCCCGCCGAGGTCTTCCTTCGTGACCTCCTCGTGGGTGACGGTTCGGATGACGTCCGGGCCTGTCACGAAGAGATACGAGGTCTTCTCGGTCATGAAGACGAAGTCCGTGATGGCCGGCGAATACACGGCGCCGCCCGCGCAGGGCCCGAGGATGGCCGAGATCTGGGGCACGACGCCCGAGGCGAGCGTGTTGCGCCGGAACACCTTGGAATAGCCGGCGAGCGAGACGACGCCCTCCTGGATGCGCGCCCCGCCCGAGTCGTTCAGCCCGATGATCGGCGCTCCGTTCTGCACCGCGAGGTCCATGACCTTGCAGATCTTTTCGGCGTTGGCCTCCGAGAGAGACCCGCCGAAGACCGTGAAGTCCTGCGCGAACACGTAGACGGGCCGGCCCGCCACCGTGCCCGCGCCGCAGACGACGCCGTCGCCGGGGACCTGCGTCTTCTCCATGCCGAAATCCCGGCTGCGATGCAGGACGAGACGGTCGAGCTCGAAGAGGGAACCGGGATCGAGGAGCAGCTCGACCCTCTCGCGCGCGGTCAGCTTGCCTTCGGCGTGCTGGCGCTCGGTGCGCTCGCGGCCGCCTCCTTCGAGGCTGCGCTCCCGAAGCGCCTCGAGGTGCGCGATCCGCTTCTCGAGAGTCAGAGAACGATCCCCCGCTGCTCGGCGAGCTTCCGGCGGATCCGGCGGAACAGCTCCTGGCCGTCCACCCTTCCTGACGCGATCTCGTTGCGAGCCGCTTCGAGCATCCGTCGCGCTTCCTCGTCGAGGGTGCGCTCCTTCTCGGTCTCCTCGGCGAGCGCCGAAAGAACCGCGTCGCGAAGGGCTCCCGGCGTCTTCTCGTCGAAGAGCTTGCGGCCGGCGATCCCGCGGGCCGTTCGAACGGCCAGAAACTCCTTCTTGGTGTCGGCCAGGCCCATTGGACGCATGTTATTACGGATGACGTGGTATCACGCATAATCGGCTCGGATGATCCTCGATACGGAAGCCGTCGCGCGCTGGCTCGAGCCCCTCCTCCGCACGCCCGACGACATCGTGGACGTGTACGTCGAGGAACGCCGCGACACGGTGCTGGAATGGCGCGACGGAGAGGTGACGGGAGTGCAGGTCGTCGCGGACGCCGGCCTGTCGGCGCGGTGGCGGCGCGCCGGCGCCGAGAGGCTGGTCTTCTGTGCGCGCGGCGACGACTCCGGCGCAAGGGAAACCGTGCGCGCCCTGCGGGAAGCCGCGGGCTCGGAGCCCCTGCCCATCCGGCCGACCCGGGGCACGGCGGCGGAGGAGGCTCAGGACGGAGCACCCGCGGGCGCGCCCCGAGGACGCCGGCGGCTCGCCGCGCTCCTTGCGCGACACATGCCGCGCCATCGGCTGCGCTGGACCCTCCGCGAGACCGAGCGCCAGATCATCCCGGCGGGCCGGGAAGCCGTCCGGTCGCTCTCCCGGCTTCTTTCGATCGAGGGAACGTTCACGGCCGCTTCGCGCCGCGGCGACGAGGCGCGGGCCTTCGCTTTTCACGCTCCGGAAGCTGCGGCCGGGAGCGATGCGCTCCGCGAAGCTCTCGAGACGGCCGCCGCGCCGCGCGAGAAAGCGATGCCTTGCCCGGGAGGGGAGACGGATGTCGTGCTCGCCGGAGGCTGCGCCGCGATGTTCTTCCACGAGATCCTGTCGCACCCCGGCGAGGCGGGTGCCGCATCGCCGCTGTCCGCGCTCGTCGATGCACGCGTCGCCTCGCCGGATCTCGAAGTGCGCGACGAGCCAGGCCGCCTCGATTTGTTCGGAGGCTACGAGTTCGACGACGAAGGCACTCGCCCGCGTTCCGTCAAGCTGCTCGACGCCGGAAGGCTCGCCGGCCGGCTGACCGACAGGGCCCATGGCGGCCGCGCGTCCTCAACGGGCCACGGGCGCCGGGGAGGACCCTCGGATGCACCCCTGCCGCGCGGGTCGAATACCGTGGTCTCGCCGGGTCATGCGACCGACGAGGAGATGGCGCGCCGGCTGGGTTCCGGCCTCTGGATCGAAGAGCTTTCCGGCGGCTCGGTCGAGTTGTCGAGCGGCCTCTTTCGCCTTTCCTTCCCGCGCGCGCGGCGCGTGCGGCGCGGGCGGCTGGCCGATGAGATCGGGCCGGGGATCCTTTCGGGCGAGATCCTCACGGCCGTCAAGAGCATCGAATCCGGCCTCGGCCGCGACGTGCACCCCTACCGCCTGCTCGGCTGGTGCGCCCGGCGCGGGCAGATCGTTCCCGTTGGAGGAGCGGCCCCGGCAGTGCTCGTCCGCCTTCTTTCCGCGCGCGCCAACACATGACGCGCGAGCGCCTCGCCGAGCTGCTCGAGGGCCGCGCCCCCGGCGCCTGGGAACTCTACGAGAAGACCGCCCTGTCGCAGGAGACGTCGGCCGCCGGAACCGAACGCACCGGGATTGAACGTCGCGAGGAGGGCTGGGCAGCCCGGTGGTGGGAAGAAGGCGTCCCGCGTTTCGCGGCTGCCTCCTCGGCGGACCGCCTGGCCCGCGCGGTCGCGGACGCGGCATTCCTTGCAGCCGCCGCGGCTCCGCCGCCGGACTGGCCGGCCACGAAGTGCCCCGCTCCCCCGCCCGGGCCCGCGCCCGAGCCGCCGCCTCGGGAAGCCTTCGAAGAGCTCGCCCGCCTCGTGGCGGCCGAGGCGCGGGGCAACGCCGTCCTGACGGAGCTGATGCTGCGCCGCGGACGCGTTCACGGAACGGATCGTCAACGCGAAGGGCGGCGACGTCTCCTTGAGCGCCGAGCGGCTGGACGGCGTGGCGCTGGCCGTGGGCCGGCGCGGCGCCCAAGCCTGCGAGGCCCGCATCGTGTTTCGCGCCGACGGACCTCTCGACATGCCGGGTCTCGCGCGGCGATTGGCGGATCGCGCCACCCTGCCGCTCTCGGACAGCGGCACGCCGGTGACGCGTGGGGAGTGGCTGCTCGATCCCTCCGTCGCCTCGGCGCTGCTGGCGAGCCTGGCTCCCCTCTTCGTCGCCGAGGGGCCGCCGCCCTGGGTGTCGCGCAGCCATCTCGCTTCCGAGTGCGTCACCATCGTGGACGATGCGACCGCGGACGCCCCCTTCGACGGCGAGGCGGTCGCGACTCGCCGTGCGGTGCTCGTCCAGGAGGGACGCTGGCGCTCGCGCCTGCACGATCTGACGAGCGCAAAGCGGCAGGGCGTCAAGCCCACGGGCCACGGAGTGCGATCTTCTTACCGGACGCCCCCCGCGGCAGGCCCGCGGCGCCTCTTCTTCGAGACGTCCACCGGGATCAAGCCGCTCGAGCTGCTCACGACCGTCAAGCGCGGTCTCTTTGCGGCGGCCCCGACCGGGCCCCCGCAGAT
Source organism: uncultured Acidobacteriota bacterium (assembly GCA_963739435.1). GTDB lineage: Bacteria > Acidobacteriota > Thermoanaerobaculia > UBA5066 > Gp7-AA6 > CAVUAN01. The sequence continues at coordinate 80,575 of CAVUAN010000005.1, forward strand.
CGACCTCGCGGCCGACCACTTCGCCCTGGAGTTCACGGGTGTCTCGATCGTGGCGGGGCGCGCGCAGGGCCCGGTCGCGGGCGCGCGCGCGAAAGGGAGGATCTCGGAGCTCTTGCGCCGCATCTCGGCCGTTGCGACGGACCGCCAGTTCTTCCCGATGCCCTATCCCGCCGGAGCCCCGACGCTCCTCGTGGACCGCTGCGTCTTCGAGTGAGGGCGCCGGCGCTTCCAGAAAAACTCTGCCAAACGAGGTCGCCCCGGCGACGGGCCGCCTCCCTCGGAGGCACGCTCGGGTCTGGAGGCGACGAGATAACTGTGGACCCTCGCTTGTCGCTCGGTCGCAGTCTTGGAAATGGCGCAAGAGAATTCGTGTCTTGCTCCCTCGCTAGAATCCTCCTCGGGAGGCGGCCCGCCGCCGGGGCTCGCATTGAGGCAGTAGTCACTGTAAGAGCCCCGGAACGGCGGGGTTGCCCTGCGGGACCGTCGAAACCGGGTGGGTGTGCCAGGCCGGATGAGACCCGGGCCCTAACGGTTCTTGCACCGGTTTCGTTCGAGCGGCCGCCAGGAACGATTCAACTGCAGTCCGGGTGAGCGGCCGCGTGTCCCGCAGGGCAGCACCGACGGTCCGGGGCGGCTATCTAGTTAGTTGGGGCGGGGTGTCGCCACCGGGGGCGGCACGGGGCGGCCGAAGGGCATGGGAGCCATCATGGGAGTCGCAGCGGGAGGCGGCGCCGGACGGCCCGACGTGGGTACGGGCGCCGGTGCCACGACGACTGTCGGGGCGGAAGAAGGCGCGGGAACCGTCGTCTCGAACGAGGCCGGCGCCGCCGCGGGCGGCGTCCCTGCGGCCTCCTCCGCGCTCAGGGGCCGATCGACCGGGGTCCGCGCAAACCGGCCTTCATCGGCCCAGCGGACCTCGGTCGACATCTCCGCCACCGCCAGGTCCCGGTCGTAGTTGGTCAGGGAAACCTGGCTCGAGCAGGCGCGAGTCGACCACGAGGGGGTTTCGGCGCGGATCGCGCATGGCCTGGTCGATGCGCAGCGCCTTCGCGTATTGCTCGACGGCCTGGTCTGTCGAGCCGTTCCTCTCGTAGAGACGGCCGAGGCGAAAGCGCGACGGCGGGAAGCCGGACTTGAGCTTGATGGATTCCTGGTAGGCGCTGATCGCCGCGCCGATATTGCCCTCGGTTTCCTCGAGAATCCCGAGGTTGTAAGGCGCGATGAACATCTTCTTGTCGAGCTTCATCGCCATGTGGTACTGCTTCCGGGCGTCCGCCGGGAAACCGCCGGGCCGCCAGCAGGTTGCCGAAGTCGTTGCGCAGCGAAGCGTTGTTCGGGTCGGCCTCGATCTTCTTCTCCTGCTCGCGGATCTTGTCGTCCAAAGCGTCGCCTGTGACGAGGTAGGACCTGTAGAAAGGCGGCTTCTTGTTCTTGTTCTTGTCGCTGTCGGTGTCGCCGGCGCGTACCGCGTAGGCCAGAGCCAGAAGAACCGCGCCGATTGCGATGTGCCTGTTCATCATTCTCCCGAAGGTTTCCTGGTCTTGCCACGAGCCGCACACGCCGTCGCTCTCCTTCACGTCCAGCTCGAAGTCGTCTGTGCCGATGCGCTCCCTGACCTTTTGTCGCTCCCGCTCGAGGTTTTCGGCGAACTGCTGGTATTCGTAGCCGCTGACATCCTCGCCGAGTGCCTTCTTCGCACCCACGTATCTCTCGAAGAGGTCCCGGCCGGGCCCGCCCGACGCCGGGCGCCGGATCCCCGCTGTCTGTACGGAGCTGCGCGGGGTTTCGTTGGGGCCGGCTTGCCTCCCGCCTCGTGTGTCGCGAGCCCGGGGTCGGCCGGACGACAGCGCCCGAAAAGGCAGCATAGAAGCCGGGCCTCCGGCCCTCCTCCTTTTCGGCCTGCTGGCGCTCCCAGCGCTCGGCCAGCGTGCTGAAGTGGCCCTGGAGGGTCGTCAGCTTGTACCGCTCGGCGGCGTCGTCCATCTCGACGTTGCGCAACTGGCGCAGCATCGCTTCCACCTGCCGGCGCGACTCGATCGGAGCCTTCCCGGCCCCGCCGTAGAGAAAGGCGCCGTACTCGGCGTTCAGGCGCTCGATCGCGCGCTCGAGCTCGGACCAGTTCCCGCTCGAAGGCCATCCCCATATAGTAACGGGGCCATGGGCAGGGCACATCCCCCTTCGATGGACGCACTGCTCGGCCGGGCCGCAAGGCGAGCGGCTGACGGCCGTTTACGGGCCGCGAGGCGGTCAAGGAGGAGCTCCGGCACGCCATGGCCGCAGGCGAAATCGAGCCCCAGGCCCTGGCGGACCGCGCCGGGAAGTCCCTCGAGCTCCGGTTTTCGCCCACCCTCCGCCGCGTCTTGAACGGCACCGGCGTTCTCCTGCACACCAATCTGGGACGGTCGCCTCTCGTCGGGAGCCGCGAGTCAGCCCTCGACGAGATTCTGCCGGGCTAGTCTCCGTCGAGTTCGACTCGCCTCCGGCGGCCGCGGCAGGCGGCAGGACCATATTCGGGCGGCAGCGCGGGACCTGTTCGGGGCCGAGGATGTGATGGCGGTCAACAACAATGCCGCCGCCGTGTTCCTCTCGCTCGCGGCGCTCGCGCGAGGGCACGTCGTCCTCGTCTCGCGCGGCGAGCTCGTCGCGATCGGCGGGTCCTTCCGGGTCCCCGAGATCCTCGAGGCCTCGGGTGCGCAGCTTCTCGAGGTCGGCACGACCAACCGCACGACGATCGACGACTACCGCCGCGCGCTCGCCGGCGCAACCGGCGCTCCTCCTGACCGTGCACCCTTCCAACTACGAGATCCGCGGGTTCACCGAACGGCCGGACCCCCGCGACCTCAAGAGCCTCGCCCGCGAGGCCGGCATTCCGTGGCTGCACGACCAGGGCACGGGCTGCGTCGAGCCGCTCGACGCGTTCGGCGTCTCCGGCGAGCCCACGGTGGCCTCCTGCCTGGCCGACGGAGCGGACCTCGTGACGTTCTCCGGCGACAAGCTCTTCGGAGGCCCGCAGGCCGGATTTGTCGCGGGGCGCGCCGATCTTGTCGGTAAGCTCGCGGCGCATCCCGTCGCCCGCGTCGTTCGGCCCGACAAGATGACGCTAGCGGCTCTCGCGGCCACGCTGCATGCCTGGAAGCGGGGGCACTGGCGCGAATTTCCGATCTACCGCGCGGCGGCCGCGAGCCTCGACTCTCTCGAATCGCGCGCCGCGGCGATTGAGGCCCGGCTCTCGCACCGCTCTCTCTCGACCGAAGTCGTACCCTCCCTGGCTCTCTTCGGCGGCGGGACGAGCCCCGAGAAGACATTTCCCTCGCGTGCGCTCGCCGTCACCGTAGCGGGCCTCTCGGCCGACCAACTGGCGGCGCGCTGGCGCGCGCTGCCCGTACCGCTCGTCGGGCGCGTCAACGAGGGTCGCGCCCAGGTCGATCTGCGAACGATTCTCGAAGGTGAAGACGGCGAGCTCGCCGAAGCGCTGGCGGCCTGCTCGTGAAGACCGGCGTGCGATAATTCGCGCGTGCGTGGCCGGCGCTTCTCGCTCCTCCTCCTTGCCCTGTCGGCCGTTTTCCTTCTCGTGACCCTCGAGGTCGGAGGCTGCCGCAAGAAGGCCGCGACGCCCGCCTACCCCGGACCCGCCAAGCTGCCGACCGCAGCCCCCTACAAGGCGCCGCCGACAAAGGTCTGGCCGACTCTGCTCCCGGGCCAGCCCACCCCCCGCCGCCCCATTCCGAGGTGACCCAAGGCGCCCGGGCATCGGGCCCGGCCTCCCCGCGTCCGGCCCGCGGCGCAGTTGGCGGAAGCAGCACGCGCCGCTCAGGCCGGGGGCACCCGCCATCCGGGCTCCTGAGAATTCGCCGCGAGTGTGCCCCCTCCAGCCTCCCGCGGTGAGGCCGGGCCCGCTGCCCGGGCTCACTCTGGGGCCTCAGTCAGAGGGGCGGAGGGGTGGCGGGGGCGGAGGCCCCCGTCGCTGCGCGCCAGCGCACCGACGGGGTCGCACCCGCCAGGACCCCGCAGCCCCGGCTTGTCAGCGAACAGGAACTGACAGCTAGACGTCTAGACCGTGCTCGCGGAGCTTCGTCTCGAGGCGCCGCGGCGTCAGGCCCAAGGCCAGCGCCGCCGCCGAGCGGTCGCCCTTGGCCTTCTCGAGAGCCCGGGCGAGGGCGGCCCGCTCGGCGGCTGAAGCCGCGCGGTCCCGCACGGCCTCGAGCGACTCGTCGCGGGCGGCCGGGGCGGACGCCGGGGCCTCGGGCGCCAGACGCAGGTGGCGCAAGGCGATCACGTTGTCCTCGGCGAGAATGATCGCCCTTTCGAGACAGTTGCGCAGCTCCCGCACGTTGCCCGGCCATTCGTAGGCCAGCAGCCGCTCGCGCGTCTCGGCATCGACCGTCATCGTCTTCTTTCCCAGCTCCCGCGGCAGCTCGCGCAGGAAGAAGTCGACGAGGGGATCGATGTCCTCCGGCCGCTCGCGCAGCGGCGGAATGCGGATCGGGAACACGCGCACGCGGTAGAACAGATCCTCCCGGAAGACTCCCTGTGCCACGAGGGCGTCGAGCGGCCGATTCGAAGCGGAGATGATCCGAACATCGACCTGGATGGGCGACGTGCCTCCCACGCGGTGAAAGGATTTCTCCTGCAGAACGCGCAGCAGCTTCGCCTGCGTGGCCGCCGTCAGCTCGCCGATCTCGTCTAAGAACACGGTCCCGCCGTCGGCAAGCTCGAACTTGCCCAGGCGCCGGCCCGCGGAGCCGGTGAAAGACCCGCGCTCATGTCCAAAGAGCTCGCTCTCGAGCAGCGTGTCGGGAATCGCCGCGCAGTTGATCGCCACGAACGGCCGGTCCCGGCGAGACGACAGCGTGTGGATCGCCCGCGCGAAGAGCTCCTTGCCCGTCCCGCTCTCGCCCTCGAGCAGCACCGTCGCGTCCGTCGACGCGACGCGCTCCGTCTCGGCGCGGATCGTCTTCAAGGCGGCCGATTCGCCCACGATCGGAGGCATCTGCCGCGACTGCGCCTCGGCGAAGAGCAGCGACTGGCGCCGCCCGGCCCGCCGCTCGAGCGCCCGGGAGACCAGCAGGCGCAGAAGGTCCGGATCGACCGGCTTGGTGATGAAGTCCTCGGCTCCGCGTTTCATGGCGTCGACGGCGGTCTCGATCGACCCGAAGGCCGTCATCACGAGCACGGGCAGCGTCGGGTCGAGCAGTCGCGCCGCGTCGAGGACCGCCAGGCCGTCCGCGCCGGGCAGACGCCAGTCGGTGAGAACGAGATCGACCGGCCCGCCGGCGCGCAGGCGCTCGACGGCCGCCGAGCCGCTGGCCAGCCCCACGACCCCGTGCCCCTCGGCGCGCAGCATCTCCTCGAGCATCTGGCGCAGGGAGGTCTTGTCCTCGACAACCAAGACTGTCGGCATACGCGGCTAGAGTAAGGGTAACGCGCTTGCCGGGAGGCGAGACTTACTGATTGGGAGGCTTGGGCTGGCTCGCCGCGTCCGCTGCCCCCGGGAAGGACGGCTGTGAGGCCGCCGGGGCTGCGTACAGAGTTCCCAGGCCGTAGGGTGTCGGGGCGGGCGGCGGAGGCTGGTTGGACGTCCCTGAAGCCGCCGTGCCGGCTGAAGCCGGGCCCGCTGCAGCCGTCTTCGCCGCAGCCGCGGCCGCAGCGGTTTCCGCTGCCGAAGCCGGCGGGGGCGCCGCGACCCACTGCGGCGAGAAGCGGAAAGCGGCGACGATCTTGTCTCCGACGGGGATGGCGGCCGTGAAGGCGACCGTCTCGGAAGGCTCGAGGCTCCCCTTGGACAGGGACGCCTCGGCGGTGCCGAGCATCTCGCCGTTCTCGTCCAAGGCCGTGACGGACATCCGGGCATTGTTGGCCGCGGTGCCGCCGAAATTGCGCAGCGAGCCGCGCATGAGCACGTTGACGCCCGACTTCGTCTGGTCGTAGCCTGCCACGTCGAGCCGCGCGGCTCCCTTGCCCGTTTCGCCCTTCTTGTCCCCTGATGTCTGGCCGTAGGCCAGCGCCTGGACCGTCTCATGCGAGACGTCCGCATCGGTCAGTTTCACTTTCGCCTTTGGACCTTCCTTGCCCTGGCGCAATGCCTCGGCTGGCGTCTGGGGCGGAGCCACGGCGGCGGGCTCCGGCGCGGGGACGGCCTTCTTTGCGGCCGAGGTCGCCTTCAGGTCGATCTCCGAGACGGGGACGGAGAGAACCGTGCCGTCGGGGCGGGTCAGGATGGCATTGCTGCCCTGCTGCACCCACGGCCCCTTGAGGTCGATCCTCGAGCCGCCCTTCAGCACGACGACGTCGGAAGCCGTTGCCAGGGCCGTCGGCAGCAGCAGAGCGAGCAGGAAGCCAGCCAGCCCGAAACCGAGGCCGACAGCCCTCCGCGGCCTCACTGCTGCTCCTTCCAGTTCACGTTGATCGTGTTGAGCGAACCGGCCGAGTTCTGTTGCTGCACGGCGCCTCCTGAGAATAGGACCATATCTATTGTATTCCCGGTTGGCGACGTGGACTGGGAGGCCGAAGACAGGCCCGTTCCCAGGTTCTGGCGGTAGTCGGCGTAGGTGCCCGTCTGGGCGCCCAGGTTGTAGCCGCCGTTGCCGTTCAGGAAGAAGAACCGGTAACGGTAGGAGCTGCCCTCCGTCGAGCAGGGGTTATTGGCATCCGGAGTGAACGTGATGAGGGTCAGGTATCCCTGCGTCGAGAACACCGACGAGGTGGTCTTCTCGTTCTGTGTCGCGAAATCCAGGTAGAACCCCGTGCACGGCGCGGTGACGCAGCCCGTGTCGGAGGAGCCGGGGCCCACGCCGGCCGGCGTTATCCCGCCCGCGGGAGTGATGTTGCGCAGGTTGTCCGGAACCGCCGTGAATGTCTGGTTGGAGTCCACGACGAAGTGGAACCGGTTGACGAACGGCACGGGCGCATTCGGGGGGCACGGAGCAACGGCGCAGCGGGTGTTGAGCTGTGCCAGCTCCGCCCGGTTGCCGGTGCCGAACGCGACGCCGAGGGTCGGCCGATTGCCGCCCGAAAGGAAGATCAGGCCCGGATCGATGAAGATGGGCTGGTTCGGCTCGGGGTCCGTCGAGGGCGTCTTGAACAGCAGGAACGGCTGGTATCCAGTCAACAGACTGCCGACCAGGTCGCCGCGCTTCGGCAGCGTCGTCGCGTCCGGGGTGAGATCGATGCGCCACATCTGGCCGTTGATGTCGCCGAGGTACGCCAGGTCGAGGTACCCGTCGTCGTTGTAGTCCACGACGGCGGGAGAGGCCGGCATCGGCGCGAACTTGACGGTCAGGCCGCCGCCGTCCAGTCCGTTGACTGCCTTGAACAGGATCTTGCCCGTCTCGACATCCACGATGTAGAAGGACCGGCCGCGCGTGGCCTTCTTGAACGGCGCGACGAGCTGGTCGGCGTCGAGCACGGTGTCTCCCGGCGAGAACGAAGAGTCTTCGCCGCCGCCGAAGAGCGCCACGTACCGGTCCTCCGTTCCCGCACCGTTCAAGATCTTGATCCGGCCGACGACAGGCCGCGACCAGGTCTCGCCGATTTTCGCGTAGGTCGGCAGGGCGCAGGTCGTCGGCTGGACCGAGCAGTCGTCGGTCAGCTCCCAGAGGACTTGCGGGTAGACGCTCGGGCAGCCCGCTCCCGTGCCGTCGAGGCAGGCCGGCGAGTTGTCCTTGGCAACCGAGATCTTGCCGAAAGTGGGGCTGACCGGGTTCGTGTCGATCGCGTCGGGGTACGTCATGTCGAGCGCGTAGACGAACTGCCCGCCCTGGCGCAGCCCGCCGACGACGACGGTCTTCCAGTCGCGGTTGACGGCGACGGGCGCGACGACGAAGTTCGTGTCGATGAAGACGTCCGCCGTCCCGAAGGAGCCGTCCATGAAGTACTGGGGCGCCGGCGGGTACCGGAGCAGGCTCGGGAACTTGCCGGGCATGAGGTTCCGGAGCGCGTAGCCGAACATTTCGCGCCCCGTGCCGAGGTCGAAATTGTTCGGGTAGTTCACGGCGTCACGGCCCCAGACGCCGCCGTCGAAGGCGTGCACGAAAGTATCGTTGGCGCCGACCACGATGACGCGGCGGCGGAACTGGTGGAGATTGGCGAAGTCGGTGTAGTGCTTCCCGTTCGGGGCCAGGTTCGCCGACAGGTACTGGAAGTAGCGCGGCGGCTCGACCACGATCGGCTCCGAGTGGAAGATGTCTCCCAGCTTGTGGGCATAGCCCTTCGGGGCCGCCTCGCCGTCCGTCCGGAACTGCGGGGGATCGCCGGGCGCCGGCGCATCGTCCTGGTAGAAGTACGAGTACCGCTGCTGCTGGCCGCCGTTGGGGCCGATCGGCACCGGGTAGCTGCCGAGCGTGTTCAGGATTTCGTCCCGCGTTCCGAAGGCGGACACGCCGCCCCGCAGGAAGTTGACGATGTTGACGGTCAGGGCCCTGTCGGGGATGGAGACCGCGCTCAACCCCATCGAGGTCACGAGGCTGTTGAAGCACGCGCCCGTGCAGGGTGCCGTATTGGGCATCAGCTCATGCCGCGCCAGAGGCACCGTCGTGCCGCCGGCCCCCGTGGCCCAAACGAGCTTGCGGCCCGGCCAGACGTCGATCTCGGGCGCCTTGGCCGCCGGGTTGGCCGCCCCCGGAGCCTGGTTGTCCCCGAGGCTCGGCACCGGGTTCGTGTAGCCGAGCACCCGGGCTGCGTTCCAGACCGGCTTGCGCACGATGGGCGACGGATCGTTCGGGACGGTCTCATCCGGGAACGCCAGCGCGGAAGCCGCCGGCGTCGGGGTCGGAGTGGGCGGAGGCCCCGGCGTCGAGGTCGGGCCTCCCAACGGAGTCGGCGTCGGCGTCGGCAGAGCATTGGCGGTGACGACCGGGATGTTGCCGTTCGAGTCGAGCTTGAAGCTCTTGAGGTAACCGCTCCAGATTGCCCACTGCGAGAGGGAGCCGTCCTCGTTGACGTGGCTCGGGATGACCGCCCCGACCTGCGCCGTGTCGGAGAAGCCGGCCGCAAACGCCGGCACGCTCGGCGCGGAGAAGAAATTGGGGCTGCTCTTGAAGTTGAGGATGTTCTCGAGAGCGGCCTTCAGCGTTGCCCGGTCGGTAGCGGCAAAGACCGCGCCGCCGGAGTTGGCGGCGATGCACTGGAAGGTCGGATCGGTCGGATCGAGACCGAGGGCCACGATGTAGACCGGCACGCCCGACAGGCGGACGCTCGAATCGAGAGCGTGGGCCGCTGCGCGCGCTCCCACCGGGTTTTCCGGCAGCGGGATCGTGCCGAGGTCTCCCGAGGGGCCCTTCGTCGTGGGGCCGCCCACGCAGGCGTTCGACTGGCATTCGTCCAGGCCGTCGGTCAGGTAGACGACGATGTGGTTGCGGCAGTTGATGGACGGATCGTCGAGCTCCTGGAAGACCGTGTTCTTGAAGTAGTTGTACGCGTCCTTGAGAACGCCGGCCACCGGCGTGCCTGGCGACGTGACGACGACGTCGTTGGCGTCCTCGGCCAGCGAGTATTCATTCATGTGCGGCTGCGTCGAGTCGTAGTTCACGATCGAGGAGGAGAACCGGAGCAGCCGCTTGATCGCGGGCACGCTCGGGGCATCGCCCGGGATCCAGTCGCGCGGCAGCGGGATGACCGGCCAATCGCCGACACTCGGCGGCGGCAGCGATGGATAGGGGATGTAGCCCGCGGGCGCCTTGGTGGCGAAGTGCGCCATGCCGCCGCAGTCCGCCGTATAGACGTCGCAGAATCCCGGCAGGCCGGGGCAGGAGGGCTCGGCGAAGGCGTCGTTGGGGAACTGCTGGGCGAACTGGTCGGGCCGGCCGAGCACGAAGTTGAACGTATCCAGCTCGAAGATCGCGGAGTACGCGCCCTGGTTGTGCCGATCGGTCAGCGGCGAGGGGTCGATGACGCCGTCGGCATCCATGTCAGCCGGCGGCTGCGAGCCCCACGGCGGATTGCCGGTCAGCGTGTCGTCGGCGAAGTACGTGCCCAGCCCGCCTCCCAGGTCGAAGAGGTCTCCACGCGTAAAGTGGATTTGCAGGGTCTGCAGGTGCACGCCTCCCGGGGTCGGGTCCGCCTGCGGGTCGTCAAACCCGCGGTAGGGCAGGTCGAACGGCTTGTAGATCGGATCGCCGAAGCCGTCGTCCAGGAACGTGCAGAGCTTGTTCGGGTCCCATCCGCACTGGCCGCAGAGCAGCGGCCCCCACACACCCATGGTGGTGAAGGTTCCCTGCATGTTCGCCAGGCCCGGGCATGGGATGGCCGGAGGAGGCAGCGGCGGAGGCGGAGGCGCCATCGCGAGGATTCCGCGCACAGCCGGAGCCATCCAGGCTGCCACTGCCGGCAGGGCGCTGGCGGCCGGCAACTGGCCGTGAGAGAGCGTGGGCGGGGGCGGGCTCGGCGTGGACGTCGGGCGCGGCGTCCGGGTCGGCGTGTTCGTCTTCGAGGCAGTGAAGGTCGGCGTGAACGAGGGCGTCGAGGTCGGCGTGTTCGACGCCGTGAACGTGCTCGTGAAGGTCGACGTAAAGGTGTTGGTGGGAGTCGCGGTATTCGACGGCGTGAACGTGCGCGTCGGCGTGTTCGACGATGTGAAGGTGTTCGTGGCGGTGAACGTGTTCGTCGCCGTGAAGCTCGCGGTGAAGGTCGAGGTCGGCGTCGGCGTCGACGAGGCGGTCGACGTATTCGTGAAGGTGTTCGTCGGGGTGAAGGTGAAAGTCCTCGTTGCCGAACCCGTCCGAGTCGGAGTCGGCGACAGCGATGGCGTCAACGTGTTCGTCCGCGTCGGTGTGATCGAGGGCGTCAGCGTGTTCGTGCGGGTGTTCGTGCGGGTGGACGTTGCAGTCTGGGTGAACGTGCGCGTAGCCGTGTGCGTGTTCGTGATCGACGGCGTGAACGAGGTCGTCGGTGTCGGCGTCGGAGGTAGCGGCGTCGGCGTGATCGAGGGCGTCGGCGTGATCGACGGCGTCTGCGTGATCGTGAACGTCAGCGTGTTCGTCGGTGTGTTCGAGAATGTGAATGTCGCCGTCGGCGAGGCCGGTGTCGACGTGAAGGTACGCGTCGGCCGCGGCGTGTCGGTGACCGTGAACGTCCGGCTGGCCGTGAAAGTCGGCGTGAAGGTGTTCGAGGCCGTGAACGTGTTCGAGGCCGTGAACGTGGCCGTCGGCGTGTTCGTCTTGGTCGGCGTGTTCGAGGCCGTGAACGTCGGCGTAAAGGTCGGCGTGTTCGAGGCCGTGAAGCTCGGGGTCGGAGAGCTCGTGAACGTCTGCGTCGGCGTGAACGTGTTCGACGCGGTAAACGTCGGCGTGAAGGTCGGCGTGTTCGAAGGCGTCGGCGTCTGTGTGGGAGGCGGCGCGTACTCGTCGACCTGCACGATGATCGTGGGGTCGCCGTAGTTGCCGGAGACGACCTGGAGCTGCAGCTCGTAGCCCGGCTTGTTGGGGTTGCGGTAGACGACGATGCCCTGGCCGGCCCCCGCCGCAAAGAGACCCTTGGGGCCGAACGCGCCCCGGAACTCGCCGGCAGGCGGCTCGGGAGAGACCGAAACACCTGCGGGCGCCGAATACGGCGGGCGAATGTCGGCAACCTCGCCCGTGTCTGTCCGGTTGTACGGGCGCGGCACCTTGTGGCCGAACTGCAGGAAGCGTCCCTGCTGGACGTCGGGATATTCGGTCGGGTTCAACAGGGAGGAAACGTCGTCGTTGGCGAAGTACAACCATTCGAGGCCGCCGTTTTCGAGAAGCTGCCCCGTTGTTTTCGCTCCACCGACGGCCGAGCCACCGAAGCCCGTGTCGGCAGCGCCGAACGTCTGGTTCGGGTTGCGGTAGTAAGCAAAGCCCCAGTTGACGCCGCGGGCCGTCGTCATGACCTGCCGCAAGACGCTCTTGGACAGGCCGAGCTTGGAGCCCACGGCCGAGAACGTCCCCTGCGGGTAGAGGAAGTCGTCCATGTAGGCCGGCAGGTTGAAGCGGTCCGAGAAATCTGACGTCATCGAGTGCGACGAGTCGAGGATGAGCAGGACGTTCGTGTTCGCACCCGCGTTGGCGCGCAGGAGCTGCCGGTCATCGGGTGTGGCGGGCTGGGCAATGAGGAACACGAGCAGCATCGAAACCGCCACGCGGTGGCGTGTCGCGAACCCGATCAGGATGCCGGAGCGCCGGCTCGGTGTGCTCGTCGTCATGGCGTTAGAACGGTATCTGGGCCGGCAGCGGACCGATTTCGACGTCCGCCACGAGCGCCTTCGAGTACGCCAGCACCGGGTCGGTCGTGCCGCCCGCCGAGCGCAGCTCGTAGCCGTACATGTACTGGGCCTTCTTGTCGCCTTCGTTGACTCTCCCGCCGCGGTAGAGCCGGCGGCCCAGGGCGCCCGGCTTCTGCACCGAGACCGTGATGTCGGTGTCCGTGCCGCCGGTGAAGAAGCCGCTCGAGCCATGAATGTGGCTCGGCAGGCCGAATGACACGACCCCGAAGTCCCCTCCGATGGGCGGGGTGAACTCCTGGCGCGTCATGAAGGGCTGCGGGTTGAGCATCGCGACGCTGGCCCAGCGGACGCCCGCGTCGGCAGCGTAGAAGGCCCTGTTGACCGACCACTCGTTGGCCGCGATCTTCGACTCGGTCGATGTGATCAGCATCAGGGCAATGCCGATGACGGTCAGGATCGCGAGGACGAGGATCGCGATGACGAGCGCCGCACCGCGCTCACCGCGCCGGAGGGAGGGCCGAAGAACGGTTCGCTCGCTCATTGTTCCGTCTCGTAGTTGCGCAAGTTGATTCGCAGCGTCTGGACGCGGCGCCGATACTTCGTCGACACGGGCACGAGAGCGGGCGCGTTCATAATCCGCATTCCGAAGCCCGTCGGCCCGTTGTAGGTCGGGTCCGGGTCCTTCGAGCGCGCGAGAAGCGAGATCATCACGCCGTGCAGCCGCGGGCAGTGCGCCGCGGCCGGGCTGCCGGGATGCAGAAAGGTGCCCGGCGCCGGGTCGGCCTGGAAGTCGATCGTCGTCCACGGCGCCTCGCCGGGAACGTTCGGCTGCCATTCGTCGCCGGCCACCTGGGACGACGTGTTGAGATCGGAGTCCATGACGGTTGCCGCGGCCTGGCGGGTCACGCTGCCATCCCCCTTCTGCTGGGTGGGGGTCGCCGCCGGGAGGTTGTCCACTCCGTAGGCGATCTGCATGTCCTCGACGTCGTCGGCGATCGTCTGGATCTCGAAGAGATTGCCGCGGCGGACGCCCTGGGCGAGCGCCGGGTGGTTCGTGTCGGTGTCGTCGATGAAGAAAACGATGTCGTCGAGGACGCCGCCCCGCCGCAGGTTGGAAAGCACCGTCGGGAGCGTGCCCGCGTTGGCCGGGTTCTCGTTGTTGAACTCGGTGGCCTGCGCGTTGGCGAAGTCCACGGAGCCAAACGTGCTCAAGGCTACGAGCTGCGTGGGAGCCGTGATCCGCCCGACGTTGTAGCTCGGCTGGGCATACTGCTGCGGGCCGAAAGGCACCGAGCAGCCTCCGTGGATGTCGTCGTTGGCCGAGACGATGACGAACATCGGCTGCCCGGCGGTGACACCGGCGGTGTAGGCGTCGATTGCGGCGAACTGGGGGCGGTTGGCCGCGTCGTTGTTCACGTGTGTTCCGATCGGGGCCCGGCCCGTGACCGCCGCGACGTCGAGATTCGAGGTGCCCGTGCAGGTGCCGCAGCCCGTCGAGAGATCGAAGGAGAGCAGCGGCGAGAGCAGGACGCCCCGCACCTCGATCATGTCCGTGTTGGGGCGCACGGGATGGGGCGTGCCCCCGAGGTCGGAAACCGAGGCACCCGTCACGTTGTCGTAGCCGTTGGCCGAGGCCACGGCGATGCCCCCCAGATCCGGGTCCCGCCGGTTCAGGACCGCCTGCGTCAGGAACAGCCCGCCGGCGCCGGCCATGCGGATGGCCCGGGTCATCTGGTAGACCCCGTAGCGCACCGCACCCTGGGCGTCGGCGACGTCCTGCTCGCTCTTGTTGATCCGGGCGCTCGCATCGAAGACGGCCAGGATCCCGAGCATCGCGATGGCGAGCAGCAGCACGACGACCAGCACCTCGATGAGCGAGAAGCCGGCAGCGGCAGGGAAGCGCGGAAGGCGGCTTTGAAGGCGGCTTTGTGAATCATGGGATCTCATGGAGCCGGATCCACGATCGACAGGTTGGTCCCCGGGTTGGGGTTGGTGAGGACCCCGGACAGCCGCGCCACCCTCGATCCAATGCCGAGCGGCCCGGTGCCCGACTGCACGGTCACGTCGATTCTCTTGTAGTGAAAGGGCTGGCCGGCCGCGACGATCCGGATCGGCGTGAAAAGCGCGTTGGTCGGGACGGTCGCGGAAGCCGGAATCTGGTACTGCCGGACCTGGTACGTGAGCACGAACGGATTGACGACTCCACCCGCGACGGGAACGCCGGTGGCCGGGTCCGGCAGGATCGGAGGCAAGTCGTTGGCGTGGATGCCGGCCGCCAGCTGCGCGTCGCCAAACGGGAGATTCATGAGCTGCTCGAGCCGGTCGCGCGACAGGTTGTGGATGCTGGTGTACTCGTTGGCCGAGAAGTTCGATTTCACGCTGCCGATGAAGAGCGGCAGGATGCCGAGCAGGATGAAGCCGAGAAGCGCCAGCGCCAGCAGCATCTCGATGAGCGTGAGGCCGCTTTGGCTGCGCCGAGCCGTCATGGTCCTCATTGCCACACCGTAGGTGTCACGATCTCGATGCGCCCGGTCGAATTGGCGCGGATCGTCACCTGGTTCATCAACGTGGACCCCACGGGCCCCTGCACCGTGATGATGCCGGGCGTCGGCGCCGGAGGGACGATGATCCGGCCGTCGCCCCCGAAGGTGACCTTGTTGTTGGCCGGCAGCGTCACGAACTCCACGGCGTTGGAGGGGATGTACGACCTGCCGATGGGTGTCGGCGTGGGCAGCGGCGAGTTGTCCGGGGCGATCGTGTCGAGCTCGTGCAGCGAATCGGCCGGCGTTGCGGCCGTGATCAGCAGGGTCGTGTTCTGGTTCGCCCTCACGGCGCGCATCCGGGCTGCCAGGAGGGACTGCTGGATCTCGTGGGAGGCGGCGATGAGCCGCTGCCGCCTGCCGACTTTGGCAAGGAAGGGAATAGACAGCACGGCGATCACGCCGAGGATCGCAATGACGATGAGGGTCTCCAGGATGCTAAACCCCCGAGCTGTCCGAAACAGGTACACACGGATCATTCTGTAAGGTTCAAAAGCGATTCCCGTGCCGTTCCGGCGCCGATCCGTCAGCTGCCTTTGTATCAATGAGATACGGCATGAGGTCAAAGAGAGGCCTCCTCCGGAGGTCACGAAATTCGTTACCCCTCGTAACGCCATCGAAAGCCCCGGAGGGGCTGCCGACGGGGGTCCCGGGGACCCCGGAAAGAGGCGCGTTACACTGATTCTCAAAACATGTGGACCAAGAAAAAGGCGGCTGATTCGCCGCAGGCGCGGGAGCTCTTTGCCAGGGTTCGCTCGAAGGGCTGGAAATCCGACTCGGACCGCGATGAGCTGATGAAGCAGGTCGCAGCGATCCCGGGGCTCGAGGCCTCCGACGTGGCCTGGATGGCCGTGGATCAGGATCCGCAAATCCGAATGGGCGGGCTGACGGTCCTGAAGCGCTGGCCCTTCGACACCGCGGCCGAAGCGCTCCTGCCCCTGCTCGGCCAGCGCACGGAGGGCGTGCGCCGCAACACGATGGCGGCGCTCGAGACGCTCGCCGGCGCCTTCTTCCCCGACAAGATGATCGGGTATCTCGATCACCCGGACCCCGCAGTCGTCCACGCAGCGCTCGACTTCGCCAAGAAGAATCCCTCCGAGAAATACCTGCAGGGCATCTCCCGGGCCTTGACGGCCGCCTCGCCCTCGGTGCGGCGCAAGGCGTTCATGATCCTCGAAGCCACGCCGTCGCCCCGGGTCGCCGCGATCGCGCTCGAAGACGCTCGAGGACGACGACGAGGATCTGAGATACCGCTCGATACAGATTCTCGTGAAGCAGCCGGGAGAGGCCAACATCGCGCCGCTTCTCAAGCGCTGCAAAAACGACTCCGCCCGGGTCCAGGAAGCCGCTATCCAGGCGCTCACCCCGCTGCTCGCCAGCGCGGATGAACGGTTCAACGACGACATCCTGCCGCTCCTGTCGGACAACAATCCGAAAGTGCGCCAGATGGCCGTGAAGATCCTCCAGCGCCAGAAGCCCGAAAAAGTCGCGGAGGCTTTCCTGCAGTCCTTCCGGGGCTCGTTCGGCATGGTCCGGGACCGCGGCATCGAGGCGCTGGCCGCGTTCGGCCCGGAGTTCATCCGCGCCTTCCTCGCCCACACGCAGAGCCCGGACCCCGGCATTGCCGCGCTGGCCGGGTCGATCGCCGTAACGGTCCGCTCCGCCGAGTCGGTGCCGTATTGCATCCGGTTCCTCTCGGGCGACGACTTCTGGATGCGCGACCGGGCCGCGCAGGTGCTCGCGGACATCAAGGACAAGAGAGCGCTCGAACCTCTCGTGAAGATGCTCGACGATCCGGAGTCCTGCTTTTCGGCCGCCCACTCGCTGGGCGTCTGGGGAACGCCCGACGTGCTGCCGGGACTGCTCGCCGCCTACAAGAAAGGCGACAAGGACCTGCGCCTCGAGATCCTCGAAGCCTTCGGCCATGTCCAGGACCCGCGCATTGCGGCCCTCTTCGACTCGATCGTCAAGGCCGATCCCGATCCGGTCATCAAGGACAAGGCCGCCAACCTGGCCGCGGCCCGCGCCGGGACGGTGCACGCGAGCGTGCTCGCCGCGGGCCCCAAGCAGTGGGCTCCCGTCGACTTCAAGAAAGAGACGTGGCCGACCTTGAACCAGCTCTTGACGCACGCCCGCGCGGTCAACGCGTCCGATCTGCACCTGTCGGTCGGCACGGAGCCGCACGTCCGCATCCATGGGGTGCTCTCGGCGCTGCCCCTGTCGATCACGACGGCGGCGCAGATGGACGCCTGGGTCAAACCGATCCTCGATGCCCGCCTCACCGAAAAGCTCGAGTACGGAGAAGCAGCTCGATTTCTGCCACAAGGACGCGGGGCTCGGGCGGTTCCGCACGAACATCTTCCGCCAGAGCAAGGGCATCAACGCCGTCTTCCGCCTGATTCCTCGCGACGTGCCCAGCGTCGTGGACATCGACCTGCCGGAGAGCCTGTGGGATCTGACGACGTACTCGCAGGGTCTCGTGCTGGTCACGGGATCGGCCGGGTGCGGCAAGACCACGACGCTCGCCGCACTGGTCGACCGCATCAACGAGATGCAGAAGTCGCACATCCTGACGATCGAAGACCCGATCGAATACGTGCACACGAACAAGGAAGCGCTCGTCAACCAGCGCGAGGTGCCGTCGCACACGACCTCGTTCGCCAAGGCGCTGCGCCAGGCCCTGCGCGAAGACCCGGACGTCATCCTGGTCGGCGAGATGCGCGACCTCGAGACGATCTCGCTGGCCATCACGGCCTCCGAGACAGGTCACCTCGTGCTCGGAACCCTCCACACGACGACAGCCGCGACGACAGTCGACCGCATCATCAATTCCTTCCCCGCCGACCAGCAGGGCCAGATCCGCATGATGGTCGCCGACTCCTTGAAGGCCGTCATCGCCCAGAGCCTTCTGCCCCGCCGGGACGGGACGGGACGCGTGGCGGCCTTCGAGATCCTGCGCAACACGACCAACGTCGCCGGGCTCATCCGCGAGGGCAAGACCTTCCAGCTTCCGACTGCCATGCAAACCGGCGCTTCCCTCGGCATGACCCTCATGGACAATTCGCTTCTTCAGCTCGTCCAGAAGGGCATCGTCGACCCGAAAGTCGCCTTCGACCGCGCCCTACGCAAGGAGACATTCGAGCCGTTCGTCTCGCAGGAAGAAGGGAGCGCCGCGTGAGCTCGAACGAACCGCTCCGACCGTCCTCCGTCGTCGCGCCCGAGCGGCCAGCCGCGGCCGCGAAGCCCGGCACGTACGCCAACCGCATCGACCGCTTTCTCTCGATTCTGCCGACCTCGAACGGCTCCGACCTGCACCTGGCCGTCGGCTCGCCGCCGCTCATCCGGATCGACGGCGAGCTCGAGCGCAGCCGGCACCGCCCCTTGAAGCAGGGCGACTTCTTCAACCTCGTCCGCCCCATCACTCCCCCGGCGCTCTGGGACCGTTACGTCGCCTGCGGGGACGCCGATTTCGCCTACCAGATGGGCCGGGACGCGCGCTTCCGCGTCAACCTCTTCACGCAGGAGCACGGGATGGCGGCGGTCTTCCGCCTGATCCCGTGGCGGATCCCCACGGTCGAAGAGCTCGGGCTGCCGGCCTCCGTGGCGGCCCTCGCGGTTGCCGAGCGGGGCCTCATCCTGGTCACCGGTCCGACGGGCAGCGGCAAGTCCACGACGCTGGCCGCCCTGCTCGACCGGGTCAACAAGCGCTTCTCGCACCACGTCATCACGATCGAGGACCCCGTCGAGTTCGTGCACACGAATCAGAAATCCATCTTCACCCAGCGCGAGATCGGCAACGACGTGGCGTCGTTCGCCGACGGCGTCAAGGCCGCGATCCGCGAGGACCCCGACTGCCTGCTGGTCGGCGAGATGCGCGACCTCGAGACCATTCGCATGGCCCTCTCGGCCGCCGAGACCGGGCTGCTCGTCTTCGGCACGCTGCACACCAACTCCGCGGCGAAGGCCATCGACCGGATCATCGACGCCTTTCCCGTCAGCGAACAGGACCAGATCCGCATCGTGCTGGCGGAGACACTGCGCGCCGTCGTCGCACAGCAGCTCCTGAGGAAGAAGGAGAAGGGCCGGGTGGCGGCCTACGAGGTCCTGCTCGGGTCGACCGCTCTTTCCAACGCGATCCGCGAAGGCAAGACGAACCTCATCAACAACCAGATCCAGACCGGCCGGGCCAAGGGCATGGTCTCGATGGACCAGTCCCTGAGGGAGCTCGTGCGCGGCGAGGTGGTCGAGCCTTCGGAGGCCCTCGAGCGGGCCATCGACAAGGAGACCTTCAAGACGACGATCGCGGGGATGGGCGTCCGGAAGCCGGCCCCTTCTCCCCCGCCCCCCCGCCCGACGACAGGCGCAGGGTAAAGACCGCGCCGCCGCCGGGGCGGGCGTCGACCTCGACGGTGCCGCCGTGCAGCTCGGCGATGCGGGCCACGATCGCCAGGCCGAGACCCGCCCCGTCCTCCTTGGTCGAGTAGAACGGCAGGAAGATCTTCTCGCGCTGCCCCGGCTCGATGCCCGGGCCGCGGTCTCCAACTGACAGCGCGACCTCCCCCGCGCCGACCCGGCCCGTGAGCACGACGGCTCCCGCATCGGTCCGGCGCCCCGGCGGCGTCGCCTCAACGGCGTTGCGCAGCAGGTTGGCCAGCGCCCGCCGCAGGAGAACCGGCGAGCCGGGCACCTGCGGAAAGTCGCCGGACCGGGACACCGCCACTCCGGGAAATGCGCTTTCCGTCTCGCGCGCCGCCGCCTCGACGGTCTCCCCGAGAGAGACAGGCTCGGCCGCGAAACCGCCCGGCCGCGCAAAGAGAAGAAAGTCGCTCGTGATGCGGCTGATCTGCTGCGCCTCGCCGCGGATAGCTTTCAGGTGCTCGGCGGCGCGCTCCGGCTGGCGCAGGGCCAGGTCCGCGAAACCGTCGATCGCCGCCGCCGCGTTGCGGAACTCGTGGGCCGCGCCCGCGGAAACCTCGCCCAGGTCGGCGAGGTGGCGCGCCAGCGCCACGCGCGCCTCGAGGCGGCGCACCTCCGTCAAGTCCGTGAAGAGCGCCATGACGCCGAGAAAGCGGCCATCGGCTCCCTCGGCAGCCGTCGCGGTCACGCCGAGGACCTTCTCCGCGTCGCCCCGCCGCCAGTGGACCTCGCGCCGGCCGACGGGCGTGCGCTCGCCCCGGACACTCTCGATGGCGTCGCGAAAATCGGGCGCGTCGGCCAGCAGCGCCTCCACACGCAGGCCGCGCACGACAGCCGGCGCCATCAGGATCTCGCGGCCCGACTCGTTCAACTCCACCACCGTGCCGTCGGGATCGACCGAGAGGAGGCCGGTCGGGAGGTTTCGCGAGAGCGTGCGGGCCGACGTCTCGAGGTCATCGGCGCGCCCTTTTTCCGCCAGAGCGAGCCTTTCCAGCTCCCTGCTCCTTCTCGGAGAGCGCCTGAATCGTGGCCTCGAACCGAGCGATGACGAAGTCGCGCTCGTCGGCGTTCTTGAGCATGGCCGCCCCCGGCGCCGCTCCGGCCGCGGCGAGCAGCCGGTCGTAGGGCTGGAGCAGCGAACGCAGGTAGAACCAGGCCAGCACGACGAGCCCCGCTCCGGCGAGCGGGACGATGAACGAGAGCGTGCGAGCGTACGTCCTCAGCGACGCGCCGGGGCCGGGATCGAGAGCCACGACAAAGACCCGGTGCTGCGAGGCGATGGCCGAAAGCAGCAGCGCCGGGCGCAGGCGCCACTCGGATACCTGGCGTCCGGGAGCAGGCCGCTCGATCGGCAGCATGGCCGGGCCCTCGAGCGACAGGTCGCGCGAACGCACCCGCCGGCCGCGCTCGTCGTACGCCGCGAGAAAGAGGACATCGGGCTCGACCGCGACGCGGTCCATCGCCTCGAAGGGCTCTCCCTCGGCCATCGCGACGCGGCGGAGGATCTCGCCCGCGCGACGTTCCGTGATCCGGCTCGACCACTCCACGGCGCTGCGAAAGAAGAGCAGCATCACGAAGTTCAGGAGGAGGATGAGCAGCAGCGCGACCCACAGGAAGAGCCGCGACTCGCGCCGGAACGTCCGCGGGGCTTCAGTGTCCATGCGCAGCCTGATTCTAAGGCGAGGGGGCCGGCCGGAAGGCGAAGACGCGAGCTTCCCGGACGCCCCAGAAGGCGACGGAGAGCCAGACGAGGTGGCCCATGAACTGGGACGTGCCGGGCCAGGAGTATTGCCAGCCCAGGGTCCACGCGAGAGCCGAAGCCGTCGTGAGGACGTAGCCCGCGCCGCCAAAGAGGGCGCCCAGGGCGAGCGGCCAGACGAAGTACTGCGCTCCGAGCCCGGGGGCAAAGAAGAGCAGCACCAGGAAGACGAAAAGGCTGGCGCGGGCTCGCTCGTGGAAGCGCAGCCACCAGGCTGCGGCGCTCGCCGCCGCCAGCGCCGCCAGGGCCACCGGCAGCGCGAACCGCGCGTCGTAGTGCACGAACTCGGAGAAGCCGTAGGAGCGAGGCACGGCCCGATAGAACAGAACATGGTCGCGGATCGCTCGCGCCTGTCCCGCAAACGGCAGGAAGAGCGCCGCCACCGCCGCGTACGCTGCCGCGACGGGCAACACGTCCGCCCGGCTCCTCAACCAGAGGATCGGGTGCACCGCCGTCACCTGCTTGATGGCCATGGAGAGGAACAGGAGCGGCGCCGCGCGCCACGTCGTCGCCGCGAGCAGCGCGGCCAGGAGGAAAAGGACGGACAGGTTGTCGAACTGGCCCTGCACCGAGGAGGCCCAGATGAGCATCGGGTTGGCGGCAACCAGCGCGGCCGCGGGCCAGGGCCGAACGACCCGCGTCCTGCGGGCGAGACGGAAAACGAGCGCCGCCAGCGCGAGGTCGCCCAAAGAGAGCAGGGAGCGCGTCAGGCCGACAAACGAGAGGCCTGTCGCCCGCGACGAGCGATCGAGGATCGCCACGACCCAGGACCACACGGGAGGGTAGTTGTACCGGTGTGTGCCCTCGTACAGAGGCTCGCCCTGGCGCAGAAGGTCCGCGACGATTCCGTACGACTCGAGATCCACGGAGGGCGGAGCCGTCCAGGCCAGAAGAAAGCGAACCGCCATGCCGAGCGCGATGACCGCGACGCAGGCGGCAACCGTGCCGCGAGACGTGCGCTCCTCCATATTGCTACGGGAACAGAGCCCGATAGTGCGCGACGAGCGGCTGGCCGAAGAAGAGAGCGGCAACCGCGCCCAGAGCGAGGAAGACGCCGAACGGCAGCGCCATCTTCATGCTGCCCCGGCGCGCGGCAATGAGGACGAGCCCCACCAGGCTGCCGCAAACAGAGGCGAGGAGAACCGTCACAAGGACTCCCGACGGCCCCAGGAACGCTCCCACCATTCCGAGCATCTTCACATCACCCAACCCCATGCCCTCCTGTTTTGCGACCTTCTCGTAGACCCAGGCCACGGCGAAGAGACCGCCTGCTCCGATGGCCGCTCCCAGCACGGCCGAGAGAGGCGTGCGCACCGCCGAAAAGAAGGAGAGAGCGATCCCCACGGCGATGCCCGACAGCGTGAGGAAATCCGGCAGCAGCTGGAACTCGGCGTCGATCAAGAGCAGCGCCAGGCAGGCCGAAACGAGGAATGCCGACGCCAGGAAGTCCGGGTAGGAGGGCGCCTTCAAAAAGCACAACGACCAGAGCGTTCCGTTCAAGAGCTCGACAGCGGGGTAGCGCGGAGAGATCGGGGCGCGGCAGTCCCGGCAGCGCGCCCGGAGGAGCAGCCAGGACACGAGCGGGATGTTGTCTCGCCCGCGCACGGGAGCTCCACAGGCCGGGCAGTGCGAGCCCGGACGCACGACCGACTCGCCGCGAGGCAGCCGGTGAACGAGGACGTTCAAGAAGCTGCCGATGACGAGGCCGAAAAGCAGGGCCACGACCGCTCCAAACGCCCCCAGGTCCGAAAACGGAGCGACGTGGGTCATTCGGCCCCGGGCCGGCCGCGGAGAAGAGCGAGCAGGGCGACGGCCAGGAGTGCGAGGCCAGAAAGGGCTGCGCCGATCTGAACCGAAAGGGGCTGATAGCGAAAGACCACCCGGTGCGGCCCGGACGTCAAGGCCACGGCGCGAAAGACCCCATCTGCCATCAGGATCTCGGTGGATCGCCCGTCCACCTCCGCCTTCCATCCCGGATAGAAGAGATCGGCGAGGACGAGCAGTCCGGCGGAATCCGAGGACACCTCGGCGACGACCTTTTCGGGCCGGTCTTCCGAAAAGCGCGCCACGAGCGACGGCCGCGCCGACGGAGAAGGCGGGAGACCGGCCTGCGGCGCGTGCTCGAGCAGCACCTCGCGGGAGATGTCCGTCTCCCCTTTCGCCACCCGAGCCCAGGCGCGTGCCGGGTCGGGCTCGATCCGGTACGCCGTGACGTACGAGACCCGCGGCCGATACGGGTTGACCGGGGCTCGGAAGATCTCGCCCGCCTTGCGCGAGCCCATCTCCGGCGGAGGGAACATCGTCACGAGCACGCGCACTCCGGCCGCGCCGGCAGGCTGCACGAAGCCGGCGGAGGCGTCGATCGAGTCGGCGATCTCGCGCGCGGCCAGAGTCGGCAGGGCCGCCGCGGTGCGCACCGTCGGCACGTCAAAGAGAAGGTTTGTGTAGCCGAGGAGCGCCTCCCTCTGGCGCCGCAGCGTCCCGGTGTCGAAACGGCCGGACTGCAGCGCCCAGAAGGCCACGTCCCGCATGGGAGGGGTCAGAACCCGGCCGGACATGTGCCGGAGCGGGCCCAGGGACGAGGGCACCTTCCTGATCTCCTCCTCCGGAGCGAAGACGAAAAGCCCCCGGCCGGCGAAAAACAGGGACGCCGCCAGGGCGACCGCCGCCACAGAGGCCAGCGCCGCGCCCACGCCGGGCTTCGCCCGTGTCGCAAACCGCAGCGCGTCGCAGCCGAGCCCGGCCAGCACCGGCAGGGCAAAGAAGGTCAACGCCAGGGCCTTGGCGGGATACCGGACGCGGTCGAACGGCGGGAGGCTCCGCAGCCACTCCCCGGGCAACCCGGCAGCCGAGGCGGCCGCTCCGGCGAGCGCGATGGCGAGCAGAAGCAGCGCCAGCGGACGCCGCTGCCGTTCCGCGAAGCCGGCGAGTGCGAGAAGGAGGCCGATCGGCCCGATGGCAAGAGAAGCCACGTACGTCGAGCCGCTGCGAAGCCCTCCCAACCCGACGAGGGAAACGAAAGCAGCCGGCCCGACGGCCCCGACCTCGCGGTCGGCGACAGACAGGGGCGTCTGCCTGTCCGAGTTGACGAGAAGTTCTCCCATCGGAACGAGAACCCATCCCGCCAGGGCGAGCCCGAGACCGGCGCCCAGCACAAACCGCAGCGGCCCCTGCCAGGGTGGCGGCTGGACCCAGCCCGTTTGAGGGCGCTGCCGCGGCAACAGGGAGAAAACGGCTGCGAGAACGAGAGTGGCCCCGGAGATTTCCGGGCTGCCAGCCATCGCCTGCAAGCCGAGAAGCGCGGCGAGCCCCGCGACCGACCGCCGCGAGCGCAGGCCGGAGCGCGCCAGAGCCGCGATCAACGGCAGATACATGAAGGCGCCGAAGTGGTTCCAGTACGCCGACAGGGAAGCGGCAAAGCCGCTTCCCACAAAGAGCGCGGCGGAGGCGAAACAGGCCGGCGTCGACGCGCCCTCCTCGCGCAAGAATCGCCAGGCGCCCCACGCCCCGACGGCAAAATGAAGGAGCAGGTAGAGCGCGGCGGCAAGAGCCGGCGACGGCAGCAGGAAGAACAGCGTGGGAGGATAGAAGACCCCCGACTGCATGTTGGCCAGCCACGGCTCGCCCGCACCCGAGAGAGGGTTCCACAGGGGCACCTCGCGCGCAGCCAGGCGTCCGGCCGTGTAGAGCTTCACCGGGTAGAAGAAGTCTCCCTGGTCGCGAAAAGCAGGAGCCTTGTGTTCGAAGAGAGCGGGTGCGAGCCAGAGCACGGGACCGGCCAGCGCCAGCAGGAAAACCCCTCCCGTCAGTCCTCGGCGGCCGGCCACGAGATCATTGTAGACGCCGCGAGCCTCTCTCAGAGGTCCTCTGCTTCGAGCCGGCCCGACGGGTCCAGCCGGGCCCCCGTCGCGGCGCGAGGAGTCTCCGCGAAGTAACCGAGCGGAGGAGCCTCGCGCCGCGGGAGCGTAGTGCGGAGCGACGAGCCAGGCGCTCGGTCGAGGCCCTTTGGCCGAGCCGAGCGCCGGTGCGCCCCGGCGGGCGCAGGCTCGGCGATCCGCGCGAAGCGACGGTCTAGTGCTGAGCCCCTTCGGGCCACTGGAGGAAGGTGCCGTTGGAGAAGAGGATGTCGTCGTTGAAATCGGTGGTGGTGCCGCAGGTGAGCGGGTCCGCCGTACCGTTGCGGCCGAGGGAGAGGATGTTGTACTGCCCGAATCCGTTGTCCACGTTGTAAATCAGGTACCGGCCCCAACCGTCACGCCTGGGCGGGCTTGCCACATAGGTCGGCGACAGAAGCGAAAAGGAGGACTCGTCGAGGGCCGAGCCGGGCGTCGTGTAGAGCCCGCTGGCGCAGGCCGCGGTCGGGAAAGTGCTGTTGTCGATGTGGTAGGTCTCGAGGGCCAGCGCCAGCGTCCTCATGTCGATCATGGTCCGCTTCTGCTTGCCCCGCTGAACGGCGTTCAAGAGGTTCGGGATGGCGATCGCCGCCAGGATCCCGATGATCGCGATGACGATCAGGAGCTCGATCAGCGTGAAACCCTTTTCGGCTTTGCTCATAAAGAAAAGGGGCGGGCCCGGCAATCGGGACCGCCCCATCTCGGTCGTTACAGGATGGAAACCGGATCAGTGCTGGGCACCTTCCGGCCAGAGGATGAACGTTCCGTCGGCGTAGACGATGTCATCGTTGAAGTCGGTCGTCGTGCCGCAAACGGCCGGCGTCGATGACGGACCCGGTGCGTTGTCCCGGCCGTAGCTGGCGATGTTGTAGTGGTTGCCAGCCGCGTCGCGGTTGAAAAGCAGGTACCTGCCCCAACCGTCCACCTTGGGCGGCGAAGCGATGTAGGTCGGCGACAACAGCGTGAAGGAGTTGATGTCCACCACGGTGCCGATCGTGGCGTAGAGACCGGCGTTGCAGGCGATCGCGGTCGGGTAAACGTTGTTGTCGACAGCGTAGGCTTCCGTCGCCGTGGCGAGCGCACGCATGTCCGACATGGTCCGCTTCTGCTTGCCGCGCTGCACCGCGTTCAACAGATTCGGAATGGCGATGGCCGCCAGGATGCCGATGATCGCGATGACGATCAGCAGCTCGATCAGTGTGAAACCGGATTCCCGCTTCTTCATTTGACCTCCAAGGTTTGAACGCGTTGCACTCTTGTCCTTAATGACTTGGGGGCCTGAGGCTGCAAGGAGGGGGCCATGCCCTGCCAGAACTCAAATGCCTCTGTCTCAAGGACTTAGGCTGTAAGCGCCAAAATGCAAGCCGACGCGAATTGTCACTTCCGTCCTCAAGGGCCTGACGTTTTCTTTCCTGACCCAATGGCCAGGCCCTCCAGCAGGTTCCTGTAGATGTCCAGCCCGTCGACATAGTCCCGGAGAAAGATCCTCTCGTCGTTGCCGTGGCGCCGCGACGAATCGGTGATGTTGGCTGCCACGGGCGAGAAGCCGTAGGCGGCGATGCCCCGCCTCCGGAAGTAGATCGACGTCGTCCATCCGCCAAAAGTCGGTATGGGACCGAACGCGACCCCTGGATAGCGCGTCTCGACCACCTGCCGCAGGAGCTCGGTCAAGGGGGTCGGATAGGGGCTCGCCGTCGTCGTCCCGCTGGATTGGAGACCGAACACCCGAACCGATCGGCGCGCGTCCTCCTCGATCGCGTGGAGGTAGACGGCGGGGTCCATCGACGGGGGCGTCGAGACGACGACGATCTGCCGGAAGTTGTTTTTCGAGCCGGGCGGGAAAGCAAAGGGCGGCGACCAGCTGATGCGGGGCTCGAGGAAGGCCGCGTAGCGGTCCGGCAGGAGGGCCAGCTCCGCCGGGTTGTTCATCACCCGATCGAGGTGGCGCAGGGGCTCCGTGATCGGGTGCATCAGGTGATTGGCGAGCATGTTGAATCCCAGCACGACGTGCGGATGCGGCGCGACCGGGCCGCCCGAGAGTTTCTGCCAGCGGCCGGCCACCGCCTGGAGCGGTGCCGGCTCCGTCGCCTCGAGCTGAAGCATGCCGTAGCCGGCCTGCAGGGTTTCGATTCCCCAGAATCGAACCTCGCGGAGGATCATCTCGTTGGTGCCGCCCTCGTTCAGGACGTTTTCGACGCCGGCGAACCATTCCGGCCGGTGCTCCAGGAGCCACCGGGACCCCCAGAGCTGGGTTTCCTCTTCGTCCGCCTCCGCGAGAAACAGGATGTCGGTTTCGGGAACGACTCCGTGGAGGGCGAGTGATCGGAGCGCCAGCGCCTGGGCGAGGCCGATCGACTTCATGTCGTAGACGCCGCGCCCGTACAGAAACCCGAGCTTGATCTTGCCTTCGAATGGGCTCGCTTCCCTCCACAGCGCGGGGAAGACCTCCGCGTCGTCGACGTGGTTCAAGAGCAGCAGCGCGCCTTCCCGCCGGCGGCCCGGCAGCCGCGCCAGCAGGTTGCACTGCCGGGGTGCGGGACAGACGATCTCGGTCTCGATCGCTCCACAGTCGAGCAGCGGCCGGAGAAACTGCACGCCCTCGATGTCCCCCCGGGCATGCGTCGTGTCGATCCGGACATAGTCGCGAAGCAGCCGCACCGGCTCCTGCTGGAGCCACTCCTCGGCCGGCCGAAGGAGGTCCTTTTCGAGCGGGGACAGCTGGGGCTTTCGCGAGCAGGCCGAGACGGCTGCCGCGCCAAAGAGCAGCCCCGCCGCGAGCCGCCGGCGGTCCAGCGTCATGCCTTCACCTTGGAATGATCCGGGTTGAATCGCCGGTCGCGCACCAGGAGAAGGGCCGCGGCGAGAACGAATAACACCGGCCCCCACCGCGAAACCTCCGCACCCGGAAGGACCTCCTCCCACTCGACGCGGTGGCTTCCCCTGGGAATCGGCACCCCGCAGAACGCCAGCTGCGCGGGAACGGGCTCGACCGGCACGCCATCGACGCGGACGTCGCGGTAGCTCCAGAGGCCGCGGAGAACGAACAGCCAGGTCGCATCCGCCGTTTCGGTCCGGACGACCAGCCTCTCGGGCGTCTTCTCGAGAACCACGAGCTTGCCTCCCCCGGCAGAGCCGGCGCGTGAGACGCCGGTCTCGAGGATCACCTCTCCGTCGGTCAAGCCTGGCAGCACACCGACCGCCTGGACCGCGTTCGGCGCCTCCTTCCACTTCTCGAGCAGGCGGACGTCCGGGCGGGCGTTGGGGTTTTCGTCCCACACCTGGATGCCGAGGCTGCGGATGCTGGAGAATCCCCCGAGGCTCACCTGATCACGGTAGCGGATCCCCCAGCGCAAGGCGAGCGCCCCGAAGAACGGCTCGGAATCGAGGAACGTCGAGGCCCGGTAGCCGAGCTCCCGAAGGCTCTCCAGGCGCGAGAGGTCTCCGTGGTCGAAATCGGCCTGAAGCACGGTGCCGCGCCCCCACAGGCTGTGGCTGTACTGCTCCCAATTTCGGACGGCTTTCTCCAACCCGCCGGGGTCGGAGCTCTGGTGAGCGAGCTCCAGCTCCGATCTCGCGCGAAACAGGGACTCGCCGACCGTCCGATAGCTGCCTTCCGGGTCCTTCTTCCTGAGGAAGCGGTCGAAGGTCGTCGGCGCGAAGACCTCTTCCTCCCGAAACACGAGGCCGATGCGCCTGTTTGCGGCGACCGGGACGAGGGTCAGCAGGAACAACCCGAAAACGACGGATAGCCGGTCGACCTGCCGCACCCAGTTGAGCCCCATGACGGTCAACACCCAGAAGAGGCCGGCTTCCGCGATCGCGGCAGGCAGTTCCGCGGCCGCGGCCGCAGCCGACGCCGGATCGCCTTTCAGGAGCCACACCGCGATCCGGCCGCTTTCTGCAGCCGTGAGACGCGCAGCAACCGCCAGGAGCGCGAACACGACCGCCCCGCCGAGCAGCCAGCGGGGAAGCCGACGCTCCCGGCGCAGGGCGTCGAACGCGATGCCGGCCAAAAGTGCCACGGCCAGAATCGTCCCCACCGCCAGCTTCTCCGGGAATCGAAGGGGAATCGGAGACCGCGCGGACTCCAGGCTCGCCGGAACGAGGCTCGGGACAACCGACAGGACGGCTGTCAGAACGAGGAGAACGCGTCCAAAGCGAGCTCCCGGTGCCGACTCGCGGCGCGTCACCCAGAGACCGATCGAAGCAAAGGCCCCTGCGTAGAAGCTCGCGAAGAAACCGACCGACTTGTAGCGGAAGACGCTCCAGCCCCACACGTTCGTCATGCCGAGCTCCCAGGTCGGTCCGAAGGGATACGGAATGACGTACTCGAGCAGGCGCCAGGGCGAAACCGAGAAAAGCAGCACCTCCTGGAGGCGCATTCCGAGGACGGCCCGGTTCGTGACCGGAATCCAGAGCGCCGTCGCGACGACCTGCGGCGCCGCGAGCAGGGCGGCGAGAACCAGGGCCAATCCGAGGCCTCCCAGATTTCCTTTCTGCTGCTCCGCCGGGGCTTCCAGGACAATCCAGAGGAGGCTGCAGAGGAGAGCCAGGGAGGAGACGAAGACGTCGCCGGCGAGAAACAGCAAAGCAAAAACCAGGGCCATCGAGATGATCCTTCCCGCCGGGCGCGCCCGCCGCGCGAGCGTCCAGAGAAGCCACGGCAGAAGAGTCATGCCCGGGTGGTAGTTCGTGTAGAAGACCTCCGACACCGAGACGCCCGACAGGACAAACGTCACCGCCGCCGTCCAGGACGCCTCGGCCGAGAGCTCGAGCGATCTTCCGAGCAGGATCATCCCGAAGCCGGCCAGAATCCAGTGAAGCACCGGGAAAAGGCGCATGGCGACGGGAAACGGAAAGGCTGCCAGAAGCGGACGAACCGGGTACAGGGCACCGCTGTTCGGGTTGGCCAGAAGCGGCCGGCCGCCCGAGACATCCGGGAGCCAGACCGGCAGCCTGCCCCGCCCATAGGCGTCGTGCATCGCCTTTTCGACCGGCAGGTTGTAGCCACGGATGTCGCGGCCGCCGAAGCTTCGTTGCGAGAACAGGGGATCAGCCCATACGAGCAGGATGAGGAGCGCGAAGAGGCCGAGGACGCCCCCGACCTTCCACGGGATGAAGGCGCGATCAGGAATAATGCGGGCTAGGATAGGCCATTGCCACCGAACCTCCAAGCGCGGGCTCCGGCATGGGCCGTCGCTTTCGCCGGTCTGGCCGTGGCGGCACGCCTGGCCCTTCTCGTTCTCCGGCCGCTCTGGTACGACGAGATCTTCACGATCTGGGCGGCCCGCGCGAGCCTCCGCGCTCTGATGACGGCTCTCTCCTTCGACTCGGGGCCGCCGCTCTTCTATCTTCTCGAGAAGCCGTTTGTCCTGCTCGGCGAGAGCGCTGCCTCGGCCGGCGTGGCCGCGCGGCTTCTCCCGTTTGTCGCCGCCGCCCTTCTGTTCGTGGCGTCGACGACGCTCTCAACCCGCGCGTCGCGGGGACGTCTTCTCGTCCTGCTCGCCGCCTCGCCCCTCCTCACCGCCTACTCTGCGGAGGCTCGCGCCTATGCACCGCTGGCCCTGGGCGGCCTGGTGCTCTTTCTCCTCGCTTGCCGCGGTGAAGAAACGCGCAGCCGCCTCGCCCTGGCGGCCGCGGCCGCGGCAATCCTCCTGTACCTCCACTACCTCGCCGTCTTCGTCGTCATTGCCGTCGCGGCCTCCGCCTTCGTGCTCTCGCGGCGCCGAGCGGGCCTGGCGGCTCTCGCCGGATTCCTTCCCTTCGCCTTCTGGCTTCCCACGCTCGCCGTGCAGCCTGCCGAAGCCGTGTCCTGGATGCGCGAGGGTGTGCCCTCGAGCCTTCTCGCTTTCGTTTCGGCATTGGGCGGTGCCGGGCGCGTGCCCAACCCGCAGGGCGGCCCCCTCCCAACACTTCTCTTCGGCCTGGGGGCGGCCGCCGGGGCCTTCGCCCTCTTTGCCGTCAGCCGGCAGGCCGAGCCCGAAGCGCGGGCCGCTCTTCTGACGAGCGCGCTGGCGCTCGTTCTCGTGTCGGCCGTCTCGCTCGTGCGCCCCGTCGCTTTCCCCGGCCGCTCCGAGATGGCCGTGCTCCCGATCTGGGTCTGGGCCCTGGCGCGTTCGGGCGACACGAGCGCGCTGGCGAGAAAAGCCGCAGCCGCGGTCGTGGCGATCGGCGCCGTGTCGAGCCTGATTCTCCTGGCAGCGCCGCGCCCCGAGCCCGAGTACGCGGTGGCGGTCGGAATGCTTTCCAGCCGGGCGGCCCGTGGCGACCTCGTCGTCGCGGGCGGCGTCTGCTACCTGCCCGCCCTCCTCGAACACGAGCGGGGACGACTCGAGGCCGATCTTGCGGGACTGCCCCAGAGCCTCGAGCAGCATCCCGGCTGGTTCGATCCAAAGCCGCCCGGCCCCGCCGAGATAGACCCGCCTCGCACAGCGGCTCGAGTCAGTCCAGGGCGGCCACCACGCCCTGGTCCTCCTGCCGGCTCCCCTCTTGACCCCGGCCCTCGCCTCGGTACTCGATGCCCGCGGCCACAGTTCCCTGCTCTGGCGAAGCGAAACCCTCCTGCTCCTCAGCTGGTCCCCGAACCAACCGCAATAGAGCGAGGGTTGGTCCGCCGATCTGATCCATCCGCTCGCACCGCGAGGAGTCTCCCGAGCGAATGCGAGGGAGGAGCCTTGCGGTGCGGGAGGCGGAGCGAAGCGAAGCCGACGGACTACGGCCGTCGGGCGATCGCCAGAAGCGACATCCCGACCGAAGGCGGGTTGGTTTCCTCGCGCCGCAGGAGCGGCATCAACAGCTTGAACCCAGCCAGCTGCCCGCGCGGCAGGACGCTTCGGCGCAGCAGCTTTCCGTTGACCCACCATCCGAGGACGCCGGGCCGGTTCAGAAACCGGCAATCTTCGACGGCAAAGCCGGCGGCCTGAAGCTGCTCCAACAGCTCCGCCTTCTCGTAGCGCCGGAAATGCCGCAGGTGCACGTCGAGAGTCCCGTAGAGACTCTTCAAGGCCGGCACGAGCAGGACGAGGCGGCCTCCCGGCTTGAGGACGTCGTACATGTCGGCCAGCGTTCCCCCGTCATTCTCGATGTGCTCGAGCACGTTCAAGCACACGACGGTGTCGACCTCGAGCGCGCGGATCTCTCCCCGCGCCGCCGGATCGAGCGGGAACTTGTACGACGCGACGCGGACGCCCGGCTCTTCGCGAAAGACACCCTTCAGGTACTCGACGCCGACGGGATCCAGATCCGAAGCGACGAGCAGGTCGGCGCCCTTGAGGTGGCGCGTCATGTTGCCGAAGCCCGCTCCGATCTCGAGGATGCGCTTGCCGAGCGCCCCGCGGAACCGGTCCACCAGCCAGCGGTTGTAGGGCTCGAGCTTCGCCATCCTCGCCAGCGTGACGTGGCCGATGTTTTGCGGGTCCTCCGTCTCCCGGATCCCGTGACGAACGATCGTCCAGAGGGCGGAGAAGGCGTCCTTCCACCCGATCTTCTTGCCTTCCTCGTAGGTGCGCCCGTAGTAGGCGATCGGAACTTCGTAGATGCGGTAGCCGCGCCGGGCCACCTTGGCCGTGATCTCCGGCTCGATGCCGAAGCGCGGCGACTCGATCGTCATCGACTGGACGACCTCGCGGCGGAACATCTTGTAGCAGGTCTCCATGTCGGTCAGGTTCAGGTTGGTGAACATGTTCGAGGCCAGCGTCAACAGGCGGTTGCCGATCGTGTGCCAGAAGTAGAGGACGCGCCGGGGCCCGCCGCCCAGGAAGCGCGAACCGTAGACGACATCGGCGTGGCCGTCGGCAATCGGGCCCAGCAGCTTGACGTACTCCTTCGGGTCGTACTCGAGGTCGGCGTCCTGGATGATCACCACGTCGCCGACGGCGTAGCGGAAACCGACGGAGACGGCAGCGCCCTTGCCCTGGTTTCGGGGCTGCAGGAAGACCCGGATGCCTCCCTTGCCGTCCATCTCCTTCAGGATGTCGCGCGTGCCGTCGGTCGAGCCGTCGTCCACGATCAGGATTTCCTTCTCGACCGGGACGTCGGAGACGAGCTGGACGATCTCCCGGATCGTCTGGACCTCGTTGAACACGGGCATCACGACGGACAGCTTCATGGGCCTGTTTTTCTCTCCTCAGGCAGCTCGTAGAGATCGATCGAGTAACCGATGCGACCGGCGGGCCGCCCTCTCGCCGCGATGTCTTGCTCGAGCGCGAGGAGGGCCTGTGCCACTTCGCGCGCGCCATGATACGCATAAAACGCCGGCCCGACGGCTTCCTCGAACGCGGAGAGGGCGATCAGGCGCCCCCGCAAGACGGGCTCCGCCGCAAAGTCGGCCACCCCGATCCGTTCCATGACGTCGTCGCCGCCAAAATAGACGACGGTCGGATCGGCTATGCCGCGTCGCTTGAGCTCTGCCCCGAGGCGCTTCAAGTCCAGCCCCCAGTCGACATTCGAGTCGGAGAGAATCTTGCGCCCTCCGAGCGGTCCGCCGGCGAAGGCGTTGAAGTAGGAGAGCTCGTGCGGGTGGATCGCGGCCGTTTCCGCGAGGGAGACCAGCGGCAAGGCCAGGAGCAGAAGGGCGGGAATGCGCCGTCCGGCCTGAAGCCATCGCGCGAGCAGGCCCGCCCCCGACAGCGCCAGCAAAGGATAAACGGGCAACAGGTGCCGGATGCCGATGTTGTAGCTCGCCCCGATCGAGCCGAGGAAGAGAACACCGACCGGCACGAGCCAGAGCGGCGCCTCGCTTCGCGCAGCGTCCTCCCGGGCGAGCGCGACAAGGAGAAGCACCGTCACCGCGAGAAACGCCACCGTGCTCTTGAGCGCAAACGCGACGAAAAAGTAGCTCGGAAAGCCCGCGACGGACACCTTGCCGTTCAGGTAGTTGACGCCGCCGCCCACCGCGTTCTGCCGCGCGACGGATGCGAGCCCGCCCAGGTAGTGACCGATCGGAGGGCTGAGGCGCGCGACCTCCTCGATCGAGCCCGAGAGACCGGGAGCCCCGCGCAGCGCGACCATCTCGTGGATGATCTGCCGCTGGTCGCGGCGGTCCATGCGGGCCGTGACCGCCGCGTAGACCAAAAAGACCACGACCAGGGCGCCGGCGCAGATTGCGAGAAAACGCCCGCCGAGCGCGGCGGCCGCTCGGCCCGGCGAAGGCGCCGCCCGAAGCCTCAGGAGGCCCTGGATCAAGAGAATCGGCAGCAGGTAAACAGTCGAGAACTTCGTGACGAGGGCGAGGCCCAGCGCCAGAGCGGAAAGAAACAGCCTTGCCGGCGTCGGCTTCGAGAGAACGGCGTCCCACGCGAGCACGGCCGCCAGAAAGGCCACGGAGGCTCCCAGATCCGTGTGCACCACGCCGGCGTGAGCGACGAAGTTGGGGTCGAAAGCGAGGAGCGCCATAGCGAAGAGAGCCGGGAGAGGCCCGAACCGCGAGAGGGCCGCCAGGAACACGAGCAGGAGGAGTGCGGCCAGGACACCGAGGAAGGGCGTCCGAGCGGCCGCCGCAATCGCGTCGGCCGAAACCGCGTTGTGGAAAAGGAAGTCATGGCCAAAGTCGGTGAACGACGCTCCCATCGGCACGCGCTCGGGCGGCGGCGGCAGCGGCAGCCGGCTGACGGCGGCGCCGGCCAGCCACTTCATGAGCGGCGGATGCTCGATGTTGACGATGGCGTTGTGTCCGGCGGCCATCAGCCAGCCCGACAGGATGTGGACCGGCTCGTCGGCCGAAAGCGAGTCCTCGCGTGTGTGATCCCGGACGAGCAGAAGGGACAGGGCGCCTGCCAGAAGGGCCGCCGCGGCGGCAACGCGCGGCTTCAATGCGGCGGCCGCCGTTCGAACGTGTGTCGGACGAGCGCGCCGAGCGCTGCGAACCCGTCGGAGAGCCGGATCTTCTTTCCCTCGGCGCGGCTGCGCGCGAAGTAGGACACCGGGACCTCGAAGATGCGGAAGCCGCCCCGCGCCACCTTGACCGTGATCTCGGCGTCCACGCCAAAACGCTGCGACTCGAGGTAAAGCGCCGGAACCACGCGGCGGTGAAAAGCCTTGTAGCAGGTGGCCATATCGGTCAGGTTCAGGTCGGTGAAGACGTTGGAGATGAGGGTCAGGACGCGGTTCCCGACCGTGTGCCAGAAATTCTGCACGCGATTCTCGGCGCTCCCTCGGAAACGCGAGCCGAAGACGACATCCGCTCGCCCGGACTCGATCGGCCGCAGGATGGCCGGGTAGTCGGCCGGGTCGTACTCGAGGTCTGCGTCCTGGATCAGGAGAATCTCGCCCTGCGCCTCCCCGATCGCCGTCCGCAGGGCCCGGCCCTTGCCCTGGTTCGTCTCGTGGAGGACGACCCGAACTCCCTCGCGGCCGTCCCAGTCCTTCAAGATGTCGCGCGTGCCGTCGGTCGAGGCGTCGTCCACGACGACGACTTCCTTCTCGATCGGGACTGCGGCGACGAGGCGGAGGATCTGGTCGATCGTGCGCGCCTCGTTGTACACGGGCATCAGGACAGACAACTTCACGGCTTGTTCTTGCATGATACGCGAGCCCTTCGGAAAAACACCCGCCTGACGAGACGCCCGGGCCGCGGACCCGCCTCCCCGCGTCCGGCCCGCGGCGCAGTTGGCGGGAGCAGCACGCGCCGCTCCGGCCGGGGGCACTGCTCCAGCCCGACTCCTGTGAGAGTGTCGTGAGTGTGCCCCCTCCAGCCTCCCGCGGGGAGGCGGGTCCGCTGCCCGGGCTCCCGCGTGGCGACTCGTTCATAATCACGGGACCGATGAAGTGGCGGACGATCTTGTTCTGGGCTGGGGTTGCTGCCGCGGTCGGGCTCGGCGTCTGGTTGCGGCTCTATACGAAGCCGCAGTTGACCTACGCGGGCGGGGTGCGCGCGCTGGGGTCCGACGACATGTATCACCTGAGGCGGACCCGGTTTGCCGTGGCCCACTACCCACACACGATCCTGTTCGATCCCCTGATGAACTTCCCGGACGGCGGCGTGCCGATCTGGCCCCCACTCTACGACGTCGCGCTCGCAACTCCGGCGCGCGTGCTCGACGGGCCGGCTGCTGCCCCCGCGATGATCGAGCGGCGCGCGGCCTGGGTGCCGCTGGTGTTTGCGGCAGGTTCGATTGTTCTCGCCGGACTCATGGGCCGACGGCTCTTCGGCGACGCCGGCGGCGCCGGCGCGGCCCTCTTTCTCGCGGTGTGCCCGGGACACCTGCTCTGGACGCAATACGGCCACACCGACCAGCACGTGGCGGAGTCGTTCTTCGGCCTGCTCGTCCTGTTGCTCTTCCTGAGGTTGCGCGACGAGGCGGACTCCCGGACCAGGGTCTTGGGTTCGGTCTGGACGGGCCTCGCCCTCGGCCTGGCTGTCCTGGCCTGGCAAGGCGCAATCTACTGGGGGGCCGTGATCGCTCTTTCTCTCTTTCTCGAGGCGATCGCCACGCGCCGCCCGGTCTTCCGGGAGGCTGCCGTGACGCTCGGGCTCGGCGCGGCCGTCGCCGCCCTGGGCACGGCCTACTGGCTCGGGCCCCGGCAAGCCCCGTTCACCTACATCTCGTTCGGCTGGTTCCAGCCGCTGTTCCTGGCTGCCCTGGCCGGCGGAACGATCCTCCTCGACCTCGCCCTGTCCTTCTTAAGAGGCGATGCGCCGCGACGCGAGACGGCCGCCCGCCTCGCTCTGCTCGCCGTCTTCGGCCTGGCCGTCCTGCCCCACGCCGCCGGCCTCTGGGCCGGCCTCGTGCGCGGCATGGGCTATGCCGCCGGCTCGACGCCCCAGGAAGTCATGGGCAACGGCGGATACCTCGCGTACCCGAAGGACTGGCTCAAGGGGATCTTCGAGGCTCAGCCCCTTTTTACCGATGGCCCCGGCGCGGTGCTTCGCCAGCTCTCGGCGGCTTTCTTTCTCGCGCCCGTCGTGGTGTGCGCGTGGGCGATTCGAGCAGCGCGGGGTCAGCGGCCGGCCACGCACATCCTGCTGGCCGTCTGGGGGACCGTGACGCTCTTTCTCGCTCTGTCGCAGAAGCTGAACGTGTATTACGCAGCGCCCCTGGCGGCCGTCTGCTGTCTCGAGGCCGCGCGCGCCGTCGGCGACAGGATGGGACGTCTGTCGACGGACCGGCCCCTGCGGCGGCCGGTCGCCGCTCTCGCGGCGGCGGGGCTTCTCGTCTTCCCGATGTGGGACGGCCTGAAGCGCGAGCTCGCCTCCGTGCGTGTCCCGGGCTCGGAGCTTTTCGCGACGCTCGACTGGATGCGCGGGCAGCTGCCGCGGGCCCTCGATGTCTACGACAGCCGCCTGCTGGGCCCGCCCCCGTTTCCGCCCGAGGTTCTCCAGTCCTCCTCGGTGCTCGCTCCCTGGACGCTCGGACATCTGGTCCTCTCGGTTGCCGAGCAGCCGGTCGTCGCCAACAACTTCGGCTACGGCTTCCGGGACAGCCTCCGCTTCTTCCTGGCCGAGTCGGAGGCCGATGCCCTCTCGATCGCCAGGAAGCACCACTCGCGCTGGGTGATCGCGGCCGACCTGCTGGCGAGGATGAACGACTACGCCGAAACTCTCGGCCGCCCTCCCCTGCTCGAGTCGACGCCGCGCGGCCTGCTCCCGACGCCCGCCTACTTCCGCACCCTCCAGGCTCGCCTCTACGACTTCGACGGTCAGGCCTTCGAGGCGGGCGGCCTGTCCGTGGCGCCGCTCGAGCACTTCCGCCTGGTCTACCGGTCGAAGAGCGGTGTGCCCCGCGGAGAGCGCTTCGTGGCGCAGTGGAAGGTCTTCGAGATCACGGAGTGACGGGAGGAGCAGTCCCCGCCGGGATCGGCGGCACTCCCGACCCGTAGGCTCCCCAGACGCCGAGAGCCCTGCGGCGCTCCGCCGGTGTCGAAGCCGCTTCCATGGCTCGCCGCAGCTCCACGCGCTCCGGATCTTTGCCCGAGTATTTGCCGTAGACCGCGGCGCGCCAGAGGCGGGCGGAAAAGTCGAGCTGCGGCGGGACGACCAGGAGATAAAGGAGCGGTGCCATCCCCAGGAGAACAGCCGGGAGCGCCCGGGAAGCGAGCGGCTCCGCAGCGCGGACGCAAACCGCCACACCGAGGGCGGCTGCGCCGAACAACAGGAGCACGGAAAAGAAGTCGCCACCGGGTCCGCCGGGCCCGATGTGGTCGGCCACCCAGCCGCGCGCGAGGAACCAGGCGGAGCCGGTCGCCGCCGGCCAGGGAACGTCGAGAGGAAAGTTCGGCCATGTCAGGGTCATGAGGGCGTGGCTGGCCACCGAGTAGACCGTCGCCGCGAGAAAAAGACCGCGCGACAACGGGGTCTGAAGAGCGCGGGCAACCGCGAGCGCGGCCAGCAGGAAGACGGGAACGACGTACCGGCTTCCGAGCGACCATCCGCCGTGCCAGTTCGGATAGGCCGAGAGCAGCAGCGGCAGCGAAACGACCGCCCCGAGCACGAAGAGACAGTCGGCGCGGTCCTCGCCGGAACGCCACCACCGATACAGACCCAGGGCCGCCCAGGCAAAGAACGGAGAAAAGACGAGCACGCCGCGCGCCGGATGGAAGAGCATGTCCCGGAGGATGGCCGGATCCGGCAGCCCGAAACCGAAGAAGCGCTGCCGCGCGAGCTCGGCGTAGCGCGGATAGGCCTCGCGTGCGTACGACGGCGTGAACGGCGAGCCGAAGCAGACGGCCTGGTACCACAGCAGGATGAGGACCGGGACGGACGCACCTGACGCGAAGACGCTGAGAAGGCGCCACGAGCGCGACGCGCCGGCCCGGAGCACCAGGCAGAACACGATCGGCGCCACGGTGTACTCCGACAGGAACGCCCACCCGGCCAGCAGACCCGCCACAAAAAGAACCGCGTTCGCCGAACGCCGCCTTTCCCGTTCTTCCGCGAGACACAGGAGGTCCCAGGCCAGAAAGAGGAGCGCGGCCGACCAGGCGTGGCCGAAAAAAGTCCGGGCATAGTAGAGGTAAGAGGTTCCAAACGCGACCGCGAGCAGGACGAGCGCACCCGCGCGGGGGCTGATCACGGCGAGCCGCTCGCCCAACCGCGCGAGAGCGACGACCGATACGAGGGAAACGGTCGCGAGCGGCAAGAGGTACACGAGCAACAGGGCGGAGCCGGATCGCGGTGCCGCAAAGGCGACACGCAATATCCGGTAGATGGGAACCGCCGCGAGCGCGAGGCCAGGCGCTTTGTTCGAGTAGGCATGGCCGTTGGACGACGCCTTGTCTTCGTGGTCGCCGAGGACGCGAAGAGCGCCGTCGATCGAAAACGTCCCCTGCTCGACCACGGCGTACACCATGTCGAATCGCGAGAGCTCGTTCGGGTTCACAAACGGCGGGAACACGCCGGTGAACCACAGCGTCACGATCGCGAACCCGATCAGGACGACGCGGCGCGCGCGGCGGCCCGGATCGCCCGTCGAGGCGAATCGCATCGGGCGATTGTAGCGACTTCCGGGCTACACTCGGGCGATGTCCGCACGCGGCCGCGCCGTCCTCTCGGGCCTGGCGGTCGTCGTTCTTTTCTGTCTTCCGCTCCTCCCCGAGATCCTCGGAAAACGCCGGCTCGTCTTTCGCGACGCGCACATCACCCACTGGCCGTGGCGGCGCGTCGCGATGCGCTCGCTTGCAGAAGGCGAGACGCCCTTCGTCAACGAGTTCGCCTCGGGCGGGCAGCCGCTGCTGGCCAACCCCAACGCCGTGCTGCTCTACCCGACGCTGTTGCTCGAGAAAGCGCTCCCGGCCGCCTCGGCCTTCAATCTGCATTACCTCCTCCACGTCTTCTGGGCCTTCTTCGGGGCCCGCGCGCTCGCGAGGAGACTCGGCCAGCGCGAAGGCGCCGCTTTCCTCTCCGCCGTGGCGTATGCCTTCTCGGGGATGGCGCTCTCCTATTCCTCGGCCTTTGCCAACGCGGGGCCGGCGGCGGCCTGGCTGCCGTGGTGCGCGGCCGCGGCGCTCGACGTTGCCCGTGCCCGCGGCGCGCGCGCGCTCGTCCGCGGCGCCGCGGCTGCAGGAATCGCTTTCGGCTTGCAGCTGCTGGCCGGCGAGCCGGTCATCTCGCTCCTGACCGTTCTCTTCGCCGGCGCCCTGAGCCTCGTCGACGTGTTCCGCGAGCGCGAGCGGACGGCCCGGGGCCTGGCCGTGCTGGCGCTGGGCGGTGCTGCCTCCGCGCTCATCGCCGCGGCGCTCGCTGCGCCGCTCCTGCTTCCCGCTCGCCGAAGTCTTGCCGCTCACGTACCGCGGCCAGCACGCTTATTCTCTGAAGGCATTCGGCGCCTCCGCCTTCGGGATGTGGCGGCTGCCGGAGTGGCTGTTTCCGCGGTTCGACGGAGACCCGGGCGCGCTCGGGGCCGGCGGGCACTGGCAGGGAGCGCTCCACCCCGACGAAATCGTGTACATCTGGTGCGTGACGCTGGGGGTCGTCCCGCTCCTCGTGATCGCGCGGGCCGCCCTGCGGCGCGACTTCTGGACCGGCCCGAGGGCGTGGCTCGCCGCATTCGGCGGGGTCTCCCTCCTGCTTGCCTTCGGCAACGCGCTGCCGTTCTTTCGCTCGCTCTACGCCATCGAGGCGTTGCGCCGGCTGCGCTACCCGATCAAGTTCTACCTGCTGACAACCCTGTGCGCGGCGCTTCTCGCGGGATTCGCGGCGGACCGTCTGGAGGAACGCCCGGTGAGACGGCGGGAGCGTCTGGCTCTGGTCGCCGTCTTCGCGCTCTTTGCGGCGGCCGTGCTCATTTCCGGAGAGGGCGGCCTGCTCGACCGTCTCGTCGCGCCGCATCTCGACACTCTACGAATGCCCGCGGACCTTCAGCTTCCGGCCATCCGGAGTGTCTTCCGAGGTGACGCGCTCTTCGGCATTCTCGCGGCCGCCGTCGTCGCCGCCGCCGCTTCTCTGCGCCCGGGCCGCCCGCAGGGCTATCTGCTCGGATTCGCCACCCTCGCCTTCGCGTTCACCTGGGGTCTGCCGCTGTTCGTCTCGTCCGACGAGAAGGACCTCGCCCGCCAGCCGGCCCTGGTCCAGCGCCTGGAGGGACCAGGCCGGCTCTACGTGGACCCGTCGATCGCCGGCTATCCCGTCCTGCCCCACGGCACGGCGCATGCGGAGCTGCCGCCGCTCGTCTCCAGGCTCGCCCGCGTCCAAGTCGAAGAGCTGTTCCCGGCGACGGGAGCCGTCTTTTCCGTGCGGACGATCTTCGACGCGGACCCCGACGGATCGTATGGCTGGTTCAGCCGCCTCGCGGGCGAGGCCCTGTCCGCCTCGACTCCGGAAGAAAAGAGCCGGCTGCTGCGTGCCTTCGGCGCCCGGTGGGTCCTCGCCGAGGAAGCCACGCCCTATCCGCAGTTCCATTCGGTGACAGGCTTCTCTGTCGCCGGCCACCAACTGGCGCTTTCGGAACTTCCAGATCCTCTGCCCGAGCTTCGCTGGGCAGGAAGCGAGATCAAGGCGGCTTCGCTCTCGGGCGCCCTCCAGCTTCTCCGCGGAGCGTCCTTCCACCCCGATACGGAAGTCGATTGTTCCGGGAACGCCCGGACCTCCCGCACCGTCTCTCTCAGCCGATGCGACCGCCGCGCGCGTAACGCCCGTCGAAATCCGCGCGGACCGCGCCTCGGCCGAAATCGAGGCCTCGTCGCCCGGCCACCTCGTCTTCGCCCGCACGTACTTCCGCTCCTGGAAGGCGACACTGGACGGCCTCCCCACACCGGTTCTCGTCGCCAACGCCCGGGACCTCGCCGTCACCGTGCCGCCCGGACGCCACTACGTCTCTTTCGCCTGGGACCACAAGTCGTTTGACCGCGGCGTCTTTCTTCAGGCTGCCGCGTTCGCCGTGGTGCTCCTGTCGCTCGCCCTCACTCTGCGCCACAGACGCCCTGGCGGCGGGCCGCCTCCCTCGGAGGCACGCTCGGGTCTGGAGGCGACGAGATAACTGTGGACCCTCGCTTGTCGCTCGGTCGCAGTCTCAGAGGTGGCGGAGGAGACTGCGTGCCTTGCTCCCTCGCTAGAATCCTTCTTCGGGAGGCGGCCCGCCGCCAGGGCTCATTCTGAGGCGTCAGGAGGCCAGCCGGTAGAGACGGTGCCGCTGCGGCCGGGCAGCGTCGCTCGGGTCATGGGGCGCACGGGGATCGATTCACGGCGAGCCAGGGCCTCGGCGGCGAGGTCCTCGAGCGTGACGAACGAGACGCCGGCCGCGCGCCAGTCTTCGAGGATTCGCAGCGAAGAGCGGCAGCTTCGAGCGGCCCTCGACCTCCGTGTGGATCGTGTGCACTTCCGTTCCGCGCACGGCGTTGCGGTAGTAGCCGCGCTGGTCGTCGTCGGAGTGGAAGTGCTCCCACGCGAGAGTCTCGTCGAGCGTCGGCAGAGTCGAGGGAATCTCGAGCGTTCGAAAGACGCGGCCCGTGATTTCCGGGAAGAAGGGGCCTCCCCCGCGGCTGTTCGACGTGTAGAGGAGGCCCCGCTCCTCCTCGGCGGACAGCGAGACGGACGTCGCCATCCAGCCGGCCGCGGCCGCGGAGCGCGCGGGCCTGCCGAAGAGGCGCTCGTAGGCCTCGTGCGCCCGGCCAGCCTGGTCGCGCACCTTCGCCTCGGGCCAGCGGTCGAGATTGTCGTGCCAGCCGACGTGGTCCCAGGCGTGGACGCCGGTCTCGTGGCCGGCCTTTGCGACGGAGGCGATCACGGAAGCGCAGCGCTCCCCGATGAGCGGGGCGGGAAGCAGCGTTCCGTACAGCGCCGTTTTGAGGCCGTAGAGCGAGCCCGCCTTGCTCCGCAGCATCTTCTTCAGGAACCCGGGCCTCGTGAGGAAACGCCGGACGGCGACGCCCGAGCGGTCGGGCCCGAACGTGAAGAAGAACGTGGCGCGGATGCCGAGCTTCTCAAAGAGCTCGAGCAGCCGCGGGATCCCTTCCGCGAGTCCCGACGAACGTGTCGCAGTCGACCTTGAGAGCGACCCGGAGGAGATTGATTCATTGATTCATTGATTCATTGATTCATTACGTCAATGATTCAATGATTCAATCCTTCAATGGATCAATTCTTCGGGCGCTGGGTCAGGTAGAAGTCGACGGTCCGCTTCAGGGCCTCGGCCATGCCGACCTTCGGCTCCCAGCCGAGGATCGTCCGGGCGCGGCGGATGGAGGGCACGCGCGTCATGATGTCCTGGTAGCCCGCGCCGTAGTACTCCTCCGACGAGGTCTCGACGATCTCTGTCTTGCGGGCCCGTTCGGCGTAGGCCGGATGCGCGGCCACGGTCTCGACGAGCTTCTCGGCCAGCTCGCGCACGGACAGGTCGTTGGCGGGGTTTCCGATGTTGAAGATCCCCCGGTCGGCGCAGCCGCCTTCGTTCGCCAGGATCTTCATGAGGCAGTCGATCCCGTCCGAGATGTACGTGAAGGAGCGGCGCTGCGTTCCGCCGTCCACCAGCTTGATCGGCAGGCCATAGAGAATGTTGTGGAGAAACTGGGTCAGAACCCGGCTCGAGCCCTCCTTGGGAGAGTCCACGTCGTCGAGATGGGGT
The DNA here is from genome assembly GCA_963739435.1 of uncultured Acidobacteriota bacterium. Taxonomy (GTDB): domain Bacteria; phylum Acidobacteriota; class Thermoanaerobaculia; order UBA5066; family Gp7-AA6; genus CAVUAN01. Next base: position 123,855 of record CAVUAN010000005.1, read on the forward strand.
CCGATCCAGTTGAACGGCCGGAAGAGCGTGTACGACAGGCCCGCCGACTCTCCATATGCGTAGATGACGCGGTCGAGCAGCTGCTTCGACGCCGAGTAGATCCAGCGCTGCTTCTTGATCGGCCCGTAGACGAGAGGCGAGCTCTCCTCGTCGAACTCTTTGTCCGGGCACATCCCGTACACCTCCGAGGTCGAGGGGAACACGACGCGCTTGCCGTAGAGGACGGCCTGTTTGACGATGCGGAGGTTCTCCTCGAAGTCGAGCTCGAAGACCGCCAGGGGGTCCTTGACGTAGAGCGACGGGTTCGCGATCGCCACGAGGGGGAGGACCACGTCGCACTTCTTGACCTGGTACTCGATCCACTCCTTGTTGATCGCGATGTCGCCCTCGAGGTAGGTGAAGCGCTTGGCGCCGAGGAAGGGCGCGATCTTGTCGCTGCCGATGTCGAGACCCGAGACGGTCCAGTCGGTCGTGCCGAGGATCCGCTCGGTCAGGGCGTTGCCGATGAACCCGTTGACGCCCAGGATGAGAACCTTCATCGCGTGTCCCGGAGGTTCAGCTCGAAGTCCCGACCCTGGACGACCGGGCCGCCCTCCCGCTGGAGCGAGAGGACCTCGACGTACCTGTCGTCGCCGCACGCGACGAGGAGACGCCCCTCCTCGCGGCGCACCTGGCCGGGGAAGTTGTCATGCGCGCCCAGGTGCGGCAGGCGCGTCTTCCAGATGAACGTCTTGCCGCCCCCGAAGACGTTGGTGAAGGCGCCCGGAAACGGGGCCGTGACGGCGCGCACGAGGTCGTGCACGTTCTTCGCGCTCTGGGACCAGTCGATCTGGCCGTCCTCGGGGCTCCGTCGGCCAAACCGCGTGGCTTTCGATTCGTCCTGCGGACGGCGCGGCGCCGTTCCCGCCTTCAGCTCCTCGATGCGCCGCTCGAGAACCCGGACGGCGGCGGCGGTGACGCGCCGCTGCACCTCGAGCCCCGTGTCGTCTTCGCCGATCTCGACCGCCTCCTGGTCCACGATGTCGCCCGCGTCGGCCCGGTCCGTCATGACGTGGAGCGTCGCGCCCGTCTCGGTCTCGCCGCGGAGGACCGCCCAATTGACCGGCGCGCGGCCGCGGTACCGGGGCAGCAGCGAGCCGTGCATGTTGAAGGCCCCGAGGCGGGGCAGGCTCCAGGACCTCCGGCGGGAGCATGTGGCGAAAATAGAAGGAGAACACGAGCTCGGGCGCGGCGGCGCGGACCTTCGCCAGGAGGGCTGGGTCCTTCGGGTCGTCGACGACGACCGGCTCGACTCCGGAGTTCCTCGCCAGCTCCGCCACGCTCGGGAACCACGCCGTCTCCGTCGGCCTGTCGGCGTGCGTGGCCACGAGCACGACGTTCTCGCCGCGATCGAGGAGGCTCTTCAGACAGGCATAGCCCGTGTCCGAATAGGCGAAGACCGCAATCCGAGTCATCGCGCCGTCTCCCTCCGCTTCGCGCCGGTCTCCCGGTCCGCTCCGAGCCCGTAGGCCGCCCGCACGCGGAATCTCGGACGGCCGCGCACCTGCTGGTAGACCCGCCCCACGTATTCCCCGACGATGCCGAGCCCGAGCATCGCGATGCCGAGCACCGTGAAGAGAATCGCAAAGAGCGTGAAGACCCCCTCGACCTCGGCGCCGACGATCAGGCGCCGCACGAAGAGGAAGATGCCGAAGGCGATCCCGCCGAGGGCCACGAGCGTCCCGATGAAGCTGACGAGCTGAAGCGGCACGACCGAGAAGCCGGTCATCAGGTCGAAGTTCAGGCGGATGAGCCGGTAGAGCGAGTAACCCGATTCCCCCGCCGTCCGCGGCGCGTGGGCGACCTCGATCTCGACGGGACGGCGCGCGAAGCTCTGCCCGAGCGCCGGCAGGAACGTCGAGGCCTCGTCGCACTGGTTGATCTCGTCCACGATGTCCCGAGAGTACGCCCGCAGCATGCAGCCGAAGTCGGACAACTTCATCTGCGTGATCGCCACCGTCATCCTGTTGACGGCGAACGAGGCGGCGCGCCGGAAGAAGGAGTCCTGACGGCCCTGCCGCACGCCCCCCACGAGGTCGTACCCCTCCTCGATTTTCGCCAGCAATTTCGGGATCTCCTCGGGCGGATTCTGCAGGTCGGCGTCGAGGGTCACAGCCACGTCGCCTGTCACGTCTCGAAAACCGGCGAGGATGGCCTGGTGCTGGCCGAAGTTGTGCGAGAGGTCGAGGGCCCGGATTGTGTCGGGCCGTTTGGCGGCCCAGTCCCTCAGGATTCCCATGGAACGGTCGCGGCTGCCGTCGTTGACGAGGATGACCTCGTACGGCTCGCCCCGGCCGTCCAGCACGGCCGTCAGGCGGCGCAGAAACTCCGGCAGGTTGCCCTCCTCGTTGTACACGGGCACCACGACGGAGATCTTCAACGTCGAAACTCCGCGAGCACGTCCTGGATCGCGGCGACCGCGTCGTCCTGGTCGGAGTCCGAGAGGCCCGGAAAGAGCGGCAGCGACACGATGCGTTCCGAGACGAAATGCGCCTCGGGGTAGTCCTCCGGCTTCCAGCCGAAACGCGAGGCGTAGTAGGAAAACTCGTGAGCGGCGGCATAGTGCAGGCCGGTCCCGATGTTGCGGGCCTTGAGCTCGTCCATGAACTGGTCGCGGCTGATCGTCAGGCGGTCGATGTCCACGAGCGGCGTGTAGAGATGCCAGGCGTGGCGCACGGGATAGGCGACGCGCTGCGGGAGGATCAGGCCGACGCAGCCGGCGAGCTTCTCGTCGTACGCCAGAGCCAGGCGCTCGCGCTCGGCGATGAAGGCGTCGAGCCGCCGCAGCTGGTGGAGGCCGAGCGCCGCCTGGATGTCCATCATGTTGTACTTGAACCCGGGAACGGCGACGTCGTAACGCGGGCTCCCGGCCTGAGCGTGGCGCTTCCACGACTCCCTGTCCATGCCGTGGAACTTCAGGAGCGAAGCCTTCTCGAAGACGTCCTCGTCCTCGGTCACGACCATGCCGCCCTCGCCGGTCGTCATGTTCTTGTTCGGGTGAAACGAGAAGACCGAGGTCGTCGGAAACGAGCCGATCCTCCGGCCCTTGTACTCGGCGCCGACCGCGTGCGCCGCGTCCTCGAGGACCGCGATCCCTTTCCCGGCTGCCAGCTCCAGCAGCGGATCGAGATCCGCGGGCTGCCCGACGTAATGCACGGGAACGATCGCCTTTGTCTTCTTCGTCAGGCGGCGCTCGATGTCTTCGACGCGGATGTTCAGCGTCTGGGCGTCGATGTCGGCCAGCACGGGCCTCGCGCCGCAGTGGACGATCGTGTTCAGCGTGGCGACGAACGTCATCGGCGTCGTGATGACCTCGTCGCCCGGGCCCACGCCGAGCGCGAGCAACGCCACGTGCAGTCCGGCCGTGGCCGAGGACACCGGCACCGCGTAGCGTCCGCCGACGTATTCCGCGAAGGCAGCCGCGAAGCGCTCCACCCTGGGGCCCGTCGTGATCCAGCCGGACTTGAGTGTGGCGACGACCTCCTCGATCTCCTCGTCCCCGAGCGAGGGCCGGGCAAACGGGAGGAACGCGCTGCGCATCGCTGACCGCATTCTAACGTCGACGCCCGGAGGCTCCAGGCTCACTCTCTCCTCCAGCGCACGCCGCCTTCGAAGCGCCATTCACGCGGAGGATTCCACACGCCCGCCGCGGCGCGCTGTGCCGTCACCTCGAACCGCAGGATGTCACGCCGGTAGTCGTAGGGGGAGCCGTCGCGCGCATGAACGGCCGCATCGACGCTGTAGACGCCGGGGGCGAGCGCGCACGCGGGCAGATGGAGGATGACCCGGGCGTCGCCCGCGAGCTCTCCTGAATGGAAGCCGTCCATCTCCGTGTTCGAGCCGAACACCGGCGAGCCGGAGACCGTGTTGATCGCGAACCCGAACGCGACATCGGAAATCGGCCGGCTGGCGTAAACCGCCATCTCGAGCACCGCCGCCTCGCCAGATGTCACGCGCGCCGCCGGCTTGCCCGCCGCGTCGCACAGCCGCACGCTCTCCACGGTCGCTGCTCCCGACCCGACTCGGCGCGACAGCGCCGGGTCGCCCTCCGAAGCGGTCCGCGAAGGAGGGCCCTCCAGCCTCCGCCCCTCCTCTTGCCGTGCCACGGCCTCCCGATACCGCGCCACCGTCTCCGGGGCCGGACCGTCGAAGGCCACCCTCCCGCGGTCGAGCCAGATCGCGCGGCGGCAGCGTTCGGCCACCAGGGACAGGTCGTGCGAGACGAAGACGAGCGTGCGGCCGGCGCGCTCGAACTCGGCGAACTTCTCGAGGCAGCGGTGCGCGAAGGCTTCGTCGCCCACCGCCAGGACCTCGTCCACCAGCAGCACGTCCGGATCGCTGTGGGCCGCGATCGAAAAGCCGAGCCGCACGGCCATGCCCGAGGAGTACGTCTTGACGGGCGCGTCCAGAAACTCCGCCATCTCCGCGAAGCGCACGATGGACTCGAAGCGCGCGGCGATTTCTTTTTTTGATAAGCCCAGCAGCAGGCCGTTGATCAGGATGTTTTCCCGCCCGGAGATCTCGGGGTGGAAACCGGCCCCGAGCTCCAGCAGCGCGGCCAGACGTCCGCTGACGAAGACTTCGCCCTCGGTCGGTCTGAGGATCCCGCAGAGGAGCTTCAACAGGGTGGACTTGCCCGAGCCGTTGGCTCCGATGACGCCCACCGACTCGCCCGGGGCAACCTCGAACGAGACGCCGGTCAAGGCCCTGACCGCGTCGTCCGGCGAGAGCGCCTTGACTCCGAGCCCGGAGAGCAGCGCGCTCTTGAGCGTTCCGACCGTCTTCTTCTTTCCGTAGCGCCGGTACAGCTTCGTCACGCCGGACACTCGGACCGCCGGCTCTTCCCGAAGTCTCACGCTTCCTCCGCGATCGAGTCTCTGAGGCGCTCGAAGACGGAAGCGCCCGCAACGAGCAGCACCGCCGCGGTCCCCGCCATCCAGGCCCACTCCACAAAGGCCACCCCGCGGAAGAAGAAAGCGCTCTCGTGGACGGCGGAAAAGTAAACCGCGAAGGGATTGGCGCGCAGGAGGCCCCGGAAGCGCTCCGGGACGGCTTCGGCCGGGTAGAGGACAGGGGTCAGGAAGAAGGCCAGAGTCAGCAGGTTGGCGACGAGATCGCGCACATCCCCGAAGTGCACGGCGAGCGAAGAGACCAGCAGCGCCAGGCCGAGAACCGTCGCCGCCAGCAGGATGAGAACGAGCGGGAACTGGAGCAGGGCGATCGAGGGCGACACGCTCCCCCGGAAGGCCGCCCACGCGATGGCCGCGCCGAGCACCGGCAGCGCCAGCGCGAGGTGCGAAAGGCGCGCCAGGACGGCGACGGCGGGAAAGACCTCGGGTGGAACCGTCGTCTTGCGCAGAAGAGGGCCGTTGGCGCGGAAGGTCTCCGAGGCGTCGATCAACGCGGCCGAGACGAAGCCCCAGACGAGCACGCCGCCGAAAAGAAAGAGGGCGTACGGCCGGATGTCGGCCCGGGGAGCAAACACGTAGCGGAAGACCGTCGCATACACGGCGAGCAGCAGAAGGGGATTCAAGAGCGACCAGAGGAATCCGAGCACGCCGCCGCGGTATCGGGCATTGAGCTCCCGCCGCGCGAGCGCGAAGATGAGAGCCCGCTGTCGCCACGCCCGAACAAGGGGAGTCAGGGAAAGCATCCGCGAAAGTATCCGTTATTCTCGGCGCCGTGTCGTCTTCCGACGAAGAATTGGTTCATTGGCTCATTGATGCATTGATTCATTCGAGCTCAATCCATCAATGATTCAATTAATCAATGACTCAATTGCTGCTGGCCGCTGCGCTTTTCCTGGGGGCCATCACCGCCGCTCGAAGCGAACCCTTGTCTTTTCCCCGCGACCACGGCTCCCATCCTTCCGAGAACATCGAATGGTGGTACTGGACCGGCCATCTTGCCGGCGAGCGGCGGCCGCGAATACGGGTTCCTGCTCGTCTTCTTTCGCCTGCGGCAATTCCACCTCGCGCACTTCGCCTGGACAGATGTCTCCGCGAAGACATTTCGCTTCGATGAGAAAGCGCACCACGGCCTGCCCGGCATCGCGAGCGCGAAGGAGGGCGGCCTCGACGTCGTCAACGAGGACTGGTCGGCCAAGGACTCGGGTGGTGTCCAGGTCCTGCGCGCCGGCGCAGGACGGCGAGGAGATCGCTCTCGAGCTCAGACCCGATGAAGTCTCCCGTCGTGCACGGCCCGGGAGGCATTTCGCGCAAGGGCGCGGGCGAGAACGAGTACTCCCACTACGTGTCCATCACGCGCCTGAGCGGCACGGGGCTCTCGAAAGGCGGGCGGCAAGACCGAAGCCCTTTCGGGCACGGCCTGGTTCGACCACGAATGGGGCCCGGGCGCGCTGCCGGCGGAGGCCGCCGGGTGGGACTGGTTTTCACTCGGTCTCGACGACGGCTCGGAGCTGATGCTCTACCGCATGCGCCGCGCGGACGGATCGGCCACGGCGTCCTCTTCCGGGACATTCGTGCCCGCCCGGGGCGCGCCGCAGCAGATTTCCTGGTCGGACGTCTCGATCGAGCCGCGGGGACAATGGACGTCGCCCCGCTCGGGCGCCCGCTACCCCTCGGGCTGGAAACTCGCGGTGCGCTCGATCGGCCTCGAGGCGACCGTCGCGCCCCTGCTCGCTGACCAGGAGCTCGTCACGAGCAAGTCGACCGACGTCACGTACTGGGAGGGAGACCTGCCGGGTCGAGGGAACCCGCGCGGGCCGCCCGATCGGCGGCCGCGCCTACGTGGAGTTGACGGGCTACAAGAACCGCGACGTCCCGGGGTTCGCGTCGAACGCGCTCCGGGACATGACGCGGAGGCGCTCTACTTGCCGGCGTTCTTCTCCCGGGTCTCCAGCGTGACCGTAAACGTGCTCGCCTTCGACAGGTTTCGGTAGACGATAACCGAAGGAATGCTCGAGCTGTCGTGCTCGCCGACCTTCAGGTACCCGACGCTTCGTGCCGCCCGAGCCCGCTCCGAGGATGTTGCCCTGCTCGTCGAAGATCACGACGGCGATGCCCACCTCCTGATCGGTCTTGCCGTAGTTGTCCAGGCGGATATCGGCCGACGAAGAGGACTTCCGAAGGGGGCCCATCCCACCGGCTTGCTGAACTTGAACGCGATGCGGTTCGACGACCACGCCGTCGGACTCGAGTCGGATCTGTCTGCGCGGCACTGCTGCCGTCGTAGTCGTACTTCGCCGTCACCTGGCCTGCGAACGAGCGGCGCTGCCATCGCGGCGACAGCACGCAAAGAGAGCACATCCGTCGAATCATGGTTCCTCCCTGCTCATTTGCCGGGCGCTGGAGTCGCCGTGGCGCGTGGGCCGGGCGTCGGCTTGGGCGGCTTCTCCCGTGTCTCGAGCGACACGATGAAGCTCGCCGCCTTCTCCAGGTTCCGGTAGACATAGTGAAAATGGACCGTGAAGTTCTCCCGTGCGCCTCCCGAGAGGTAGCCGATCTTGACGCCGCCGTTGCCGGCCGCGATCAGGTTTCTCCTCCGCGTCGAAGACGGCGATGGCGACTCCGACCTCCTGCGAGATGAAGCCGTTGTTGTCCACCCGGGCGTTCACCTGAGCCGTGGACGCCTGGAGCGGCGTGATCATCTTCGAGCCAAGATCGAACTCGAGCTGCGAGAGAACGACCTTGCCCGCCACGACATTGACTTCCTGAAGGCCGTTGACGGGTTTCCAGTCGTACTTCTTCGTCGCCATCTCGGCCGGAAGTGCGGCAGCAATCCCCAACAGCGCAAACACCACGAATAGTTTTCGAATCATCCTTCACCCCCTCTTGAAAGAGCCAACGCCTCCGGGACCCGAAACCTTCCCTCGCTACTACGCAGGCGGCTGCGCGCGCAGGCGGCTGTGGCGGTAACCGTACGCCAGGTAAACGACGATGCCCGAGGACGAGCCAGCCCACGAACCGCCACCAGGACGGCTGGGGCAGGTAGTAGATGAGCCCGATGCAGGAGACGATGCCCAGAAGCGGCAGCAGCAACGGTCCGAACGGCACGCGGAACGGGCGCTCCCGTTCGGGCTCCTTGAACCGGAGCACGATGATGCCGAGGCAGATCAGGATGAAGGCGAACGACGTCCCGATGTTCGTCAGGTCGACCATCTCGTCGAGCGAGGTGAACAGTCGCCGTCACGCCGACGAGCACGCCGGTCAGGATCGTCGTCACGTGCGGCGTCCGGAACTTCGGATGCACCTTCGCGAAGACCGGCGGCAGCAGGCCGTCGCGCGCCATCGCGAAGAAGATGCGCGGCTGGCCGAGCTGGAAGACGAGCAGCACCGCCGTGTGCGCGACGACCGACCCGAACGCGACGACCCCGACCATCCAGCCCGGCATCGCGACGTACTTCATCGCGAGCGTCAGCGGCTCGGCCTGCTCGTCGCGAAAGCGTCGCCTTCAGAGCCGGGTACGGGATCATCCCGGTGAAGACCGCGGCGACGACGACGTAGATGATCGTGCAGAGGATCGAGCGAGCCGATGATGCCGATCGGCATGTCGCGCTTGGGATTCTTGCACTCCTCGGCCACCGTCGAGACGGCGTCGAAGCCGATGTACGCGAAGAAGACGATCGCGGCGCCGGCGGCGATGCCGGCGAAGCCGTTCGGCGCGAACGGGCGTCCAGTGCTCGGGCTTGACGTACTTGACGCTGACGAGGACGAAGAAGCCGAGCACGACGAGCTTGATGGCGACCATCCAGAAGTTGAAGTTCGCCGACTCCCGGATGCCCCAGACCAGCACGATCGTGATCGCGGCGACGATGCGACAGGCGAGCACGTTGAAGACGATCGGGATCGCCGAAGATGTGCGGCGCCGCCGCCACGACCTGCGGCATCTTCGGTCGCGCGCCGTCGGTAGTCGATCGATGAGCCAGTCCGGCAGGCGAATGCCGAAGCCTTCGAGGAAGCGTGTTGAAGTAGTTGGCCCAGGAGATCGCCACGGCGACGTTGCCGATGGCGTACTCGAGGATCAGGTCCCAGCCGATGATCCAGGCGACGAGCTCGCCCAGCGTGGCGTAGGAGTACGTGTACGCGGAGCCGGCCACGGGGACCATCGAGGCGAACTCGGCGTAGCAGAGGGCCGTGAATCCGCAGACGACCGCCGTCAGCGACGAAGGAGAGGATCAGCGCCGGGCCGGCGCCCGGCCGCTGCGCGTCGCCGGCCGCGGCGGTGCCGATCGTGGCGAAGATGCCGGCGCCGATGATGGCGCCCACGCCGAGCGCGACGATGTTCCAGGGGCCGAGCACGCGCTTCAACTGGTGCCCGGGCTCGTGCGTGTCGGCCACGAGCGCGTCGAGCGACTTCGTGCGGAAAAGTTGATTCATGAAACTCGCGGCAGAATAGCAGAGGATCTGAGCTCGTCGAGGCTCGCGATCCGGTCGGCGACATCCGGGTGCCGTCCGTGGCGGTCGAGAAGCAGAGCCGCGAGCCCCGCCGCCCGCGCACCCTCGTAGTCTTCCTGGAGCGAATCGCCGACGTGGAGCGCTTCGGACGGCTCCAGGCCGACCCTCGCGCAGGCCCGATGAAAAATCTCCGCGATCGGGCTTTCCCGTCTCCTCGATCGCCGAGACCGCCAGCGTCGCGAAATGGCGCGACAGGTCGAGCGCATCGAGCAGGCGGGGCAGGTGCGAGTCCCAGTTCGAGACCACGGCGAGAACGAAGCCCCGCGCGGCGAGGGCGTCGAGCGTCGCCATCACGTCGGGGTAGACGGCCCAGGAGCCGGGATCTCGGAAGTGCCGGGCGAGACGGGCGAACGCCGCCTCCGACACGTCTCCGCCGTCCAGGGAACCGCGCACCCGGCCGAGAAAGGCGCGCCAGAACGCCGCTTCACCCCGCACGCCCCCGTATCGGTCGGGCGCGCCCTGACGCCGGACGTCTTCCCAGGCCCGGGAGAGCGCCCGCGCGAGCTCCTCCGGCGATGGGGCGCAGCCGTCGGCGGCGAGCTCGCGGGCATAGATCTCCTCGACCGGCGGATCCGGATGAACGAGCGTCGCCCCCGCGTCGAAGAAGACGGCCCGGATCATGCGAGGCGGAGTGCAGTCATCCCGAGCGACGTCGAGGGATCTACCCTCGTGGTGCCTGCCTGACGGGGTAGATTCCTCGTCGCGGAGCCTGCCCCGAGAGAGACCCAAGAAGAACTACGACCGGAGCAGATTCCTCGTCGCTGCGCTCCTCGGAATGACATGAGAGTGGAGGGGCTCCTCGGAATGACAGCAGCTTGGCTCCCGACTTTGGACTTTGGACCTTGGACTTTGGACGCTTCCGTCGGTTCACTACGGCATGACCTGGCCGCCGTCCAGCACGATCGCCTGGCCCGTCAGCGACTTTGCTTCGGCCGAGGCGATGTAGACGGCGATTCCGGCGACCTCTTCCGGGTCCAGCACGCGCCCGAGAGGCGCCATCTTCGCCGCGGCCTCGCGGCCTTCCTCGACGCCTCCGTGGCGGCGCTCGCCGAGCGACCGGAAGCCGTTGCGGGCCATCTCCGTCTCCACCCACCCGGGGCAGATCGCATTGACAGTGATCTGGCGCGGGGCGAGCTCGAGGGCCAGGGCGCGGGTCAAGCCGATGACTCCGTGCTTCGAGGCGCAGTAGGCCGAGTAGCCCGGCGCGCCGAACCGGCCGAGTACCGACGAGAGGTTGATGACCCGGGCGCCCTGCGGGAGAAACGGCGCCGCCTCGCGCGTCACCCGCCAGACGGCGGTCAGGTTCGTCGCGAGGATCGCGTTCCAGCGCGTGTCGTCGGGCTCGTCGAGCCGCGTCTGGCCGCCGAGGCCGGCGTTGTTGACCAGGATGTCGATGTGACCCCACTTCGCCGCGACGGCGGCGATGGCGCTCGAGACGGAGACGGGCAGCGTCACGTCGCAGGACAGGCCGATCGCATCTGCGCCCGATCGGTTCGCGTCCTGGGCGATGCGCTGGCACGCCAGCTCGTCGCGCGCGGCGAGCGCCACCCGGGCCCCCTCCCTGGCAAACCGCCTGCCGATCGCCTCGCCGATGCCGCGCGAGGCGCCCGTAACGAATGCGACTCGCCCGGCCAGCCGTCCGTCCTCCCGCATTCGCGTTACGACAGGACGGGGAGCGCCGCCGAGGCCGCGCGCCTGGCCTGTTGGAGCTCCGGCGGGAGCGGGAACAGAACGTCCTCCTTGACCGTGAAAACGTCCCGCACGTCGCAGGCTCCGAGGCCGCGCAGCCAGAGCAGGATCTCTTCGACCAGGAACTCCGGCGCCGAAGCGCCGGATGTCAGGCCCACGGTCTCGACACCGGTCGAGCCAGGCCGGATCTACGCCGCCCACATCGTCCACCAGATAGGCGCGCGCGCCGGCCAGCTCCGCCTCTTCGACGAGACGGTTCGAATTCGACGAGTTGCGCGACCCGACCACGAGAATGACCGGGGCCTGACGCGCCAGGGCACGCACGGCGAGCTGACGGTTCTGCGTGGCGTAGCAAATGTCGTCCCTGGCCGGGGATTGGATCCGCGGAAACCGCCGCTTCAGCGCCTCGACGATTGGCCTCGTGTCTTCGACGGAGAGGGTCGTCTGCGTGAGGAACGCGACCTTCTCGGGATCCTCCACGTGCACGGCTTCCGCCTCCGCGACCGAAGCGACCAGCGTGATTCGGCCCGGCGCCTCGCCCGTCGTTCCCTCCACTTCCTCGTGGCCGGCGTGGCCGATCAGGAGAATCTGGTAGCCGAGCTTGGCGAAGCGGATGGCTTCCAGATGGACCTTCGTGACGAGCGGACAGGTCGCATCGATGATGTTGAGCCCGCGCGCCAACCCCGCCGCCCGGACAGCCGGGGAAACGCCGTGCGCCGAAAAGACCACCGTGGCCCTGTCGGGCACCTCGGAGAGCTCCTGCACGAATCGCACGCCGCGCTTTTCGAAGCTCTTGACCACGTGCAGGTTGTGCACGATCTCGCGGCGAACGTAGATAGGCGGATCGAAGCAGTCGAGCGCCAGGTCCACGATCTCCACGGCCCGGACGACTCCCGCGCAGAAGCCTCGCGGGGCGGCCAGCAGGACGTTCTTCAAGACGAGGGGACCAGCCGTGCTTGACACGCCTGTCATTCTATCCCCCGGGGAGGTTCTCAGCGGGCTTCGGCGGGGCGCCGGACGGCGCGCAGATCGCGCTGGAACAGCGACCGATCGAGCTCGCACGTCTCGCAAAAGCGCTCGCCCGGCGGCGCGGGCCGGAGGCAGCCTTCGTTGGCGCACGACGAGCGCTCGGGAAAGTTCGAATCTCGTTTCGGCGGATGCATCGTCATGGTTTCCCCCTTTCCCGGGATGCCCCGGGCCGCACCAGATACGTCAGCAGCTCGCGCTCGCAGTGATCCCGATAGGCGGCGAAAACGCCGTCCGGGTCCCGCTCATTCAGCCAGCGCATCATCAGACCGTCGAACAGGGCCCGCATCGTCTGGGCGCCCTCCGAGGCGTCGCGCACCACGAAGACGCCCCGGCGCATACCCTCCTCCACGATGCCCCGATCGATCTCGAGGCACCCAGCGTAGAAACGCTCGCCGATCTCGCGGAAGGACTCGCGCCGAGCCGCAAGCCCGCAGAAATCGAGGTAGGCGCGAAAGAACGCCCGGTTCTTTCCGGGCGAGGGAAAGATGATGGCGACGAGCGCTCGGACCTTGGCGACCGGATCTTCGACCCGGCCAACCGCCTCGCGCATCCTTGCGTGGATCGAGTCGATCAGCCAGCCGAACAGCTGCCGGAAAAGATCCTCCTTGGAGTCGAAGTAGTAGAGCGTGACGCCCTTGGAGACCCCCGCCCTTTTCGCGATGTCGTCGAGCGTGACGTCGGAAAAGCCCTTCTCGGCAACCTCCCGGAAGGCCGCCTTGAGCAGCAGGAGCCGCCGCTCCGCCTCGTGGCTCGGTGCAACACGCGCCATGGGGCGTATTCTAACTGACCGGTCGGTCAGATTGCAAGCGCTGAAGAGAAGGCCCGATAGACTCTGCCGATGCAGGTGCGGGTGCTGTATTTCGCCTCGTTCCGGGAGGCCATGGGCCGGGACGAAGAGTCGCGGGTCCTCCGGTCGGGCGCTCTCGTCAGGGACCTCTGGGCCGAGCTCGCTTCAGACGTGCCCCTCTTCGCGCGCTTCCCGGCGATGCCTCCGGCGGCCGTCAACCGCGAGTACGCCGCGGGCGACAGAGCCCTGCACGACGGCGATGAAGTGGCCTTCCTGCCGCCAGTGGCCGGAGGATGAGCATGGATCGCTCGACTTTGGACTTTGGACTTTGGACTTTGGACTTCCCATGTACCTGACCGCCTCCCCGCTCGACGTCGCGGCGATGCTGCGCGAAGCCCGCGCCAGCGACGGAGCCGTCGCGGTCTTCGTGGGCGTCGTGCGCAACGAGAACGACGGCCGAGCGACGACTCAAATCTGCTACGAGGCCTACGGCCCGATGGCCGAGTCCGAGATGGAGAAGATCTCAGCCGGCCTCGGACGCGAGTGGCCCTCGGCGCGCGTCCTGATGGTCCATCGGACGGGACTGCTCCAGGTCGGCGAGGCCTCTGTCGCAGTCGTCGCCACCTCCCCGCACAGGGCCGAGGCCTTCGCCGCCTGCCGCGCCGCCATCGATCGCATCAAGACGACCGTTCCGATCTGGAAAAAGGAGCGTTACGCCGACGGCACCGAGGAATGGGTCGATCCGACAGCGGCCAATGCTGCTGATAACATTGCCGGCTCTGAAAAGCACCAGGAGGCCTGAGAGATGAGCACCCCCGCCAAGACACGCGACTGGACACGCCCCGACCACGATCAGGAAATCGTCCATTACCGCGCCGCCGATGGGATCGCCGTGATCGAGATGGACGATCCGCCGGCCAACACCTACACGTACGCCATGAACCGGCAGCTCGACGAGGCGATCCTGAAGGCGCGCTTCGACGACGACGTGCACGTCATCATCCTGCGCGGAAAGGGCGACCGCTTCTTCTCGGCCGGCGCCAACATCGGGATGTTGAACGCCGTCACCCCGGGCTTCAAGTACTACTTCTGCTTGCACGCCAACGAAATGCTGCTGCGCCTCGAGCACACGCCCAAGCTCGTCATTGCCGCGCTGAACGGCCACACGGTGGGCGGCGGGCTCGAGATCGCGATGGCCGCGGACCTGCGGATCGCGCGCAAGGACGCGGGCAAGATCGGCCTGCCGGAGGTCACGCTCGGCGTCCTGCCCGGCACCGGCGGCACGACACGTCTCTCGAAGATGGTCGGCAAGTCGAAAGCGATCGAGCTCATGGTCACGGGCAACACCTTCTCCTTCGAGGAGGCGCGCGACCTCGGGTTGATCAACCAGATCATCGACGCGACGGCGGCCGAATGGTGGGAGCAGGTCATGGACTACGCCCGCCAGTTCGTGCCCCCCAACAAGGCCTCGAAGGCGGTCGGACGCATCAAGCGCGCGGTCCAGACGGGCTGGGACCTGCCGACCGAGTCGGCCCTGGCCGTCGAGCGCGAGCTGCAGCAGCTTCTCTTCCAGAGCGAAGACGCCAAGGAGGGCATCGCCGCCAACCAGGAGAAGCGGGTGCCGAAGTTCAAGGGGAAGTGAAAACCGATCTGTTCATCGGCGGAGAGTTCCTCCCCGCCGCGTCCGGAAAGCGCTTCGCCACCGTCAACCCGGCGACCGGCGAGACGATCGCCGAGGTCGCCCTGGCCGGGAAAGAGGATCTGGACGCCGCCGTCTCTTCGGCGCGCAAGGCGTTCGAGTCCGGACCCTGGGCGGCCATGAAGCCGCGCCAGCGGGGCGCGATCCTGAAGCGCGCGGCCGACCTGCTGCTGTCGCGCGCCGACCAGTTCGGCGAGGTCGAGACCCGCGACAACGGAAAGCCCATCTTCGAGGCCGCCAAGATCGACATGCCGGCGGCTGCGGAGTGCCTCGCCTATTTCGGCGAGTACGCCGACAAGCTCTACGGCGACACGTTCCCCGGCCGGACGGACGCCATGCTTCTGACGCTGCGCGAGCCGATAGGCGTCGTGGGCGCGATCACGCCGTGGAACTTCCCGCTCCTGCAGGCGATGTGGAAGATCGCTCCGGCCCTCGCCCTCGGCAACACCGTGGTCTTGAAGCCCGCTTCCGTCACGCCCTTGACCGCCCTGATGTTCGCCGAGCTGCTTACCGAGGCGGGTCTGCCGCCCGGCGCTTTCAACGTCGTGCCCGGCCCGGGCGCCGTCATCGGGGCGGCCATGGCGGAACACCCTGGCATCGACAAGATCTCCTTTACCGGAGAAACGGAGACGGGCAAGGCGATCCTGCGCGCCGCCGCCGGCACGGTGAAACGGGTCTCGATGGAGCTCGGCGGCAAGTCGCCCAACATCGTCTTTGCCGACGCCGACCTCGAAGCGGCCGCGCGCGGCGCCATCAACGCCATCTTCTATGGAAAGGGAGAGCTCTGCTCGGCCGGTTCGCGCCTGCTCGTCGAGGAATCCGTCCACGACGCGTTGATCGAAAAGGTCGTCGAGCGGGCGAAGAAGATGACCCCGGGCGACCCGATGAACCCCAAGACGCGCCTGGGCTCGCTCGTCTCCGAGAAGCAGCGCGAGAACGTCGAACGCTATGTCTCGAGCGGCAAGCGCGAGGGCGCGCGGATCGTGGCCGGCGGAAACCGCGCCTCAATCGACGGCAAAGGGGCATTCTTCGAAGCCACCGTGTTCGACGGCGTGCGGCCCGAGATGACGATCGCCAGGGAAGAGATCTTCGGGCCCGTTCTCGCGACGCTCACGTTCAAGGACGAGGCGGACGCGATAGCCACGGGCAACGCAACGATCTACGGCCTCGCCGCGGCCGTGTGGACCCGCGACGTCAAGAAGGCCCTGCGCACGGCGAAGGCCCTG
The DNA here is from genome assembly GCA_963739435.1 of uncultured Acidobacteriota bacterium. Taxonomy (GTDB): domain Bacteria; phylum Acidobacteriota; class Thermoanaerobaculia; order UBA5066; family Gp7-AA6; genus CAVUAN01. The sequence continues at coordinate 139,740 of CAVUAN010000005.1, forward strand.
AAAGCCGGCACGGTCTGGGTCAACACCTACAACTTCTACGATCCCGGCCTGCCCTTCGGCGGATACAAGCAATCCGGCTTCGGCCGCGAGCGCGGCCACTACGCCCTCGAGGAATACACGCAGGTCAAGTCGATCTGGGTGGACCTGACGTGAGGAAGGTCCTGGGCACTTGTACGCCCCTCACCCCGTCCCTCTCCCGGTGGGAGAGGGTGCCCGTCATGCCAGAGTCTTCCTGAAATGTCCCCTCTCCCTCCGGGAGAGGGTCAGGGTGAGGGAAAACATGTGCCGACTTCTCGCATCGCTCGCGGCTCTACTCTCGGCCGCATCCGTCTTCGCTCAGACCCGGCCTTCCCTCGACTCCGTGCTCGAGGCCATGGAAGGCGTCAAGACGTTCAGGAGGCGGCCATCTCGCCCGACGGGACAACGGTCGCCTGGGTCGCGCGCCAGCGCGACGCCGGCGGACAGGAGACGCAGACGGCCGTTTTCGTCGCCGACCTGGCAACAGGCAAGACGCGCCGCGTCACCGTGTCAGAAAAAGCCCGGTACGAGCGGAGCGTGGCCTTCTCGCCGGACAGCAAGAGCCTCGCGTTTCTCTCCGACGGAGAGCGCCGCGCCCAGGTCGAGCTCTACGTGACATCCGCCCGGGAAAGCGGACCGGTGAACAGGCTGACCTCTGTCGTCGGACAGCTCGATCACCCGAAATGGTCGCCAGACGGGAAGTCGATTGCGTTTCTTTTCGTCGAAGGCTCGACACAGGAGCCGGGAGCGCTCACTCCCTACAAGCCGGACTCGGGCGTGGTGGCGGAGAAGTTCGAAGAGCAGCGGATCGCTGTCGTCAACTCCGGCGGCGGATCTTTCCGGCAGATCTCCCCCGCCCACCTCTACGTCTACGACTACGACTGGTCTCCCGATGGAACGCAGCTCGTGGCGGAAGCGGTCGAGGGCTCAGGCACGAACAACTACTGGATCGCCGAGCTCTACACGATCCGCACCGACACGGGCGCAGCGACTTCGATCTGGAAGCCGTCCTTGCAGATCGCCTGCCCGCGTTTCTCGCCCGACGGCAAGTCGATCGCCGTCATCTACGGCATCATGAGCGACGAGGGCGCGACAGGCGGCGACATCTGGGCGGTGCCCGCGTCGGGCGGCGAGCCGAAGAACCTGACGCCGGGTCTCCAGGCCTCGCCATCCCACCTCTTCTGGCGATCCGGAGGCGAGATCCTGTTTGCCGAGTACGTGGATGGCGAGACCGGTGTCGCAACGTTGGATCCCGCAACCGGAAAGACCGCGACGCTGTGGAAGGGGGCCTCCGCCGTGTCGAGCCTTTCGGTCGCGGCCACGGGGCTCGCGTCGGCGTCGATCGTGCAGTCCTTCAGCTCGCCTCCGGAAATCCACGCCGGCCCGATCGGCGCCTGGAAGGCGCTGACGCAGTCCAACCTCAAGGTCCCGCGGTTCTGGGGCGACGCGAAGAGCGTCCACTGGGTCAGCGACGGGGCGCGGGTCCAGGGCTGGCTCCTGCCTCCGAAGGACGTCGTGCCCGGCAAGACCTACGCGATGATCGTCCTGGCTCACGGCGGCCCTTCCGGCGTCGCGACGCCAGGATGGCCGACGCGCTGGACGGCCGTGCTGCCCGCTCAGAACTACTTCGTCTTCCTCCCCAACCCGCGCGGCAGCTACGGGCAGGGCGAGGCGTTCACGCAGGGAAACGTCAAGGACTTCGGCTACGGCGACCTGCGCGACATCCTCCTGGGCGTCGACGAGGTGCTCAAGGGAGCGCCCGTGGACAACAGGCGCCTCGGGATCGCCGGCTGGAGCTACGGCGGCTACATGACGATGTGGGCCGTGACCCAGACGCAGCGCTTCCAGGCCGCCGTCGCGGGCGCGGGCATCGTCGACTGGCAGAGCTACTACGGCCAGAACCGCATCGACCGCTGGATGCTCCCCTTCTTCGGCGCCTCCGTCTACGACGACCCCGCCGTCTACGCCAAATCCTCGCCGATCACGTTCATCAAGAACGTGAAGACGCCCACCCTCGTGCTCCACGGCGACCGCGATTCGGAGGTGCCCGACGCCGCAGGGCTACGAGTTCTGGCACGCCCTGAAGACGCTCGGCGTGCCGACGCAGCTCGTCATCTACGAGAACGAGGGCCACGCCATCCGCGACCGCGGGCACCAGCGCGACATCCTGCGCCGCACGATCGCCTGGTTCGACACGTACCTCAAGTAGGAGAGGCCATGTTCGACTCGAAGATCCTGGCCGGCCGCTCGATTCTCGTCACGGGGGGCGGGTCGGGCCTGGGCCTCGGTATGGCGAAGGCGTTCGCGTCGTATGGCGCGAAAGTCTTGATCGCCGGACGGAAGAAGGAGCGGCTCGAAACGGCCGCCCGCGAGATCGGGGACGCGGCGCGCGAAGGCGGTCAAGCGGATATTTTCGCCGCCGACGTCCGCGAGCCCGAGCAGGTCAAGGCTCTCGTCGCCCACGCCGTCTCACGCTTCGGCAAGGTGGACGGCCTCGTCAACAACGCCGCTGGAAATTTCCTGGTTGCGGCCGAGGACCTGACGCCCAATGGTTTCGACGCCGTGGTGAGGACCGTTCTCCACGGCTCCGTCTGGTGCACGCTCGAGGTGGGCCGGCACCTGCTCGAGAGCAAGCGCCCGGGAGCAATCGTCTCGATCGTCACGACCTATGCCTGGACCGGAACGGCCTTCGCCTTGCCCTCGGCGTGCGCCAAGGCGGGCGTGCTCGCCATGACGCGCTCGCTCGCCGTCGAGTGGGGGCATGCCGGCATCCGGCTGAATGCCATCGCTCCCGGCGCGATCCCGACACAGGGCGCCTTCTCGCGGCTGATTCCGGATAAGAAGGCCGAAGAGGCCGCCCTGGGCCGCATCCCGTCGGGCCGCTTCGGCAGGAAAGAGGAGATCGCCAACCTCGCGACGTTTCTTCTCTCCGATCTCTGCCCCCACCAAACCGGGGATTGCGTCACGATGGACGGCGGCGAATGGATCGCCGGCGCAGGAGAGTTCTCCGACTTCCGCAAGCTCCCCCGCGACGCCTTCCGCGCGGCCCTCGCGGCGATGAGGCCGCCGAAGAAGAACTAAACAGGCCCGTCCGAGCAGGGTCGAACACCCGGCGTTCGCACCGGACTTGGCGTTCCCCGGCCCGAGCGGTAGAGTCTCCGGACCCATTCGGACAGGAACAAAGAGGATCGGAGGCCAAGGCGATGCAGTCCGACATTCTTTCCGCTCTCGCGGCCACCGAGCTCTTCGGAACGCTCGACGAAACGGATCTGAAGAAACTCGAGGCTGGGCTCCAGTGGATGCGGGTCTCCGGAGGCGAGACTCTCTTCTACCAGGGTGAGCTCGGAGACTGCCTCTACGTTGTCGTGAGCGGACGCCTCCGAGTGCTTCACGAAAACCCCGGCATGGCAGAAAGGGTGCTGGGCGAGGCAGGAAAGGGCGAGACCGTCGGCGAGATGGCGCTCTTGACCGGCGCCCATCGCTCCGCAACGGTTCGAGCGGTCCGTGACAGCGAGCTGCTGAAATTGTCCCAGGACAGCTTCAACGGGATGATCGGGCTGCATCCGGAGCTGACCATGCAACTCGCCCGGCGCATCATCACGCGGTACCAGCGTTCGATGAAGGGCCCGCTCGCAGCCGGCTCGAACCGGGTCGCCTCGATCGCGGTGATGCCCACGGGCCGGGACGTGTCCGGGGATTTCGCGCGGCGGCTGACGGCGGCGCTCGAAAAGGTCGGCACCGTGCTCCACATCGACCGGGCACGGATCGACGCGGCTCTCGGTCCGGGCGCAGCGGACACGCCGAAGGACCACTCCCGCAACCATGCCGTCGTGGCCTGGTTGAACGAGCAGGAGGCGAACTTCTCCTTCCTGGTGTACGAGGCGGATCAGACGACCACGTGGAGCGGCCGCTGCGCCCGGCAATCCGATCGAATCCTCGTCGTCGGCCGTTCGGGAGCCGAACCGGAGCCCTCGGCGCACGAAAACACGCTGTTCCGGCAGGGCCCGGCCACCGTTGCCAACCACGAGCTCGTCCTGCTGCACCGGGAGCGCCGGTCGATCTATCCGGGGACGAGCGCCTGGATGGCCCCTCGACAGATCTCGCGCGTTCACCACCTCGTTGAAAACGACGAATCGGACTACGCGCGCCTGGTCCGGAGGCTGACCGGGCGAGCGGTCGGCGTGGTCCTCGCCGGCGGCGGCGCCCGGTCCTTCGCCCAGATCGGGATGCTGCGCGCCCTTCGGGAGGCCGGCATCACGTTCGACTACTTCGGGGGAACGAGCATGGGCGCGTTTCTGGGCGCCCAGTACGCGATGGAATGGAGCAACGAGAAGATACTCGAATACAACCGGACGACCTGGCGCAATCGCCGCCCTCTGCGCGACTACACCTATCCGTACATGGCCCTCATCGCCGGGCAGCGTTTCACGAACGTGGTCCGAAGCCTTTACGGCGAGGCGATGATCGAAGACCTCGCGCTGCCCTACTTCTGTTGCTCGAGCAACCTGACCCGCGCCCGGCTCGTCGTGCACCGCACGGGCACGATCTGGCGGGCTCTCGGGGCGAGCATCGCCGTTCCGGGCCTCGCGCCGCCTCTCTTCGAGAACGGCGACCTGCACGTCGACGGCGCGGCATTGAACAACCTTCCCATCGACGTCATGCGGGAAATCTGCGACGGAACCGTGATCGCGGCGGACGTGAGCCCGCCCGTCGATCTCAAGGTCGATCCGCACCTGCGCGAGGCACCCGGCTCCTGGAGGCTCGCCTACCGCCGCCTGCGGCCGGTCGCTCAAGGCTTCCGCATTCCGACGATCATGGAAATCCTGTCGCGCGCATCCTCTCTGAGCAGCGTGGCCCAGGTGGACCGCATGAAGGGCGAAGCCAACCTCTACCTCCATGCTCCGCTCGAGAAGTACAGCATCTTCGATTTCAAGAAGTTCGAGGAGCTCGTGAAGGCCGGCTACGATTACGCCAAACCCGTTGCGGAAGAGTGGGTCAAGGGGGCGCAGCCCGCCTCCGGATCGGACTCCTTTTCGGCCGTACCGTTTGATATCCTTCGGCGCAGCACCCAACACGATTAGAGCAGCACCCAACACGGAGAGAAGGGAGCGGTTCTTGAAGCGGAATCGCCCAATTTCGGAATGGGCCGGGAAAGAGCCGCACACACTCGTGTCGGCCATCGAACGGCTCCCTGCCGACCCCGCGCGCGGCTTCCGATTCGTGGGCTTCAGCGGCGGCGAGGTCCGCTTGAGCTGGACGCAGCTGCGGGACGAAGCCGCCCGCCGCGCGGCACACCTTTCCGCCGCGGGGCTCGAGCCGGGAGACCGGCTGGCTCTCGTGATCGCCCACGGGGCGGACTTCGTCTCGAGTTTTCTCGCAGCGGTGATCGCCGGCGTCGTGCCGGTTCCGATCGTTCCGCCCACCACGGGGCGCGCCATCCAGCAGTTCGGAGCGACCGCGGCGCGCATTGCCTCGGCGGCGGGCGCAAAGGCGATTCTGACGACCGAGCGGATGGCGGCGCTCCTGGGCCCGCTCCTCGACGCCGAGGCGTGGAAGGGCCGGATGCTCGCCGTCGAAACGGCGTTTGGGGGCAGCACGCCCCGCTTCGAAGCCCCCGCGCCGCGGCCCGAGGACCTCTGCTTCCTCCAGTTCACCTCCGGCAGCACGGCGGCGCCGAAAGGCGTCCACGTGACTCATGCGAACCTCGTCGCCAACTGCCTCGGTTTGCTCGGCCCTCGGGGCCTCGATACGCGGCCCGACGATCGGGGCGTGAGCTGGCTGCCCCTGTTTCACGACATGGGTTTGATCGGATTCGTGCTTGCGCCCATCGTCGGCGACGTTCCGGTGTCGATCCTCTCGACGTCGGCCTTCGTCCGCGATCCCCGGATCTGGCTGCGGACCATCCACGAAGACCGCGGGACCATCACGTTTGCTCCGAACTTCGGCTATGCGCTCGCAGCCCGCCGCGTGCGCGACGGGGATATCGCAACACTCGACCTCGGAAGCCTTCGCGTGGCCGGCTGTGGCGCGGAGCCCATCGAGGCGCCGACCCTGCGGGCGTTTTCCGCGCGGTTCGCGGCAGCGGGCTTCCGGCCCCATGCCTGGCTCCCGAGCTACGGGCTCGCGGAAACGACGCTCGTCGCCACGTTCCATCCGCTGGAGACTCCCCTTCGGACCGATCGGGTCCAGTCGGAGGCCCTGAGGAGAGGCGAAGCTGTCCCGGTCGGCTCCGAAGACCCGTTCGCGGGGGCGACAACCGAGCTGGTGGGGTGCGGGCGCCCGATTCCGGATCACGAGCTCGCCGTCCTCGGAAAGGCCGGCGAGGTGCTGACCGATCGGCTTGTTGGAGAGATTGCCATCGCGGGCCCGAGCGTTTCGAGCGGTTATTTCAACGCGCCGGAAGCGACCGCGGCCGCGTTTCAGGACGGCTGGTTCCGGACGGGAGACCTCGGTTATCTCGCGGAAGGCGACCTCTTCATTTGCGGCCGCCTCAAGGAGGTCATTATCGTCCGCGGCGCCAACGTCCACCCCCAGGACATCGAGTGGCTCGTGCGCGACCTTCCCGGTGTCCGACACGGCAACGTGGCGGCCTTCGGAGTCGCCCTCCAGGGAACCGAGTCGGTCGTCATCGCCGCCGAGGCGGATCGCAGCGATCCGGAAGGCCTGAAGCGAGCGATCCGGACGCGCGTCCTCGAGGCGACGGGCGTCGAGGTCGCTCACGTCGCTCTGATCGCGCCGGGCAGCCTTCCCAGGACTTCGAGCGGCAAGCTCCAGCGCACACGGGCCCGTCAACTGTTCGAATCGGGCCGCCTCGGCGAAGGAGCCGTGGCCTGCGTGGAGCCAGGAGCGGCCGAGCCGCCTGCGCCGGCGGGAAGCTCCCTCTCGGAATAGGAGGTATCGAAAGATGTCCACGCAAGCCGACATCGCCGTTTCCTACGACGTATCGAACGATTTCTTCCGGCTCTGGCTCGACGAAGGGATGAGCTATTCCTGCGCCCTGTTTCAGGACGGCGACAGCCTCGAGGAAGCCCAGCGGCGCAAGTTGCGGTTCTTCTCGGACGGCGTCGGCGCCGGCCCCGGCAAGAGGATCCTCGACATCGGCTGCGGATGGGGCGCCAATCTCGAGCACCTGGCCCGCCGAGCCGGGGTCGGAGACGCGACCGGCATCACGCTCTCTCGCGCGCAATACGAAGGAATCCTGGAGAAGGCGATCCCCGGCGTCACGGTCGAGTGCGTTTCGTACAAGGACTTCGCGCCCGAGCAGCCGTTCGACGGCGTGATCTCGATCGGCATGTTCGAGCACATCGCGACCCCGGAAGAGGCCCGTTCGGGCGCGCACATCGCCATCTACCGCGACTATTTCCGTCGCGTCTGGAACTGGACGAAGCCCGGCGCCTGGTTCGGCCTCCAAAGCGTCATAGGCTTGCGGGTTCCCCGCAATCGCGAGGACCTGCGGGCGATCGGAGACGCAACCTACGGGATTTTCCCCGGTGCGATCACCCCTCGGCTGGAAGCCATGGTCGCCGCCGTGAACCCCTACTTCGAGGTGATGGAGGTTCACACCCGGCGCGAGCACTACGAGAAAACCTCCGCCGAATGGCTCCGCCGCCTCCGTCGGAACGAATCCACGATCCGCGAACGCTTCGGCAACGAGCGGTTCGAGGAGTACGACCGGTATCTTTCCGCCTGCGTGATGGCGTTTCACAAGCACTACCAGTCCCTCGTCCAGATGCTCCTGCGGCGGGTGGACGACGTCCCGGCGGAACCCGGCAAGAGAGGAGGACTATGAACGACGCTGAGATCCTGAAACTGGTTCGCGAGGCCATCGCTTTCGCCCAGCCCGACCTCCAGACGGCTTCCCTTTCCCCTGCGGACACGATCGCCGACCTGGGAATCAACTCGATTTCCGTTCTCGAGATCGTCGGCTACCTGGAGGACAAGCTCGGCGTCCGCTTTCCGGACGACGAGCTGGCGCAACTGAATACCGTCGGCGGGCTCTGCAGTTTGATCCGCAGCTCCGCCGTGACATCTGCCCCGAGCGCGTAAGGAGGATTCCATGGCCGTCTCAATTGCTTCCCGCGAAAAGGCGTACCGCGCCTACAACGAGTTTTTCGACGTTGCGGAGCGCAAGCGCCGCTGGCACCCCTTCAACGACATCCCGTGGGACAAGATGGACCGGTCCAAGCATTCCGAGGAGACTGCGATCTGCCTCGAGACCTTCTGCGGCGTCGAGCTCTACGTGCCCGACTACACGGCAAACGGGTTCAACCTGACGCGGGACATCTTCGGACACGGCTGGTTCCAGGCCAACTGGGGCTACGAGGAGTCCAAGCACGGCCTCGTGTTTCGCGAATACCTCATCCAGTCGGGCCTGCGAACGCTCGAGCAGTACTACGCCTTCGAGGACCAGATTTTCGGAAAAGTCTGGAAGCTGCCGTTCCACACGCGGCGACAGATGACCTGCTACGGCGCTCTCCAGGAGAGCGCGACATTTCTGATTTACCAGGCCCAGAAGGAAAAGGCCAAGCAGGAGGGCGCCGAGCTGCTGGAGACGGTCTTCTTTCTCATCAGCCGCGACGAGGCCGCGCATCACGGGTTCTACAAGAAGGTCATCCAGCTCGAGATCGAGGATGACAGGGATGGCACGATCGCCGATCTCGCCCATGTCATTGCAAACTTCCACATGCCCGGAGTCGGGCTGATTCCCGAGTACGACGAGAGACTCAAGACCGCCGGCGTCGCGATCTCCTCCGAGCATTTTCTCCAGCAAGGGATCTTCCCGCTGTTGAAGGCGGTCGGCACCAGCCGGCGCGAGATCATCGCAACCCTTCAAAAGAAGAGAGCGCTCGAGGCCGAGGCGCGGCAGAAGGACCCCGCGGCAGCGCCCGCTGCGCCAGCCGAGCCGGCTCCGGTCGAAGCCTAGCCGTCCCCGTGGCCGACATCCCCGGCGCCGCCGATCGGGCGCCCGACGGCGCCCCCTCATCCACGCCTGCCAGGACGGAAGGCCTCACCCTGACCACGGACGACGGCGTCCCGCTTTCGGCCCGCTGGTGGGGCGGGGCGCAGGCCTCGGAGCGCACCGTCGTGTGCCTCTCGGGGCTCGCCGCTCCTCAAGACTACCTGCGCTTTTTCGCCGGCTTCCTCGCGCAGAGGGGGTGGGGCGTCCTGACCTTCGACTACCGGGGGATCGGAGGATCGCGTGCGGCCGGCCCCCGGGGGAGCCTCGACGACTGGGTGGAGCACGACGTGCCGGCGGCAATCGCGGAGGCGAAGCGCCGGTCGGGCGGGGCGGGGTTTCTCGGCGCATTCGCCCACAGCATCGGCGGGCAGCTGCTGGGTCAGAATCCCGCCCGCGGCGAGCTTCACGGGGCGCTGCTGCTCGCGGCGCAGCGCGGAATCCCGAACCTCTACTCCGGAGCGGGATACTGGCGCGTCCACTACGCCTACACCCTGTTCCCCTTACTCATCCACCTGCTCGGACGGCTCCCGGTCACTCCGTGGACGCTGCCTCAACCCTGCCCCGGCCCGGCGCTGCTCCAGTGGGTGCGGTGGGGCCGGCAGGGCGTCTTCACGAACCAACGGGGCGAAAACGTCGAGCCGCGGTTTCGGCAGTGGCGGGGACCGGTCGTCGCCGTCGACATCTCGGACGACGACTATGCGCCGCGTCCGGCCGTCGACGCTCTCGCGCGCCTCTATCCGATCGAATTTGTCCGCCGCGAGACGCTCACCCCGGCCGACTTCGGGGTCGAAGAGATCGGGCATTTCGGCTTTTTCCATCCGCGGGCTCCCCGGCAGCTCTGGGGGCGCGCCGAGGCCTGGCTTCGGGATTTGGTCCCGGGTCCTGACCCGTCCGCCCGGCCCTAGGAGCCGAAGGCGTCTCTCAAGAGCGCGGCCAGCTCGCGCTTGTGCACGTTGGCGTTCCCGGTGGCAGGCGAGGCGGAGACAGGGCGGCCGGCGTAGGCGAGAGGGAGCTTTTCTCCCAGGATCGGAGCCAGGAGGGGTTGCACGAAAGTCCAGGCTCCCATGTTGCGGGCTTCCTCCTGGACCCAGACGGCTTTCTCGGCAGACGTGTAGGACGCAATCACTTCGGCGAGGCGGCCGGCCGCGAACGGGTAGAGCTGTTCGAGGCGGATGAGAGCCGTCGACGTGTCCTTCAGGGCTTCACGCGCGGCCTTCAGGTCGTAATAGACCTTGCCGCTGCAGAGGAGCAGGCGCCTGACCGCGCCGCGCTCGGTCGTCTCCGGGTCGTCCAGAACCTCTCGGAAGCCCGTTGCCTCCAACTCTTCGAGAGCCGAGAAGGAAGCCGGAAAACGCAGCAGGCTCTTGGGCGTAAAGAGCACGACCGGCCGGGCGGCGGCAGTCCTCATCTGCCGCCGGAGCAGGTGAAAGTACTGCGCGGGTGTCGTCACGTTGCAGACGCGGATGTTGTCGTCCGCGCAGAGCTGGAGATACCGCTCGATGCGGGCGCTCGAGTGCTCCGGGCCCTGTCCCTCGTAGCCGTGCGGGAGGAGCAGGCCCATCCGTGTCGTCTGCTTCCACTTGTCCTCCGCCGACGCCACAAACTGGTCGATGATCACCTGCGCGCCGTTGGCGAAGTCGCCGTACTGCGCCTCCCAGAGAACGAGCGCCTCCGGCTCCTCCACGCTGTAGCCGTACTCGAAGCCGAGAACACCGAACTCGGAGAGAGGGCTGTTGAAGACCCCGAAGCGCCCCTGTGCCGGGTCGAGCGTCGCCAGCGGCGTCCACGTCTCGCCAGTCTTCGTGTCGTGGAGCTCGAGGTGCCGGTGCGAGAACGTGCCCCGGGCCGTGTCCTGACCCGAGAGCCGCACCGGAGTTTCCTCGAGAAGGAGCGAACCGAGCGCCAGGCCCTCGGCCGTCGCCCAGTCGAGCGGCACCGAGCCCTCGGCCATCTTCGCCTTGCGCGCGAGCTGCTGCACCATCTTCGGGTTCAAATTGAAGCCCGCCGGCACCGTGGTCATGACCCGCCCGATGCGCGCGAGCGTTTCGCGGCGGACACCGGTGACGATTTCCTTGCGCGGGGAAGGCTCGTCCCCGCGGCCGGGGGGCCGCACCGGTGTCGCAACCGACGTGCGCCGCGCGGCTTCCTTGGCGGCCACGAGGGCCGCCTCGTAGAAGGCGACCTGCCGGGCCTCGAGCTCGTCGGCCTCGGCCTGAGACAGGGCGCCCTCCCGCACGAGCCGCCGCGCATAGAGAGCGCGCACCCCCGGATGCTCCTGGATCCGGCGGTACATCAGAGGCTGCGTGTATGTCGGCTCGTCGCCTTCGTTGTGCCCGTGAAGCCGGAAGCCGACGAGATCGATGACCACGTCCTTGTGGAACTCCTGGCGGTAGTCGAGCGCGATCTCCAGCACGCGCCAGGCGGCCTCCGGATCGTCGCCGTTGACGTGGAAGATCGGCACCTGGTTGATCTTGGCGACGTCGGTGGCATACAGGGAGGACCGGCCCGCCTGCGGATCGGTCGTGAAGCCGATCTGGTTGTTGACGACGACGTGCACCGTTCCGCCGGTGCGGTAGCCGTGGAGCTGCGCGAGGTTCAGCGTCTCGGCCACCAGCCCCTGGCCCGCGAACGCGGCGTCGCCGTGCACGAGGACCGGCAGGATGCGCATCCACCGCCGCTCGCGCTCGCCCGGCAGCCGATCCTGTTTGGCCCGGACCATGCCCTCGACGATCGGGTCCACGGCCTCGAGGTGCGAGGGGTTCGAGGGCACGGTGATCGCGAGATCCTTTCCGCATTCGGTCGTGCGTGTCGTGCGAGCGCCCTGGTGGTACTTGACGTCTCCCTCGTCGGCCGGGAAGTCGGGATGGACCGCCCCCTCGAAGCTCGAGAAGATGCGCTCGGCGGAGTTGCCGACGACGTTGGCGAGGATGTTGAGCCTGCCGCGGTGCGTCAGCCCGAGGGTGATCTCGTCGACGCCGCGCGTCGCCGCGCTCTCGACGAGCCTGTCGAGAAGGACGATCGCGGTCTCGCTGCCCTCGATCGAGTAGCGGCGCTGGCCGAGGAAGCGCGTGCCGAGGAATCTCTCGAAGGTTTCCGCTGCGACGAGCTTTTCGAGCATCCTCCGGCGCAGGGCGTTCGGCACGGGAGGCGGCGGCATGGCGCCGATGCGCTGCCGGATCCACTCTTTTTCGGCCGGGCTCGAGATGTGGCGGTACTCGGTGCCGATCTTTCCGCAGTACACGCGGCGCATCGTGGCCACGATGTCCCGGAGCAGCATCTCCTCGCCGCCCTTGAGGCCTCCCGTCCAGAACTCGCGGTCGAGGTCCCAGATCGTCAGGCCGTAGGTTTCCAGGTCGAGCTCCGGGTGGTTGGGCCTCTCTCTGAGGCCGAGGGGATCCGTGTCGGCGACGAGGTGTCCGCGAACCCGGTAGGCGTTGATCAGCTCCAGCACCCGCGCCTGCTTGGCGATCTCGCCCTTGCGGCTGTCTCCGAAGAGGGCAGGGTTCTTGTCGACGGCCCAGTGATAGGGCTTGAACGGAATCTGGAGGTCCGCGAAGACCCCCTCGTAGAAATCGTGCTCGCCGCGCAGAAGCTCCTCGATCCGCGCCAGGAACGCGCCCGACTCGGCGCCCTGGGTGATGCGGTGGTCGTACGTGGAGGTGAAGGTGATGACTTTGCTGATCGCCAGGCGCGAAAGCGTTTCCGGCGACATGGCCGCGAATTCCGCCGGGAATTCGATCGCGCCCGTCGCCACGATCAGGCCCTGCCCCGGCATGAGGCGCGGAACGGAAGCGGTCGTTCCGAGCGTGCCGGGATTGGTGAGCGAGACGGTCGTTCCCTCGAAGTCCGCCAGATCGAGCTTGCCCTTGCGGGCGCGCGCGACGAGGTCGTCGACTCGGGCCCCGAATCCGGCGAACGAGAGGCGCTGCGCGTCCTTCACGTTCGGCACGACGAGCGAGCGCGAACCGTCGGACCTCGCGACGTCCACGGCGAGGCCGAACCGGACCTCTTCCCGCACGATGCGGGCCGGGCCCCCCTGCGAGGCGTCGTACGCGTCGTTGAGGCGCGGGTTTTCCTTCAGGGCGCGCAGGATCGCCCAGGAGATGAGTTGGGTGAAAGAAACCTTGGGCTCCTCGTGCGTCTCACGCCAGTCGTTGGCGAGGCGCCGGTTCTCCTCGAGGACCTTGATCGGGATCTGCCGCTGGGAGGTCGCCGTGGGCACTCCGAGGCTCGCTTCCATGTTCTCGGCGACCCGCAGCGCCGCGCCTCGCAGGGCCGCTCGTTCGCCGGACACGGGCTTGCTTGCCGCCGGACTGGAGACGACGGGCCTGTCCGCCGTCCCTCGGCAGAGGCGGAGGCGCCGGCGGGGGCGGGAGGCGAAACGGGCTCCGGTTCCCCGAGCCGGCCCCGGAAGAAAGCGCGCCAGTCTTCGTCCACGTTCCGGGGATCGATACGGTAGCGGGCGAGCAACTCCCCGACGTACGACGCGTTCTCGCCAAACTCCGCGACGAGATCGCTGGACAGATCGATGTCGGTCTTCCCGGTGGCCATGAGGCGGGCAATTCTATTGCAGGGACTTGGTAGGATCACGGCATGCGAATTGCCTTCCGGATCTGGCCGTGCGTCCTGGCTGCCGCGTTGGCGGCGGCCAATGCCCCCGGATCAGAGCTCGACACGGCCACGGCCGATCGTTTCGCCCGGCTGGCGCTTTCCTGCACCGACCGGGAGTTCCCGAACAAGCCCGAGCACGTCCTCGATTCGGCCGCGGACGCGAAACCGCCGCGGGACTTCCACCCCTCCTTCTACGGATGCTACGACTGGCACTCCTCGGTTCACGGCCACTGGATGCTCGCGCGCCTCCTGAAGACCCACCCGGACCTGCCATCGGCTCCGGCCATCCGGGCGCGCCTCTCCGCGGCCCTCACGGCCGAAGCCGTGGCCGTCGAGGTGCGCTATCTCGAAAGCAAGAGCAACCGCGGATTCGAGCGGCCGTACGGTTGGGCGTGGGTGCTGCGCCTCGCCAACGAGCTCAGCGCGTGGGACGACCCGGATGCCAGGCTCTGGCGCGCCCGCATCGAGCCCCTGGAGAAGGCCATCGTCGCCCGTTACCAGGACTACCTGCCGAAGCTGACCCGTCCCGTCCGCACGGGCGTGCACCCGAACACGGCCTTCGCCCTGGCCGAGGCGCTCGACTACGCGCGCGCGACGGGCCGAGCAGACTTCGAGAATACGATCGTCTCGCGCAGCCACTTCTATTTCGGGTCGGACACCGCCTGCCCGCTCAACTACGAGCCCTCGGGCGAGGACTTCTTCTCGCCCTGCCTCGAGGAGGCCGACCTGATGCGGCGCGTGCTGCCGCAAAAGGAGTTCGCGAAGTGGCTCAAGAAGTTCCTCCCGAGCCTCTCTCCCCCGACGCTCACTCAGAAGAAAGCCTTCCTGCTCGAGCCGGCGGTCGTCGCGGATCCGACCGACCCGCGCCTCGTCCATCTCGACGGCCTCAACCTGACGCGCGCCTGGACGCTGAAGGGCATCGCCGCGGCGTTGCCCGCCAGGGATGCGCGCCGCGCGGTGCTTCTGAAGGCGGCCGACGAACACGCCCGCGCCGGTCTGGCCCGCGTCTCCTCCGGAAACTACGAGGGCGAGCACTGGCTGGCGTCCTTTGCCGTCTATCTCCAGACAAGTGAACCGGCCCGTTTCGCGGGCCAATAAAATTTCCTAACCGAAGGCCTAGCCCGGGGAGCGGCGGGAGGCGAGGGCTCGTTCGCGGGCGGCCTGGATCTCCGGCTGCTGCAGGCCGACGAGCTCGCCGATGCGCCGGACGAGCTGTGTCTCGACGGCCGAGAGCACGCCATCCGAGTACACGACGCGCCAGATCGCCTCGACGAGCCGGCTGCGCTGCTCGCTCGAGTAGTTTTCGGCCACGAGGCGAGTGAATTGGTAGAGATCGACGCTCTCGCTGCGCGCCTCTTCAGCCAGGTGGAGCACTTCCTGCACGTCCTCCTCCGCGACGCCGAGATCCACGCGGACGGCGCGCAGGATGCTCTGGTACTCCTCGGCACCCAGTCCGTCCGCGTGCGCGATCTCGAGCAGCAGAGCAGAAGCGGCGATGGCGACGCGGTCGGGCCGGTGCTCGTCTTCGGCATGGGACAACCGGGTCTGAAAAAAAGCGAGAATCCCTTCGAGAGCCATGCCGATGCAGTCTAACTCGGGCTGTCAGTGATCGAGGACACTCACGTTAACAAGGAAACTTTTGTCCGCGGGCAGCGTATTGGGAGACGAGGTCAATGAAGATGAACCGCCGCCAGCTTGAGACGTTGCTCGTCACCCTGGAATCGACGCCGGCGCTGCTTCAGCGCGCCTCCTCCGGCCTGTCCTCCGAACAGGCTCTGCGGCGTCCGGCTGGCGGCGGGTTTTCCCTGCTCGAAAACATCTGGCACCTGGCCGACCTCGAGACGGGAAGGCTTCGGCGTGCGCATCCGGCGGCTCCTCTCCGAAGAAGAGCCCTCGCTCTCGAATTTCGACGGCGACCGCATCGCACGCGAGCGGCGTTACCAGGACCGAAATCTCGGGGAAGGCCTGGCCGCCTTTGCGGCCGCGCGGGCGCGCAATCTCGAGAGGCTGCGGAGCGCCTCGCGCTCCGACTGGAAACGGCGCGGCGCCCAGGAGGGCGTCGGCCGCATCTCGCTCGCCGACATCCCGCGCCGCATGGCCGAGCACGATCTCTCGCACACGCGCGACGTCGCCGACCTGCTCGCCGAGATCCGCGGCAGCAAGGGCCGCGCGCTTCCTGTCGGGACTCACCTCCGCCGTCGCCTAGGCGGACTTCCTCGACTTCATCCACTCTCTCGCCGCGGCGATCAGGCCGGGCAGGATCGAGAGGAAGACGATTCCGAGATCACGACCTCGAAGTGGCGCTGCACGAAGGCGACCTGGCCGAGGAAGTAGCCGGCGAAGGTCATCGAGAGGACCCAGCCGATCCCTCCGAAGACGTTGAAGGCGAGGAACCGTCCGTAGTCCATCTTCCCCATGCCGGCCACGACCGGCGCAAACGTCCGGATGATCGGCATGAAACGGGCGAGCACGATCGTCTTTCCCCCGTGCTTCTCGTAGAAGTCGTGGGCGCGGCGCAGGTGCGCCGGATTGAAGAAGAGCGACTTCGGGCGCGTGAAGAGGGCCGAGCCCATCTTGCGCCCGAACCAGTAGCCGACCGTGTCGCCGACGATGGCCGCCACGATGAGCAGCGTGTTGAGCAGCACGATCGAGAAGTGCCCCTGGGCGGCCAGGGCCCCCGCCGTGAACAGCAGCGAGTCGCCCGGCAGGAAGAACCCGACCAGAAGACCCGTCTCGGAAAACACGATCGCCGTGATCGACCGTCAGGCCGCCGACGCGCACGAGCGTCTGGACGTCGGTCAGGCGGTGGAAGAGATCCTTGAACCACTCCATGGGCGGGCGGATGGTAGCAGACGCAAGGTAGGATCGCGCCGATGGCCGAGTACACGGACGAACACGCCCGGGCGGGGCTGACGGCGGCGCTGCCGTCCGATCGAGACCTGGCCGAACCAGTATGCCGACTACGAAATCGTGGTCGAGATCCCGGAATACAACGCGATCTGCCCCAAGACGGGGCAGCCGGACTTCGGGCACCTGACGATTCGGTATGTCCCCGACAAGCAGTGCCTCGAGCTCAAGTCGCTCAAGCTCTACATCACGGCCTACCGCAACGTCGGCATCTTCTACGAGAACGCCGTCAACCGGATCCTGGACGATTGCGCCGCGGCCTGCCGCCCGAAATCGATGACGGTGACCGGCAAGTTCTCCTCGCGCGGCGGCATCTGGTCCGTCGTCGAAGCGAAATATCCGAGAGTTCCCTCTCCCTCCGGGAGAGGGACAGGGTGAGGGGGAAACATTCGCCCTCAATGATGAGCCGCGGCCCAAGTTCACCCCTCACCCCAACCCTCTCCCGGTGGGAGAGGGGGTTCCGGATCATTCTTTTCGAAGGAATTCCCTGACCAGTTCTTCTTTGAGCCTGGCCGCGACGGGGCCCGGCCGGCCGTTCCCGATCGTCTTGCCGTCGATCGAAGTCAGCGAATGGGTCCAGAGCGAGGTCGAAGCGAGAAAGACCTCGTCGGCGGCGAGCATCTCGGCGACGGTGAAAGCGCTCTCCAGGACTTCGTGGCCGAGGTCCCGGGCGGCAGCGAGCGTTGCGCCGCGCGTCACGCCCGGCAGGATCCGCGGGCCGTTCTCCGACGTGCGCACGAGACCTCCCTGGACCAGGAAGAGGTTCGCCTTCGTGGCCTCGAGCGCCAGGCCGTCTCGCACGAGGATCGCGTCGATCGCGCCCGCCTCCTTGGCGGCCTGCAGGGCGAGCACGTTGGGCAGGAGCATCACGCTCTTGATGTCGCAGCGGCCCCACCGCTCGTCGGGCAGCAGGATCGCTGCTGCCGCCCGTCGGGCGGAAGCGGGTCGGACAGGCGGGCAAAGGCGAAGACGGTTGGCGGCGTGCCGGGGGGCGGGAAGGCGTGCGTGCGGGGCGCGGCGCCGCGCGTCACCTGCGCGTAGACGATGGCGTCGCTCGCCGCGAGTCCGTTCTCCTCGAGCAGGCGCCGGGAGACCTCGGGATAGAAGCCGGCGTCGACGTTCAGCCGCAGCGCCGCCAGGCCCTCCCGCAAGCGCAGGACATGCTCGGCGAGCCTGTAGCCCGCGCCCGCGGTCGAACCGGGCGACCTCGTAGATCCCGTCGGCAAAAAGAAAACCGCGGTCGAACGGCGAGATCGCCGCCTTTTCGGCGGGAAGGTACTCGCCGTTGACGTAGACGATCCCCCGGGAGGCGTCGGGCGGGAGGTTCAGCCCTTCTTCTCCGGCTTCTTCTCCGCCTTCTTCAATCGCTCCTTTTCGAAACGGACGACGGCCTTGATGTTGGCCACGTGCTGGTCGTTGAGGGGCACGTTGTCGATGCGGTTATCCGGCTCCCGCAGCTTGACCATGTAGTACTCCTCGGGAATCGCCTCTTCGATCAGCAGGCGTGCGACCTTGATCGACTTCTGCACGTAGGCGCCCGTCGACTGAATCCCGGCCGCCGGGCCGATGACGCCGTGTCCCGGTACCAGCACGTCGACGGACAGGCGTGGCCAGCCGAACGAGCAGCTTCTCCCAGCCGAGCGGGTCGCAGTCGGGCGACAGCATGTCCGGCAGGGGCGCATTGATGGCCACATCGCCGGAGAACAGCACCTTCTCCTTCGGCAGGAGAACGACGATGTCGCCGCTGGTGTGGGCGGGGCCGAGCCAGTACGTCTGCACCTGCTGCGTCGGGAGCAAAATAGATCAGCCGCTCCGAGAACGTCAGGAGGCGGCTGCCCGCCGGCACCTTCGCATCGGCCGTGTCTTTCGGATCGGGGGAGGCGAAGAGGAGGCCGGCGATCGCCGCGGCGGCGTTCTCGCTGCAGACGACCTGTGCTCCGGAGGCCGCGAAGACGCGCGCGCCGCCGACGTGATCGGCATGAGCGTGCGTCAGGATGAGCGTGCGGACCGGCTTCTTCGCCGTCTCGGCGATCTTTTCGAGAATCGCCCGGGCGATCGCCGGCGTTGCCCCCGCGTCCACGACGACGACACCGTCGCCCGAAAGGAACCAGCCGACGTTGGCGCCCGTTTGCGGCTGAGCGCCCCACACGCCCTCTGCGACCTTCTCGACCTGGATCACCGGCTGCGCCGCGGCGGGCGAAGCCGGGAAGGCCGCCAGGAAAGCGGCGGCAAGAACGAACAGGAAACGACCCTTCATGGGAAAAGCTCCTCTCCCGCCCGCTCGCGCACAGCGCGAGCGAACGCTTCGAAAAGGCTGCGCGACGGCGGATCGTCCGCCAGGTTCTCGGGGTGCCACTGAACGGCCACGCACCAGCGGTCTCCGGGCGTCTCGATTCCCTCGACCGTTCCGTCGGGCGCCGTGGCCGAGGCCGCGAGGCCCGCCGCGAGCCGGTCGATCGACTGGTGGTGACGGCTGTTGACGCCGATCTCCTCGGACCGCGCCGCGTCGGCCAGCCGGGTACCGCCGGCGATGCGCACCGCGTGGTCGCGCCGCGTGCGGTCCTTCGGGCCGCGCTGGTGCTCGAGGGAGGCTGGCCGCTGGCTCGGCAGGTCCTGGACCAGCGTCCCGCCCAGCGCGACATTGACGACCTGGAGGCCGCGGCAGATGCCGAGAATCGGGGTCTCCTCGCTCCAGGCCTTCTCGAAAACGGCGAGGTCGGTCGCATCCCGCTCGGGATCCACCTCGACGCCCGCACCGGGGCGCACCGTCTGCCCGTAGCGGGCGGGATCGACGTCCACTCCGCCGCCCAGGACCACGCCATCGAAGGACTCGGACGGCACCTGCCCGGGCGCCAGCACGACGATCTCCTCGCGGCTGAAGCCGGCCGCGATCAGGGCGCGCACGTAGTCGCTCGCGTCGGCGGGCACCTCGTCGCGGTCCAGGGTCAGCGCGATGCGCATGAGGGCGATTGTAAGCTGCTGTCAGCGCTCGAAGAGGACTGCCATCCCCATCCCGCCCGACACACACAGCGTCGCGATGTCCCCGTTTCGCGCCGCGCCGCTTCATCTCGTGGAGGAGCGTTGCGGCGATCCGCGCGCCCGTCGCGCCGATCGGGTGGCCGAGCGCGATCGCTCCGCCATTGACGTTCACGCGGGCCCTGTCGAGGGGCAGCTCCCGGCAGCAGGCGATCACCTGCACGGCGAAGGCCTCGTTCAACTCGATCAGGTCGATGTCGGAGAGGTGGAGCTTCGTCTTTTCGAGAAGGGCGCGGATCGCGGGCACGGGCCCGATGCCCATGCGCGAGGGCTCCACACCGGAAGAGGTCCATGCCACGACACGGCCGAGGGGCTCGACGCCGCGCCTTGGCGACTTCCTCCTCCGTCGCGAGGACGAGCGCGGCCGCGCCGTCCGTGATTCCCGAGGAGTTGCCGGCATGCACCGAGCCGCCTTCCGGGTCGAAGACCGGCGGCAGCCGGGCCAGGGCCTCGGCAGTCGTCTCGGGGCGCGGGTGCTCGTCTTTTCGACGAGTCACGCTGCCCTTGCGGCCCTGCGACCGAGCACCGCCGCGATCTCGGCCGAGAAACGGCCCTCCGCGATCGCGGCGCCGGCGCGACGCTGTGTCTCGACCGCATAGGCATCCTGCTCGGCGCGCCCGATGCCGTACTCCCGCGCGAGGTTTTCGGCGGTCTCTCCCATGAGCTGGCCGCAGAGAGGACACAGGAAGCCGTCCCGGTACATGCCGTCCACGATCTCGGCGTGGCCCATGCGGTAGCCGTAAGCGCGCCCGGGGCAGGAGGTAAGGCGTCGCCGACATGCACTCCGCGCCGCCGGCCAGCACGACGTCGTTTTCACCGGCCGCAATCGAGAGGGCCCCCAGGGTGATCGCTTTCAAGGAGGAAGCGCAGGCCTTGTTGACCGTGTAGGCGGGGACCGAGTCGGGCACGCCCGCGCGGTGAGAGACCTGGCGCGCCGTGTTGGGGCCCCCGCCCGCCTGCCGCGCGTGCCCGAAGATCGTCTCGTCGACAGCCGCCGCCGGCAGCCCCGATCTCTCGATCGCCGCCCTCGCCGCCACCTCGCCCAGGTCCGCCGCGCTCATCGAAGCAAAGCTGCCGCCGAACTTTCCGATCGGCGTTCGAGCTGCGCTCAGGACGTACACGGGCCGCATGGGCGGGCGATTCTACGTGATGAGGGGAAGCTTGACGATGAACGCCGTGCCCTTCACCCGTGCGGCTCGTGACCTCCACGGTCCCCTTGTGCGCCTCGACGATCCACCGAACGATCGACAGGCCGAGGCCCGAGCCGCCGGAATAGGCCCGGCGGGCCCGGTCGCTCCGAAAGAAGCGCTCGAAGACGTAGGGCAGGTCGTCTGCCGGGATGCCGATGCCGGTGTCGGAGACCTCCATGCGCGCCTCCGCCGGCACGCTCGTCAGGCGGATGCGGATCGACCCGCCCGCCTCCGTGTACCGCAGGGCGTTTTCGAGCAGGTTGTGGAAGACCTGCTGCAGCCGGTCGGCGTCCACGAACGCGCGCACAGGCTCGGCCGGCAGGTCGACAGAGATCTCGAGGCCCCGGTCGGAGGCCGCCGGCGCCAGGTTGCGGGCGATCTCGCCGATCAGCTTGACGAGATCGACGTTGGCGAAGGACAGGGTGACGCGCCCGCTCTGTCCTCGGGCGAGGAAGAGGAGATTCTGGGAGAGGCGCGCCAGATGCCGCACCTCGAGCAGGGCACCGCCGATGACGTCGCGGTACTCCTCTGTCGGGCGCTCCTCCTCGAGGGCCACCTCGAGCGAACCGCGCAGGACCGTCAGGGGCGTGCGCAGCTCGTGGGAGACGTCCGCGATGAACTGCGACTGCTCCTTCTCCGCGGACGCGACGGCGTCGAGGCGCGCGTTCAGCCGCTCCGCGATCTCGCGGGCCGCCCCCTCGAAGTCGTCGGTCGCGATCCGCCGAAGCGGGAGCTTCTCCGCCTCGCGCAGGCGCTCGGCCAGCCGCTCGAGAGTCCCTGCGGCGTCAGGGTGTTGGGGGCGGCGCCGCCGGAACAGGCTCATGGCTAGTCCGGATCGCGCGAGCCCGGCTCGCGCACACGATAGCCGACGCCGCGGACCGTCTGGATGATCTTCTCGTGGCTGCCGGTGTCGAGCTTCTTGCGCAACGCGTTGATGTACACGTCGATGATGTTCGTCGAAAGATCGTAGGCGTCTTCCCAGATGCGCGCCTGGATCTCCGATCGCGGCACGACGCGGCCGCGGCGCCGCAGGAGTAGCTCGAAGAGCGCGCCCTCGCGCGCCGTGAGGCGAACGATCTCTCCCGCCCGCGAGACCTCGCGGGCCTCGGGATCGTACGAGAGGTCGCCCCAGGTCAGCGGCCCCGGCTCGGGGGTCTCTGTGCGGCGCAGGAGCGCCCGGAGCCGGGCCAGCAGCTCCCGGAACGAGAATGGCTTCACCAGATAGTCGTCGGCGCCGGCGTCCAGCCCCTCGATCTTGTTCTCCACGGTCTCGCGGGCCGTCAGCATGAGGATCTTCGCGTTGACGCCCCGCGAGCGGACCTCGCGGCAGAGCTCCAGCCCGTCCCGCGAGCCCGGCAGCAGCAGGTCGAGGATGATGAGATCGAACGACGACCCTTCGAGCCTGGCGAGCGCGGCATCCGCGTCGCCCACCGCCTCGACCGTGTAGCCCTTCTCCGTCAGCCCCTTTTTCAGGAACTGAGCGATCTTCTGCTCGTCCTCGACGACCAGGACTCTCATCGCCGTTCCGTAGGCCCTCCGCCTCTGCTATCTTCTCTCATTCGCAGATGGAAGAGAGGAGACACCCATGACTTCAAAAGGCATTCTCGGTTTGACCCTCGCGGCCTCGGCCGGCCTCGTTCTCGTCGCCTGTGGCACTTCGGCACCGAAGGCCACAGCCGCAGCAGCCAGAGCCACGCTCGAAGCCAGAAGCGGCTCGACGGTTTCGGGGTGGGCGACCTTCACCGAGCTGGATGGAGGCGGCGTGAGGGTCGTCGTCCATGTCGAAAAGGCCCCTCCCGGAACGCACGGCCTGCACATCCACGACAAGGGCGACTGCTCGGATCCGGAGGCCAAGAGCGCCGGGGGCCACTTCAACCCGGGTGCCATGGAGCACGCCGGCCCGATGGACGAGAGGCACCATGCCGGCGACCTCGGCAACATCGAGGTCAAGGCGGACGGGACGGGTAACCTCGAGATCTCCTCGAAGATGCTGACCGTTACGGAAGGCCCCCACTCCGTCGTGGGCCGCGCGGTCATCTTTCACGAGAAAGCGGACGACCTGAAGACGCAGCCCACCGGAAATGCCGGCGGACGACTGGCTTGCGGGGTCATCAGGTAGAAGAAGTCCAAAGTCCAAAGTCCAAAGTCCAAAGTCAGAAGACGGGAAAGGGCGGCCGAAGAGCCGCCTTTTCTGTTTTTGATTGAATGGAGGCATGAGCAAGTCCTTCGATCTGCCTCCCGACGAGGTCCGGCGTATCGGCTATCTCGCGGCGGACGCCGTGGCGGAGCACCGGGCGAAGCTGACCGAGCGGCCGGTGTTCGGCAAGGTGGGCGCAGCCGCCTCGCTCTTCGATGAACCCGTGCCCGAAGAGGGCCGGCCCTTCGAGGAGGTGCTGGCCTTCGCCCGCGAGCACATCCTGCCCTTCCCGATGGGCAACTCGCACCCTCGCTTCTACGGCTTCATCAACGCCACGGCCGATCCCGTGGGCATCACCGCCGACTATCTGGCGGCGGCCATGAACCCGAACTGCTGGGGGGGAGACCACGCGGCGATCCACGTCGAGCACCGGGTGATGCACTGGCTCGCCGAGCTGCTCGGCTACCCGCCGGAGGCCGAAGGCATTCTCGTCTCGGGCGGCTCCATGGCGAATTTCACGGCGCTCGCCGCGGCACGCCGCGCGATGACACCGGGCAACGTGAGAGAGGACGGCCTCGCCGGGCCGGACCGCCCGGTTCTCACGGTCTACGCCTCCGACCAGGTCCACTCCTGCGTCGACAAGGCGGTCGACCTGCTGGGCATCGGAACGAACCAGTTGCGCAAGATCCCGTCGGACGACGCCTTCCGCCTTCCGATGGCGGCACTCGCCAGGGCCGTTGCGGAGGATCGCCGGGCCGGCCGGACTCCGGCGATCGTCGTCGGCAACGCCGGCACGGTCAATACCGGCGCGATCGATCCCCTGGGCGAGATCGCCGAATTCTGCCGGCGGGAGGGGCTTTGGTTTCACGCCGACGGAGCCTACGGCGCGATGGCGCGGATCGCGCCGGCTCTAGCGCCGCTCTTTGCGGGGCTCGAGCAGGCCGATTCGATTGCTGCCGACCCGCACAAGTGGCTCTACGTGCCCTACGAGGCCGGCGCGACGCTCGTGCGCGAGCCGGGCCGCCTCGCGTCGACCTTCCGGCGGTTTCCCGAGTACCTGGCGTCGGACCCGGAGAGCCCCTTTCCCGGGCCGGCCTGGTTTGCCGAGCGCGGTGTCGAGCTGTCGCGCGGGTTCAAGGCTCTCAAGGTCTGGATGGGCCTGAAGACCCACGGCCGGCGCGGCTACGCCGAGGCGATCGGCAACGACGTGCGCCTGGCGCACTTCCTGGCGGCCGAGGTCGTGCGCCGCAAGGACTTCGAGCTGCTGGCGCCATGCATCCTCTCGATTGCGAACTTCCGATTCCGCCCGCCCGGCCGGGCTCTCGGAGACGAGACCCTGGACCGAATCAACCGCCGCATCGTCAACCGTCTCGTCGGCAGCGGCTCCTTCTTCCTCGCACCCACGATTCTCAAGGGCCGCGCCTCATTGCGCGTCTCGATCACGAACTTCCGAACCAGCGAGAGCGATCTCCTCTTCCTGCTCGACGAATGCGCCCGCATCGGAGCGGAGTTGCTCGACAGCTAACGGGTCGGGCGGGTCTCTTCGGCGTGCCAGGCTTGCAGGTTGCGCTCGATCTGGCGAGAGTGCTTCTCGAGGTGCTCGGCGTAGACCTTGAGCCAGTCGTCGGCCGTGTAGGCGCCTGATTCCGTATGGGTGCCGGCCGCGAGCCACGCGGTCGCCGGCAGACGCCGCAGCAGGTCCGTCGTGTGGGCCCGCACGGCCTCGACCACGCCGAGCGCCGTGTAGAGGTTGGCCGTGTGGTACAGGAACGCCTTCGCCCACTGCTCCTGGTCGTACCCGACGATGACCGGCTTGGTCTCGGCCACGAGGTAGCGGATGCGCGACGCAGCATTGGTTTCCGAGTCGGCGCAATGGCAGACGACCTCGTGAACGGACCACTTGTTCTCGGCCGGCCGAAACTTGTGGGCCTCGCGGGGGACCTTTTCGAGGGCTGCGCGCAGCAGGGCCGGCCCGCGCTCGTAGCGTTGGATCATGTCTTCCCGTTCTGCGGCAGTCAAAGCCATGGAAGGGAGTTTACCCTTTCACCACAGGGTCCCATCCAGGGAAACCACGGTGCGGCGGCCGATGACCTCGGCCGAGTGGCGCGTGCCGGCCGGCAGGTACAGCCGGTCGCCCTTCGAGAGATCGAAGACCTCGCCCTTGACCGTGATCCGCAGGACGCCCTCGATCACGGCGTCGCACTTGTCCTGCCGGTGTTCGTGCTCGGGAAACGAGGTTCCCTCGCGGTAGGCGTAGACGGCCACCTCAAAACCCTCCCGCTCCATCTGACCCATCAGCCGCTTTTCCGTCAGCGGGCCGTCTTCGGCCTCCCAGCGCGTCAGGCGAACGGCTTCCACTACCTCAACCGATGGGAGTCAGTCGCTGCGGGCGAGAGTCCCGAGCGGCCCAGCCGGCTATCTTGCGCTCGAGCTGCGCGAGGACGTGCCGCTCCTCGGCCGCGCCTTCGGGCATCGGCGAGCCGTCGATCTCCCGGACGGGGCCGGACAGCGGGGCGCCCGCGAGGGCAACCGCGGCGTGGCCGGCGAGCGCTCCGAGAATCTCCAGGTCCAGCTCCGTGAACGCGCCGCCTTTCCTGCGCGCGTCGACTTCCAGGAGCCCGCGGGGCCATGGCGGGATGGAAAGCGGCACACAAGCCGATGGCGCCCCGGCCGAGGTCCGTGAAACTGCGCCGCTTGCCCTGCGCCGAATGCGAGTGGTGGTCGAGCGCGGCAACGGGCCGCCGGGTCTCGAGCGCCTTCCGCAGGGCCGTCAGGCCCGTTTCGAAGGTCTCGTCGAGCGGCTCGTAGCGAGCAAAGCCCGAGGCAAAGCCGACGTGAAGTCCGCCTCCGGCGTCCAGCAGCAGAAGCAGGCCTCGCTCCGCGCCGAGCTGTTCCCGGGCGGAAGCGAGAAGGCTGCGCAGCGTCGCCCGCGGATCGACGTTGGGAACGAGGGCCAGACGCGCTGCCGCCACGGCCTCGAGCCGCGCCGCGCGCTCCCCGTCCTGCTCCGCGACCTGCGCCGCCGAAAGACGCTCGAAGAACGCGAGCAACCCGCCGAAGCTCATCCAGTCGGCGTCCTGCAGCGGCACGTCGGTGATGCGCGAGCCGTTGACGAACGTTCCGTTCTTGCTCCGCAGGTCCACGAGATTCCAGGAGCCGGCCGAGCCGGTCCACTGGAACAGCGCGTGGCGGGAGGAGACGCGGGGATCCTGCAGATAGATGTCGCTGCCGGGATCTCGTCCGGCAAAGTGGTTGCGCGCCTCCCGAAACACGAAGGAGCGCGCGGCCCCCTGGGGCGGGAACAACGTCAATTTTGCGGACACTGCCCCTCAATTTTACGCCCGGCGGGCGCCGGAACGGGAGGACAGAGGCCGACCCGTGCCAGAATCCCCAGGCCGTGGCCGATTCACGCCCGTTCGCCTTCGACGCCGAGTCCCTGTCCACGCTCAAGAAAGCGCTCGCTCGCCTCGAGGAAGGCTTCGCCTCCCTGCCCGCCCTTCCCGCAGCCCCGGGAGCCGGAGCGGCGCCCTCTCTGGAGGGCGTGATCCTGGAAGCGGCCGAGCGGCTCCAGGACAACTACCCCTACTTCCATCCGCTCTATGCCGGGCAGATGTTGAAGCCGCCCCACGAGGTTGCGCGCCTCGCTTACGCGCTGGCCATGTGGATCAACCCGAACAACCACGCCCTGGACGGCGGGCGGGCCAGCTCCGCCATGGAAAAGGAAGCCGTCGCGCGACCTCGCACGGATGGTCGGTTGGGACACCCACCTCGGCCATCTCTGCGGCGGCGGAACCATGGCCAACCTCGAGGCCCTGTGGATCGCCGGTCAGCCTCGCACCCGGGCGCCGCGGTTCGTCGCCTCCGAGCAGGCCCACTACACGCACGGCCGCATCAGCGCCGTGCTGCAGCTGCCCTTCGAGGCCGTCGCCTGCGACGCGAAGGGGCGGCTGGACACGGATGCTCTCGCGAAGCGGCTGGCCCGCGGCGACGTCGGCACCGTCGTCGCGACGATGGGCACGACGGCGGTCGGCTCCGTCGATCCGCTGCCGGCGATTCTGGACCTGCGCGAGCGCTACGGCTTCCGCCTCCACGTCGACGCCGCCTACGGCGGCTATTTCGGCCTCGCGTAGAACCTCGCCCCCGAGGCGCGCGGGGCCTTCGATCTCCTCAAGCAGGCCGACTCGATCGTCATCGATCCCCACAAGCACGGCCTCCAACCCTATGGCTGCGGCTGCGTTCTCTTTCGCGACCCGTCCGTCGGCCGCTTCTACCGCCACGATTCGCCCTACACCTACTTCAGCTCCGCACGAGCTGCACCTGGGCGAGATCAGCCTCGAGTGCTCGCGGCCGGGCGCCTCCGCCGTGGCGCTCTGGGCGACACAGAGACTCCTGCCGATCCGTGCCGGGAGGGGCTTTCGCAAAGGGCCTCGAAGCCTCGCGCGAGGCGGCCCTCGCGCTCCATCAAAGACTCCGCGCCGACCGGCGATTCGTCGCCGCCTTCCCGCCCGAGCTCGACATCGTCGTCTGGATCGTCCGAGCCCCAAAGGCGAGCGCTGCCTCGGAACTGGCACGGCGCGTCTTCGAAGAGGCGGCCCGGAAGGGCCTCCATCTCGCGCTGGCGGAGCTGTCCGGTTCGGTTCTTCGACCTCGCGGGGGCCGGCATGGATCAGGACCGCGAAACGGTCACGTGCCTGCGCTCGGTCCTCATGAAACCCGAGCACCGCGACTGGCTCCCCCGCATCTGGGAGATTCTGGATTCGGCGACGGCCGCAGTGCCGGCTGCTTCTCCCTCTCGCCCCCGGGAAGGGAAGGGGTGAGGGGAAAGCGAGAGCCGACAAAGCTCGTTGGTGGGCGCCGGCTCGCCCCTCACCCTGACCCTGCTCCCGATGGAGAGGGAAATGTCACCCCTGCTTACTCGGGTCCAGGGTCGTCAAGAGGTTCATCAGGTCGTCGGCGTGCTCCTCTTCCATGGCGAGGATCCCCTCCATCATCCGCCGCGTCGAGATGTCCTTGTCGCCCAGGAAACGCACGATCTCGGAGTAGGACTCGATGGCGATGCGCTCGGCCACGAGGTCCTCTCTGATCATGTCCACGAGCGAGCCGCCTGCGACGTACTGGGAGTGACTCCGCGTGGCGAGACCATCGGGATCGAAGTTGGGCTCGCCTCCGAGCTGCGTGATTCGGGTGGCGATCTGGTCGGCGTGAGCCTGCTCCTCGTTGGCGTGCTGCAGAAACTCGGCCGCCACGGTCTGGGCATGGATGCCGGTCGCCATGAAGTAATGCCTCTTGTAGCGCAGGATGCAGACGATCTCGGTTGCCAGCGCCTCGTTCAAGATCGAGACGACGGTCTTCGGATCGAGGGAGTAGCTCTCGGTGACGGCTCCCTTGTCGATGTGCTGGCGCGCCCGACGGCGCAGCTCCATGACGTCCTGGACGAACTGGCTGCGGCCGCGGCGGTCCTGCTTCCGGCGCTCGCCTCCCTGCGGCGGCTTGCCCTTCTTATTCCGCCTCTCCGCGCGGCGTCTCTCTTCCTCGTGACCGGGCATCGTGTCTGCCTCCTGCGCGATCAAATCAGACGCCACCGGGCCGTGCAAGCGGCGGGCCAAAAAAAATCGGGGGGCCAAAGCCCCCCGAATTCAGTCGGTCTCTTTTGAGAACAGCGGCTGATATCTAGTAGCGGTCGCGGCCACCACCGCCGCCGCCGCCGTAGCCGCCACGGCCACCGCCGCCGCCGCCGCCGCCCGTCTTCGGGCGCGCCTCGTTGACCGTCAGCGCGCGGCCGCCAAACTCCTGGCCCGACAGGCCGGAGATCGCTGCGCGGGCTTCGGCCTCGTCCGGAAACTCGACGAATCCGAAGCCCTTGGACCGGCCGGTGTCGCGGTCGGTGATGACGGCCACGGAATCGACAGTGCCGTACTGCGAGAACATTTTGCGAAGATCGTCTTCGCTGGTGTTGTAGGGAAGGTTACCAACGTACAGTTTCATCGAAGCAGAGTCCTGTTACCGGCGTCTCTTTTCCGGCCCCGCCGCGCCGTTCGGCGGAATCGTCTTCCCGTTCAATTCGATCCGTCTTTGGCGAGCGCAGGAAAGCGTGCAAAAGGCGAGCGAAACGAGAAGGAGCGCAGTCTAGCAGCGGACCGCCCGGGAATCAACCGCGTCCGGCGTTGCGTCCGGCTATTTCTCGCAGAGCCGCAGAAACAAAAGACTTCGTCACCTCTTTACGCCAGTGTAAAGAAAAGTCCGTGTTGTCCATCGGGCGAGAGGGGCCGGCCGCTGCGGCCGAGGCAGCCGCGATCGTGCCGGCATCCAGACGGCGGCCAACGAGGGCCTGCTCGGCCGCCACGAGCCGGATAGGGGCCGACGACACGCCTCCGAGCACCAGGCGGGCCTGCCGCACGGTCTCGCCTTCCCACCAGGCCGCGGCGCCCACCGAAAGCACCGGGAAGTCGAAGGATCCGCGCCGGCGAAGCTTCGCATAGCTCGCCCGCCAGCCTTCCGGCTTCGGCAGGCGGATCTCCGTCAGAAGCTCGTCGGGCCTCTTGGTCAGGTAGTGGATGCCGTCGTTCTGGTAGAGATCTTCGACCGCGACCTCCCGTTCTCCGTCCTTCGAGACGAGGAGCACGCGCGCGTTGATGGCGATCAAGACGGGCACCGAGTCGGCCGATTGGACGGCCAGGCAGGTCGGCGAGCCGGGCGCCACCCAGCAGATGTCGCCGTCCTTCTTCATGCAGAACTTGATCGCCTGCCGCCACTCGTAGTTCTGGTCGTAGTAGTTGCAGCGCGTGTCGAGCAACACGTTGCCGCCGAGCGTGCCCATGTTGCGCAGCAGGGGCGTCGATATCTCCTCGATGGCGTGCGCGAGCCCCGCGTAATGGCGCCTGATCCGCCGGTCGCGCTCGATTTCGGAAAGCGGCACGGAGGCCCCGATCGTGGGCCCCCCGGCGCCGAAGCGCATTCTCCGCAGCGACGGGATGCGCGAGAGGCCGATGACGGTCTTGGGCGTCTGCTGGCGCCGCTTCATGTTCGGGTAGAGATCGGTCCCGCCGGCGACGAACGACCCCTCGGGACCGGCGTCCGCCTTGATCGCGACCGCCTCCTTCACCGAGGTCGGCGCGTAATAGCGGAAGCGAGGGAGCCTCATCATGAGCGAGAGTCCAAAGTCCAAAGTCCAAAGTCCAAAGTCATCGCACTCCCCCGGCGCCGGTAACGACAGCATCGGCGGCCTTGCCGTCGCCGCCCTCTGAGGGTGTGAGAACGTGGATAGGTTCGGGATAGGGAATCTCCGGAAATCGGGTGGGTCCGTAACGCGCCGGCCTGCCCTGCGCTCTGGCCTTCAGCGCCTTCAGCACTTTTTCGGGCGTTGCCGGAACCTCATCCACGCGAACGCCCACCGCGTCGTAGATCGCGTTGACGACGGCCGGAGGAATCGGCAGCAGAGGGCCCTGTCCCACTTCCTTCGCGCCGTAGGGGCCGTTGGGATCCGGGTCCTCGACGAGGTACGTCTCGATCTCGGGCATCTCCATCGTGGTCGGGCTCTTGTACTCGAGCATCGAGGGAAACTTGTGGACGACGTTGTCGGCGACGTCGTCGCGGTAGGCCATCTCCTCCATCGTCGCTTCGCCCAGGCCCATGTACACGGAGCCTTCGACCTGGCCGACGACGAGCGCGGGATTGATGCACTTGCCGACGTCGTGGGCGATCCAGATCTTCGGCACCCGGTAGATGCCGGTCTCGGGATCGACCGAGACCTCCACGACCGCCGCCGAATAGGAGTAGGCGGGCGACGGGCCGACACCCGCGCCGCGGTAGCGGCCGGCCGAGGGCGGCGGCGAGTACGAGCCGACCGTGCCGAGCGTGCCGAACTTCGACTCCGCCAGCACCGCGGCCTCGGCAAAGGTCATCCCCTTTTCCGGGTTTTCGACGTCGAAGACGCGCCCGCCGGCCAGAGAAATCCGCACGCCGGGCACCTCGAGCTTCGCGCCGGCCGCGGCAACCAGCATCTCGCGGGCCCGCTCGGCCGCCTGAAGCGCGGCGTTGCCCGTCATGAGCGTGACACGCGAGGAGTAGGAACCCAGATCCACCGGCGTCAAATCCGTGTCGCCCGTCACCACGCGGATGTCGAAGGGGTCGATCCCCAGCACTTCCGCCACGATGTAGGCCAGGACCGAGTCCGAGCCCTGTCCGATGTCGGTCGAGCCACAGAAGACCGTTACCCCGCCGCCGCGGTCCACCTTCAACTGCACGCCCGACTGCGGCATGGAGTTCCAGTAGATCGGCAGCCCGGCGCCGCAAATGTAGGACGAGCAGGCGAGGCCGAGGCCGCGGTTGGGTGGCAGCTTGCCGCGCCGCCTCTTCCAGCCCGAGGCCGCGACGACCTTGTCGATGCAGGCGCCGAGGCCCATCGAGCCAATGCGGAGGTAGTTGGCCGTCAGCGAGTCGGGCGGCTGCAGGTGAGCCTTGCGCATCGCCGCCGGATCGAGGCCCAGGTCGCAGGCGATCTTGTCGAGCTGGGCTTCCAGAGCAAAGCGCGGCTGCGGCGTCCCGTGGCCGCGCTTGGGGCCGCAGGGCGGCTTGTTCGTGAAGACGCGGGCGCCGTCAAAGCGGTAGGCGGGCACCTCGTAGGTCACAGTTTGGAGCGCCCCCGTGTAGTACGTCGAGGCGACGCCGTAGGAACCGTAGCCGCCGCCGTCGAGCACCGTTTGCAGGTGCATCGCCGTGATCGCGCCGTCTTTTGTAACGCCCGTCTTCAAGCGCATCAGGGTCGGATGCCGGCCGCGGTGGCAGTAGAAAACCTCTTCGCGCGTCAGACAGATCTTCACGGGCCGGCCCGTCACCCGCGAGAGGTGCGCCACCACGATCTCGTGGTTGAACGGATCGGACTTGCCGCCGAAACCGCCGCCGTTGGGCGTCGCGAGGACGCGGATTCTTGCCGGCGGCATCTCCAGCACCTTGGCGAGGGCGCGGTGCACGTAATGCGGCGTCTGTGTCGAAGACCAGAGCGCGAGCTTCCCGTCGGGCCCGAAATCGGCGACGGCCGCGTGCTGCTCGATCGGCAGGTGTGTCGAGCCCTCGTAGAAGAAGAGATCGTCGTAGGTCCGGTCGGCGCGGGCGAAGCCTTCTTCGGTCGAGCCGAACTCCATCGCCACGAGCTTGTGGAAGTTGCCGGAGTCGCCGTAGTCGTGGATCCTCGGCTCGGGCGTCGCGACGGCCTTTTCGATAGAGCCGATCGGCGTCAGGTCCTCGTAGACCACATCGATATGGCCGAGCGCAGCGACCGCGGCGTCCTCGTCCACGGCTGCGACAGCCGCCACGGGGTCGCCCACGAACCGGACGCGGTCGAGGCACAGCGCGTGCTCGTCCTGCGAGACGGGCAGGATGCCGAAAGAAATCGGCAGGTCGCTTCCAGTTGCGACCGCCGCGACGCCCGGCATCTTCAAGGCGCGCGACGTGTCGATCGAGACAATGCGGGCGTGCGCGCGCGTGCTGCGCAGGAGCTTGCAATGCAGCATTCGCGGCAGGACGATGTCGTCGGCGAACCGCGTCTTTCCAGTGACCTTGTCGACGGCGTCGACCTTGGGATGCGGCCGTCCCACGACGCGAGTCTGCAGGCGCGGCCCCCGACTCTGGACTTTGGGCTTCGGACTTTGGACTCCCCGCGGTTCGTTCATCGCTGCAGCACCGGAAGCAGGCCGCTCTCGTCGAAGTCCGTGCCGTAGAGGGATTCCTTCGACGGGGCTGCGGCTGCTTCGCCGCGCATCCAGGCGGCGGCGAGCTCGACTGCCTCGAAGATCTTGATGTAGCCCGTGCATCGGCAGAGATTGCCGGCCAGGGCCTGCTGGATCTCCTTCCGCGTGGGCTTGGGGTTTTCCTCGAGGAGAGCTTTTGCCGTCAGGAGGAACCCGGGCGTGCAGTAGCCGCACTGAGCCGCGCCCAGGTCCGCAAAGGCCTTCTGCAGCGGATGGAGACCGGAAGGTCCCGCCATCCCCTCGACCGTCTCGATCGACTTGCCCTCGCAATCGAGACCGAGCACCAGGCAGGAGAGGACGGGCTGGCCGTCCACCAGCACGGCGCACGTGCCGCACTCTCCCAACTCGCAGCCGTGTTTGGTGCCCGTCAGCCCCATGTCCTCGCGCAGCACCTCGAGCAGCGTCTTGTACGGAGCGAAGGCAACTTCGGCCGTCTCGCCGTTGCAGAGGAAGCGGAGGTGCGCCTTTTCGAGCTCGGGTGCCTCAGATTTCTTCGGGCGGGACATGGGAAGACGCAATCTAATCCCTTTGGTTTCTGAAGGAAAGGTCGCGTATGCTGACCGACCGGTCAGGTGGACTGCAAGCCCCTCTGCTGCAATCTCATAGGCTTGCCCGATGAAGCTCGAAACTCTTTTCGTCCACGCCGCACATCACATCGACAAGGAGACGGGAGCGGTCGCGCCGCCTATCCACCTCTCCACGACTTTTGCGCGCGGCGCGGACAACGCCCTGATCGGCCCGACGCAGTACATCCGCGAGGGCAACCCGACGCAGTCGCTGCTCGAAGAGGCGCTGGCGCCGCTCGAAGGCGGCGAGGCGGCCCTGGCCTTCGCGTCCGGAATGGCGGCGGGCGTCGCCGTGCTCCAGAGCCTGGAGTCCGGCAGCCACTTCATTCTGCCCAACGACATCTACTACGGCTACCGCGTCGCGGCCCGCGACTTCCTCGAGCGCTCGGGCCTGCAGACCGACGCGGTCAACATGGACGACCTGGCGGCTCTCAAGAAGGCGCTTCGCCCCAACACCAGGCTCGTCTGGCTCGAATCGCCATCGAACCCGCTCATGAAGGTGACGGACCTTGCGGCGGCGGCCGCCCTCGCGCGGGCCGCGGGAGCAGTCGTTGTCGTCGACAACACGTTCGCCACCCCGGTGCTCCAGCGCCCGATCTCCCTTGGCGCCGACATCGTGCTCCACGCCACGACCAAGTACATCGGCGGCCACAGCGACGTCCAGGGAGGGGCCCTCGTCTTCAAGAGCAAGAATGAGTTCTTCGAAAGGGTCGAGCACGCCCGGCACATCTTGGGCGGCGTCGGCTCCCCCTTCAACGCCTGGCTCGCCCTCCGCGGCCTCCGGACGCTGCCCGTACGCATGGAGCGCCAGAGCGCGAACGCCATGGCGATCGCCCGCGCCCTCGCGAAGCACCCGGGCGTCTCGGCCGTGCACTACCCGGGCCTCGAGTCCGATCCCGGGCACACCATCGCGAAGCGTCAGATGACGGCCTTCGGCGGCATGCTCTCGATCCGGGTCAAAGCCGGGCGCGAGGCGGCCATCGCGGCTGTGTCGGAAAGTTCGGCTCTTTACGAGGGCGACCTCTTTGGGCGGCACCGAGAGCTTGATCGAGCACCGCGCCACCAGCGAAGGCCCGACTTCCACGACGCCGCCAGACCTCCTGCGTCTTTCGATCGGCCTTGAACACTCAGACGACCTGATCGCGGACCTCGACCAGGCACTCCGGTCGTGAGTTAGACCGGCGTCCGCATGGGGACGACCCGGGGCTGACCGGAACCGCCCAGGGCCGGGATGACTGGCCCGCGCGGCACAGGAGTGAGGGTGGGGCCGGACGGCGTCGGCGTTGCCGTTGGCTGCGGCGTCCGGGTCGGGCTGAAGACCGGCGTCGCCGTCGGCGGAAAAGGTGTCGCCGTCGCCAACGGCGTGGCTGACCGGGTGGGCGTTGCCGTCGGCGGCGTGCCGCTCGGGGTCCGCGTCGGCGTGAATGTCGTCGTTGCCGTACGCGTCGGCGTCGACGTGGGAGGCGTGCCGGTGATCGTGGGCGTGTGCGTCGGGGTTCGGCTCGGCGACGGACTTGGACTGGGTGAGGGTGATGCGGTGAATGTCCGGGTGAATGTTGCGGTCGCGGTCGGCGTGAACGTCGGCCCGCTGCTCGTATTCGTCGGCGACGCCGTGACGCCCGCCGTCGATGTCCGCGTCGGCGTGCTCGAAAGCGTCGGTGTGAACGTCGCTGTCGCCGTGCGCGTCGGCGACGCTGTGAACGTCGATGTCGGCGTCAGAGAGGGCGTCCACGTCGAGGTATTGGTCGGTGTCGGCCCGTCGTCGTTCAGGATCGTGCCGGTGCCCGTGTCCCGCAGGAGCGTCGCGTTGGTCGGGTTCGAGAGAACGACGGTGAACGTCTCGTTCTGCTCCGCGACGGTATCCCCGACGATTGGCACGCTGATCGTGCCGACCAACCCACCCGCGAAGATGATGAGCGTGCCGGACCGGAACTGGTAGTCGTTGTCCGCCAGCGTCGCCGTCCCATCGACGGTCATGTAGTCCACCGTGATCGTGAACGTGCTCGCAGCCGAGAGGTTGACCGTGAACACCGCGTTCGTCGTCCCGAAGTTGCCTTCGGGCGTCGCCACGTCGTTGATCGATAGGGTCGGAGTCTGCGCCGCCGCGACGCCAGCGAGCAGCCAGCCAGCGAAGACAGCAAGGAATGTGCGCGTCTGCAGACTTCTCCCGCGCTACGTAAGGTATCGCACCCCGATCCTAAAGAAAACGTTCAAGTCGAGCCGGCTCGATCCGCCGACACCACAATCACGCACCCATGCGCGCGAGGTTTGTCTTCCTCATCTCGTTCGCTCTCGCCGCCGCCGTCGCGCGCGCGGACCAGACCGTCACGGTCGGGCCTGGACTGAGCTTCAGTCCTTCAACTGTCACGGTCGCTCCCGGCGAGCAGGTCATCTGGAATTTCGCGTCCGGGCCGCACACGACCACGAGCGACGCGACCTCGGGCCCCGAAATCTGGGACTCGGGGATCCAGTTCTCGGGCACCTTCTCCCACACGTTCACGACGCCGGGGACCTACCCGTATCACTGCTCGGTGCACAGCTTTGCCGGCGGCACGATGATGAACGGCGTCGTGCAGGTCGCGGCGGTCACCGATACGCCAACGCCGACGCTCACGCCTTCGAGTCCCCCGACGACGACGCCAACGCCAACGTCCACGAGCGTTCCGACGGCAACGGCGACTGCGGTCGCAGCCCCCACACCGACGCCCACGCCCGCCGGAGCAGGCGTCGCGGTCCCGGATCTGGGCCTGCCCGGACGGTTCGTGCTCGCGGCAATTCTTGCCGCCGTGGCGCTCTACCTGCTGCTCACCCGCTCCCGGTAGGAAGCCGTCTCGTCCCTACGTCCCGGCGACGGCCTTGCTCGAAAGGTGCTCCGCCATCACGGCCAGGAGGGCGAGCAGCCCGCTGAAGAAGACGATGCCGAGGGCGACCAGGGTCGGAGACGTGCCGCGCGTCAAGCGCGGCCCGCCGCTGACGACGACGAGGCTCGTCACGCTGTCCGTGAGGTAGTCGTCGAGGAGAGTGTTGTACTTCTTCAGAATCTCCCGCAGCTCGCCCGAGAGCGTGTCGATGAGGGCGCGGTAGTTCGCGGGCAAGTCTTGCGCCGACACGTTCTTGGCCTGCTGCAGGTACACCACGTCCTTCTCGAGCCGCAGCTTCATCGCCTCGAGCAGCTTGCTCTTTGTCTGCAGTTCGCTGATGCGCTCGATCAAGGGCGTCATGTAATCGCTCTTCATCAGGCGGTCGATGACGGCGCTGTCGACGATCGGAATGGCGTCGCGCCCCGAGCCCTGAGAGGCGGCGAGCGTGGCCGGTTTCTGAGCCGCCTCCAGGAGACGCATCGCTTCAGCCGTCTCCCCCGCGGCCTGCCGGGCGAAGATGTCCAGGTCCTCGAGGCGGTATTGGGCAGTCAGGAGGGCGAGGTCCTTGTCTCGGACGAGCCGTCCCTTATACGTTGCGGCCTTCAACGCCTCGAGCCGGATGATCTTCCAGATGTAGAGGTCGTTGGCGACTGCCCGGAAGGTGTACTGCGTCCGCGAGTCCTTGTAGTCCTTCGATTCCTTGATGAGGCCCACGAGGAACTTCTCGACCAGCTCCACGTCCTGCTCGAGGATGTGCGGAATCTCCCAGAAGTCGTACTTCTCGGCGAGCCTCTCGTAGCTGGAGGCCGTCAGGTCGCTCGCAAACTTTCCCGCGGCCTTCTGCTCGAATTTGACCTGGTCGCGGTAGCGCTTGATGATGGCATCGAAGAGCCGGATCGCCTTGTCGGATCCCTCCCGTTCGAGACGGACCTGTATGTCGTACTGGCTCGGCGTGAAGTCCTCGCGCTTGAACCCGTCGCGGTCCTGTTTCTTCCAACGGGACTGGACCTCCACCGGGATGACCGGCACGATGGTGATGCTGGCCGACAGCCGGCTCAGGTCGGTGTTGGGCGGCAAGCCGGCATCGGCGACCGCCAGCCGCAGGACGTCGGCAGAGCGAAAGCTTTCGACAGTAAAAGCCTTCCCGCTGGGATAGTTGCCTTTTTCGATCCCCGAGAACAGGAGCGCCACGCGGCCTTCCACGACCCGGGGGCTCACCCAGAGCCAGACGGCGAAGCCGATTGCCCCGACAGCGAGAAACAGGATGAAGCGGGCGGCGAGGCGGACCCGCCGGTCGTACAGGAACCACAGGGCGTCTCCGAAGGACGGGGGCTCAGGCTCCTCGGGAGCCATGGCCTCGTTCATCGCCTGTCGTCATGGGCTACCTCCGCAAACCTTTCAGTGCCGAAGCAGGCTGGGCGCCGGAGCCCATTTCAAATCGGGAACCGCCGGGGCATCTCCGGACTGTTCGGCCGCAATGTATGTCGGGACGAGCCCCTTGAGCGAGCGCAACAGCCCCGCCCGGTCGCTGGTCTCGGCCTGATACCGAAGCCGCGCCAGCTGTTCCTGGAGGTCGGAGGGCGGCGGCGGGCTCTGCGCGGCGTAGATTCGGTTGCGCACCACCTGGCTCCGCTCCTCCTCCTCGGTCATCAGCTCCTCGGTCAGCTTCTCGCCGGGACGCAGCCCGGTGAACACGATGCGGATGTCGCTGCCCGGCACGAGGCCGGCCATGGTGATCATGTGGGACGCCAGGTCGACGATCTGGATGCGGCTGGCCCATGTCGAGGATGCAGAGCTCGCCGTAGTCGTCCGAGCCCGGCCAGCAGGACGAGGCCGACGGCCTCGGGAATCGTCATGAAGTAGCGCCGGCACTCCGGGTGCGTGACGGTGACCGGGCCGCCCCGCTCGATCTGCTGCTTGAAGAGGGGGACGACGCTGCCGGCCGAGCCCGAGGACGTTGCCGAAGCGCACCGCCGTGAAGCGTCGGTCGAGGTCCGCGGCGAGGTCGCGCACCACGCAGCTCGGCGATGCGCTTGGACGCCCCCATCACGCTCGAAGGATGGACGGCCTTGTCGGTCGAGATGAGGACGAACCGCTCCGCCCCACAGGCCTCGGCCATCCGCGCGACGTTCAGCGTTCCGAACACGTTGTTCTTGACCGCCTCTTCCGGTGCGTCCTCCATGAGCGGCACGTGCTTGTGGGCCGCGGCGTGGAAGACGACCTGCGGCGTGGAGCGCGCCCAGCCGCAGGAGACGGCCGGATTCCCGGACGTCGGCCACCTCGGCGTGGACCTTGAGGTCGGGGCGCTTTTCGCGCAGCTCGCGGTACAGGAAGTAGAGGTCGTTCTCGTTGATGTCCACGAAGACGAGGCTCTCGCAGCCGTAGCTGGCGACCTGCCGCGCGATCTCGCTGCCGATCGAGCCGGCGCCCCGGTCACCAGGATGCGCTTTCCCGACACGAGGCCCGGATCTCCTCCTCGTCGAAGACGATCGGGTCGCGCGGCAGGAGGTCCTCGGGCGAGAGGTCGTGAAGCATCGAGGCCGTGATCCTGCTCGTTCAGGTAGGTGAACGAAACCGGGATGATCTTGAAGTGGACCTTGAGCCTCGAGCAGAGGCGCAGGATCGTCTGGATGCGCTCGGCGGGCAGGCGCGGGATGGCGATCAGGACCTGGCTCACCTCGTGCCTCTCGATGACTTCCGGCAGGTCGTCGATCCGGCCGAGCACCGGCCGCCCGCCGAGGTAGGTCCCGATCTTGCGCGCGTCGTCGTCCACGAAGCCGACGACGCGGTAGCTGTGCTCGTCGGAGCGCTGGAGGTCGCGCAGCAGCAGGTCGCCGGCGCTCCCGGCGCCGACGATGACGGTGCGCCGCGCTCCCTCCTGGCGGGAGCGCTGGCGGTCGACGTACCAGCCCGACGCGAGCCGGGGCGAGAAGCGCAAGGTGGCCATCGCCGCCGACGTCAGGAAGAACTCCATCAGAATGACCGAGCGGGGCGGCCCCAGCTTCTGGAAAAAGTAGAAGGCCGCCACGAAGCAGGCGCTGCCCGTGAGCGCGGCGGTCTCCAGTCGGACCGCTTCGTGGAATCCCGGAAGCCGGAACGACCAGCGGTGCAGCCCGAAGAGGGCGGTCATCGCCATGCGCACCGGAACGAGGATGGCCAGCGCCCCGGGTATCGTGGCCCGCCACTCCGGGGGGATCCGGCCCTCGAAACGCAGCACGAAGGCCAGGTAGAGAGCGGCCGCGGCCGCCGCCCCATCCAGAGCCAGGAGAGTCGAGTAACGAAACGCGCGCCGGCCGAACAGCGACTCGATCTTTGAAAGTGTGGGGGCCGACACGCCAGCGAAGGGTACCAGACCGGAAAGGCCCCTCAAAGCGCCGGGGCGGAAGCCGCCGGACGCCCGCGGCCGGAGCGGGAGACGGCGGCGAGCTCGAGGAGGAAGGCCGCCAGAGCCGCCGCCACACCGAACCATCCCCAGCTCGGCCGGCGGTACACGAGAGCACCCACCTGTGAAAGCGCCAGGCCCGCGAGGACCAGAAACGCGCTGATCGACCCGTGAGGCTCGCCCGGCAAAACGAGCTGCTGGTAGCGATGCTCCCGGTGCGACTCGCCCAGGGGCTTGCCCTGCCTCCACCGCCTCAGGACCGTTTCGAAAGGGTCGAACAGGAAAAGGGCGAGCGCAATCGCCGCCGCCAGGACGGCATCGGGCCGCCGCTCGGACGGGGCGAGCAACGGCAACCCCGCGAGCAGAAAGCCGACGGGGATCGATCCGACGTCGCCCAGGAAGAGGCGGGACGGAGACCAGTTGAAGACGAGAAAGACGAGGACGGCGCCCGCCAACGCCGACGCGAGAAGGGACGCATCTGTCGACCATCCGGCCACGATGGCTCCCGCGCAGACCGCAACGGCTTCTCCTCCGGCCAGGCCATCGATGCCGTCCATGAAGTTGAACGCATTGGTCACTCCCACGATCCAGAGGACGGCCAGGGGACCGGCGAGAAAACCCAGGCGCAGGTCGAGCGGCGCCGGGAGCGGCAGCCGTTCCAACCCTCCGAGCTTCCAGACGACGAAGGCGGCACAGAGCAGCTGCGTGAGGAAGCGCGGGATGACCGACAGCGACCAGAGATCGTCGGCAAGGCTGACCAGCGCCAGCAGCAGGCACGCGGCGAGAAGCGGCTCGAGCGGGTTTCCGGGAGACCCGAAGGCTCCGGCCGCCAGGAGGCCGGCGGCGACGCCGAGGAGGATCCCGATGCCGCCTCCCCGGACGCGGGGCTTCTGGTGACTCGACCTCTCGTTGGGCCGATCGAGAAGCAGACCGAAGCGCTGGCAGACGATCAGAATCGCCGGGAGCGCAAGCCCGCAGCAGAGCGCGGCCACCCACGCGGCGCGCACCATCACGGCTGTCCCTTTTCGTCCGCGCGCACCCAGGCGACCTCGCGCCGCAATCCGTCGCGGAGGCTCACCCGCGCTTCGAACCCCGCGGCCCTGCGAAAAGGCTCCGGATCGAAGACGTCTTCGCGCAGCCATTTCTCCAGCCTCTCGCGGACGCGCTCGGGCGGCCCGCGGCGTCCGGAAAGCCGGCTGGCGGCCCGGGCGAGAAATCGCGCGGCGGAGGGCGTGACGTGCAGGACGGGAACGGGACGGCCGACGGCCGACGCAATCTCCGAGACGACCTCTCGCATTGTCACCGCCGGAGCCGACACGTCGTACGTTCCCGGGCCGGCCGATAGAGCGAGAACGCAGGCGCGCGCGGCGTCGCTCCGGTAGAGAAGGCTCTTGCGGTTTTCCCCCCGGCCGACCCAGACGAAACGTCCTCGCGAAACGGCCCGGATCAACTGCGCCACATTCCCCGGGTCTTGCTCTCCGTACAGAGTGACCATTCTCAGGATGACGAGCGTCACTCCCGAGGCGGCACACGCCTCGCTCGCGCGGCGTTCCCCTTCTCTCTTGCTCCGGCCATAGGCATCCTCCGCGCGGGCGGCGACCGAGCTGACCAGAACCAGGCGTTGAATCCCCGCTCGCCCGGCTGCGAGGGCCAAGTTGGCGGCCCCTTCCGCGTTGACCCCGAAGATAATCCGAGGCCGTGACGGAGGGCCGGTGCGCCAGGCCGGCGCAGTGAATGATGCTCGTGACTCCCTGGACCGCCCGGTCCAGAGACTCCGGATCCCGGACATCTCCGACGGCCTCGCCTGGAGAGCCCGAAGAGCGCCGCACCAGCTGGCGAACCGGGACGCCCGACCCGAGCAGCTCGGCGACGACGGCTTGCCCGAGAAAGCCGGAGGCGCCGGTCACGAGAACCGTCGTCTTAAGAAGGGAGTCCAAGCGTCTCCTGAACCAGAGAGCGGTACCTCTCCCCGGCGAGGCCGAGGGAGTACTCCGACTCGACGACGGCGCGCGCCCGCGCCCCCATGTCGTGAAGCCGCCGGGGATCGCTCGCCGCCTCCCGAATCGCCACGGCGAGGCCTTCGCCGTCGCCGGGTCTCACGACCCAGCCGATCGACTTCTCTTGAATAAGCCGAGCGGCCTCGGAGTCGGGATCGGCCACGGCCAGCAGGGGCCTTCCCGCCGCCAGGATGTTGTAGATGCGGCTGGGCACCGAGACCCCGGCCATGCCCGGGAGGAAGGCGATCACCGCCAGGTCGCACGCGCCGAGCATTGTCGCCAGGCTGCCCCGCTTCTGGCGCTCCAGGACCGTGACGTTACGGAGGTCATCGCTCCGGACACGCTCCCCGATCTTCTGAAATCGGGCGCCGTTACCCACGAAGAGAAAGTGCATGCGCGGTTCGCCGGAGAGCCTCCTGGCGGCATCGAGCAGGACATCCGGATCGTGCGTCCGGCCCATGTTGCCGGCAAACTGGACAACGAACCTGTCGGCCAGGCCAAGGTCTTTGAGAAGCGCGTTGGCCGAGCGCACCTGGGGTGTGACCTCGTCGAGGTCCGCCCAGTTCGGGATCAGCGCCAGCCGGCCGTCCGCCGAGCCGAGCTTGCGCTCGACGAGAGCCTGCATGTCCCGCCCGATCACGACGATCCGCTCGGCCGAGCGGAGGACCCAGTCGAAAACGCGCCCGATCGACCGAACCGCCAAGCCCTTCCTTGCCAACAGGCCCGAAACGAAGAGGACGTCGGGGTAAACATCGTGCACGAGGAGGACGAACCGGGCCCCCTTCCACCGCGACACGAGCGCCGCCAGAACGGGGAGCGTCGGCGGGTTGGTCACGGCGATGACCGTGTCGTTTCGAGCGACGCGCGTGAGCAGCCGGGCCGACGCGGTTGCGCAGAACGTCACGAGATTGAAGAAACGAAACAGGACGACGTCCTTGTCGAATCGCGTCGACCAGCACCGCAGGATGTCGACTTCCCGGTACCGTTCGCGCCAGGGCGCGAGGCGTCCCCTCTCCGCGTAGGTTGGCTGAGCGCACACGGCTGTCACGGGATACCGCTTCGCGATCTCCTCGGCAATGCCAGTGACGAAGTAACCCGTGGATGTGTCCTCCGGATGGTAGAGCTCGGAGACCATGAACACGCGCCCGGGCATCGTCACGTCGTGAGACCGATCTCACGAAGCCAGGCCGCTGTGTCTTGAACGCCGTCCTCGAACGAAAAGGGAGCGGGCCGCAGATTCGCTGCGTCTCCGCGAGGTCGAACTGGTACTCGGTCAGGATGTTTCGCAGCCTGAAGGAATTGTATGGGAACGCCCGGATGCCGAGGGCGTTGACGAGATCTCCCACGCGCGCCAGGACGCTCGCCCAGGCGACCGGAACGGACCGAATCGGCGGGGCATGGAACGCCGCCCGAAAGGCCTCCGCCCACTCGTGAATCGAAAGGGGCTCGTAGTCCGCGAGGTAGAGGGTCCTGCCGCGAATCTGATCGGCCGGGACGTCGAGGAGCCGGCAGTACTGGAAGGTGACGTTGCCCACATAGCCATAAGACTTCCGGAGGGGCCGGTGCCCGACATGGAAGTAACGCCCCCGCGCGATCATCCGAAAGAACCTCTGGTAGTGCGGGCTCATGCCGGGCCCCCACACCGTCGTCGGACGCACCAGGCACCAGGCCACTCCCCCGCCGTCCTCGGCGCGCACGATGCGCTCGGTTTCGACCTTGCTTTCGCCATAGAAAGTCGATGGCCGATAGTCCGTGTCGTGCCGAGGAACGTAGCCCACGCCGCAGACGAGCTGCGAGGACGTGTAGATCGCGCGCTGCACGGATGGCGTCGCCCGAACCGCCCGGACCACGTTGGCGGTGCCGACGCTGTTCGCGGCGTAATCCTGGAGACTTTTTCCCTCGAGATCGGTCCGAGCAGCCAGATGCACGACGGCTTCCGGCTGAAATTCCCGGAAGGTTTCGAGCACGGCGCCTTTGTCGAGCAGGTCGCACGTGACGGCCGCCGGACCCGCCGGCGCAGGGGCTCGGTCCAACCCTCGGACCTCGTCGCCCGCTCTCGCCAGCGCCCGCACGAGATGCCGGCCGATGAAGCCCGAGCTGCCGGTGACCAGAACCCTCATCTTCCGTCTCGCTTTGCCCCGGAGAGAGGCCGCCGCGCCTCGACATAGAGCGAGCCGGGCTTGTAGATCGTTCCGTCCGGATCGGTGTCCAGGTGGAACCCGGCCCAGCCCGCAATGCCGCTCTCGTCCGGCGAGGCGACGCGGACTTCTTCGAACCCGCACCGGCCCAGAAGCTCGGCCAGCGAAAACCGGTCGTACATCCAGCGGTGCAGAATCCCGGCCCGCGCCGTGCCTCCGACGAACATCCCTTCCAGCAGCCGAACGACGGGCGGCTGCGTCTGCCGGCTGGCCGGGACCTGGCGAACCATCTGGTCGAAGATCTCGTCGAGGACGGCGCCGTGCTGTTCGATCAAAGCAGCTCGATCGCCCCCGGCATCCATGCGTTCCACGATGACTCGGTACCGCCGCAGGAGCTCTTCGAGATCGGGAACCACGATCCGAACGGATCCTCCGGGCTTCAGCACCCGAAAGCACTCCGCAAGAAAGCCGGGAGCGGCGTCGCGGTCGATGTGCTCCAGGACGTGAGAGTGGTACACGACATCGAAGCTGGAATCCGGGAACGGGATTCCCTTCGAGAGATCCCAGACGACGGCCTCGCGGTCGACTTTCTGCAGGCGTTCCCACCGGGCATCCGAAATGAGGCCGAGCCGGCGCAGGAGCCCGGAGGCCTTCGGGTGCCGCGCCATCCGGAAGAGCCAGCTCGAGTCGACGTTGTTCCAGCCGGGCGCAACACGGGCACTGCTGCCGACGTTCAAGCACGCGCGCCCGTCGGACAGCCGCCGCACCGGGAAACGGCTCATGACGCGGCGGACCTGCCCATGCCCTCGGCATAGACGTCGAGCAGGCGGTCCGCCACCCGGCCCCACGTGTAATCGCGCAAGACGAGCTCGCGGCCGCGCGCCCCCATTCCGGCCAGCTGCTCCGGATGCCGGAGCAGGTCGCCCAGCACGTCGGCGAGAGCTCCGACTGACCGCGCAGCGACGCGTCCGGCCCCGGCCTGCTCCACTTCCGGAAAGTGGCATCCCGGGGAGATGACCACGGGCGTCGCACTGGCGAGAGCCTCGAGGACGGCCATGGAGAAGCCTTCTGCGTCGGACGGCAGGCACAGCAGGTCGG
This sequence comes from uncultured Acidobacteriota bacterium, assembly GCA_963739435.1. GTDB lineage: Bacteria > Acidobacteriota > Thermoanaerobaculia > UBA5066 > Gp7-AA6 > CAVUAN01. The sequence goes on from CAVUAN010000005.1 coordinate 184,386, forward strand.
CCCGGGCCAGAAGATCGACCTTGTCCTTCCCGCTCACCATGCCGGCAAAAACCACCCGTTGCGCGAGCCCGGCCGCGCGGATCCGATCCAGGAACGCCGCCGCGATTCCCCATTCGTCCGGCCCGGCGAGAACCAGCCGCGCCCGGGGAAGCCCCGGGGCGATGCGCAGGAAAGCCTCGAGAAGGATGTCCGCTCCTTTGTGCGGGTGGAGCCTTCCCAGGAAGAGCACGACCGTCTCAGCGGGCGACAGCGCGAACCGCGACTCGGCCGCGCTCCGCGATCCTCCGAGGTAGGCCTCGACGTCGATCCCGTTGGGGACCACGCGGATCGGGGCCGTGGCGCCGGCGGCCCTGTAGCTTTCGATCTCGGCCTCGGTCAGCGCGATCAGCGCCGCCGCCTTCCGCAGGGCGGGACGTTCGACCATCCGGATGTACAAGCGTTTCTTGACGCCCCGGAAGCGCAGCCGCTCCGGATCGAAGACGCCCCGCTGGTTGTAGAAGAGCGGCTTACCGTGCCGGAAGGCCGCCCGAGCGGCCGCCCAGCTCGGGTAGATGAAGGGCATGTGCGTGTGGACGAGATCGACCCGCGGCACGGCCGCGTCGAGCGCCGCGCGCAGGGCAGGAGCCCAGAGGTATCCGATCGAGCGGGAAATGTAGGGCACGAACCGCAACTTCTTCTGCAACGAATCGTCGCGCCGGAAATACCAGACGTCGACGCCATCCACCGACACCGGCTGGTCCAGGGGCACATCGAGATCTTCGTCCAGATTGGAGTTGGTCGTAAAGACGGTGACCCGGTTCCCCCTCGAAACCAGCGTCTCGGCCAGCCGCGAAACGGACACGACGGGCCCGCCCAGCCTCCAGGCCGGCTTGTAACCGTGCACGACGAAGAGAATCTGCAGCGGCTGGGTCACGATCCGGGGCGATCCTCGATCACACGCGTATTCCGTAATGGCGCCGCCACAGCTCGAACATCACGAGCGCGAAGAGGCGCTGCGTGTTCGCCAGGCCCCGGCTCTGGCCCCGGACGAGAGAACGAACCGTGGGAGGGTCGAACAGCGCCGGATCCGCTTCGGAGAGCACGTCCTCGATGAAGCGGCCCCAGTCGCCGCGAAACCAGTCGGCCAGAGGCAGCGCGAACCCCTGCTTGCGCGAAAGGTCCAGCTCCGCCGGCAGAAGCTTCGCCGCCAGCCGCCGGGGGAGGATCTTGCGCCTGCCGCCCTTCGCCCGCAGGGAATCGGGCACGTCGCGGAACGCGAGCTCGATGATCCGCGGATCGAGCCACGGCGCCCGCACCTCGAGCGAGGTCAGCATGCTCGCCCGATCGACCTTGACGAGGATGTCGTCGACGAGGTACGTCTCGAAGTCGACCGCCGTGGCCTGCGGAGAGAGGGGATGCATGCGGGCCGGCAGAGCCCGGCCTTGTAGTCTTCGGGCGTCCCTTCCCGCGCGGAAGCGCGCCGGGCGCCAGCAGGCGCCGCCGCGTCCGCGCGTCGAAAAAGAGGTTGACGTGCGCGATGACGCGGGGCACGTCTCCCGCCGCCGCGATCAGGTAGTTGCGGCCCCGGACGCCCGGAGGAAGGATCGTCGCCGCGCCTCCGACGGCCCGCCGCACCGGCCCCGGGAGCGCGCGCATCACCTGCTGCTGGCGCTCGATCCAGTCGTAGTGGAGGTAGCCGCCGAACAGCTCGTCGCCGCCGTCGCCGCCCAGGGCGACGGTGGCGTGCTGGCGGATCAGCCGGGAGACGAGGTACGTCGGCACCATCGACGAGTCGCCGAGCGGCTCGTCGTACTGCCGGGCGAGTTCGGGCAGCAGATCGACGGTCGCCGGCTCGGCCGCGAGCTCGAGGTGATCGGTGCCGAAGTGCCGGGCCACGAGCCGCGCGTGCGGCGCCTCGTCGAAGTCGCCATGCCCCGGAAACGAGATGTTGAACGTCTTCACCGGCTTCGACGACACGCGCGCCGCCATCGCCGTCACGAGGCTCGAGTCGATCCCCCCGCTCAGCATGATCCCGACCGGCACGTCCGCGATCAGCCGCAGGCGCACCGAGTCGAGGAGAAGATCCTCGAGCTCGCGCACGAGCTCGGACGCCGGCCGGTCCGGGCCCCGCTTCCGATCGGGCAGCTACCAGTACGCCCAGGTCGTCACCAGGTCGCGCTCCAGGTCGAAGGTCAGCGCGTGCCCCTGCGGAAGCTTGTGCACTCCCGCCAGGATGCAGAGCGAGCCCGGGACGTAGCCGTACGTGAGGTAGAAGTCCAGGCCCTCGCCATCGAGCTCGCGCGGAAACGCCGGGTCCGTCATCAGGGCCTTCAGCTCGGAGGCGAGGGCGAGCGTCCCGTTGGCGTGGCGGTAGAAGAGGGGCTTCTCGCCGGCGCGGTCCCGCGCGCAGAAAGACCTGCTCTTCTCGGTGTCGTAGAGGGCGAAGGCGAACATCCCGTTCAAGCGCGACAGGCAGTCCGTTCCCCACTCCCCGTAGGCCTCGAGGAGCACCTCCGTGTCGCTTGCCGTCCGAAAGCGGTGCCCGAGCTTCTCGAGCTCGGCTCGCAGCAGGCGGTAGTTGTAGATCTCGCCGTTGAACGTGATCCACCAGCGCCCGGCGGAATCGGACATCGGCTGATGGCCGCCCGGGGAAAGATCGATGATCGCCAGCCGCCGCATCGCGAGGCCGACACGCCCGTCGTCCGACCACCAGGAACCCGAGTCGTCCGGTCCCCGGTGCCGGATGCTGTCTCGCATCGCATCCAGAGGAGGCCGCGGCCTGCCCGCCTCGCGGGCAGCGACGGCGACTATTCCGCACATGCGCGGCCTCCGTCGGAAGGAGCGGCGCCCAATTCCCTGTAGACCCCCTCGAAGCGGCGCGCGGCCTTTTCCGCCGAGAGCGTCCGCACCCGCTCCCGCGCCCGGGCGGCGCGCTGGCGCGCGAGCGAAGGATCCGCCAGACAGCGCTCGATGCCCTCCGCCATCGACTCGACTGACGACGCGTCGACGAAAATGGCGCAATCTTCGCTGGCGATCTCGCGGTGGGCGGGAATGTCCGAGAGCACGACGGGGCAGCCCGCGGCCATCGCCTCGAGCACCGCGTTGGGCTGTCCTTCCGCGAGACTCACCGACACGAGCACATCCGCGCGCCTCATCAAACCCCACACATCGGGACGGTAGCCCGAAACCCGCACGATGTCGGCAATTCCTTCGGACCGGACCGCGTTGTCGACCAGCTCCGGATGGGTTCCGTCACCGACCAGGAAGGCCGTGACCGGCACCTTTTTGGCAACCCGGCCGATTGCCCCGATCATCCGGGGGAGGTTCTTGATCGGCGTAAAGCGGTTGACGGACAGGATCATCCGGCTTCCGCGTGGCAGCCCGAGTGCCGCGTCATCGGCCGGCTCGGCCCGCTCGATATCGTCAAACGGAACGATGTTCGCGATGATCTCGCACCTTCCTCCGGAGGGCGCTCTCCCCCGCCAGTAGGCGACGCCGCCCTCGGAATTGGCCACGATGGCGCCGGCCGTGCGGGCCACGAGAGCCCGAAACCGCTCTTTCACCCCGCCCTCGTAGAACGCGGCCGAGCTGCGTTCGGTAAGGACCCACGGAACGCGCAGGATGGCGGCCGAAAGGCCGGCAGCGACGTCCATCTGGAGGAGCCACGTCTGGACGACGGACGGCTCGAGCCGGCGGATGAGCCGGCAGAGGTCGAGAAGGAGACGCGGATCGTGGCTCCCGCGGCCTTCGAGAACGCAGATGCCGACACCGGCGTCTTCGAGAAGAGCGGCGATCGGGCCCTGCTTGCCGAAGGCGACGTGGACGCCCCAGCCGCGCCGGACCTGTTCGCGGGCGAGATAGGCGAGCTGCCTCTGGGAGCCGCCGTTCAGCATGTCGGGGATGCAGTGCAAAATGCTCGGGCGCATGCGTGCCTGTCACCCGGCTTCGACAGCGGCGCCTGCGGCGCTCCGCGGGGCTGCCTGGCGCTCGCGGCCGCGAAACAGGTTCTCGAGGATCTCGACCGCGAGAATTACCGGAAGCACTCGGTAGAGAAGGAGGACCCCGAGGTAGAAGGTCGTGTTTCGAAAACACTGGTAGACGGTCAGGGTCATCCACGCATAGATCACGACGGACCAGAATCCCTCTTTCCTCCGGGACGCCCAGCGGTGGACGAGCGCCAGGACGACGCCTAGCAGGATGCCGCGGCCGATCAGATCGGGCACGCCGCCGCCCGCGATCGACTCGGAGATCGTCCCAAACGCAAACGCGGCCCCGGCCGCCGCAAAGTCCGGGTAGTACTCGTTGGCGTACCAGACGGCCGGCTCGACCTTCGGGATCGGGGACAACTGCTGCGGCACCAGGGCCAGGACGTCGGCCAGCCGGAAGCCCAGCGTCACATTCACGTCGTGGTCGGCCCGCCGCTGATCGAGATCGTAGGCATTCGCAAAAAGAGATTCGAACTCGTTCGTGTACGCAAACGGGTTCCAGCCGACGGAATACTCCGACTGGAGGATGCCGCTGCGCAGGATCCCCGCGGCGAGAAACAGAGCGATGACGGCGCCGGCGCCAATTGCCAGGAGGCGTTCGGAGACCGGCTTGACCAGCCAGTGGTAGGCCATCATGGTCCCGGCAGAGAGCAGGACGAATTCGGTTCGGCTCCAGAGCCGGGCGAAGGTCGAAGCCCCGATCGCCAGAAGAATGACTGCGATCAGCCACCGGTAACGGCGGAAACTGGCGCACAGGGTCACCAGGATCGCCACTTCCAGGGTGAATTTCATGCCGCCGACGTGGTTGGTCACCTGTGCCACGAGGAGCGGCAGCCTCTTCAAGATGAGATAGCTCTCGTTGTACTCCTCGACCGAGAGATTGAAGATCTGGCCGAGGACCCAGAAGTAGCCGAAGATCGACACCAGCAGCCCGACGATCACCACGACCCGACGCCGCCCCGGAGGGCGCAGCCGCACGCGAAACCGGGCCCGTCCCCGGACGATCCGGTACGCGACGGAGAAGCACACGAGGTGGATCACGTAGAACCACGCAATGTGCCCCACCTCCCGCGGCGAGGGTTGATAGACGAACAGCCGGATATCGTTCGTGACGGCGTAGAGAAGGCGGTTGGCCATGTAGCCCACGAGAGGGAAAACGGCATAGAGCGTCACGACCGCCGCGTAAACCGTTCCGACCTCCACCACGGCGTCGCCCTGACTGCCGGCCAGCGACCCGTAGAAGGCGCCGGCCACCCAAACGATGGCAACGACCGGCGCCATCACCGGCAGGTTCCTGTCCGTAGCGAAGACCGCGGCGACGAGCGTCGCGAAGACGGTCAGGAGCAGCCAGGAGGGAACGCGGAATGGAAACGTCCTCCGTCGGGCGGCCCGAACCGCGACGGGATGCTCTGTTGCGATGTTTTCGGCCATAGCAGGACCTCAGGCCGACAGGCCCGCGACGCCGTCCTCCACCCTCAGGCGATACACCAGAACCAACACGAGAGCGAGGGCGGCCAGCCACGCCAACCCGTGCGCCCACGCGAGGCCCAGAGCGTCGAAGCGCGGAACCAGGATCAACGCCAGGCCGACCAGGAGCGCATCCCGGGGAATCGTGACACCCAGGAGGAGAGGCCACATCTTCTCCCGGCTCGAGGCAATCTGGGCCACGACGGACCACAGGGCCTCGAGGACCGCGGCTCCGAGAAGAACGCAAAGCGCGCCATAGGCTGGACCGTAGTCGGGGCCGTAGAGGCGGAGGAGCGGGCGACCCAGGAGAGCGATGGCAACGGCCACGCCGAGAGCGAGAGCGCCCGTCGTCGCCAGGCCCATCCGAAACACCGCCCGGTAGCGGGCCTGATCTTTGAGCCGGACCTGGTTGTTGAGCACGGACATGCTGACGCTGCCGAGAACGCCCGGAAGAAAGAGGGTCATCGTGCGGAAGCTGTTGGCCGCCGTAAAGAAGGCCATCTGCGGAAACCCGCCCGGCTGCCGCAGCAGGACGAGGCTGGCCAGCCACACGGAGGGCATCGTCGTAAATCCCGGGACGGCGCTCGGCAAAGCGAATCGCCAGAGGACCTTTCGCTCCTCCCGCAGGCCGTCCCACCGCAAATGGATGCCCGCCTCGCGGCAGGCGCCGCGCAGCGCCAGGGACAGGACGGCCGTCTGCAGAGCGGCGCTGACCACGACGCCCGCCAGCGCGCCCTCGAGCCCGAGGAACCACGCCCCCGCGGAGCAAAGGACCAGATACGCCGCCCCGCCGATCGCGAGTGCCTTAGCCGCCGGGCGGTAGACCTCGAGACCCGAGAGAGCGCCCATCAGGAACCAGTTGAGCACGCTGAAAAACGCGGCGGGGGAAGCGATACGCAGCAGCGAGGCGAGCCGCGGAGCCTGCAGGCTGTGCGCGGCGACCCAGGATGCCCCGCCCAGCAGCAGCAGGGTCATGAGGGATCCTGTGGCGACGGCGACGACGGCGCAGAGTCCCAGGACGCGCCCCGCGCGCGTGGGGTCGGCCGTGCGCAGCTCGGCGACGTACTTCGTGGCCGTGTAGCCGGTGCCAAACGAGGCGATCGCGGCGCCCGTCGCAATCGTCGTCTGCACCGCCGCGTATTCGCCGAAGACGGCCGGCCCCGAGAGGTTCGAGACGACGATGTTGACCGCCAGCGTGCTGCCCTGGTTGAACACCGCTCCCACGAGATTCCAGAGAAAGCCGCTCCCGAGGCGAGAACGCAGCCCGGTCGCATCCGAAGAGCCGATGGAAGCCATCCTGCTCAACGCTGCATGCGCAGAACGAGCCACGGGCAGAGAGCCCCGACGTCGAAGGGTTGCGCCAGGCCGGCGAGGTTGAGCGCGGCGACCGCGGCCGCCGCAGCCGGCGCCGGCCACCGGCGATGAAAGCTGATCAGGCCCGGGAGAAGGCGCCCGAAGCGGTAGACCTCGACGCGCGAAACGAGATCGCGCGGGGCCAGCCCGGCGAGCGCTTCCAGCGTCATGATGTCGAGATTGTGAATGTCCAGGCTTGCGACATCGAAGCGGCGCTGGATCGTTCCGTACAGACCCCGGTAGTTCGGGATCGCAATGAGCGCGGTGCCGCCCGGTGCGAGCAGAGAGGCATGGATCCGGACGAGGGGCCTCGGGTCGTCGAAATGCTCGATGACGCCCAGGCTGTAGACCAGGTCGAAGCTTCCGGGAGGAAACGTCGTTTGGAAGACGTCCTCGTGGCGAAGGTCGCCCTCGATCTCCAGAGCTGCGAAGAGCTGGCGCGCGGTTGCGATGCCATTCTCCGCGAAGTCGACGCCGGCCACCCGGGCGCCCAGGACCTTCGCGACCCAGGCGAGGTACTTTCCCGGCGCAAAGCCGATCTCCAGGACGCGATCTCCCGGCTCCACTTCTCGGGCGAGCAACCTCTTGAAATTCTTCGTGCCGACCCAGAGCGAGGACGGCAAACGCATTCGGGGCGGGCGGCCGTACTGGCCCTCCCAATAGGCCATATCCGTCTTCGGCCCGGTCTCTTCTATCGGCGAGCCCTTCATCCCTGTCTCACGAGGGAGATCTCTTCATAGAATCTCCGGCTCTTTGCGAGGCCTTCCTTCAAGCTCGTCTCGGGCTTGAAGCCCAGCTGCCGGGAGACGAGAGACAGGTCCGCCAGCGAGTGCAGCACGTCGCCAGGACGAGCCGCCTCGAACGCGGGCTTGATCGCCCGCCCGGCGACCTCGCCCACGAGACGCGCCAGGTCCGAGACGGTCGTCTGGGTCCCCCCGGCGACGTTGTACGCGGCCCCGCAGGCTTCCCGCGGCGCAACGGCGGCGAGCAGGTTCGCGTGCACCGCGTCGGCAACATAGGTGAAGTCGCGGCTCTGCCGGCCATCGCCGTAGATGACCGGCGGCTCTCCCCGAAGCACGGCCCGAAAGAAGCGCGGGATGACGGCGGCGTAAGGGCCCTGGGGATCCTGGCGAGGGCCGTAGACGTTGAAATAGCGGAGGCCGACGGTCTCGAAGCCGTAGCAGCGGTCGAAGACCGAGGCCGTCTCTTCGCCGACACTCTTGGAGAGCGCATACGGCGAGAGCGGCCGCCCCTCCTCCCCTTCCCGCTTGGGCAGTTTCTCGCTGTCGCCGTAGACGCTCGACGACGAGGCATACACGACACGCTGGACGCCAAACTCCCGGCCGGCGGCAAAGACATTGACCGTGCCCAGCACGTTGACGGCAAAAGTCGTCCCCGGGTCCTTCATCGAGCGCGGAACCGAACCGAGCGCCGCCTGGTGGAACACGACGTCGATGCCTTTGGAAGCGCGCCCGCAGACGTCCGAATCCCGGATGTCCCCTTCGACGAGCTCCACGCGATCCAGGACGTGGGCGATGTTCTCGCGATGGCCTGTGGCGAAATTGTCGAGAACCCGGACGCGAGCGCCTCGAGCCAGCAATGCGTCCACGAGATGCGATCCGATGAATCCGGCGCCGCCGGTGACGAGCACCGGCCGTCCGTCAAAGGAAGGGATGGGCATTGCCGGCTACGCCCGGACCACCGTCGCGGAAACGCCGAGGGGTAAGACGAGATTGCGCGTGTCCACGACGAGCCGCGCGCCCTTGTACAGCGCCTTGTCGCGAAAAGCCTTGTGGGCCGTGGACACGACGATTGCGTCGTGACGCGCGAACTCTTCGGCGGTGCACGGAACCGAAACGAGCCGCAGGTCGTGCTGCCGCCCCTTCCGGGCCACCGGGATGTACGGATCGCAGTAGGCGACGATCGCCCCGCGCTCGGCCAAGAGCTCGATGATCTCGAAGGACGGGGACTCCCGGTCGTCGTCGATGTCCGCTTTGTAGGAGAGGCCCAGCACGAGAACCCGGGCGCCCTTGACGCTCTTTCCGTGAGAGTTCAACGCCTCGGCCGTCTTGTCGACGACGTAGCGCGGCATGCCCGAGTTGATCTCGCCCGCGAGCTCGACGAACCGGGCCCACACACCGTGCTCCGCCGCCTTCCAGGCGAGGTAGAAGGGATCTAGAGGAATGCAGTTGTGTACGAACACGCCTCCAGTGGTCAAGAACGTATGTGATCCCGGGACCTCGACGGAGAAGACGGGCTCCTGGCCAGGTTCCAGACGAACGCTCTTAACGGGTGCGGCCCTTCCCCCCGACCAGGGCAAGTTGCGCCGCGGACGCCCCTCCCTAACCCGGCTTTCCTGCAACCGGTCCAGCCGCCGGCCCTTTTCGCCGCCAAGTAGTCGTGCGAGCCGCTGCAGGCTCTCGGAGCCAGCCATCCGCAAGTGAGGCTTCCCCTTCTTTCTCATCGGGCTGAAGCCGAGTCCCTGAAGCAGACTCTCAGCCTGGGCAAAAAGCTCGGGGCTCGAAGAGAAGTACCCGACCTTCCCGGAGTTGAACTGGTTCAGATAGGAACGACCTTTCTTGACATAGGGGCGAGGGCCCGTGCGTACGTCAACATCTCCGTCGCCGCGGAGGAGGCCGGCAAGGACCTCCTCGTGGTGGCGGTTGGAAGCCCCCATCACCGCCCCGGGGATCCGCATGCTGTAGCAATCCGTACCGGTGCAAAGGACATCCCGGAGGACGTGACCGAGAACGATCGAGCCGACGCGAAGTGTCGTGGCTTGAAACGTCTTGTCGTTGTGAATCGAGACGCGGACCCCGAGGGCCCGAAGGATCGAAACGACGTCGTCCATGTACTCATTCTCGTTCCGATTGAAGGTCAGCCGGACCCGCGGGTTCATTCGCTCCTCGGTGATGCATCCCTCGCTCAGGAAGTACCCAAGGAACCGGCAAAAATCGGGCGAGAGCTTCAGGATCGCCGGGATTTGAGTGTGCGCCGACCCTCTCCCGCTCAAGAGCAGAAGTTGTTCACGTCCCACATTCAATTCGCTCTCGAGTGCCAGGTAACGCCTGGCCGAAAGCGAGTCCTTCCGGATCGAGTCGCGAATCGTCCAACCGTAGCGCGACTTGAGGAGCGGCGCGAAACGAGACCAGGGGATATCCACGATCCGTACGTGGAGCTTGTCCGCAACAGCTGCTGGAAGGAGTTTCAAAAGGTCGAGGGCGGGGTCGCCATGCGCCGAAGAATCGGGACCACCGTCGGACATGCCAGCGAAGAGCGGAACGCGGTCGCCCGGCTTCAAATCTCTGGCCTCTCGTACCACGAGCTGGTCGCCCTCCACGATCAGCATGGGATGACGGTCGGTGGTGCGAAGCACTCTGTTTCCCGCCAGCCTGACCTCGGCCATCGGTCCGGCAAACCGACGCCTGAAAAGCCCGGAGACCCTTCGCCAGCTGGCGCCACCCGTACGAGGATCGATCGACAGAGTTTCCAGACCATCGGGCAGGAGAAGCTCCGCGTCGCCGGCCGTGATTGCCTTGCCTTTTGCGCGGCAGCGCTCGAAAAGCTCACTCAGGGGCAGAACGGTATTGATCGCTCCATCACGAATGCGAACGGTTTCGCCGCCGGCCAGGCAGTGGCCTCCGAGCCCGGGGCCCGGCGTGAAAGGCATGAAGCCGAACGGCTTCGTTTTCGCGGCCGCGATCACTTCCCAGACGTCGATGCCCATACGGTCGAGAATGACCTTCATCTCGTTGACGAGGGCGATGTTCACCGAACGGAAGATGTTCTCGAGCAGTTTGGACGACTCGGCGACCTCGGGCGAGGAGACGGGCACGACCGTGTCGATCACGGAGCCGTAGAGGGCGACCGCCGCCTCGAGGGAGGCCGCGTCGATGCCGCCGACGATCTTCGGAATGTTGCGGGTCGAGAACCGCTCGTTGCCGGGATCCTCCCGCTCCGGCGAAAAGGCCAGGAAGAAATCGCTTCCGCAGGCGAGCCCGCGCGCCGTCAGCAGGGGCAGCAGCTCCTCCCGCGTCGTTCCGGGATAGGTCGTCGACTCGAGGACCACCAGCTGGCCCGGACGCAGCCGCCGAGCGATTTCTGAGGCGGCGCTCCGCACGAAGGACAGATCGGGCTCGCGGTGCGGCCCGAGCGGCGTCGGCACGCAGATGAGGACGGCGTCGCACTCCGAGAGCCTCGCGAAATCGGACGTCGCCCGCGCCCGTCCGCCGGCGAATGCTTTCGCCACACGCTCCCGGCCGAGGTGCTTGATGTACGACTCTCCGCGAGCCAGTGCCTCGGGCTTCGCCGGATCCGAGTCGAAACCGATGACCGGGAACCCCGCCTCCTCGAAGAGAAGGGCGAGGGGAAGGCCGACGTACCCCAGCCCGATGACGCCGACGGCGGCCTTCCGCGAGCGGATCCTGTCGAGGAGGCCCGGTGCGCCGGCGCTCATACGGCGACCTTCCGGGCCCTGTTCTCCCGGAACCACGCGACCGACTTCTTCAGGCCCTCGGCAAACGACGTGCGGGCGCTCCAGCCGAATCGCTCGGCCGCCCGGCTGGTGTCGAGCCGGCGGCGCGGCTGTCCGTTCGGCTTCGTCTTGTCCCAGGCGATGGAGCCTCTGTAACCGGCCTCCTGCGCGATCACCCGGGCAAGGTCGTGTATCGCGATCTCGATTCCCGACCCCAGGTTGACGGGCTCGGGAGACGCGTAGTGTTCGGCAGCGGCGAGAATGCCCTCGGCGCAGTCCTCGACGTAGAGAAACTCGCGAGTCGGCGTTCCGTCGCCCCACAGGACCACCTCGCGCGCGCCGCTCTCGCTCGCCTCGACGAACTTGCGGATCATGGCCGGGATCACGTGGCTCGACTCGGGGTCGAAGTTGTCCCGAGGTCCGTACAGGTTGACCGGCAGAAGGTAGATACCGTTGAAGCCGTATTCCTGGCGGTACGCCTGGAGCTGCACGAGAAGCATCTTCTTGGCCAGCCCGTAGGGCGCATTCGTCTCCTCGGGGTAGCCGTTCCAGAGGTCCTGTTCGCGAAAGGGAACGGGTGTGAACTTGGGATAGGCGCAGATCGTCCCGAGGCAAACCATCTTGGCGACACCAGCGATCCGGCATTCCTCGATCAACTGGATACCCATGATCGCGTTGTCGTAGAAGAACCGCCCCGGGTGGGCTTCGTTCACGCCGATGCCGCCGACGACGGCCGCCGCGTGGATCACCAGGTCGGGGCGCGTCTCGGCAAGACAGCGGACGACAGCAGCCCGGTCGCGGAAGTCGTATTCCGCCTGATCGGGCGTCAGCACGGCGGCCGGGCCCATTTCCCGCAGCCTCTCGACGAGGAAGCCGCCCAGGAAGCCGTGGCCTCCCGTGACGAGGACGCGCCGGGCGCTCCAGAAGCTCATTGCTGACTGACGAGCCGCGATTCGCGCGCCGCCTCTTCGAGATCGGCATCCGTCATCAGGTCCGTCAGCTCCTCGAAGGTCAGCTTCGGCGCCCAGCCGAGCGCCCGGCGGGCCTTCGAGGCATCGCCCTCGAGACGGTCGACCTCGGCGGGCCGCAGGTACCTCGTATCGATCTCGACGAGGGGATGACCTGTCCGGGCGTCGATCCCCTTCTCCTCGACGCCGCCACCCTTCCAGGCGAGGTCGAACCCGGCGCGCCGAAACGCCCGCTCGCAGAACTCCCGCACGGAGTGCGTCTTGCCGGTTGCGATGACGTAGTCGTCGGGCTCCGCCTGCTGGAGCATAATCCACATCGCCTCGACGTAGTCCTTGGCATAGCCCCAGTCGCGCCGGGCCTCGAGATTGCCGAGATACAGCCGTTCCTGCAGGCCGTGGCGGATCCTCGCGACCGCGCGCGTGATCTTGCGCGAAACGAACGTCTCCCCCCGGCGGGGGCTTTCGTGATTGAAGAGGATCCCGTTGACGGCGAACATCCCGTAAGCCTCGCGGTAGTTCACCATCGACCAGTACGCGAAGACCTTAGCGACAGCGTACGGGCTGCGCGGGTGGAACGGCGTCTTCTCCGTCTGGGGAACTTCGGCGGCCTTGCCGTAAACCTCCGAGGACGAAGCCTGGTAAATGCGCGGGCGCAGCGCCTGCTCGCGGATCGCCTCGAGCAGGCGGATGGCGCCGAGGCCGGTCACATCTGCGGTGTACTCGGGGGTGTCGAACGAGACCTTCACATGACTCTGCGCCCCGAGGTTGTAGATTTCGTGCGGCTCGACCACGCGCAGGATCCGGTTGAGGGAAGAGGCGTCGTTCAAGTCCCCGTGATGAAGGAACAGCCGCCGGTTCGGATCGTGCGGGTCCTGGTAGATGTGGTCGATCCGCGCCGTGTTGAAGGACGAAGATCGGCGGACGACGCCGTGGACTTCGTACCCTTTCGCCAGAAGCAGCTCGGCCAGGTAGGACCCGTCCTGCCCGGTGATTCCCGTGATGAGTGCGCGTTTTGTGGGCATTCTTCTCCGCCCGATCTTAAGGCTTCGTGCCCGCGACCGAAACCGGAAACGGCCCGATCCGGAGGTCCACCAGGCCGGATTCGAGAAACCACTTGCGAACCTCCGGCTCGGTGTGCGTCCACTGAAATCGAGGCGAATACCAGTCGAACGTGTCGAGGACCCGCCACTCGGGATCGGGGTGGCCCGACATCGGCAGTAGCCACCGGAGGGGCAGGGTGACGATCCGAGGGCTCCGAATCCTTCCGAGGCGATCGGCCATGCGGCTCCACCGAAGGAGCTGCTCCTTGGGCATCCGGGTCGTTCCGAGGCGATAGAACACGCTCATGAGCGTTCGCCACCGCAGCGAGCGCGGATAGACCCAGATCGCGATCCGTCCGCCGGGGCGAAGGTACGGGGGAAGCGCTCGGAACGCGTCGCGGGTGCTCGGCGTGTGATGGAGCACACCGACGCTGTAGATCGCATCGAATGTCTCTGGCGCAAAGGGAAGCGAGAACAGGTCCGCCTGGACGACGGCGGCGTTCTCGAAGCGCTCCAGGTTGACGGCCGCCGCCTCGACCGCCTGCGAGAGATCCACACCGACGACCCGCGCGCCGGCGCCGGCGACAACCTCCATGAAACGCCCCATCCCGCACCCGACGTCGAGGATCGTCTTCCCGCGGAGATCAGCCAGGGAAAGGCCCGTCTTGGCGACGAACGTGTCTCGAGATTCCGTCGTGCCGGCGGCAGAATCGAGCTGTGTCCGAGTGAAAATGTTCCATTGATATCCGAAGGTCGTCGCATAGGCCTCGGCCTCGACGAATCGAGGAATGGACCGAACGATCGGATAACGGCCGCCTTTTCCGACCAGGCTCTCGCCGTCCCGACGCAGGACACTGCCGTCGGCCGGATCCCGAAGCAGCTCCGCTAGCCAGCTTTTCATCATTTTGCGTGAGAAGGCGAAGATACCGCAGCTCCGCCGCCCGGCAGTTCCGCGGCCTTTGTCGGCGGAGAAGCAAGGACGGCGGCGAGAGAAAGCGGGTACCACCACCAGAGGTCGATGAAGCTCGCCGTGTGCAGTTGCTGGACGGCCGCGACCACGATGAGCACGGGAACCGCCAGGGCCGCGAAGGCGTCTGCCGGGCTCGCACGAAAACGCCGCCACGCGAGCGCCAGGGCGCCCGCCAGAAGGAGTGGGCCGAGAATCCCCATCTCAGCGGCGATCGCGAGCCAGCCGCACCAGGGATCCTTCGCGAAGAGCTGGTCAGCCTGGCGCGCCTCAAACACGATCGCAAACTGTCCCAGGCCGCACCCCACGAGCGGCCTCGACTGAAAGAGCTCGGCCAGCAGCCGGACGTTGTAGATCCGGACCCAGGACGACTCCGGCAGCTCCGGGTTCATGGCGGGCAGGGCCGCGCGGGAGGCCCGGATGTTGTTGTAGCGCTCGACGAGCACCGAGCGAACCGGGCGGCCCCAGGGGGAAGAAACGGCCGCCATCACGAGCAACGCCGTCAGAGCCGCCGCGGCCAGGAGATTCTTGAGGCGAACGCGGCCGGATCGGATCAGGACGACGCTGCCCGCCACGAGCAGGGCGGAGAGGTCTGCATAGGAGCCCAACGAAACCGTCGCCGCGATCGTCGCCGTCAGCAGCAGAGCCGGCACTCCCCAAGAAAAACGCTGCCGCGCCGATGAAGCGGAAAGAAACCCGGCGGCCACCAGCACGAGGACCCAGACCAGGTATCCACCCAGAAAAGACGGCTCGAGAAACACGGAAGTCGGCCGCAGATAGCTCCCCAGGTACATGAACTGGAAGATCCCGCGCTGGATCGGCCCGAGGCTCAGTCCCGTCCCGGGCCAATTGCGGAAGTGGCCGAGCGTCTGGTAGATGGCGAAACAGGAGACGAGCGTTGCCATGACGACATGCGGGGCGACCAGCCGATTCCGGCCGTGGGGGCGCCCGGGGAGGGACGTCGCTGCCAGGAAGAACGCAGCCACCAGAAGCCAGTGCGCGTAGGAGATACCAAACGCGGCGAGCGAAAAGGACGCCGGCCGGGACAGGAGCGCCAGCAGTGGGACCACAGCCGCGCCAAGACCAAACACCGCCGCCCCGGTCGCGAGCCCTCGCCGGAAGAGGGCCGGCAGACTCGCAACGACGAATGCCGCAGCCAGGACCGTCGCTGAGTCCACGGACTTCCCGAGCAGGTGGAAAGGCGGAAACGCGTAGAACGGCACGGCGAGCCCGGTCAAAACGAACAACGCAAAACGCAGGCGTAGGACGGCTTTCATCGGCGCCCGTCCCAGGACGGCTCGCCGCCTCCGCGCCCGGCCACTTCCTCGAAGATCCGGGCGAGCCGGGGAGCGTTGGCCTTGATCGAGTGCGCGCGCTCGGCGGCAGCCCGGCCCTTCTCACCGCAGCGGGCCGCGAGCGGCCGGTCCTCATAGAGCCTTTGGAGGCCCTCGAACCATTCCTGCGCGTTTCGCGCCGCGAGGCCAACGGGATCCTCGGCCAGAATCTCTGCGCCCGATCCGACCGGGCTGACCAGAACCGGAATGCCGAGGGCCATGTACTGGACCATCTTGGCCCCGCACTTGCCCCACGACCAATGGCTCTCCGGAAGGGGCATGAGGCCGACGTCCATTTTCCCGACGGAGTCCCGCTCCCCCGTCTCCGACCAGCGTTCGAACGTCCAGCTCCGCCGCGGGATTTTCGTAAAGACCGGCTCCCGATCGCAGACGACGAGCAGCCGGGCATCCTGGTGCAGAGCCAGGAACTCTGCCAGGGGCTCCTCGATCCAATTGAGAAAAGCGAGGTTGTCCGCCGATCCGATCCAACCCACCGTCCACCCGCCGTTGCCGTGCGGAGGCCGGGGCTTCCAGACGTCGGTGTCGACACTGGTCGGCACGAGCCAGACTTTCTCCGAGAGTCCTCGGTAGTGCTCGGCGATGAAGCGGTTGCCGGCGACGACGCCGCGGCACCGCCTCGCGATCTGTTCGGCCTGGCCCGGCCGGCCCATGAGCCATATGGCGTCGTCCACCTCGAGCACGGTCTCCCGCGGAAGGAAGCGCTCGAAGGTGTAGCGGCCGGCGATCATGTCCCTCTCGAGCCAGACGACGTCGCTTCGCCGCGCCGTCAGAAGCAACGGGATCCGGGACACGACCCTGCCGACCCTCCAGAGCTGCCGGGCCGCCGGAAAGGGCGGCTTCGAGTACTTCTCGACGAACGGACGGTGTTCCCGTACGTCGATGCCGAGGCGCCGCAGCGGCTCGATGTACTGCCGGATCCGAAACCGCGTCGAGGGGACGAAGCGGCCGGCCGTCAGGGCAGCGACCCTAATCAAGCCGTTGCGCCCACACGGTCATGAGCCCGGTCTGCCGCACGGCGGCCATGAGTCTCGCAATGGGATGGAGCAAAAAGTGCCACAGGCGTCCTTCATGTTCCGGATAATTCGACATCCAGCGGGCGAGCCGACGCAGGATACGACGATCGGATAGCCAGTAGCCGAAGCTTCCGACGACGTTCCGCAGGTCCCGGTGGTAGAAGACCCGGTCGAGACGCCAGCCCGACAGACAGGAGGACGCGCCTCAGGGTCTCGGGTGTCGGATGCCAGAGGTGGTTGGGCAGGTGCAGCGCGTACCACCTCTCGCCGAAGAACCCGAGTTCCCAGCAGGCCGCGTTGGGAACGGACGCGACGAGCCAGCCCCCGGGTCTCGTCCACTCCCTCATCCTGCGAAGCGCGCCGACGGGGTCGTGCAGGTGCTCGAGCACCATCCAACCCACCACCAGGTCGAACGGCTTTGCCGGCGGCAGGGCGGCGGCGACCGGGCCGACCTGCACGGAGAGCCCCGCCATCCGCGCCTCGGCCCCCGCAGCGGCCGAGAACTCGATCCCCTCGACCTGCCAGCCCCGGCGCGCCATGTGATCCAGGAACTTGCCGGAGGCGCAGCCGATCTCGAGCATCCGGCCGGGCGCCTGCTCCGGGAGCCGTTGCGCGTTGCTGTCGAAGATCCGCCAGATCAACGCTGCGAGCTTGCGCAGCCACGGAGGGCGCGCGCTTTCTTCCGGCACGCGCGTCCCGCGGTAGGGGCCATAGTCGTCCGGGTAGTAGACCTGGATCGATTCGGGCGTCGGCCGCGGATTCGTCCGCAACAAACCGCAGAGGCGGCATCGCACCACCGTGAACTCGCCCGGAAGACCCTGCAGCCGGTCCCGACCCGTCAGGACGAAGTCGTCCCCCGCCGGGCAGCCCAGGGGGCAGCCGCCGACTCGAGCTCGACTGAGGCCGCCGCGCTCATTTGCGCGCGATGACCGACCATCCGAGCGGACCGTTCTTCTCCTTCTCGAGCGGCTCGAGAAGGAGGAGGACGCTCTGCAGGATCCGGACGAGAACCAGGGCGACGAGCCGCACGGGCGCCCAGAGCAGCCGGCTGAGTCGAAACTGGCCCGACAGGAGGCCGGACCCCGGGATCACTTCCATGACGCGGGTCATCTCGTAGGCGAGCCTTGTAAAGAGCCCCCCAAACGGCGCGACGTCGACTCGGCCGAACCCCGCGTCGCCGCAGACCGAGCGAAGCCCGAAGGAGGTGAAGCGGAAGAAGTCGTGCGGGACCTGGTGCTCCGCCTGAGCCATGGGCGCCGTCAGATACAGAACACCGCCGGGCTTCAAGACCCGGTAGAGCTCCCGGACGCATTCTCTCGGCCACTCGAGGTGCTCGAGGACCTGCGTGCAGAGAACCGCGTCCAGGCAAGCGTCCCGCAAGGGAAGCCGGTCCAGGAGCGCCAGGGAATCGAGGTTCGCGTAGTTCCAGGCCTGTTCGCCGACAGCCGAGTCCATGGCCACGTACCTGCAGTGCTTGAAGAACCTCTCGTAGGCGCACTCCCCCGCGCCCGCGTCCAGCAGCAGCGCGCCCGGAGCCACGGCCGCCGCGACGCTCTCGACGAACCGCGTGACGTGCCAGCGGCCCAGATCCGCGAGCCTCCCCGTGCGGGTGAAATCCTCGTTCAGTCTCACCGCGCCACTGCCATCTGCGGGCGCAGGGCCTTCTTCATGAACGCCATCTGGAGAACCAGGTTGGCGATCGTGAACAGGCTCGTTGCTACGGCCACTCCGATCAGCCCGAACTCGAAGAACGCGAGAACCTTCAGCGGAACATAAAAAGTGAACGTGATGATGCCGAAGCGCGTCGGCGTGCGCGTATCGCCGGCCGCGTAGTAGGAGGCCGAGCTGATCTGGCCCAGCGCTCCGGCGATGAGCACTCCGCCCAGGCCGGCCATGAGCAGCCAGAGCTGGTTCACGTTCTGCGCGGTGACCCCGCCATGCCCGATGAGCAGGTGCAGGAGCCGATTGCCGGTAGCGAGAAAGACGGCGAACCCACCGCCGGCCAGGACCGCCATCCAGAGCAGCCGCTTGCGCACCATTCGCCGGAAGACGGGCCAGTCTCTCTGTGCCGCCTGCACGGCCAGCTTCGGGACCATCGGCGAGGTGATGGCCTTGTTCAGGACCTGGGACGCCGCTCCCCAGATCTGCTGGCCGATCACGAGCAGGGACAGGCCTCCGGCCGGAGCCATCGAAGACAGGAAGCGGTCCACGAGAGGATCGGTCTTGTAGTACGTCGTCCCGACGAGCAGAGGCCTGATCCGGCGCCAGGCCGTTCGAAACGCCGCGGCATCCCCGTGGCCAGTCCGCCATCCTCCGATGCCGGGCAGCAGGAGGGCGACCTGCAGGCCGGTCCGCAGCACGCCCGCCCACGCCGCGGCGAGAATGCCGATCCGCGGGAGGGTACCGACGAGGGCCACGAAGGCCAGCGAAGCGGCTATCACAGGAACCGTGTCCGCCCAGAGAAAGCGGTGACGGGCGTATTGCGCGGAAGACAGCGCGGCGGCCCCCGCGGTGAACACGATCGAGAAGAGCTGGATGCGGGTCAGCCGCACGGTCAGCTCGAGAGCGGCCGGGTCGAAGCCCGGCAGAAGCCAGCGGACCCAGAGCGGGGCCGTCGCGAACATGAGGGCCGCGAACGCGGCAAAGACCCCCGTCACGCCCAGGAAGAAGCCCCAGGCCGTCCGGTTGAAGTGCTCCGGGTCTTCGTTGGCGAGCAGCGGCACGAGGACGTGCACCAGGGAGCCTCCCACGACCGCCAGGACGAGCTGGGGGACGGCCATCCCGGCGTAAAGCGCATCGGTTGCGACCCCGACGCCCAGGCTCGTGACGACATACCACTGGATCAGAAGACCCAGCAGCAGGTTCGTCGCCGCCAGCCAGCCCAGAGCGAGATTGAGCTTCATGAAGCTTGCGCCGCGCCGAAAGTCTCAGATTGAGGCGGAAACGTCAAACCGGCCACATCGAGCTTGCACGGCGGTCGCGCCGGGATTACCCTAGGCGCACAAGAGATCTCGGTTCTGTTCAGGGGGAGTCCAACTCAATTGTCTTGAGCCGTCCCAGCGGTTCCGGTTTTGGTCTTTGGACGGGAACCTCGGGGACGCCTCTCGACCGAAAGGAGGCGACCAGACACGGCCACACGAGCATCGCGATGTCGAAACCTGCTTTCATCAAGAATAGGAGGCTTTCGTGAGTCGGAAAACAACCCGCTGGATCAGTCTCGCCCTGGGTCTGGTGTTCCTCGCAACGGTCCCCCTGCTCGCGGCCGCAGCAGCACCTCCCCTGACAAACTGGACCTCCCCGGCGACATACACCCCGCAATCGACTCGAAAGGGTCTTCATACGGCCGGGGACCTCACGGGCCCACTGCCATTCGTTCCCATCGCACCGTGCCGGCAGTACAACACGACCAGTCCCGTGGCGCCGCTCCTGCAAGCCACGAACCGGGCCGTGCCGCTGACGGGCGCGCCCTGCGGGATCCCGACAGATGCGGTCGCGGTTGCGGTCAACATCACGATTTTCAACATCATCGGCGCGGCTGGAAACGGCGTCTTCAAGGTCGACACCGTGTCGCCGCCACTGAACGCCTGGATCAACTATCCGCCGACGGAGGCGCAAAGGGGTAACGCCGGAGTCGTGTCCTTGAATGCCAGCGGCCAGATCATCGTTCAGGTGGCCCAGGGCGCCGGCCAGATCGACTTCGTCGTCGACACCAACGGCTACTACCCAAATACGGACTCCACACATCTCCTGAACGTTGGTGAAATGTTCCAGATAGCCTCGAACAACGCCGGCACCCCTGTGATCCTCGGTGTCAACACCAACACCAGCGCCAACAGCACCGGCGTCCGCGGCCTTGCCCTCAGCACGACCGGTGGCGGAATTGGGGTGTGGGGTCAGCACTTCGGCTCGGGCTGGGGCGTGTACGGCTTTTCGCCGAGCGGCATCGGGGCCTTCGGCCAATCCAATACCGGTCTTGGCGTTGAGGGACTGAGCACGGACTACAACGGTGTCTGGGCCCAAGCCACGAACTGGGATGCTCTGGCCGCGTTCGGCGGCCGGGATGGCGGATATCTCCAGGGCGCTCGCCACGGTGTCATCGGCGTCTCGACGGCGACAACCGGCATCGTCTACGGCGTCGACGGGTCCTCAGCCAGTCCTGCCAACGGCTCCGCGGGAGTCCGAGGCTTCGATAGCAGCGGATACAGCCCGGCCGGGGCGCCAAACGGGCAGGCTGGAGTCTTTGGAACCAGTCAAACGACATTCGGTGTGGTGGGTACATCGCGTTACGCGGGTGTTTACGGGCAGCTCATGAACGGAGCGGATGCCCTGATCGCTTATGGCCTCCTCGGGACGACCTTTGGCACGGCCGCTGACACCACGACGGGTCCCTGGGGAGTCTTCTCCGCCGGTAACTTCGGAGCGACAGGCACGAAGCACTTCGTCGAGCCGCATCCGAGCGATCCCAAGAAGGTGATCCTGTACTCCTCGATTGAAGGTCGAACAGTCGATAACTTCTTCCGCGGTACGGCTCGTTTCGTCAATCATGAAGCTGTCATCGAGGTGCCGGAAGACTTCCGCATCGTTACGGACGAGGACGGCCTGACGGTGCAGCTGACTCCGGTGGGAGGCTTTGCTTCAATGTACATCGAGAGCCAGGACCTCAACCGGATCGTCGTGAAGTCCAACAAGGACGTGCAGTTCCACTACCTGATCCAGGGCATACGCCGGGCCTACAAGGACTTCCTGCCAGTCCAGACAGGTTACGAGTTCATGCCGACCTCGCCGGAAGACCGGTTGCCCTTGTATCTGACAGAGGAATCCAGGCGGCGCCTGATCTCCAACGGCACCTACAACGCCGACGGGACTGTCAATATGACGACGGCCGAGCGGGTGGGTTGGGCAAAGATTTGGGCCGACAAGGCTCAGGCAGCGGCTGAGGCGGCCAAGGCGGCCCAGGCGCGCGCGCAAGAGATGTCCGTCTCCAGGGTTTCTTCGCAACAGCAGTAGATTCAGACCTGCGTGCGGATTCGAGGGCCGCGGCGCTAGGCCGCGGCCCTCTTCATTTTTGCGGCGGGTCCCCGCGCCGGTTCTTTCTCTTTTCCGCCTGCTCCTGCAGCGCTCGCTCGAGATTGTTCCGGGCCATCGTCAACCCCGGTTCCAGCCGGAGAGCCTCTCGGTACTCCTCGATGGCCGCTTCCCGGTGCCCCCCCAGGAAGAACGCGTAGCCGAGGTTGTTGTGAGCCAGGGCGAAACCCGGATTGATGCTCAGGGCCAACCGATACTCGGCCGCGGCCTCGTCGACCCGAGCTTCCTGGAGCAGGAGGCTTCCCATGTCGTTGTGTGCCTCCGCAAACGCCGGAAAGAGCTCCAGCGCCTGCCGGAGGTGATCGAGCGCATCGACTTTCTTCCCCCGACCCTGAAGCGCGAGGCTCGCGTTCCGATGGGCCGCGGCCAGAAATCTGCGCATCTCCTCGGCGGCGGGATCGGCACTTCTTCGATCGAGAGCACGCGCGCCGTCTAAGAGATGGCGGTAGTCTGCCTCCTGCGGGGCCCGGAGGACGGTACGCTCGAGTTGATCAATGGCTGCTGCCGTCTGTCCATCCACCAGGAGGGCGATCCCGAGCCTTGCCCTGGTCTCTGCCCAATCGGGAGCCAGACGGGTGGTCGTCTGGTAGAGCCGGACTGATTCTGAGATTTCGCCTTGTTGGAACCGCGTCCTTGCGAGGTTGTTCATGGCGACCGGATCTCCCGGCGTCAGGCGAAGGGATTCGGTGAAATGCTGCGCCGCTTCGTCGAACCGGCCCAGTAGAAAAAGAGACCGGCCGAGGTTGGTGTGAACCTCGTTGGCCTCCGGACGGAGGCGCAAGGCCTCGAGGAGATGGGGCAGAGCGTCCGCAGGCCTGCCCAGCTCGTTGTAGTAGTCGCCCAGATTGGTCCGCACGATCGGATTGCCCTTCGTGACCTCGAGGGCGTGGAGGTAAAGGGTCTCGCTGTTCTGCCAGATGCGCGCCTGCCTGGCCGCAAACAACGCCAGAGCAGCCAGGGCAGCCGCGGCGGCCATCCGGAACGCCAGGTCTCTGTGCCGCCAGGCCAACGGGACCTCCGCAACGCCCCAGGTGATCGCGATGAACAGGCCGACAAAGGGAAGATAGGTGTAGCGATCGGCAAGTGCCTGCAGGCCCACTTGAACGAGGCCGATGACAGGAAGAAGAGTGATGACGAACCAGAACCATCCGACGAAAAGATATGGGGCGCTTCGCCGGAAGACGACGGCCGCCGCCGAAACGGCGGCGAGCAGAAGCGCGGCGCCGATGACTTTCCAGGCGGGCAGCGAAGTCCCCGGATGCGGGTAGAAGACAGCCAGGTTGGTGGGCCAGAAGAGCATGCAGATGTAGCGGACATACGCGACGAGCGCGTTCCCGACGCGAGTCCACAAAGGAAACTTTTCGAAAGTGCCGAGGGCTCCCCCGGCCCGCTGAGCCACCACGGTCACAACCGAGGAGGCCGCAGCCATCAGGAAGAGAGGAACTTTCTCGAGGACTCGTGGCGCCGCGCCACCGCCGTATCTCGAAAGAGGCCAGTCATCGAGAAGAAGCAGCACCACCGGAAGCGAGACCAGCATTGGTTTCGACATGAGTCCGGCTGCGAACAGGCCCAACACAATCAGGTAGCGGCCGACACCGCGCCGGCGGGCCCAGGAACCATAAGCCCACATCGTCGCGAACCAGAAGACGGCGCTGAGCAGATCCTTCCTCTCCGCAACCCAGGCGACCGACTCCACGTGCGCCGGATGGACCGCAAAGAGGGCAGCGACAAAGGCACTGCGCCAGGAGTCGGTCGTCAGGCTGTGAAGCGCGCCGAAGAGAAGAAGCGTAGCGACGACATGCAGCAACAGACTGGTTGCATGATGGCCCGCAGGGTTCAATCCGAAGGCCGAGACGTCCGCCATGTGCGAGAGCCAGGTCAGGGGATGCCAATTGGCTGCGTACACCGTCGTGAAGGCCCACCGGAGGCCCGCCCATGTCAACCCTGCGCCGACGGGGTCGTTTCGCGTCACATAAGAGTTGTCGTCAAAGTTGGTGAAGTCGCTTCGCAGGACCGGCCACAAGGTCGCTACAGAAAGAGAAACGAGAAACAGAACAGGGAGGAGTAGTCGGACCGCCTTCGAACCGCTCGGAGAGCCAGCCCGGTCGCGATCAAGCCGATTTGCTGCACGGCGACGCGACAAGATCCGTCGAGTTTAACCGAGCCCGCCCCGCTCGCCGAACTGGCCTCGTCGGGGTTGCGCTGCTGGCGCGCCGGGGTTAGTTTTGTCCAGCGGGAGTCCAACTCAATTGTCTTGAGCCGTCCCAGCGGTTCTGGTTTGGCCTTTCGACGGGAACCTCGGGGACGCCTCTCGACCGAAAGGAGGCGACCTGACACGAGACACGAGCATTGCGACGTCGAAACCTGCTTTCATCAAGAATAGGAGGCTTTCGTGAGTCGGAAAACAACCCGATGGATCAGTCTCGCCCTGGGTCTGGCGTTCCTCGCAACGGTCCCTCTGCTCGCCGGCGCAGGAGAACCTCCCCTGACAAACTGGACCTCCCCGGCGAAATACACCCTCCCCCCATCGGCTCGAAAGGGGCTTCATACGGCAGGGGACATCGCCGGCCCGGAGCCATTCATTCCGATCGCACCGTGCCGGCAGTACAACTCGCTTAGCGCGACGCCGCTCCTGCAAGCCACGAACCGGGCCGTGACGCTGACGGGTGCGCCCTGCGGGATCCCGGCGACTGCGAAAGCGGTTGCGGTCAACATTACGATTTTCAACATCAACGGCGCGGCCGGAAACGGCGTTCTCAAGGTGGACACGGTGTCGCCGCCGGTGACCGCCTGGATCAACTACCCGCCGACGGAGCAACAAAGGGGCAACGCCGGAGTCGTGTCCTTGAATGTCAGCGGCCAGATCTGGGTCCAGGTCGCCCAGGGCGCCGGCCAGATCGACTTCGTCGTCGACACGAATGGTTACTTCGGCAGCAGCCCCGCCACCAGCCAGGACTGGTTCGAGGTCGACAACAACAGCTCTACCTTTACGATCTTCGGAAATAACTCCTCGACGACCTGCAGTCAAGATTGCGGTGTCGTGGGGCAGACGGCCAGCGGGTGGGCTGTTTACGGACTCAGCTTCAACGACGTCGGCGTTTACGGATCCAGTTTCGGGAGCGGCATCGGAGTGGCCGGAGTCTGGGGGTCCAGCACCGATGCCATCGGCACCTACGGGCACAGCACCAACACCAACGGCATGTGGGCCGACAGCACGACCTTCGACGCTTTGGCCGCGTTCGGCGGCCGCGACGGGACCTTCAGCCAGGGCGCCCGGAATGGCGTCGTCGGAGTGTCCACCGGCACCACATTGCCGGTCTATGGTGCGATTGGTCAAGGGATGAGCTCTAGCTCCAGCGCCGCCGGAATCTTCGGCACGACCAATCAAGCTGTCGCCAACGCGGGATACTTCACCAATACCGGCGCCGGGACCATCACATACATCGGTACTCAAATCCTCGGAACCAATTACGACATCTTCGGGAGCGGTAGGATCCAGGGCAATTCCCTCAACATCATCGGCGCGCCCAAGAACTTCGTCGCGCCTCACCCTCTGGACCCCTCCAAAGAGATCGTGTACGCCTCCGTCGAGGCCCCGACCGTGGACGTCTACTTCCGCGGCACCGGGACGCTCTCCAACGGTTACGCGCACATCGAGGTGCCCGACCATTTCCGCTTCACGGCTCGTGAAGGGACCTACATGACCACGCTGACCCCGGTCGGGCGGCCGATCGGCTTGAGCGTCGAGTCGGAAGGGCCGGAGGGGATCGTCGTGCGCGGGAGCGGGAACGCCAGCTTTCACTACGTCGTGTACGCCGAGCGCGCCGAGATCGTCGGATACGAGCCGGTCCAGAAGAACGTGACCTTCACACCCGAGGCCATGGAAAAGATTCAGTTGCTGAACGCGTTGCCGGAGTCGACGAAAGCGCTCCTCGTCAAGAACGGGACCCTCAACCCCGACGGCTCCTACAACCTGGAGACGGCTGGCGCCATGGGATGGACCGTCCCGAAGCCGATCGCCACCGACGCAGCGACTCGAAAGTAGTTTCGTCAAGCATCGAAGATTCCATCTGCCGCGGCGATGTTGCCGCGGCAGAGTCCTTTCTTATCCCGAGAGGAGGCCTTTCGTGACCCGGAAGACAACCCGATCGATTCATCTCGGTCTTTGTCTCGCGCTCCTCGCAACAGTGCCCCTACTCGCAGCGGACATACCGCTGAAGAACTGGACCGCTCCGCCGACGTACAGCCCGTCATCGACCCTAAAGGGTCTCCACACGGCAAGCGACATCTCGGGTCCGGTCCCATACATTCCGACCTCTCCGTGCCGGCAATACAGCTCGCTCGGCACGCCACTTCCACAAGGGATAAACCGGACCGTGCTCCTGACGGGAGCGCCCTGCGGAATTCCGGCGGGCGCCGTGGCAGTCTCCGTCAATATTACCGTCTTCAACATCACGGGCGCAGCCGGAAACGGCGTCTTCAAGGTCGACACCGTGTCGCCGCCGTTGAGCGCATGGATCAACTACCCGCCGACGGAGGCGCAACGGGGCAACGCCGGGGTCGTGGCTCTGACCATCGGAGGCCAGATCATCGTTCAGGTCGCCCAGGGAGCCGGCCAGGTCGACTTCGTCGTGGACACGAATGGTTATTACTCCAACACACCCGCCTCGGCGAACAACTACTTCCTCGTGTCGAACAACAGCGACTCGTGGACGATCCAGGGCATCAACAGTTCCTCGAGCTGCATCCAACAGTGCGGCATCGTTGGGCTGACGAGCAGCGGCTACGCTCTCTATGGAGTCAGTGCCAACTCGGACGGCGTTCACGGCGTCAGTGGCGGGAGCGGCCTCGGTTCGGCGGGAGTCTGGGGGACCAGCACCGATGCCATCGGCACCTACGGGCACAGCACCAACACCAACGGAATGTGGGCCGAGAGCACGACCTTCGACGCATTGGCTGCATTCGGCGGCCGCGACGGGACCTTCAGCCAGGGCGCGCGGTATGGCGTTGTCGGAGTCACCTCCGGCAGCTGCTTCGGTTGCGCCGGCGTGAAAGGCATCGCCTACGATGGAGAAGCACCAGGTAACACCAGCCAGGGCGCGTCCGGGGTGTTCGGTACTTCAACCTTGAACATTGGCGTTCTCGGCACCGCACAGAGCCTCGGTGAAGGTGTTGCCGGAATCAGTGTGGACGGCTCCGGCGCAATGAAGTCCGCTGGCTATCTCGGATGGTCCAACTCCATCGGTATTGAGTTCTTCAATGGCCTCGCAGGAAGCGGCACGAAATCCTTCATCGAGCCTCATCCAACCGACGCTTCGAAATTGATCAAGTACGTCTCGATCGAAGGCCCCGAGGCCGGCGTCTATTTCCGGGGCCGCGGCCGGGCACAAGACGGGCTGGCGACAATCGACGTGCCGGAGAGCTTTCGGATGGTGGCGGCGGGAGAGGGCCTGAGCATCCAGGTGACGCCGATCGGCGAACCGGCCAACGTGGCCGTTGTCCAGATCGGCCTGGACCGCATCGTCGTCAAGGCCACACAGGACGTCGAGTTCTTCTACACGGTCAACGGCGTCCGCAAGGCCTACCCCGATTGGAACCCCATTCAGGACAACCTCAAGGAGTTCGTTCCGGAGGGCCCGGGCTCCCGCCTCCCCGCCTACCTCAGCGCAAACGAGAGGCAGCGCCTGATCGACAACGGCACCTATCACGCCGACGGCACGGTCAACATGGAGACGGCCCGACGGGTCGGCTGGGATCAGCTCTGGCAGGCGAAAGCCGAGGAAGCGGCGCGGCGGCGCGAACCGCCTCGGTAGTCGGCGGCAGATTTCTCATCATGACGGAGAGTGCTCTTCCATCAGGAACAGGAGGCCATCGTGAGTTGGAAAAGAGCCCGATGGATCGGTCTCGTCCCGGGTCTTGTGTTGCTCGCAACGGTTCCCCCGCTCGCCGCCGCGGACATACCCCTCAAGAACTGGACCGCCCCAGCGACATACACGCCGCCGGCCGCCCGAAAGGGGCTCCACACGGCAGGGGACATCGCGGGTCCGCTGCCATACATCCCGATCGCACCGTGCCGCCAATACAGCTCGCTCAGCGCGACTCCGCTCCTGCAAGCCGTGAACCGGCCCGTGCCGCTGACGGGCGCGCCCTGCGGGATCCCGGCAACAGCCGTCGCGGTGGCGGTCAACATCACGATTTTCAATATCGTCGGCGCGGCCGGAAACGGCGTCTTCAAGGTCGACACCGTCTCACCGCCCCTGACCGCCTGGATCAACTACCCGCCGACGGAGGCCCAACGGGGTAACGCTGGAGTCGTGTCCCTGGACGTCAGCGGAGAGATCATCGTTCAGGTCGCCCAGGGCGCCGGCCAGGTCGACTTCGTCGTTGACACGAACGGCTACTACGGCATCACTCCCGCCACTGTCTCGAACTTCTTCAAGATCGAGAACAACAGCCCCGGCTTGTCGATCCAGGCAATCAATGACTCGACAACCTGTTTCGGTCCTTGCGGTATCGAAGGGTTCGTCGAAGGCGGTAACGCCATTTCCGGTTTCGCCAACGCATCGACCGGCGCCACGTACGGGGTCGAAGGTCACACCCAGAGCGTGAGCGGCAACGCGGCCGGAGTCTTTGGAAGCGCCGGCAACACGAACTTCCAGGCCGGCTTCGGCGCCGGGCCGGCAGGCGTGCGGGGACAGAACACGTTCAACGGGGTCCTCGGCCTCGCTCAGGATCGAGCCGTCGTTGGCATTCTGTTCGACGGCACAGGCCCGCCCGCAAACGATATCGCCGAGGGTTGGCTGGGAAAAAGCGGCGCCTCCTCCTCGATCTTCTATGGCGTCGAGGGGGTCCTGGTCGGGGCCGCATCCAACGGTGCTGCCGGGGTGGAGGGAACCGACGTCGGAGGCATCGTGGGGTCGCCAGACAACTCCTTCCAGGCTGGCGTACGCGGCGACTCGGCGGGTAACTTCGGAGTGCTGGGGATCAGCGGCTTCGTTGGCGCTCGCGGTCGCCACTACAGCGGCGTCACCTTCAGCACTCTCGATACCGAGGGAAGCCTTGCTTGCTCAGCGACAATCGCCGTCTGCGGCCTGGGCAATCTGAGCATCTCGGGATCGAAGTCCTTCGTCGAGCCACACCCAACCGACGCGACCCGAGTCATAAAGTACGTTTCTCTGGAAGGACCCGAGGCTGGCACGTATTTCCGGGGCACCGCCCGGGTGCGCGGCGGAAAAGCGGTCATCACTGTCCCCGAGAGCTTTCGGCTCGTCACGTCCAACGACGGGCTGACGGTGCAGCTCACGCCCGTAGGCAGCCTGGCCAGGATGGCCGTCGAGCAACAGGACCTGCAGCAGGTCGTGGTCATTTCCGACCATGACGTCACGTTCCACTACACCGTCCAGGGAATCCGGCGCGGATTCGAGGATTTTGATGCGATGCCCGAGGATTCGACTTTCCAACCCGAAGGACCCAACGGCAGGATGCCCGCCGCGCTCAGCGCGGTTCAGAAGGAACATCTCGTCGCAAACGGAACCTACAACGCCGACGGTACCGTGAACATGCAGACCGCGGAGGCGAGGGGGTGGGCCGCCGCCTGGCGCGACCGCGAGGCCAGGGCGCGTGCGGCGCAAAACGCGAAGTAGATCGCGCGGCGGCACGAACCGCCGGGTAGTCGGCGGAGAGGATGCTACTGGAAGTAGCCGTTGACGTCGACGACGACGTGGGCGGTGCCGGAGCCCTGCTGGCAGTAGATGGTGACGGAGCCTGGCCCGCCGAGCGGCATGATGGCGTTGTTGGCCCGGGTCTGTCCCGACTTGTAGTTGATCGTCGCGGCCTGGGGCAGATCGGAGACCCCGGGCCGCATCGTCAGGAAGCCCGGGCCCGCCGTGGGCTGCGTCACGGCAACGTTGAGCGAAACGGCTGTCGCTGTCGGAGGGATCCCGCACTGCCCTGCAAGGAGGAAGGTACGATCCGCTCCGTCGTTGAGGGCGGGTCCGCCGTACGGCCCGTCAACGTCGCGCGTATCCACGACCCGGCACGGCTGGACAGTGTAGAAGCTCGGCGTCGGGCCCGCCGTTACCGGGGCGCACGCGGAAAACTCCGACGTGTCACTGAAAACGTCCGTCGACGTCGCCGTTACGACCGAGCCGGGCGCGAGGCTCGCCATGAATAGCCCCGAAAACGTCCCGTTGCAGGACGAGTCGGTCGCCACGAGCATCGACCCGATGTAGGTCTTTCCTTCGCCATTTCCGGACGCGTTGCAAGATGGCGAAGTGAAGAACTCAAGCGTGTAGAGGGCGTCCGGCTCACTATTCAGCGTCCCGTCGATCCGCACCTGGCTCCCGATCTGCGTCGCTTGAGTTAGCACCGGAAAGTTCAACAGCAAGTTGGGGCCCGTGTCCGCGTCGCAGGGATCGTTGGGCGTAACGCCAGGTCCCACGCCGCCCACCAGATCGATGCCCAGACCATTGCCGAAGATCGCGTTCCTCGAGATCGGGTTGCGCACCGATGTCCCGTCGATGGACACACCGGTGCCGTTGAAGGCGATCACGTTAGCCCCGGCGCCTCCTCCCACGATGGTCCGGCTGCCCGTACTAATGTGTACGCCGGCAAGCTGGCTAGGCAAGGAGCCCTGGCCCAAGGCGTCCGGCCCGATTGTGTTGCCCTGAATCGTGACGTCGTTGACGCCGCTGATGTCGATCCCGTATGCGTTGTTGCCGGAAATGAGATTCCCAAAACCGGGGAAAGGTCCCCCGATCAGTGTTCCGGTAGCGGAAGAGAAGTAGACGAAGATGCCAGTGAAATTAGGAACGGCAGCCGTCCCGGCGGCGTTTGTCCCAATCCGGTTGCCCACGATCAGCGCCAGTCCCTGCGCCCAGATTCCGTAATTATTTCCCGAAATGAGGTTCCCCTCGCCGGGCGAAGTGCCGCCGACGGTTGGTCTGTAGGAGCTGTTCTGAACAATCACCCCGATGCCGTTTGGTCGAGCGAATTGCCCCGTGGGATCCGTCCCGATGAAGCTGCTCACGACCTTCGCGTCCCCTTGCAGGTAGATCCCAGCATTGGGGCAGTTGTTGATGACGACGGCCCTGACGACGCTCGACCACCCAAAACCCATACAGGTATAGCCAGCCGGCAGAAGACTTCCGTCGATCTGGATCAGCGGAGTCCCGGCGTAGCCCGGCTGCGTCGTTCCGTCGACGATCACGGTCCCGGCGACGCCCAGGCCCCCCGATAACGGGCGAATCGTCTTGACGCCCGTGCCGATCGAGAAGGCGACTGTTCCACCCGGAAAGCCATCGGCATCAGCCAGTGCCTGCCGCAGCGAGCCTGGTCCCGAGTCGTTCGTGTTGGTCACGGTATAAATCGCTGCAGCGGCAGTTCCGGGCGCAGCCAGGGCGAGCACGAGCACTAGCCCGAGGCGCAAGAGAGGGCCCGTAGTCGGCTTGACCAGCACAGGAATCTAGCTCGATCCTGTTCTCGCCGTACCGGTTACGTCAAGAGGCAATGCCCCTACTGGAAGTACCCGTTCACGTCGATGACGACGTGGGCGGTGCCGGAGCCCTGGGTGCAATGGATGACGATGCCGCCCGAGGTTCCGAGGGGCACGATCGCGTCGTTGGCTCGCGTTTGCCCTGTCCCGTAGTTGATCGTCGCGATGGAGGGAAGCAACGAGCCGGCGGGATAGAAAGTCAGGAAGCCGGGCCCGGTGGACGGCTGCGTGACGGCCACGTTGAGCGACACCGAGGTCGCGGTCGGAGGGATGTTGCACTGGTTCGCAAAGACGATCGTGCGATCGCCACCCGCCGAGAGCGCCGGGCCTCCGTAAGGTCCGTTGGCCAGGCGCGTGTCGGCCACCCGGCAGGGGGTCAACGTGTAGAAGCCGGCCGCGGAGGGAGGCGCGTACTCGTAGCAGCCGATGTCGTAGCCGATTCCGACCGGACGCGCGCGGCCCTCGCGGTCTGAGGGCACGTTCGGCTGCGTCTGCCCCGCATCGATTCCCGGGGAGCCCGACTTCAGATGGTAGTCCGCCCCCGGGTTGACAACGAGATTCACCAGCGCCGCCGAGAGCGAGTGCGGCTCGTGGCCCATTCCTTTCCATGTCGCGAGGACGATCCGGGTGCCGCCGTCGTCGGGCGACACCGCATCCATGATGTTGTAGTCGCTGTCGGCGTCGGCGACGTCCGTGGCGTCCCCGAACACGATTCCGCCGTGACTCGGGTTGTTGTTGAAGAGGATGTTGTTGCGAATCGTGTTGGTGCCCGTCGAGGCGTGGAGCAGCAGGGCCCAGCGCCCGTTCGCGGCCATGTCGATCGTGTTGTTCAGGATCTGCATGCCCTTGGGCCCCGCGGTGCCGTCGATCTGGAAGCAGGCGATGCCGGAGGCGTGGTTGTTGTAGAGCAGGTTGTTGCGCACGATCGAGTCCTGAACGCCGTCCAGGTTGATCGCCGCTCCCCCGGCCGTCCCGTTGTTCCAGGCCACGTTGTTCTCGATCAAGGCGCCCGTGATCAGGCCGTCTCCGCCCTGGGACGCGTCGGCGTTCAGCTGGATTCCGCAGCCGGCGTTGTCATGGACGCGATTCCCTCGCACGGTCGGGCGATCTCCGGAGTTGGAGACATAGATGCCGTGCTGCGAGCCGCTCGCGTAGCACTCGTTGTTCTCGAGCAGGAGGTCGTCGGCAAAGTCCGTGAAGATCCCCCACGTGGCGTTGTTGCCGTACACGCCGTTCTTGACCGTGACGTGGTCGCTCTGGTCGATGCGGACCGCGGCGCGGTTGGCGTTGAACGCTCGCAGTCCTTCCAGGACGACGTAGGACGAGAAGAGGACGTGGATCGTGTCCCGGTTGTCGGAGCGGTCTCCCGTCGTCGTGACGACGGCGCCCTGGCCGACAGCCTGGATCGTGAAAGGAAGGGAGACGGTCCCGGCCATGCTGTCGAGGTCAAAACCCAGGTAGCTGCCGTCGGCGACGAGCACCGTGTCGCCGGGATGTCCGACCGAGATCGCCTTGCGGATCTGCCGGAAGGGCAGCGCCTGCGACCCGCTGTTGGAATCGCTGCCCGAAGGCGAGACGTAGAACGTCCCCGCGGCGGCGAGCTGCGCTCCCGCCAGAAGGATCCCGAACGCGGCGGCAACCTTCCGCTTACTGGAAATAGCCGGTCGCGTCGATGACGAGATGGGCCGTCGGGCCCACGCCCATCGCCGGGTACACCGAAACCTGCAGCGACGGGTCGGCCGCAAGGGGCGCAATCGCTCCGTTGGCGATCGCCGGCTCATTCGGGTCGAAGTTGATCGTCGCCACCAGCGGCATGGTCGTGTTGTACGGCCAGACCCGCAGGTTGCCGCCGCTCGTCGGACCGACGATGACGACGTTCAACACGGCCGCCTGGGCCGTCGCCGGGATCCCGCAGGTGCCTCCCGTGATCGGGAACGACCGCACCACGTTTCCCGCCAGAATCGGGCCGCCCGTCGGGCCGACCGGCCCGCGCGTGTCGACCAGCCGGCATGGCGTGATCGAGTAGAACTGGAAGGGCCCGCCCGCCGGCGCCGACGAGGCCAGCAGAATGACCACCACCGACAGAAGAATCGACCGGAGTACGCCTCTCATGGAACCTCCTATTGGAAATACCCGTTGACGTCGACGACGACATGGACCGTGCCCGAACCCTGCCCGCAGTGAATGATGAGATCTGTGTTGACACCCAGGAGCGTGTTCACATTGTTACTGCGCGTTTGACCCGACTTGTAGTTGATCGTCGCGGCCGACGGCAGCGGAGCGCCCACCGGATAGAGCGTCAGGAAGCTCGGGCCCGTCGTCGGCTGCGTCACCGCCACGTTCAAGGACACGCCCCTGGCTCCCGGCGGAATCCCGCACTGGTTCGCAAACACAAACGTCCGATCCGCTCCAGCCGCGAGCGCGGGCAAGCCATACGACCCATTAGCGATGCGCGTGTCGATCACCCGGCAAGGCGGCACCGTGTAATAGCCGACGTTGTTGGTGTAGGTGAAGGCGTTGGGAAGCGCCGCCGCCTGCGCGTCCGGGTTCGTCACCGTCACGCCGACGGTTGCAGCGCTGCCCGCCGGAGCCGTGGCCTGGAGAGTCGTCGAGTTCGACGAAGGTGCTCGAAACCGACGCGGCTCCGAAGGCAACCGTCGCGCCCGAGACGAAATTCGTGCCGGCGACCGTAACGAGCGTCCCCCCTGCCGTCGGCCCGAAGTTCGGCGTGACGCTCGTGACCGTCGGCGCCGGCAGCGGCGCGCACGAGGTGAGCCCGTCGCCGTAGATCCACCGAATGGCGTCCTGATCGTCCGTGCCCAGCGTCGTACGGTTCTGTACAAGCCAGTACATGGTCGCGCTGCCTTCATCTCCCGGGCAAACGTCGTGCGGTGAGACAACAGTATTGGCCGGGTTCTGCTCGCCCGAGTGGCCGAGACCGAGAGTGTGACCGAGTTCGTGAGTCACGACGGACTGCATCGTCACTGAGCCGTAATCATTCAGATTGCAGAGAGGGCGTACCCAGACCTTCCCGCTGGTGATCGTCGAATACGTTTCGCCTCGCCAGGAATGGGATCCTGATAAGGTCTGCGGTCCTCCACAGCCGATGACGCCGGCACCCGCCAAGCAGGTCGACCACCCGCAGGGCGAAGTCGGCGCCGCGAGGTCGATTATGTTCCCCGAGCCAATTGTGAAGCTGATAGTCGAATCGGGATCGTTCGTCCAGGCGGCCAAGGCACCAATAGCCTCGGCGGTCCCGCCACCCGTGATGTTCACTGAGTTCTGCAGCACCCACGAAGCAGTCGGCGGGTTCCACCGAACAAGGCTGGTGCTGCCGTAGATGTTGGACCACTCCGGCTGGATTTGCATTCCGCCGGCGACCACATGGACGACGGGGACAGCCGTCCCTGGGGACGGCAGTCGACCGAGTCTCCCGCGCTCCCAATCGCAGCGATCGCAGCATCGCCGACAGCTCGCGGGCGGGGTCCGTCGAGAGCGGCGCGTCAGTCTCAAGCCGCTTGCGGCGCGGCTGCACCGTGACCTGCGCATGACCTACCGCGAGAGCCGGCACGGCGAACGCCACACCGCGCTCGTCATTCTGCACTTCGAACTTCCCGAGCAGCATCTCCGACGTTTGATACTCGCCCTGCACGCGCGCGATCGCAAAGACAATGACCTCGCGACCGGGGACGTACTCCGGCGCGCCCCACAGCTTGAAGGAACGCCCGTCGGGCAGCTGCCCGCCCAGTTGGTGCAGAATCAGTGGCCCCCGCAGGCTCCCTTTCAAGACCTCGATCGGCTCAACGACCGTGAGCATCTCGGGCCGGCCCTCGCTCGTCTACAGTCACGTCGCTCGAGACGACGATGCCGTGCACGATGACTTGGGACCGGTCGTAGAGCTCCTATCGCTGATCGGGATGATCGAAGTCGCAAGCAACGCTGACGCCCGCGATTGAGGCGAGCAGAGCCCCCGACAGCTCCCTGCGAAAACCGTGTCATTGGTAATACCCGTTGACGTCGACGACGACATGGACCGTGCCCGAACCCTGCCCGCAGTGAATGACGAGATCTGTGTTGGCACCCAGGAGCGTGTTCACATTGTTGCTGCGCGTTTGACCCGACTTGTAGTTGATCGTCGCGGCCGCCGGCAGCGGCGCGCCGACGGGATAGAGCGTCAGGAAGCTCGGGCCCGTCGTCGGCTGCGTCACGGCCACGTTCAGGGACACGCCCTTGGCTCCCGGCGGAATCCCGCACTGGCTTCGCGAAGACGAACGTCCGGTCCGCTCCCGCCGCGAGCGCGGGCCCGCCATAGCGGCCCGTTGGCGTTACGGCGTGTCGATCACCCGGCACGGCGTCACCGTGTAATAACGCCGACGTTGCTGTTGTAGGTGAAGGCGCTGGGGAGCGTCGCCGCCTGCGCGTCCGGGTTGGTCGCCGTCACGCCGACGGTTCCAGCGCTGCCAGCGGGAGCTGTCGCCTGAGCGTCGTCGAATTGACGAAGGTGCTCGGAACCGACGCGGCTCCGAAGGCAACCGTCGCGCCGGACTGGAAATTGGTACCCGCGACTGTAACGACCGTGCCCCCGGCCGTGGGCCCGAAGGTCGGCGTCACGCCGCCGATCGTCGGCGGCGGAACAACGATCGAGTAGGTGTAGGCAATCGGCAGCGTACCGGTCTGGAAGTCCGGGTTCATCACGAGCGACGTCCACCAGCCCCGCCGCGTGCCACGAGTCGTCGCGGTAATGCTGCGGCGCCGACCGTCCCACGCCACGTTCACGCCTGCCGCGACATCGCCGATCGTGACCGTGGCGCCCGCAGACGAAGTTGCTTCCCGCTGATCGTGACCGGTGTCCCGCCGGCGATCAGGCCGGAGGGCGGGCTCATCGTGGAGATCGACGGTCCCGGCCCCGTGCCGAGGCAGGACGCCGACCGAATTCTCCACGAAGTTTCGGATCCGGGTCAGGACCGCCGGCTGGTTTCCCCGGGTACGCCCAGGTAGAAGTTCGAGAGCGGCATAACCCCCGATGAGGTGGCAGTAGCTCATGATCGTGCCGAGCTCGCGTGGCACGCTCGTGGGGCCGCTGTAGCCGGAGCCGCCTTCACCCGCGTAACACATGTCGACCGGAGGGATATAACAGTGCGTGTGCGGTGAGCTGAAGTTGTGCCCGATCTCGTGCGTGACGACGAGAATGTGCGAGTCGAGACCCGGGTTCGTGGTGGAGAAGGATCCGTTCAGGCTGCCGCTCACGCCGTAGCCCAGGCCTCCGCAGATCTGGCTGAGGTATGCGACACCGCCCCCGAGGCCGCGCATGCTGAGCATGTGCGCCGTGCTCCGCGGGACGGCGGTACGGTTCGTCTGCCAGTAGGAGAGAACTCGCTCAGCGCGCCGGAGGAGTCTCCGGCCGTCCAGGGGTCGGCGGCCGTCGTCCAGAGGGCAGAGGTCGTGACCCTGGAGGACGACTTCGACGTCGCGCTGATAGATCGCACTGGCCGCGGCGAAGAGATCGGACACATACTGCGTTGCGCCGGAGACCGAACCGAAGTTGGCGTAAAACTCGTAGTCGGTCTCGAGGGCCACGCTCGCGTAGTAGACGGTGTTGGAAAGCGGTCGAGGCTGAGCGAGGGTGCGCAGCACCTTGGTCGTCGACGGAGGCTCGGGAAGCGATTCGGTCCCGCATCTCCACGAGCGCATGCTCTCCGGGACTTCGAGATCGGAAGTCAGGGTGTGCAAGCGCGGTCCATGCGTCGGCCCGCGATAGGCGTCCGTGTAGGGGGCGAGGACGATCAGCCGGCCCGCCCGTGGAGATCATGCCGCGCGGGCTTTTCTCGCCCGCGAGAAGGACAACGCGACTGGGGATCGCCCGCGACCTGCCCCGACGAAATACGGATCGGACGTGAGAGGTGAGGTCGTGTCCCCGGAGTCACGAGTGGATCACCAGCTTCGCGTCGGCTGTGAAGGGCTCAAAGCGCGTCAGGTCCAGCGTGATCTCGGTCCCGTCCTCCGAGTAGCACGTTCCGGCTCTGGAGCTTCGCGCCGGACGGAAGCGGGCTCGAAAGGGCGGTGAGGAGACCGGCATCCGGTGCGTGCAGGAAGGCCCCGCCGCGCAAGCGAGCAGGAGCCCGGCCAGCAGGATCGGTCGCAACTTCACTGTCTTACCCCCAGAATGGCCCTTTTCTAAGCAAGTTCCGTTCCCCGGGTAAGGCAGCCTAACTAGCTGAGCCCGAATGGCTTCCGAGGCGCCCCGAAAGGCGAATTGACAAGCATCGTCACTATTGGAGGTACCCGTTGACGTCTATGACCAGGTGGGCCGTTCCGGCCCCCTGGCCGCAGAACACCGTGGCCTCCCCGAGAGGCCCCAGTGGCACGATCGCGTTGTTGGCGCGGATCCTCCCCGCGTTGTAATTGACCGTCGAAGCGAGCGGCCGCGGCGAGCCGCCCGCCGTCAGGGTCAGGAAGCCGGGGCCGTTGGTCGCGTTGACGACCACGATATTGGCCGACACCCACTTCGCGCCCAATGGAATCCCGCACTGGCCCGCGAACACGAACGTCCGAGTTGCTCCGGCCGAAAGCGGCGGACCGCCGTAGAGACCCTCCGCTCCGCGCGTGTCCAGCACCCGGCACGGAGGCACCGTGAAAAACTGCAGCGCCGAGGGCGTGGGCGTCGGGGGCGGGCTCCCGGGGTGCGTGAGCCGGTAGAACCCGCCGCCGCCGGTGCCCAGGTAGATCTCCCCCACGGAATCTTCGCCGAACGTCTGCAATCCGGGCAGAGTCGGCGTCAGCAGTTGCCCGTTGCCCCAGAGATTGCCGGAGCATTCGTCGCCGTAGAGATACGTGCCGTAGAGGTTCAGGTCCTGCGATCCCCGATACACGTATCCCCCGATGATCGCGCACCCGAAGCTGTGGTCGTACTCGTAGACGGGCAGCGTGTAGCTCGGGTCGCCACAGATCGGCGGAACGGGGCTGCACCCGTTGCTGCCGTCCGCGCCGCAGATGCTTCCCTCCATCACCTTCCAGCCGTAGTTCTGCCCGCCGGCGCTCGACTGCGGTTGAAAATCCACCTCTTCCCGCGCGCTCTGTCCGACGTCGCCGATCCAGAAGTCGCCCGTCGCGCGGTCAAACGAGAAGCGAAAGGGATTCCGCAGGCCCTTCGCCCAGAAAAGATTGCGCGGAAAGGGCGAGCCCGCGAAGGGATTGGACGCCGGAATCCCGTAGAAAGGCGACACGCCGACGTTCTGATCGACGTCGATCCGAAGCATCTTGCCGAGCGCAACGGCGTCGTTCTGCGCGTTGCAGGGCGGATCGTTGCCCGAGCCGCCGTCGCCGGTGCCGATGTAGAGGTAGCCGTCGGGGCCGAACTGAAGCTGGCCGCCGTTGTGGTTCGCGTTGATCGGGTGCGGGATCGTCAGAAGAATCGCCCGCGTCGTCGGGTCGGCCCGGTTGGCGTCCGAGGCCATGCGCTGGTAGCGGACGATCTCGATATCTCCGGCCGTGTTGGTGGTGTAGATGAAGAGATAGCCGTTGGCCGCGTACTGCGGGTGGAAGGCGACCGACAGCAGCCCGCGCTCTCCGCAGCACGAGATGAGAGTCGACACATCGAGAAACGGCGTGGAGAGAATGGCCCCGCCCGAGTAGATCCGGATCTGCCCGGACTGGATCGTCAGGAAGAGGCGGGAGTCCTTGGCGTTCGTGATCGAGGTGATCGAGCCGAGCCCGGAGGTCAGCAACTGGAGCCCTATAGAGGGTGGCGCGGCCGGCGAAGCCTGGATGGCCCCGGCGCGGCCGGAACGAACCAGCAGCGCGGCAAGCGCCAGGGCGAGGGTAAGAGCGAGGGCGAAGGCGCCCCGTCGCCTGAACCGACGCCGCATACCTTTCGAAGCGTCGTCCCGGAGGGTTTCCGCCAGTCCCGGCCATCCGAGCCTCGCGGCAATCATCCGGGCCCAATCGAGGTCCATGGGCCCTCCCGGTGAGCCTCAATTATACAAGCCGAGACGATCTTCCTCAGGGGGGTTAAGGAAACACTAGGGGGCAGGGCGGAGGCCCCGTGGGCCGCCAGCCTGCCCCCCAAGAACGAAGACGGCGATCTACTGGAAGTAGCCGGTCGCGTCGATGACGAGATGGGCCGTCGGGCCCACGCCCATCGCCGGGTACACCGAGACCTGCAGCGACGGGTCGTTCGCCAGAGGAGCAATCGCTCCGTTGGCGATCGCCGGCTCATTCGGGTCGAAGTTGATCGTCGCCACCAGCGGCATGGTCGTGTTGTACGGCCAGACCCGCAGGTTGCCGCCGCTCGTCGGACCGACGATGACGACGTTCAACACCGCCGCCTGGGCCGTCGTCGGGATCCCGCAGGTGCCTCCCGTGATCGGGAACGACCGCACCACGTTTCCCGCCAGGATCGGCCCGCCCGTCGGGCCGACCGGCCCGCGCGTGTCGACCAGCCGGCACGGCGTGATCGAGTAGAACTGGAAGGGGCCGGCGCCGTTCGTCGAGCTGGAGACGAGGAGCGCGACCACTCCGATTGCCAGAACACCGAGGGACGATTGCTTCTTCACGCCGACCTCCTACTCAAAGTAGCCGTTGACGTCGAGAACGAGGTCCATGGTCCCCGCTCCCTGGTTGCATTTTACCGTGATTGTGCCGCCCGGCCCGAGCCTGACAAGCGAACCCTTCGACCGGGTTTGGCCCGTATTGTAGTTGATGGTGGCCGTGATCCCAGGGGTGGACCCGCCCGCGACGATCTGCAGGTTGCCGCCGCTCGTCTCCCCGGTGGCGGCCACGTTGACAACGATGGCCTGGGCCGTCGAGGGGACGCCGCAATTGCCGGACACGATGAAGGTCCGCGAGGCGCCCG
This sequence comes from uncultured Acidobacteriota bacterium, assembly GCA_963739435.1. GTDB lineage: Bacteria > Acidobacteriota > Thermoanaerobaculia > UBA5066 > Gp7-AA6 > CAVUAN01. Next base: position 224,417 of record CAVUAN010000005.1, read on the forward strand.
CTGCCAGGGAGGGCGTGTCCGTCGTCCGGGTATCGATCAAGCGGCAGGGGGTGACGGTGAAGAAGTTGCCGCAGCTGGCATTGATGGCCACGTTCGCCGTGCCGCTCGCGAAACAACCCGCCGCGTTCGACACCCCTACGCCGAGGACAACGGGGCCGGCAGACGGGTCGGCGCTGAATGTGATCGAAGCGAACCCGGCTCCCGAAGTGATGACGCCGTTTGTAATGGTCCAGACGTAGCTTGCGCCCGGGCCGGCGTCGGGCACCGAGGCCACGTTCGTCGTGGACTCGGCGCAGACGACGGAGGGAGCTGTGATCACCGCCGAGGGCGCCGGGTTGACGGTCACGTTCGTCGTCGCCGGGTCGCTCGAGCAGGTGCCGATCGTGGCCACGACCGTGTATGTGCCCGAGGCCGCCGCCGTCGCCGAAGGAATCGTCGGGTTCTGAGCGGACGAAGTGAACCCGTTGGGGCCCGTCCAGGAGTAGGTCGCCCCGCCAATCGTCGAGGCGGTGAGGTTGAGAGTCGAGCCGGCGCAGATCGGCCCGTTGTTGCCCGCCGTGGGCGCCGCCGGGCGGCCGCCGTCGTTGTTGTCGAGCAGACCCGAAATCGTCATGTTGTAGCTTGCGCAGCCCGTCGTTGCCACTTCATGGATGACCGTCGTGAAGGACGCTCCGGCCGGGACATTGAACGACCAGGTCGCCGTTCCTGCGAAGCTCGAGCCGGGATCCGCCAGGTAGTTCGTCTGGATGTTCGCCGGATCGAAGGGGCCGAGATAAGTCACGTAGAAGATGTTCGTTCCGCAACCCGACGTGACCTGCGTGGTCACGCAAACGGGCGTGCCGAGGGTATTCGTGTACGTGTAGGCGTCGTACCGCCGCAGAACGGAGTCAAGATTGGCCGGCGTGGCGTGGGTCGCCGAGCAGGTCGTGCTGACGCCATTTCGGGACAGACGGCCCGTCTGCGTGGGGTCGCCCGCCGCGATGCTTCCATTGACCGAGATCGGGAAGCCGCACGTCGGAAGGCTGAACAGCAACGGTGTCGATCCGGCCGAGGACGTCACGGTGAGCGTCAGGTCGATGTTCGTGCCGCAAACGAAGCCTGGGGACGTCGCGATCTGGAAAGGCGTCGTGTTGCCAGTCGCCGATCCCGCGGAGACATTCGGATAGCCGGAATTGGGCTGAACGACCGTGACGCCGGGTGTCGTGGTTGAGAGAACTCCGGAGATCGCGGTCCCGACGGCGCAACCGACGTTGTTCAAGGGGATATTGACCTTCACGCACTCGTTTCTGTTGATGACGCCATTGTTGTTGCCGCCGGAGTCATCGATGGAAGCCGTTCCGAGCGAGAACGCAGCCGTGCCCGCCAGGACGAAGTTCCTCGTCGTCACGGCCCCGTTGTTGATCGTTGCGCCGACGGAGGCGGAAGGCGTGCAGCCGGGCCGCAGCGGAGCCGATGCTGTCGCGTTGACGGCGCCCGGCGGGAGAACGATCGTGTAGATGCCCAAAGAATTCGTGGCGCCCGAGAAACCATTGTCCAGGTTGACGAGCGCTCCCGGAATCGGCACGCCGAGTCCGTCCTTCACAGTGCCGGTCAGAGTTCCCTTCGCGGGCGGGGAGCACTCCGCGGGCCCGAAGCGGAAAGCGCCGATGCGGGTATTCCAGTTGAAGCTGCCATTGGCCGGCTGATACTGGTTCGTGTACCAGAATGTGCAGCCGTCGCGGGGGTCGACAGTCATCGCCGAATAGTCGCCCCAGCGGTTGGCCGTTCCGATCTGCACACCGCCGCCGGTCTTCATCACGGTCTCTGTTCCGAGCGTGCCCAGCGGATCGCTCGAGAGACGGCCGACGACGTCGATCTCGGGGAGAACGGCGGCGGAGGACTTGCTGTACCCGAGCGCTATGTTGCCGCTGTTGTCCATCGCAACGCTTCCCATCCACCGGTGATTTGCGTCCGGGGCGTAGGTGCCCTGCTGGAAGACCGTCTCAACGCCGCCAGGCAGGCGAATCTCGTACCAGCGGGGAGCCGCGTTGTTGAGCGCCTGGGGAGACGCAAAGGGGTTCGTGTTGACGGTGTCGGAAAGCACGATCGACTCGAAGGCCCCGAAGTTGCGGTAGGCCACCCGGTTCATCAGGCGGCCGGAAATCGCGTCGACGTTAGTTCCCCCCGGGGGCTGCGGAATGCAGCCGCGATTGAAGTCGCACATGTCCGTGTTGTACACGGTAATGCCCGGCATATCGGTCGGACCCGTCAGCGTGGTCGCCGGTATCGCGCCCCAGGTGGTCGTCGCCGTCCAGACGTGGAGAGTCGCTGATCCAAGCGCCGTCGTGCCGTCCCATTCGAAGGAGCCGGGCGCGAAGATGCGCTCCGGCGTGGTCGCGGGCGGCGGTGTGAGGCCGTCGAGATCAGCAGGAAGTGCGCCGAAGTATGTGAACGTCAGGTCCATGGGAGTCGGGACCACGCGCGCAGGCAAGCCGGCGAGCATCGCCGGGCGCTCGAACGCAGCGAGCCCCTGGAAGAGGAAGGCCGTTCCCGCTCCGTTGAAGACGTGGTACGTGGAGTAGTAGGCGTCCGGCCAGACACCGTGGTGGGGATAGTCCCAGAATTGATTGGTTCCGAGAGGAAAAGCGTAGAGATAGTAAGCGCCGAGCGGATCACCCGTAACCGAGACCGCGGTGCACTGATAGGAGTCCAGGCTCGCCCCGACTTGCACGGCGAACTGGGTCAGGATCCAGCGGTCCGCCAGGTTGTCGTAGACGACGAGCGGATCGCCGTCATTGAAGACCACACAGGGCGACGACGGGCCGAGTGCCGTGAAGAGCGAGTTGCCGGCCGAGGGCCCGTAGAGCAGGGTCCCGCTCTTATCGAAGATCGCGAAGTTCACGTTGATCCACTGGACGTAGTGGTTGGGTCCGACCCGGCCGTTGTTGTCGGGCGGCGCGAAACCATTTGCCGGAAGGCCGTCGAAATTCACACCGGTCGGCGTCAGCAGCGAGGGTCCCGGAATCTGCTGGATCGCTCCGTCCGGCCTGGTCGGGGCGTTCCCAGTCGCCCGGTTGTGGCGGGTGGGGAGGTCCCGGTTCTCGACTTCGGTGTTGGGGTCCGCCTCGACGGGCCTGGCCGGGATACTGCGCAGCTCCGGTGAAAGCACGGGGACGATGGGGTCGCTCACCTTGACGCGCGAGAGCTCCGCGAGCTCTGCCCTCGAGTATTCCCTGTGATTCTCTTCGCCGCTGCCTTCGCCGCCGGCCCCGACGCGGCCCGCCATCGCTGCCGCCGCCGGGCCGTCGGGCGAGGAACTGGCGGGACGTGTCGCACGAGCGGGCTTGACCGTTCTGGCTTTGGAAGGCGTTGTCGCTGTCGTGCTCTGAGGCCGATGAGCTGCCGCGACGGCAGCCGCGATCGCCTTGGCTTTCGCTTCCTTGTCGGGCGCTGCCACCGGCTCGGGAGCCGGGGCGATCTCGACGACAGATGGAGGTGAAACCGAGCTGGCCAGCTTCGGCCCGCTCGCCCGATTCATCGTGAGGATGCCGGCGCCGAGCGCCACACCTGCGACCAGGACGATCGCTGTTGCTAAAATCCGGCGAGTCCCTTTCATCTGCCCACCTCTCTGATCCGCGCGTTGTGCGACACCGGTTCGAGGAAGCTGGTCGACGGAGTCGGGTCTTTGTTCGAGTGATGTGGACGCTAACTTCTCCTGCGGTGCTCTGTCAAGCAAAGAAGCGCGCAGCCGCGTGAGAATGCGCCACGGGTTCGAGGTCCGTTCGCGCAGCCGGGGAGCATCGGACACTGGCCATGAGGACAGGCTGCGGCGAAGAGATTTCGGCGTGAGTTCCTCCCGCAGGCCAGCAAGGCGGCCGATCACCGCAAACGCCCTCTGGAGCTCCCGGACCGAAAAGGCCGAGCCGTCACGCCGTCTGTTCTCCCGGGCGACCTCGGAAAGCGCGCAGCCCGCCTGGAGCACCTTATTGAAGAGCGGCAGGGTCGCGCGCAAGCGGTCGCGATACTGCGCGGTAGCCTTTGAATCGGGCCGACGGCCAGCCCCGTAACGGCGGGGCTCCTGCGAGACAGCTCCAACCTTAACGGGACCTAAGCGGCGGACTTCCCCAATGTAGCGTCGCCAGGCGGCGTCATCGTCCAATGCCGCGGCGAAACGCTCCCACTCCTCGCAGGTGAAGAGAGCCGGCCCCGGCACCCGAGTCTTGCGATCCGTCCGCACCTTCGGGGGTTTCGTCCTCGAAGCGGAAGCGATCCTCTCCTTGTAGATTCGGACCGCCTCGGCGTAGGTCACACCCCTCAGGGTTTCCTGACGCTGCGGGCTGTTCTTCGTGCCGTCCGCGTAGTAGCGGATGACGTAGACGCCGTCCTTGCGCTTGCGAATGGACATGGGTTCAAAATCCTTGGCCGGAATCCTACTCTTGCCCGGCCCCTGCCGTGACAGGATCTTGCTCGAGATGCCGAAGCCCGGCCGCGCAGCCGCCCTCGTCCTTGCCAGCCTGGTCGGCGCAGCCCCGGGCGAACTCCTGTCGGCTTCCCCGGCAGGGCCTGCCCGGCCTACGCCAAGCCCCGGCCGGGCGCAGCTCACTGGCAACTGGGGCGGAATCGGAATCAGCTTGCGGGTCACCCCGGACGGGGCGCGCCTCGAATTCGACTGCGCCCACGGCGAGATTCGTCCTCCCCTGGAGACGGATGAATCGGGCCGATTCCGCCTCGAGGGCAGCTACACGCAGGAGCGGCCAGGGCCCACCCGGCAGGGCGACGAGTCAAGAGGGATCCCGGCCGTCTACTCCGGCTCGGCCGACGAAACGTCGATGTCCCTCACCGTGTCGCTGCGCGACCCCGACAGCTCGCTCGGCCCGTACGCGTTGAAGCGCGACGCCCCGCCGCGCCTGCGCCGCTGCCAGTGAGCTTTACTTCCTGTCGTTGCGGTAGACCTTCCCGCCCTTCATGACGAAGAAGACCTTCTCGGTTGTCTTGATGTCTTTGAGCGGGTCGCCCGGGACAGCCGCGATGTCGGCTTCTTTGCCCTTCTCGATCGTCCCGATCTGAGAGGAGAGGCCGAGCAGGTCTGCTGCCGACGGGATCGTCCGGAGCGACGCGGCTGGCGACAAGCCGAGGCTCGTCATCAGGGCGAACTCCTGCGCCTGGATGCCGTACTGGAGGGCGGCGTCCGTTCCGAAGGCGATCTTGACGCCGGCTTTCTGGGCCCGCCGGAACATGTCGGCGCGCACCGAGACGGCCGCCCTGGCCTTCGCTGCGATCGCCGGAGGAAAGGTCGCCGTGGGCCGGGTGACCCACTCGCCGATGAGCAGGGTCGGCACCAGGTAAGTCCCCTTCGCCTTCATCAGGTTTAGCGTGTCGTCGGTCATGAACGAGCCATGCTCGATCGAGTCGATGCCCGCCTTGACGGCGGAGCGCGCGGCGGCATCCCCGTGCGCGTGCGCCATGGCTTTCTTGCCCAGTCGGTGGGCCTCGTCCACGGCCGCGGCGATCTCCTCGTCGGTCATCTGCGGAGCTTGCACGTCGTCGCCGAGCGAGAGCACTCCCCCCGACACGCACATCTTGATGACGTCGGCGCCGTACTTGACCTGGAACCGAACCGCCTGGCGCGCCTGGTCGGCGCCTGCCAGCTTGCCTTTCTCGGGACCGAAATCGGGCCCAAACGTGTCGGGCGGGAAGCCCGTGCGGTCGCAATGGCCGCCGATCGCTCCCAGGGCGTAACGCGATACGAGAAGGCGCGGGCCCGGAACGATGCCCTTATTGATCGCGTTCCTCAAGCCCACGTCGATGTCGTCATAGGCGCCCGCGTTGCGAACAGTCGTGAAGCCCGCTTCCAGCATCTTTCGAGCGTTGACGGAGGCGATCATGCTCTGCTCCGCCACCGTGCGCCGCAGGTCTTCGAAGAAGTTCAGCAGGTAGTTGTCGCCCGTGTCGAAGGTGATGTGCTGGTGCGCGTCGATGAAGCCGGGCAACAGTGTCGCGTCGCCGAGGTCCATGACCGTAGCTCCAGCCGGGACCGCCAGCCCCGATCCCGCCTCGCGGATCTTCGAGCCCTCGACGATCACGACCGCGTTCAGAATCTCGGTGTCGGACCGGCCGTCGAACATCCGGGATGCTTTGATCGCCGTCACCGGAGGAGACGCCGCAGTCGCAGGAGCCGACTGGCCCTGGCCGAGGAGGATGGAGCCGGCCGCGAGAAGCCCGAGTGCGAGGACCGTCTTCTTCATCTCTTCCTTCCCTTCAAGGTTGTTGGCCTGCCGCCCGAACGGCCGCTTGCCCGCGAGACAGATAGATGACCGCGCCGATTGCAAGCGCAATGCCGCCGGCGATCCAGTGCTTGGCTTCGGCCGCCGAGAGAAAGAGGACACAAATGGCCAGCGCGATGACCGGAATCGTGTCGCCTCCCGGCAGGCGCAGGGCCCGCTCGCTCGAGGGCATCCGCCGTCGCAAGACGGGCACCGCCAGGCAGGTTCCGATGTACGTGGCCAGGCGAGCCACGGTCGAGATGACGGCGAGCTCCTCGGCCAGGCCGAACGTTCCCTTCCAGACGGTCCGCAGGAGGGCGTCGACGCCGATCAAGCCAAGAGCCACGCCCGTCTGGGTCAGCAGGGCCACGTAAGGCGTCCGGTACACGGGGTGGATCTTCGCGAAGACGGAGGGAAGGCGCCCGCTTTCAGCCAGCGCGTACAGATAGCGGGGGCCCGAGAGGACCGTGTTGTTGTTCGTGCCGAGCACCGACAGGACGGCGCCGAGCGTCAAGAGAAAGCCGCCGAAGGGGCCCATCAGCAGACGCCCTGCGTCCGCGAGCGGCGTTGGTGATTGCCCGAGGTTCGGGATCGTGCCGATCGCAACGAGCTGGACGAGAGTGTAGATCGCCGTCACGATCAGGATCTGGACGACGAGAGCGAAGGGAACGTCCCGGCGCGGGTTCTTGAACTCCCCCGCCGGCGCGGCCGTGTTCTCGAAGCCCGAATAGGCGAACAGGACCAGAAGCGCCGCCTTCATGAAGTTGCCGCTCTCGGGCTTGGGCACCGGGAAGATGCGGTGCCAGTCCACCGAAAAGACGCCGACCAGCACGAGGATCGCGAGAGGCAGGACCTTGCCGATCGCCAGGATCACGGCCGTGCGCGCGCCCGACTTGATGCCGACGAGGTTGATCCAGGTCAGGCCCAGAACGGGCAGCACGATCGTGGCGACCTGGCCCCAGCCGTGGTTGGCTCCGTCCCAGAGGTAGCCCACTGCGCGGGCAAAAAAGACCGAGAGCCCCGAGATCGAGGCCACGCGCGCGATCCAGGTCATCCACCCGACCTCGAAGCCCGCGAACTCGCCGAAGGCGGCGCGCGTGTACACGATGGCGCCGCCCGGGGTGTCGAAAAGGCTCCCCGCCTCGGCGAAGCACAGCACGAGCAGGAGCACCGCGACTCCCGCCGCCAGAATCGCCCAGACGCTCGCCGGACCCAGCAGCATCGCCGCTGCAACCGGCAGGATCAGGTAGACGCCGCTGCCGATGACGTCGTTGACGGACAGGGCGACGATCTCCCAGCGGGAGACGGCGCGCAGGAAGCCGGCTTTTTCGGGCGTTCTCGAGCTCAAGTGCGCGCCATCATAGCGGACGGCTTTCCCGGTTCAATGCTGCGGATCGAGGGCGATCTCCCTCGGGCTCACGAGTGCTGTCAGCTGTTTGACGTCGAAGAACTCGAGCAGGCCAAAACAGAATAGCTCCGGCGTTTCGACCGCGCTCCAGTCGCGCTCGATCGGCTCTCGAAGCGTGCGCATCGCCCCCGAGAGCTCGACGCCGAGGATGGCGTCAAATTCCAGGGCGGCCGCAACCAGCGCGACCAGGCTCGTCCGAGGCCCGTAGGCGGCGACGGAGACCGGCCCATACTTCTGCTTCAGCCAACGCGCCACGCTCGCCGCCTGGCCAGCCTCGATTCCCAGCGGCCGCTCCCCCAGGGCTGAGACCAGAAGGGCGTAGAGAAAGTCGCGCGACTCGATGCGGCTCTCGCCGAAGGAGTACGGGTCGATCGCCACGACCCGCTGCCTGCGCTGCAGAAGGGACTGGATCTGGCTCGCCAGCGCCGACCTGCCCGCATCGCCGAAGACCAGCGTCGTGCCGGCGGGGTCCACGGGAGCGAACTCGACGGAGGGCACGTTCCAGACGCCATCGAGAGAAAGCCGCGAGGCCGTGATCCGCAGTTCGCCCTCCTCCTGGGACGTCACCTCCTGCGCTCGAACGGTGTAGTCGGGCCAGCGCACCAGGTCGCGGAGCTTTCTGCGATACCGGCTCTGCCAGGACCGCAGCGCCGAAGGGGCGACGGGCACGCCGCCCTCGCGGGGAAGATTCTCGGCGAGCCGGACAGCCAGCGTGTGGAAGTCCTCATTCCGGCCGGGAACCGGCACGCGCAGTTCGGCCGCGTTCCGGACGTCCGTGGCAGATGGAGTCTCCTCGGTGGAGAAACCTCCTTTGCCCGCAAAGAAGACGTCGGCCAGAAAGCCGTAGAGGGCCCGCCGATTGTCCGGACCGTAATTGTGTCCCTCCTCGAAGCCGACATGACTCCGGAGACGCCCGGCACCGTACACGTCGAAGAAAGGCCGGGCCGCCTCGAGCAGGGGCGGCAATGCATAGTCCGCGCGGAAGCAGCAATTGTCGCGCGCGTTGTAGACCAACAGCGTGGGTCGCGGCGCGAGCAGGGCGGTCAGGTGCGTGTAGTCCGCATACAGGCCGAGGTCGACCGGCGTCTGCTCCGAATCGCCGAGGTCCATCTCGGGGAACTGCGTGCGGGTGAGGAAGCTCGAGTAGCCCGCGACCGGCACGGCTGCGGAAACCCGAAGATCCATCGAGCTGAGCAGAAGGGCCTGCCAGCCGCCGCCCGAAAAGCCGGTCACCGCGACGCGGGAGGCATCGGCATGCGGGTGCTCGAGCGCGATATCCAGAAGCCTCGTCTGCGCCAGGTAGAAGAGCGCCAGGCCGCTCGATCCCGTCAGGTCGATCTGGTTGAGCCGGTAGTGATCGAAGCCCGGGCCAGACATCTGCCCCCTGCCGAACCATTCCGGGTTGAAGGCGAGCACGCCGTTGCGGGCCAGATGCGCGCAGCGCTCCTGGACGTACGAGCTGGCCATGCCTTCCTCTTCGTGCCCGTTCAAATTCAACACGACCGGGACGCGGCCGTGGAGGACAGCGGGCTCGTACAGCAGGCCGGGCATCCACATCCCGGGAACCACCTCGTAGCGGAACTTTCGAATTCGGTAACCGTTGCCCCGGATCGTCTCCAGCCACTCGGGCCGCGTGGGGATGTTGCGCCACGCTGCCGCTTTCCCGCGAAAGATCACGTGGCGCAAGATCAGTTCCCGCAACACCCGAGCCTGCTTTTCCCACTGCGCTCGTCCCGCGAGCTCCGGCATCGGTTTCACGCGCGAGGCCAGGTGCGCCTGCGCTTCCGCCGTCGTTTGACGAGAAGCCAGCACCGGCGAAGAAAGATGCTTCGTCAGCAGCTCGATCTCATCGGCTGAGACGGCAGAAGCTAGCAGCACGATGCCGATCGCTCGGAGCGCCATGCGGCGCCACTCTACGCCGAGGCGCCGCTACGGCGTGACGAGGATCGAGCCGAGCATTCCCTCGTGCCGTACCACGGGTCCGCAGCCGTTTTCCTGGCACGAGAAGCCGAGGACCGTCGTCGTCGTGACGGAGGGCGCCGTGAAGGTCAGCACGACATCCGGAGCGCCGTACGCCAGCGGCGCGCCCGAAATGTACCCGAAGACCCCGCTGAAATAGTGCGGGAGGTACGCCTCGTCATAGATGTCGCCATTGAAGATGCGGAGCTGATAGGTCTGTCCGCCCTTTAACGTGATCGTGGACGCCGGGTTTCCCGGCGTCGTTCCCGGGCCCTGGATCCATTGCCAGGCCCACCGCACGGCGCGCAGGCGGATCACGGTCGCGGGGCCGGGTGTGGGCGTGGGTGTCGGCAGCGGGGTCGCCGTCGGCGGAGGAGGAGTCGGCGTCGCCGCGGGGGGTCCCGCGGTGGGCGTGGCCGTCGGGGCCGCCCCCGGCGTCGTCTTGGCCACGGTCCGGTGAGACCTCGTGACGGGCAGGACCGCTATCCGGTTTGCGTCCGGGGCTTCTCCGGCCTCAGCGCTCGCGTCGCGGGCGGCGGGCGCCGTGGGAAGGACGCCGTCGCTGCAGGCTGTGAAGAAGGCCGCACCCACGGCGACGCAAGCCGCCCCGCCGATCAACCTCCCGAGAGAGCTCATCCGAACGAAGCCGTCTAGACGAACCCCAGGTTTGTCACCGGGAAGTTCGACAGGTTTGGAAATACGTTGGGCATATCTGTCGGCTGCAGGCCGAACCAGGACCCGATCGTTGCGGCATACTGGTCCGCAGCGGCGGTCGGCACGAAGCGGCCGCGGGTGTCCGCGTCGTTCGGCCCGCCGAGTTGCAGCGCCGGAAAAACCGTTCCGTTTGGTCCCGGGACGCCATAGAACTGGCCTCCATGCACCGCGTCGCCCATCACGAAGGCGTGAGTTCCCCAGCCGTGGTCGGTGCCGACCGTGCCCGCTCCTGAACCCGAAGGCTCGAGCGTCCGGCCGAAGTCGGAAAGGGTGAAGGTCGTCACGCTCGAAGCGATGCCGAGCTCGACGGTGGCGTCATAGAACGCCTTCATCGCGGCGGAGAGCTGGGAGTAGAGGCTCGTGTGCGCGCCGAGCTGGTTCTGGTGCGTGTCGAAGCCGCCGATCGACGCAAAGAAGATCTGCCGCTGGAGTTGGAGCGCCGGGGAGCTCTGGTTCAGTTTCATGACCTTGGCAATCTGCCGGAGCTGCTGGCCGATCCCGGAGCCCGGGAACACCGTCGCAAGGACCGGGTCGGCGGTGATCGAGTTCATGATGTCGAGCGCCTCCTGCGTGCCGTCGCTCGCTGCCGCCATGAGCGTCGCGGAGCGGTCAATCTGCCGGAGGAGGTCCATGGCGCTCCGCTTCGCAGCCGACTCGGGTGTCGCGTTGAACCCGGAAAGCACAAGGACCTGGTTGAGCGCAACGCCCGAGGAAAGAACGAGCGGGCGCGTGGAGAGACCCTGTCCAAAGACCGTCGAGCCTGAGACCGAGGTCACCACCGGGAAGCCCGAGCCTCCGTTCAGCGAAAGGACCGCATCGGCTGTGCGCCCTCCCCATCCGTTCTGGAGCCGAACATCCGCTCGGCCGCTCTGCCAGATCTCGACCTGGTCGGAGTGAGAGAAGAGCTGGTAGGGGCGGCGGGCGGTGCCGTTTTGGTACGTCGTGCGGGTGGTCGGCTCGACCAGCGGCCCGACGTTGGCAACGACACCGACCTTTGCCTGGTTGAAGAGTGTGGCGAGCTCGGGCATCGAGGGGTGCAGGCCGAAATTGCCGATCGTCAACGGGTTCAACGGGAGGACGCTGCCCAGCGGGATCGCGAGCCCCGAGGAGGTCCGAGCCGCCGAGTACTCGTTGTACGAAAAGCCCGTGGAGGACGTCGTCGTGTCGATCGGGATGATCATGTTGCTCGCGTCGTTGCCTCCGGAGAGAAAGATGCACACGAGCGCCTTGTAGCCGGCCGTGGCCGACTCGCGGGCCGCCGCTTGCTGGGCGTACAGGTTCATCAGGCCGAGTTTTTGGAAGCCCGCCGAAAGGGCGGCGGCGCCGAGGCTGGCGCAGCCGGTTCGCCGAAGGAAGTCGCGTCGGGACTGTTTGCTCATGGCTATCTCTCCACCTGGTATTGCGACGATGTCGCGAGGAGGTACAGGGCGGTTTGCGCCTTCAGAAGGAGGTTGGAAGCCGGAATGGCGTTCATCGCCCAGAGGAGTGTCGTCTTCATCTCCGCCGACATGGTGTCGTGCATGAGCAGCCGGTCGAGCTCCTTGACCAGCATGTCCGGGTTGGCAGCCAGCCCGGTCAACAGCGTGAGATCGATCGACGTGCCGTTCGGGGCGTTTCCCGTCGCGGCGGTCGCCGGGATGTTCGAAAACACCATCGTGTTGACGAAGTTCGCTCGCTTCAACGCCGTGGTCGACTGGAAGAGGCCGAATTCCGGGCCCCGGATTGTCGTGCCTGGAGCCTGATAGTCGGCCGGGTAGTAGCTGAAGACCGTCGGCGGCCGCAGCGCGTCCTGTCCCATGGGGGAAAGCGTCGGTGCCAGGAAGCCGTCCGAGGCCGTTAAGCCGTTGGCCGACCGCACGTTCATCGCCCGCAGCAGGTGCGTCATGAGAAGCACAGGCTCCTTCAGGTGTCCGAACGCTGGGCTGGCCGGCGTAACCTGCCGCGCCTCGGTATCGAGAAGGATGGCCTTGACGACTGTCTTGAGGTCCCCGCGGATCCCCGAGCCGTTGTTGTTGAAGAGCGTCGCGATCCGCTGGACGTAGGCGGGCGACGGGTTGCTCGTGACCAGGTACTTGATGAGGTGGCGCGAGATGTACGGGGCCGCGCTCTGCGCCGACATGATGTTGTCCAGCGCGTCGTTCAAGTCCTTGTCCGGGGTCTGCCCGCTCGGAAGCGTGAAACCTCCGAGCAGGACTTTCTGTCCGAGGTCGTGGTTGGCCAGCACGGCCACCATCGGGTCGCGGTAGTTCGTGATGCCGGAGCCGATCGGAGCGGCCAGGCGCCAGCCCGTGAAGACCCGCGCGAACTCGGTCACGGTGAACTGGTCGTAGACGGGAACGATCGTGCCGTTACTGAGAGTCACGGGCGTGCCGTCGATGTTCAGAAGGTCGGTCCCCGTCGAGAAGAGCTGGAGGATCTCCCGGGCGTAGTTCTCGTTCGGGCTGTTCTTCGTGCTGGATGACGTGTCGAGGTAGACGCCCATGCCCGGGTTCAGCGTCATCTCGTAGAGGAGCTGGCGGTAGTTGCCGAAAGCGTTGCGGTAAATGATGTCGAGATACGGCTGGTACCAGCTCGGCAACGGCAGGTCCAGGCCGGAGGTCACGACGAGGGAGTGAAGGGCCCACGCCACCCGCTGGCGCAGCTGGTCCGGGCCATAGAGGGCGTTCAGGAAGAACTGCCGCTGCAGCGGATAGATCGAGTAGTTGTCGCGCTGGCAGTTGCCCGTGCATGCGGCGGCCGGGTTGTCGGTGACCGGCGCAAAGGGCGGATACCCCGTCGGAGCGGTCAGGAACTGATCGTCGATCCACGCCGACATGCCCATCAAGCGGACCCGCTCGATGTCGGCGTTGGTCGGCCCGAAGGTGGCCTGCTCGAGGAAGCGGACAATGTCGCTCGTCGGCGGGGTGATCGCAAAGGGCCCGATATTGGCGTAAGCGTCGAAGCCGGACGCCGTGCCGGCGTTTCGGACCCACACCTGCAGCTGGTAGTTGCCCGCCTCCGCGGGCGCCGGCGTCCAGGTGAAGAGCTTGTTGGTGCTCCAGTTCTGAGCCAGCGACCACGTTCCCGTCGCCGCGGAGTAACGGTAGAAGGCGTATTGGAGCGGAGCCATCCCGCCCGTGGTGTTCGCCTGCCAGATGATCGTGGTTCCAACCGGCCGGGGCAGGCCCGGCAGGACCGGGAAGCCGGAGACGGCGAGCGGCTGCAGAGGCCCGATGGTGAAGGGCACTCCCTTGAAGGCGTCGTACGTGTTGCCCGAGCCGGCGTTACGGACCCAGACTTGAATCTGGTACTGGCCCGCCTGCAACGCTGTCGGAATCCAGGTGAACGTGTTGCTCGTCCCGTAGTTCTGGGGGACGCTCCAGGTTCCGGCTTGTGCGTCGTAGAGCGCGAAGAGGTATTGCAGCGGTGCGACTCCACCAGTCGCCACGGCCGTCCAGGTCATCGCGACGCCCGCAGGCGACGGCGAGACCGGGCTCGACGTGAAGCTCGTGATCGTTGGAGGTGGGCCGCTGATGTCGAATGCGGCCGTGCTCGCGTAGGCATCGTAGAAAGCCGTCGACCCCGCGTTCAAGACCCAAACCTGGAAGAAGTACTTGCCGATTTCCGAAAGCGAGGGGGTCCAGGTGAAGGTGTTGGACGCCGCGTAATCCCGAACGATCGTCCAGGCCGAGGTCGCGTAGCTGTAGCGGATGAAGCGGTACTGGAGAGGCGCGATTCCGCCGGTCGCGTTTGCGGTCCAGGTGATCGCGGTGCCATAGAGCTTGGGGAAGGTCGTGTTGGCCGTCACCGAGGTGATCGTCGGCAAGCTGCTGAGAATGTCGAACGCAGCCGTGGTCTTGTAGGCATCGAAGGTGGCGGTCGACCCGGAGTTCAGCACCCAGACCTGCAGCATGTACTTGCCCACCTCGGACTGCGTCGGCGTCCACGTAAAGACGTTGCTATTGCCGTAGGGCTGAACGACGGTCCAAGCTGAGGTGGCAAAGCTGTAACGCGCGAAGAGGTACTGGTAGGGCGCAACACCGCCGGTCGCCGTGGCTGTCCAGGTAATGAGCAGACCGGCCCGGACGGGCAGCGTCGGGACGACCCCGATCGAGATCGTGGGAGCGGCGGTCACAGCCCCCGTTCTTTCGGCGGCCGAGCGCGGGGCGAACGGCTTGTTCCCGATGTCGTCCTGCGGCTGCGGAATCGGCGCCGGACCAAGCTCCCCGACCGGTCGCTCTGCCGCCTTTTCCAAGTGGATCGGCGCGGGCTGATCGACCGGAGGCATCACAACCGGGCCCCGCGTCGGCGCCGGCCTCGTCGCAGCCTCGACCTCAACCGCAAATGCTCCTGACAGGAGAATGACGAGTGGCAGCAGGGCCAGGCGCCAGCGATCAAACGGGCTGCGCGTCGTGCGATTCTCATTCCTCATGGCGTCGTCCCCCAAAAAAAGGCCGCGCAACGAGCGCCGAGCTTCGACGCCCGCTCCTTCCGCCGGGCTACGGCGGAGCTTTTTCAATGCGGGCAGCATGTCGCCGAGGGCCAGCCGAGCGCATCCGCACTTCGGGGCACCCGAGTGATCGGATTTAGTACTAGAATCTTAGTTCTATGATCCGGGTTGCGGTGGCCGACGACCACCCCCTGTTCCGGGAGGGTCTGCGCAAGGCCATCCTCCTCGGCACGGACCTGAAGCTCGTCGGCGAAGCACAGGACGGCGAGGAAGCGCTCCGGCTCTGCGCCGCCGAAAAGCCCGACGTCCTGGTCCTCGACCTCTCGATGCCGCGCTGCGACGGGTTTGCCGTCCTCGAACGGCTGCCCCGCGCCTCCGCCGCGACGCGCGCGCTCGTGCTCACCGCTCACATCGAGCGGGAGTTCGAGCAGCGCGGGCTGGCCGCCGGAGCGAGGGCATTCCTTCAGAAGGACGGCTCGATCGACGTCATCTTGAAGGCCATCCGGGCCGTCGCGGCCGGCGAGATCTGGGCCAGCCGCACGGGATCCGCGGAGGCATTGAACGCCGTCTCGCCCGAGCATCCGCTCAGCGGGCTGACCGCGCGCGAGCGGGGCGTCCTCGTGCTGCTGGGCCGCGGGATGATGAATCGCGAGATCGCCCACAAGACAGGCCTCTCGGAGAAGACCGTGGCCAGCCACGTGGCGAGCCTGATCGGCAAACTCGGGGCGCGGGGGCGTGTCGACGCCGCGCTTCTCGGCCGCCGCTACGCGGGGCTGCTCGAGCCCGACGGGGACACGCGCTCGTGATCGGGTTCTGGTCGCCCCGCGGCGCAAATCCGCGCATCTGGCTGGCCGAGGCCACGGCGGGCGCCCTCGAGACGGCAGCGCGGAGCTCGGACATCGACGAGATCCTCAACTTCTGGGCGCGCGAAATCGAGAGGAATGTCCGGCCGGTAAGGGTCGCGCTCTTCGTCGTCGAGGGAGCGCGCTGGATCCGCATCCTTCCCCCGGACCAGCCGGGCGACGCGCCGTTTCTGACCGAGGCCACGCTGGCCGGCGCGCTGGGAGCTTCGGGAAGGACCCACATTGCGGCCGTGGCCGCCGGCGACCCGCGAACGGTCCTGACCCGGTATGCGGCGCCGAGCGGCTGGCGGGGACTGCTCGCGCTCTGGACGGAGCGCGGCGGCCCCCTCGGCCGCCCGGCCGAGCACGCCGAAGAGATTGGCGCCGCGATCGGCCGCTCCTTGAACACCCTGCGGCGCTCGGAGCTCGGCCGCGAGCAGGCGATCGCGTCGGAAAGATCCCGCTGGGCCGCGGAGCTCCACGACGGGCACCTGCAGACGCTCTCCTCGGTCAAGCTGCACGCCGAGGTCTGCCAGGCGCTCGAGCGGCAGCACCGCGACTTCTGCGACGCCTATCCGCAGGGTGTCCCGACCCGCCTCGAAACGGAGCTCGCGCGGCTCAAGGACCTCCTGGCCGAGACGATCCGGGAGGCGAGACAGTTCCTGCTCGAGCTGCGCTCTCCTCCCGTCTCGACCGACCAGTTCCTTCCGTGGCTCAGGGCCTACGCCGACGACTTCGGACGGGAGACGGGCCTGCGCGTCGAGCTCCGGGTCGAGGGAGAAGGGATGCTGCCCCAGAGCCAGGTCGAGGAGGGCACGCGCCTGATCCGCGAGGCCCTGACCAACGTCCGCAAGCACGCCCGGGCGGGCAACGTGCGCATCGTCCTCGCCTTCTCCGAGCACGCGGCGTCGATCTCGATCTCCGACGACGGCGTCGGCTTCGACATCCGCGACACGATGGAGCGCCTCCTCGACCTCGACTCCTCGCACAACGGGCTCATCGGAAGCCGCTACAGAGCCGAGTCGATCGGCGGCCAGATGCATCTGCGCAGCGAGGTCGGCAAGGGAACCACTGTGCTCTTCCGCCTCCCCCGGGCGACCCGGCGTCCGGCGGCAAGCCTG
Organism: uncultured Acidobacteriota bacterium; assembly: GCA_963739435.1. GTDB lineage: Bacteria > Acidobacteriota > Thermoanaerobaculia > UBA5066 > Gp7-AA6 > CAVUAN01. Next base: position 241,132 of record CAVUAN010000005.1, read on the forward strand.
CGCCGCGCCGAGCGGCTCGGCGCCGCGCCGACACCCTCCCCGGCCGCTTCGCACGACATCTCCGTGCGCAACTCGCTCCGCTCGCCTCTGGCCGACGCGGATCCGCCGTCGGATGCCGTCGACCTCGGGCCGGAGGAGGACGCGCAGTGGTGACGTCGGCCCAGCCGCTGGCGCTCCTTCTGGTCTCCGACAACGTGCTCCTGCGGGAGTGCCTCGCCGACTGCCTTTCCCGCGAACGCGGTTTTCGCGTGGCAGTGGAGGTGGCCGGCGCCGGGAACCTCCTGGACGCGGTGCGTCGCCGGCGCCCCGATCTCATCCTGTTCGACGCGGATGGCATGGGCGCATTGCCCCAGGACCTGCTCGAGCGCCTGCGCACGCGGTGGCCTGCCTTGATGATCGTGGTCCTCGCCCCGCGCGCGGACGACAACGCCGCGGCGCGCGTTCTGCGCTCGGGAGCCAGCGGCGTCGTCGGCCGGGGCGAAGGCCTCTCGCACCTCGTGCGCGCCCTCGCGACAGTCGCCGGGGGCCAGGCCTGGGCGAAGCGCCGGGCGATCGCCCGCGCGCTCGAGGGCCTTCCCCGCACGGGGCGCGCCCGCGGCCCGGGTTTGACCCCGCGCGAGCGAGAGATCCTCGGGCTGCTCGGCGACGGCTACCGCAACAAGGAGCTGGCCACGCTTCTTCAGATCAAGGAGCAGACCGTGAAGATCCATCTCCACAGCCTGTTCAAGAAGCTCAACGTACGCTCGCGCGTGGAAGCGGCCCTCAAGGCCGCCGAGCTCTCCTAGTCTCGGCTCTCTCGTATACTCCCCCGCCCCATGCTGCGAGCCGGAATCGTCGGGCTGCCGAACGTGGGCAAGTCCACCCTCTTCAACGCCCTGACGCGCACGCGCAAGGCGGAGGCGGCGAACTACCCCTTCTGCACGATCGAGCCCAACGTCGGCATCGTCACCGTGCCCGACGCGCGCCTCGAGCCTCTGGCCAGGATCGCGAAGACGGCCAGGATCGTGCCGGCCGTCATCGAGTTCGTGGACATCGCAGGCCTCGTGCGCGGCGCGTCGAAGGGCGAGGGCCTGGGAAACAAGTTCCTCCAGCACATCCGCGAGGTCGATGCCATCGTGCAGGTCGTCCGGTGCTTCGAGGACAAAGACGTCGTGCACGTCTCCGGACTTCTCAACCCGGTCTCGGACATCGAGACCGTCACGACCGAGCTCGTGCTCGCCGACCTCGAGACCGTGACGCGGGCGCACGAGAAGGCCGAGCGGATCGCTCGGGGCGGGGACAAGGAGGCGAAGGCCACCGTGGCGGCGGCCGACCGGCTCCTGCCGCATCTCGACGCCGGCAAGCCCGCATCGACTCTCGCGTTGCCGGACGAAGAGGCGGCCGCCGCGCGGCGGATGTTCCTGCTCACGTCAAAACCGACGCTCTTTGCCGCCAACGTGGCCGAAGACGACCTCGCGAAGAGCGACTCGCAGGCGGAGGTCCTGGCCGTCCGCCAGTACGCGAAGGCCCACCTCGGCACCGAGGCCGTCGTCGTCTCGGCGGCAATCGAGGCGGAGCTGGCCGAGCTGCCCGAGGCCGAGGCGGAGGAATACCTGGCGGGGCACGGCGTCGCCGAGTCGGGAGTCGGCGCCCTGATCCGCGCGGCCTACCACCTGCTCGGGCTGCGCACCTTCCTGACGGCCGGAGAAAAAGAGGCCAGAGCGTGGACGATCCACGCGGGCGACACGGCCCCCGTGGCCGCAGGCGTCATCCATTCAGACTTCGAGAAGGGCTTCATCAAAGCGGAGACCGTCTCGTACGAAGACCTGGCCGCCTGCGGGTCGATGGCTGCAGCCCGGGAGAAGGGCCTCGTCCGCCAGGAAGGCCGCGATTACGTCGTGCAGGACGGCGACGTGATGCTCTTCAAGTTCAACCTCTGACGGGATCTCAGCGGGGGCCGATGGCGTAGAGAAACCCGTCGCTGACCGGCACCAGGACGTCGCTCGAGCCGTTGCCGTCCAGATCCGCCACGATGGGATCGCCCACCGGCGCTCCGAGGTCGATGCTCCAGAGCAGCGCGCCCGACGGCCCATCCACGGCGTAGAGCCAGCCGTCGGTCCCTCCGACCAGGAAGTCGACGCGGCCGTCGCCGTTCACGTCGACGGCGGCCACCGAGCTCAAGGCGTTGTGCTGCACTCCAAAGTCGGGCACAAGGGCTCCATTCAACAGGCCCACCCGCCAGAGCACCACGCCGCCGCTGCCAACCGCCTTCAACACGCCGCTCTGGCTGCTGACGCCGGCGATCCAGTCGCCAGCGCCGAAGGGAGCCAGGCCGGGCATCGAATTGCGCTCGTCGTCCGGGGCGTCTTGTTCGAGATTCCAGAGGGCCTGCGTCTTCGACACGTCGCCGGGCGAAGCCGGACGGGCTGCGGCAAGAGAGAGAGGTGCGCGTTGTCGCAGGCGTTCAGGAACTGCAGCCCATCCGCGCCGCGTTGGCCGATCACGATGGGCGCGCCGTTGTAGTCGACCTGGTCGAGGTTCGAGAACTCCGGCAACGCGACGGGCATGGCCCGCTGATCGCCCGTGCGACCGTCGAGGATGATTCCCTTCTGCGAGTTCCAGTTGAAGATCACGTCATCCCGGCCGTCGCCGTCGAAGTCGCTGACGGCCAGGGTCGCGTCCCAGAATGTTCCGACCCCCGACCTCCAGAGAGAATCCCCGGTCAGGCCGTTCAATGCAAACGTCTGGAACACGTCCGGACCGCTGCCGACGGAGCACACGACATCGGGGACAGGCGAGCCCGCGGACCGCAGGATGTTCAAGCCGATCGGAAGCCCATCCTCGGGAGGATCGTGGTCCGGGCCGGCAAACACATGTTGCCACGCGACGCGTCCGGAGCCGTCCATCAGGGAAAGAAAAGGCTTTGCCCCCTGACGCCCGCGCACGAGCAGACGGCTTCCCCCGTAGGGCGAAGGAACGGCGACCATCTCCTGCGGTATCCCCGAATCCCAGAGGACCACGCCGCCCGGCCCTTGAAGCGGTGTCGCCGTCTCCAGGCCGGTCAAGCGGATCAAGCGGCTGCGGGAGTCGACGAGGACAACGGCGTTCCGGCCCCGGCCATCCAGGTCTGCCGCGACGGCGATTTCGAAGGAGTGCCCGTTGGTGCTGTAGTCCTGGCTGTCGTAGCCGCCCAGAGAGACGGCGGAAATCTGGTGCAAGCTGCCGTCGAGGAAGACCAGGGAGCCATCCGTGCCGGTGACGACGAACCGGCGGTCCGCGGCCTTCGCCGCGGCAGAGACGGCAACGAGCCCGACTTTCACACCGTCCGGCGGGTCGTAGCGGGAGAGGACCGCGCCCGTCGAGGCGTCCAGCAACGAAAGGCCCTCCTGCTCGCGGCCCTCGTTTCGGCTGTAGGCGAGCAGGGACGGCCCCAGGTGCGGGTCTTCGTCGATGAGAACGACCGAGTCGCCGGGGTTCTCATGCGGCGCCTCGTCGTAGGACCGGGGGATCACCGAGGCGAGGGTGCCAACGCCCGGATTCCAGGCGGTCCGCTCGAACGCCGATCCATTGAATCGGTACGCCGCGAGAAGGGAGGAGCCCACGGGATTCTCCGTCGCAACATCCTCCCACCCGATGACGAGCGGCTGAGACGAGCCGGGCAGGTCGACGACCGAGAGCAGGTAGAAGTTGGGTACGCTCGCCTTCACCTCGAACGAGGAAGTGTCGAGCAGCTCCAACTCGTGCTCCCGGAGCTCGGTCTCGTAGCGCGAAGCGAGGATCTCCGCCCTGCCGTCGCCGTCGAAGTCGCGCACCGAGCCTCGCGCGTAATGCAGACCCACGGGATACGTGTCCAGCACGCGGCTGGGCTCCGAGCTTCCGGCGCGCGTGATCGTGATGCCCTGGAACATGTAGGTCTGTCCGCTGTTGTAGCTGCTCACCGTCACGATGTCGCGCGGGCTTGGGGCGCCGGACGGGTCCAGGTCCGTCACCAGCAGCAGCTGCCCGACGCCGCCCGACTCGAAGCCGTGGCCTTCGATCGTGACGTAACTTCGAGAGAGCTCGTTGCCCGAGGCCGCGTCGAGAACCAGAGTGGGAACCGTGCGGCGGCCTCCCGAGATCACGATCTCCGCCAGCCCATCGCCGTAGAGGTCGGCCACCGTGAGAGCCGAGGGCGTGTAGGGATCCGAGACGAAATCTCGAATCGTGGATCGGTAGAGCTGGATCGGCACCGTCCACCCCGGTGGGAAACCGTAGACGAAAAGCCTCGAGTCGGCGGCGGGAAGCCAGAGAACGTTCAGGCCCGATCCGGAGCGGATCGATGTGACCTTGACGGACCCGAGGGCGCCCGGCGACATCGGACTTCCCCAGAGGAGGTGACCGTCGGAAGCGTCGAAGAAGTAGAGCGCCGTTCCCGACTGGCTCGCCAGGGACGCGAGGAGCGTCACGCGGCCGTCGGAGCTGAAGTCCCAGCAGCCCAGGAGGGTCAAGCTCAGGGCGTTTCGCCGATGCCAGAGCAGCCGGCCGTCGAGCGAGTACGACGCCAGGCTACCAGGCTGCGCGACGAGCAGGGACGCCTCCCGGCCGGGCACGCTGCAGAGGACGGCCTGGTCCCGCTGGAGCCGCCCGCCGATCGGGTAGCGCCACCGCACGGAAGGGGTCTGGATCTTTCCCGGAATCCGCTGGAAACCGGTGTGCTCCGGGTTGCCGCGCCACTGTCTCCACTCGCCGTTGGCGCCCGCGACAGCCGGGACGGTACCGACGACGGGACGGCCGGGGACAACATGGGAGGGCGGCCTCGACTGGCCGAAAAGAGGCCCTGCGGCCAGGCAGAAGATCGCCCCGAGGTACGCCTTCTTCAGCACAGCTTCCGCGCTTCCGATGTCAAAGGCTGACCTCAGGCCGTGAGTGCAGCAAAGTTCGCACCACGATCAGAAACTCCTGATTCCAAAGCACTTTGTAAAGAGGTGGCCGCTGAATCGGTCATCCATTGTCACTATTCTCTACAAGAAACTGAAAGAACCCGACATTCCCTTTAGCGCGCGGCGGGCGCCACCGAGGCTTTCAGGACAATCGCAAGACCCTCTTCGCCCCCCTCCTGCCACTGCCTCAGGACATCGTCGGTGCCTTCGGCGATGACCGTCAGGAGATAGGTTCCGACTTTCGCATCGTTGGAAAATACGAACAGGGATGCGCCGCGGGGAGTGGCGCCCGAGAGGCGCAGGGTCACCTCCGCGGCCTCCGCGTCGGGATGGATCCATTCGAGCTTCGGCGACTGCCGCTTGCCGTCGAACTCGACCCGCACGCGGTCGGCCACCTCCGAGAGCAGTCGCCCGATCGAGGCCTCTTCGTCCTTGCGCACGCCGCGGATGCGCCCCGCCTTCGGCGGGTAGCGCGCCCGCGCCCCGAACCCCGGGGGCAGGTGCTCCCGATCGACGATGCAGTCGACAGTGTAGCTGCCGTCCTTCTTGAACTCCGCCACGACCCGGATCGCGCCGAGCTCGTGGGCGGCGGCGCTCCCGATGGACAGCAGCCACGCGGCAAGCAACGGCCAGGTCCGGATCCTCTTCACCTTCCCATCTTCGTCCACTCGCGCCAGGCGAGCTTGGCACGCCCGTCGGCGTCCTGCAGGCCGCGGTTCTTGAGGAATGCCTCGCGCCGCTTCGCCGTTTCCGACGCGCCCCGGCCGGCCGAGGCCGGCGGGTCGCGCCACGTCGCGTACCGCGCGAACAAGCAGCCGCCGGCCGTCGGTCGAGGCCACCAGGCGGCGCAGCCGCCGGACGAACTCCGCCTGCTTCTCCGGGCTCGAGCCATTTTCCTGGGACGAGGAATAGCTCACCTCGGGAAATGCGATGGGGCGGCCCGCGGCGCGGTCGAGGAGCTGCTTCCAGTCGCGGTCGATCGCGTCGGGGGCGCGGTGCTCGAAAGGCCGGCCGCGCTGAAAGGGGGCGTAGATGTAGAAGAGGACGGGGCTCCTGGCGTGGAGAGCGGCCGCCACGAGCGGCGCCACGCTCTCCGAGGGAGCCGCCGTCGTGACACCCACGGAAAGGTGCGGCACCTTGCCCCGCAGATATTGGACGGCGCCGTCGAACAGGGCGCGGTAGGCCTGCAGCTCCTCCGGCTTGTCGGAGAAGTAGGCGTCGGCTTCGTATCCGAGCGACAGCGTCGAGGCGTCCAGGAACACGGGCTCCAGCGCGTCGAAGAACCGGCCGAGGCGGCGCGAGAGCCGCTCGTCGTCGAAACTGTAGCCGGCCAGGTCCGAGGGCACGTCGCGCGCGCGGCTGACGACGAGCGGCAGGTCGATGTGGAGCGTGGCGCCGGACTGGCGCAGCAGGCGGGCCGTGCGCGTGATCTCCGCAACGCGGTACTTGCCGGGCGCGGGCTCGCTCGCGGACCAGGAGACCGTCAGGCCGAACACGGTCGCGCCCGAACGCCGCGCCTCGTCGGCGGCACGGCTGTCCGCCGAAGCCGTTGGCTGCTCGAGGCCGAAGGCAAGACCGAGCAGCGCCGACGGAGCCGGCCGCGGCCGTTCGGGGCCAACTGCCAAGAGCGGGGCCGACAACAGCAGAACCCGCGCGGCGAAAAGCCCGATCACGGCGCCATTAGACCAAAGCGCCGCGTGGGGCGCGACCCTCCCGCGGATTCACGGCTTATCATCGCCGGCGTGAGACGGCCCGGACTGACCCGCTGCGCGCTCGCGCCGCTGCTCGCCGTCTCGATCGCCTCGCCGGCTCTGGCTCACGACACGTGGATCGGGCCGCCCCTGGGGCCGGCACGGCCGGGCGTGGTTCTCCGCCTGGATCTGACGAGCGGCAGCGCCTTCCCGCAGCTCGACTTCGCTCCCGAGGCGGCGCGGGTCGCGCGGGCCTCCGTGCGTCTGGCCGGAAAGACTGCCTCGCCCAAGGCACCGAAGCGGCGCAAGCACGGCCTCGAGTTTTCACTGCCCCTCCCTCGGCCGGGCATCGCGTGCGTCGCCGTCTCCCTCAAGCCGAAGGACCTCGAGCTTTCGCCCGAGAAGATCCATGAGTATCTCGAGGAGATCGGCGCCCTCGAGACGGCCGGAGCCACCTGGGAGGCGCAGCCCGAGCCGAAGTCCTGGCGCGAGACCTACTCCAAGCATGCGAAGACGTTCGTTCGCGTCGGCGATCCGAAGGGCGACACGTCCTGGGCGCTGCCGGCCGGGCTCGCCCTCGAGATCGTGCCGGAGAAAGATCCGACGGATCTCTCCGCAGGCGACGAGCTGCCCGTCCGCGTGTTGAAGAACGGCGCGCCGTTTCCCGGCTTCGTCCTCGCTGCCGAGCACGACCCGAAAGGCCCGCGCACTCTGAAAAAAACCGACGCAGAAGGACGGGCCGTCTTCGTGATCGATCGTCCCGGCCCGTGGCTGCTCTCCGGCACGGACCTGCGCTGGAAGAACGACACGGCCACCTGGGAGAGCGACTTCACGACGCTTTCGCTGAGAGTCGCTCCGCCCCGGACGCGCTAGTACAATGCAATCCGGGAAAGCCCTTTGACTTCACCATCCTCGCGTCGTCGCCCCCTACGGATTCTCAGCCTCGCCGGCTTGATCGCGGGCAACCTGTTAGCTCCCGGGTGCGGCGGAAGCAGCGGCCCGAGTGCCGCAAAATGCCCAACCTACGCCGGAACCTACACCGGAACGTTCTCGGTAAGCGTGTGCGGCATGCCAACCGACAACAAGGTCGTCATCGAGCAGCTCGGCTGCCACGTTCAGACGGAACTTGCGGGCGTCGGCGCCCTTCACGGAGACCTCGATTCCAGCGGCGCGTGGAACTTCGACATCTATCCCGATCTGCCGTGCCTCGGGGGAGTCGGCGGAACGGCCCGCATCAGCGGAAATACGATCAACGGTGTCTACACTGGCACGATGACAGGCACGGGCTGCTGTCCATCGTTCAACATCGGCTTCACTCTCACGCGGCAGTGAGTAGCCGCTCGAGGGCCTGGGTCGGTTCTCTAGCCGCCACTTTGCTCGCCGTTTCCGCCCGGGGCGGAGAGCTCTTCCCGGCCTGGGTCCCGCCGCAAGGCGAGGCGTTTCTGTCGCTCGACTACGCCAACACGTTTGTCCAGCACCATTACTCGGCCTCGGGCCAGGAGTTCGACGCCGGGCACATTCGCGCCAACGCGATCGCCCTTCAGGCGGGCTACAGCCTGACTGACCGGCTGGCCCTGAGCGTCGGCCTTCCCTACCGCATCACGAAGTACGAAGGCCGCTTTCCGCATTCGCCCATTGATGACGGTTCCTACCGAGGGACATTTCAGGATTTCTACATCGAGGCGCGCTACCAGATCCTGAGGGACCCGCTCGCTGTTACTCCCATGGTTGGCGTCACACTCCCCAGCCATGACTACGTGTACTTCGCCCACGCCGCCGCGGGAAACGACCTGCGCGAGGTTCCCGTGGGCGTCCACCTTGGACGCCATCTCGACCCGATCCTGCCGCAAGCGTGGGTGCAGGCACTGTACATGTACACGTTCGTTACCCCGGTGCTCGGCATCCACCACGACCGCAGCACGCTCGACCTGGAGCTCGGCCAGTACGTCGCGCCCGCGCTCGCCGTGCGCGCCCAGGCGCTCTGGGAGCACACTTACGGAGGACTCGACCTTCCGTCCGATCCGTCGATACCGGCCATCTGGCCGCACCAGATAACCCGGGAGACTTCTTGGAACGTCGGCGGCGGCCTGATCTACCAGGTCGGCGGCGCCGTGGATCTCACGGCCTCCTATTTCGCCACGGTCAGCGGTTCCAACGCGATGAAGATCAAGCAGGGAGTCGCCATTGGCGCGACCTGGAACTTCTCGCCCGCGCGATTGTTCCGGCGCAGCGACGGAACTCAGCCTTAGATGCGACGCCGCACAGCTGCCCTTCTTGTCTGCTGCTGGAGCTGGGCGCTGGCCTCGCGCGGGCTCGAGTCCGGCGGCACCATCCCCGACATCACGGTTGGCACGGTCGACGGACAGCAGTTCTCACTTGTCCGTGAGACGTCGACTCACCAGGCTTTCGTCATCGTGTTTCTCTCGACGTCGTGCCCTTATTCGAACTTCTACAACAAACGCTTGCCCGAGATGGCCGCCGCCTACTCCGAGAGAGGTGTCGCGTTCCTCGCGGTCTTTCCCAACAGGTCGGAAGGAGCCGAACAGGTCCGCACGCACGCCCGCCGAAACGGCTTCCTGTTCCCGGTCGCGCGAGACGCCGAGCTCACCGTAACCAGAGGGCTCGGGGCGGTTCGCACGCCAGAGGTCTTCGTCTTCGACAGCGCCGGAACGCTTCGCTACCGCGGGCAGGTAGCCTCGAAGTTCGGCTCGCCCGATCTGGCCAATGCCCTCGAGGCCCTGCTCCACGGTCGCGAAGTCAAAGTGCGCGTGACGAAGGCCTTCGGCTGTGCTATCGAAGGCCGTTAGCTGCTGTCTTAGAAAAGGAACGTCAGGCCGGCGTTGTAGTTGGGGTACTCCTTCTGGACCCCGTAGAGTGCCGTCCACACCGGGATCTGCGCGGCCGCCCTCAGGACGAAGCCACCGCCGAGACTGACGATCAGCCGCGGCGTGAGATAGAGGACGTCACCCCCCGTGCTCGGATCGACTTCTCCCGAGGCGTTGACCTGGTCTCGTCCGGCGTGGCGGAAGTCCATCTCCACCACGGAGTCGAGAGCGCTCGTCAGCTTCCGCTCGTAGGCCAGGCTCGCCATCGTGATGTCCCCGTACTTGTAGCCGAATGAGTTCCGGCCCGTTCCCCGGTACTGCGCCGAGGCGAAGAGGGCCGACTCAGCGTCGAAGAGATGCGTGCCCGACAGGCCTCCGAAAAGATCGGTCGATCCGGTTCCGGGCTGCGCGTGCTCGTCCACCCGCTCGCCGTTCTGCTGGACGTCGTTCAGTCCCCACGGCGTCTTGACGCCGAAGACGGCCGAGATCCACGTCTGCCGGCCCTGGCCGGGGCCGAAGTCCGAGGACCAGAGACGGAAAAGTCCATAGAACTCGGGGTCCGAGAGCCCGTGTGTGTCGACCGTGCTGACGTCCTCGAGCGTCGTGGTGGTGAGGCTCTTGAAGCTGTAGGGCACACGACCCACGAGCACCAGGCGCTCGGCGATCGAATACGTGAGCGTCAAAGTGACGCGGTTCTCGATCTCGTGGTCAATCCCGGGCACGCCGTTGTCCGTCGTGCCCTGACTCTTGTTGAAACGGTCCCAATCGAGAGCCAGGTGAAACTGGCCCGAGCTGTAGACGTTGTTGCCGAGGGCGTTGAACGTCGGATCGCCGCAGCGGCACATGGAACAGGCCGTCGCAGGCCGCGCGGAGGCGAACAGAAGACCGGTGAAGGAAACGGCAATCGAAAGCGTGCGCAAGCGCAAGCGGATCCCCCTTTCGAGACAGTCTGGTTTGGGTTCTCGGGGAGTTATGCGCGAGGCGGGGGAACGGAAGGCCGCCGGGCGAGCGAACGAAGCGCCTCGAGCGGTGGAGCCGGCTCCTCGAAGCAGGCCATCAGTGCCAGCGCCGGGGGGGCGGGCGGAAGCAGCGCCAGCGGCGCCTGGGGCGGCGAGAGCGGCGGGGCTGTGTCGCAGCGGGAAAAGCCGGGCTCGACCGGACAGGAGCAGGCGTCGCCGCCGGTCCGGCAGCAGGTCATCGATCGGCCGGCGGCCGGTACGAGCGGCAGGACGAGAGCGAGGACGAGGAGCGCGGAGAAGCCGTGTCGAAGCACGGCCGCATTCTACGTCCGCTCAACCCGGCGGGCACGCCCAGAGGAATTCGTCAGGATCCGATGAGAACGATCGGGCCGGTGGGCGCCGGGACACCGCCCTTGGGCTCGATCGTCACGGCAAAGTTCTGGGCCGCGGAGATCGCGGACAGGTCCGCCGACTCGAAGAGGACGCGGCCCGAGGCATCGGCATCGAAGACGCCGGCCGGGACGGGCTTGCCCTTGTCGAAGACCCAGAGCTCGTACTGCTTGTCCGGCGGCAGGGCCGCGAGATTGCCGGCCACGATGACACCGCGCCTGGCCTTCTCGAGCCAGAAGACCTTCGCGCGCGCCGAGGGCTGCGGGTCCTTGCCGCCGAGGAAGAGGACCTTGACGTCGTCGCTCTCGAGCACGCGGCGGTAGAGCTCCTGGCGCGCCTTCTCGACCTGCGCGGCCGAGAGCTGATTCTGTGAGTCGGTCAGGCGCTGGGAGAGGTCGGCTGTGCGCCCGAAGAGTTCGTCGCGCTGGCGCCGCAGCTTCCAATCGTCGAGGCCGGCGACGGCCAGCAGGATCGCTGCGGCGGCCACGGCCAGCCAGGCCGCGGCGCTGCGGCCCGGGCGGCGAGCGGGCACGCGCGCGGGCCCGAGGGAGGCGAGGAGCCGCTCGCGCACCTGCGGCGGCGGGGCAACCGGTGGAGCCAGAACCGAGAGCGCCGCCGCGGCATTCTTCAGCTCCGCGACGAGGTCCTGCTTCTCCGGCCCGGCGCTCTCGAGCCAGGCGGCGAGGTCCGGGCTTCCGGCCTCGAGTAAGCCGAGCGCCTGGAGCGCTGCCAGCTCTTCGATCTGCTCTCGGTTACTCACTGAGTCCACCTTCACCATACGGGCGGATCCGTTCTCTGAGTTTCATCAGGCCCAGTCGGACGCGCGTCTTGACGGTCCCGAGCGGTGTCGCGGTGCGCTCGGCGATCTCGACATGCGTGAGCCCTTCGAAGTAGGCGAGCTCGAGCACGCGCCGTTGCTCCTCGGGCAGTTCCACGATGGCCTTGCGGCAGACTGCTTCCCACTGGCGCGCGGCCGAGTCGCGCTCGACGTCGACGGAGGACGCCGACTCGGGCACGTCGTCCAGGCGCTTGAGCTCACCGCGCGACATCGGGCGGCGGGCCCGCAGCCGGTCGATCGAGCGGCTGCGCGTGGCCACGAGCAGCCAGGCGAGCACGCTGCCGCGCGAAGCGTCGTAGCTCGGCGCGGCGCGCCAGACGAACAGGAAGACTTCCTGGAGGACCTCCTCGGCCTCGCCCCCGGTGCCGAGGATCCGTTCCGCCAGGCCGAGCAGCCGCGCCGCGTGCCGGTCGTAGAGGAGCCCCAGGGCGTCCGCATCCCGCGCCTCGATCCGGGCCATCAAGTCCCGATCGTCGTCCTTGGGCAACGCCATGGGTCGGCCAGAGGATACATGAGGAACGGCTTAAGACCGGCGGGAAGGACGAATCCGCACGGTGCGCCTCCTCCGTAGACGCTGGTGAGAACCGGGTTTTTTTGAAGAGCAAGGAGGAAGGCATGAAACTGATTCGAAACCGGAGGCTCCCCATAGCGGCCCTCGCTGTCGGCATCCTGGTGGCAACGGCCCTCTTCGCCCCGGCGCCCGCCCTGGCCTCGAGCCACCGCGAAGCGCCCAACGTGGCCGACGACCCGGCCATCGACTCGACGGACTTCTACATCTTCCGCGACCCGCAGGATCCGACCCGAATCGTGCTGCTCGCCTGCTACTGGCCCATGTCCGAGCCGGCCGGCGGGCCGAACTTCTTTCACTTCCAGCCTGGCGTGCGCTACGAGATCAAGGTGGACAACAACGGCGACGGCGTCGAGGACATCACGTTCCGGTTCCAGTTCACGCGCAACGTGCGCAACAGCAACACGTTTCTCCAGAACGTCGGGCCGGTTCTCTCGATTGCCGACACGAACCAGAACGTCTACTACACGTACTCCGTGGACAAGGTCATCGGCCCCTCGGTCAACGCCGGGGGCGCTTCGGTCACTCGGATTGCGAGCGGCCTGCTCGAGGCTCCTGCCAACGTCGGCCCCAAGTCCTTCCCGAACGGTTATGAGACCGTCTCGAACGGAGCGGTTTACGGCGCCGACGGCGGCATCCGCGTGTTCGCCGGCGCGCGGGCCGACCCGTTCTTTGTCGACCTCGGCATGACGTTCGACCTCGTCGACCTCGAGAACCGCGGCAAGTTCCCCTTCAAGGGAATCGGCGGTAACAACGACGTCGCGGGCTACAACGTCCAGGCTCTCGCCCTCTCGGTCCCGATCACCGGGCTAACCAGCAACGGCACGGCGCCGACCTCGACGAGCGACCCGGCCGCGATCATCGGTGGATGGACAGCCGCCTACCGCCAGGCGACCCGCATCTATGGCGGTCCGGGCCAGAACCCGACCGAGACCGGCGCCTGGGTGCAGGTCTCGCGCCTGGGCAACCCGCTCGTGAACGAGGTCGTCATCCCGCTCGCGTTCAAGAACCAGTTCGGCATGACCGAGCCCAAGGACGACGCGCAGTACGGGTCGTTCGTTCTCAACCCCGAGCTGGCGGGAATCCTGCACGCTCTTTTCGGTGTCAACGTCCCGCCGGCGCCGCGCACCGACCTTCTCCTCCTCGTCCAGGGCCTCGCCGGCCTGACGATGCGGCCCGGCGAAGTCATCTCCGACCAGATCCGCCTGAACGTCGCCGTGCCTCCGGTACCGTTTGCGACGGCCAATCGGCTCGGCGTCATCGCGGGCGACAACGCCGGATTCCCCAACGGCCGCCGCCCGATGGACGATGTGGTGGACATCGAACTGCGTGTCATCGCGGGGGTACTCGTCTCCGGCTTCAACATCGCGCCGAACAACGCGCTCGGCGACAACGTGGACCAGCCCGACCGCGCGTTCCTCTGCTGCTTCCCGTTCCTCGGAACGCCCAATTCGGGATTCGACCACAAGCACGACAACCCGAACGACCCGCGCAACTGCCCGCCGCCCTCCACGGTGAACCCCAGGTCGACAGTCAATCCGGTGACCGACTCGCAGTAGCTCGTCTCCTCCTGCAAAGGGCCGGCCGGCATCCCGCGGCCGGCCCTCCTGTTTCTGCAGGTTACAATCCGGGCCCGACAGGAGGACACCACGATGTGGCACCGTCGCGATCTCTTCCGAAACGCGGCCCGGACCGGGCTGACGCTCGGGCTGGCGGCCGCCGGGCGGCCCCTTCTGGCGCTGCCGAAAAAAGAGACGTCGCTCTTCGACGACATCGGCCTCATGAACACGGCGCTCGATCTCGAGCACGAGGCGATCTGGGCCTACGGCCTCGCCGGCAAGAGCGGCCTCCTTTCGGCGAAAGCCAAAGAGGTCGGCCTCGCCTTTCAGGGCAGCCACGAGGTGCATCGGGACCTTCTGACCGACGCCGTCAAGCGCAAGGGGGGCTCGCCCTCCGAGCCGAAGACCGAGTACAAGTTCGGCGTGCCGCTGACCAACGAGAAAGACGTTCTGGAGCTCGCCTTCAAGCTCGAGGCGGGCGCCGCCCGCGTCTACCTCTTCACGATCGACCGCTTCCAGGACCGGGCGCTCGCGGCCTCCGCCGGCAGGATTCTCTCCGACGAGGTCCTGCACGCCACGGTTCTTCGCAGTGTTCTCGGGCGCGATCCGGTGCCGACGTTCCGACTGATAGAGAATTGATCCATTGGTTCATTGATTCATTTGTTCATTGGGCGACCAATGGGTCAATGAACCGATGATTCAATGATTCAATTCTTCTCTATTTTTTTCGGAACTCGTCCGGAATGGAGATCGGGCCGGATTTCAGGTCCTCGCGGATGATGAGGTCGAGGAAGAGCTCGCGCACTCCCTCCTTGCCGCCCTTCTTGAACGCGGCCTTCACGTCTCTCGGCTTCAAGGCGATGCCGGCCATCGTCTTCAGGTACTGGCAGAAGACGTAGGCCCGCGACCGAAACGAGATCACCAGCAGAACGAGCAGGGCGATCGCGACTCCCACCATCGTCCACGAGCCCGGCGAAGAGAGGTCGAAAAGGCCTTTCATTTGTGCGGTTCTGCTTGACTCAAGAGTAGCAGAAACTCCCGCGCGACTTCCTCCGGACGTCGTTTGTCGCGGTCGACAGAGGCGTTCAAACGCCGCATCGCGGGGGCATCGAGCTTGCCGCCGAGCATCCCGAGCGCCGCGCGCACCCTGGCATCGGCCCGGAAGAGGGGCCCCCGCACGACGAAGGCCGCCTCGTACGGCGGAAAATACCGCCGGTCGTCTTCCAGGACCGCGCCGTTCAGCGCGGCAATGAGGCCGTCGGTCGAGTTGCCGGCCACGACGTCCACCTGTCCCGAGGCCAGCGCCGGGTAGAGAAGCCCGAGGTCCATCTCGGCCGGCCTCTGACGGAACTCGAGCCCGTAGGCCCGCGCCAGTCCTTTCCATCCATCTTCGCGCTCGACGAACTCGTAGCCGAAGCCGGGCTTGAACTCCGGGTGTGAAGCCAGGTCGGAGATTTTCGCCAGGCCGAGGCGGCGCGCGTCCTCGCCGCGAACGACCAGGGCGAACGTGTTGTCGAAGCCGAGCGGCGGCGACCAGACGAGATCCCATCGCTTCGCGTATTCGCTGTCGACGAAGGCACGGACAGCTCGGGGATCCGAAACGGGTTTCTGCGACAGGATGGCGGTAAAGGCCGTGCCGGTGTATTCGGGATATACGTCGAGCTCGCCGGACACGATCGCCCGATGGCAGATGAACGTGCCGCCCAGGTTGAACCGGCGATCCACCGGAACACCGCGCGCTTCGAGGGCCAGGGCGACGATCTCGCCCAGGAGAACCTGCTCGGAGAAGTTCTTCGAGCCGACGCGGATGCGACGCTCGCCTCTCCGGCAGCCCGAGGCAGCGAAAACAAAGGCTGAAGCGAAAGCCAGGGACAGAGCGAGGACGAAAGCGGGAGCGCGCCCCTGTTTCCTGCCCGTGCCGCTCATGAGGCCGACCACCTGCGCTCCACCCAGCCGAGCAAGCCGTCCGCGATCAGCGCGAGCAGGGCTGCCGGCAGGGCGCCGGCCAGGATGAGGCGCTCATCGACCGTCGCGATGCCCCGGTAGATCAGCACGCCGAGGCCCCCGGCGCCGATGGCCGCCGCGACCGTGGCCAGGCCAATCGTGGCCACCGTCGCGACGCGCACTCCGGCCAGGATCACCGGCAGTGCAAGGGGCAGCTCGACGGAGCGCAGGCGCTGTCCGGCGTCCAGACCCAGCCCGTCGGCCGCCTCGAGAACGGCGGGATCGACGGATCGGATTCCGGCGTGCGTGTTGCGCAGGATCGGCAGCAGCGCATAGACGACGAGCGCGATGATGGCCGTGCTCTTCCCGATCCCTCCGAGAAGCGGCAGTGGGATCAGAAGACCCAGGAGCGCCAGCGACGGGATCGTCTGGACGACGGAGGCCGCTCCGAGGACCAGGCCCGCGAGCCGGGGCCTCTTTGTCAGCGCAACTCCGAGCGGCACACCGATCGAAACCGCCAGGGCCGTCGCCGCCAGGACGAGCAGGACGTGCTCGCCGGTGAGCCCGGCAATGTCAGCGCGCCGCTCCCAGAGATAGGCGAGCAAGCCCGTCACGGCAGGTCCTCCGAAACGAACTCGCGCACGAAAGCGTCGGCCGGCCGGGAGCGGATATCGTCGGGAGAACCAACCTGACGCAGCCGCCCGCCCGCGAGGATCGCCACACGGTCGGAGAGAAGGAAGGCTTCGCGAACATCGTGGGTCACGAACAGCACGGCCTTGCCGAGCCGGCTCTTCCAGCCGAGGAATTCGCGCTGCAGCGCTCTCCGGGCGATCGGATCGAGAGCCCCGAAGGGCTCGTCCATCAGCACGAGAGGCGGATCGGCCGCGAGCGCCCGCGCCACCCCGACGCGCTGGCGCTGGCCGCCGGAGAGCTCCCGGGCGCGGCGCGAGGCAAACTCCTTTTCCGGCAGGCCGACCATCGTGAGCAGCTCCGCCACGCGCTTCCCGCGCCGCGCTTCATCCCAGCCGAGCAGACGCGGCACGGTCTCGACGTTCTGTCGAACCGTCCAGTGGGGGAAGAGCCCCGTTTCCTGGATGACCCATCCCGTCCGGCGGCGCAGTCCAATCGCATCCTCGCCGCGGACGTCCCGGCCAAACACGAAAACCTGGCCGCCCTCCGGCTCGAGCAGGCGATTGACGAGCTTCAAGGCGGTCGTCTTGCCGCAGCCGGACGGTCCGAGGAGCGCGACCGTCTCGCCGGCCGCGACAGAAAGCGAGAAATCCTCGAGAACGGGCCGTCCGGCCGCGTAGGCCTTTCGCACGGCGCGGAACTCGACGGCGGGCGGGCTGACGCTCGCTCCCGAAATAGAATGGGCCAATGGAGCAATTCTACGATGCGGTCGTCATCGGAGGAGGGCCGGCGGGCTCGACGTCCGCTACGTTTCTCTCGCGCGCGGGAAGACGTGTGCTGCTGCTCGAACGCGCGCGCTTCCCGCGGTTTCACGTCGGCGAGTCCCTCCTGCCCTACACCCTGCCGATTCTCGACCGGCTCGGCGTCGCGGAGAAGGTCCGCGCAGCGGGCTACCAGAAGAAGTACGGCGCTTATTTCTGGAACGACATGACGGGCGAGGGCACTCGCCCCGTCGTGTTCAAGGACGCCTTCAACGACAAGCACCCAATGGCCTACCAGGTCAAGCGGGCCGACTTCGATCACCTGTTGCTCCGGCATTCCGAAGAATCGGGCGTCGAGGTGCGGCAGGAGACGGCCGTCGAGAAGGTGCTCTTCGAGAACGGGCGCGCGGTCGGAGTGCGCGCCGCGGGACCCGACGGCGTCGCTCTGGAATTCCGGGCGCGTGCCGTCGTGGACGCCTCGGGCCAGGGGGCATTCCTTTCCAAACAGCTCGGGACCCGACGTTTCGACTCGAAGCTGAAACGGGCGGCGCTCTTTGCTCACTACGAGGGAATCCGCTGGCCCCAGGAGAGCGTGCCGGGCGACATCCTGCTGCCCATCTCCGCCGGCGTCTGGTACTGGATCATCCCCTTCTCGGACGGCACATCGAGCGTGGGCGCCGTCTACGAACCGGCGCTCGCGAGGCAGGCGGGCGCCCCGGACCTCGAGGCGCGCCTGGACTGGTTCATCGCCCGATCGCCCCGCATGCCGAAACTCCTGGAAGGCAGCCGCCGCACGTCCCGTGTCTTCGCGATCTCCGACTACTCCGCGGCCTCCGGCAAGATGGCCGGGGACGGGTACGTCCTCGTCGGCGACGCGGCCACGTTTCTGGACCCGGTCTTCTCGACGGGCGTGTTCCTGGCGCTGGCGACCGGAGAGCGCGCGGCGAAGGCGGTCGACCGGGCCCTGACGAAAAAGGGCCGCGTCGATGCGAAGGATCTCGCCGGTTACGAGAAGGAGGCGCGCAAGCTGTTCGCCCGGTTCCGCCGCTTCGTGTACAACTTCTACGACCCCGTCTTCTTCGAAGCGTTCTGCACGCCGGACCCGCCGGAGAGGATGCGCCAGGCGGTGACCACGGTCTTGGCCGGCGGCATCGAGGACCCGCCGCTCGCGCTCAAGATCTGGACTCAGCTCATGCTGTGGGGCGTGGGCCTGGATCGGGTCACGCGACGCTTTCGCGGCGAGCCTTCGCGAGTCGAGAGCTGAGCTCTCAGCCTCCCAGAAGCGCTGTCTTCAGGTCGTCCTGGACGGGCTTGGCGCCGAGCCAGACCGAAAAGAGCGCATCGGCGAAGTCCTTGCCCTCGATGACACCCTTGTCCTCGCCCTTGGCATTGACCAGGGTGCCCTTTCCCGGAACGTAGGTCAGCACGATCTGGTCGCCTTCGACGACGGCGGGGAACATGGTGTTCAACTTCTGGAGGCGGGCGTTCAGGGCTTTCATCTGGTCCTTCGAGTTGCTGTAGAAGCCGTCCGAAATCGCCTCGTAGATCTGTGAGCCCGAGAGGCCGCGCAGGATGTGCAGCCGAATGCTCTTGATCGAGTCGGAGGAGATCAGGGCCGTGGCGTCCTTCGACGTCGTCTCGACGTAGAGGCCTGCCACGTAGACCTTGAACATCATCTTCTTGCGAAGACCGATCCCGTTCAACGTGAGCGTCTTTCCCTCGACCGTCATGGTGTCGGGCATCTTCACGCCCGAGGCCTCGCCTGCCAGAGCGATCGCCGCAGCCAGGCTCAGAGAGAGGAGCGCGGCCAGAACAGGTTTCTTGTTCATTGCGTTCTCCTAAAAGCTCCCCGCAGCTTACCTCTTAAGCCGGGGAATACCGAGCAAGTTAACCGGCCGCTCCGCGGCCAAACGAGTGAACCGGCCGGCTTCGCCGGCCAATTAAACTTTCTAACCCGGGGACTACCCAGCCTACCTTTCAGGCTGGGGAGTATCGAGCTTTGGCCAGGTCGATGATTTCGTTGATCATCTGGTTGTAGGTGCGGCCCGACTTGCGGGCGGCCATGGCGAACTCGGCGCCGGAGGAGAGCCACGGGTTCGGGTTCGCCTCGATGACGTAGACCGCTCCCGACTCGGCCAGCCGCATGTCGATGCGGCCGTAGTCGCGCAGCTTCAGAGCGCGGTAGGCCGCGAGCGCCTTTTCCTGGAGCTTTTGGGTGGTCTCTTCGTCGAGGTCCTCGACGGGCGCCGACTTAGTCACCTTGTAGGCTTCCGTCTCCTTCTCCCACTTGACCTCTTTGCCGGCGATCTTCGCCATGCCTTCCGGCAGCTTCGAGAGGTCGAGCTCGATCAGGGGCAGCACCTCGGGGTTCTCGTTTCCGAGGATCGCCGCGTAGATCTCGCGCCCTTCGATGTACTCCTCGATCAGAGCCGGCGAATCGAACTCCTGGTGGATGTAGTGGATCTTTTCCATCAGCTCCTTGACGCTCCCGACCACGGAGGTCGCGTCGATGCCGATCGAGCCGTCCTCGGAAACGGGCTTGACGATCAATGGAAAGGAGATGTCGTGCGAATGGTCGAGCTTGCCCCGGTACGACGTCGCGAAGTACGGAGTCTTGATGCCGTGGAAGGCGAAGATCTTCTTGGCCAGGGCCTTGTCCTGGGCGAGGTAGAGCGCGTGGGGCCCGGCCCCGGTGTAGGCCCGTCCGACGAGGTCGAAGAACGCCGCGGCGTTCATGTCCATCGTGTCGTCGCCGGCATAGGACTCGGTCAGGTTGAAGAGGAGGTCCGCGTCGAGCCGGGCGACCGCCGTCAGCGACTGCAGCCGGCCGTCCAGGACATGGTACGAGGGCTCGTAGCCGAGCTTCGTGAGCGCCGCGAAGATCTCCTCGCGGTCGTGCTTTTCCTTCTTGCGCTTTCTCGTCTTCGGCTTTTCCGGGGCCTCCGGCTCGGGCGTGGCCTCGTCGGCGCCCCAGTCGTCGTAGACGATCACCACCCGCGATCGGGACGCCGCGGTCATCGGTGCCTCACGGCTGTACGAACTTTCCGCGCGTCAGGTAATTCATGGCCAGGGCCGTCGCGTACACGGTGATCTCCGCCAGGTGCTCTTTCTCGAACTTCACGTCGGCGGAGAGCTTCAGGTCCGCCACACGCGCGCCGATCGACTCGATCAGGGATTTCACGATCGGCCGCTGCACTCCCGTCCAGTAGGTGATCTTGTCGATCATCGTCTTGCGGTTCTCCTTCAACAGTTCGGCGGCCGGGCGCACGCCCGACTTGCGCCGACGCGAGATCTTGAAAATGTCGCCGAGGTCGCTGTCGAGCGGCAGGTCGACCGGCAGGCCTTGTTCCTCGAGGGCCTTCCTGTAGAAGTCGGCGACCGTCGTTTCCATCTCCTCGACCGTGACGTCCGTGCGCCCCTGGGGCCGAACGGGCTCGACATTCCGGAACTTGCGGGCCATGCGATCGACGTAACGGAGCTTCTTGAGCGCGGCCCACCAGCGGTACTTCTTCCGCCAGTTCGATCGGGGCGTGACCCAGACCGCGAACGTCTCTGCGAAATCCTCGTCGGGGTGCTTCTGCGCGTACCAACCGGCGATGTGCCGCACGTACTGGCGCGAAAACGGCACGGGCCGGTACCTTTCGCGGTAGGGGCGCCGGAACGGGCCAAAGAGGTCGCGCCACTCCGCGGTCTTGTAGAGCTCGTAGGCATAGTTGAACGCGTGGCCGGCTTCGTGCCGCAGATACATGAGGATCTCCCGCGCGTCCTCGAGGTCGTTCATGTCCTTTTCGAGGCGGGCGAGCTGAGGATTGGCCAGATAGAACGGGATGCCGATGACGGGTTCGCCCGATGGACAGCCCCACTCGTCGGTCAGGTAACAGAGCGGGCGAAACCTCTTCAGGCCCTTGGCGTCGATTTCGCGGTAGAGCTTCTGGACGAACCGCTCGAGGGGCGAGCCTTCCAGCTTCAGCCCCAACTCTTTGATGGGTTTCTTGAGGATCTCCTGGATGTCTGGCGGGGCTGTCTCGAACGCGCTCAATCGATGGCGGCTCTCATTAAGAGTAGCACGGAAGCGGCTAGAATAAACGCTTCGACCACACTCGCGGAGGAATTCATGGCCGACGTCATCGTCAAGTGCATCCCCAACGGTCCCTACCGGGTCAACGGACCTTTCCAAATTGCGGATCCGAAGGGCAACCTCATCGCCATCGAGGAAGGGCGGTCGGTTTCGTTGTGCCGCTGCGGCGGCTCTGCCAACAAGCCGTTCTGCGACGGGACTCATGCGCGCAACGGCTTCCAGGCCGACGAAGCCGCGGCCCGGAAGGCCTGACGGAAAGCTTCGCGCGGCCGTGCTCGCACTCTTTGTCGCCGCGTTTGTTTTCGCGGCCGAAGCGTCTCCGCCGCCCGCGCCGGCTTCCGCAGAGCTGACGGCGGACTTCGACGGAGACGGGCGCACTGAGACCGCGACGGTTCGCGCGCAAGGGAAATCGGCGCGCCTCGAGATCGCCGACGCGAAGGGCAAGCGCCTCGCCGCCGCGGACGCGCCGGTGCCGGGGGGCGCCTCGGCCCTCCTTCTGACGGGCGGCGCCCTCGGCAGTCCCGGCGTTCTGATCGAGGTCATCGCCGCCGGGCCGAACGAAGAGTGCCTCAGCTTCTGGCGCTTTCGAGACGGGGCCCTCACCCGGCTGGCTGCGCGAAACGGAAAGCAGGACCTGCCCGATTGCTCGCAACCCGATGGATGGACCGCGAGCTGGGAGAGGACGGCCGAGGACGCGCCGGCCGTCTGGGTTCGCGAGCGCACCCGCCAAACACCTCGCGGTGCCCACCGGGAGCGGGAGGTCTACGTCTTTTCCGGCTTCACCCTCGATCTGGACCTGGCTCGCTCCTCGGCTGAGATCGCCGGCGTCCCGATCCCCGCCTGGAACGAAGGGATTCTGTACACGCCGGCGGCCATCGACACGCTCTCGAGCCGGTTCGACCTGACGCGGTTTCGATCGGCGCCCCGGCTCGCCATCCGCACGGACCGGAACAAGGGTCTCTTTGCGCTCGTGTTCGAAGACCATGCCGGCCGGCTCGAGGCGCCCGTGACGCACGCAGCTCGGGGCGGCGAGTCAAACGAGGCGGCCTTGACCCTCCAGACGGAGGCCGGCAAAGCGTCGGCGCGGGTGACCGTCCGCGGTTCCATCGTCACAGAGGCCGTCGTGTCGGGCATTTCGCCGCGGTGGGACGGGGGATATCAGCCGGCCAGCCGGTTTACGGGCGGCGCTCTCGAGATCTATGCACGGGCAGAGGACGAAGTCGCGTCCAACGCCGTTGTCGGGCTCTGGGCCTCGGACCACGGCGAGCAGCTCGCCCTGAACCTGGTTCCGGGAATGCTGGGGTTTCTCGAGATGCGCAAAGCCCAGGTCGAGGTGTCGCTCGATCCCGTGCCGGCCGGAACGGATGTGCTTCTGCTGCCCCGCGACGGCACAGCCCCGGCCTGGGGGCTCCTCCTGAAGGGCGGGAACAGCTTCGATCGCGTCCCTGTCCGATGCAGCGGCCGAAATGCGGGCTCGTGGAGCTGCGAAAAAGCCGGTCCGGCTGAAACGTTTCACCGCGTCGGGGGGCGAATGAATGCGCGCTGAGCCGACTCTGCGCTAGTCTTTGCACAACTTCCATGGAACTTTCGAACCTCGGGCTTCTCGTCCAGACCATCGGCGCCTTCCTGCTGGCGGTGATCCTTCTCTACCTGTCGCGGGGAAAGGGCAATCGCGTGCTGAAGGCGGCGGGCCTGGCCTATGCCCTCCTCTTCCTCTCGCTCGTGGCCCTGTTCGTTTCCTTCGACTTGAAGACGACTCTCGGCAACGTCCCCTACATGTACCTGAAGATCCTCTACATGACAGCGCTGATCGTGGCCGCGCAGCGGATGGAGCAGGACGCGCCGCTGGGCAAGCCGATGGCGCGCGTGGGAATCGTCGCCCTTCCCGTCGTCTTCGTCATCGTGCTTTTTGCCGGCGACAATTCGCTCTTCTACGCCATCCACATGGGACTCCTGGGAGTCGGCTGGATCTTCGTGACCGTCCTCATCTTCATGAGCCGCGGTTCCGGCCTGGGCAAGCGGTTCACCGGGCTGCTCTCCGCGGTGACGGCCATCGTCCAGCTCGTCTATGTGATCTTCTTCGCCATCTCGGCCAGCCAGTCCGACCGTTCGTTTGCCTTCCTCGCGTACACCGGCTTCTACGACCTCTTCCTCGAGATGCTCATTGGAATCGGCCTGATCATCTGGGCCATGGAGGACACCGAGGCAAGGCTCGCGACCATCCACCAGCGGGCCGTCGACGACACGCAGCGCACAAGGCGCCGGGCGCAGATCGATCCCCTGACCGAGGCCTACAACCGGTTCTTCCTGGAGGAGCTGCGCCCGACGCTCGCCAGCGAGCCGCTCGGGGGCGCCATCGTCCTGATCGACGTGGATGGCCTGAAAACGATCAACGACCTCGAAGGGCACGAAGAGGGAGACAAGGCCATCTGGACGGTTGCCGCGGCCATCAAGAAGCTCATCCGCGGTGACGACTTCCTCATCCGTTGGGGCGGCGACGAGTTCCTCGTCATCCTTCCCGGCATGGACGAGGAGGTCGCCAAGAAGCGGTTCTATATGCTTCCCGGCAAGATCGAGGAGGTCCGCCAGTCTCCGCGTGCAGCGCGCGCCTACCGCAAGTTCCTGACGGCGTCGGTCGGCGTCACGCCCTTCTCGACACGTGTCCCTTTCGACATGGCGATCGAGTCGGCCGACCGGCTCATGTACGAGCGCAAGAAGGCGCACAAGCAGATGCGAGGCACGACGGACTCGCGCGCCACGCACCGCGACGCGAACGGCCGCGACACGCCCGGGCGCAACACGCGCTGAAAGGACAACCAAACGTGAACTACTACTGGCTCGAGTGCCCGAGCTGCCGTTGCGAGATCGCGGTCAACACCTCCATCCGGCCGGATCGAATCTCAGGCTCGCTGCGCCGCTGGTCCGCCGACCGATCGACAAACGACGGCCGCCGGTTCGAGCTGCCGGTTTCCGACTCTCCCCTCACAGTGCCCTGTGTCTGCGGACACCAGCTCGCGCTGCCCGCGGCACCTTCGGCTGTCGGAGCGGAGCGGGAAGCGGACCTGCGGGTGAAACTGGGATAGGCAGTCGAGAGTCTAGAGTCGAGAGTCGAGAGCTCCGGGAATGAGCACGACGATCGTCGCGCCGGAGCCGCCGCGCTCCGGCGGAGCATCGAAGAAGTCCACGACGTCCGGCCGGCCTGCGAGCAAGCGTCGCACTTCGGCGCGCCGGACCCCGATCCCCTTGCCGTGAATGAGACGCACCTCAGAAAGGCCTGTTGCCCGCGCCTCTCTCAAGTATTCCTCGACGACCGAGGCCACGTCCTCCGGGCGAAAGGAATGGAGGTCGAAGGAATCCTCGATCGGAACGGCTTTCACGACTCTCGACTCTCGACTGTTTCTGGACTCTAGACTTCCTCGATCGTCACGCTGAGGGGCATGGCCGCCTTCGCGACCTTGGAGATGATGCAGTACTTTTCGGCGAGCTGCAGGGTCTTCTCGACGGCGGCGCGTTTCTCCGAGAGCAGCGGCGCGGGAACTCGCGCTCGGATCGTAGCGGAGAGCATCTTAAAGCCGCCCGCGGGGTCCTTGCCGAGAAGACCCTCGACCGAGATGGACGGCTCCGCGTATCCGACGCCGAGCTTGGCGAGAAAAATCGCCCACGTGTTGACGAAACAGGCGCCGATGGATGCCACAAAAAGCTCCTCCGGGTTGGTCCCGATGCCGCACCCACCCAGCGCCTTCGCTCCTCCGATCGGAACCGAGAGGTCCCCCTGCGGCAAGCGGATCGCGCCGCAGCCCAGGCCATCGCCCGACCAGGTCGCCGCAATCGTGAACTTCTGAGGCTCTTCCGCGTCTGCCATGTCTTCCCCCGTCACCCCTTCGGGGCGTAACGCTTCGTTCCCCTGACTTCCTGCTCGGTGAGCTCGATGTTGCGCTGCGCGAACTGGTCGAACCACTTCCACGTCGCATACCGCTTGCGGTGCTCGGCGAGCACCCACTCGACGAGCTCCGGCCCCTGGCGGCCGTCGCGGATCGCCCGCTCGACGCCGGCGCGCAAGCCCGCCACGTAGTCGCGGAAGAACCGCACGTCGAGGGCTCGTGCGAGATCGCCGTGGCCCGGCACGAAGGCCGCCGCCGGGAAATCCGCGAGAAACCCGTCGAGCGTTGCCGCCCAGGCGGCCGTGTCCGCGTCGATGCAGTTGGGGACCGTGTTCCTCCACACGAGGTCGCCGCCGAAGACCACCCCGGCCTCGCGCAGGACCACGATCGAGTCTCCTCCGGTATGGCCGGGGCGCGTCCAGATCTCGGCCTTCCGATCCCCGAGCCAGACCGTCAGGCCTTCCCGGTGCGTGACCTCCGGCAAAACGAGGCCCGCGAGCATGGCGCGGTCCTGCGGAGTGATTTCCTTTCGCCACTTGAGGTTCTCGGTGCGCATCCAGGCTTTCACGTTCTCGTGCGCCACGAGGACGGCGCCCGCCCGCGCGAACACGGCGTTTCCGCCGACGTGATCGAGGTGGTAGTGCGTGTTGACGGCCCAGCGCACCGGCAGCTTCGTGCGCCGGCGGATCTCCGCGAGAAGCTCCTCGGCCGCTTCCGGCGCCGCAAACGTGTCGACGACGAGGACGCTCTCGCTGCCCACGATGAAGCCGGCATTTCCCACGGACGCCCGGTCGCCGTCCTTTGCGATCGCGGCGAACACGCCCTCGGCCACCGGAACCACCGAAAAGTGCGTCGGCCCCGGCTCCTCCGCCGCCGCCATTGCCGAACCAGAGGCAAGGAGAAGGGCGGCGACGAGGTTTCTCATGGCGGCCTGATTCTACTTTCGCCTGGCCGATTCGCCCCGCCGGCACATAATCCTTTCATGCCGAGCAAGAAGGCGGTCCGGCGCTCGCTCGCGGCCGTGCTGGGCAGCGGCGTGTCGTACCTCGGCGGCTCCTGGCTCGCTGCGCGGTCGCTCTCGGAGCGCCTGCTCTCGGCGCGCGGCTTGAAGCCCTTGACCGCCCGCCGGGAGAACCTGCTGGCGGCCCTGACGCGCGCTGTTCCCGTCGCCCTGGACTTTCGCCACGCCGGCAGCGCCCGACACCCCGTTCCGCTCGCCGCGATCTTCGCCTCCCCCGGGGACGCGGCGGCGCGGCCCACGCTGCTCTTTACGCACGGAAAGGGAGGCAGCGCCGCGGAGTGGCAACCCGACGCGCTGCGCGCCCTCGCCGCCGGCTACAACGTGCTTCTTCCCGAGCTGCGCGGACATGCTCCGAGCGGCGGGGCGTTCGTGACCTACGGCCTGCTCGAGAAAGAGGACCTCGCCAACGCCGTTGCCTGGGTTCGGAACCGATTTGGCATCGACCCCGACAGGCTCGGAGTGCACTCCTGTTCCGCGGGCTCGGCGATTGCGCTCGAGTTTGCGGCGCTTTCGGGGGGCGTCCGGGCCATCTGGCTCGAGTCGCCGTTTGCAGAACCGGCCGCGATGGCGCGCCACTATCTCTCTCGCGCGACGGGCCTGCCGGGCCCGATCCTCTATCTGACGAGCCGTTGGGCCGTGCGCCGCGCCCTGAAACGGGTCCAGCGCGATCTGGGGCCTTCGGAAGAGCGGCTCCATCTTCTCGACCCGGCTCTGGCTCTCTCGAGGATCTCGTCCCGCGTGCTGCTCGTCTACGGCGAGAAGGACCAGCTCGTACCGCCCCGCTTCGTCCGCCGCCTCGTCGCCGCGCTGCCTCCGGGCAGCGAGGTCTGGCGCACACCGGCCGGGCACTGCCACCACGACGACCAAACGTTGAACGTGCTGCCGGCTGAGTACGAGCGAAGGTGGAAGGACTTCTTCGGCCGCAATCTCCCAGTCGGAGAGCCCAAAGTCTAATCTCGTCGGTCGTCTCGCTCCTTTGGACTTTGGACCTTGGACTTTGGACCCCTACGGACGTCCTCGGTTCGCCCTTTCAGCTGCCCGCAGGCGGCGGCGACATCGGGGCCTTTGCTCCTGCGAACAGTCACTGGAACGCCGGCATCGGCGAGGGTCCTGGCGAAGATGTCGATCGTCTCCTCGGCCGGGCGCTTCAAGCCCGGCAGGTAGGTCGCATCCTCGTTCAACGGAATCAGGTTGACCTTCGCGCGCAGGCTGTCGAGCAGGCGGGCCAGCTTGCCGGCTGCTTCGGGCGAATCGTTGACGCCGGCGATCAGAACGTATTCGACGAGAATCCGGCGGCGCGGCTCGAGCGGCCACGCGCGCATCGCGGAGACGAGCCCTGCGAGCGGGTAGGAGCGCGTGATCGGCATGATCTCCGTGCGCGTCGCTTCATCGGCGGCGTTGATCGAGACCGCCAGGTTCGGCCTCTTCGGCAGGGCCGCGAAGCGCTCGAATGCCGGCGTGATCCCGGCAGTCGACACGGTCACCCGGCGCGGCGCGAGGATCGCAAAGAGCACGTCGAGCGCCCCGATCACGCCATCGGGGTTCAAGAACGGCTCGCCCATTCCCATGAAGACGACCCGCAGGCCCTCCGCCGTTTTCCCGGCGTCGTCGAGCACCGCGTCCAGCTGCCCGACGATCTCCCCCGCCGTGAGGTTGCGCCCGCCCCCGAGCCTCCCCGTCACGCAAAACACGCAATCCACCGCGCACCCCGTCTGCGACGACAGGCAAACCGTGAACCGCTCGAGTCTCTCGGTTTGCCCCTTTGGACTTTGGACCTTCGACTTTGGACCCTCTGATTTCTTGGACTTTGGAACCTCTCGTGGATCCCTCGCGTCGGTGAACTCGTTGGCGGCCGATCGAACAGAGTCTCCGGGCATGTACACCGCCTCGATCAGAGCGCCGTCCGTAAGACGCAGCGCG
This sequence comes from uncultured Acidobacteriota bacterium, assembly GCA_963739435.1. GTDB lineage: Bacteria > Acidobacteriota > Thermoanaerobaculia > UBA5066 > Gp7-AA6 > CAVUAN01. The sequence goes on from CAVUAN010000005.1 coordinate 269,095, forward strand.
TACTTCACGCTGCCGTCTGAGGCTTGCTCCCGGCGCACGATCTCGGGCAAGCGGATCGGAACCTCCCGGGCGAGGCGCTCGCGCAGGTCTCCCGGCAGCTCGCGCATCGCGGCGTAGTCGCGCACACCGCGCCGGTGAAGGGCGTCGAAGATCTGCCCGCCCCGATACGTCGGGAGGCCCCACGCGAGCACGAGCGCGTCCCAGGCGGCAGCCGACTGCCCGAGGGCTTCCAGGGAAGGCGTCACGCGGAAAGTGTAGACCCGAGGCCGGAGGGCGGCGGCGCTACTTGCTGGTCGCGCGGCGCGCCATGCGCGGGGCGCGGCGAACCATCGAGGCCCGCAGCCGCACCTTGCGCGTCGGATCGATCCCGAGCGACTTCAGGATGCGGACGTCTTTGATGTTGATGAGGAAGGCGGCGCGCTCGACGCCCGTGTCGACCCTCTCCACGATCGGCTCGACACGGGGGCCCTTGCGCCGCGCGGGACGGCCTTCCTTCGCGCGCGCTTCGCGGCGGCCCACGCCGACCTTCGCGTCGAGAACCATGTACAGGTTGTAGCCCTCGTCGCGGATGCGCTGGATGGAATCGTGCACGCGACCCGAGCCCGAGATCGACTCGTTGATCGCCTGACCGAGATCCTTCAGCATCTCGCGCAAATCGTCGTTCATGTCCATGACCGCCGCGATTATGGCTTCCGTTTCCGACGAGCGTCAAGCGCGGGAGCTCTGCTATACTTTCTTTGTCGCGCGGCCCTCGGTGCGCCGGCGACGGCCTCCTTCGCATATCCTTAAGGCGATGTTTTCCCGCTTCGCTCACCTCGCCTGCACGAAGTGCGGGACGTCGTACGAGCGCGACAGCCGGCTGAACATCTGCCCGGTTCCCGGCTGCGGCGGATCTCTCTTCGCGCGCTACCACTTCGTCGCGCTCGACCGCGATGCGGTGAAAGGGAGGCCGCACTCGATTTGGCGATGGCACGAGCTGATGCCCGTCGAGGAGCCCGAGAACGTCGTGTCGCTTAGGCGAAGGCGGCACCCCGCTCCTGCGCGCGGATCGCCTCGGCGGTCAGGCGGGCTTCGCGGATCTCTGGATCAAGGACGAATCGGGAAACCCGACGGGCTCGTTCAAGGCGCGCGGCCTCTCGGCGGCCGTCTCGAAGGCGAAAGAGCTCGGCGTCACGGCGATCGCCCTTCCGACGGCTGGCAACGCGGGCGGAGCCGCGGCAGCTTACGCGGCGAAGGCGGGGATGGCCTGTCATGTCTTCATGCCGCGCGACACGCCGCGCCTCTTCCCCCTCGAGTGCGAGCGTTACGGCGCGTCGGTCACGCTCGTGGACGGGCTCATCGACGATTGCGGGAAGCTCGTCGCCGCGCGGGCGAAGGAGAACGGCTGGCACGACGTCTCGACACTCAAGGAGCCCTACCGCGTCGAGGGCAAGAAGACGATGGGCTACGAGCTCGCCGAGGATTTCGGCTGGAAGCTGCCCGACGCGATCGTGTACCCGACCGGCGGCGGCACGGGCTTGATCGGCATGTGGAAAGCCTTCGATGAGATGGAAGAGCTGGGCTGGATCGGAGACAAGCGCCCGAAGATGATCGCGGTCCAGGCCGAGGGCTGCGCGCCGATTCCGAAAGCCTTCGACGAGGGCAAGGACGTCTCCGAGCGGTTTGCGAACGCGCACACCTACGCCTCGGGCCTGCGGGTGCCGAAGGCTTACGCCGACTACCTGATCCTGCGCGACATCCGGGCCTCGGGCGGCTTCGCGGTCGCCGTCTCCGACGACGACATGCGCGAGGCCTGCGACGCGATCGGCGCTGCCGAGGGCCTCTTCGCCGCCCCGGAAGGCGGAGCCTCCTGGGCCGCGGTCAAAAAGCTCGCCGCCGACGGCCGCCTCGACCGCGCCTCCCGCATCGTCCTCTTCAACACGGGCACCGGCTTCAAGTACGTGTGAGGACGTTGTCCCGAACGAGGATTCGAGGATAGAGTCCGAGCCCGCTAGTGTTCTCACCTCGAAGAGAAGGGTGGGTCCCAATGAAACGGCGCAACCGCGGCTTTCTCCTGGCGCGAGCGTTTGGTGTTCTCCTCGCCGCTCTCCCGGCATCGGCCGCTCTCGGCGCGACCTTCGTCGTCGACAGCACCGGCGACGAGCCGGATGACAACACGGCGGACAACATTTGCCATACGGCGCTCAACACGTGCACGCTGCGCGCGGCGATCCAGCAGGCCAATGTCACCGCCGGACCGGACGTCATCCATTTCAACATCACCGGAGGCGGCGTCCACACGATCAGGCCGGTCGGCGGCCTGCCCAACATCACCGGCCCGGTGACGATCGACGGCTACTCGCAGCCGGGATCGAGCGTGAACACTCTCGCCGTGGGAAACAACGCGATCCTTCTGATCGAAATCGACGGAAGCCTATCCGGAGGAATCGCGAATGGCCTGTCGATTTTCACGGATGGCTGCGTCATCAAGGGCCTGGTGATCAACCGTTTCACGAATCCGGGTATCCAGATCGATACGACAGGCGGCGGCGCCGTCGGCGGCCACACGATCCAGGGCAACTTCATCGGGATAACCCCGGACGGAACGGCCGCGGCCGGAAATACCGGTATCGGCGTTTTCATTCGCTCGCCGAACAACCTCGTCGGAGGTCCGAACCCGGCCGATCGCAATGTCATCGCTGCCACCGGCGGATCCGGCAACCCCTTCGTTACGAACCTGTGGTTCGAAGCGGACTTCGGGGGCACGATCACCGGCAACGTCGTCCAGGGCAACTACATCGGAACCAACGCTGCCGGCACCGCAGCGCTCTCCTCTGCCAACGGCGCCTTCGGCGTCAAGGTCATTAGCGGAACAGCGGGCCAGGGCGGCGTCATCATCGGAGGACTGTCCGCCGGGGCTCGGAATGTCATCGCCGGAAACAAGTTCTTCGGAGTCGAGATTCAGAGCAACCCCTGCACCGTGACGACGACAAACGTGATCGTCGAGGGCAACTCCATCGGCGTCGATGCCAACGGCGCTGCCCTCGGCAACGGGTATGGAGGCGTGCACCTCGGCTGCGGAGCGACGAACAGCACGATCGGCGGGCTCGCTGCCGCGGCCGCCAACGTGATCGCGAACAACGGCGGCGGATCTCTGACGGGTGGCGGCGTGCTCGTCGACGGGTCGCCGACGATCCCGACGGGAAACGCGATTCTCGGTAACTCCATCACAGCGAACACCAAACTTACGGGCGGTTCGGTCAATGCCGGGCTCGCGATCGACTTGAACAGCGACGGCCCGACCCCCAACGACCCGTGCGACGCCGACAATGGGCCCAACAAACTGCAGAACTTTCCGATCCTGACGACCGGCTTCGTGGTCGGCGGGAGCACGACGATTCAGGGAACGCTGAACTCCGCAGCAAACACAACCTACCGGATCGAATTGTTTTCAAACGACACCTGCGATGCTTCGGGCTTTGGCGAAGGCCAGACCTTCCTCGGCTCGACCGACGCCACGACCGACGGCTCCTGCAACGCCAGCTTCAACGTGACATTTCCGTTTTCCGTCGCGCCCACGACGCGCCTGACCGCGACCGCCACCGATCCGAACAACAACACCTCAGAATTCTCCTCCTGCATCTCACTCCAGGCTCAGTTCCACACGATTCAACCGTGCCGCGTCGCTGATACCCGCCTGGCGCCAGGACCGTACGGTAGCCCGTCGCTCGACCCGACAACCGACCGCAGCTTCGTCATCGCCGGCCAGTGCACAATTCCACTGACCGCGCAGGCCGTCGCCTTCAACTTCGCCATCGTGACGCCCACCGGCAGCGGAAACATCCGCGTCTACCCAGGCGCAGGTCCCCTTCCCCTCTCTGCAACGATGAATTACTCGGCCGGACAGATCCGCGCCAACGACGCCATCGTCCCCCTGGGCCCCGCCGGCGACGTACGCGTGCGCGTCGGTCAGGGCGCGGGAACCACCGTGGACCTCGTCATCGACGTCACCGGCTACTTCGAGTAACAGTCAGAAACGGCACCACTTGCGCCTCCCGCAGGGGTTCGGCGTTAGAATGGCGCTTTCCAAAATTCAATCTGAATTGAAAGGCGACAGCCGGTGAGGCGCCGTTTCCGTCGGAGCTCGGCCTGGACCCTGATCCTGGGTCTGGCCCTCGGCCTGCAAGCTCCTGGATCGAGCGCGGCGCCGGCGGGCGACATCCCCGGCGTTCCCTACACCGGCGCTCGAGGGATCCCCGAGACGGTCAGCCAGATCATGGCTCGCCAGCGGCTCGCGGATCTGGGGCCGGCCAAGCCACAACGGATCATGCCGGAGCACGACGTCGACCGCTCCGGTCTGCCGCAGGACCCGGCCGCCCCGACAGCTCCCGCGTGGCCGCCTCGGTTGCCGGGGCAGCCGCGGATCGCGGGTTCGAGCTCGCCCCAGACGCCGGGGCTCGGCTTCACGGGAGCCACGCTCGCCGACACGGCGGCTTTTCCGCCCGATTCGATGGGGACTGTCGGCCCAACGCAGTTCGTCGTGTTCGTCAACGGGCGCATCCGGACCTTCAACAAGACGACCGGCGTGGCCGACGGCGTGATCAATGCCAACCCGGACGTGTTCTTCTCATCGGTCATGACGCCGGTGACGCCACCCGTCGTGACGACGTTCACGAGCGATCCGCAGGTGCGCTACGACCGCCTGTCGGGGCGCTGGTTCCTTTCCATCATCGACGTGCCTTGCACCAACGCCTTCTGCACGACCCTGGCTGCCAACCGTTGGCTCCTGGCCGTGAGCAACGCGGCCAGTGGGGGCACGATCACCGGGGCGACGGTCTGGACCTTCTTCTTCTTCGCGGGCGATGCAACCAACTTCCTCGACTACCCGTCGCTCGGCGTCGACGCCAATGCCCTCTACACCGGCGGGAACATGTTCACCGGGGCAGGCTCTTTCGTGGGGACGAACGGCTACGTCGTGCAGAAGAGCTCGGTGCTGGGCACCGGCCCGATCTTCATGACGAAGTTCGCGAACCTGGCCACGGGCGCCGCGGAGGGGCCGTTCGCGCCACGCGGTGTCGACAACTACGACCCGTCTTCGACGGAGGGCTACTTCATCGGCGTCAGCGTCCTCGCCTTCAGCAGGCTGGACATCCGCCGCGTGAGCAACCCCGGCAGCGCGACGCCGACGATCAGCGCCAATCTCCTTCTCACCGTGCCGACGACATCCAGCCAGATCCCGGTCGCTCACCTCGGCAACACCGGGGGCAACAATGGCCGGCTCGATTCCCTCGACGACCGCCTCTTCCAGGCGCACATCCGAAACGGCAGGCTCTGGACGGCCCACAACATCGGGGTCGACGCCTCTGGCGTTGGCGGCGGCACGGCGACGACCAAGAGGATGGCGGTTCGCTGGTATGAACTGAACGGCATCCGCAGCACCGACAACGGCGGCGTACCGGTCGTCGTCCAATCGGGCACGGTCTTCGACAACGCGGCGACGGTCTCGACCGCCCGCCAATTCTGGATCCCATCGGTGATGGTCTCGGGGCAGGGACACGCCGCCCTCGGCTTCAGCACGGCCGGAACGACTTTTGCCGCCGACGACGCCACCGTGGGCCGACTCGCCGGGGATACGCTGGGAACGACACAGACGGTCGCGATCTACACTGCGACCTCGAGCGCCTACAATCCTCCCTCGGACCCCGGGGGAGTTGCCGGCCGGCGCTGGGGCGACTATTCGTACACCAGCCTCGATCCTTTGGACGACATGACCATGTGGTCCGCCCAGGAGTTCTGTGACAGCACCAACTCCTACGGCCTGCGGGTCGTCAAGCTGATCGCTCCGCCTCCGGCGACTCCGTCGAGCACGAACCAGCCGGGGGGCGTCGCCGCGGGGCAGCCGTCGGTCAGCGTGGTCGTCACAGGCACTTCGGCTTCCGGTTCGGGCTTCTACGACCCGGGCGCCAACCTCGCCGCTCCGGCCCTGCCCTTCACCCACCTCAGCGCGTCGGTCGGCGGAGGCGTGACCGTTAACAGCGCCATGTTCAACAGCCCGACGCAGGTGACTCTCGACATCTCGACCGTGGGGGCGGTCGCCGGCGCCCAAAACGTCACGATCACGAACCCGGACGGCCAGAGCGCCACGGGAATCGGGCTCCTGACGATCACCGGGGCCGCGCCGACCGCCACGCCGACACGGACCTCCACACAGACGGCGACCCGGACCCCCACAGCGACGGCAACTCTCACTTCAACGCCGACCCGGACGGCGACGCCGACTCCAACGCCGATTCCCCCCACGGCAACGCCGACACGAACGTTCACTCCGACGCTGACCGGATCATTCACCCCGACCCCGACGCCGGATCCGGGCACCACGACGCCCACGCCCACACGCACACCGACGCCGACGCCGGTTCCGGGCACCTCGACCGCTACGCCCACGCCGACACCGACGCCCACACCCTCGATGACTCCAACCCTCCCGGGTTCGCCGACGCCCACGCCGACCCCCGTGTCGACTTACTTCACCCTGGCGCCGTGCCGGTTGATCGACACGCGCAACCCCGTCGGTCCGCTGGGCGGGCCCGCGCTCAACAACGGCGTGTCCCGAACGTTCGTGCTGGCCGGTCAGTGCTTCATCCCCGCCAATGCGATCGCCGTGACCGTCAACATCGCGGTCACGCAGCCGACCAACGGGCCTGGATTCCTGACCATCTATCCGGCGGGCACTCCCCTGCCGCTTTTTGCCTCCATCAACTACAACGCCGGCCAGACGCGGTCGAACAACGCCATCCTGATACTCGGGGCCTCGGGCGACATCGCGGTCCGTGTCACCCAGGGAGCCGGCACCGTCCACTTCGTCCTGGACGTCACCGGCTACTTCCAATAGGAGCTCGGGCAGGCCGTATAGAATCCTCGGTTCCTATGCGGTACACATCGCTGCGCCCCCGTCTGGACCCCCTTTTGCCCCTGGTGGAGAAACCGGGGCGCTACGTGGGTCTCGAGAGGAACGTCACCCGCAAGGACCTGGCGAAGGCCGAGGTCACGCTCGCTCTCGCCTTCCCTGACACCTACGAGATCGGGATGAGCCACACGGGGTTGAAGATCCTGTACGAGATCGTCAACCGCCGGCCCGACTTCGCCTGCGAGCGCGTCTACGCCCCCTGGGTCGACCTCGAGGCGAAAATGCGCGAGGCGGGCATCCCCCTCTTTTCGACCGAGTCGTTTGCGCCCGCGGCCGACTTCGACGTGCTCGGCTTCTCGCTGCAGGCGGAGCTCAACTACTCGAACATCCTGAACATGCTCGACCTCGCGGGCCTGCCCGTCTGGCAGCGCGACCGCCGCGAAACCGATCCCGTCGTTTTGGGCGGCGGCCCCTGCACCGCCAACCCGGAGCCGATCGCCGAGTTCTTCGACGCCTTTTTGGTCGGCGACGCCGAGGAGGCGCTGCCGCTCTTTCTCGACGCCTACCGCGACGCGCGCCGGCAGGGCCTCTCGCGGCGCGACCTGCTCGCCCACCTCGCATCGATCGACGGGATCTACGTCCCCTCCTTCTACGACGTCCGGTACGACGCTCAGGGCCGCATCACCGCGATCGATCGCAACGACCCGCGCGCGCCCGAGAGGGCGAAGCGGACGTGGGTCCCCGTCTTGAAACCCGACTACTACCCCGAAAAGCCGATGGTCCCCTCGGTCGAGATCGTCCAGGACCGTCTGGGCCTCGAGGTCATGCGAGGCTGCACGCAGGGCTGCCGCTTCTGCCAGGCCGGCTACTGGTACCGCCCGGTGCGGGAGCTCGACCCCGGGGACGTCGCCGACATGACGAAGAAGTTCATCGCGGAGTCGGGCTGGAGCGAGGTCGGGCTGCTCTCCCTCTCGACGGCGGATTATTCGCAGATCGAGCCTCTCGTGAAATGCCTGGCGCCGCAGCTTTCCGACCGACGGGTTTCGATCTCTCTGCCTTCGCTGCGGGCCGAGGCCTTCTCCGTGGGTCTTGCCGACGCGGTCTCGGAAGTTCGCAAGTCCGGCTTTACGTTTGCTCCCGAAACCGGCTCGGATCGCCTCCGGCGCGTGATCAACAAGACGTTCACGAACGCCGACATGGTCGCCGCGGCCGACGTGGCCTTCTCGCGAGGCTGGGACCTGATCAAGGTCTACACGATGATCGGACTGCCCACGGAGACCGGGCCCGACCTCGACGAGCTCGTGACGCTCGTCAAGGACATCCTGGCGCAGGGTAAGAAGCACGGCCGCAAGGACGTCAACGTCTCCGTGGGGTCCTTCGTGCCGAAGTCCTGGACGCCCTTCCAGTGGGCCCCGTTCGATAGCGTCGAGACGCTCGAGAGAAAGCTCACGTATCTCAAGGAGCGCTTCCGCTTCCTGCGCGGCGCGAAGATGAAGTGGCACGAGCCCCGCGAAGCCGAGATCGAGTGCACCCTCTCGCGCGGCGACCGGCGCATGGGCCGGATCCTCCACACGGCCTGGAAGTCCGGCGTGCGGTTCGACGGCTGGACCGAGCACTTCCGCTACGACCTCTGGATGAAGGCCTTCGAAGCGGAAGGCATCCCGAAGGAGTCGTACCTGCGCGCCTACGACCTCGACGAGATCCTGCCCTGGGACGTCCTCGACGTTTCGATCAAGAAGCGCTGGCTGCAGATCGAGCTCATCAAGGCAAAGAAGGAGATGCGCACGGAGGACTGCAAGTGGGGCCACTGCTACGCCTGCGGTGTCCCGGGCAACGGAACGGACACGGTCCTGGCGAAGGCGATGCCGGGCTCCTTGCCGACCTTCGACTCAGCCGTTCCCGTGCCCGAGGACCCTGCTTCCTATCGCGACGTCGCCAAGGGCGCGGCTTACCGGCAGAAGGCCATGCCGGATCTCGCCCCCGCCGTTCGAATCCGCGGCAACCAGGGCACCCAGGTCTTCCGTCATCGCGTGACGTTTGCGAAGACCGGCGACGCGCGGTTCCTCTCCCACCGCAACACGATGGACGTCTTCGAGCGAGCGATCCGGGCCGCGGGCCTGCCCGCTCGCTACTCGGAGGGCTTCAATCCCCACATGAAGCTCTCGATGGGGCCGGCGCTGCCGCTCGGCCTCGAGAGCCTGCACGAGGTCTTCGACGTCGAGGGCCGCTCGCCCTTTCCCGACGTCGCGGCAGCGGAGATCGGCTCGAAGCTTCCGGCCGGAATCGACGTCCTCGAGGTGCGCCTCCTCGCAGCGGGCGAGCCCGCGCTGTCCAAGGCCGTCAAGACAGCCCGGTACGCCGTCCTTCTCGACTCGCCCGAGCACATCGGCCGCGCGAGCGACGCGCTCGCCAACGGCTGGCGCGAGGCGATGCCGGCCCTGAAGGCACTCTCGCTGGAGACCGGCGCCGACGGCGGCTCGCGCCTGCTCTTCGAAGTGAATCTCGACCAGTCGAATGGTCCGACGACGACGCCGAAAAAGGTCCTCGAAGCGCTGCTCTTACTGCCGCCACCCGAACAGGCGTCGCTCTCGGTGACCCGCGAAGCCACCGTCCTCGGCTGATGCCCTACCGCGTCACGGTCACCGCCCGCTTCGAGGCGGCCCACAACCTGATCGACTACGAAGGCGGCCCCGAGCCGCTCCACGGCCACTCGTACCGGGTCGAAGCCGTCCTCGAATCCGAAAAGCTGCAGCAGTACGACGTCGCGGTCGACTTCGTGCCGGCAAAGAAGGCGCTCGAGGCCCTCGCCAGGCAATTCGACTACCGGTACATCAACGAGCACCCGGACTTCTTGGGCCGCAACACATCGGCGGAAAACCTCGCGCGCTGGTTCAACGACCGCCTCGAAATCTCGGGAGCGCTCGGCCACGCGCGAGTCGTCGAGGTCACCGTCTGGGAGGGCCCCGAGAACCGGGCCACGTACGCTCCGACTGCCTAGTCGCGCTGGGTCGGGGCCGCACCGGCCATGAGGCGCAAGCCCTCCAGGATCTCCGGAGTCCGGCTGCTCGCTCCCACGGCGGCGCGGGCCGCCGCGTACTCGATCCGTCGGTTGGAGTCCGTCGCAATCGGAATGCCTCGCCGGGCAGCCTCCTCGGACACGCGTCGCGCGGCCCCCTCATCGAGCAGGAGGAGCCTGGCGATATCGGACAGGGGCCGACTGTCGAAAGCCTCGAGCGCCGAGAGGTGTTTGGCCATCTGCGGGTCGCGCCCGAGGCTCTCGAGGGCGGCGGCATCGAGCGAAAGCTTCGCCGGCGAGGCAAGCAGGTATCCCTGGTCGGAGAGCCGCCAGAGCGCGACGTGCGGGAAGACAGCCGAGAGTGTGGCGATCGACGAGGCCACGTCCTCCGGCGCCACATGGTGGAGCGGCACCCACTGCTCGAAGACTCCATCCGGCGTCAGCCTCCGGCGCACGACCTCGTAGAACTCCCGGCTGTAGAGGCTGCCCGCTCCAGAAAACCAGGCCGAGTTGACCTGCGTCGCAATGACATCGAACCTCTCGGGAGACCGCAGGAGCAGGTTGCGGCCGTCCTCCAGAACGAAGGAAACCCCGGGCCTCGAAAAAAGTCCGCCGCTGACCCTCCCGAAGAAGCGGCGTGACGCCTCGCCGATGCCGGGCGCGATGTCGGCGACGACGACGCGTCCCGCTCCCGAGGCGGCGACGACCTCGGCGCTCTGTCCCGTTCCGAGGCCGATCACGAGGGCGGAGGCCGGCTTCGCGCGGTGCACGGCGGGAAGAAGGCCGAGCAGAACCTGGGCTGCCTGGTTCTCTCCATCCTCGCCCTGGAACTTTCCGTCCGAAAGCAGCACGCGCACGGGAGCGCTGGAGGCCTTCCGCGGCGGGTTCTCGACGACGGTGGTCATGCCGCCGGAGAGGTCTTCGTGAAGAAACAGCAGGCGCGACGCCGGCCCGACGGATGCCTCGCGAAACGAGACGTGCAGTCCCGACGTCAGAGCCAGGAGATCCCATCGGGGCCAGAACACGATGCCAAGCGCCGCGCCGAGGCTCGCCAGGGTGAGCCCGGCCACGCGCCCGCGCCTGCCCGACCCCTCGCTGCCCGGCCACGCCACGATGCCAGCGGCCAAAACGAGCGCCACGGCCAGGCACCGTGCAGCGCCGCTCGAACCGAACGCCGGCAGCAGCCAGAGGCCTGTCGCAAGCGCCCCCGCCGCGCAACCCATGGCGTTCCAGGCCGCCAGTCCCCCCACGGCTCCTTCGGCGCCCTCGCGAGGAAAAGCCGCGAGCCGGAACGTCAGCGGATAGAGCATCCCGAGCAGCGCCGCGGGGGGCCCGATCAGGGCAAGGGCGAGCGTAAACCGAAGCAGCTCGGCCGGGCCGAAGCTCGCAATGCTCGGACCCCATCGCAAGAGGATCCCGGGCGCTGCGTCCCATCCGGCGAAGGTCAGGGCGAGGGCGCCGCTCGCGGCGAGCAGAACCGCTCCGTAGAGGCCGCGCGGCAGCGGCCGATCGGGGCGGAACCGCGCAACCGTCCAGCTGCCGGCGAAGAGGGCCGCCAGCACGGCCGCGAGCATCGCGCCAAACGCGAACGCCGAGCCCCCGAGCACCGCACCCATCAGATGCACCCAGAGCACTTCGAGAACGAGCAGAACGAAGCCGGAGAAGAATGCGAGCGCGCTCAGAAATCGCGGTGCCCGGCCCGAGGGCCTGGGAGCGTGGACCCGTGGGGCGCTCCTGTTGGCCAGCACGAGGGTGAACGCACAGAGGGCAAGGTCCATGCCGCCAGCCAGAGCCGCGCTTTTCGTCAGGCCGATCGCAGGGAAGAGCACGTACGGGGCAGCGGCAGCCGCCAGGGCTGCGCCGAGCAGGTTCCACGCATAGAACCGGGCCAGGAGAGCATTGCCGTCGGCGCGAAAGCGCTCCAGCTCTCCCACGATCGCAGGCCACGCGGCGCCAGCCGCCGCAGCGGGAACGTAGAGCCAGAGGAGGGCCACCGCGAACCGTCCGGCCAGGAGAGCGGCCGGCTGCGAGCCCAGGGCCGCGGCCAGCGCGGCACTCCATGGCTGCAGCTCGCGAAAGAAGAAGCCCAGGCCGAGCGACCAGGCGCCCGCGATGCCGGCGCAGAGTCCGAAAACGGCGAGGGGGCGCCGCGCGCGGGAGGCCAAGACCCCGCCAAGAAGCGATCCGGCCGCCAGGGCGAGAAAGTACACGGCGACGACGAGGGCCGGCGCGGCCCTGGCCCCGACCACCGTCGAGAGAAGCTTTTCGCCGACCTGCTCGAAGAGAAGCGCCGTCGCTCCCGAGAGCGCAAACGCGAGAAGCAGGAACCCGCCGCGCGAGGAGGGCGTTTCTTCCCTAACGGCCCTTCTCCGACACCCGCCGGCGGCTGTGGTCGAGGATGCGCTTGCGGACGCGCACGGCCGAGGGCGTCACCTCGAGCAGCTCGTCGTCGTTGATCCACTCGATTGCCTGCTCGATGTTCAGTTCGCGCGGAGGGGTCAGCTTGATGGCCATGTCCGATGTCGAGGCGCGCATGTTCGTCAGGTGCTTCCTCTCGCACGGCTGGATGACCATGTCGCCCTCCTTGATCTGCTCGCCCACGATCTGCCCGGCGTAGACCTTCTCCATGGGCTTGACGAAAAAGGAGCCGCGGTCGGCCAGGCGGTCGAGAGCGTAGGCCGTCACGTCCCCGCCCTCCTTGGCGATCATCGCCCCCTTGGTCCGGTTGGGCAACGGGCCCTTGTGCGGGCCGTACTGGTCGAAGAGGTGGTTGAGCAACCCCGTGCCCTTGGTCAACGTCAGGAACTCGAGGCGAAACCCCAGCAGGCCGCGAGAGGGGATCGTGAACTCGATGCGCGTGCGGTCGCCGTGCTTGCCAAGATGCTTCAACTCTCCCTTGCGCTCACCCACGGCGGCGATGACGGGGCCCGTGAACTCGTCGGCGCAGTCGATGACGAGCTCCTCGTAGGGCTCGAGCAGCTGCCCGTTCTCGCCCCGGTGCAGGATCACCTGGGGCCGGCCCAGGGCAAACTCGTAGCTCTCGCGGCGCATCGTCTCGGCCAGGATCGCCAGCGACAGCTCCCCGCGCCCCAGCACCTCGAAGGCGTCGGGAGAACCCGTCTTCTGCATCCTCAAGCCGACGTTGCGTTCGAGCTCCTTTTCGAGGCGCTCGAGCAGGTGGCGGCTGGTCACGTACTTCCCGGAGAGACCCGACATCGGCGAGTCGTTGACGCGGAACTCCATGGAGAGCGTGGGCTCGTCGACTCGGATTCCGGGCAGGGGGTTGGGGTCCACGAGATCGAGGATCGTGTCGCTGATCTCGATGTCGGGGAATCCGGAGATCATCACGATGTCGCCGGCCGATGCCGCCTCAACCTCCACCCGCTCGATCCCTTCGAACATGTAGATCTTGCCGGCTTTCCCCTTCTCGACGATCGTGCCGTCGGGCCGCACGGCGGCAAGCTCGGTCTGGCGCGTGAGGCTGCCCGAGAAGAGCCTGCCGATCGCGAGCCGCCCGAGGTAGTCCGAGTAGTCGATGTTGGCCACGATCATCTTGAAGGGCAGGTCACCCACGCTCGGCGCGGGGATGTGCGTCAGGATCGTGTCCAGAAGCGGCTTCAGGTCTCCCGAGGTGGCCTTCGGGTCCTTGGAGGCAAAGCCGAGGCGGCCCGCGCCGTAGAGGACCTCGAACTCGAGGTGTTCCTCCTCGGTCGCCAGAGACAGGAACAGGTCGTGGATCTCCTCTTCCACCTCCGCGACCCGAGCATCGGCCCGGTCGATCTTGTTGATCAGAACGATCGGGCGCTTGCCCCCCTCCAGGGCCTTCTTGAGCACGAACCGCGTCTGCGGCAGCGGCCCCTCCGAGGCGTCCACGAGCAACAGCACGCCCTCGACCATCGTCAGGATCCGCTCCACCTCCGAGCCGAAGTCGCGGTGGCCCGGCGTGTCCACGATGTTGATGATCACGTCCCGATAGCGGATCGCCGTGTTCTTGGCGAGGATCGTGATCCCGCGCTCCTTCTCGAGCTCGCCGGAGTCCATGACGAGCTCCTCCACGTGCTGGCCGACCCGGAACGTGCCGCACTGGTTCAGAAGCGCGTCCACGAGGGTGGTCTTGCCGTGGTCCACATGGGCCACGATGGCGATGGCCCGCCGGTCGGCGCGCGAGCCGGTGGCGGGGGTCTGGAGCTGCGGAGCGGTCATGGCGAACCGCGAAGCCTACACCGAGTGGGCATCCATTGCCACCGACTGCGGAATAATGCGCCGCCAGGAGAAGCCATGATGCGTCGCACAACGCTTGCCTCAGCCTCGCTCGCCCTGTCCCTGGCGCTCGCTCCATTTGCCGCCGAATCACAGCAGCCGCGCGGCTCCTTCTCGCTCGAGCAGGTCCTGTCGGCGCCCTTCCCGTCCGACCTGACGGCCTCACCGTCGGGTGGAACGATCGCGTGGGTCGCCAACGCGCGCGGCGTTCGCAACGTCTGGGTAGCCGAGCTGCCCGACCGCAAGGGGCGGCCGGTGACCTCGTACACGGAGGACGACGGCCAGGAGATTGGGGACCTGTCTTTTACGCCCGACGGGAAGTCGATCGTGTTCGTGCGGGGGGGCGACGCCAACCGCAAGGGCGAGATTCCCAACCCGCAGACCAAACCCGACGGCGCCGAGCAGGCTGTCTTCGTCGTCAACCTGTCCGGCGGCCCGCCGCGCAAACTCGCCGAGGGGCACTCGGCGGCCGTTTCGCCGAAGGGCGATCGCGTGGCCTTCGTGCAGAAAGACCAGGTCTGGTGGGTGCCTCTCGAGGGCAGCGAGAAAGCGACACAAACCTTCAAGTCCCGCGGCGACGCCGCCCAGATTGCCTGGTCGCCCGACGGCTCGCGTCTCGCCTTCGCCAGCCGCCGGGGCGACCACGGATTCATCGGTGTCTTCGACCTCGCGACGCGGGCGGTCCGGTACATGGACCCCTCGACGGACCGCGACGCCGGGCCTGTCTGGTCTCCAGACGGCAAGCGCGTCGTGTACCTGCGCATCCCATCTTCTCGGGAACTACAGTCCTTCCGGCCGCACCGCGAGGGCGATCCCTGGTCGATCCGCATCGCCGACGCGTCGACGGGCGAGACACGCGAAGTCTTTCGCGCCGAGCGCGGCCGCGGCAGCGTCTTCCGCAATGTCGTGGCCGAAAGGCAGCTTGTCTGGGCCGACGGCGACCGGCTCGTCTTCCCGTGGGAACGGGATGGCTGGACGCACCTCTACGCCCTTTCGGCCTCCGGCGGCGCGCCGCTCCTGCTCACGCCCGGTGAGTTCGAGGTGGAATACGTCGCCTCGTCGCCCGACGGAAAGCGAATCGTCTTCAACTCCAACCAGGGCGACGTCGATCGGCGCCATCTCTGGAGCGTGTCACCCGCCGGAGGCCGGCCAACGCCGCTGACCTCGGGCCCCGGCATCGAGTGGTCCCCGAAAATCGCGGGAGACGGGGCGATCTTCTTTCTGCGCTCCGACGCGAGGCGACATCCCACGCCGGCCTTCCTCGGCCCGGACGGCCGAGCGGTCGATCTCGCACAAGGCTCCGTGCCGGCCGACTTCCCCGCTGCCGCGCTCGCCGCGCCCGAACCCGTCATCCTGACGGCGGCCGACGGAATGCAGATCCACGCGCAGCTCTTCAAGCCTCCGGACCTCAAGTCGGGCGAGCGCCGGCCGGCTGCGATCTTCTTCCACGGCGGATCGAGAAGGCAGATGCTCCTCGGCTGGCACTACAACTACTACTACCGCAACGCGTACGCCTTCAACCAGTACCTGGCGAGCCGCGGCTACATCGTCCTGTCCGTGAACTACCGGAGCGGAATCGGCTATGGCATGGAGTTTCGCGAGGCGCTCGAGTACGGAGCCGTGGGCGCCTCGGAGTTCAACGACGTCCTGGGCGCCGGGCGGTATCTTGCGTCGAGGCCCGACGTGGATGCTTCCCGCATCGGCCTCTGGGGCGGCTCCTACGGCGGCTACCTGACGGCCCTCGGGCTCGCGCGCGCCTCGGACCTCTTCGCGGCCGGGGTCGACATGCACGGCGTGCACGATTGGAACGAGGTCATCCAGAACTTCGAGCCGGCCTACCAGCCCGAGAAGCACCAGGCCGTCGCGCGCCTCGCCTTCGAGTCTTCGCCGATGAACTTCGTCAAGAGCTGGCGCTCGCCCGTGCTCTTGATCCACGGCGACGACGACCGCAACGTGCCGTTTGCCCAGAGCGTCATGCTGGCCGAGGCCCTGCGCGCCCAGGGCGTCGACTTCGAGGAGCTCGTCTTTCCCGACGAGATCCACGACCTCCTCGTCCATGCCCACTGGCTCGCCGCCTACAAAGCCGGCGCCGACTTCTTCGACCGCAAGCTTACGAAGGCGAAGCCGTAGCGTCGACAAGGCTCGTGACAAGGTATGAATAGGGTCGGATGAATCCGCTGGAGGCGCTCGAGAAGCATTTCGGGCACGGGTCGTTTCGGCCCGGGCAGGAGGCGATTGTGCGGGCGGCGCTGTCGGGAAGAGACCTTCTGGCCGTCATGCCAACCGGCTCGGGCAAGTCAATCGGGTACCAGCTGCCGGCGCTGCTCCTGCCGGGCACGACCCTCGTCGTCTCGCCCTTGATTGCCCTCATGAAGGACCAGGTCGACGAGCTCCAGCGCAAAGGCATCGCCGCGGCCGCCCTTCACTCGCTCGCCTCCCCCGGCGAGCGGCGAGCGGCGCAGGACGCCTTCCGGGCTGGCAAGCTCTCGCTCCTCTACGTCGCCCCGGAGCGCTTCGCCTCCGAGAGCTTCCGGCGGCTCCTCGAGGAGGTGCCGCTGTCGCGTTTCGCAGTGGATGAAGCGCACTGCGTCTCGGAGTGGGGACACGATTTCCGCCCCGACTACCGCACCCTCGCCGAATCGGCCGCCCGCTGCCGGCGCAGCGACAGTGGAGACGGCCGTCCCCCATCCTCGCCTTCACGGCCACGGCGACGCCCGAGGTGCGCGACGACATCGTGGAGCTCCTTGGCCTGCGCCAGCCGGACGTCTTCGCTGCCGGCTTCGACCGGCCGAACCTCTTCCTCGATGTGCGCAAGGTGTCGGGCGAGATCGAGAAGCGGGCGCTCCTGCCCGGGCTCGTCGCAGCGCGGCGCGCCCTCGTGTACGCCTCGACGCGCAAGAGCGCCGAGCGCGCGGCCGAGGCCTTGCGGGCGGCCGGCTGCGCGGCCGACGCCTACCACGCCGGGATGGACGAGGCCGAACGCACCCGCGTCCAGAACGCCTTCGCCTCGGGCCGGCTCCAGGTCGTCTGCGCCACAAACGCCTTCGGCATGGGCATCGACCGCCCCGACGTCGAGGCCGTCATCCACTTCGAGATCCCGGGATCT
Organism: uncultured Acidobacteriota bacterium; assembly: GCA_963739435.1. Taxonomy (GTDB): domain Bacteria; phylum Acidobacteriota; class Thermoanaerobaculia; order UBA5066; family Gp7-AA6; genus CAVUAN01. Next base: position 286,363 of record CAVUAN010000005.1, read on the forward strand.
CTCGAGGCCTACTACCAGGAGATTGGCCGCGGAGGGCGCGACGGCCGCCGCGCCGACGTCACGCTCCTCTGGAACTACGTGGACGTCCGCACGCGGGAGTTCTTCATAGAGAAAGAGGACGACGAAGAGGACCCGCGATGGCGCCGGTCGCCGCTCGAGCCCGAGCAGCGCGACCGAAAGCGGGCCCTCGACCGCCGGAAGCTCGCCCGCATGATCGCCTACGCGGACTCGTCGGCCTGCTACCGGGCGACGCTGCTGACCTATTTCGGAGAGCAGGACGCGCCCCGAGCGTGCGGTTTCTGCGGCAACTGCTCGAGGCGCAAGGACCTCGGCGCCGAGGAGGTCCTTCTTCTCCGGAAGGTCCTCTCCGGCGTTGCGCGGGGCGGCGAACGTTGGGGCAAGAGAAAGATCGCGGCGATGCTCGCCGGGCATCTCGAAGGCCTGCCCGACTCGCTCGCCTCGCTGTCGACAACCGGGATCCTGTCCGGCCAGAGCCCGAAATCCATCGGCGACTGGATCGACGCGGCGCAGGGCGCCGGCCTGCTCGCGGCTACGGACGACGCTTACCGGACGCTCTCCCTCACGCGGGCCGGGAGGGACGTGATGTCGGGAAGAGCGCCGGCCGTCGCCCTGACGCTGCCCGAGCCCCCGCGGCCCAAAACGCCGCGCGTCAGAAAGAGCAAGCTCGCTCGGCTCGCAGCCTCAGCTGGCGGCGGTGCGGCCGGACCTGACGAGAGCGTGCTCGCCGCGCTCCGGGACTGGCGGCGCCAGGAGGCCGCCCGCCGCGAAGTGCCCGCCTTCGTCGTCCTGCATGACCGCACGCTCGCGGCCATCGCCGCCGCGCGGCCTGCGACACTCGACGCCCTCTCGGACATCCCCGGCATCGGCCCCGCCAAGCTCACCGCCTACGGAAACGAGCTGCTCACCCTGCTCGCGCGCGGTTGAATCGGATGGCCGCGGACCAGAACAAGCGCGTCGTCTACTCGAGCGGCAAGGGGCGCATCTGTCCCGGCTGCGGTTGGCCGGCGGAAGACTGCCGCTGCTCGAAGAACCTGGCTCCTCGCGACGAGTCGGTGCCGACGAAAGTGACGGCGAAGCTGCGTTTGGAGCACCGCTCCTCGGGCAAGCATGTGACGGTCGTCGACAACCTGCCCGCAAACGCCGCCTACATCGCCGAGCTGCTGGCGGTCCTCAAGAAGGCGTGCGGCACCGGCGGCCGAGCCGGCGAGTCCTCCCTCGAGTTGCAGGGTGACCAGCGCGAGCGCCTGCGCGACCTCCTCGCCCGCCGCGGCCTCGCCGTCAAAGGTTAGTAAACCCACTAGAGCCGCCCCGGACCGTCGGGGCTGCCCTGCGGGACACGCGGCCGTTTACCCGTGCAGGAGTCGGAGTCGTCCAAACGGCCGCTCTTCGGAACTGGTGCAAGAACCCTCCTGACTTGGGACCGACCCGGCCTGGCACACCCACCCAGTTCCGACGGTCCCGCAGGGCACCCCCGACGTTCCGGGGCTCTCAGTGTGGCAACTGTCTCAGTGTGAGCCCCGGCGGCGGGCCGCCTCCCGGAGGAGGACTGAGCGAGGGAGCAAGGCAAGCCATCTCTTACGCCAACAGAAAGCTGCGACCGAGTCGACGAGCGAGGGTCCACCGATCTCTATCGCAGCCTGACCCGAGCGTGCCTCCGGAGGGAGGCGGCCCGCCGTCGGGGCGGCCCCAGAAGCCGGCCCGCTGCCGGGGCGACCTGTCCTAGGGCCGGGGCGGGGCGAAGGATTGGTTCGGGTACGGGTTGACGGCCGGCCGGCGGACGACGTTGAAACCGAAGTTCGTCGCCTCGTGGCAGGAGTTGCAGCCCACCGTCAGCGCGTCGTAGGCCTTCGTGAAACGCGCGCGGTCTCTCGCCACGACGGCCTGGCCGAGGCTGGACAGCGGCTCACCCATGATCTTCGGAACGAGCTCGGAGACCGGCAGCGGCGCGTCCTTGTGCGTCGGATGGAGGCGCACGACGTCGTCGAAGCCCTCTTTCATCTCGTCGAGCTCGTACTGGGCGAGCTTCCAGTTGCCCGCCTCACCCGCAAACCAGAGCTTGACGTGCCGCATCTGCTGGAGCGACATCAGCTCGCCCAGACCCGGCGTCCACGCCGGCAACGGGGTTGGTGTCGGCGAGGGGGCCCGCTTCATCCCTTCTGCTTTTTCTTCACGCGGCCTTGCCTTCGCCGGCTTCACGCAGCTCGTCAGCAGGAACGTCGGCAGGAGGATGCCGGTCAGCAACAATGCCGTCACGAGGACCGGCTGCCGCGTCATCCGGTACGCCATCACGATGCCGAGCATGGTCGTCAGGGTGAGGCCCATCGAGGCCGCCAGCGAGAACCACTGCATCGCCTCTCCCTGCCCGTGGCGGGCGCCCGGCAGCACCTGGTCCTTGTGGATGTCCGAGAACAACTGGACGATCGGAGCGGGCGTGTAACTGCCGTCCTTCTTGGCGTCGTTCCAGCGGAAGACCTGCCACGCTCCGGAAATCGAGAGGACGAGAAGCGCCGGGGCAAAGAGGCTGCCGAGAAACAGGTGCAGCGAGCGAAGTGTTCTCATGGGCGCGCATAATAACCAACCGGCAGCTTGCTTCCACAGCGCCAATGTGACAGCCTCCGTCCCCTTTTCGAACGGAGACCTCCCGATGCCTTTCACTTCCTTCCAGCTCGACCCGGCGCTCCTGCGCGGAGTCAAGGAGCTCGGCTTTCACCGTCCCACGCCCATCCAGGAAGACGCCATCCCGCCCGCCCTCGAAGGGCGCGATGTCCTCGCCTGCGCGATGACCGGGAGCGGCAAGACGGCGGCCTTCGTCCTGCCCATCCTGAACCGCCTCCTCGGGAAGAAGCGCGGCGTCACACGCGCCCTCATCCTGACGCCGACACGCGAGCTCGCCGCTCAAATCGAGGAGCACGCCCGCGCGCTGGCGATGCACACGCCCGTTTCCACTGCCGCCGTCTTCGGGGGCGTCGGCATGGGTCCCCAGGAGCACGCCTTCCGCACCGGTGCGGACGTCATCGTCGCGACACCCGGGCGCCTCCTGGATCACTTCCGCTTCCCGTACGCGCGGCTCGATCACCTCGAGGTGCTGGTGCTGGACGAGGCCGACCGCATGCTCGACATGGGATTCCTGCCCGACATCCGCCGGGTCCTGAAGCACGTGCCCGCCCGCAGGCAGACGCTCTTCTTTTCGGCCACGATGCCTCCGCCGATCGTGGCGCTCACCCGTGAGATGTTGAAGAACCCGTTCACGGTCAATCTCGAGCGTGCGCCGGCCCCGGCCGTCGGCATCACGCAGGCGGTCTACCCGGTGCCCCAGAATCTGAAAGCGCCGCTGCTGGAGACGCTCCTGAAGCGCGGCGACATCGAGAGCGCCCTCGTCTTCACGCGCACCAAGCACCGCGCCAACCGCCTGGCCGAGAGCCTGACGAAACACGGCGTGCGCTGCGAACGCATCCACGGCAACCGCACGCAGGCGCAGCGCACGCAGGCGCTCGCGGGCTTCAAGGAAGGGCGCTTCAAGGTGCTCGTCGCGACCGACATCGCCGCCCGCGGCATCGACGTCGAGGCCCTCTCGCACGTCGTCAACTTCGACGTGCCGCACGTGCCCGAGGACTACATCCACCGCGTGGGCCGCACGGCCCGCGCCGAGCTGAAAGGCGATGCCTACACCTTCGTCGCGCCGGAAGAGGAAGCCGATTTGAGGTCGATCGAGCGGGCAATCGGCAAGCGCCTCCCGCGGATCACCGTACCGGGCTTCGACTACGCCAAGGCCCCCGCCGAACGTTTCGAGGTGCCGATCGCCGAGCGCATCGCCGCGATCCGTGCCCGCAAGGCGCAGGAGCGCACGCGGGCGAGAGAAAAAGCCGAGCGCCGGATCATCGCGCAGCGAACCGGAACACATCGGCCGAGCGGTCCCGCCGGACTACACGGGGCGTCCAAAGTCCAAAGTCCAAAGTCCAAAGTTGAGACCGGACCCCGCTGGGGGCGTCGGGGCTAGAGCGAGTTCGGCGAGAGTTTTCCCCTCACCCCAACCCTCTCCCGGAGGGAGAGGGGGAAAGAACTACTTGCCGACGCTGCCGCCGTAGACGGGCAGGGTCGAGATCGAGGCGGCGGGAGCGCTGCGCGCTGCGGCCGGCAGCGGAGGGGCGACCGGGACCGTCTGCCCGGGGAGGACCGGGAGAGGGACGTTGCGGCCGCGGGCGTAGACCTCGTGGCGGCCTTCCTTCTTGTACCACTCGGCGAGAGTGGCCGTTTGGAACATCTCCTCGATGATCTTGCGCCAGCCCACGCCCGTGTTGTAAGCGCAGAAAGAGATCTCCCCCATCTGCGTCGCGTACGGAATGATGCACAGCTCGGTCCGCCGGAAGTCGTAGTTGAAGAGGTCCTGGAACCACATCCCGCCGATGAAGAAGACCCGCCAGTCGTAGCGCTTCTTCTCCGAGAAGCCGAGCTTGCCGCCGGTGTGGCCATCCATGATCTGGATGACTTTCCAGGGCGAGAGCGAGGCGGGAATCCCCTCCGGACGCAGGTTTCGCAGGATCGCGAGCCCCACCTGGAGGGCCGTCCATGTCTTCCGGCGCGCGGAGTCGGTGATGGATTTGATGTCATTGAGCATGCGGTCGATGTTCAGCACCGACGGCACGGTGACCGTCTCCCTGGTCTTCTCGTCCACGAGCAGCATCGTGCCGATGCCGCAGTTGGGGTGGCAGCCGCACTTGAACGATCCCCAATCCGACTCCATCCCGCCCAGCAGGTCCTTCAGGTCCGAAAACGGCCCGGAGGCCGACAACGGGTACCAATCGCGCATGACCTCGCCGATGCCGGCCTGTGTCTTCACGTCGTGGGCGAGGTGGGAGAGCGTGTACCGCTGTTTCGTCCGCGTCTCCTCGTCGATGTCCTCGTCGCGACCGGTGAACGAAACCGGCTGGAACGCCACGGTGTTGACCTTGTCGATGTTCTCGATCGCGAACTTGATGATGTCGCCGACCTGATCGTTGTTGACGCCGTTGATCACCGTCGTGACGAGCGTGATGTCGATGCCGTGCTTGTGGAGGTTCTCGATCGCGCGGAGCTTGACGTCGTAGAGGTTGCCGACCTTGCGGTGCTGGTTGTGCTCGTTGCCCACGCCGTCGAACTGCAGGTAGGCAAAGCGCAGCCCCGCCTCCGCGGCCGCGCGGGCGAAGTCCTCGTCCTGCGCGAAGCGGACGCCGTTGGTGGCGCACTGCACGGAGAAGTAGCCGATCTCGCGGGCGTACTTGATGGCCGGCAGGAAGTGCGGCGACAGAGTCGGCTCACCGCCCGAGTACTGGACCGAGAGCTGCCGCCGGGGCTTGATCGAGGCCGCGTCGTCCAGCAGCTTCTTGACGTCGTCCCACTCGAGCTCATGGACGTAACCGACCTGGTTGGCGTCCATGAAGCAGGGATTGCACATCATGTTGCAGCGGTTGGTCAGATCGATCGTGAGGACGGCCCCGCGTCCGTACTTGATCGAAGAGGTCCCGTGCTCGTGCAGCCCATCCTTGGGAATCACGAAGTCCCGCCCCGGGTACAGCGACTCGAGCCGCTGGAAGAAGGCCGGATCCGTCGACATCACGTCTTCGAAGTGCCCGTGCTTCGGGCAGTCCTTCTTCATGAGGATGCGGCCGTCCTCTTCCACGATCCGCGCCTTGATTTCTCCCGGGTTGCCCTCGATCAGGACCTTCCAGTCCACTTCGCCCGAGAGAATCTGCGTGCGAACCTCCGTCACGCAGCGCGGGCAGAGCGAATCCGTCTCGCGCGGAAAGCCGAGGGTCGGAAACGTTTTCTGCCGCTGCTTGGCGAGCGGCGCCGGCGCCCACTTCGGATGGAGCGTCCCTTCCGGAAACATCCCGTCGACTGCTCGGGCAGCGTGCCAGAGAGCGTCCGCCGCCTTACGCACCCCTCCGTAAATTGCTCGTCGCATCGTTACCCGGATTCTAGCAAAATCAGGAGCGCGGGCCAGCCCGCGCCTCGACGGGATCCGGCGCGAAGCGGTCCGGGGAGAAAACAGAGAGATCCCGCGTCGCAACCCCCGTCATGCAGTCGGCCAGCAGGCGAGCCGTAACCGGGGCGAGCAGCACGCCGTTGCGGTAGTGCCCGGCGGCGAAAAAAAGGCCCCGGACGGCCGCCGTTGCACCCAGCAGCGGCAGCCCGTCCGGCGTCCCGGGGCGCAACCCCGCCCAGGCCTCGACGAAGCGCGCCTCCCCGAGCTCGGGAACGAGGCGAATAGCCGCGCCGATCAGCCAGTTCAGGGCCCCGGCCGTGACCTCCTTCTGGAAGCCGACCCTCTCGACAGTCGCCCCCACGAGCACCAGGCCGTCCGGCCGAGGCACCAGGTACACCTCCCCGGACTCGATGGCGCAGGGCAACGCCCTGTCGCTTCCGCGGAGAACGGCGATCTGGCCCTTGACGGGCTCGACGGGCACCGAAACTGGCAGGGAGGCGTCGAAAGCCGCCCAGGCGCCGGCCGCGTCGACGACGGCTCGAGCCGCCAGCGTACCGGCAGCCGTCTCGACGCCGCGGCAAACCCCGCCGGAGATCAGGAAGCGGCGCGCCGCCGTCCCGGGCAGCATCCGCACGCCGCGCCGCCGTGCCGAGAGGGCAAGCCCTCGGGCGAGCAGGCGGCTGTCCACGACGGCATCCTCCGGGAAAAAGAACCCGCCAACGACCTCCGACGCCAACCGGTCGCCGAGCCACGCCCGGATGTCCGCATTCGTTCGATCGGCGACGGAGAAGCCGGCGCGGCGCTGCCAGAGAAACCGCCTTGCGAGCCCTTCCAGCTCGGCGTCCGAAAAAGCGCACCGCAGAACGCCGATACGGCGGTACCCGACCGACAGCCCCGTCTCCTCCTCGAGCTCGTGGACCCACTCCGCGTACATCGAGCGGCTCTCCATGCCGAGATCGAAGAACGGGCCGGGCTCCTCCGCCTGGGACTGCGGCGAGAGCAGGCCGGCCGCCGCCCACGAAGCTTCTTCGCCGGGCTGTCCGCGCTCGATCAGCGTCACGTCCAACCCCCGCCCCGCCAGTTCGCGGGCGAGCGAGCAGCCAACCAGCCCTCCGCCGACGACGAGGACCTCGGCGGCCTCCTCCACGGCTACCTGAGCAGCGGCCAGCCGCGGCCGCGATAGTGGTCTCGGGCGGCTCGGCCAAAGGCCATGACCGCGCCGTACGCCAGCCCGCCGCCGACCAGGGCCCCGAGAATGGGTGCCGCGCCCGTGGACCGCCGCCGTCCGAGAGCCTGCCGGGCGAGCTTCACGGCGCCCGCGCGCACGACTCCGGCGCCGGCCGACAGGGCCAGCCCGCCGGCTGCCCCGAGGCCGCGCTCGGCAAGGTCCGGGCTGCGCCGGTAGATCGCCGCGATCCGGAGCGCGAGCCGTGCGAGCGCCAGAACGTGAAACGGCAGGTCCGCCGCCAGAGGCGCCGCGTTGAGCCACGCGGCCGGCGCGCCCGTCAGCGCGCCCACGGCCGCGCAGCGCCAGGCCGTCTGGCGGATGAGCTTCTCTGCCAGCGCGTCGCGCGAGAGGCCCGGGTACCGTTCGCGCAGGCGCCGCGCAATCCTTGCCGCCTCCGCGTCGTCGTCGGAGGTCAACACGGCCTGCGCCAGGGTCCCGTACATACCAGGAAATCCTATCCCGGGGCCGCGTGTTATCGTTTGCCGCGCCATCGCGAAAGGAGTTTCAAAGTGAAGATCCGAATCGGAGTTTTCGTTTTGCTGGCCTGCGCCGCCGGGCTCTCGGCCCAGACGGCCGGAAAGGGGAAGACTGTGTCCTCCGCAACGAAGGACTACGCGAACACGCTCGCCATTCTGCAAACAGACCAGGGCGACATCACCATCAAGTTCTTCTACGACAAGGCCCCGAACCACGTGAAGAACTTCGTGGATCTCGCCGCGAGCGGGTTCTACGACGGAACGTTTTTCCACCGCGTCATCCCGGGCTTCATGATCCAGGGCGGCGATCCGAATACGAAGAAGCCGGCGAGCGCCTCAAACGCCTACGGCACCGGCGGCAACGGCTCGAACCGTGTCAAAGCCGAATTCAACGACACCTCTCACAAGCGCGGCATCGTCTCGATGGCGCGCGCCTCCGACCCGAACTCCGCTTCGTCGCAGTTCTTCATCGTCGTGAAGGACTCGACTTTCCTGGACAACCAGTACTCGGCCTTCGGAGAAGTCGTGTCCGGCATGGACGTGGCGGACAAGATCGCCAACGCCCCGAAAGGCGCCAACGACTTGCCGAACCAGCCCGTCCACATCAAAAAGATTCTGCTGTCGCAGGCCAAGTGAGCTGAGCGGCGAACGCGCCGCTCAGCAGTCGAGAGTCAAGAGTCTAGAGTTGAGAGTCAAAACCATGAGAGAGAGCTCAACTCTCGACTCTCGACTCTCGACTCTCGACCTCCCTCAATGATTCCCCCCGAGTTCCCCGGCCTGGCGGCACTCGTCCGGCTCAAGGGCTATGAGCCGGTCTCTGCCGAGATCCTGCCGGGGGACGTCGGGCGGCGCCGCTACCTCCGGCTCCTGCTGCCGGGCGGCCGGAGCGTCCTGGGAGTCTTCTACCCACCCGAGGAGGCCGACTCCCGGCGCCGCTGGCTCGCGGCGCGCGAGGCGCTTCTCCCCCGCCTGAGGGTCCCGCAGGTCCATGCGGACGACCTCGAGGGCAGCCAGATCGTGGAGGACCTCGGCCGCAAGGACCTCGCCGCTCTCTTTCTCGAGGATACTGCCAGCCGCGGTCCCTGGCTCGAGAAGGCCGCCGACGCCGAGGCGGCGATCGCCTCCCTGCCCGACCCGTCCATCAATCCGCCCTTCGACGCCGCGTTCTTCCGCCGCGAGCTGGAGCTCGCGCGGGAAGCCGTGTTCGATCTTCACCTGGCGGCCCCTCTCTTGCCCGAGGAGCGGCGCGTGCACGACCAATGGGCGGATGCCCTGTGCGCGGAAATCGCCGGCCATCCCCGGGCCCTGTGCCACCGCGACTTTCACGGAAACAACCTCTTTCCCGTCGAAAACGCGGTCGCCTTGATCGACTTCCAGGACATGCGCGCGGGCCCGGACGCTTACGATCTCGCTTCGCTCCTGTGGGAGCGCCTGACCCTGTCGTGGATGACGGAAGACGCCGCGGAAACAGTCCGGGCGCGATTCTGCCGTGCTCGCGGCCTCGATGCCGCGGGCTTCGCCCGGCGTTTCGACCGCGTTCTCCTCCAGCGAGCCTGGAAGGTCTGCGGCACTTTCGCCAGGGCCCTGGCCCAGGGAAAGGGCGATGTCTACCGGTTGTACTTGCCGGGCGAGGTCGCCCTCGTCTCGCGCTTGCTGGGCGACTCGGCGCCCGACCGGGCTTTCCGCCGCCTCTTCGAGAAGCGGGTCGCCGCGGTGCTAAGCTAGGCGGCGTCCAAGGAGAACACCATGCCGAATCTGGGCGTCCCCGAGCTGCTGCTCATCCTGCTCATCGTGATCATCATCTTCGGAGCCAACAAGCTCCCGCAGCTCGGACGCGGCATCGGGGAAGGCCTCCGCAACTTCAAGGAATCGATGAAGACCGGCGAAGAGGGCGGCAAAGACAAGCCCCCGAAGACCTAGGCCTTCCCACCACGCCGTAAGCGACCGCCCACCAAGCTGTCATTCCGAGGAGCGCAGCGACGAGGAATCTGCCCTCGCTCGTCAGCCGGAGCAGATCCCTCGACTTCGCTCGGGATGACATTTCGCGCTCACGCGCGAAAGTCACTTCTTTTTCTGGATGTCGGGGGAGACGCGGCGTTGTTCGCGAGGCAGGCGGATGTTCAGGATCCCGACCTTGTTGCGCAGCGTGTTGCGGTGAATCCCGAGCGAAGAGGCGGCGCGGCCGAGGTTGCCCGACGAGCGCTTCACGGCCCCGACGATGTATTTCTTTTCGAATTCCTTTCGGGCGAGGTCGAGCGAGATGCCGTTTCTCAAGAGCTCGTCGATGATTTGCTGGAGTTGGCCGTCCAGGTTCACGTTGCCTCCCCGCGATTCGCTGCTCAACTGAGAAGGCGCGCATCTTAGCAGACGATCGGGCGCCGAAAAAGCAACACAAAAAAAGAAGAGGCGCCTCGGCGCCTCTTCCATTCTCATGCCAACTTCGCTTGTCCGCCGAAGCCTCGGCGAACGCGGAAGGCGAACTATTTCAGCTCGACCTGGTCGCCGACGTCGATCAGATTGTACGAATCCGTTACACGCCCGATCGCCCACCGGTCGCCGACCGTGAGCACGGCGATCTCGCCGAGATAAGTCCTGGGAATCTCCATTCCGGCGGGGGGCTTCTTCATCTCCCATGTCGTGCCTACCGGGCGGATTCCGTACTCGCGGCCCATGGCATACCGAAAAATCGTCAGGAAGTCGCCCGGCTGCACGTCATGACCAAGGCCCAGGTCCACCATCACCACCGAGTCCGACCCGATGGCAACGAGATCGTCTTTGGACCTCACGATCACTCCCGTTACCTTTCCGGAAGGCGGGTCACCCGCCTTGGCCGCGGGCGTCTTACGGGCGAGCGGGATCGGTATCGGCTCGAAGGGCTTGAGCGCGACGCCGAGCGGAATATCGGTGCAGGCCGACGTGATGCGGACGATTGCCGTGCGGGGCTCGACCGACAGGACCGTGGCGCGGCCCCGGTACTTGTAGAAGGTGCCGAGCACCTTGAAGGTATCCGGGTAGTAGACCTCGTCCTGCTCGGTGACCAGCCAGAACTCGTCGCCTTCCTTCAAGTCTCGGTCGTGGCCCCCGTCCAGATACATCAGATCGCCGGTCACGAAGTCGGTCTGCTCGATCAGGTTCTCGGCGCCGATCGTCACGAAGGGGAACTTCTCGCCCGGAGGTCCGAGGTACCCGAAGCAATACACGTTGCTTTCGTACCCGATGGGTTGGGGGGCCGATTCGGTCGTCTTGGGCGCAGATGTGACGCGTGTGATCGTCTTGACCTCGGGCTGCTGCGACTTGGCCTGGTACTGGCCGCCCACGGCGGGCGCGGGCTTCTCCTGAGCGAAGAGCGCCCCCGCGAGGAGAGACGCGCACAATGCGGCTGCAGGCCGTCGAATCGGGAGACGCATGGCGACTCCTTAACAAATTAAGGCGGGAACCGCCTATCGCCTAAATTTAATGGGTCGGAGGCTTGTTGTCAACGGATGCCGTGGTGGGGGGCTTCACGGACTTGAGCTCTTTTCGGGCCTTTTTTGCCCATTCCCCGTCCGGATACTCCTCCAGGACCCTGGCCAGGTACTGGTCGGCCTCCTCCGGACGGCCCAGGCGCCGCAGGGACCCGGCTTCGTAGTAGAAAAGCTTGTCCTTGGCCCCGTAGTCGGGGAAGCGCGCCTCGATCATCGTGAAGCGGCCCAGGGCAGCCCCCGTCGCCCCTTTCCGGTAATAGAAATGGCCCACCTGGAATTCGTGCTCGGCCAGCAGGTCCGTCAGCTTCCGGATCCGATCGCGGGCGGCCCCGGCGTAGCCCGTATCGGGGAACTCGCGGATCAAGACCCGATACTGCTCGAGAGCCTCGCGCGTCGAGGTCTGGTCGCGGTCCGGTGTCTCGTGCTCCTTGTCGTAGCAGAAGGCGAACTGGTAGCGGGCGTAGTCGCGGCGCGGGGCGCCGGGGTAGCGGTTCAGGTAGTCGCGATAACGGAAGCGCGCCTCGGTGTAGCCGGTCGTACCGCCTTGCTTGAAGAAGGAGTCGGCGACCATCAGGAGCGACTCCCGCCCCAGCGGGTCGTTCGGATAGGTCTCGAACACGAAGGAGAGATACTTGCGCCCCTGCTCGTAATGCTTCTTCTCGATCAAGGCCTTGCCCTTCTCGAAGAGAACCTCCTTGGTCGAGTTCAAGAGCTCCATCGTGACCTTGTCCGGCCCTTTCGAGCCGGAGCTCCCGCAGCCCGAGAGGAGGAGAAGCGGCAGGGAGAACGCCGCAGCCACGGCAACCCGCCCGGTCTTCGCGCCCACTTTCCTCACGCCTTCGCTCCTTGCCGGGCCGCAGCTCGTAGCGCCGCAATGGCGGCCTTCGCATCGGCTGCCCCGTAAACAGCGGTGCCGGCGACCAGTATTTCGGCCCCCGCGGCTGCCAGGGCGCCCGCGTTGCCGGGGGAAACCCCGCCGTCCACCTCGATTCCGAACCGTCGGCCCGCAGCCGCCGCCTCGCGGGCAACCTGCTCCACCTTGGCGACCGAGGATGGAATGAACGCCTGTCCTCCCGCACCCGGGTTGACGGACATGACGACAGCGTAATCGAGGTCCGAGCGGATCGCATCGAGCGCGCCGGCAGGCGTGCCCGGGTTAATCGCGGCTCCGGCCCTGGCGCCGCCCTTGCGGATCGTGTCCAGGCACCGGTGCAAGTGCCGCGTTGCCTCGACATGCACCGAAATCCAGTCGGCACCGGCTTCGAGGTAGCGGGCGATCGTCGATTCCGGGTCCTCGATCATCAGGTGCACATCGAGCGGCAGGCGCGTGACCTTGCGCAGGGCCGCGACGACCGGCGGCCCGATCGTCAGGTTTGGCACGAAGTGGCCGTCCATGACGTCCACGTGCACGAGATCTGCCCCGGCCGCCTCGGCCAGAGACACGGCGTCTGCCAGGCGCGCAAAGTCCGCTGCGAGCAGGGAGGGCGCGATCTTGACCGGTCCCCCGCTCACCGCGCGATCTCCCGAGCCCCGTCGGTAGCCCTCGCCACCGTCAGCGAAACCACTTCCTTTCCCGAGATCGGATAGCCCGCCGGCGGGAACTGCTTCAGCACCGCGTTGGGCGCGACGCCCTCGTAGGCCTCGTACCGGGCGCTGCCCACGCGAAACCCGTAGGCCTCGAGGCGCTGACGCATGCGGTCGGCGTCGCGGCCGACGAGATCCGGCATGACAAAACGCACCTCGGGCTTGCCGCGGTTGGTCAGGACATCCACCGCGGCATTGCGCGCCGCCGGCATCTCGGGCTCCGGATCCTGGGCAATGATGCCGATGCGGGCCGTCCGATCGCGGTACCAGGACACGGCGGCGAGCTCGAGCGAGTTCTGCGCCAGGCGCGACGCGGCGGCCCGGGGCGGCAGGCCCGTGAGATCCGGCACCGTCAACTCCCGCGGACCCAGCGAGAGAACGACCCGGACGACTTGCGCGGGCTTGGCGAGAGCGCCCGCGCCCGGGTCCTGGAGAAGGATCCGATCCCTCGGCACCTGCGGGTCGAACCGCGCCCGTCCGGGCTCGGCTTCAATGGAGAGGCCCCGCTCGGCGACCGGACCCATCGCCTCGGGGATGGACTTGCCTTTCAGGTCCGGCACCGTGACCGGGCGCCCGACGATCGAACGGCGGAAGGAAAACCAGGCCATGACGACAAAAATCGCCACCAGCAGGGCGCCGTACCCGGCCCGAAAAAGCGCTCTCTTCACGCTCGAAAGCTAACACGGGTCAGCACCTCGGGGCAGAACCATCCCGCGTCATTGACACAAGGCACGGCCTTTGCGAAGGTAGCTCGTTCATGAGCTCAAAGGCCCCCGAGGCGGAGCTGCCCGGCTGGTTCTCCGACCGGCGGTTCCGTAAGGCCGACCTGCACTGCCACTCGGTCCATTCGACGTTCAAGTACTTCCGCATCGCCAATACTCGGGATTCCTACAACCGGCCGGAAGAGGTCTACCGCGTGGCCAAGGAGCGCGGAATGGACTTCGTGACGATCTCCGACCACGACTCGATCGACGGCTGCCTGGCGCTCCTGAACGCCGAGCCCGACCTGACGGATTTCTTCATCTCGGAAGAGGTTGAAACCTGGTTCCCGGAAACGCGGCAGCGCATCCACGTCAACGTGTTCGGGATCGACGAAAAGCAGCATGCCGAGATCCAGCGGCGCCGCGAGAACATCTACGACCTTCACGAATACCTGCGCGCCGAGCGGATCATCTCCTCGGCCAACCACATGTTTCAGAACTACCGGATGCGCAACTCCCCGCGCCGGTACTTCGAGGAAATGCTCCGGATGTTCGACGTCTTCGAGGTCAAGAACGGGGCGATGACCTCGCAGCACAACCGGCTGGTCGAGGATTTGATGGCCGTCGTCCGCGAGAAGAAGGGCGCTCTTTCGCTGGTCGCGGGCTCCGACGCCCACACGCTCGGGCCACTGGCAAAGGTCTACACCGTCGCCGAGGCCGAAACCCCCGCGGAGTTCCTGGAAAAGGTCCGCTCCGGCGAGTGCTTCGTCTGGGGCAGCGAGATGGGCTTCCGCGTGCTGCTGTCGGACGTCTACCGCATGGTCTTCCGCTATTACGGCAGCGTGCTCGACTTGAAGAACCCCGAGTTCACGTACGGCGAGAAAGCCAGGCACCTGGCCCTCGCGGCTGTCGGGGCCCCGTTCTCGGCAGCGGGCGTGCCCCTGGCCGTGACGACGCTCAATTACCTGAAGCAGATCTTCGTCTCCCGCACCATCGGCCAGGAACTGCTCGGCCACTACGAGGACGAGGCCAAGCCGAGCTGATCCGCGGGTAACGCGGTCTAAAATCCCCGTGTGGCCTGGCGCGCACCTGGATTGACGACGACCTCGCTGGCGGCGTCCGCTCTGGTGCTCGTCGCCTCGCTCGCGCGCCTGCCGCCGCTTGCGGCGGTCGCACACCCACCGGCGACGCCTTACGACCGGAGCCCCGCTCGCCACGTCGCTCCCGCGTTCATTCTGTTGGAGGAAGCGGCGGCCGTGATTCCGCGCGGGGCCTCTGTGACCGTGACGAGCGAGCCGCCCGACCCTCGGCGCGACACCGAGTCGCATCACATCGGCGTCGCGCTTTTGCCCGGGCGTGAGGTCGTGCCCGCCGCCCTCTGGGGCGCGCCGCGGCCTGACCTGGCCGCGAGGGCGGACTACGTCGTCATCCTCGGCGGACGGCCGGCTGCCACCCCGGGGCGGCTCCTCCACGAGAGTCCGTTAGGGACCGTCTGGCAGCGGCGGCCGTCTTGAGAGCGGGGCCGGCATGGCTCCTCTGCCTCGCGTTGACTCCCGTCATCGGCGGGCCGCTCCTTCTGCATCCCAACTACAGGCGCTACGGCCCGGCCTGCCGGACAGCCCTTGCGGGTGGTGCCGGCGCCGTCGTGCTCTCCCTCGTCATGACGCTCGCGACACTCGCCGGCATTTCCTGGAACCTCTGGGGCCTCGCGGCCGTGTCGGCTGCCGTCTCGGGTCTCCTGCGGACGGCCTTGGGCCCCGAAGCCGAGAGTCCGCGGCCTCCGGACGCCGGGTCGCTCGGCACGGCCGTCGCGGCCGGCGCGTTCACCTGGATCGCCCTGGCAATCGCGCTCTTTGCGACCTTTGCAGGGACGGCCGGGTCCACGGATCTTCTCCACTTCTGGGGCCCGAAGGCCGAAGCGTTCGCCGCGGCGCGCACGATCGACGCCGAGTTCCTTCGGGTGCCGTGGCACGCGCACCTGCACCCGGACTATCCCCCGCTCGTCACGAATTTGTTCGCCTTCGCGACGCTCGCCGCGGGCCGGTTCCCGTGGGGCGCAGCTCCGTACTCATTTCCCCTGGTCCTCGCGGCGCTCGCGCTGGCGCTGCCGGGACTGGCCTCGGCCGACCGGCCGCGGGCCGAGGCGCGCGCCGTCGCGGCTCTCGCGATCTGCTGCGCCGGGCTGCTCGGGACGGCGTTCCAGGTCGCGGGCAACGGGGACACGATCCTGCTGTTCTTCGAGGCTTGCGCCGCCGTGCTCTTGACCGGGCCCGACGCCGCTCGGGGCAGCCGGCAGCTGCTGGCGGGCCTCTTCTTTGCCGGAGCCGTCTCGGCCAAGGTGGAGGGTCTCCCCTTCGCGGTGGCCGCCGCCAGCCTCTTTTTTCTTCTCTGCCCCCGGCAGCGCACGGCCCGCGCCGCGGTGCTCCTGCTCTTGCCGGCGGTGGCCTGCCTGGGCGCCTGGCTCGCCTACGGCAGGACGCGCCAGCTCTTTGGTTTCTACGAAGGCTACGGCCGTCCCCTGGAGCTCCATCCGGAAAACCTGTCCCTCGTCTTCCGCGCCCTTGGAGTGCAGTTCGGGCTGGTCGCCCGCGGGCTTCCCTTCCTGGCGCCGGTCGTCGTCCTGCTTCTCTCCCCGCGCAAGTCGCGGATGGCCTGGCTGCCCGCGGGCACGGCTCTCATCCTTTCGGTGTTCTTCCTCTTCACGTACCTCCACACCAACTATCAGCTCGCCGACTGGATCTCCTGGTCGGCCGGGCGGATCTTCACGCCGGTCGCGGTCCTCCTGGCGATCGCTCCGGCCGCGCGCAGCCCGGACCTAGCCTCCCGTCTCTGAAATGCCTGACCTCAAACAACCTCTCGATCCGGTTGCCCCGCAGCGGCCCCCGAAAACGTCGCGCGCGATCCTTCTCGCCGGCTCCGCCCTCCTCATTGCGCTCTCGATCCGCAGGCTTCCGGCGCCTTCGGAGGTTCTCCAGGCCCCGGCCACGCCGTACGACCACGCCGCTTCTCGCGACGCAGTCCCGGCATTGCGGCTGCTGCGGAGAGCCGCCGCCGTCATTCCGGCCCCCGGCTCCGTCGCCTGCCGGTCCGAACCTTCCAACGCGACGAAAGACACCTCTCTTTACCGGTACGCCGTTGCGATGCTGCCCGGGCGAACGGTCTGGCCCGCCGCGCTCTGGGATGTCTCCTCGCCGGAGCTCCAGGCCCGGGCCGAGTACCTGGTCGTCCTCGGGGGGAGCCCGGCCGCGCCGCCTGGCGAGATCCTTCTCGAAACACCCGACGGCACCGTGTGGAGGCGAGCCGGCAGATGACGGCAGGTGCAGTCTGGCTCGCCGCCTTCGTCCTGGCGCCGGGGATCGCCGGAGCGCCCCTGATTGTCCGGAGCGGCTTCCGCAGCCTGCCTCTCGCCGCCCGGCTCGTTCTTTCAGCATCGCTCGGCGGTGTCCTGCTCTCCTTCTGGATGACGCTGTTTGCGCTGCTCGGGTGGAGGTGGAACGTCCCGATCCTCCTTCTTGCCGCGGCGGCGAGCGCCGCGTGGCTGCCGGTTGCCGCCGGGGACCCGGAACCAGACCCTCTCGGGCCGGCCGACGAGAGGTCGGGGCTTCTGGCCGGGAGCCTTATCGCCTCAGCCCTGCTCGTTTCTCTGGCAGCCGCCGCATCGGCCTCCGCCACGTCGAGCGACCTCGTGCTCTTCTGGGGCCCCAAGGCGCAAGCGTTCGCGGCGGCCCGGACGATCGACCCGGCATTCCTTGGCGATCCGTTCCACACCTATATGCACGCCTCCTACCCTCCGCTCGTCACGAATCTCTTCGCCCTGTCGACGATCGTCGCGGGGCGTTTCCCGTGGGGCGCAGCGATGCTGACGTTTCCCGTTCTGCTCTCGGCGCTCGCTCTGGCCCTCCCGGCACTCTTGAGAAAGTCCGCCGGCCAGAAAGCCGCAGCGGCGAGCTCGTGCGCGGTGATCTGCGCCCTGGCGATCCTGGGCATCACATTCGAGATCGCCGGGAATGCCGACATGCCGCTCTTCCTCTTCGAGGCGCTGGGCATGGCTGTTCTCCTCGGCCCAGCCGTGCTCGAGCCCAATGGGCAGGTCCTTGCTGGCGTTCTCCTGGCGGGCGCCGCGACGGCGAAGCCGGATGGTCTTCCCTTCGCCGTCTTCGCAGGACTCGTTGTCCTCTTCGTCCGCCGGCGCGAGCTGGCCTTCCGGGGAGCAGTGACTCGCCTTCTCCTGCCGGCGACAATCTGCCTGGCCCTGTGGTTCGCCTTCGGCCTTCGCCACCGGCTCTTCGTCGGCTACTCGGATCTCGGCGATCGCCGTTTCTATCCCGAGCACGCGGGAGAAGTGATTCGTGCCGTGGGCCAGACCCTCGGCTCTCCCGAAGGGATCCTTCCCTTTCTCGTCCCCCTGGCCGCAATTGTCGCGGCCGCGCGGTTTTCCCGGCTTCAGCTCATTCCCTGCGCGACCGGGGCCGCCCTGATCGTTTTCTTTCTGTCCAACTACCTGCGCGTGCCCTACGACCCCACGGAATACATCCGGTGGTCCGCCGGCCGGCTCTTCACGCCGGTTGCGGCGTTCCTGGCCCTGGCCGCAGCCGTGTCCGCGGGAAACGCAGAAGCACCAGAGACAGGACGAGAGCCGCGGCGCTGATCCATGCACCCCGGATGAAGCCGTCCGGAAGGTAGCGCAGGTCGACCGAGTGGCGCCCCGCACGGACCTCGAACCCCACGAAGGCCCGGTTGTAGGGCACGACCGGGACTGCCGCACCGTCGACCTTGACCTTCCATCCAGGCCAGCGCGGGATGGACGTCGCCACGACACCGGGAGCGGACGCCTCGACGTCGAGCAGAAGCCGCTGCCCCGAATCCTCGACGATGCGCACGGTCCCTGGTCCGTTCGGCTCCCAATCCGGGCTGTCGGCGGGAAGGTACTCACTGCGCTCGACGACGCCGAAACCGCCGAAGTCGGTGACCCGGCCGAGGACATCGAGCTGTCGCGCCGGGTCCTTCACCCGGCCGACGTGGCCCGGCATGAACGACTTGGGCAGAACCCCGGGGTTTTCGAAGATTCGTCCGCCGCGCGCTTCCGCGAGCAGTGTCCATCCCGCAGGGCCCTTCTGGCCGGGCGCCGCGAAGAGATACCGCACGTTCAGGAACGAGAGAAACGGCTTCGAGGCGTCGTCGATCCGGTTGTACCAGATCGGCTGAGGCACGCACCACAGCGGGTAGGTCTCGACCAAAGGCGCGAGGGTCATCGCCTCGTACCCCCGCACGTCCTGGAGCTCGTACAGAGCCGCCATGTTCGGGATCCAGAGGTAGCCGAGCGCGGCCACGCGCTCTGGAACGGGCCGGGGCAGTTTCTCGAGGATCTCGGGCACCGGATAGAAAGCTCGGGTCGAGCAGGTGGGATAAACGTCGCGCGCCTCGAGCGTGCGGCTGGCGACGAAAAGCGCGAAGACAGAGAGCGCGACGGCTATGCCACGGCCGCGGAAGGCGACCGCCATCGCGGCCGCGGCCGCAAGCGGAAGACACTGCAGGAGAATCCGGCGGGTCAGGTCCGCCGAATTCATGTCCAGGCCGAGCATCTCTCCCCGTGCCAGGCCGAACGCGAGGGCGAGCACCGCCGCCGAAAGCAGAGAAGCCGCCGCGAAGTGAGACGATCGCCTCTCCGCGGGCCAGGCGATCCAACCCCAGGACGGCCAGAGCCGCCAGCCCGAAGCTCCCGAGCCACACGAGGTAATCGTTGACGGCGATATCGAAAAGCGGCAGTTTCGAGACGGCGTCCGTGATCCCGGCCAGGCGGGCCCAGAGCGCGAGCCCCAGGACCGCGAGCACCGCAAACGCCCACTTCTCGCGGCGCCGGGCGCCGAGGCCGATTAAGGCCAGCGGGAAAACCAGCGCGCCGGCATAGGCCGCCGGCACCCCGAAACCTGCGGCCAGGCGGCTATGACCCGAGAGTCCGAACGCATAGGGGAGCAGGTCGCGCGTCGACCGGCGAAGGCTCTCGGGAAAGGAGACGGACTTCTTCGAGGCCGCGTACCAGGTCGAACGCCCCTGGTGCGCCGCCGTCAGCGGCAGGATCTCCTGGAGCGGCATCAGGACGACCGCGGTCAAACCGAGCGTCAGAGCCCCGGCGAGCGCGGCGCGCCCCAGGGCGGGGCCCCGATGCTCCCGGCGCGCCCAGGCGAGCTCGAAGAGAAAAAACACGCCGCCGCCCGCGACCGCGTGGAGCAGTGTCTCGGGGTGGCCGCCCAGGGTGATCAAGCAGAGCGACACGACCATGATCACGACCGCCGTGCGGCCGCCGCCGCGGGCCACGCGGCGCAAACCGAGGAGCAGCAGCGGAAATGCCGCAACGGAGGCCGTGACGGGATAACCGAGCCAGAAGACGAGGTGATCGGACAGCGCCCAGGCCACGGCGCCAAACAGCGCCGCAGTCTCGCCACTCGGAAGCTCCCGAAAGAACAAGTAAGCAGAAAGCAGGGCGAGCAAAAGCCGCATCGACATCTCGAAGGTCCAGGCCTGGGCGAGGGGAAGAACCAGCCCGAGCCATGTCAGAGGATGCAGCGCCGCCGGCTGCTGGAAGGCGAGCAGCGGCTCTCCGGCCATGCCAAACCGGTTCCAGAGAGGGAATCGCCCGTGGCGAATCGCCTCCCGAACCGCCTTGCGAGCCGGAATCTGCGAGCTCACGACGTCTGCCAGGAGCGGCGTCCTGGTCCCGGAGATCCCGGCTTCACGCTGGTAGGAGACCAGCGGCTCCGTGCCGAACTCGATGTCGAGCGGCGCATACACGCTGCCGGTCGCCATCGCGGCACCCGTGAGAAGGAACGGGCCGAGCATCAGGGCACACGCAACCGGCAGCTTCAGGGGGCGCACCCAGCGGTGCGCGATCCACAGCAGCGCCGCGGCCGAGACGAAATAGACGGCGAGCAGGCGCAGGGCGAGCACGAACACGCGGCGCGGATCTTATTCCACGGCCGGCCGGCAACCCGCTGTCGGCCAACTCGAATAGAATCGCGCCGCGTGACGGCCCCGTTGACATCCGAGCCCGCCGCCGCTCGGCGTGGAGACGCCATCTCGATCGACGGCGCCTACCAGCACCGCGCGCGAACCAGGGGTTTCGTGGTTCAGCGATCCTGGCACTACCAGAAAGAGCGCGTCATCCGAAAGTTCTGCCCGCCCGGCCCCGGAGACCGCGTGATCGACGTCGGCTGCGGCTCGGGTGTGATCGCGGACCTGCTGGCGTCGATGGGGGCGCGCACGACCGGAATCGACGCCAACCCGGCCGCCATCGCCTACGCCCGGCAGGCCTTCTCACGGCCAAATCTCGATTTTCAGCAGGGCCTCGTCGAGGACTTGCCCTTCGAGCCGGGCAGCCTCGACAAGATCTACTGCCTCGAGCTCATCGAGCACATCTACGCCCATCAGGTTCGCTCCCTGTTGCAAGGGCTCTTTCGCCTCGCCCGGCCGGGAGGACGTCTCTTCGTGACGACGCCGAACTACCGGAGCTTCTGGCCGCTCCTCGAATGGACGCTCGACAAGCTCAAGCTCGCGGCTCCGATGGCCGAGCACCAGCACGTGACGCGCTTCTCGCGGGGCATGCTCGCGTCGTTTCTCCAGGAGGCCGGGTGGCAAGTCGAGACGGTGACCACCTTCTCGACCTTCGCACCCTTTTTGAGCGCCGTCAGCTGGACGCTCGCCGAGCGGTGCGCGGCGCTCGAGGACCGGGCGTCCCTCCCGTTCGGCAACATCCTGCTCGCCATCGCACGAAAACCGGGGGCATCGGGAGCGCCTTGACGCCGCATCTCTCGGTCATTCTTCCCTGCTACCGGGAAGCCGAGCAGGCCGCGCGCTCCGCGGACAGGCTGTCGGCGTTTTTCGCGAGGGGACTGCTCGGTTGGGAGATCGTGATCGTCGACGACGGAGGGAAAGACTTTCCCGCCGCAATGACCGAAGAGTCGTCCCCGATCCGGCTGATCCGGCTCCCGGAAAACCGGGGCAAGGGAGCCGCCGTTCGGGCGGGCATGCTGGCGGCGCGCGGCAAAGCCCGGATCTTCACCGACGTCGACCTTCCCTTCGATCTCGACCTCCTTCTCGTGATGGCGGAGTACATCCTCGAAAGAGGGTTTCACGTCGTGATCGGCGACCGGACCCTTCCGGATTCCCTCTACCACGAGGAGCTGCGGTGGCAGCGGCGCCTGGCATCGCGGGCTTTCTCCGAGTTCGTGGGCAAGCTCGTGACGGGCGGCTTTTTCGATACGCAGTGCGGGCTCAAGGGGTTCCGGGCCGACGTGGCCGAGGCTCTCTTTCGCAACACCTTGATCGACCGTTTCGCCTTCGACGTCGAGATCATCTATCTCGCCTTGAAATCCCGCCTCGACATCAAGCGGATCCCCGTCCACATTCGCAGCAACGACGCCTCGAGCATTCGGCTCTTCCGCGACTCGGGCCGCATGTTTCTGGATGTCTTCCGGATCAAGGCCAATCAAATGGCCGGGCGGTACAGGAGCCTCGAATCCGACGAGCTCGTCTCGCGGGATTTTGCCCTGGTCGAGTCGGGTTGATGCTCTGCATGCGGGCGATCATCTGGTCGGCGAACTTCTCGGCGTCCGCGCCGGTCAGACCCATGCGATCCTTGAGCATCTCGAGGATGCTCTGCGCGTAGTTGCGGGTCGGTGGCCGTCTGCGCGATCGGCGCCGGCGCGCGGGGCCGCGGTCGCACCGCCCGCCGGCCAAGGCCGTCGTGGCGTACGTGGCTGCCGCCCAGGGCTACGACTCCGACCGCTATCAGACCGATGACCTTCGTCTTCGTGGTCTTGAACACTGTGTCCTCCTCGTTCATGTGTGCCGGGTGCCGCTTCCGGCAAGGATGAGATGAGTATGCGCCGGACAGTGTTGAGGTGGGATGAAGGGAACGTAAAGGTCGTGTGAAGGTCTTGCCGTCGCCGGGAACCCGCGGGAACGCGCGGCAGGCTACCGGGCCCGGGGCAGGAGGAACGTGAAGCGGGTGTAGCTGCCCGGGAACGCTTTCCGCGCTCGATGGAGCCGCCCATCTGCTGCGTGAGAGCTCTGGCCACCGCCAGGCCGATGCCGCTCCCTCCGCTCGAGCTGGATCTGGATTTGTCGACCCGGTAGAACCTCTCGAAGACATGGGGTAGGTCGTCGGCGGGGATGCCGATACCGTTGTCCTCCACGGCAAAGGCGACCATCCGGTCCTGGGCTCGCACGTCGATCTTGACCGCGCCGCCGGGTGGCGTGTAGCGGAGAGCGTTCGAGAGGAGATTCCCCAGGATCTGCGCGAACTTGTCGGGATCCGCCCATATCCGTGGGCACGGCTCCGGGCAATCGACGGAGAACGAGATGTCCGAGTGAGGAACTGAGGTCTGAGCGGCGCGACCACGCCTTCGACGGCCTCGGCCACGACAAGCTCCCGAGGCTTGATGGTCTCGGCTCCCGCTTCGAGTCGAGAGAGCCGCTCCACGTCGGTGACCAGGCGACCCAGTCTCGCCGCTTCTCGCCTCACGAGTTCGTAGGTCTCGGGCTCCGCCGGGATGACGCCGTCCATGAGTCCCTGCATGTACCCCTCGATGTTGGCGAGCGGGGTGCGTATCTCGTGAGAGATGGTTCCCAGCAGCTCTTGCCGCACTTCCTCGGTCTTCTGCAGTTGCCCGGCCATGTCGTTGAAGGCGGTCGCGAACCGGCCTATCTCGTCGCCCGCTCCCGTGCGAGACCCGCTGCCGGTAGTCGCCCGCCGCGATCTGGCCGGCGACCTCGGCCATGTGCGCCAAAGGCCGGGTGATCCATCCGGACACGAGGTAGCTGGCGATGACCGGCGACGACGACCGCCGCAAGGGCTCCCCAGAGAATGGCTTCGTTGACGCCCGCGCTGACCGCGCCCTGGATGCCGCCGGCCATCATCCCGCCCGAGCCGCCCTCCCCATCATCCCCGCCATGTGGGCGTTGACCGCCCTGACGGCCAGACTGCGGACCGCGATGGAGAGCACCGCCACCAGGACCACGATCACCGCGAGTACGAGAAGAACAGTCTCCACCGGGTGCTCACGGATCACCTTCCTGCTGGGTCGAGCGATCGGTGGCCGGGGCCTGGAACTTGTACCCGACCCCGCGCACGGTGCGGATGAAGTGCGGGTCCGCCGGATCGTCCCCGATCTTCTTGCGCAGATTGGCGATGTGGACGTCCACCAACCGGGAGTCTCCCAGGTAGCTGTAGCCCCACACCGATTCCAGCAACTCCTCGCGGGTGTAGACCCAGCCCGGATGCTCGCCGAGCACGCGCAGCAGTTCGAATTCGGTGCTGGTCAGTTCGATCTCGCGACCCTCGACGCGCACCTCGCGCGCCTTCGGGTCGATGGAGATGCCGCGCTTGGACGAGCGGACCTGTCCGGCCTCTCGTCGCTCTCGGCGCCCGACCGGCGGAGGACGGCCTTCACCCGGGCGACCAGGACTTTGGGGCTGAAGGGCTTGACCAGGTAGTCGTCGGCCCCCGCCTCAAAACCTTGGAGCATGTCGTCTTCGCTTCCGCGGGCGGTGAGCATCAGGATGGGGGTGCGTCCGCTCGGGCCGGATCCGACGGGCCACTTCGAGGCCGCTCATCGCCCGGCAACATGAGGTCGAGCACGACCAGTTGCGGCTCTGCCCTCTCCACAGCCGGCGAGCGCGGAGGGGCCGTCGGCCGCCTCCTCGACTTCGTAGCCCTCGCTCTCCAGATAGGCAGCGACCAGGCGACGCAGGTTCTCGTCGTCGTCTACCACGAGGATCTTCATGGCCTGTCTTACCTCCTTGCGTCGCAAGGATACCCCGCGTGGGAGACCGGTGCCGCATGGCCAGGTGGGCGCGCGGGGCGTATCCTTTTGCAGCCGGTCCACGCCTGCGCCCGGCTCCGAGGAACGCTCGCGATCGAGATCGACGCCACAACAGAGGTAGGACCAGGTGAATCAGGAGAACGAGCACTCTCCCAGCCCGCGCGAATACAGAGTCAAAATCACGACAAACGGTCCCTACCTGGTCTCGGGAGGAGTTCCCTTATCGGACCAGATCATCTGTGTCGATGACGATGGCCAGCCTCACGGCTGGCGAGAGGGCCGAGAGTATTCCCCGCAGGAGAGCTACGCCCTCTGCCGCTGTGGCCGTTCGCGCCGGATGCCCTATTGCGACGGCAGCCACGCCGGAATCGAATTCGACGGTACCGAGACGGCCGGCGATACGCCCTACCTGGAGCAGGCCGATACGCTCGAGGGACCCGAACTCACGTTGACGGATGCGGAGGGGTTCTGCATGGGAGCGGGTTTCTGCCATCGAGCTGCGGGGACCTGGACGCTCACCCGGCGGTCCGCCGATCCTAGCGGCGAGGCAAACGGCCATCGAGGAGGCCTGCGACTGCCCCTCGGGAAGGCTGGTGGCGTGGGGGAGGGATGGCCAGGCCATAGAACCGGAGTTCGAGCCCTCCATCGGTCTGGTGCGAGGACACTCAATCCAACAGATGGGGCCGATCTGGGTGACGGGGCGGCATAGTGGTGGAATCATCCGACGGCACGACCTACGAAGTCAGAAACCGCGTTACGCTATGCCGCTGCGGCAAGAGCTGGAACAAACCTTTCTGCGACGGGAGCCACGAAGACTAGGGCTGGGATGTGACGGTTGCGTCCAGGCAGATGTGGCTCAGAGATTCTACGAGCAGCGGCGCGGTGCCCTGCCGGCGTGCCGTCTCCCGCACGGCGACCAGACGTACGAGCCCTACTGGGCCCCGCAGGTCGGGAGCTTCGTCGAGTCGATCAATGAGAGCGGCCACCGCGGCACCGATGAGGGCGCCGTCGATCGTAGCGACCTGGCAATATTCGTGAAATCCGCCGTCGAGCTTCCAGAATCCGGAGCCCAGCGAGGCGTCGAATAGCTTCGACACCGCTGGAAGGTCGCATTGTCCGAGGGGGCTGAGACTGATCTTCATCGGCTGCGCTCTGGCGGTTCAGTCGGCGGCCAGATAGAAGTCGAACGTCGCCGACTGTATCCCGTTCTGGTCGGAGAAAGTCACGAGGTTTGCCGACGGCAGTGAACTGGCGATCATGTCGTTCTGCGGTGTCGTACCATCGCCGGCCTTCGGCGGCATGAAGATCTGTGTCGTGACTGCGCCATGGCCGACGGCGGAAGCCCGAACGTGGATGTGCCGGCTTCGACCCCGGTAGTAGCCGGGGTAGACGGTCGTGAACTCGTAAAAGCCGCTGCTATCGGCGAGGACGAAGCCGCGCAGGGCGATCTCACTCGCGCTGTATCGGCTCATGTCGCCGCTGGCTGCAGGATAGTAGACACCGTCGCTGTCGGCCTGCCAGATTTCGATTTTGGCCCCGACGATGGGTTTGGAGGTGTCGGTCCCGCTGTAGATATGGCCCACGATCTTGATGGGATCGCCGGGCAGGCCGGTCGAGTTCAAGTTCCCGTTGGCGAGCTGCGGAGTGTTGGTGAGGTAGTAGGGGCCCTCCGTAGTCGCGACCGTGAGTCCGGGGGCGACCGCGACAATCGCCGCTGCCCTCGGTGCGACCCTATTCCTCATCTCGGGATCCTCCAAGCGATGGGCTAAGGGGATTGTTCGCGTATCCCATTGTAGGCCAGTTGGGACGCGCTATGACGAGCCCACTCGCCCCGGTTTCTCTCCAACGGCCTTGAAGAACGTGTAGCAGAAGACACCGTCGGCCTCAGCCGTTCGATAGAGGGCTCGGATGCCCGCGTCGAAGTCCTCGGCTACGGCAAGGCCCGCCTCGATGGCAGTTTCGCGTACGCCTTCTACCATGGCGGTGAACGTCTTCTTGGTGAACCCATCGACCAGGTCCGGCCTGCTCCCGTCCACGTACACCGTGAGCGGCGACACGCGGACCCCGGCGAAACCTGCCTCCACCAGCATCGGGTAGAGCTCCCGCCCTATCAGGGCGTTGCCCCCGGCCGCCCGCTGCAGTTCGACCTGGCACTGGATCGCTCGGCGGGCTGCGTCGCTGTCGGGGTGAAAGTATGCCGACCCGTGGTCCCCCTCGATGACGGTCATCGTGCCGCCCGGCTTGAGCCGCGCCTTGAGTGCATCCAGGGCCTCGACCGGCCGCGAGAGGTGCTCAAGCAGAAAGCAGACGAAGACGTGGTCGAAGGACTCCGGTGCAAAGGGCAGCGCGAAGATGTCGGCATGGCGGAACTGCACATTGGTGAGCCCGGCCGCGTCTGTCTTGGCTTTGGCGGCCACGGTCGAGCCCTCGGAGATATCGATCGAGACGAACCGCGCATCCGGACTGTTGCGGGCGAGGGTGAGCGTCTGGGCCCCCACGCCGCACCCCGCTTCGAGCACCAGGCTGCCCGGCGGGTACGAAGTGCCGCGGTGGAGGAGGTCCACCAAGGCATCGGCCTGATCCCCCAGCCGGGCGTTTTCGCGCGGAGCGTAGCCGTGTACGTACTTCTCGGTCATCGACCTTCCCGGGGTCCGCCGTGAGCCGGGCTCGAAAGATATCAGAGTCGCGCAGGGCATCGGTAGGGCAGACTAACCCGTCCCGGCCACTCCGAGCGGTATATTCTCAGAGCCTCGGGCGGACATGTGCACAGAAAGGGCGTGACAATGCACGTACTCATGATCAACGGAAGTCCGCACGAGAAGGGCTGCACGTACACGGCGCTTTCGGAAGTCGCCGGGCAGCTCGAGAACGAGGGTATCGAGACCAACATCTTCCACATCGGAGGCGAAGGCCATCCGGGGATGCATCGGCTGCGGTGGCTGCTTCGAGACAGGGTATTGCGTCTTCAAGGATGACGGCGTCAATGAGTGCATCGACCTGGCCGCGGAAGCGGACGGCATCGTGATCGGCTCTCCCGTCTACTTCGCCGGCGCGAACGGTTCTCTCTGCGCGTTCCTCGACCGGATGTTCTTCGCCAAAGGTGACAGATACGCCTACAAGCCGGCGGCCGCCATCGTAATTCTGTGCGCCGTGGGGGCGCGAGCGCCACGTTCGACCGGCTGAACAAGTACTTCACGATCTCCAACATGCCCATCGTCTCCTCGCAGTACTGGAATGCGGTCCATGGGAACACGCCCGAAGAAGTGAGACAGGACCTCGAGGGCATGCAGATCATGAGGACCCTTGGCCGGAACATGGCGTGGCTGCTCAAGTGCATCGAAGCGGCGAAGGGCACGGTGCCCTATCCCGAGACGGAAGCGCGGGTGATGACCAACTTCATCCGGTGACGCGGAGAGTTCTAACGCTGCGCAGCCCGGATTGATCGAGACGAACACACCCGGCGCGTCCCGCGGACCGGAAGCCAGGTGATCTAGCGGCGATCTACTTTGCGGACTGTTAGCTCCGGCGCGCCGGCGGGTCGTACGGACTGGTGCCCCGGGCCCAGGACTTCGTCTGCAACGGCTTGCAGAGGATCTCGGTGATGTGCAGGTCGTGCAACTTGCTGGAGGTCGACGCGACGGCGACTACCGCGGTGTCGGCCCCCCGACCGGTGCCCGATACCACGATGACCTCTTCTCCCCGGGCCACGTGCCCGCCGTCCGCCGCCATCAGCGTGATCTCGACGCAGACCTTCATGCCCTGGCAGATGGTGCGCAGGATCATCGCCATGGCCTCGGCGATGCCGGAGCCGTAGAACTTGTCGGTGTGAAAGAGCATGGTGCCGAAATGCACTTTGTGGCCCTGCTGCTCCAGGTCGGCCACCAGGTCCGGGGGGAAGAGTTGTGACTCGGTGAAGCCGTACTGGTGGGGCACGACGATCAGCTTGATGCCGGTGCCGGCGAAGACTTTCGCCGCCCGCTTGGCGGTGACGCCCCGAGTGGAGCCGATGATCACTTTGCCGATGCCTCGCAGCTTGGCCTGCTCCGCCGCCAGCCGGAGGGTCGCGTCGGTGTTGGTCGGTCCCGGCTTCTCAAAGTAGGTGATCGTCCGTTCCACCCGGATCCCCCTGCCTAGGCTCGTCAACGTTCGTGGGGACGCTGCTCCGTCCGCTCTTCGACGGGATTGCGTCGCAGTATACCCTCGGGCTGCACGATCCCCGACGATAGATACCAGGGAGCGCGCCTACTGCCGGCCGTCGGTCTTTCCCCACACGCCACAAGGTACGGCCGCCGGAGTCGCCGGTCTTCTTGACGGCCTGGCCAGAAGGTGTGCGTTGCTCTCCGACATCATCGTTTGACGTCAGTGTGCCCTCAAACTAAGTAGGCGGACCGCTCAGGAGTCTTGACAAGGCTGAAGAGCCCGAGGATACTTAATGGGTCCTCAAGTTGGTTGTCGTTAACCAACCAAATCGCAGGTTGTGTTGCACGCGCCCAAGTCGGCCGTGGCGATATCTAAAGCCGCCGCGCAAGCTGTTACCAGATGCCACCGAGGAAGTTCAGGTTGAAATGTTGAGTTGTGCTGATTAGCAAATTGACCATTGTGGTAGCTTCTTCGGGCTGAGAGAGCGTTCTGAAGGTGAGTGCCTAATGGTACCGACGAAGAAGCCTCCTGCAGAATTGTCCGCTCTAGCGGAGAGAGTGCGGGCCGGCGACCGCAAGGCCCTCGGCCGGGCCATCACCCTGGTGGAGTCGACGCGTGAGGAAGACCGCGGCCGGGCAGTCGAGATGCTCGAATCGCTGATGGAGGCGACGGGCGATTCCACCCGGGTCGGAGTGTCGGGCGCGCCGGGAGTGGGCAAGTCGACATTCATCGACCGTCTGGGCTGCTACCTGATCGACAGAGGTCATCGCGTCGCCGTCCTGGCCATCGATCCTTCTTCGACGGTCTCCGGGGGGTCCATCCTGGGAGACAAGACTCGTATGGAGCAGCTGGCGCGCCGGCCGGACGCTTTCGTGCGGCCATCTCCGGCCGGGCGCGCGCTGGGCGGCGTGGCTCGGCGCACGCGCGAGGCCATCCTGCTGTGCGAGGCGGCGGGCTTTGACATCATCCTGGTCGAGACGGTGGGGGTCGGACAGTCCGAGACCATGGTCGCCGACATGACCGACGCCTTTCTCTTGCTGCTCGCGCCCGGCGGTGGCGACGAGCTGCAGGGGATCAAGCGGGGCATCATCGAACTCGCCGACGTGGTCGCCGTGAACAAGACTGACGGAGAACTCGAGAGCGCGGCCCGCCAAACGGCGGCCGACTACCGTCTCGCGCTCAACGTTCTGCGTCCGCGCACTCAGGCTTGGAAAGTGCCGGTGCAGGCCTGTTCGGCCCTCACCGGGATGGGGCGTCTCTGAGGTTTGGGATCACGTGGAGCGCTACGTGGCGGCATTGCGGTCGACCGGGGAGATCACCAGGCGCAGGACCGAGCAGGCCCGAGTCTGGCTGTGGAGTGAGACCACCCAGGAACTGGAGAGGGCCCTGCGGAGCGATCCCAGGGTGCATGCCGAACTGCCGGGTTTGGAGAGAGCGGTCGCCGAGGGCAGGCTGCCGCCCACCAGCGCCGCAAGAAGGCTCTTGGACATCTTCTTCGACGCAAGGGTGGACTCGTGACTCAGATCGGCAGACTGCTCCACATAGCGATCGCGGTCCCGGACCTCGAGGCGGCGGCAGCCACCTACCGGGATGTTCTCGGAGCAGTTGTCTCCGAATCGATAGAGCTTCCCGGCGCAAGGGGTGGTGGCGAGTTTCGTGGATCTGCCGAACACCCGGCTCGAGCTGCTACAGCCTCTTGGGGAGGGTTCTCCGATAGCCTCGTTCCTCGAGCGCAACGAGTCCGGCGGCATGCATCACGTGTGCTT
>CAVUAN010000006.1:0-463034 GCA_963739435.1 uncultured Acidobacteriota bacterium
AATTCTATGCGCGGGATTTCGAGACCGTTATAAACTCCACTCTCGGGCAATTATTCAAGACTTGAGCTTGAGGCAAGGCGTGAGCCTTCGCGTCGGCATTTGCCCATTCCGGTCTGAGAAAGAGGTCGCCATGAAGGGAAAAGCGGCGGGCATGATCTTCGCGGCTCTTCTGGCCGCAACCGCGAGCGTGGCAACCGCCGACCTGAACCGCTGGACCAGCATCGGGCCGCAGATTCCGGGAGGCCTCGTCCACACGATCCGCATCCATCCACGGGACACAGGCGTTCTGCTCGTCGGAACGGACTCGGGCGTTTTCATCAGCAGGGACTTCGGACAGACCTGGGTATCGTCCAACCGGGGGCTCTCGCGCTTCGTGGTCTTCGCCCTGGCAATCGACCCGGTCGCTCCATCGAATCTCTATGCCGGAACCTCCGGCGGGATCTTCAAGAGTGCGGATGCAGGAGCGAATTGGATGCTCGCCAGCCCCGCGGCGCTCTCGCTGACGGTCCGCGCCCTCACGATCGATCCCCGCGCGCCGTGGATCGTCTCTGCCGCCACCGACTCCGGCGTGCTCCAGACGAACGACGCCGGAGCCACCTGGGCCTTTCGCAACGACGGCCTGACAGACCTCTCGATCACGGCCCTCGCCATTGCACCATCTTCTCCTTCGGCGCTCTTCGCGGGCACACGGTCAGGGCGCGTGTTTCGGACGACCGACGCGGTGTTGGGATGGACCGCTTTCGGCGACGCCCCCTCGGTCGATACGGTGCGGTCGATCGCCGTCAATCAAGACTCGCAGTCAACGATCTATGTCGGCACGCTGGGAAGCGGTGTGTTTCGGAGCCCGACGAGCGGCTCGGCCTGGACTTCCCTCAACACGGGTCTCGGCAGTCTCGCTGTGGTTGCCCTCTCGATCGATGCAGCCACCCCGGCTCGGCTCCTCGCCGCGACGAGCGGCAGCGGCATCTTCGAAAGCACCAACGGCGCCGCGAGCTGGACACCGGTCAACTCGGGCCTCCCGCCAGCCGCGTTCGTTCTCGACGTGACCTCTCCATCGCCGGCGCCGGGTCAGATCTACGCCGCCACGGCTTCCGGCCTCTTCCACAGCACGACCGGCGGCTCGAGCTGGGATCCCCTGCCCGGCAGCTTCACGGCTGCATCGGTCACAGCTCTTGCCGTCGATGCGACGGCGTCCCCGGAGGCCCTGCATGCGGGGGCTGCGACCGGCGGCGTCCAGACGCGGCTCCAGGATTCGCAGACCTGGACGAGCAGCACCGGCCTGCCCGACACCGCCGTGGGCGCCCTGCTCGCCGACCCCGCGGCGCCGGGTGTGCTCTATTGCGGCACGAGCGTGGGCTTCTTCGTCAGTCAGGACCGCGGAGCCACCTGGGCTCGTCGAAACAGCGGGCTCCTGGATATCGACGTCCACGCGCTGGCCTGGGCGCCCCCCGGGACGCTCTACGCAGGTACGGACTCCGGCGTTTTCAAGACTCTGGACGGCGGACACCTCTGGACTCGGGCCAACGACGGCATCACAAGCCTCCCCGTCGCAGCCGTGGCCGTTGATTCTCATGCGGTCCAAACCATCTATGCAGCCGGAAACGGGGGCGTCTACCGCAGCAACGACGGCGGAGGGACCTGGTCCCCGATCAGTCAAGGCCTCGGCAACACGAATATCCAGGCGTTTGCCATCGATCCCGCCGTATCGACGACGATCTACGTTGGCGCCTTCTCGGCAGTTGGCCTGGGCGGCACTCTCCCGGGCGGGATCTACAAGAGCACCGACAGCGGCGCCTCGTGGTCCTGGATGACCGCCCAGGCACAAATCCCTTCCGACGTTCTTGCCCTGGCGATCGATCCTGCTTCGCCGTCCACGCTGTATGTCGGAACCCAGGGCGGCGGCGTGTTCGTCAGTCGAGACGGGGGGCAGACGTGGGATTCACTCTCTGAAGGGCTGGCGGGCGGGAACGTTTTCGCCTTGCTTTCGGGGCCAGGCGGGCGGCTCTGGGCCGGCACAACGACAGGTGTCTTCGAGCTGACGGTCGGCGGCCCCGCGCCGTGCTCCGCGGCTGCCACGACGCTTTGCCTGCACGACAACCGGTTTCGCGTGGAGGTGTTCCGGAACACGCCGCTCTCGGCGGGCAGCCCGGGCCAGGCGGTGCCGCGCACGTCCGACACGGGCGGCTTCTGGTTCTTTTCGAACGACAACACGGAGCTCCTCGTCAAAATCCTCGATGGGCGGAGCCTCAACGGCAATTTCTGGGTCTTCTTCGCTTCCCTGACGGAGGTCGGCTTCGACCTGACCGTCACCGACACGCTGACGGGGCAGTCGAAGTCCTACAAGAATGTCCAGGGACAGCTCGCCAGTGTGGCGGACACGTTGGCTTTCCCGGCCGCGGGCATCCAGAGGGCCCCGCGCCAACGAGGGGTGTTGGCCGAGGAGGCACCCACTGCGATCCCATCGGCCGCAGCCGCCCCGGACGGCCCCTGCGACGTTTCCGCCGCTGTTCTCTGCCTCAACGACCTGCGCTTCCGCGTGCAGGTCTCCTGGCGGGCGCCCGATGGTTCGGGTGGCGCCGGACAAATCGTTCCGACGAGTCCGAACTCGGGGGGCTTCTGGTTCTTCGATGCTGCCAATATCGAGCTCGTCGTCAAGGTCCTCGACGGCCGCGCGCTCAATGCCCACTTCTGGGTGTTCTACGGAGCGCTCTCCAACGTCGCCTACACAATCACTGTGACCGATACGCAGACGGGGCTCGTGCGAACCTACGTCAACCCGCAGGGTCGGCTTGCCAGCGTCGCGGACACGGAGGCGTTCTAGTGCTCCGTTCTCTATGCCGGGCCGACGCGACCCCGGACTGACAGTCAGCCGAGGTCGCGCCAGGCGGCGTGAGGAAATCCCCTAGCGGGCGGCCTGGGCCATCGCCAGAGGTTCGAACGAGAAGGCCTGCCCCGACACGGAGGCATCGGCCATCAGGCCCTTCTTGCTCCGCAGGAAGACGGCCACGCCGTCGTTCCATGACGTCTCCGTGGCGGCGCCTCCTTTGATTGCCACGACCTTCGCTCCGGCCTCGAGCTTCAGATCGCCGTTGGTGAAGCTGCCGAGAGCTTGCTTATCTCGGAAGAAGATCAGCTCGCTGTAGCTTCCCCCGCCGATCGTCAAACCAATCCCCGCTTTCTTGGTCGTCGCCTGGCCGATCAGGCTGCCTTTTTCGTAGACCTGACCTGTGCCATAGGCGCCGCTCAAGCCCGCGCCTCCCGTACCGATCGTCGGAAACACCGCCCAGGCGTGGGCTTCGCGGAAGTAGACCTCGAGTCGGGGGTTGTCGTGCTTGAAAGCCGCGATCGTCCTCTCGACTGCCGCGGTCTCCTTCTTCAGCTTCTCCTTCTCCGGATCCCATCCCGCTCCGAGCAGGGCGACCGAGATCACAGCAGCCAGAGCACCGATCGAAACCGCCATTCGAATTCGTCTCATTGCCTTACCCTCCTTTTTGCAAGACGACAGTGATCAGCCACTTCGCCTCCGAAGACAGAAGCAGCAAGATCAGTGCCATTCCATCTTCCGGCTGCGCAACGCGCCTCACCGGTGCGTCAGTGTGATCGTGCCCGAGACCGGCCCCGCCGGACAGCATCCTGCGGCGCCCGTCGACGCTCCCGAATAGTTCCCTGAAATGGCGGAGCCGCTGATCGTCATCGTGCCGGCGTAGATTGCCGTGGAGCACATGTCGTTCACGTGGATGGTTGCCGAGGTCGGCCCGGTCACCACGCCCTCGAGAACGCCGCCCATCCCCGGCAGAAAGGCTGCGAAGAAACAGCCCGCCTGCTGGATGCTGACCGTGCCGCCGCCGGTTGCACCGCTCGAGCTCGAGAACGAAGCGCTGTAGTTGCCCGCAATCGAATCACACGCCGGAGGCACGGAGGCCGATTGACGGTGTAGCGACACCTCCGCCGTCATGGTGCGCCCGTAACAGTCCCGGCCGGAGATCCGGCCCATCATCGACTCATTCCGAATGAGGAGCCGCTCGTCGGCCGAAACACCAAAGCTGCCTCCCCGGGCGGTTCCGCTATAAGGAGCGGTGCCCACCTCGCCCGATGGGTTGAGGAAGGGGCAGTTGATTGCGAGGAAGGTCAGGTCGAATGCCTCGCCCGTCGGGTTCACGGAGCCGCGGACGGTTCCGCGCTCGACGAACCCGCCGCCGAAGTCCGCCCCGCTGAAGTTGGTCCCGGAGAAGAAGTACTGGCCCGGGCCGCACTCGGGACAGGGCTGCGTCTGCAAATCGATCCGCCAGATCTGGGGGACGGCCGGAAAGCCGGCCACGGTCAGCATCGCGGAACCGATGTAGACGCCCGAGGGATCCGCGAGCGGTGTCGTCGACGGAGGGATCGGGCGCTCACGCGGCACAGTCGCCGTCAATTGGGCGTTTGCGGGAGTACCGGCCATCGCGAAGACCAGAGCCAGAATCAGATTCCGCATGGGGTCCCCTCCCTTCGGGCGAGGCGTCTCAATGCCCCCTTCGATGTCCCTTCTGTTTGTTCTGTGCAGCTTCAACTTCAATTCCTTTGCCTGGTTGCCATTGCCCGGCACCCTGGTCGATGCAAACTCCGGGCCGCTTCTTTTGGCAGGGTCCTTGCTGGACTGAGGGAGGTTGATTTCTCCTGAGGCCGCGAGTCCCGCTCCGGGGCGTTAGCGGCCCCCTTTTTCTTCGGGTCTTCTCAGAAAGCCTGTCCGCCGGAGAACGAAACGAGCCACCCGCGGCGACCTCGAGGGTCCGGCTGCAAGGCATAGCCCACGTCGATGCGCACGATCGGTACCGAGGACACGCGCGTGATCGCAAAGCGCAAGCCGATGCCGACATCCGTGCGGACGCTCGCCATGCGCAAGGCGGACCCGGCCGGCGCGATCGCCGCGGCGTCGAAGAAAATGGCGGCGGAGGGCGCGACCAGCTGAAGAACTTCCTGCCCGCTGAAAACACGGTGCTCGAGGTTCAAAAGAATCCGCTTGTCTCCCTCGAAGGAATACAGCCGATAGGCCCGCAGTCCCGTTGACCCGTCGGCGAAGAACTGAACATCCGGATCCAGATTCCAGCCTTTAACGAGATCCAGGCGCGCAACGAATGTCTGGGGCCACGACGTCTCGAAACGGCGGATGAAGAGAAATTTCCCCGACACGATCGCGTTCGAGACCTGGCCGGTGTCCAGCCGGGTTTCCCCCGACACACCCGCTTGGAGGATGTCCTGGGGGCCGACGCGCCACCCCTCCTCCCACGTCACACGCGCCATCTCCGTCGTCCGCGGCACACCGAAGGCCGTGGGCGACACGCCGAAGCGCACAGCCAGGCGCCGGCCGAGGCTGAAGTCCTCGACGCGCAGGTCGCGATTGACATAGTCGAGCTTGACAAAGTCGTTCCCCACGGATTCGCCCTCGACGAACGCGTAGCGGTATCGCCTGTCAGGGGGTCGCGCATCGTCCGGGTGCCCCGCAAACGGAGAGAACTGATCCTCCCGCCAGTCGAGCCCGGCGCCGAGGCGGAAGGCGCCCCGTACGGACGCTCGCAGCGCGATGCCGTAGCTGGCCACGAGGCTTCTGGCGCGGTGGCTGTAGACCGATGTCTCCTCGCCGTTGGCGTAGAGAGAGTTTCGCTCCTCGACATCGCGGACTCCGAGGGCCAGGGCCCAGGGCGCAACGACGGAGTAGAACGGCCGCTGGTATTCCAGGATCTTCTCGGCGCCGTCCGAATTGGATGCATATCGGACATACCCGGCGCCGTAACGGGCAAAGAGCGCCGGGTCCCGGATCTCCACCAGGCGGTGCGTGCGCACCGTGTCCTGCCCAAACCCCACCGACACCTCCCGGCCGGAGCCGAGGAGGCTTCGTTCGCCGAGCGTTACGCCTCCGATCAGACGGCCTCCGACGCTGCCAATCGCAAGGCCGAGCTGAAAGGTCCAGGCATCCTGGGTCGCAACCGTCACGTCGACGACTCCGTCGTGAGGGGGGCCCGCGACAACCTGCGCGCTCTTGATGAATCGAAGGCTACGAAGGTTTCGCTCGGTCTCGCTCAGCAACTGAGGATCGAACTCATCTCCCTCCTCGAAGAGCAGGAAGCGCCGGATGACAGACTCGCGGGTCGTCGCATGAAGGGAGTCGGCCATGCGGTAGACCCAGCCACGTGCAGCCTCGTCCTGCGAAAACACGTCGAGCGATTGCACCGTAATCGACCCGATTCGCAGCGTCTCCTGAGCGAGGAGAGTGGCGCCGAAGAAGAACATGCCGACAAGGGCGATGGGGCGCTTTCGGCTTCCCATGGCCCCCGGCGGCAGCAAGCTCTGTGCCACGGCATACGGGTGAGACTGTGCCGTCGAAAACCCTTCGCGATTCTTCCGATAGGATGCAAAGCGTGGTGGCACCCGTGAGCGATCGCGGCCCCGATCCCCGTCTCCGGTCCGTCTTTGCCGCCGTTGCGCTGGTCCTGGTGCTGCTCGCCGGTGTGACCTGGTGGAACACCAGCCGGCTCATCGACGCGGCACTCTGGGTCGAGCACACGAGAGAGGTCTTAACCAGCCTCGACTCTCTCCTCATCCTCCTCCGGGATGCCGAGAGCGGCCAGCGCGGCTACGTCATCACGGGGCTGCCGTCCTATCTCGAGCCGTACCGGGCGGCCGAGGTCTCGCTAGGGCCCCTGTTGAACAAGCTCGGACAACTCCTCGCAGACAGCGCCGAACAGAAGGGGAATTTTCAAAGCCTGAGGACGCTCGTCGAGCAACGGCAGGCGATCCTCAAGCAGATCATCGACCTTCGGGACCAGTCAGGCATCGAGGCGGCCGCAGCCAGCATGGCGACGGGCGCCAGCAAAGCAAAAACGGAGGAGATTCGAGCCCTGGTCGAACGGATGCAAGGCCTCGAGCGTCGGCTCCTGCGCGAACGCAGCACGAACACCGCGACTCTCGCCCGCACCGCGATCATCACCGTCTCTCTCGGGGGCGTCCTGCTTTTCGCCTTCCTCGCCATGATCTGGCGGCTGATCGAACGCGATCTCGTACGCCGCCACGCGGCCGAGGAACGGCTGCGCACGACGCTGCAGTCCATCGGCGACGCCGTGATCGCGACGGACGCAAAAGGGCGGGTGACGTTCCTGAACCCGGTGGCCGAGCGTCTGACGGGCTGGAGCGCAGCCGAGGCCGAAGGACGAGACGCCGCGGAGGTCTTCCGAATCGTCAACGAGGCGACGCGCGCCCCGGTCGAGAGCCCGATCCGCCGCGTCCTGCGCGAGGGGACCGTTGTCAGGCTGGCCAACCACAAAATCCTCCTTGGCCGAACCGGGGAGGAGTTCCCCGTCGCGGACAGCGGTGCGCCCATTCGCGGCGACCGCGGGCAGCTCGCCGGTGTCGTCCTCGTCTTTCGGGACATCACCGAGGAGCGCCGGACCGAAAGAGAGCTCCAGCGCCTGGGCGCCATCGTCGCGTCCTCCGAGGACGCCATCGTCGGAGAAGATCTGGACGGCAACGTCACGGCGTGGAATGCCGCGGCCGAGAGACTGTTCGGCTACTCGGCCGCAGAGATGATCGGCCGCCCCGTCACGCTTCTTGAACCCGCCGAGCTCGAGGGCAACACCTTGAGGACCCTTGCCAGGATCCGCCGGGGCGAGAGGGTCCTGCAGTTCGACACCCTGCGCAAACGCAAGGACGGAACGACAGTGGCCGTGTCGGTATCGATCTCGCCCATCCTGGGTGCCGACGGCACGATCATCGGGGCGTCCAAGATCGCCCGCGACATCACCGAACGCAAGCAGGCCGAAAACGACTTGCGGGCTGCCAAGGAGGCGTCCGAGGCCGCCAACCACGCCAAGGATCGCTTCCTGGCCGTTCTGTCTCACGAGCTGCGCACGCCGCTGACGCCGGCTCTGGCGACAGCCCAGCTCCTCGAGCGAAAGACCGGGCTGCCCGAGGACCTCACGAAGGCCCTGCACCTCATCCGGCGCAACATCGAGCTCGAAGCTCTCCTCGTGGACGACCTGCTCGACCTGACGCGCATCGCGCACGGCAAGATCGAGCTCCGCCGCGAGCCTGTCGACCTCCATTCCGTGATCGAGAGTGTTGTCGAGATTTGCCGCAGCGACACTTATGCCCGCCGCCAGAACCTCTCGCAGGACCTGCGCGCCGCCGAGCATCACGCCGATGCGGACTCGGCGCGCCTTCAACAGGTGATGTGGAATCTCCTCAAGAACGCCATCAAGTTCACCGGTGACGGAGGCCGGATCGAGATCGCGACGGACAACCCGAGACCGGGCGTCGTCCGGATCCGCGTCATCGACACGGGCATCGGGCTCGCCCCCCATCTCCTCGACCGCGTCTTCGAACCCTTCGAGCAGGCCCG
Organism: uncultured Acidobacteriota bacterium; assembly: GCA_963739435.1. GTDB lineage: Bacteria > Acidobacteriota > Thermoanaerobaculia > UBA5066 > Gp7-AA6 > CAVUAN01. Next base: position 8,372 of record CAVUAN010000006.1, read on the forward strand.
GCAGGGAGAAAGCACGCGCTACGGCGGACTCGGCCTGGGACTCTCGATCTCACGCACTCTCGTAGAGCTGCATGGCGGCGCGATCCGGGCCGAGAGCGCCGGCGAAGGCAGCGGGACCACTTTCTTCGTCGAGCTGCCTGCGCATCTGGAGAAGCGCGTCGCCCGGCCCGAGCGTCCGAGCGACGGCGTCCGGGCGAGCCGGCCGCCTCTCTCGATTCTCGTCGTCGAGGACCACGCCGACACGGCCGCCTCCCTCGCGCAGCTTCTCGAGAGCGAGGGGCACACCGTCCGCACGGCCGCTTCTGTCGCCGAGGCGGAGGCGCTTTTTCACGAAAGCCCCTGCGACCTTCTCATCACCGACCTCGGCCTTCCCGACGCCAGCGGCCACGAGCTGCTGGGTCGCCTGCGCCGGGTTCGCCCCGTCCCGGCCGTCGTCCTCTCCGGTTACGGGATGGACTCCGACGTGGCGGCCAGCCTGGCGGCGGGGTTTCTCGAGCACCTGACGAAACCGATCAACATCCGGCGGCTCCTCCACGTCATCGATCGCGTTTCGCGGTCCGGGTCGTCCGGCTAGCTCGCCTTGAGCAGGCGGTCGATCTTCTCTTCGAGGTCGCCGATGTCGAAGGGTTTCTGGATGAAGTCGTCGGCCCCGAGCTCCCGGTATTTGACCAGCCGATCGCCCCTGGCCGAAGCGGCGATGACGGGAACACGCAAGCCGCGGCCGCGGATCTCGCGAAGAGCGCCCTCCCCGTCGAGCAGGGGCATCAGCATGTCCAGGACGATCAGGTCGACCGGCCCGGAGCCGAGACGATCCACCGCCTCCTCGCCATTGCTCGCCACGAGGACGTCGTATCGCTGACGAAGCAGCGCTCCCAGGGCGTCGAGAATCGACGCGTCGTCGTCCACGATGAGGATCCTGCACGCCCCTTTTCGGTTCCTCGAACCCGAAGCCGGGCCCTCGCCGTCCGAGCGCTGCGACTTCTCCGCCAGCGGCTCGAGAGGGAGGAGTGGATGGGCGGCCCGGTTCGTTTTGGTCAGAACCGTGACGAGACTCGAGAGTCGGTCGATCTGCTTCTTCGCCCGGGAGAAGCTCTCGCTCGAGCTCGGCTGGCCGCGCTCGGATTCGCGACGCATCAGCTCGATGAGCATCGAGAGAGATTGGAGCGGCGTCCGTAGCTCGTGTGCCATCTCGCGCCTAAACGCCTCGTCCGCGCCCTCGGTCTCTCGGCGCTGCTCGTCGCTCCCGGCGGAAGACCCTGCTCCGTCGTTCCTCTTCACGGATTAATCATCCTGCGAGATCGGTGCCACGGGCTGCTCCCCGGCCCATCTCCGGCGGGCGGGCCGGCCGTTTCTCACAGCACGCGCCGGCCCTGGATAACCCGAATCAGCAGAACGACGATCGCGATGACCAGAAGAACGTGGATGAAGCCGTACAGGGTGTAGCCCGACACGAGGCCGAGCAGCCAGAGCACCAGGAGAATTACAAAGATCGTCCAAAGCATGGATCCTCCCTTCGCTGGCGAGCGGCCAGCCAGCCGATTCGAAGAAGCGAGAAGCGTGCCAGCAGGGAGTCCGGCGCGACGCGCTCGGGCCCTCTCTCCCACTCCATTCCTTGGCAGTGGATTTGCAATTCCCGGGGTGCGGAGGTTGCCATGGATTGTGAACACAAGGGCTGCCACTGCACCGAGACCGAGCTCGAGATCGGAGGACGGCGTTTCTGCTCCGAGAAGTGCGCGAACACCGAGGCTGCCGCCGGAACCTCGGACCGCGGATGCCCGTGCGGACATCCGGAATGCACGACGACGATCTGATCATGAAAGCCAGAAACTATGCCCTGGCAGGGCTTATCGCCGTCGGGGCGTCCACGGTGTTCGGCCAGACGGAGATCTCCACGGAAGCGAATACCAATTCCCGTGTGGAGACACAGACGGTGACCGGCAGGGTGAGGGAGTACGAGCCAGGGTGGAAGATCGTGCTTGGCGGCCCGTACGAGAGGAGCTATTCCTTCGATCTGGATGGCAGCGTCAAGGTCGACGGAGTCGTTCTCGAGGGCCAGACCGCCCGAGTTGAGTATACGAGGGACAAGGACGGTCGCCAACGTGTCACGGTCATCTCGGCCGTGACGAGGGAAACGGCGGCCGGTTCGTAAAATAGAATACGATCGCTGTCCCGTGAGCGACTCTCCGCTTCGCCGGTTCCTGCACGATCTCGCCGTTCCCCTGTCGGCCGTAGCGCTCCACCTGGAATCGGCGACACGGCGCGCGGCTGCGGGAAAAGACCCGACCGAACCTCTCGCAACCGCGCGGCAAGAGCTCGCCCGGGCCTTCGAGATGTTCGAGGAGGGGCGCGACTCCCTGCTCGGACAGGCGGACGGGAAGCAAGAGAACCAGTGAAAACTCTCATTGTGGAAGACAACGCCGCGGTCCGGCGCGGGCTCGAGGAGTGCATTCGGGACCTGGGAGGGGAGCCGCTCTCCGTGGGCACAGTCCAGGAAGCCGAGGAGGCTCTTCGCTCGTTTCAGCCGCATCTGCTTCTCGTGGACATCAAGCTGCCCGACGGGGACGGCTTGAAGGTCCTCCGCCAGGCTCGTGAGAGCCAATCGGAAGTCGACGCGGTCGTGCTCACGGGCTCGAGCTCTCTCGACCATGCGATCGAGGCACTCCGGGCGGGCGCGACCGACTATCTCTTGAAGCCATTGCGGCCGGCCCAGCTCGAGGCGGTCTTTCAACGGGTCGCCGAACGCCGGCGGCTGGAGCTCGAGCTCGACAGCGTCCGCACGGAACTGCAGGAAACAGGCCGGCTGGGCGAGATGCTAGGCCAGTCGGACGCCATGAAGGCCGTCTTCGAGGTCCTGCGCAAAGTCGCCCGGGCGGATGCGCCTGTCCTGATCACCGGGGCCTCGGGCAGCGGCAAGGAGGTTGCGGCGCGCACGATCCATCGCCTGTCCCGCCGCGCCGGCAAGCCATTTGTCGCGTTCAACTGCGGCGCGGTTTCGCCGACCTTGATCGAGAGCGAGCTGTTCGGACACGAGCGCGGTTCCTTCACGGGGGCCGACAGGCGCCACATCGGGTACTTCGAGCAGGCTGCCGGCGGAACCTTGTTCTTAGACGAGATCACCGAGATGAGCCCGGAGCTCCAGGTCAAGCTGCTGCGTGTCCTCGAAGACCGAACCCTACGCCGTGTCGGCGGCACCGAAGACATCGTCCTCGATGTGCGCGTCATTTCAGCCACGAACAGGGATCCTGCCGAGGCCGTTCAACTCGGCAAGCTCCGGGAGGACCTGTACTACCGCTTGAACGTTTTTCCTCTCTCCCTGCCGCCGCTCAAGGATCGGCGCAAAGACATTCCGCTTCTCGCCGAGCTCTTTCGCCGACAGATCGAGGAGCAGGAGAAGTCGGGCGTCGCCGCCTGGCACCCCGCCGCCCTCGCCCTCCTCGAGGACGAGACCTACGACTGGCCCGGGAACGTGCGCGAGTTGCGCAATATCGTGCACCGGGCCGTGATCCTGACCGAGGGCAACAAGATTCCGCCGGAAGTCGTGCGGGCGCTTCTGACCGGCGTCTCGCCCGAGGAGCCCGCTCCGCAGAAGAAATCGAAGCCCAGGACAGCTCGCCCCAGGCGCCTGCGCGCCCGTTGACGGCTACCCCGACGCGCTGGCCTGTGCCTCCTGGATCGTCACGACCCGCTCGGGACCGTCTGTCGACTTGAAGAACTCGACCTTCGCCGGCTGGCCAACGAGGATCTTGCCCACCACCTCGGCGTTCTGCTCGATCTGGAATTCGCGCGTCTGATTCGGACTCTGGACGATCACGATCCTCTTGCCGGGCACGTAGGCCTTGACCGTGCCGACGACCGTCTCGAAGGTCACTTTCCTCTCGACACGGGTGGACCCTTCCTTCTTGTTCCCTGTCGTCGCACAAGCGGCTGCCGCCATCAGGCTCACGGCCGTCATCATCGCGAGAATGGTCTTCATGCGCGTCCTCCTCTCCGGACAACGATCGCTGTTCCAATAAAGCAGGAATCGTGCCTGGTTCTGATCCAAGTCGATCGCGCCTGCTGGCCCCGTTCTTGCTCCTTCTTCGGCCGTGTGGGGGGCGGACGCCGTCTGTCGGAGGAGGTACCATGATCTCCGTCGAGGACTTCACGGAATTCACCGAGGGAACCTTCATCGCGGAAGACGGGATCATCGATCGCTGCCCGCGCTGCGGACGCGCCGGCTTGCGCCGGGAGCGGGCCGTCGGAACGGTCCGATTCGTTCACGTCGAGAGCGCCCGCATGTTCGCAGACGGCCTGCGCGTGGAGCCGGAAGATTTCTGCCTTGCTCCCCCGCAGAACTCGGCGTAAGCTACGCCGCCGGAGCCCTACGGGCTTTCGCCGATGTCCTCGTTCCAGACTTCCGGGCGCGCGCGGATGTAGGCGCGGAGCAGCTCGATGCATTCCGAGCGAAGCGAGATCGATGACCGCGACGCCGTTTTCGCGCAGCCAATCGAGGCCGCCGGCAAAGTTGACGGACTCGCCGACGACCACCGTGCCGATCCCGAACTGCCGCACGAGGCCGCTGCAGTACCAGCACGGGGCGAGTGTCGTGACCATGATCGTGTCGCGGTAGGACCGCTGGCGGCCGGCCTTGCGGAATGCGTCCGTCTCGCCGTGGATCGACGGATCGCCCTCCTGGACGCTTCGATTGTGCCCGCGGCCGAGCAGCCGACCCTGCCCGTCGAAGAGCGCCGCGCCTATCGGGATGCCGCCCTCGGCGAGGCCGAGCCGCGCCTCTTCGAGCGCGACCCGAAGGAGAGCCGCGTGGTCCAACCTATTTTACGGCGACGGGGATCGGGATGCGCCTCGGCAGGCTCGGCGTACCCCTCGGCGGCTTCGTGGCCGCCGTGGTAGTCGGAGGCGTCGGGGCGGCGCGATCTGAGACTGCGGGACGACGCGGTCGCGGCGAAGCGCCGCGAAAATCGTCGAGTCTCGTCCAGCCGCGGTGCGCGTTCTTCTCCAGGAACTCTGTCATGCCCTGCTTCAAGCCCGCGGATCACGTTGGGGCCGATCGGCGCGGTCGAGCATGGCCGCGGTGCAGACCTGGACGGTGCCGCAGCCGAGCAGGAAGTAGGACAGCGCGTGCGAGAAGTTCGCGATGCCGCCGATGCCGGAGAAGCTCTTGCTCGGGAAACGCCTGCGTCATCTGCGCCATCTTCGCCAGCGAGAGCGGGAGGATCGCCGGACCGCCGAGGCCGCCGCGTCGAGACGAGGCCGTCGACGTTCATCTCGAACTCGAGCGTCTCGGGGTCGATCAGCGGCAGCGACGGGAACGTGTTGGACGAGGAGATCGCGTCGGCGCCGCCCGCGAAACGCCGCGCGCGCTTCGAGCGACGATGTCGGTCGTCGACGGCGTGAGCTTCGCCCAGATCGGGACCCTCGCGACCTCCTTGACGACCTGCGTGACGACCGAGATCAGCTCCTGGTCCTTGCCGATGTTCGAGCCCATGTCCTTGCGGTCCATGTGCGGGCAGGAGAGGTTCAGCTCGAAGGCGTCGGCGCCCTCGTCCTGGCAGGCCTTGGCCAGCGTCTGCCAGTGGCGCAGCTCCGTGTCGCTGCCCGAGCCGGCCATGATCGAGGCGACGAGCATGCGTCGCGGGACAGGCCTTCTTGATGCGCTCGAGGTGCGGGACCCACCAGTCGAGCGGCTTGTCGGAGATGAGCTCCCAGTTCCACGACGAGTGGAGCGCCGTGCCCGGCCGCTTCTTCATCGAGAGCGTCGGCGAGTCGACGTCCGAGCGCAGGAACTTCGTCTTCGGGCCCTCGACGTTGACGACCGGGTGCAGGCCGATCGTCTTGGTGACGACGCCGCCCCAGCCGGCGTCGAAGGCGCGCATGATGTTGCTGTCGGACTCGGTCGGCGGCGCCGACGACAGCAGGAACGGGTTCTCGAACTTGCAGCCCCGTGAAGGTCGTCCGAGATCGGCGCTCATCGCTCGAAATTCTACGCCCCGACCGAATGGACGTAAACGCAAGCGGTGAAAGACTTGTCGGCCATCGACGCGCGGACTAGTATTAGCGCTTTCCTCGCAGCGAAGCTCGAAGGAGGTCGTCATGGCCGAATCCGCGGTGGCCAGCGGGCGACAGTCGACTCGGGCTCCGACTCGACGCCCGAAACCTGCGCAACTTCATCGGCGGACGCTGGGTCGAGTCTCGCTCTCGCGACTCCTCGACGTCCACAACCCGGCGCGCGGCGAGGTGATCGCGAAGACGCCGCTCTCGACCGGCTGCGGACGTCGACGCCGCCGTCGCGGCCGCCACGACGGCTTTCCCGGCGTGGAGCGAGACGCCGCCCGTCGTCCGCGCCCGCGTCGATGTTCAAGTTCAGGCAGCTGCTCGAAGAGCACTTCGAGGAGCTCGCCCGCATCGTCACGACCGAGCACGGCAAGACGCTCGACGAGTCGCGCGGCAGCGTCCGCCGCGGCATCGAGTGCGTCGAGGTGGCCTGCGGCGCGCCGTCGCTGCTGATGGGCTACGGCCTCGAGAACATCGCGACGAACATCGACTGCCAGGTGATCCGCCAGCCGATCGGCGTCGTGCGCGGCCATCGCGCCGTTCAACTTTCCCGCGATGGTGCCGCTCTGGTTCCTGCCGTTTGCCGTCGTCTCGCGGCAACACGTTCGTCGCTCAAGCCGTCCGAGCAGGTGCCGCTCTCGCAGCAGCGCATGTTCGAGCTGCTCGAGAAGTGCGACCTGCCGCCCGGCGTCGTCAACCTGGTCAACGGCGGCACGGACGTCGTCGAGGCGATCTGCGACCATCCCGGCATCCGGGCCGTCTCGTTCGTCGGCTCGACGCCGGTGGCGCGCGCTCGTCTACCAGCGCGCGCACGCACGCCGGCAAGCGCGTGCAGGCGCTCGGCGGCGCGAAGAACTTCATCGTCGTCATGCCGGACGCCGATCTGCGACCGCGCGATCGCCGATCATCACCGAGTCGTTCTACGGCTGCGCCGGCGAGCGCTGCCTGGCCGGCAGCGTGCTCGTGCCGGTCGGCGAGGCGCACACGGAGGTCCGCGACCGCATGGTGGCCTGCGGCGGAGGCGCTGACGGTCGGCGACGGGCTCGAGCCGGGCGTCGACGATGGGGCCGGTGATCAGCGCGCAGCACCGCGAGACGGTGCTCGGCTACATCGAGAAGGGCGTCGCACGAGGGGGCGAAGCTGCGTTGCGGACGGCCGCGGCGCGCAACGTGCCGGATCGCGACGGCTTCTTCGTCGGGCCGACGGTCTTCGACGACGTGTCGCCCGACGATGACGATCGGCCGCGAGGAGATCTTCGGGCCCGGTGGCCTCGATCGCGCCCGTCGAAGGCTCTGGACGAGGCGATCGCGGTGATGCACGCGCACCCGAACGCGAACGCGACGTCGATCTTCACCTCGAGCGGCAAGGCGGCGCGCGAGTTCGCCCACCGCGCGACGGCGTCGATGGTCGGCGTCAACATCGGCGTCGCCGCGCCGATGGCCTACTTCCCCTTCGGCGGCGCCGCGCGACAGCTTCTTCGGCGACCTGAAGGTCCACGGCCGCGACGCGTTCGAGTTCTACACCGACAAGAAAGTTGTCATCTCAAGATGGTTCTAGGCACCTCACGGTGTCATCCCGAGCGCAGCGAGGGATCTACTCCGGCGGGCCTCCGACGGGGTAGATCCTCAGGCCTGCGGCCCTCGGAATGACAGCATTGCGGTAAGGAGTTCGATGCCACGCAAAGTCCTCGGCGGCCTGATCCAGTGTGCCGCCCCCATCACCGACCCGTCGGCGCCCATCGAGAAGGTCATGGCAGGCGGCGATCGACGCGCACATCCCGTTCATCGAGGAAGCCGGCAAGCGGGGCGTGCAGATCCTCGGCCTGCAGGAGGTCTTCAACGGCCCCTACTTCTGCCCGTCGCAGGACCCGCACTGGTACGACATGGCCGAAGCCGTGCCGGGCCCGACCATGCGAGCGGATGGCCGCAGTACGCCAAGAAGTACAAGATGGCGATGGTCGTGCCGGTCTACGAGCGCGAGCTGGCCGGCGTCTACTACAACACCGCGGCGGTCATCGACGCCGACGGCACCTACCTCGGCAAGTACCGCAAGAACCACATCCCGCAGACCACCGGCTTCTGGGAGAAGTACTTCTTCAAGCCCGGCAACCTGGGCTACCCGGTCTTCCAGACGCGCTACGCGAAGATCGGCGTCTACATCTGCTACGACCGGCACTTCCCCGAGGGCGCGCGGCTGCTCGGGCCTGAACGGCGCCGAGATCGTCTTCAACCCGTCGGCCACCGTGGCCGGCCTCTCGCAGTACCTCTGGAAGCTCGAGCAGCCGGCGCACGCCGTCGCCAACGGCTACTTCATGGCCTGCAGCAACCGCGTCGGCACCGAAGCGCCGTGGAACATCGGCAAGTTCTACGGCACGTCGTACTTCGTCGACCCGCGCGGCAACTTCCTCGCCGTCGGCTCCGAGGACAAGGACGAGCTCGTCATGGCCGAGATGGACCTCGACATGATCGAGGAGGTCCGCCGCGTCTGGCAGTTCTATCGCGACCGCCGGCCCGAGACCTACGACGCCGATGGCCGAGATCTGACCTTGCGGACCCTCATCATGGGACGGCACCGTCGTCACCGCGGCGGATCAGTACCGGGGCGACGTCTTGATCGAGGACGAGAAGATCACGGCGATCGGGACGGCGATCGCGGCTGCCGGCCGACAAGACGATCGACGCCACCGGCAAGTACGTGCTGCCGGGCGGCATCGACGTGCACACGCACCTCGACATGCCGTTCGGCGGCTCGACCTCGGCCGACGACTTCGAGTCGGGCACGATCGCCGCGGCCTTCGGCGGCACGACCTCGATCGTCGACTTCGCCATCCAGTACAAGGGCCAGACCCTGCGCCAGGCCTGGGAGACCTGGATGAAGAAGGCCGAGGGCAAGGCGGCCATCGACTACGGCTTCCACATGATCATCACGGATCTGCCCGACGAGCGTCGAGCAGGAGATGGACGCGATGGTGCGCCGAGGGCGTCACGTCCTTCAAGCTCTTCATGGCCTACCGCGGCGTCCTCATGCTCGACGACGGCTCGATCTTCCGGGCCATCCTGCGCACGGCCGGAGAACGGCGGAACGATCTGCATGCACGCCGAGAACGGCGACGTCATCGACGTGCTCGTTCAGCCGCGCGCTGGCCGAAGGGCACACGGCGCCGAAGTGGCACGCCCTGACGCGCCCGCCGCGGGCCGAGGCCGAGGCCACCTACCGCGCGATCTGCCTGTCCGAGATGGCCGGCGTGCCGCTCTACATCGTCCACCTGTCGGCGGCCGAGGCGCTCGAGCAGATCACCGTGGCTCGCGACCGCGGCCTGCCGGCCTACGCCGAGACCTGCCCGCAGTATCTCTTCCTCTCGTACGACAACTACGAGGAGCCGGGATTCGACGGCGCCAAGTACGTCATGAGCCCGCCGCTCCGCGCAAAGGGGAACGAAGAGGCCCTGTGGCGCGGCCTTGCGGGCGACGATCTGCAGGCCATCTCGACCGACCACTGCCCGTTCTGCATGAAGGAGCAGAAGGAGCTCGGCAAGAACGACTTTTCGAAGATCCCCAACGGCGCGCCGGGCATCGAAACGCGGATGACGCTCGTGCACGACGGCGGCGTGCGGACGGGCCGCATCAGCCTGAACCGGTTCGTCGAGCTGACCTCGACCTCGCCGGCCAAGATCTTCGGCCTGTTTCCGAAGAAGGGCACGATCGCCCCGGGCTCGGACGCCGACATCGTCGTCTTCGACCCCAATCGGAAGCACGTCCTCTCGGCGCAAGACGCTCCACATGAAGGTCGACTACAACCCCTACGAGGGCCGCGAAGTCACGGGCGCACCCGACATCGTCCTGTCGCGCGGAAAAGTCATCATCGAAAACGGAAAGTTCACCGGCAAAGCCGGGCCAGGGTTCATTCCTGAAGAGAAAGCCAAGGAGTTAGCCGTATGAGCACCACCAAGACCGAAGCTCCCACGTCCGCGACCACGAAGTCCGTGCGGGAGAAGCACAAGAAATTCCTGTTCCCCGCGACGATCCAGTACTACCAGGACTCGATCGTGCTGACGGAGGGCAAGGGCTCGAGGCTCAAGGACGCCGACGGCAACGAGTACCTCGACTTCTTCGGCGGGATCCTCACGGTCTCCGTCGGCCACGCCAACCCCAAGGTCGGCGCCGCCATCAAGGCCCAGGTGGACCGCCTGACGCACGTCTCGACGCTCTACCCGACGCTGCCGATCGTCGAGCTGGCCGAGCGGCTGGCGCGCCTGACGCCGGGCAAGCTCGAGCAGTCCTACTTCACCGCCTCCGGCACGGAGGCCGACGAGACAGCCGTGATGATGGCGCAGCTCTTCACCGGCTCAACCGAGATCGTCGCTCTGCGGCACGGCTACTCGGGCCGCTCGATGCTCGCTCAGTCGCTGACGGCGCACTCGACCTGGCGCGCCCTGCCCTCGCAGATCGCCGGGGTCAAGCATGCGCCCGCGCCCTACTGCTACCGCTGCCCGCTGAAGCTGACGTACCCCTCCTGCGGGGTGGCCTGCGCCAAGGACATCGAGGAGCTGATCCGCACGACGACGACCGGCCGCATCGCCGGCTTCATCGCCGAGCCGATCATGGGTGTCGGCGGCTTCATCACGCCGCCGCCGGAGTACTTCGAGATCGCCGTCGGCATCATCAAGAAGTACGGCGGCGTCTTCATCTGCGACGAGGTGCAGACGGGCTTCGGCCGCACGGGCGGCACGATGTGGGGCATCGAGCACTGGGGAGTCGAGCCCGAAATCATGACCATGGCCAAGGGCGTCGCCAACGGCCTGCCCCTGGGCGTCACGATCGCCACCCCCGAGATCGCGGCGTCCTTGAAGGCGTTGACGATCTCGACATTCGGCGGCAACCCGGTCTCCTGCGCGGCAGCCAACGCCACGATCGCGATCATCGAAGAAGAGAAGCTCCCGGCAAACGCCGAGAGGATGGGAAAGATCCTGAAGGACGGGCTCCTCGAGCTGCAGCGCCGCTATAGAAGATCGATCGGGGACGTGCGCGGGCTGGGTCTCATGCTCGGCGTCGAGCACGTCGCCGATGAAAGCGCCGGCGACCGGACTCCGGACAAGGCCATCACAAACCGCGTCTTCGAAGAGGCTAAGAAGCGCGGCCTCCTGATCGGAAAAGGCGGTCTCGAGGGCAACGTCTTCCGGATCGCCCCGGCCCTGACCGTCACCGAGCCCGACATCCGCGAGGCCCTTGCGATCCTCGCCGAGTCCTATGCCGCCGCTGGAGCGAAATAGACGAGGTGACTCCCGGCCGCGCGACGACAACTCGGCTCTGCGTACTGGCGATCGCCGCGTCGCTCGTCACATCCATTTTCGTTTCGGGCGCCACGCAACCTCCTGGCCAGTTCCTCAAGTATCTTGACGCGGCTGCCCGGCCACACATTCCAGCGGACCGCCGGCTCGACTACAGCCCTCTCTATCTCGATCTTGTGCGTTTCCTGGCCCCCAGCGACGGGACCTCCGTGGAGCGCGCGAAACCGGTCCTCACCGTTCAGTGCGTGCTTCTGGCCTGCGCCTGCGGCGCCGCCACGTTTTATCTGTGTGCTGCATGGGGGAGTGCCGCCGGATTGATCGGGCTGTTGCTGATGACGACCTACCGCCCTTTCATCGTGTACGCAGGGGTCCTGGAGCCGGAGAGCCTCATCGTTTCCTTGCTGGCGCTCGCTGCGCTCTGCAGCATGCTGGTTCGCCGGCCGGAACGCGTTCCGTTCTGGTGCGCTTTGATCGCCGGCTCCGTGATACTCGGGCTTTGCGCAATACTCCGCCCGACCTTTCTGCCTCTGATACCGGTTTGGGCGGTCTGGATCGCCTCGATCGCGAAGACGGCCAGAGCCTGGAAGGCAACGGCCGCCGTAGGGCTCTCACTGCTCGTCATCACTCCAACTGTCGTGGGACATTACAGGGAGTCGGGCTCGCCGATCTTCATGGATCCAGGTCCGGCGTTTTACGAAGGAAATGGGCCGCTCGCCACGGGACTCACCGCGGCCGATCCCGAGTTGGTTGGGAGGCTGGAGGCCATGCAGCCGGCCGGCAACGCCGACTACCTGCATGTCGGCTATCGGCGAATCGCGGCGGCCGAGCTCGGGCATCCGGTTTCCGCCGGCGAGTCGAATCGGTACTGGATGGGTCTGGCGCTGGAGTCGATGCGCTCGTTTGCGGCGGCAGCCTTTTCCCGCAATTGTTTGAAGGTCGCATTTGCAATCTCTCCTTACGAGGCCCACGACCTGATCAATGCGGAGGACTTCGACCGGCAACTGCGGAAGATCCTGCCGTGGGGATTCTCCGTAATCCTCGTCGGGCTGCCGTTCGCCCTCCTTCTCGACCGGCGCGACTGGGCAATGCTGGCCGGCCCCGTGACGATCGGTATCCTGGTCATCGCGGTCCAGCTCCTGTTTTACGCGTCGGCGCGGCAAAGGCTCCCCCTCGCGCTTCCAGGGATCATGGCCGTCGCAGCGGGAGCTTCGCAGATCACCCGTCGCCATTCTTCTTTCGTAGCCCGACCGCTCGGACTTTCCGTAGCCGGCCTGGGGATCTTCTTTGCGCTCGCCTGGGTGACCTCCCCGGCACAGTGGCAGCTGGAAACCGAGCTTCGGGCATTCTTTGGTTCGCCGGCGGTGCCAGAACGATCGCTTCTCTCGGACATACTCGACGGCCGCGCCCTTCGTCCCGAGGCCCGGAAGGCAGCGATCCTCGCCCTGGACGGCCGCGCCCGCTACCTGTCGGGGCAGTTTGCCGAATCCCTCAGCACGATGGAGCCCGTGACTTCGGGAACCCTGAGCGGGTCCCGGACATCTCGAAAAGACGCGTTCTACTGGTCCGCGCGCGCGAGTTTGGCTCTCGGTGATGTCCCACGCGCAAAACAGTCTTCAAGGCAGGCGATGAGCGTGCTTCCGCAGGACGTTCGTTCCCGGGCGCTCTGGCTGGCCTTGAATTGGAAGGACGAGAGCGTGAGCGAGGCCCGGTCCTGGCGACCTCCCGGTGTGGACTCCGTCAGCGCGCGGATCGCCCTGGCGCGCGAGCTCTCCTACGCCGGGCGTCGCGACCTCGCAGTCCAACTCGCGAGCGGCCTGGCCGCTCAATTCCCGGAGCTCGCAGCCAAGCCATGGCCTTGACCGTCTCCGGACGTAGGGCCGGCTTAAGATACCGGCCCATCTCTCCATGACGGCCGTCGGTAAGAAGGTTCCGCGCAAGGAAGGCGCCGCGAAGGTCTCGGGCGCCGCGAGGTACATCGACGACCTGACGTTTCCCGGGATGCTGCACGGCAGGACCGTGCGCTCGGAGATCCCCCGTGGCGAGATCCTGGCTGTCCGTTATCCCTTCGATCAAACGGGCTTCACGATCGCCGATTACCGCGACATCCCCGGAAAGAACGTCGTCGCGTTGATCGAGGACGACCAGCCCTGCCTGGCCGAGCGCGAGGTCCGCCATTATGCTGAGCCGATCGCGCTGCTCGCCCACGAGGACAGGGAGAAACTGCTCGCGGCCTCCGTCGAGATCGATTACAGCCAGAGCAAGCCCGTCTTCGACCCGGCCTCCTCGCAGAGGGCGTTCAAGACGATCACGATAGAAAAGGGCGACTTGAACCACGGTTTCGCCGAGGCCGACACGATCGTCGAAGGCGAATACCGCACGGGACACCAGGAGCAGCTCTACATCGAGTGCAATGGCGTCATCGCCGTGCCGGAGAACGGCGGCGTGACCCTGTACGGTTCGATGCAGTGCCCCTATTACGTTCACAAGGCGTTGACCGTTCTCCTGGGGCTTCCGGGCGGCAAGGTCCGGGTCGTCCAGACGGAGACGGGCGGGGGTTTCGGCGGCAAGGAGGAGTACCCGTCGATCATCGCGGGCCACGCGTGCCTCCTCGCCCTGAAGGCGAAGCGCCCCGTCAAGCTCGTCTACGACCGCGTCGAGGACATGCTGGCGACGACCAAGCGCCATCCGTCGATCGTTCGACACAGGACCGGGGTTACGCGCGACGGCCGCCTCACGGCGATCGATATCGACGTGCTCCTGGATGGCGGGGCGTACTGCACCCTGTCCCCGGTCGTTCTCTCGCGGGGCGTCATCCACGCAACCGGACCCTACCGCTGCGGCAACGTGCGCGTGCACGGCCGCGTCGTCATGACCCACACGCCGCCCAACGGCGCCTTCCGCGGCTTCGGCGCGCCGCAGACGCAGTTTGCCGCCGAGGTCCACATGGAGCGCATCGCCGAGGCGCTCGGCAATGGACCCCTATCGCCTGCGGGAGTTGAACGCGCTCCGGCCCGGCGACACGACGGCAACGGGCCAGAAGCTGGGCCGGGACGCGAGCGCCTTGAAGGTTCTGCGTGAGGCCGCGCGGCGCACGGATTTCGAGCGTCGGCGCAAGAAACTCCAGGGCACCGGCCGGGGCCTCGGCCTCGCCCTCTTCTTCCACGGCTCGGGCTTCACCGGCGGCGGCGAGGTCAAGCTCGCGTCGAAAGCTTCGCTCGAGCTGACCGAGCGGGGCGCGCGCATTCTCGTCGCCTCGACCGAGATCGGCCAGGGCACCCGTACGATGCACGCGCAGATCGTGGCCGACGCCCTCGGCATCCCCTACGAACGCGTCGAGGTCTCCGAGGCCGACACGAGCCTCGTGCCCGACAGCGGCCCCACTGTCGCTTCGCGCACCTGCATGGTGGTCGGCAAGATCCTCGAGAACTGCGCGAAGGACATGAAGGCGAAGCTCGGAAAGCTCACGCCCCGGCAGTACCTCGCGAAGCACGGGCCTCTCGTCGTCACGAGGGAATACGAACAACCCCGGGATCTCGTGTGGAGCGACGAGACCTACCGCGGCGATGCTTACGGCACGTACGGATGGGGCTGCGACGTCGCCGAGGTCGAGCTCGATCCGGTGACCGGCGGAGCGCGGCCCGTCCGCCTGACGGCCGTCCAGGAGATCGGCAAGGCGATTCACCCGGTTCTGGCCGAAGGGCAGATCGAGGGCGCCACGGCGCAGGGCATCGGCTGGGCGCTCCTCGAAGAGGTCGTTATGCGAGATGGCCGCATGGCCAACGCGCAGATGACCAACTACGTCGCCCCGACGACCCTCGACACGCCACCCATCGAGGTCGCCGATCCTCGAGAACCCGTACGCCAACGGCCCGCACGGGGCCAAGGGCGTCGGCGAGATGCCGATCGACGGGCCCGGCCCGGCCATCGTCAACGCGATACGCCACGCCGGACTCGACGTCCGGGAGATTCCGGCAACCCCTGAAAAGCTGATGGCGCTCGTAGTGTCCAGGAGCTTGCCCTCCGAAGCGAAGCGGCGCTTCGCGAAGGAGAGTCCAAAGTCCAAAGGGGCGCGGAGGTGAGGTTTCGGCTGAATGGGAGGGCCGTGGACGTCGCGGCAGCGCCGATGAAGCGGCTGTTGGACGTTCTGCGCGAGGAGTGCGGGCTGACGGGGACGAAGGAAGGGTGCGGCGAGGGGGAATGCGGGGCGTGCACCGTCTTGATCGACGGCGAGCCGGTGAACTCCTGCCTCATTCCGTTCGCCCAGGCCCGCGGCGCGAAGGTCACGACGATCGAGGGCCTCCGGGGCGTTCATCCGCTTCAGGAGACCTTCGTCGCCGAGGGCGGCGCGCAGTGCGGCATCTGCACGCCCGGCATGATTCTCGCCGCCGCCGCGCTGCCGAAGAAGGCCACCTTGCAGGACATCCGGGTTGGCCTGGCCGGAAACCTCTGCCGCTGCACGGGCTACGAAGGCATCTACCGGGCTGTGCGGAAAGCTCGGAAGGTTGGCAAATGAACGCCCCTCACCCTAACCCTCTCCCGAGGGGAGAGGGGACAGAGCCGCGCCTACTCCCTCTCCCCCCGGGAGAGGGGCGGGGTGAGGGGAAGACCGCCGCCGAGAAAGCGCCATGAGAGCCGCCGTCACAACTCTGCAGCTCCTCGAACCAAGGTCCCTGAAGGAGGCTCTCGTCATGCTCCGCGACGAGGCTCCTCTGACTCCCCTCGCGGGCTGCACCGACGTGTATGTCAACCTCCAGTTCGGCACAGCGAAGGACACGCGCTATTTGAATCTCTGGGGCCTCGATTCCCTTCGGCGCATCCGGATGAGCGGCAAGACACTCTCGATCGGCGCGCTGGCGACGTACACGGATCTCATCCGGTCATCCGCCGTGCGCCAGAGGTGTCCGATGCTCGTCGCGGCGGCGCGCGAGGTCGGCGGCGTGCAGATCCAGAACCGAGGCACCCTGGGCGGAAATATCGCCAACGGCTCGCCCGCCGGCGACGCTTTACCAGCCCTGTCCGCAGCCGGAGCCGCGATCGTTCTCGAGAGCGCTTCGGGGGCGCGGCGCGTCCCCTTCGACAGCTTCTTCATCGGTTACAGGCAGAGCGTGCGGCGACAGGACGAGCTGATCACCTCGGTTGAGACTCCCCGAGATCGTCGGCCGCCAGTGGTTCCGGAAGGTCGGCACCCGCGCCGCGCAGGCCATCTCCAAGGTGGTCATGGCGGCCGTGCGGGCGCCGCGGCCCTCGATTGCGCTCGGAAGTGTCGCGCCGACCGTCGTGAGACTCCCAAAGACCGAGGCCTTCCTCGCCGCCGGCGGCTCGATCGAGGACGCCCGGGCCGTGCTCGATGCCGAGATCCATCCGATCGACGATCTCCGGTCGACGGCCGCCTACCGCCGCCGCGTGGCGGCCAACCTGCTCGAACAATTCTGGAGCGACACCGCGTGACGACTCTTCCTCCGGACAAGGCGGCAGCCATTGCGGCCGGATTGCGGAAGGCCAACGCGGAGATCGCGGGCACCTACCCCGGCGATTCGCCCCGCCGGCAGCCCGTCCATACCGTCTACGGAGGCGCCCAGGTCTTCAAGTCCGATTCGGCGCCGAAGCTCGGAGCCCTCGCGCTGCGCTCCCTCGACAACTTCGCGCCCGACGCTGCCACGTTCGGCAAGGCCCTGGGGCTGCCCGAGCAGCTGGCTCCCGCCGTCACGGCCCGCGTGCGGGAGAAGCTCGAGCGCGAGCCGGTCGAGGATTTCCGCGTGGACTTCGAAGATGGCTACGGCAACCGGCCGGACGCCGAGGAGGACGGGCACGCCGTCTCAGCCGCGCGCGAGATGGCCGCCGGATTTGCGGCAAAGACGCTGCCGCCCTACATCGGCATCCGCATCAAGCCGTTCACCGAGGAGCTAAAGGCCCGCAGCGTCCGCACGCTCGACCTCTTTGTCACGGAGCTCGCCACACAGACCGGCGGCCGGCTCCCCGAGAACTTCGTCGTGACGCTTCCGAAGATCACTTCCCCCGACCAGGTTGCGGCGCTGGCGGACCTTCTCGAGCTTCTCGAGAAGGGCCTCAATGTTCCCCCCCGATGCCTCGCGCTCGAGATCATGGTCGAGACGCCGCAGTCGATCATCGACCACCACGGGCGGATCGCGCTCCTGCCCCTCGTCGCTGCCTCCCGGGGCCGCTGTGTCGCCGCGCATTTCGGGACCTACGACTACACGGCGTCCTTGAACATCACCGCGGCCCACCAGCACATGACCCACCCCGCCTGCGATTTTGCGCGCCACATGATGCAGGTCGCCCTGGCCGGCACGGGCGTCTGGCTGAGCGACGGCGCGACAAATGTTCTTCCCGTGGCGCCGCACCGCGCCGACCACACGCTCTCCGGCCGGGAGATCTCCGAGAACAGGGCGGCCGTTCACGCGGCCTGGAGGCTCCACTACGGGCACGTCCGCCACTCCCTCGAGCACGCCTACTACCAGGGCTGGGACCTGCACCCCGCGCAGTTTCCGACCCGTTACGCCGCGCTCTACGCCTTCTTCCTCGAGGGCCTCGACGCCGCCTCGGCGCGCCTCATGAACTTCATCGCGAAGGCCGGCCAGGCGACCCTCGTGGGGGAGGTCTTCGACGACGCCGCCACGGGCCAGGGCCTCTTGAACTACTTCCTGCGCGCCTTAAACTGCGGCGCCATCACCGAGCAGGAGGCCATTGCCCGGAGCGGCCTCTCCTTCGACGAGCTGCGTAGCCGCTCGTTTGTCAACATCCTGAAGAACCGACGGAAGTAGAGCCTCTATATTTCCCAGGAGCCGGAGGCGCCGGAGCGAGCCTCAGCCGAGGAATCCATGGCGTAGCGCAGGCTCGTTTTCTTGGCAGCATACATGGCCACGTCCGCTTTTCGCAGGAGCGCGGCCCAGTCCGTTCCGTGCCGGGGACAGATCGCGATCCCGATCGATGCCGAGATGTCCAGGCTGTGTCCCTCGATCACGAACGGCATCTCGAGAGCGTTCAGGATCTTCGATGCCATGGCCGTGGCGCCGGACTCGTCTCCGACCCTGGGCAGGAGGATGGCGAACTCGTCGCCGCCCAAACGGGCGATCGTGTCCGCGGTCCGCAGGGCCGACCGAAGCCGCGGGCCGATCTGCTTGAGAACCTGGTCTCCGAACTGGTGGCCGAAGGTGTCGTTGATGTTCTTGAAACGGTCGAGGTCCATCAGCAGGAGTGTCAGCGGAAAGCCTTCGCGGTCGAAGCTCAGGATCGCCTGGTCGAGCCGGTCTCGAAGGAGGGCCCTGTTGGGAAGGCCGGTCAGAAAGTCGTAGAGAGCCTGGTGCTCGAGCAGCGCCCGTTGCGCCGCCCGGTCGCTGACGTCGCGAAGGATTCCGGCCCAGCGCGACGCCGGTTCGTGGCCCTCGGACGCCGGAACGAGCTCGATCTCGAGAACGTACTGGGAGCCGTCTCGACGCAGCGCTCCGGCCTCTCCCCGAAAAGCCCGGCCTTCGGCCAGTGCCCGGCGCATCGAATCGGAGACCTCCCGGCTCTCTTCGGCGAAGGTCAGGATTTCCAGGGTTTCACCCAGAGCCTCCGATGACTTCAGGCCCGTCATCCGGACGAACCCGTCGCTCACGAACATGATCCGGGGCTGCGATCTCTCGGTTTCCGAGGCGAGGATGACGAGTCCCTCCTCGGCGTTCTGAACGGCCGACTCCAGCATCGCGAGAGCTTCCTGAATCCGGCTGCGCTCCGTCACGACGGCGGCGACGGCCAGCTTGGTCACGGCGATCACCGCGATGAAGGCCTGCAACAACAGGAGGGCCTCGTTCTGTGTTCCTCGGGCAAAAGGACCGAATCCGTGCAGGGTTCCGCGGATGGCGATCGCCGACAGGATGAGAACACCCGTGGCGGCGCCGCGCTGACCGAAACGGAACGCCGCCCAGAGGAGAAGCGGGATACACAGAAACTCCAGCGGGTAATCCTTGACCTCGGAGGGGAAGTAGCCCCCGAACACGAACTGACCGACGAGAATCAGGCCGAGCAGCAGCGCAACGCCCTCGATCGTCCGGCCTGGTTTCCATCGCCCGTGTCGCTTCACGCTCCAGAGAAGCAGGACGGGAGCGACCACGAGATCCCCGGCGACGTCTCCGAGCCACCAGGTGATCCAGATCGGTTTGCAATGGGCCCAGTCCGCAAACCCTCCCAGGCAGAGGCTCGTCACGCCCAGTGTGGCGCTGACCGTCGTGCTCAGCAACGCCGCAAGGAGCGCGAACCGGAAGATGTCGCGCGGCCGATCGAAGGCGTCGCGGCCGTTGGCGAACCGATTGACCAGGTAGGCGCCGACGATCGCCTCGAGGGTGTTGCCGACCGCTATGCCGAGCGAGGTCGCAACGGACCCGGCGGTGGTCAGGTTGACGAGGAAGGCGCCCACCAGGACACCCGGCCAGACCCGGTAGCCGAGCAGCAGGAATGCGGCGAGCGCGATTCCAGTCGGAGGCCACACGGCCGTCGCGTTCGCGTGCACGAACGCGAGCGTCAACCCGAACTTGCCGGCCGCGAAGTAGACCGCGGCGAGCAGAACGGTCAACACGACCGGGTGGGCCGTGAATCGCGGTCTCACAACTGTTTCCATCCTAGGATCGTCGGAGAGTGGCCTCGATCAGGCCGTAGGGCGCCTCGGTTGAGACGAAGATCTCGTTTTTATTCTCGACGCCGAAGGGCGAGAGATCCGCCAGGATGTGGTGCTTGTTGGGCAGCGAGAGGCGCACTTCCATCACCTCCGCGTGGCGCTCCAGGACGGCCTCTCCCATGGCGTGAAGCGTGTGCTGCACGGACTCGCTCTCGTGCTCGGCAAAAGTCTCGAGCAACGTCTGCCTCACCCCGCGCCCGACCGTCTTGAACGCGAGATCCGTGTTCGAGTAGCGCCAGCGCGCGGTGACGGAAGTCGCGAAGATCCGGTCTCGCGTGTCCTTCAAGGTGGTGTGCTTGTCGCGGCGGAAGCCGGAGAATGCCGACTGCGCCGACTTGAGAATGAGGAGCCCCTCCAGGCCCGACTCGACCGCGGCGCCTTCGCGGGTGCTCGTCACGACGGCGGTCCGGGTCTCCGGACCGGCGCGGCGAAAGGCGTGCGGGTGGGGCCTTTCCTTCACCGCCAGGCGCTCCCACGGGTGCTCGGCAATCGTGACCACCACGAGCGCGACACGGGGGTTACCCCCGAGGAAATGCTTTGCGAGGTCGAGGCCGAAGGACTCGATGTCGGACAAGGGGTGGCTCTTCGCCAGGGCGTAGACCGTGTTCTTCATGGTGTCCGTCGGGAGCACGTCGGCGTTGTCTCCGGCCACGTGCGCGGCCGTGAAATCCCCCTCGAACCGGACGGACACGGTCAGATCCGAGATGTCATGACTGTCTCCGCGCCGATGGATCTTGACGAGCCGGATGCCCGACTTGCCGTAGTTGTTCTGCGCGAGCATGCGCTCAAGTGCCCCGGTACGTCGAGTAGCCGTACGGGGCCAGCAGCAGCGGTACGTGATGGTGCTGCGAGGGCTGCTGCACCTCGAAAACGACCGAAACCTCCGGGTAGAAACCCTCGACGTTCCAGGCGCGGAAGTAAGCGCCCGTGTCGAACGTCACGCGGTAGATGCCGGCCGGCACGAGCGACTCCGGGGCGAGTAGCTTCGCCCGGCCGTCGCCGTCGGTCGCTCCCCGCCCGGCCGGACGCCACCCGCCGTCGTCGCCCTTGATCTCGAGAATGAACGACACGCCGCTCGCGGGCCGGCCCCGCGTCATGTCGAGCACGTGTGTCGTGATTCCGCTCACGGGGCGAACAATTTCTCCAGGCGCAACCGCATGATCTTCCTCTGTTCTTCCGCCGACACGTGAAGCTCGGCGTCCCGATCATTATCGAGGCGCCGGCGGCAAAGGTCGAGCATCTCTTCGGCGCTCTTGCCCGAGGCACAGATTATGAAGATGTGCCCGAACCGCTCCTCGTACGCGCGGTTGGCTGCCTCGAGCGCTTCCCGGACGGCCTCCGGCGCGTTTCGCGCCCCGGCCTGCTCGGCCGCCTCCTGGCCCCGCGCGGTCCTATCGCCGATGCGCGGGTGAGCTCGGAAAGCCTCGAGCCAGTCCACCGGAAAGATGCTCTTCCAGACGCGGTCCCCCGCATCCAGAGCCGCCGCTTCGCTGCCGAACGGCCGGCGGGCGGCCATCCGGCGCGCCCACTCAGCCGAACCGCAACACGCTTTGAGGACGGACTCCGCCTCCTCCGCCGGCAACGCGTTCAAGCGTTCGAGGCCCGTCAAGGCTTGTGAGAGCCCGGCGGCGAGAGCCGGCCCCACAGCCGCAGGCGGGACACGCCGCCGTCGGGGTAGATGTGGAAGCGGGCGTGCGTGGCCTCGCCGGCCTTCAGGACCTCCTGCTCGAACCGGTGCAGCGCGTGCGGCTGGAGCTTCGATTTCGGGAGAAGCTCCTTCCACGTCCGGCCGGGGTCCGTCAGGGCTTCGGCAACCGCCCCCGGCGCGTGCGTGACTTCGAGCGAGCACGCTCCGGGCGCGTTGCCCTTGAAGTGGATTGTGTCGACCTCGACTTTACGCACGACTCCGGCGCGCCCGAGCTGAACGATCGCCCAATCGTGGCCGGGGCCGCGGCGCCGGCGCGTTTCCCATCCGTCGCCCATGTCGCGGCCTCGCCCCGGCAGGACGAGGTTGTGCCGCGAGCCGAAGAAAGAGTCGTTCGCCGTGACGACGAGGCCTCCGTTCTCCGCCGCCGCGAGGTCCACGTCCCCGCCCGCGCGCTCGAGCGCCTCCCAGTCGGGCGCGGCCTGCCCGTAGACCCGCAGGCGCGCGACTCCCCCATCGGGATAGATGGAGAGACGCAGGTGCGTGACGCGGCCGTCGTGCTCGATCGCGAAGAGGTTCTCGGCGTCGCCCTTCAAGCTGGTCTTCGGGAGAATCTCCTTCCACTCGGAAATGCCCTCGATCAACTCCCTGGCGTCGGGTTGGCCGCTGGCTTCGCAGGCTTCGACCGAGCAGGCTTCCGGGTAGTTGCCCTTGAAGTGCGTCGTGTCGACACAGAGCCCGCGCACGATGCCAGGCAGCCCCAGCCGGACGATGCACCAGTCATGCCCCGGCTCACGGCGCCGCCGCGTCTCCCAGCCGTCCATCCACTTGCCGCGCTCGGTGTACTCGCCTTCGCGCCACTCGGGACGCCCGGGCTTCAAGAGGCCCTCCTTCGACGCGAAGAACTCGTCGTTGGCAGCCATGGCCGCGCCGCCGAGGCGCTCGGATGCCAGATCGATCATGTCGGTGAAGTTCGTCAAGCCCTTCCTCACGCCCCTCCGGCCGACAGCAGCAGCTCGCCGGACGGGCCTCCGATGTCCCGCCCCTTTTCCCAGATCTTCTCACCCTTCAGGTATGTCGCCTCGACGACTCCCGACAGCCTCCGCCCCGCGTAGGGCGAGAGCTTGTGCCGGTGCCGCAGACTTTCGGGCGCAACCGTCCACTCGGCTTCAGGGTCGAACACGACGAGGTCGGCGTCCTGGCCGGCCGCGATCGAGCCCTTGCAGGATTCGAGGCGCGACAGGCGCGCCGGCGCCGAGGACATCCAGCGCGAGAGATCCGAGAGGGAATGGCCGCGGCGCCGCGCCTCCGTCCAGACGACCGAGAGCGCCAGACCGAGCGACGAGATGCCTCCCCAGGCTTGCGCGAAATCGCCGGTGTCGCGCCGCTTCAGCTCCGGAGGAGAGGGCGAGTGATCGGACACGACCATGTCGATCACGCCCGCCCCGAGCCCCTGCCACAGCCGTTCGCGGTTCTCCTTCTCCCGGATCGGAGGAGCGCACTTGAACTCCGTGGCGCCGTCTAAGATCTCCTCGGCAACGAGCGCCAGGTAGTGCGGACATGTTTCGGCCGTGATCGGCAGGCCCTCGGTCCTGGCGCGCTCGAGCGGCTCGAGGGCCTCGGCCGACGAGAGGTGCAGGATGTGCACGCGGGCGCCCGTCCCGCGGCAAAGAAGCACGAGCTGCCGCACCGCCTCGTTTTCCGCCGCGCGCGGACGCGAGCCCAGGTACCCCGCATACGCGTCGGGTCTTCCGGGCCAGCCCGATTCGATCGAGCCCGCCAGCTCCGCGTGCACGATCAAGAGCCCGTCCAAACGGGCGATCTCCCTCATCGCAACCCCGAGCTCCCCCGCCGCAATCGGCGCGAACTCCGGCACGCCCGAGTCCGCGAGGAAGCACTTGAAGCCGAAGACTCCGGCCGAGGCGAGGTGCGCGATCTCCCCGGCTCCGCCCGGCACGAGGCCGCCCCAGAAACCGACATGAACGCGGCAGCGGCCTGCCGCAGCTTCGAGCTTGCGGCCGAACGCTTCGGCCGAGGTCGTGGGCGGAATCGAGTTCAGCGGCATGTCCACGAGCGTCGTCACGCCGCCGGAGGCAGCGGCCGAGGTGGCGCTCGCGAACCCCTCCCACTCCGTGCGTCCCGGCTCGTTGATGTGGACGTGCGTGTCGATGAGCCCGGGGAGCACGGCGCGGTCTCCCACATCCACGACGGAAACCGTGCCCGCCGCGGCCTCGCCCGGCGTGACCGCGACGATGCGCCCCGCCCGCACGTGGATCGACCCGGGGCCGACCCCGTCGGGGGTCGCCACCCGCCGGCTCGAGAGAACGAACTCGGAAGCGCTCACGTGAGGGTCTTGCCGCCGATTCTATTAGACTCGGGCCGCGAAGCGCCCCGATCAACCGACACGCCCGGGAGACGCGCATGATGACGGCGTACTCGAACGAGAAGATCCACGGGGACGGCCGTATCGAGCTGATCGATCGCACCCGGATCGAGGCCTCCCCGCTCTACAACAAGGACCTCGCCCCGATCGCCGTCTCGCGCCGCACCTGGACGACCTACAACTACGCGGCGCTCTGGATCTCGATGGCCCACTGCATCCCGACCTACATGCTGGCCTCCGGCCTGATGGCGGCCGGCATGAACTGGGGCCAGGCCCTGGTCACGATCCTGCTCGGCAACACCATCGTCTTGATCCCCATCCTCTTGAACTCGCACCCGGGCACGCGCTACGGCATCCCGTTTCCAGTCTTTGCCCGCGCGGCCTATGGCACCTACGGGTCCAATCTGCCGGCGCTGATGCGCGCGCTGGTGGCCTGCGGGTGGTTCGGCATCCAGGCGTGGATCGGCGGCGAGGCGCTGCACACGTTCTTCTCGGCCCTCGTCCCCGGATGGAAGACGCTGCTCGGCCCTCCCCTTTTCGGCCACGCACCGACGGAGTGGCTCTCGTTCCTGCTGTTCTGGGCGATCAACATCTTCATCATCTACAGGGGCATGGACCTGCTGCGCAAGGTGGAGAACTGGGCGGCGCCGTTCGTGCTGGTCATGACAGCCGTCCTCCTCGGGTGGGCCGTCAAGCACGCGAACGGCTTCGGGCCGCTGCTGGCTCAGCCGGGCAAGCTCAACACGTTCTCGGCGTTTCTGCCGGTTTTCATTCCTTCGCTGACTGCGATGATCGGCTACTGGGCCACGCTGTCCTTGAACATGCCCGACTTCACGCGCTTCGGGCGCAGCCAGCGCGAGCAGATCGTCGGCCAGGTCGTGGCGCTGCCGACGACGATGTCTCTCTTCGCGGCGATGGGCGTTCTCATCACGAGCGCGACGGTCATCATCTACGGCCACGCCATCTGGGACCCCATCCAGCTCGTCTCCCAGTTCAAGGCCCCGGTCGTCGTCGCCATCTCGATGTTCACGGCGGTCGTCGCGACGCTGGCCGTCAACATCGCGGCCAATGTCGTCTCGCCCGCCAACGACTTCGCCAACGCCTTTCCGAAGGCGATCAGCTTCAAGACCGGCGGTTTCATCACCGGCCTGATCGGCATCCTCATGCAGCCGTGGAAACTGCTGGCCGACCCCTCCGGCTACATCTTCACGTGGCTGCTCGGATACTCCGGCGGCCTCGGCTCGATTGCCGGCGTGCTCATCGCGGACTACTGGCTGGTGCGCCGCAAGCGCTTGCACCTCGAGGACCTCTATTTGCCCGACGGCATCTACCGCTACGCGGCCGGATGGAACTGGAAGGCCGTCGTGGCGACGCTCGTCGGCTGCTTCCTCGCCTGGGGAGGCCTCGTCTACGAGCCCCTGAGGCCCCTCTATTCCTACGCCTGGTTCGTCGGTTTTGCTGCCGCGGGCCTCCTGTACTGGGCGCTCTCGGCCGGACGATACGAGGTTGCCTCGGACGACGACACACCCGCGGAGATCGACGAACACCTTCCTCACCTGTTACCGCCGGCGATCCTGGGGCTGTTGCTCCTCGTGGGCGTCCTCTGGGACGCCTTCGAGACGATGGTGCTGTCGCGGCGGGTCTCGCGCGGCGTCCGGGTCACTTCGCTCTTCTACCGCGCGACCTGGAGGCCGTGGGCCGCTGCAGCGCGGAGGATGCGGCCCGGCCGCCGGCGTGAGAACTTCCTCACCATCTACGGCCCCCTGTCACTCGTCTTCTTGATCGGCCTCTGGGCGCTCGTTCTCGTTTTCGCTTTTGGTTTGCTCCAATGGGGCCTGGGCGGCGGTCTCGTTGGACCGGACGGCAATGGCTTCTGGACGACTGTCTACGGGAGCGGCACGACGCTCTTCACGCTGGGCCTGGGCGACGTGACGCCAAAGACCAGCTTCGCGAAGTTCCTGACCGTCCTCGAGGGCGGAACCGGGTTCGCCTTCCTCGCCCTCGTCATCGGCTACCTGCCGCTTCTCTCCCAGGCCTTTTCGAGGCGCGAAGTCGCGATCTCGATGCTCGACGCGCGAGCCGGATCGCCCTCGACGTGCTCGGAGCTGATGCGGCGGCACGGCCTCGACAAGCAGCCCGACGCGCTCGGCTTTCTCCTGCGCGAGTGGGAGCGGTGGTCCGCGGAGCTGCTCGAGAGCCACATCTCGTTTCCGGTGCTGGCCTTCTACCGCTCGCAGCACGACAACCAGTCCTGGGTCGCGGCGTTGACGACGATCCTCGACGCCTGCGCCCTCGTCATCGCCTCAGTCGAGGGCGGCCCGGTGCGGGACGCTCGCCTGACCTTCGCCATGGCCCGGCACGCGGTCGCCGACATGGGGAACGTCTTCGGGCGCAAGCCCCTGCCGCCCGAGACGGACCGGCTGCCGCACGAAGAGCTCGAGCGCCTGCGAAAGACGCTGGAGCTCGCCGGAGTGACGTTGAAGACCGGCGAAGCCGCCGAGCGGCAGCTGACGGAGCTGCGCGCGATGTACGAGGGGCATGTCAACGCTCTCTCCGCGCTTCTCGTCATGCCCCTGCCGCGCTGGCTCCCGCCCGCCGTCGTGCGCGACAACTGGCAGATGACAGGGAGGCTGCTGTGACGCTCTCCGCTTCGGAAGCTCTGGCCCTCCGCGACGACCGGCTGTCGAAGATGGACTCCGCCGAGCTCCCGGTGACCCTTTTCGACGCGCCGCGGGCCATTCTCCATCTCGTCCCCGCGAGCGCCCTCGAGGCGGGCTCCCACGTCACGATCCAAGCTCTCCCGGCTGCGGCGCCCCAGCAAGGCCCTCTCGGCGAAGAGGTCGAGAACGTCTTCAACTTCGAGGGTTTCGTCCAGCGCGTTGCCGGCGAGGACGGCACGAGCCTCTCCTACGTTCAGCTCTTCCGCAGCGGCCTGGTCGAGATCGTTCACGCCAATCTCCTGACGAGCGACGACGACGAGTCCGTCATCGACACGGCTCGCCTCGAACGCACCCTGCTCGGCGCCGCGCGGCAGTGGACCGGCCTGCAAAAGGAGCTTGGCGCCTGCGCTCCCGTCTTCGTCATGCTCTCGCTCCAAAGGACCCGGGACCTCTCCCTGGACGGCGACGAGAAGGCCGCGCGCGGGGCGGCGCACCCGATCGACCGCGACGAGCTGATCGTTCCGGAGGCCGTGCTGCTGTCCTTCGACGACGACCTCGCGAAGGCCGTCAAGCCTCTTTTCGACGCACTCTGGAACGCCGCGGGCTACGCGCAATCGAAGAACTTCAGCCGCGACGGAGAGTGGCTCGGCGGCTAGCCGCCGCCCCTTGCGATATCGTTCGAGAACGCGCGACGCCGCCGTGTGACGGGCCGGCGGAGCGCTGATCGGATGGAGGCATCGCCATGTTCTCCTTGCAGTCTCCGCTGACGTATCTCCTCGGGGCCTTCTTCCTCTTCATTTTCCTGCCCTGGTTGCTCGGCGTCCGCTACATCCCGCACCACAGGGTCGGCGTGGTCGAGAAGCTCTGGTCGCTCAAGGGCTCGCTTTCCGGCGGCAAGATCATTGCCGTCGACGGCGAAGCCGGCTTCCAGGCCGACATCTTGCGCGGCGGCCTGCATTTCGGCTACTTCCCGGTGCAGTACCGCATCCATCGGGAGGCGCTGATCACGATTGCCGAGGGACGCCTGGGCTATGTCTACGCCCGGGACGGCCAGCCTCTGCCTCCCATCCAGACGCTCGGCAGGGTCGTCTCCTGCACCCACTTCCAGGACGCGCGGGCCTTCCTGCACGACAACGGCCAGCGCGGACGGCAGCGTGCGATCCTGCGCGAAGGCGTCTTCGCCGTGAACCCGGCGCTCTTTGTCGTCATCACGGAAGACCGCGTCTTCTCAGGCCCGATCCGCGACCAGGACGGCAGGAAGTTTGCAGCCTGGCAGTCGGAGCTCTCCTCCATCGAGGGCTTCAAGCCGGTCCTGATCGGCCACGGGGCCAAGCAGCCGACCGCCGAGAAGGCGGAGGTCGTCGTGGGCGGTGCCGACGTCACGCTCAAACCCTCCGACACGATCGGCATCGTCACGATTCAGGACGGCCCGCCCATCAAGTCGGGCGAGATCATCGCGCCCGAGGCGGTGGCGGACGCGAAGGGCCGGGACCACAACTACTTCCAGGACCCCGAGGCGTTCCTCGCGCTCGGCGGCCACCGCGGCAAGCAGCTCCAGGTCCTGACCGACGGCACCTTCTTTCTCAACCGGTGGTTCGCCACGGTCGAGACCCGCCCGAAGACGCTCATCCCGATCGGCTACGTCGGAGTGGTCGTCTCGTACTACGGCAGCCTCGGCGCCGACTTGACCGGCACCGGCTTCCGGTACGGCGAGCAGGTCGAACCGGGGCAGCGTGGCGTCTGGAAGCGCGCGCTGCCTCCCGGCAAATACCCTTTGAACCCGTATGCCCTGAAAGTCGAGCTGGTTCCCACGGTCAACTTCGTCCTGCGGTGGATCACGGGCCAGGCCGAGGAGCACCAGTACGACCGGGACTTGAAGTCGATCGAGCTGATCACGGCCGACGGCTACGAGCCGGTGCTTCCGCTCTCCCTCGTGCTCCACATCGACTACGAAAAGGCGCCCTCCGTGATCCAGCGCTTCGGCGACGTGCGGCGGCTCGATCAGCCAGACGCTCGACCCGATCCTCTCGGCCTACTTCCGCGACGTCGCCCAGAGCTCCCACATGCTGGACCTGCTCACCAAGCGCGAAGAAATCCAGTCGCGCGCCACCCTCGAGCTCGGGCGGCGGTTCCACGAGTACGACATCAACTGCATCGCGGTCCTGATCGGCCGGCCCGAGTCGAAGGTGCCCGGAACGGCCGCAGCGCCCGATCCGATCGAGGCTCTCTTCGACCAGCTCCGTGTCCGTCGCCTCTCCCAGGAGCAGATTGCGACCTACGCCAAGCAGGAGGAGGCGGCTACCCAGCTCAAAAAGCTCAACGACGCTCGCTCGGCCGCCGAGAAGCAGACGGAGCTGACCCAGACCCGGATCGACATCGAGATCTCCGGGAACCGCGGCGAGGCCCAGCTGGCCGAGTCGCAACGCCTGGCCAAGCGCGACATTGCCCGCGCCGTCGGCGAGTCGCGCTCGCGCGAGCTCGTCGGTCGGGGCGAAGCCTCGCGCGTGGCCCAGGTCGGCATGGCCGAGGCATCGGTCTTTCTGCAGAAGATCCGCGCCTACGGCGATCCACGCATCTTCGCCCTCTCGCTCGTCTCCGAACAGTTTGCTCGAAGCGCCCAGCCCATCGTGCCCGAGCGCCTCCTCGTCATGGGAGGAGGCGGCGAGGGCGCCAAGGCCGGATCGATGGATCTTGGCTCCGCGAACGTTTTCTCCCGGTTGATCACTCTGCTGCTCGCCGAGAAAGGCGGCATCGCATTCGACGAGAAGAACCCGGGCCTCCAGGAGCTGCAGAAATACGCCGACGAGCTCGCCCGCCGCTCGCGCGAAGCGCCTCCCACGGTGACCGAAAACGCTACCGAGCTCGAAGCCGAGATGAAGACGCAGCTCGAGAAGGACGGACGCTAGTTCGAAATCGCGGCTCCCCATGAAGACGCTTCGTGAACGGATCGCGTTTTACGTCGCCTTCGTCCTCGGCGGGGCGTGGTTTCTCTTCTGCTCCTTTCTCGGGATCCTGTGGCTGATCGTCCGGCCGGGCAATCGGCAGACGCTCTATGTCTTTGGAAAGGTCTTCTGCCGCGTGTTCGTCAAGGGAGTGGGCTGCAGGATCGTCGTCGAGCACCCGGAGCGCCTCGAAGAGTGCCGGCCGTGCGTCATCGTCGCCAACCACCAGAGCTTCGTGGACGTGGCGACCTTCGGCTCCTTCTTTCCCCCGCGCACCGTCTCCGCGGGCAAGCGCGAGATCGGCCGCATCCCCTTCTTCGGCTGGTTCTATCGCCTCTCGGGCAACCTCGTCATCGACCGCGAGCACGCGCGCAGCGCTCTCGACTCTCTCGCCGCGGCTGCGGAGACGATCCGAAACGAGAAGATCTCCGTCTGGTTCATGCCGGAGGGCCACCGCAACACGACCGGCACGCTCCTGCCGTTCAAGAGCGGAGCCTTCCGGCTGGCGATCGCCGCGGGAGTTCCCATCCTGCCGGTCGTGGCCGCCCCGATGGCGTCCGTCATCGACCCTCCCCGACGGCGTCTGCGGCGGGGCACCCTCACGGTGCGCGTTCTCGCGCCGGTGCCGACGAAAGGGCTCGGCCCCAAGGACGTCGCGGGCCTGTCCGAGAGCGTGCGCGCCGCCATGCAGGCGGCCTCGGACGAGCTTGCGCGCCGAAAGCGCCGGAGCGCAGGCAGTCGGCGCGACATGACGGAGGACCGGACGCTCGAGCTCTCCTCCGAGGCACTCGGCCGGATGATCGACGCGGCGCGGGATCGGATTGTCGAGCACATCGCCTCGCTGCCCCGCCAGCCGGCCTGCGACAGCGAGGGCGGAGCCGCGCTCGCCCGGTCGCTGACCGAGTCGTTGCCTCGGGAGGGCCGGCCCTTCGACGAGCTTCTGGATCTGCTGTTCACGCGCGTCATCCCGAAGAGCTTCAACACGGCCGGGCCGGGCTATCTCGCCTACATCCCGGGCGGCGGCCTGCCACACTCGGCCGTCGCGAGCCTGATCGCCGAGTCGACCAATCGTTACGTCGGTGTCTTCGCCGCGGCGCCCGGTCTGGCGCAGATCGAGTCGAACGTCGTGAGCTGGTTCTGCGAGATGGTCGGCTATCCCGCCTCTGCCGGGGGGATCCTCACGACCGGGGGGTCCCTGTCGACCTTTTCCGCCCTGGTCGCCGCGCGCCGCGAGAAGCTGCCGGAGGATTTCCTGAAGGGCACCCTCTACGTGTCCGACCAGACCCACCACTCGATTCAGAAGGCCGCGATGCTCGCCGGCTTCCCGCCCGGTAACGTCCGCGAGATCGCATCCGACGGCCGTTTCCGGATCCGCGTCGATGCCCTCGCCGAAAGCATCGCGCGCGACCGCGGCGCCGGCTGGACGCCTTTTCTCGTCGTCGGCAACGCGGGCACGACGAACACCGGCGCGGTGGACGACCTCGAAGCCGTCGCGGACATCGCGGCGCGCGAGAAACTCTGGTTTCACGCCGACGCGGCCTACGGGGGCTTCTTCGTCCTGACCGAGCGCGGGCGCCGGGCCCTCGCCGGCCTTTCGCGCGCCGATTCGATCGCGCTCGACCCCCACAAGAGCCTGTTTCTTCCCTACGGAACGGGATCGCTGCTCGTGCGCGACCCGGAGACCCTGAAGCGCGCGCACGCGCTCTCGGCCGACTACATGCCCTCGATGCAGGAAGACCCGGACCTCGTCGACTTCAACATGATCTCGCCCGAGCTTTCGCGCGATTGGCGCGGCCTGCGCGTCTGGCTGCCGATCAAGATGCACGGCATCGAGCCGTTCCGCCGCAACCTCGACGAGAAGCTCGATCTCGCCCTCGTGGGCCGCCCGCGAGCTCGAAGGCATCCCCGGAATCGAGATTCTCGCGCCCCCGCAGCTGTCGATCGTCGCGTTCCGCCTGAGTCGCCCCGGGCTCTCGGAGGAGGCCTTGAACCGCCTCAATCGAGACCTGATGGCCCGGGTCAACGCCCGAAAGCGCGTCTACCTGACCGGCACCCTGCTCCAGGGGCGTTTTGCGATTCGC
The DNA here is from genome assembly GCA_963739435.1 of uncultured Acidobacteriota bacterium. GTDB lineage: Bacteria > Acidobacteriota > Thermoanaerobaculia > UBA5066 > Gp7-AA6 > CAVUAN01. The sequence continues at coordinate 40,095 of CAVUAN010000006.1, forward strand.
ATCTGCGTCCTGTCGTTCCGCACGCACGCCGATCGGATGCGCGAGGGCCTGGACGACATCCGCGCCGCCGTCGGCGAGACGTCTGCCTGAAGGAATATGATCTCGCCCTGATGAAAAGCCTCTGGAAAGGTGCTGCGGCGGGCCGTCGAGTGGCTCGCGCATCATTCTCGCCACGATCGTCCTCGTCCGCGCCTTCGACGCGCGGCGCCTGCCGGAGCTGAAGCCCTGGCACCGCGTCGTCCCGCAAAAGGAGCTGACGGCCGCCGAGCTCAACGACCGGTTCACCCTGGCCGACTACCTCGCCCGCGAGGCCGAGGTCTTTCGCGAGGTTCATGACCGGGTCGAGACGCAGGTCGCTCCGGAGGACCGCACGAAGGGCAATCGCTACTCTCCGGAAAGCCCGATCGAACCCGTCGAACTATCCGACCGACTGGAATCGAACCTACGAGCTCGTCCCGGCCGAGATCAAGGGCGGCGCGCTCCTCGTCCATGGCTTGACGGACGGGCCCTACAGCATGAGGCGCACGGCCGAGCTGCTTCGCGACAACGGGATCTACGCGTTCTGCCCGCGCATGCCGGCGCACGGCACGGTCCCGGGAGCGTTGACGAGCGTGATCTGGCAGGACTGGCAGGCGGCCGTCCGATTCGGAGCGCGCCACGTCCGACAGAAGATCGGTGAGGGCAAGCCCTTCTACCTGGTCGGCTATTCGAACGGCGGCGCGCTCGTCGTTCAGTACTCTCTCGAGACCCTCGCGGGCGCGCCGGGGCCGAAGGCGGACCGCATCGTTCTCTTCTCGCCCATGATCGGCATCGTGCCGTTCACGGCGATCGCCAAGGTCGTCAGCGCTCTCGCCTTCGTCCCCTACTTCGAGAAGTCCCGGTGGCTCGACGTTTTACCGGAGTACAACTCGTTCAAGTACAACTCGTTTCCGGTCAACGCAGCCCGCCAGACACTCGACCTGACGCACGTCCTCCAGGCGGAGATCCAGAAGGCCGCCGACGAGGGCCGCATCGAAAAGCTGCCGCCCATCCTGACGTTCAGCTCGCTGATCGATTCGACCGTCTCGACGCCGGCCACCATCGACAAGCTCTACGACAAGCTCGCGGCCAATGGAAGCGAGCTCGTTCTCTTCGACGAGAACCGCAGAAACGCCCTTCGGCCCTTTCTCAAGTCGCCGGAGGATGCCCTGATCACCCGGGTTTCCGCCGCCGGCTCGCGGCGCTACCGCTTCACGCTGATCACGAACGCGAGGCAGGACACTTCAGACGCCGTCGAACGGTCCTATCCGCCGGCGGGCGGGAAGCCCGAGGAACGGCCTATCGGTCTCGCCTGGCCGCTGCACGTCTTTTCGCTTTCCCACATCGCGGTGCCCTTTCCGCCAAACGACCCTCTCTTCGGCATCGAGCCCGACATGACGGTCAACTACGCCCTGCGCCTCGGCCAGATCGCTCCGCACGGCGAAATCGCCGTTCTGACGGTGCCGATCGGGAACTTCATGCGCCTCATGTCCAATCCCGTTCTTCCCTTACGTCGAGCGCCGCATCCTCGAGTGGATCGGCCCGGCGAAGTGACCTCTCGAAAGGACACCGCGGGACTGAGGCCTTCTTCAAACTGACCGGAGGATCTTTTCGATCTTCGGGCGTACAATTCCCGCCAACTTTTTCAACAAGAAGGGGGACACCGATGAGAAAGGCTCTTTCGGCAGCGCTGTTTCTAGCCCTGGCTGCATCCGGACTGGCCCAGGAGTTTGCTGATCCAAGTGAGCATCAGTTCCGGCTCTTCCCGACCAAGGACCACGGCCAGGCACAGAACAGGCCGTCGGGCGGCGGTCAGAACATCTCCTACCACGGCGGCCCCGTCATTCATCAGGCAAAGGTTGTCTCCATCTTCTGGGGTAGCCAGTGGGGGTCAGCAACAAATCCGAGCGCTCTCGCTCAGAACATCATGGGCTTCTTCGCACAGTTCGGAGAGACCGGCGAGTACAACGTCATCACCCAGTATGGCGATGGAAGCGGGCTGATTCAGAAGTCGAACCTGACGAACGATTACTGGGTCGACACGGTCAACCCGCCGACCAACGTAACCGATACGTCGATCCAGGCGGAGGTCGTCCGCTACCTCAATCTCAACAAAGGCGGCGTGGCCGACGCCAGCACGATTTACGAGGTCTTCCTCCCGTCGACCTCCTACGCTTCCTTCGGCAACTCCACGTCCTGCGGCGGCCCGAACCTGCAGTTCTGCGCTTACCACAACAACTTCAGTCATGGCGGCGTCGACGTGAAGTACTCCTCGATGCCTTACCCCGGCTGCGGGGGCTGCCAGTGGACCGGGTTCACCGTGGAGCAGAACTTCGAGCACTTTGCCTGCCACGAAACCCGCGAAGCGGTTACCGACCCGGACGGCAACGCCTGGTTCGACCGGCGTGGCAATGAAGCCGACGACAAGTGCGCCTGGTCGCCAGCCCCCTTCATCGACGGCGGCTTCGGCTACCAGTGGGAGTGGTCCAACGCCGCTGGCGCGTGTGTCCAGAGGCGATAGTCCACCTTTGATAACAAGCAAAAGGCCCCGGGCGACCGGGGCCTTTTTTTCGCATATTCTTCGCAGCCAGCCTTGACACTCTCAACCGGCAATCGTCTCGGGCCCTACGAGATCCTCGTCGCCGATCGGCGCGGGAGGGATGGGAGAGGTCTACAAGGCCCGAGACACCCGCCTCGAGCGCACGGTCGCGATCAAGGTCCTGCCCGAGCACCTCTCGCAGAACGTGGAGCTGCGCCAGCGCTTCGAGCGCGAGGCCAAGGCGATCTCGGCTCTCTCCCATCCGCACATCTGCGGGCTCTTCGACGTCGGCGAGCAGGACGGCACGGCTTACCTCGTCATGGAGTTTCTCGAGGGCGAGACGGTCGCCGACCGCCTCGGCCGCGGCCGCATCCCGACCGAGCAGGTCCTGCGCTTTGCCATCGAGATTGCCGGCGCCCTCGACAAGGCGCACAAGCAGGGCATCGTCCACCGGGACTTGAAGCCCGGCAACATCATGCTGACGAAGTCGGGCGTGAAGCTGCTCGACTTCGGCCTGGCCAAGCTCGGAATCGTCAACAGCAGCGTCTCGGCCAGTCTCTCCACGCTGGGGACCCAGGTCTCACCGGGCGAGCCGCTGACCGAGCGGGGCACGATCCTCGGCACGTTCCAGTACATGGCGCCCGAGCAGCTCGAGGGCAAGGAAGCCGACGCGCGCAGCGACATCTTCTCGTTCGGCGCGGTCCTCTACGAGATGGCGACGGGACAGAAAGCCTTCTCCGGCAAGAGCCAGGCCTCCCTGATCGCCTCGATCCTCGAGCACGAGCCGCCCGCGATCTCCTCGGTCCAGCCGCTGATTCCGCCGGCCCTCGACCGGGTCGTCAAGACCTGCCTCGCCAAGGAGCCAGACGACCGCTGGCAGACGGCGCACGACCTCGAGAGCGAGCTGAAGTGGATCGCCCAGGTCGGCTCGCAGGCGGGAGTCGCGGCGCCGGTTGCGGCGCGGCGCAAGAGCCGCGAGCGCCTGGCATGGGTGGCGTTCGGCGTTGCCGCGATCGCCGCGGCTCTGTTCGCCATCGGCTATCTCCGCCGCGCGCCCCAGCCGGCCGCGCCAATCCGCGCTTCGCTGCCCCTTCCCGACAAGATGTTCCTCGGAGAGATCGCCCTCTCGCCCGACGGCGCGCGGCTCGCGTACGGGCTCGCAAAACCCGGAGGACAGCCCCAGCTCTGGATTCGCTCGCTCGACGCGCCCGCCGGCCAGCCGGTGCCGGACGGCGAGAACGCCTTCTTCCCCTTCTGGTCTCCCGACGGCCGCTTCGTCGCCTTCTTCACCGGCGACGGAAAGTTGAAGCGCGTGGACGCCTCGGGCGGCAGCCTCCTCGTCATTTGCGACGCGGAGCGGGGAGTGGGCGGGACCTGGAACCGCGACGGCACGATCGTCTTCGCGCCGGCGCCGACCTCGGCGCTCTTTCGCGTGCCGGCCGGCGGAGGCCAGCCCGTCGCCGTGACGAAGCTCGACGCCTCCCGCGGCGAGACGGCGCACCGCTATCCCCGATTTCCTCCCGGACGGCCGCCATTTCCTCTACATGGCCGCGAACCTCACCGCGCCGTCGAACAATCCGGCCAACGCCGTCCGCGTCGGCTCGGTCGACGGAAAGGAGGACCGGCGCTCTGGTGCCCGTCGCCTCCAACGCCGCCTTTGCGTCGGGTCACCTTCTCTACGCGCGCGACGGAACGCTGCTTGCTCAGCGCCTGGACAAGAGCCTCGGCCTGGTCGGCGAGCCCATCCCGGTGGCGCAGCGCACCGGATCGAGCGGGTGGGCGAATTTCACGAACTTCTCGGTCTCCGACAATGGGCTGCTTCTCTACGCGCCGATCTTCGCCCCGCCCTCGCAGCTTCTCTGGTTCGACCGTGGCGGCAAGCAGATCGGCTCCTTTGCAGAGCCCGCTGTCTTCTTGAACCCGCGCCTTTCGCCTGACGGCCGGCGTCTGGCCGTCGACGTGTTCGATCCGGCCAAGAACGGTCTCGACCTCTGGCTCTACGGCTCAGACGGGAGCGGAGCGGCCAAGTTCGTCTTCGGGCCCGGCAGCCACGGTTCAGCCCGTCTGGTCGCCCGACGGCAGGAAGATCGCCTTCGCCTCCGATCGCAAGGCCAAGAACGTCAAGGGGGACATCTGGGTCAAGCAGGTCGATGGCGGCGTCGATGAGGTCCTCCTCGAGAACTCCGATGCCAACACACCCGAAGACTGGTCCCGGGACGGCCGATTCCTGTCCATCCAGACGATTCCGGCGCAGGGCAAGCGGACGTATCAGGTCCGGGTCCTCGAGCTCGAGAGCAAGAAGATCCTGCCGGTGGTCGCCCCGGGCGGCAACAACGGGCAATCGGACAGCCGCTTTTCCCCGGACGGGCGCTTCCTCGCGTACGACTCGGACGAGTCGGGCCGATTCGAGGTCTACGTCCAGGCCTTTCCAGGTCCGGGAGGCAAGTGGCAGGTCTCTTCGGCCGGGGGCAACATCCCCCACTGGAGAGGCGACGGCAAAGAGCTCTTCTACCTCTCTCTCGACAACAAGATCATGGCCGTGCCCCTGGAGACGACCCCGGCGTTTCACGCCGGCGCGCCGGCTCCCCTCTTCGCCGTGCACCCGGGCGCAGGCGCGGTGTACGACGTTGCGGCCGACGGAAAGCGGTTTCTCGTCAACAGCCTCCCGGCCGACCAGGGCTCGCCGCCGCTCTCCCTGCTCGTCAACTGGACGTCCCTGCTCAAGCCGTAGGCGCAACCGGCCGGCGCCGGAAATCGTAAAGACTCACATGCCCGCCTTGCGCGACTGGAAGGAGCTCGGGCGCGAGACGTTTCAGTCCGTCACGAGGGAGGACTGGGCCGGCCTCTGGCGGGAGGAGTGGCGCGCCGCGCACGCGAAGCTCATCTCGGAGCAGCGCGGAGAGATCGAGGCCGAGCCGCGGCGCTGGAAGCGGGTGCTGCGGTCCGTCAATGCCGTTATCTACGGCCTCGCCCGCCGGCTGCAGCCCACGCGGCGAATCCTCTACGTCGTGGCCCTCGCTGTTCGCCTGCATGGGCTCCTGCGACTTCCGGCTCAAGGGAAGAGACTGGAACGCCCACATCGGGGGCGGCTTCGGCCTCTTTCTCGCTTTTCTCGCGGTCGAGGTGCTGCTGGCGCTCGAGCTCGTGGACAAGATCCGCTTCCGCGACGAGCTCGAGCTCGCTCGAGAGCTGCAGGCGAGCCTGCTGCCGAAAACACTGCCCGACCTGCCGGCCTTCGAGCTCGGCGCCTGGAACCGCATCGCCAACACGGTCGGGGGCGACGTCTACGACTTCGTGCCGCTCCAGGACGGCCGCCTCGCCGTTCTCTTCGGCGATGCCTCGGGGCACGGCATGGCCGCCGGCCTCGTGATGGCGGTCGCCCACGCGGGGTTCCGCACGCAGCTCGAGACCGACCCCTCGCCCGAAGCGATGATCCCGGCGCTGAACCGCCTGCTCTGCCGCACCGGCGGCGCGCGCTCCTTCTTCTCGTGCGTGTACATCCTGGCTTCGCCCGACGGGGGCCTGCGCATCACCGTTGCCGGGCATCCCCAGGTGCTCCGGATCGACCGGCAGGGCGTCATCCTCGAGCGCTACGGCAAGGGCTCCTACCCTCTCGGGATCCGCAGCACGCTCGCCTGGGCGACCGACGAGAGCTCCTTCTCTCCAGGCGAGGCGCTCGTCTTGAACTCCGACGGCCTGACCGAAGCGCGCAATGCCGCGGAAGAGGAGTTCGGCGAGGAGCGCCTGGAAGGCGTCGCTGCGCCTCTTCGCCGCCTCGTCCTCGGCCGCGACCCTGGTCTCCGAGCTCGCCGCCGCGGTCAACCGCTTCTGCGGCCGCGTTCCGCCCGAAGACGACGTCTCGATCGCGGTCGTGAGACGCCGCTAGATAGACGGGCCTTCGGGGTCCTGCCGCCGGCCACCTCCCGTCCGTACTCGGGCCGGAGTACCGGCCCTGCGCGCGGACGGAAGGTCTTCGTCCGGCGTCACCCCTTCGGCCCTCGCAGGAGGGCTTAAGGCCTAGCCGATCGGGCGACCCGGAGGAGCGTGTCACGCGCGCGGGCCGAGCCTTGCGCGTCTCCGGCTTGTCGAGGAACTCCGTCAGATCGCGCTCGGCCAGACGGACGTGAGCCTCCGTCGCGGCGTCTGCCGATTTCCTGGCCCGCAGATCCGAACGCAGGCTCGTGAGCTTCGCCATCACGGCCGCCCGGACTTCGGGCGAAGACTCCGGCCGCGCGGCGAGGTCCATCAGGGAATCGAGGACCGTGCGCTGCGCGACCCGGCGCAGCGCCGCCAGCCGCGCGCTCTTCTCCGGCGCCGCCCCCCAGGTCGCGGCGACCAGGCGCCCGAGCAGCGCATCGAGGGTGAGGGCGTCCTTGCCCGAAGCGAGCGTCATCCGCGCGGCCCTCTGCGGGTCCGCGAGCGGCTCGACGACGAGGCCGGCCAGCGCGCGCGCCGCCGTCAGGGAGGAGAAGGCGTCGCCGGCTTCCGAGGGAAACTGCTCGCGAGCTCCGCCGCGTGCCGGACGGAGGCGCCGCGAGCGCGGCGAGGATCCTGTCGGGAATGTCGAGGTTCTCGGGCTCGATCGCCGCGACGAGCAGCTCGAGCGCCTCCCGCTGTTTCTTGCCGGGAACCCACTCGACCGGCTTCTGGCCGTCCCCCGCGACGGCGTTGGCCTGGAACTGTCCGCCCACGAACTGCTGGGCCGCCTGGATGCCGAAGCGGTGGTACAGGTACGCCAGCGAGAAGCGCTGCTCGAGGTCGTAGACCCATTCGCCCGGTTTCAACTGGGACGGGCCGAAACGTTCGAGCAGCACCCGGCGCACGGCCTGCGTCGTCGCGAGCCACTGCACCGGGTCCGCTCCCCAGTCGTACTCGGCCCAACGCGGGTCGCCGTCGGTCGGGTAGAAGATGCCCTTCGCGTAGCCGTCGCGCACGATTTTGTCGAGCGCCCGGGGGTCGTTGTCCGTCGAGTAGCCCCACTGGATGACGAGCCGATCGTAGGAGCCCACGTCCTTCGGGTAGGCGTCCCAGAGGTCGAGCTTGCCGTCCTTCAACTGGATGTTCGGCGCGAGGTAGTCCATGACCGAGCCCCAGCCAAACGTCGTCGCGGCCCAGTTGTGCATGAGGCCGATCGTGTGCCCGACCTCGTGCGCGGAAAGGTAGGCCAGCCGCTGCAGCACGAGGGATCTCCTCGTCGAGGCTCGGGTCGCCGATGGCAATCCAGGAGTCGTCCGGGGCATCGGCCGCCGCGCAGGCCTCGGCCGACTCCGGGCGCCGCATGTTCTGCCACATCCGCGAGGTCGTCCGGCGCCGGTGCGAGTCGATGCGGGCGACACCGTGCAGGATCTCGCCCGTCCGCGGGTCCGTCTGCGCGCCGCCCACCGACCAGCCGCGCTCGGCGCGATCGATCCACTCGACGCCCGAGTACCGGGCATCGAGAAACGTGGCCCCCGGCGGCAGGTCCTGGACCACGAACGCATTCTTGAAGCCGGCGGCCTCGAAGGCGTGGTTCCACCAGAGAGCGCCCTCGCGGATCGCCGTGCGCTCGGGCTCCGGGATGCCGCGGTCGAGGTAATAGACGATCGGCTCGACCGGCTCCGAGAGCGCGGCGCCCGGGTCCTTCTTGACGAGCCGCCAGCGCACCGCGAGGTATTTTTCGATCGGCTCGGTGAAGGGCGCCGTGTGATCGAGGTAGCGCCGCGGGATGAAGCCGATGCGCGGATCGAGCGGGCGCGCCGCAAAACCCGGCTCCGGCAGCTTCAGGAACGTGTGATGCCACCGCAGGCTCATCGTGTGGCCGTCGGGCAGGACCATCGCCATGCCGCGCGGCGGGTTTTCGGAGGTGAAGGTCAGCGTCGCCTCGATCTCGGAGTTCTTCGGAAAAGCTCCGGTCCGCTCGAAATTCAAGGCCGATCGCGCAGACGTCCTGCTTCCAGTCGCCCATGCGGGCCTGCTTCAAGGCCGGCACGATGTCCGTGTCATTGAGGAGAAAAGCCGTCGCGTCCACGAGCACGCGGTCTCCCTCCTCCGCGACGACCGGCATGCGACGCCAGCACCGCCGAGGGGAAGGACTCCTCGACGACGCGCGTGCGCTCCGGGTCCGACACGCCGCTGCGGTTCGCCATCTGCTTCTGGTGGAGCAGGACGCGGGGCCCCACGCGCTCGAACCGGCACAGGCGCAGCTCCCCGAGCTGCCCGCGGTCGAGCGAGACCTCGAGCGTCCCGGCGCCGCCCGCCAGCCCCGCCCCGTAGAGGAACTCCTCGTTCGAAGCGGGACACGTCGAGCAGGAGCTGTCCCTTCTTCGCGTCCCAGAAGAAGGGCTGGAAGCCCTCGTAGCGCTTCAGGTCCTTCGTGCGCTCGGCGATCGAGGGGGTTTTTTCGGGAGGTCGTCTCCTGAGCGGCAGCACCGCCGGCGAGGACAACTCCGAGCAGACCAGCGAGGATGAGGCGCATCGTCCCCCCTTCCGATTCGGCGCGCATCCTACCCCTCCTACCCCCTCTCCCTCCGGGAGAGGGGCGGGGTGAGGGGGCAACCGGCGCCTCGGCTGACAATGAAAGTTCGTGCGGTCGTCTTCCCCTCACCCTAACCCTCTCCCGGTGGGAGAGGGGACTCGTCTTGACTGCAGAACGAGCCAGCTAAAGGATGAGCCGCAGGAGGATCCATGTTGAAACGACTGGCATTCGTCTGTCTGTCCTGGCTCCTGGCCTCAGCCGCCCTCGCCGAGGTCACCGCTATCCGCGCGGGCAGACTGATCGACCCGGAGACGGGCCGGGCCGCCTCGAACCAGGTGATCCTCATCGACGGCGAAAAGATCACCGCGGTCGGCGCGAACGTCGCCGATTCCCGCGGGCGCCACGGTCATCGACCTTTCGGACCTGACCGTCCTGCCGGGCCTCGTCGACACCCACACGCACCTCGGCATCACCTACAAGGACATCCCGGAGCACGACTTCTACTACCTGACCTACGTCATCGACTCGACGCCGCTGCGCGCCATCCAGGCGGCCTCGAACGGCATCCAGCTCCTGAACTCCGGCTTCACCGTGGTGCGCGATCTCGGCAACAACGCCCTCTACACCGACACGGCCCAGCGCGCGGCCATCGAGCAGGGCTGGATCCCGGGCCCGACGCTCATTCCCTCCGGAATCATCATCGGCGGCAAGGGCGGGCAGTTCTGGCCGACACCGGAGATGTCGAAGTACCACGACATCGTCTACCCCGAGTACCTCGAAGCCGACACGCGCGACGAGATCGTGAAGGCCGTGCGCGAGAACATGCTCTTCGGCGCGAAGGTCATCAAGATCTGCGTCGACTGCAAGCCCTGGGGCTACACCGTGGACGACATGAAGCTCTTCATTACCGAAGCCGGCCAAGGGCGGGCTCAAGGTCGCCGGCCACGTGCAGACGCCCGAGGGCGCCAGCCGCGCCATCGAGGCCGGAATCTGGTCGATCGAGCACGGCATGGCCTTGACCGAAGAGCACCACAAGCTCATGGCCCAGAAGGGGATCTACCTCGCCTCGACCGACACGCCCGTTCACGCCGTACCGCGGGACGAAGGAGACCGGAGACAAGAACGCGGCACTGCTCAGGAGCGCCTGGAAGAACGGCGTCAAGGTCACCTTCTCGACGGACATGGACTACTACAAGACCGGCAACACGATGAACCGCGGCGAGCTGACGATCAACTTCCTGCTGACCTGGAAGGCGGCCGGCATTCCCAACGCGGACATCCTGAAGGCCATGACGATCACCGGCTACCAGTGCGCCCAGGTCGAAAAGGAGCGCGGCCCGATCAAGCCGGGGCTCGCCGCCGACATCATCGCGGTGCGCGGCAATCCCCTCGAGGACATCGACGCGCTGCGCGACGTGCAGTTCGTCATGAAGGACGGCATGGTCTTCAAGCGTGACGGCGTGATGACGCCCGAAGAAGTTCTTCCACGCGGGCCCGGTCAAGGGCTGGCGCAAACGCTAGAATCTCCGCGAAACGCGAAAGGAGATTTCATGGTTCTCGCGACTGCGGCTCTGTTGTCGGGCATGGCGGCTTCCCCGGCCATGGCGCCGCCCTCCGTCACACCCGCGTTCTTCGAGTCGCATCGGGACAGGCTTCTTGCCAAACTCCCTCCCGGCTCGATTGCCGTCTTCCACGCGGCGCCCGCGCGCTCCGGGGCCTCGAGCGACCCGTACCGGCAGGACTCCGACTTCTGGTACCTGACGGGCTTGGATGAGCCCAACGCCGTCGCCGTGCTCGTCCCCGGCGCCCGCCCGGCCGAGCCGCTACGTTCTCTTCGTCCAGCCCAGGGATTTCGCCGGCGAGCAATGGACCGGCTGGCGCGCGGGTGTCGAAGGCGCGAAGAAGGACTACGGCGCGGGAGAGGCCTATCCGATCTCGGAGTTCTGGACTCGCTTCGCCGCCCTGGCCGCCCCGGCGCAGTCCCTCTACTACGGGACCGGCGGAGACGATGCGTTCCTGAAGAGATTGCTCGAGACCTGGAACGCCACCAACGCAAACGCCACCGCCGCCCGCCCCTTTGCCGACGTCTCGCCGCTGACGGCCGCCCTGCGCCTCGTCAAGGACGACGTCGAGAAGGCTCTCCTGCGCGAGGCCGCCGCCATCTCGGCCGACGCCCACACGGCCGCCATGCGCGAGACGGCGGCCGGCCGCCACGAGTACGACCTCAAGGCCGCGATGGTCGGCCTTTGCCTCTCCCGCGGGGCCGCCCGCATGGCCTATCCACCGATCGTCGCCTCGGGCCGCAACTCCGTGATCCTCCACCACGAGCGCGACGACAAGAAGCTCGAAGACGGCGAGATGATCGTCAACGACAGCGCCTGCGAGTACAGCCTGTACGCCTCGGACGTCACGCGCAGCTACCCGGTCTCCGGCCGCTTCTCGCCCGCCCAGAAGCAGATCTACGAGATCGTGCTCGCCGCGCAGAAGGCGGGCTTTGCCGCGGTCAAGCCGGGGGCCGCCTTCCACGAGGTCCATGACGCGACCGTCCGGGTCGTCGTCGACGGCCTGCTCGCCCTCGGCATCCTCACGGGAGACCGCGCCGACATCCTCAAGACGCGCGCCTACCAGCGGTTCTATCCCCACGGATCGAGCCACTGGATCGGCCTGGACGTCCATGACGTCGGCAGCTACGGCAACCCCGAGGGCGTGACGCGCCTGGAGCGCTACGGCCTCTCGCAGACGAAGCTCGAGCCGGGGATGGCCCTCACGGTCGAGCCCGGCATTTACATCCCCGAGCATTCGACGGCGGACCCGAAGTGGTGGAACATCGGCGTGCGCATCGAGGACACGGTCCTCGTCACGCCCGAAGGCCTCGAGTGCCTGTCCTGCGCCGCCCCGCGCGAGATCGCCGACATCGAAAAGACTGTCGGGAAAAAGCGCTGATTCGTCCTCGCGAGGAGTAGGATTTGTTTCAGATGGACGTCGACCGCGAGGAGCGACGCTTCGCGCGTTGGAGGTGCCGGGATTGCCGCACCATCCGATACGCGGCGATCCCCCGGGACGCGCGCCTCAAGTGCCCGATCTGCTACGCCGCAGTGGACTTTGATCCCCGAAAGCACGCCCGCCGCGACCCCGCCGACCGGGGCAAGCGGCCCGAGGAGATCCCGCCGGCCGAGCACTAGCAGGCTGCTGAAAAATGGTGTGGGCGGCGTTGCGAGCGCCGCGGGGCCGGATGCAAGGCGCCGCGACGAAGGCGATGCCGCTGTGCATCGGGGAGGAGCGGCAACGTCGCAGACGGCCCCGCGCCGCCGCAACCGCTTGCGGTGGCTAGCCTTTTGCCCCCGGCGCCTAAAAGAGAATCCAGGGTTCCCTCAGGCCTTATGGCACTGCGTCGCGGTCCGCAAAAGGCTAGACACGACGCCCGCGTCCATTTTTCAGCGGCCTGCTAGCCGGCCGGAACGGCTCAGGGGGACGGCGGCCTGTTGCTCCAGCTCTCGCCGGCGGGGCGCCAGGCTCCCCCGTTCCGGCTCAGCTTCACGGTCCCGTACTGCTTCACGCCCTCGACCAGGCCGCTGACATAGAGCACGGCCGAATCTCCGGCGACGTATCCGTCATCGATCGTGACCTTGGCCGGTGTCATCGCGGCCATGATCTCGAGCCCCTTGCGCAGATCCTCGTCGGAGACGTCCTGCATCTCGGCGGGGTTCATTTTCCGGATGGCGGCGAGATCCTTCTTCCGGATGGCCTCTTGCAGGGAGAGATAGGCCTTGCCGGGATCTCCTCCGCCCTCCGGCAGCTTCTTGCCTGTCTTCGCGTCGGGAGGCGGCGCTTCGCGGATCGCCTGTCGGATCGGCGCCTGGAACTCCGCCCGGATATGGTACGTGTGCTTCAGAAACTCCTCCGGCGCTTTCGTCTGCACCGAGCCCTGGATCCGGCCGCCCGCGCGCGACGTGATCGTCACGGAGGCGTGCGTCTTGCCGGACACCTGCAGGCTCATGTCGCCGAGCTCGTCGTGGTACACGACTTCGCGCGTGGCCTGCCCACTCTCATCGAGAACGAGGAGAACGGAATTATGCCGTTCCAGAAGCAGGGCGCGCTCGAGGTCCTTGACACCGGCAAAGGCCGCTTCCTGGAGCGGTTCATCCGTCAAGAGAATCGCCGTGTCGGTCTTCTTCTCGTCGAACGGATTCGCCTGGGCCATCGCATAGACGTAGTGCAGCTCGACGGATTTTCCGTCCACCTCGAAGCTGCCCGAAACCCTCCCGGCAGCGCTTGTCTCCGGAGGGCCGCCGGCTGATACGGCCTGACCGATCGCAGCCGCAAGGAGAACCGTCAGGACGGAAGCGTGCATCGAACCCTCCCAAACCGGCGGGATTCTACCCGCTCGAACGTATCGGCTAAACTCTCATGCACTCACTCGCGATGAAGAAGCTGGTCGTCCTCCTCGTCCTGGGCGGCGCCGCGTTCTTCGGCTACCGCTCGTTCTCGGGCGGCGGAGCCGTCAGCGCCTACGAGAAGTTCGCCGAGGCCTGGACCCACGACGACCCCGCCGGGGCCGGAAAGCACGCGGACGCCGAGACGGCCCGCAAGGCGTTCGAGGAGCAATCCCTGCGCGGTCTCCAGAGCGGCGCGATGATCGAAGCCTTCCGGGGCACCCGCTACGAGATCGAGTCGCGAAGCCGATCGACCGAAGGGGATGTCCTGCTCGAGGTGAAGCAGACGATCCAGTTCGACCCGCCCGGCGTGACCTCGGCCATCACCGGCGCCATGTACACCCACATCCACCACTCGGCCAGGGTGCGTAAGACTCCGGACGGGTGGAAGGTCGTAGCCTTCGAGGCGAAGTTTCTCGACATGGGCGAGCTCCGTAAGCGCTAGGACGGCAGCCCCTTTTCTGGTGCCTTTGCATCATCCCCGGAGCCTACCGGCGTGGCACTCTGTCGCCCGAAAAGGAGCATCCTCCATGTCCATGGTCATCAACGATAACTGCATCAACTGCGGCAACTGCGAGCCGTCCTGCCCCAACCAGGCAATCTCGGCCGGAGAAAACCTCTATGTCGTCGCGCACGAACGCTGCACCGAATGCGTGGGGGCGTTCGACAAGCCCCAGTGCGTGGAGGCTTGCCCCATTCCGGACTGCATCGTGATCGATCCGGCGCACACGGAGCCGCGCGAAGCGCTCCTCGAGCGGTATCAGACGCTCCACCCGAACTGAGCCGCGCCTATTCGCAGCGAAGGGCTCGGGCGGGGTCGACGCGCATCGCCCGCCGAGCCGGCAGCAAGCAGGCGAGACATCCGGCCCCCAGCAGGAGCAGCGCCACGCCCGCGTATGTCGCCGGATCGGCCGGGCTGATGTCGAACAGCAGGCTCGCCAGGTACCGCGTGAGCAGCATCGCGCCCGCGATCCCCGCCGCGAGCCCGAGACCGGTCAGCGCGAGGCCCTGGCGCAGAATCAGGCGCAACACCTCTCCTTTCTGCGCCCCGAGAGCCATGCGAATACCGACCTCGCGCGTCCGCCGGGCGACGCTGTAGGAGATGACCCCGTAGGTCCCGATGACGGCAAGCAGCAGGGCCGTCACCCCGAAGAGCCCGAGGAGTGTCGTGCGGAATCGGGGCTGTGCCACGGAGTCGTACACGATCCGGGTCATGGGTTGGATCTCGGCAATCGGCAGCCCGGGAATGAGAGCTCGGACCTCTCTGCGGATCACACCGGCCACCTGCTCGGAATCTCCCGCTGTCCGAATGGCGACGTAAGCCGCCCACCAGGGCTCCTGCCCGAACGGCACGTACATCTCGGGCTGCGACGGCACGCCGAGGCCGTTGCGCTTGACGTCTCCAACGACGCCGACGATCTCTCGCGGGACACTCTCCTTGAACCCGAAAATCAGCCGCCGGCCGAGCGGGCTTTCACCCGGGAAAAACCGGGCGGCAAACGCGGAAGACACGATGCAAACTTTCGGCGTCGTAGCGGTGTCGCTCTCGGTGAAGAGCCTCCCCTCGCGCAGCGGCACGCGGAGCACGCGAAAGTACTCCGCCGTCAGAGCGGTGTAGTTCGCGGAGTAGTCGGATTCCGCCTTGTCCTGCGGCCGGCCTTCGACCTGAAAGGCAAAGTGCAACCCTCCGCCGTAGAGGGGCAGCGGGAGCGAGGCTGCAACGCTCTCGAAGCCGGGCTGCGCCTTCAACCTGCCAACCAGCTCTGTATAGAAGGAAAGCCATTGCTCCGGCCTGGGATACTGCGACCGGGGAAGCGAAAAGCCTGACGTGACGACGCGTGAGGGATCGAAGCCGAGCTTCACATCCTGCAGGCGTAAGAAGCTCCGCCCGAGCAGCCCGGCGCCAACCAGCAGGATGAAGGAGAAGGCCGTCTCGCCGACGACGAGCATGTCGCGCAGGCGTCTCCGGCCGCTGCTCTCGCCCGCCGAGAGCGAACCCTCCCTCAGGGCGTCGGTCAGGTTCGTGCCGGCGGTTTCGAGCGCCGGGGCCAGGCCGAAGACGATCGCCGCGACGATTGAAGCGCCAAAGGAAAAGAGAAGGACCCGCAGGTCGAGTTGAATTTCGGAGACGCGGGGCAGGTCGGCCGGCAGCCACGCGCGGAGCGTTTTGAGGCTCGCAAAGGCGAGGGCGAGTCCCAGGCCGCCCCCGGCCAGGCCGAGAAGCAGGCTCTCGGTCAGGAACTGCCGCAGCAGGCGGCCTCTTCCAGCGCCCAGGGCCGTGCGGATCGCGACTTCCCGCGAGCGGGCTCCGGCGCGGACGAGTAGCAGGTTCGCGACGTTGGCGCAGGCGATCAGGAAGACGAGACCCACGCCTCCGAGCAGAACGAGCAGCGCGGTCCTGACCCCCGCAACGAGGCTCTCGGCCAGCGGGACGATCCGCACGCCCCAGCCCTCGTTCTCCTTCGGATACAGGCGTGCGAGGTTGCCGGCCACGGTCGCCAGCTCCGCCTCGGCCCGGCCGATCGGGACGTCGTTCCGGAGGCGGCCGACGATTCTCAGGTAATGGCCTGCTCGGCGCTGCCGGAGATCGGCAAAGACCGGGTCCTGAATGAGCGGCACCCACATCTCCGCGGGAGGGTTCTCGGGCGGAGTCTTGAATGTGGCCGGCACGACTCCAACGACCGTGCAGGGGCGCTCGTCGAGCAGGACGGCTTGACCGACGACCGACATGTCGCCCTCAAACCGGTTGCGCCAGATGGTTTCGCCGAGCACGACGACGAGCGGGGCGGCGGGGTCCTCGTCCTCGGCGGTGAGCGTGCGGCCGAGCAAGGGCTTCACGTGAAGCAGTGAGAACAGGTTCGAGGTGACCGAGCCTGCGTCAACGATGGCCGGCTCGCCACGGCCCGTGAGCGTGTAGGAGTGCATCCGGATCGCGCCGAGATCCTCAAACGAGCGGGTCTGGCTCATCCAGTCGGAGTAGTTGAGATAGGAGACGCCGTTATTGAAGATGCCCTGCGCGGCCTGCGTCTGGAAGACGGCGACCAGGCGCTCCGGCTCCCGGAAAGGCAGCGGGCGCAGCAGCACCGCGTCGACCACGCTGAAAATCGCCGTGTTGGCGCCGATACCGAGGGCGAGCGTCGCCAGAGCCACGACGGTGAACCCGGGGCTCTTGACGAGCGTGCGGAAGGCAAAGCGTAGGTCCTGGCCGAATTGGCTCATCTCTGCCTACGAGCTTATCCGTTTGAAACCTGGGGGGACGCGCGGACCGAAACACTCCGCGCAGCAAGCCGTAAGAATTGCATGCACGGCTCGCCCTTTTTGGCGGCCGATCGGAGATGACAATGAAACGCGCAGTTCGTCCCTGGATTTCGGCATTCGTCCTTCTCTTTCTGGCCGCCGGTCCCGCCTTCGGGGCGCAGGGGCTGACCTTTCCTCCCAGCGGCGACAACCAGCAAGGGTCCGTGACACAGGCGATCGGGCCAGTCCGGGTGAAAATCGACTACTCCAGCCCGCGAGTGGTGCGCGGCGCCAACGATCGGAAGGGAAAGATCTGGGGCGAGCTCGTCCCGTGGGGGCTCTCCGACCTCGGGTTCAACAACTGCAAGAGCTGCCCCTGGCGGGCCGGGGCCAACGAGAACACGACCTTCACCGTGTCGCACGACGTGAAGGTTCAGGGACAGCTCCTTCCCGCCGGGACCTACGGGCTCCACATGATCCCGGGCCAGGACGAGTGGACGATCATCTTCTCGAAGGACTCGACGTCCTGGGGCAGCTTCTGGTACGACCCGGCAAAAGACGCCCTGCGCGTCAAGACGAAGGCTTCCAAGACCGACTACCACGAGTGGCTCACGTACGAATTCACGGAGCGCGAGACGGCGAAAGCGACGGTGGCCTTGAAGTGGGAGGAGCTCCAGATCCCCGTCACGATCACCGTGGACAACCCGAACCAGATCTGGGTTGACAACATGCGCGAGGATCTCAAAGGCTTTGCCGGATTCTTCTGGCAGAACTGGCAGATGGCGGCGGCCTTCTGCGCCACGAACAAGGTCAACCTGGCTGAGGGATTGAAGTGGGCCGAGAGGGCCGTTTCGGATCCGACCTGGTCAGGCGGCGCGGAGAACTTCACGACGCTCTCGACGCTTTCGCTCCTGCAGGGTGCAAACGGGCTCACCGAGGAATCGGCGAAGACATTTGACAAGGCCCTCAACCATCCAACCGCTCAACCGGTCCAGATCCACATGGCCGGACGCCAGCTCTTGACCGCCGGAAAGAAGGAAGAAGCGCTCAAGGTCTTCCAGCTGAATGCGAAGCGCTTCCCCAACCAGTGGCCCGTCCACGTCGGGCTGATGCGCGGCTACGCGGCCATGGGAGACAAGAAGAAAGCGCTCGCGGAGGCCAAGCTCGCTCTCGCCCAGGCGCCGGACGAAGCCAACAAGAAGAGCCTGCAAACCAACATCAAGCTGCTCGAGGAGGGTAAGGACATCAACTAGCCCCCGGGCTGCCGGTATGCTTGCGGCAAGAGCAGGAGGTTCTGATGCCGCAGCGCCGGTTGACCCGTGTCCTCTCGTCGATCGTCATTTCGGCCGCGGCCTTCGCAGGAGCAGCAGGCTCCTCCGAAGCGCCGCGGCCGAGATTTATCGTGACGTATGGCCCCGACAAGAGCTCGTCGCCGCTCGATGGCCGCCTCCTGCTTCTCGTCTCGACCGACAAAACCCAGGAGCCGCGGTTCCAGATCAGCGACACGAGCCTGAAGAGCCAGCAGGTCTTCGGCATCGACGTGCTTGGCTGGAAGGCAGGGCAGGAGGCGGAATTCCCGGCGGACGTCCTCGGGTACCCGGTCGAGAGTCTTTCCGCCATCCCCCGCGGCACCTACCAGGTGCAGGCGCTGCTCCACCGCTACGAGACATTCCACCGCTCGGACGGGCACGTGGTGAAGCTGCCGATGGACAGGGGCGAAGGCCAGCAGTGGAGCAAGGCGCCCGGGAATCTCTATTCGACCCCGCGCGAATGGACCTTTGATCCCGCCAACCCCGGGATCGTCCGCCTCGAACTCGACAAGGTCATCCCGACAATCCCCGACCCGCCGACGACGAAATACGTCCGGCACGAAAAGATCCTCTCGGAGCGGCTCTCGAAGTTCTGGGGCCGGCCCACTTACCTCGGGGCCCACGTCCTGCTTCCCGAGGGATACGACGCGCACCCCAACACCCGCTATCCGCTCGTCATCAATCACGGCCACTTCCCCGAGACGATCGGCGGGTTCAGGGAAGAGCCTCCCGATCCGAACCTCAAGCCCGACTACTCCGACCGGTTCCACCTCGAGGGTTACAACAGGGTCCAGCAGGAGTACGGGCTATCAGCTCTACAAGGACTGGACGGCGCCCGGCTATCCCCGCTACCTCCTGATCGAGATCCAGCACGCCAACCCCTACTACGACGACTCCTACGCCGTGAACTCGCAGAACATCGGACCCTACGGCGACGCGATCACGTACGAGCTGATTCCCTACCTCGAGAAGAAGTACCGGGCCCTGGGCTCCGGCTGGGCTCGGTTCATGTATGGCGGCTCGACGGGAGGATGGGAAGCCCTGGGCGCCCAAATTCTCTATCCCGACGAGTACAACGGGGCGTGGGCCGCCTGCCCCGACCCCATCGACTTTCGCGCCTACACGGTCGTCAACATCTACGAGGACGAGAACGCCTACACCTGGAAGGGCCCCTGGAAGACCGTGCCGAAGCCGGGACACCGCGACTACCTCGGCTACATCTCCTCGACGCTCGAGCAGATCAACCGCCTGGAGCTCGTGCTCGGCTCCAACAGCCGTTCGGGCGGACAGTGGGACATCTGGCAAGCGGTCTACTCCCCCGTCGGGAGCGACGGTTACCCGAAACCCATCTGGGACAAGCGCACCGGCGTCATCGACAAAGCCGTGGCCGCTTATTGGAAGGAGAACTACGACCTGACCTGGATCCTGCGGCGGGACTGGAACAAGGGCCTCGGAAAGAAGCTCGAGGGCAAGATCCACCTCTACGTGGGCGAAGCCGATAACTTCTACTTGAACGACGCGGTCTATCTGGCCGAGGAGTTCCTCAAGAGCGCGAAAGACCCCGCCTACGGCGGCGACGTCGACTACGGTCCGCGCGCCGAGCACTGCTGGAACGGCGACCACACCCGCGCCAACGCCTACTCCCGCCTGCGCTACCACCAGATGTTCGCCCCGAAGATCGTCGAACGCATCGAGAAAAGCGCACCCAAAGGCGCCGACCTCACGAGTTGGAAGTACTAGCGAGCCGCCCCGGACCGTCGGTGCTGCCCTGCGGGACACGCGGCCGCTCACCCGGGCGGCAGGTAGATCCTTCCTGGCGGCCGCTCGAACGAAACCGGTGCAAGAACCCTCATGGCCCGGGTCTCATCCGGCCTGGCACACCCACCCGGTTTCGACGGTCCCGCAGGGCAGCCCCGCCGTTCCGGGGCTCCCAGTGTGGCAACAGCCTCGATGCGAGCCCCGGCGGCGGGCCGCCTCCCGGAGGAGGATTCTAGCGAGGGAGCAAGGCACGCAGTCTCTTGTGCCTCTTCAGAGACTGCGACCGAGCGACAAGCGAGGGTCCACAGTTATCTCGTCGCCTCCAGACCCGAGCGTGCCTCCTCAGGGAGGCGGCCCGTCGCCGGGGCGACCTCAATGCCAATCAGGGAAACTGGAGGTACGCCGCGACGTCTGCGTAGATCTTGCAGACGTTGAACGGGATGATCCTCTGGGCCCAGTAGATGGAGCCGACGGCGAAGAGCGGGAAGAGCCATCGGAACGGCCTGCTGCAGATCAGGTCCTCGTAGCCGAGGACGAGGGCGAGCGGCGCGATCGCCAGGTAGTAGCGGGGCCAGTCTCCTCCCGAGACGACGATGATGAAGGCGAACTGGAGGATCGTGTACGCGAAGACCGCCGCGAACTTGCGCGTGCGCAGCATGCCGAAGGCATACAGGGCCGACAGGATCAGGTAGAGCTCCGCGTGCGTGCCCGGCCAGCTGTGGAGGGCGCGTGTCAGGTCCCAGAACGGGACAGGAGTCGCGATCAGCTCCAGGTTCCTGTCCACGGCCGGAAAGACGCTGCCGTATCGGTTGATGAAATAGAGCGCGTACAGAACCGGGACAATCGGGATGACGGCCAGCCAGAGCCAGGTCCGCCGTGGCGCACCGCGCTTCCAGAGGAGCCAGGCGTAAGAGGGAATCATCAGGAGCCCGTTGAACCGCGTCGCGCACACGACGGCTGCGGCCACGGCCGACAGGCCCACGCGCCGCTTCTCGAAAAAGTAGAGCGACGCCAGCACGCCCGCCAGAAACAGCGGCTCCGAGGCTCCGATCGAGCGGTAGAGGACCCACCGGGGCGGCAGAAACAGGAAAACGAGCGTCAGAAATCCCGGCGACTCGAGCTTCCAGACGTCTCGAGCCAGGCGGTAAAAGAACATCGCGGCCACACACGCTGCCAGCACGGCCGCGAGAAGCAAGGCGTGCTCGTAGCCGACGAATGCCAGGGCCCGGACGGTCATCGGATAGCCCGGGAGATGGCTGGCATAGAAGGGCGGTTTCGTGGGATCGGACGCAAAGGGATTGCCCGGGTGGACCTCGTAGAAGTCGTGGGCGATCAAGAGGTAGCTCGGACCATCCCAGAACGCGTAGACCCGCTTCATATTGTTGCGGTACGGGTAATAGACGAGGAGCGAGCTCGCGATAGCCACGAACAGGATCAGGGCCTGCGTCGCGGCGGAAGAAGGCCCGGGCCTTGCAGCCGACTCAGACGGCGCGCCGGACGCGACCGACGCGCCGGAGCCAGATGCGATTGCCATATTCGATTATTGCCTTTTCGGTGTTGTTCGTCAGCGAACGATGCACTGATTGAAGACCGGCGCCCTGCTCATGCCGCCATCCTACGCTGCACCCGCTCTCAGATTAGACTCTCGGTGTGAGAACGCCGCGGGAGCTCCTGCAGGCCTGGTTTTTGAAGCAGCTCACGCGCCGCAGAAGGCGCTACGAGCGATTCGTCTTCAACGACGAGCAGAAACTGAAGGCCACGATCCGGCCGGGGGACGTCCTGCTGGTGGACGGCAACCAGCGGGTCTCGCAGGCGGTCAAGTACCTGACCCAGTCCTCCTGGTCGCACAGCGCGCTCTTCATCGGCGACGCGCTCCTGCGCAAATGGCCCGACCGCAAGGCGGAGCTGTTGCGCAAGTACGGCCGGGACGCGCGCTACATGGTCGTCGAGGCGCTCGTCGAGAAGGGCGTCGTCGCCTCGCCCCTCGTCAAGTATCTCGACTTCAACCTCCGCATCTGCCGGCCGATCGGCCTGCGCCCCGAGGACCTCGAAACCGTTCTCGACCACGTCGTGGCGAAGATCGGCCACACGTACGACCGCCGCAACTTTTTCGACCTGACGCGCTACCTCCTGCCCTTCCACTTCGTACCGCCCGGCCTGCGCGTCGACGCCCTTCACTTCGGCAGCGGCGTCGACACAGAGACCATTTGCTCGACGCTGCTCGCCGAGGCCTTCTCGAAGGTCCGGTTCCCCATCCTGCCGGTTCTCGTGCGCCACAAGAACCACCGGGGGCAAACCGCGGGCGAGCGCCTTCGCCAGCAGATCCTGGGGCGTCCCACGCGCCGGGCCTGGAGCGGCCTCCTGCGGTCGCGGCACCCGACGCTCTGCGTGCCGAGAGATTTCGACCTGTCGCCCTACTTCGAGATCGTGAAGTTCAGCGCCCGGGACGAGGCGGCGTTCGACTATCGAAAACTGCAGTGGGAGAGCGGTCCGTGACGAAGGGCTGCCGGGCCGCCTCCCGGTAGGCCGCCACGACCGCCTGCGGGCGCTTCGCGCCCTCGCCGACGGGCCCTCTGCACCTCGGGAGCCTCACGGCCGCGGTGGGAGCGTGGCTGTTTGCCCGCAGTGTGGACGCCGAATTTCTCGTCCGCATCGAAGACCTCGACCTTGCCCGGGAAGTCAAAGGCTCAGCCGACGAGATCCTTCGGTCTCTTGCGCGCTACGGCCTCGAATCGGACCGCGAAGTCGTCTTCCAGTCGCGCCGCGGCTCCCTTTACGAGGCCGCCCTGGAGATCCTGCGCGGCCGAAGCCTCGTCTACCCTTGCGCCTGCACGCGCAAAGAGCTCGCCCGCATCTCGTCCGCGCCGGCTTCCGATGACCCGGGCGAGGAAGGCCCGGTCTACCCCGGCACCTGCCGGGAGGGGCTGCCGGCCGGGCGCGCGCCGCGCTCCCTGCGCTTCCGGGCCCCGGAGGGCCCGATAGCATTCGAGGACGCCGTCTTTGGCCCGCAGACCCAGGATCTCCGGCGCGAAGTCGGCGATTTCGTCGTGCGGCGAGCCGACGGCCCCTACGCCTACCAGCTCGCCGTCGTCGTGGACGACGCGGAGCAGGGAGTCACGCAGGTCGTGCGCGGCGCGGATCTCCTCTCCTCCACGGCGCGGCAGATCGCTCTCACCCGGGCGCTCGACCTGCCCCAGCCGTCCTACGCCCACCTGCCCGTCGTCGTCGGTCCCGACGGTAAGAAGCTCGGCAAGCGCGACGCCTCCCTGCCCCTCGAAACGCTCGACGAAAACCGAGTCCGCGAAACCCTCCAAACGGCCCTCTCTCTGCTCGGCCAGGACCCTCCAGACGGAACCCCGCGCGAGATCCTCGCCGCCGCCCTCCATCGCTTCGACAAATCGAAGATCCCCAGAACAAACGTGAGCCCATCCGCCTAGATGCGAGGGCCGGAGGGGTGGCGGGGGCCGAGGCCCCCGGCGCCGCACAGAGGCCGGCGCGAACCGCTGATGCTCGCCAGCTTGCAACATGCCGGCCGAGGCGCGCCGCCGGGGTGGCACCGGCCAGGACCCCGCAGGCCCGCTTTCTAAGGCCGCATCGCGATCTTGTCCGTCGGCCGGTTCGCGATGTCAGCCCGAGCGACGGCGAGCGCCTCGTCGAGGCTGGCCACGAAGTTCGCTCTCCCGTAGCGGTCGCGGCGCCCGGCTTTTTCCAAAGCCGCGAGCGGCTGGGCGTTGATTCCAGCAATCACGAACCGGATGCCCTGGTGCGAGAACGACTCGAAGAGGTCGTCTAAGACCCGGATGCCAGACGCGTCGATGGCCGGGACGTTGCGCATCCGGAGGACGAAGACCTTCGGCTTCTTCGCCACGAAATGCAGGACGTCCTTGATCTTGTCTGCCGCCCCGAAGAAGAACGGGCCGTTCACCTCGTAGACCTCGACGCCTTCGGGGATCTGGCGCCGCGCGACGCCATCCGCGTCGCCCTGCATCGTTCCGTCGGGCGCGTCCGTCAGCTCTCCCGTGATGGCCTCCACGTTCGTCACGTCGGCCATCCGCTTCATGAAGAGAAAGGCCGACAGCACCACGCCGACCTCGACCGCCACCGTCAGGTCGATGAAGACCGTCAGGAGGAAGGTCGTCAGGAGCACGGCCACGTCGCTCTTGGGCGTCTGCAGGATGTGCGCGAACGCCCGCCACTCGCTCATGTTGTACGCCACGACGACGAGTACCGCGGCCAGTGTCGCCAGCGGGATGAACTTCGACCATTGTCCGAAGACGAGGAGCACGAGCAACACCGTCAACGCGTGCGTCATGCCGGCCACCGGCGTGCGGCCGCCGTTCTTGACGTTCGTGGCCGTGCGGGCGATCGCGCCCGTCGCCGGCATGCCCCCGAAGAGCCCGGAGGCGATGTTCGCGATGCCCTGCGCCACGAGCTCGACGTTCGGACTTGTGGCGGCTGCCGATCATTCCGTCGGCCACCACGGCCGACAGCAGCGACTCGATCGCCGCCAAGAGCGCCACCGTGACCGCCGGTGAGAAGAGCTCGCGCACGCGCTCGATCGAGACCGCCGGAAACCGGGGCGTCGGGAATCGAGGCGTGGATCTCGCCGAAACGGGAACCGATCGTCTCGACCGGAATGTGAAAGACCGCCACCGCCACGGTGGCCCCGAGGATCGCCACGATCGGGCCCGGGATCTTCGTTCCGAGGCGCGGCCACACGATCAGGACGAGGAGCGACCCGACGGCGACACCGAGAGCCGGGAGCGACGCCGTGCCGAAGTGCGTCGCAAACGCCGCCCACTTCTCCAGGAAATGCGCGGGCACGTCTCCCATCTGGAGTCCCAGGAGGTCCTTGATCTGGGACGAAAAGATGATGACCGCGATACCGCTCGTGAAGCCCGTGACGACGGGATAGGGAATGAACTTGATGGCGGCGCCGAACCGCGCGAGGCCGAGGGCGACGAGCAGGAATCCCGCCATCACGGTGCAGAGGACGAGGCCGTCGACGCCGTACTTCTGGACGATGCCGTACACGATGACGACGAAGGCCCCCGTCGGGCCGCCGATCTGAACGCGGCTGCCGCCCAGGAAGGAGACGAGGAACCCCGCCACCGCGGCCGTGACGAGGCCTCTTTCCGGTGCGACTCCCGACGCGATGGCGAAGGCAAGGGCGAGCGGGATCGCCACGATGCCGACGACGACACCCGCCTGCAGGTCCGCGAAGAACTGCCGCCGGTCGTAGTCCCGGAGGACGACGAACGTCTTGGGGAGCCAGGCTGTTTTCACGGAGCCGGGATTCTACAATCCCGCTCGGGACCCGGGCTCGAGGCTAGTTGCTGGCGTCGCCCGACTTGATGTCCCGCAGGCGGTCGTCGGAGAGGTAGAGGCGCACGTGCGAGCCTTCCTGGTAGCGCATGAACTGGTCTCGCGTGACCTCGTAGCGCATGTGAGCCGTGGCCTCGCCGTCTTTCGCCTCGAATCCCATGTAGTAGCTCAGGGTGCCCGAGTAGCTCGTCTGCTTTTCGCGCTCGACGACCACCGCCTCGAGCACGCGGATGCCGCCGCCGCTGTCCGGCTTCTTCGCGCTCGTGCTCCCGCTGGAGCAGGCGTAGAGCGCCGCGCAGCACACGACCGAGGCGATGCGAAAGATCTTCCTCATGGAGGCCTCCGGTTTCATTTGACCCGAATCCCGTTCTTGACGACCACGTCCACGTTCTGCAGCAGGTCGATGTGCGTCAGGACGTCGCCGCGCACCGCGATCACGTCCGCGAAGCGCCCCGGCGCGAGCGTGCCGATCTCGTCCTGCTTCTTGAGCCACGCGGCCGGCCAGCGGGTCGCCCCCGCGATCGCCTGCATCGGCGTCATCCCGAGCTGGACCCACGTCGACAGCTCCCGCCAGGTCGAGTCCGTGTGAAAGTTTCCGGGGATGCCCGAGTCCGTGCCGACCAGGAGCGTCACGCCCGTCTCGCGCAGCTGCTGGAACTTGTGCGCGAAGCGTCGGGATGCGGCGCCGCACGAGCGCGAAGTACGGCAGGCCCGTGATGTTCTTGAGCGAGTCCCGGATGTCGCGCACGATGTCTGCCTGCGAGGTCCTTCCTGCCAGCGCGGGTCGTTCAGGCGCTCGGGAAAGACGTCCGCCGTGTACGCGGAGAGAAAGAGGCCCTCGATCGTCGGGCACCAGGCGAGCGTCTGGTTGCGCTTGCGGAGATCGCGAAGGATGTCCTCCGGGTAGCCCGGCTCCGTCGCGAGACCCGTGTGCTCGAAACAGTCCACGTTGTACTTGAGGCCCATGCGGATCTCGTCCTCGCGGTGCGCGTGGGCGACGACAGGCCGCGGCGGGTTGGCCTTGTGGGCCGTCTCGACGATCGCGCGGACCTCCTCGTCGGTCATCTGGTCCTGGTCGATCAGCTTGACGACGTCCACTCCGGCGTCGATGACCTTCTGCGTTTTCGCGCGCGCGTCCTCGGCGCCCGAAACCGGCCAGCGCCACTCCTTCTCGTACGTGTTGTAGTCGGCATGCTGAAGAAACGGGCCCGAGACGTAGAGGCGCGGCCCCGGGATCTCGCCTCTCGCGATCCGGTTGCGGACGTCGATCGAGTCTTCGAGCGGCCCTCCCAGGTCCCGCGCGAACGTGATGCCGCTCCGCAAGAGCTGCCTGGCGGCGGCGGGCATGATCTCCTTGCGGAAACGCGCACGGTAGGTCTTGTCCCAGTGCTCGTAGTCGCCGTGCCCCAGGATCATCAGATGCACGTGCATGTCCGCCAGCCCCGGCATCACGGTCATGCCCCGCGTGTCGATGACGGGCGTCCCGGGCGGCACCACGACCTCGGAGCGCGGCCCCAGAGCCAGGATTCTGTCGCCCGCAATCAGGACGACCCCGTCCTGTATGGGCGTTCCCTCGTAGCCGTCCACGATCTGCCCGCCCACGAGAGCCAGCGTCGCCTTCCCGGCGGCCTTCTGTGCGCAAAGTGGCGCGGCTGCGACAACAAGGACGAACGCGACACAGAGCCTTCGAAACATGTTCACGCTCCCACGCTTGACTCTAAACCCTAAACTCTAAACTCTAAACTCGAAATGCCGGACCCCCGCGTCTCCGTGACCCCCGACGGCGAGATCCTCGTTCTGGCGCGGGCCCCCCGTGCCGAGCGGTGGAGCTGGGCTCTCTACGATTTCGCCAACACGATCTTTTCGATGAACATCGTGACCCTGTATTTCGCGGTGTGGATAGTGACGGAACGCGGCGCTTCGAACACGGCCTACTCGGTGGCAACGAGCCTCTCCTCGCTTCTGGTGCTCGTCCTGGCGCCGGTCTTCGGGGCCTTTTCGGATGCTTCCCGCAGACGCAAGCCCTGGGTCATCTCCCTGACGCTTCTCTCGGTGGCCGGGACCGTGGCCTTAGCGCCGCTCTCGAACGCCCCGCTGCCGCAGGAGAAGTCGATCCTCCTGCTGCTCGCCGCCTTCGCGGCCGCCAACACGGCGTACCAGCTCGCCATCCCGCCGTACAACGCGATGCTGCCCGAGCTCGTCCCGGCTGCGGAGCTGGGCCGGATGTCGGGCTTCGGCACCGCCCTGGGTTACGCGGGCTCGATTGCGGGCGTGCTCCTCGTCGCGCCCTTCGTCACCGGCCGGCTTGGCCTTCCCGCCGGAGGGCGCCAGGCGTCGTTCGTTCCGACCGCTTTGTTCTTCCTTCTGTTCTCGCTCCCATTCTTCGTCTTCTGCCGCGACCACCTGGCCCAAAAGCCCGCGCAGCGCCGGCCCGTCCGCGTCGCCACCGCCGTTAACGAGCTCGTCGGCGCGTTTCGAGACACCCGGCGGCATCCGGGCCTCCTGCGCTTCGTCCTGGCGACATGGTTCTACCAGGACGCGCTCGGAACGGTGATCTCATTCATGGCGCTCTACGCCGTGACGGTGCTCGGCCTCCCGCCCGGAGGGGAGATCCGGCTCTTCGTCGTGCTGACCATTCCGGCCATCGTCGGCTCTTACGTTGCGGGCCGCGCCGCGGACCGGTTCGGCCCGAAGCGGGCTCTCGTCTGGGTTCTGCTGGGCTGGTTGGCCGGCGTGCTTGCCGTTGCCGCTGCCCCGACGCTCGCCGCTTTCTGGGTCGCCGGGTGTCTCGTCGGCTTCGTGTTTGGAGGGATCTGGGCGACGGAGCGGCCGCTGCTCTTGACGCTGGTCCCGGACGTCGAGGCCGGGCGTTTCTTCGGACTCCTCTCGCTATCGGCCCGCGCCGCCGCGATCGTCGGGCCTCTCGTGTGGGCCTTCATCGTGGACTGGGCCTTCCGCCCCTTTGGAAAACAGGTGGCTTACCGGGCGGCCGTGGCCTCCCTTGCCCTGTTCCTCGCAGCCGCCCTGTGGCTCCTGCGAGGCGTTCCCGACAGGCACGAAAAGAACATAGAATCGTAAATCGCGGCACAACTCGCTGTTGGAGGAGGTCTGTTGGCTTCTTCGCCCCGCGCCCGCGTGGCGCTCGTTGGTCTGGGCCCGATCGGCATCGAGGTGGGCCGCGCGCTGGTCCCGCGCACGGACATCGACATTCTGGGAGCGGCCGACTCGGATCCGGAGAAACTCGGCAAGGAGCTCGAGGACGTCCTTGGCATTCCGGCCAGCCTCGCCGGCATCGAAGTGCGTCCTTCCGCGAAAGTCCTCTATGAGGATTCGGCCGATACGCGCACGAAAATTGACGTCGCCGTCATCTGCACGGGCTCGCGGCTGGCTGCCGTCGCGGACCAGTTCAACGAGGCGATCGACGCCGGGTTTCACATCGTCTCGACGTGCGAAGAGCTGGCCTATCCCGAGCTGACCCACGCGGCCCTGGCCCACCAGATCGATCGCCGGGCCAAGGAAAAGGGAGTCGCCGTGCTCGGCACGGGCGTCAACCCGGGCCTCGTCATGGACCGCCTCGTTCTGGAAGCGGCGGGCGCCTGCGTTTCGATCGACCGCGTTCGCGTCACGCGCGTCGTGGACGCTGCCAAGCGCCGGGGCCCCCTGCGGGCCAAGGTCGGCGCCGGCCTGACGCGCCAGGAATTCCTCGCGGGCGTTGCCGCGAAAAAGCTCGGCCACGTCGGA
Source organism: uncultured Acidobacteriota bacterium (assembly GCA_963739435.1). Taxonomy (GTDB): domain Bacteria; phylum Acidobacteriota; class Thermoanaerobaculia; order UBA5066; family Gp7-AA6; genus CAVUAN01. The sequence continues at coordinate 68,910 of CAVUAN010000006.1, forward strand.
CTGTCCGAATCGGCCGCGATCATCGCCCATGGCCTCGGCTTACCGATCGACGAGATCACCGAAACGATCGAGCCCGTCATCGCGAAGGTGGACACCGACGGCATCGCAGCGGGCCGCGTTCTCGGCCTCCACCAGATCGCCCTCGTTCAGGCCGGCGACGAGGTCCGGGTCACGCTCGACCTGACGATGGCCGTCGGTGTCGAGAACCCGGCGGACCGGATCGAGATCGAAGGAGATCCGCCCATCAACCTGGTCGCCACGGGTGGCTTCCACGGAGACCGGGCGACGGTCGGCTGCGTCGTCAACGCCATCCCCTTTATCGTCCACGCGCCGCCGGGCCTGCACAAGGTCGTCACCCTCCCGCTCTTCGGGCTGGTGCCGCTTCACTAGCAGGCTGCTGAAAAATGGTGTGGTGCGGCGTTGCGAGCGCCGCGGGGCCGGATGCAAGGCGCCGCGACGAAGGCGATGCCGCTGTGCATCGGGGAGGAGCGGCAACGCTGCAGACGGCCCCGCGCCGCCGCAACCGCTTGCGGTGGCTGGCCTTTTGCCCGCGACGCCTCAGAAAGACGCGAGAGTTTCTTGCGACCTGATGGCACTGCGTCGCGGCTCGCAAAAGGCAAGCCACGACGCCCGCACCCATTTTTCAGCAGCCTGCTAAAGCGTCGGCGTCAGTGTGCGCCGCCGCCGATCGAGAACTCGGCGCCTGCCGAGATGACGTAGCCGGGCCCTCGCCCGCCGTTGGAAGAGGGGCTGCCGGTCTCCTGCCATTGGACGCTCAGGGTGCGTGACGGCGCCAGGCCAGCCGAGTCGGTCAGGAAGACCGACTCGCTGCCCTTCGTCAGCTGCGTTGCGACATAGACGCGGATTCCCGTGCCAATGAGGGTACGGGCCGTGAAGCCGAAGCTCGAAAGGTTCGCTTTCGAATCGGCGTGAAAGCCGCTCTCCAGGGCATTGACCTCGGCGCCGAGAACGGCAAACGTCGTGAAGGGCAGGTGATTCCGGTTGTAGGTGTAGGACGCCGCCAGGTCGGTTTTCGGCCAGGAGTACACGATCAGGGCGCCCACCGACTGGAAGGAGGCCGGCGCCGCGAAATTGCGCGGAACGAACGCGGGCTGGCTCTCCTCCGAGACCGAAGGGTTACCCGTCAACCAGTCGCCGTGCGCCTGGGCGGACCAGCGGCCCTTGCGCCAGCGCACTTCCGCATCGCCTCCGTAGAGGTGTCCGGAGTACGCCCCTGAGAAATTCTGCGTGGCGTTGCTCGCGTCTATCGTCGTGTATCGGCCCGAGAACGCCAGCTCGAGACCCTGGAAGCGGTGCCGCCAACCGAGGCCGAAGTCGTCGCGCTCGGAGCCCAGGATCCGCTGCTCGCTCAGCGTGTAGTTGCTCCCCCCGAGGTTCACGCCATCGGTCGAATCGTTCTTGTGCCGCACCCAACCCACCTCAATCGAGTCGGGAGCCCCGATGGGCTGGCGGTAGAGGACGCCAAAGTTCTCGTAACGGCCCGTTCCGTATGCCGTCGTCAGGCCGGGCCCTCCCAGCGGAAGCTCCTTCTGGTCGTTGTGCGCGGGGCCCAGCGCGAGGCGAAGCCTCCACTCCCGGGCGGGCGTTCCCGCACCGAGATCCGCCTCCGCCTGCCAGACCTGGCGGATTCCGATGAGCACGTACTTGGCGGTGACGTTCGAAAAGTCCGGAGCATCGGGTGGCGTGTCGTACTTGCGTTGGATCGTGGAGTAGGAGCCGCCGATCTCGGCGGAAAGGCCGGGCGGCGGGACGAGATCCATCCGGAGCAGCGTGCTCGCGCAGAAAACGCACACGGCGACCAGATCAGTTCCCAGGGAGCCCTCCTGTCGGCGGACGAAAAGTACCCGATTGCCTTCCGAGACCCTCCCCAAAAAAAAGGCGGCCCCGACTTCGAGGTCGGGGCCGGGAAGGAAGGTATCGCGTGCTGACACAGAAAACGGCAGGTCTTGCCCGACTATTCCTTGTCACGGAAATATCTGATTCAGCTCGGTTTAGCCAAATGTCGGCCTAGTCCGAGTGGATCTCCCAGCAAGCCGCCGGCAGCCGGTCGTCCGGCAGAATCTCGATTCGGACACCAAGTCTCGTCTCGACATCCGACAACAGGTCCGGATCCTCCTCGGTGACGAGCCGCGCGAGAGTTGGATGCACGCTGACCCGGATCGCGTCCCCGGGCAAGGCGGAGGCCCGGCCCCGCAGGAGCTCCCGTCTCATATCGAGCGCCGCCGTCAGGTCCGTCGGCACGCGGCCGCCGCCGCCGCACGCCGGGCAGGAGCGCGTGAGGACGCGCTCCAGGTTCCCGCGCGAACGCTGGCGGGTGATCTCGACCAGGCCGAAGTCCGAGATCTGCAGGACCCGTGTGCGGGAGCGGTCGCGCGAGAGCTCCTTCTCGAAGCGCTCGAAGAGCTCGCGGCGGTGCTCGGGCTCCTCCATGTCGATGAAGTCCACGACGAGCAAGCCGCCGAGATCTCTCAGCCGGATCTGCCGCGCCACCTCCGGAACGGCTTCGAGGTTCGTGGCGAAAACCGTTTCCTCGAGCGCGTCCTTGCCGACGAAGCGGCCCGTGTTGACGTCGATCGCGACGAGCGCTTCGGTCTGGTGGATCACGATCGAGCCCCCCGAGGGAAGGGCCACGCGATTGAGGAGAGCATCCTGGATCGAAGCCTCGACGCCGTAGGCTTCGAAAATCGGCTCGTTCTTACCGTACACGTGCACACGCGCTGCCAGGCCCGGCGCCACCGCGCGCAGGAACTCCTCGATCCGGCCGGCGGTCAATTCCTCGTCGACGCGGATCGCCTCCAGGTCCTCCGCGGCCACATCCCGCACGATGCGCAGCGGCAGCTCGAGCTCGCGGTGGAGCAGCGCCGGCGCCCCGGCATTCTCCGCCTTTCGGGCGATTCGGGCGGCGAGATCGGTCAGGTAGCGCCGGTCTGTCTCGAAATCCGCGACAACGGCTCCCTCGGCGGCCGTGCGCGCGATGAATCCTCCCTCGCCGCCCAGTCCCTCCAGGATCTGCCGCAAGCGCTCGCGCTCGGCGTCGCTCGTGATCCGTCTCGACACGCCGGTCTCCCGGAGGCCCGGAAGGTAGACCAGCATGCGCCCCGGCAGCGACAGGTTCGTCGTCACGCGGGGGCCCTTCCCCTCCCGAGGGTCCTTCGTGACCTGGACGACGACCTCCTGCCCCTCTTTCAGCACATCGTCGATGCGAGGACGCTCCCCGCGGTCGGGTGGGCCCGGGCCGAGCGTGTCGTCGCCAGGATCCTCCGCCGCGTCCTCGATCGAGCGCGGCAGGGCGTCCTCGACGTAGAGGAAGGCGTCGCGGTCCAGTCCGATCGCAACGAAGGCAGCCTGCATGCCGGGCAGGACGCGGTGCACGCGGCCCTTGTAGACGTGGCCGACGAAACCCTGCCTGTGACGCCGCTCGTGGAAGACCTCGACGGTCCGGCCGTCCTCCGTCAACGCGACCCGCGTTTCGGGAGGCGTCACGTTGACGAGCAGCTCTCTTCTCACGCGTTGGCGAACCGGCGGTACTCGACGCCGAGGATCAACCCGATCGCGGTGAACGTCGTCGCCACCGACGACCCGCCGTAGGAGACGAGCGGCAGAGGGATCCCGGTGATCGGCAGCAGGCCGATCATCATGGACGCGTTGATGACCACCGAGAAGAAAATGACCGACGCCAGAGACAGGATGAGGAACACACCGCCCCGGTCGCGCGCCACGGAAGCGAGCGTCAGGCAACGGAGAACGAGCGCCGTGAAGAGGCCGAGCACGAGCAGGATTCCCAGAAACCCCCATTCCTCCGCGACCACGGCCAGGATGAAATCGGCGTGCTGGACGGGAAGGAACCGCAACTGGCTCTGCGTCCCGGCGCCGAAGCCCTTGCCGGAAAAACCGCCGGATCCCACCGCGATCTTCGATTGGCGCACCTGGTAGCCCGCGCCCAGCATGTCCACATCGGGGTTCAGGAAGGTGCCGATGCGGGCCTTCTGGTAGTCCTTGAGGAAGAACCACCCGCCGCCGGCCACCGCGGCGAAGATCAACACGATCGCGACCCAGCCGCGCCACGGCAGGCCCCCGAAGAAGAGGCCGATGAAGGCGATCGGCAGGAAAGTCAGCGCGAGGCCGAGGTCGGGCTGAAGGAACGTCAGCAGGAAGGGCGTGCCGACGATCGCGGCGAGCTTCAGGAGGGTGCCGGCCTTCAGCTTCGCGTCGTCTTCGTTCTCGAACATGTAGGCGACGAGCAGGGCCGTGGCGATCTTGGCGAGCTCGGCGGGCTGGAACTGGAAGGCGCCGACGCGAATCCAGGAGCGGACGTTGGCGATCCGCTCTCCGAACAGCAGCAGGTACACGAGCGGCACGAGCGTCGCGCAATACAGGGCCAGGGAGAACTTGAGGAGCGTGCGGTAGTCGAAGAGCGTCGCGGCCACCATCGCGGCAATACCGACGGCGACCCACAGGGCCTGCCGGCCGGCCAGCCCGGCCAGACGGCCGCTCGCCGTCGTCGAGGAGACGAACAGCACGCCCAGGACCGCCAGCGAGAGAGAGGACCCGAGGACGACGAGGTCCAGCCGCCTCGGAACGGGAAGCACGCGCGTGATCACGGCCGCTCTCCCACCCGGTTGCCCGCGCGGACCAGGCCCGGGGCGGGCGCCTCCTTGTCCTCCTGGGTCTTGCCGAACCGTTTCTCGAAGATGGCCTTGGCCAGCGGCGCCGCGGCGGTGCTCCCGTGCCCTCCGTTCTCGACGAAGACGACGACGACGATCTGCGGGTCTTCGACGGGCGCGAATCCGGCGAACCAGGCGTGATCCCCGATGCGCTTGGACTTCGGCAGGCCCTCGGACGTCTCGCGCCCGACGACCTGCGTCGTGCCGGTCTTGCCCGCCGTGCTCAATCCGGGAATGTGCCCCTGCAGGTAGGCCGTGCCCCCGGGCTCGTTCAAGACCGCCCACATCCCGTTGGTCACGATGGCCACCTTGTCGGCGTCGAGCGCCAGGCCCTGCTTCGCTTCAGGGGTGTAACGGAGTTTCTCGCCGGTGCCCGGAACCTGCGAGGCGTAGAACAGGTGCGGCGTCGGCAGGCGCCCGCCCTCGACGAGGCCGGAGAGGGCCCGCGCAACCTGCATCGGCGTCACGAGCACGGGGCCCTGGCCGATGGCCACCGAGATCGTCTCGCTCGGGTACCAGCGAGCGCCCCGCTTCGTGCGCGCCCACTCCTCCGACGGCACGTTCCCGCTCTTCTCGTAGGCCAGATCGACGCCCGTCGGCTCTCCGAGTCCGAACCCCTTCGCGATTTCCGCGATCCTGTCGATCCCGAGGCGCCGGCCCAGGTTGTAGAAGTACACGTCGCAGGACATCTTGATGGCGTCGCGCAGGCCGACCCAACCGTGCCCTTCCTTCTTGTGGCATCGAAACGTCCGCCCGTAGAAGGTTGCGTAGCCCGGGCAGAAGACCTTCTCCTCCGGGTTGACGAGACCCTTGGCGAGAGCCCCATAGGCTTCGAAGACTTTGAACACCGAGCCCGGCGAGAACTGGTTCTGGATGGCGCGGTTCTGGAGCGGGTGGCGCGCATCGCCGATCAGCCCATCCCATTCCTTCTTGGTGACGCGGCGCGTGAACCAGTTGGGATCGTAGGACGGCGAAGAGACGAGCACGAGGATCTCGCCCGTCTTCGGGTCCAGCGCGACGCAGGCGCCCACCTTGTCTTTGAAGAAGTCCTCGGCGACCTGTTGCAGGTCGAGGTCGAGCGTCAGGAAGAGGTTCTCGCCGGGGCGCGCGTCGATCCGGGCCTCCTCGGCGATCTCGCGCCCGTGGGAGTCCACGATGACACGGCGCTCGCCGTGGGTGCCCGCCAGCAGCTTCTCGTACGACTCTTCGATGCCTTTCTGCCCCACCCAGTCGCCCACGCGGTATGCCGTTTCACCGGCCTTGGCGATCTGCTCGGGGCTCACCTCGGAGAGGTAGCCGAGCGCGTGCGCCGCCGACACTCCGCGCTTGTAGAGGCGCCGCTGCGACACGGTGATGAAGAACTCCGGGTGCTCGGGCGCCCGCGCCTCGATCGACGCCACCTCTTCGATGCCGAGGTTCTCGGCGATCGGAATCGGCAGGAACTCGGGATCGCGCAGTCCCCGCCGCACCCGGGCCTGGACCTGCTCGCGCGGCGTCTGGAGCACTCCGGCGGCCAGGTCGATCGCCGAGCCGATGTCCTTTGCCTCCCGGCGGTAGAGCTGGAGGTTGTAAGCGGGCTCGTTCTCGACCAGGACCGAGCCCTTGCGGTCGAGCACGTACCCGCGCGGCGCCATGACCTTCACCGAGCGAAGCCTGTTGTTCTCGGAGAGGCCGAAGTAATACTCGCCGCGCGAGATCTGGATGTACCAGTACGCCGTCGCCAGCAGGGCAAACGCCGCGCCCGCCGCCACGCGAGAGCCCTCGATCCTCCGCCCCAGCAGCCGCCGGTCGTCGCGAACTTTCAGCAAGGTTTCACCGCAGCTTCCGCAGTTGCCGTTTTTGCCACCACTCGCGCCACGGAAAGCGCTCCGCGGCGTAGAGCACCGCACCCGCCACGCCTGTGGCCGCCGCGCGAGCGAGGGCATCGGGCGAGGCCAGCACGAGCGGCGCCTGCAGGAGGAGCGCGCCGAGCACGCCGACGATCAAGTCGTTGGCGATCGAGGCCGCGGCCAGCGCCGCCCCGACCGCGAGCGCGCCGCCGAAGACGATCCGCACGGAAATCATGGCCAGGCCGTAACCGATCGCCGCCTTCGCAAACGCATTCATCCCGAAGAGCTGCTGCGAGAAGGCGTCCTCGACGAAGCCCGCCGCTGCGCCTGTCAGCACCGCGCGCACGAAGTTGCCGCCTCGAGACACGCTCGCCGTCGCGAGCAGGAACCAGTCGACCGGCAGGAACCCCCGGTACCGCGATCCTCCGACCAGGAACTCCAGGGCCGTCGCCGCCGCCAGCAGCAGCGCGATCCGGCCAAACGTCACGGACGTTCACCCTTCACCCCTCCCAGAATTTCCATGGATGCCGGCGACGGCGCCAGCACGAGCACGTCCGTCAGGCGGGCAAATGGCGCCGACGGCCGCACCACGATCTCCAGAAAGATGTTCGATCCCCGTGCCACGGATTCGACCTGTCCGATTGGCACTCCGCGCGGATAAATGCCGTCGATCCCGGCCGACTCGATGAGATCTCCGGCCTTGACCGTCGATGTCGTCGGAATGTTGTTCAGCCTCAGGGAGCCGCGGCCGTCGCCGCGAGCGACGCCCAGCTCTCCCGTGCGTACGATCCGCGCCCCGGCCGCCGCCGAGGCGTCGAGCAGGAGCTGGGCGCGGGAAAGGGTGTGGCCCACGGTCACGACGCGGCCGACGAGCCCCTCGGGGACGGCGATCGGCGAGCCCATCACGACGCCCCGCGAAGATCCCGCACCGATGAGCGCGCTCTGAGAACCGGACCGCCTCTCGACCAGCAGCACCGGAGCCATGTCGACAATCGAGGGAAGCGCCGCCAGGGCGGCGGCCGCGGCCGTCTGCCCCTCGCGCCGCTGCTGGAGAACCTCGGCGCGAAGCTGGAAAACCTCTCTCTCCCGGGCCGCGAGGAGTTCTCTCAGCCGCGCGTTGTCCGAGCGGGCCCCGTAGAGGTTCGCCACCGAATCGACGGCCGACGTCGCGCCGCGCGACAGCCAGGACACTGCGCTCGCCAGCGGCGCCGCCGCCGACAGGATCCACGACTGGAGCACCGTCCCGCTGCCCCGGCTCTTGGCCGGGGCCTGCGCCGAGAGCAGCAACACGCAGAACGCGAGGACCGAGGCGAGCACCATGCCGCCGCGCCGCGAGCGCCCCCCGATGACATCCGTGCGCGGGTTCACGACCCTCATAACAGGCGCTCGCCTTCCCTACGTGATCGAGATCTTGCGCAACAGGTCCATATCCGTGAGCATGGCTCCCGTACCGAGCACGACCGAGGCGAGCGGGTCCTCGGCGTAGGAGATCGGCAGGCCCGTCTCCTCCCGCAGGCGGCGATCGAGGTTGCGCAGGAGCGATCCGCCGCCCGTGATGATGATGCCCTTGTCCATGATGTCGGCCGAGAGCTCGGGCGGCGTCCTCTCGAGCGCGACGCGCACGCTCTCGACGATCGCGGCCACGACCTCGGAAAGGGCTTCGCGAATTTCCTCGTCCGTCAGGACGAGTGTCTTCGGAATTCCCTCGACGAGGTCGCGCCCCTTGACCTCCATCGTGAGGGGCTCGTCCAGGGGGTGCGCCGAACCGATTTCGATCTTGACCTGCTCGGCCGTGCGCTCGCCGATCAGCAGGTTGTACTTGCGCTTGATGTATTGGATGATCGCCTCGTCCATCTCGTTGGAAGCGGTTCGCACGGATCGGCTGTAGACGATGCCCGCCAGCGAGATCACGGCGACGTCCGTCGTGCCGCCGCCGATATCCACGATCATGTTGCCCGCGGGCTCCGTGATCGGAAGGCCTGCCCCGATCGCGGCAGCCATCGCCTGCTCGATGATGAAGACCTCGGAGGCTCCCGCCCGCAGCGCCGAGTCCTGCACGGCCCGCTTCTCGACCTGCGTGATCCCGGAGGGCACCGAGATCACGATGCGCGGCCGGACGAAGAAGGAGCGGCCGTGCGCTTTCTTGATGAAGTGGTCGAGCATTTTCTCCGTGACCTCGAAATCGGCGATCACGCCGTCTTTCATCGGCCGGATCGCCACGATGTTGCCCGGCGTGCGGCCGAGCATCTCCTTGGCCTCCGTGCCGACCGCCTCGACGCGGTTGGTCAGGTTGTTGACGGCGACGATCGACGGCTCGCGCACCACGATGCCCTTGCCCCGCGCGTACACGAGCGTGTTGGCTGTTCCGAGATCGACGGCGAGATCATTCGAGAAAATGGAGAAAGCGGATTTCCAGGCCAAAGATCCTCCCTACAGCGGCTCCACGAACACTTTGAGCTTTTTCACGGTTTCATTGCCGGCGGCATCCACCGCCTTGACGATCAGCATCGCGTACCCCTCGCGGTCGAGCGTGATCGTCTTCTTGAACGCTCCATCGGCCTCGACGTCGGCCAGCTCGGCGTTGACGGTCACGATCGCGCCCGGGGCCGTCTTTCCAAAAATGAGGAAGAGGTTGCCCATCTGCTGCGGCGTCGAGACCGTCAGCGGGGGCGGAACCCCCGTGCCCGCCTGCGCCGGCGGCGGCTCCGTCAGCATCTTGAAACGGCGCACCACGCTCCAGTCCGAGTTCACGCGGTCCGCATTGATCGCGGCCACGCGCCAGAAGTAGGAACCCTCGCGCGAAACCTTGATCCGCGCGGCCGTGGACGTCCGGTCGTCCAGGTCCACGTCGGTCGCGTCCGGCACGAAGAGTCGCGAACGTGAAATCTGGAGCCGGTAGCGAACCGCGCCCTTGACGGGGCTCCAACGGATGTCGATCTGGTCTCCGGTGTGCAGGTCGTACACACGGTTGTCGGCCGGCAGGACGGCCTGTGGAGTCTCCGGCACGGCAACTTTCGCCATCGTGATGCCCGTTTTCACGCCGGCGGCAATCCTTTCGCGGTCAGCCAGGACCACCGTCTCCTTGCCGGTCGAAACGGTTGCCTTGCCCTGATACGTCGTGACCTCCGTCCGTTCGCCTTGCGAGACGTCGATACCGACACGAGACGCCTTGGCGACATTGGCCGTCGCCGCGTCCGTCGAGACTGTCGAGGAAGAGTTCGCCGTGTAGACGTTCAGCGCTCCCGAGATCATCTTGATCTGGCTTCCGCCGGCCTCGGAGGCCTGGGGGCGGCGCACCTCGAAAAGCGAGCCGGGCCGAATCGTGTAGAGGGTCCCGTCGGAGAACATGATCTCCGCCGAACCGCTCTTGCCCGTCTTGATGAAATCGCCGTCGTAGAGAGACTGCCGCTGCCTGGCCCCCTCAAACGAGGGGCGTCCCGCCGACTGCACGGCGACGTCCCCCTCGACGAAAATGAAGGAAGCGTCTCCCGCCTCCTCGGTGCCGGAGCCGCCGATGGCGCGCCGCGAGTACGACTGCGACTCGACGGCGAGGCGGAACGCTTCGTCCCACTTGCTCTTGCTCTGCGCTTCCTGCGCGGTGCGCAGCAGGTCGCGAGCCTGCGCGAGATTGGAACCCGGACGCGACGAGCCGGGAGCACCGGAGGCGCGGCCCAGCATTTGCTCCGCGTTGGCAACTTCGACCTTCGCCCGCTCCTCGGGAGAACGGCGCGTGCGCGAGTAGATGAAGTAGGTGAGGACCGAGCCCGTCAGGACGATCACGAGGATGAGCGCCCAGTGCTTCAACCGGTCGATCGAGATCACATACCAGTCGATGTCCCCGCCGACAGGCTGTCTCGGGCGGGGCTTGTGCTCGGCCATAAACCTCCGAAATTGCGAGACTTACCCAAGATTCTTATAGCACAGTCAAGCTCCGGTCCTCGGGTGGCTGAGGTTTTCGAGGGGGTCTCCAACTCCCCACCCCCGCTCTCCCCACGCGGTATAGTCGCCCGTTCTCAAAATCGGCGATACGGAGGGATCGGAATGCTCAAGACGATGCGCGCAAGCTTCCACCACCTCAAGTGGACGCTTTTTGCCGTCATCATCGTGTTCGTCCTCGGCTTCGTGTTCTTCTCCGGCGGCGGGCCCGGATCGCAGGATCAGGACCGGTCAGTCGTGGCCCGCATCGGGGGCCAGCCCATCAGCTCGATGGAGTTCGATCAGCAGTACCGGTCGGAAGTGAACCGGTACGGCCAGATGTACCAGCAGCCGCTGACGCCCGAGATGCTGCGGGCGCTGAACATGCCCCACCGGGTGCTCGACAGCATGATCGACCAGCGCCTCCTCCTTCTCGCCGCCCAGGATATGCACCTGACCGTGTCGGACGAGGAGCTCGCCCGAGCGATCGCCGCCTTCCCCTACTTCCAGGAGAACGGCCAGTACGTCGGCCACGAGAAGTACGAGAAGGCCCTGCGGGGGGCGGGCCTCACGCCGGACCGTTTCGAGCGCGACGTGCGCGAGTCCCTCCTGCGAGAAAAGTACGGGGCGTTCGTGAAGTCCTCCATCGTCGTGCCCGAGGCCGACATCCGGCGCGAATGGTCCAATCGCAACGAGAAGGCTTCGATCGAGTACGTCCTCGTGCCGTCCGTGCGCCTGGGTTCTCCCGCCGAGCCCACCGAGCCGGACCTCAAGGCATGGCTCGAAAAGCGGCGCGACCGGTACAAGAAGCCGGTCCAGCGTCGCTTCAAGTACCTGCTCGTCGACAAAACGAAGGTGCGGGCCAAGACGGTCGTCGGCGAGGACGAGATCAAAGCCGAGTACGAGAAGCGGCTCTCGACCTATGCCGTTCCCGAGCAGGTCTCGGCCGCGCACATCCTCATCCGTGTCGATCCGGCGAAGGGACCGGCAGGCGAGGCCGAGGCGAAAGCCAAAGCCGAAAAGCTCGCGGCGCAGGCGAAGGCCAAGGGCGCCGAGTTCGCGAAGCTGGCATCCGAGAACACCGAGGATCCGTCGGGCAAGACCAACGGAGGGCAGCTGCCGCCTTTCAGCCGCGGCCAGATGGTGCCGGAGTTCGAGGAAGCGGCATTTTCCATGCAGCCCGGCGAAATCCGCGGGCCGATCAAGACCCAATTCGGATACCACATCATCAAACTGAACGGGAAGACACCGGCCCGAACGCGCTCGCTCGAAGAGGTCAAGGGGTCCATCGCGTCGGAGCTGGCCGAGAAGCGCGCGACAGCCGAGGCCGAGCGCATGGGCCGCGAGCTCGCCACGCGCGCTCACGGTCTGCGCAATCCCTCGGACGAGGAGCTGCGCAAGCTCCAGACGGACATCGTGACCTTCAATGAAACGACATGGGTCTCCAGGGGCGAGGCGATCCAGGGCATCGGCGCCAACCAGGCGACACTCGACGAGGCCTGGAAGCTCAAGGTCGGCGCGCTTTCGGCGATGGCGACGACGACGGCCCGCGGGCCCGCCGTCCTCAAGGTTTGGGAAGAGCGGCCGGAAGGCGTTCCGCCGTTCGACGAGCTGAAGCCGCGCCTGGCCGAGGAATGGAAGGCGGACCGCCTCGAGAAAGACGGCCTCGCCAAGCTCGAGCCCGTGGCCAAGGAGCTGGCCTCCGGAACGGCGCTCGCGTCCATCGCCAAGACCTACGAGACGGAGGTCCATACGACGCCCGAGTTCGCGCCCGGCGGCGCGATCCCGGAGTTGGGAACCGCGACGGCGCTGGCCGCCGCCGTCTTCCAGACGCCCGCCGGACAGGCGGGCAAGCCGGTCGCGGCGCCGGGAGGCTTCGTCCTCTTCCGAGTCCTGACGCGAACGCCGTTCGACCAGAAGCAGTACGACGCCCAAAAGACCGAGCTCGTCGAGAGCCTCCGCGCGAAGGAAGCGGACCGCCTGCTGCGCGCCTACACTCTCCAGATGCGGGCGGCGTCGAAGATCGAGATCAACGAAGAGGTCTTGAAGCTGATGCTGCCGGAGACGGACAAGTCGCGGCGGGGATAGCATGATCGGCCGATTGACCGGCCGGCTCGCCACCCGGGCGACCGACCATGTCCTGCTGGATGTCGGCGGCGTCGGCTACTTCGTCCACATTCCCCTTTCGACGTTTTACGACCTGCCCGAGACCGAGAGCCCGGCATCGCTCTGGATCCACACCCACGTCCGTGAAGACACGCTCGCGCTCTACGGTTTCCTCTCCGAACGCGAACGGGCGCTCTTTCAGCTGCTTCTGAGTGTTGCCGGCATCGGCCCGAAAGTGGCCTTGACGGTGCTGTCGGGGATGCCCCCCGCCGAGCTCGTGGAGGCCCTGCGCAAGCAGGATGTCCGCCGGCTCGTGGCGATCCCGGGTGTCGGCAAGAAGACCGCGGAACGCATGGTCCTCGAGCTCGCCGAGAAGGTCGAGAAGCTGGGCGGCGAGCCCGTGCCGGGCGCTCCCGCCGCCGTCGCTGCCGACGACGTCGTCTCGGCCCTCGTCAACCTCGGTTACCGGCGCAGCGAAGCCGATCGCGCCGTCGAGACCGTCGCTCGGATCGGGGCCCCGAAGGAGTTCGGCGAGTACCTGAAGGAAGCGCTCAAGCGGCTGACGGGCGGGTAAACTCGCACCCGTGACTGCCGAGCGCGACATCCTCGCCGGCACGGCCTTCGACGACGATGTGGCCGTCGAGCCGAAGCTGCGGCCTCAGACGCTCGCCGAGTACGTCGGCCAGACGAAAGTCTGCGAGAACCTGGGGGTCTTTCTGGCAGCGGCGCGCGCCCGGGGCGAGCCGCTCGACCATGTCCTGCTGACCGGGCCGCCGGGCCTCGGCAAGACGACCCTCGCCTACATCATCGCGCGCGAGATGAGCGCGGGGCTGCGCATGACCGCGGGCCCGATGATCGCCCGCGCCGGCGATCTGGCGGGTATCCTGACGAACCTGCAGCCCCGAGACGTCCTCTTTGTCGACGAGATCCACCGCCTGTCGCCGCAGGTCGAGGAGATCCTCTACCCGGCCATGGAGGATTACCGTCTCGACATCCTGATTGGCGAGGGTCCGATGGCCCGCACGATGAAGGTGGACCTGCCGCCCTTCACCCTGGTGGGAGCCACGACGCGGCCGGGCCTGCTGTCACAGCCGCTCCACGGACGGTTCGGCATCGCGCTGCGGCTCGACTTCTACGACGTCGACGCGCTGGCGACCATCGTGACGCGTTCGGCCGGCATCCTCGGCATCCCCATCGAAAAGGAAGCTGCGGACGAGATCGGCGGCCGCAGCCGCGGCACACCCCGCATCGCCAACCGCCTCTTGCGGCGCCTGCGCGATTTCGCCGAAGTCGGCGGCAAGCGCGCCCTCGACCTTCAGACGGCCCGGGAGGCTCTGAAGCGGCTCGAGGTCGATGAGCACGGGTTCGACGAGCTCGACAGACGGATTCTTCAGACGATCATCGAGAAGTTCGGTGGCGGCCCGGTCGGTGTCGCCGCGATAGCCGCCTCGATCGGAGAGGATCGCGGCACGCTCGAGGACCTCTACGAGCCCTTCCTCATCCAGGCCGGGTTCCTCCAGCGAACGCCTCGAGGCCGCGTCGCCTCGGCGCTCGCCTATCGCCACCTGGGCATCACCGCTCCGCGCCGGGACGGAGAGCTCTTCTAGGGAGCCTCGTCAAGAGAAGTGAGGCAGCTACAAGCCGCCCTGCCACTCCGGGGCCACCATCGTTGTGCAGCTCGCATCGCGAATAGTCTCCCGACGAAGGAGGGAGGAGGTTCGCGATGCGGGAGCGGAGCGCGGAGCAAACGACGAGGCGGGCGGTCGAGGCCCTTTGGCCGAGCCGCCCGCCGGCGGCGCAGCCGCTTCGTTTGCGCAGCGCGGAGCGACGGATGAAGCGCGGCGTTCTCATCTACAACCCGACGGCCGGGCAGCGCGACCGGCGCGCCGCCATGAGCGCGCTGATCGACACGGTGCGCGGCCAGGGTCTTGAGCTCGCCAACGCGCCGACCTCCGGGCCCGGCGATGCCACGGAAATGGCGCGCGCCTTTGCGCAGCGGGGCGCCGAGGTCGTCGCGGTCTGCGGGGGCGACGGAACGGTCTCGGAGGCCGCCAGCGGCCTCGCCGGGACCGCCGTGCCGATCGCCATTCTGCCGGGCGGAACCTCGAACGTGCTGGCGCGGGAGCTCGGCATCCCGCTCGGGATCGATGCAGCGGCGGCGCTTCTCCACGTCGGGCGTCCCCTCGCCCTGCGCCTCCTTTCCGCCAACGGCCGCCCGTTCCTGCTCTGGACAGGCGTCGGCTTCGACGCGCGGGTCATGGGCAGGGTTCGGCCCCCCTGGAAGCGCCGGTTCGGCCGCGCCGGCATCCTCGCCACGGGTCTCGCCGAGTTTGCCCGCCACGAATTCCCCCGTCTCGAGGCCACGGTCGACGGTGCCGTCTATACGGCCACTTTCGCCGTCGTCTGCCACGCGCGGCGCTACGCGGGCGACTGGATCATTGCGCCCGAGGCGTCGGTGGAGGCCGAGACCATGGAGGTGATGCTCTTCTCCGGGACGAACCGGCGGCAGCTGCTCGGCCTCTTCCGGCAGCTGCAACGCGGGGAAAGCGGCCACCTGCGGCGGCCGGACGTCCGCATCGTGCGCGGCCGGGACGTAGCGATCCGCTCCCTCGAGCGGTATGCCGTCGAAACGCACGTGGACGGTGACACGGTCCTCGAAACGCCGATCAACTGCCGAGCGATGACTGAAACGGTGACCGTTTTGACGCCGCCCCCTTAATTCCTTCCCGACTGGACCGTGCGCTCAACGTCGTTGATCTCACGGGGCGCGGCACACGACAAACAGTCGTATCCGGTTGCCGTGACGAGCACCGTGTCCTCGATCCGCACGCCGATGTTCCACCACTTCGGATCGATGCCCGACGTGTTGGCCGGAATATAGATGCCGGGCTCGATCGTGAAGACCATCCCGGCCTCGAGCGGGCGCGACTGGCCGTTGACCGCGTACTTGCCGGCGTCGTGCACGTCGAGACCGACCCAGTGCGAGACGCCGTGCAGCGTCAGGCGCCGATCCGACCTGTCTTTGAGTATCTTTTCGGCGTCGCCCGACAGAAGCCCGAGCCGCAAGAGTCCCTCCACCTGGACCCGCGCGCAGGCGTTCTCGATCTCGGCATGCGGCAGGCCCGGCTTGACCTGCGCCATCGCCTTCTTCTGGGCCTCGAGCACGATCTCGTAGATCGCCCGCTGCTCGGCCGAGAAATGCCCATTGACCGGGTACGTGCGCGTGATGTCGGTGGCGTACAGCCCGTATTCCGCGCCCGAGTCGTTCAAGAGCACCTCGCCGTCCTTCATCTGCCGGTTGCTCTTGTCCCAGTGCAGAAAGCACGAGTCGGGCCCCGAGCCAGATATCGAGGGGTACGCCATCCGGCGCACGCCGTTGGCGAAGCAGTAACCGTCGAGCGCCTGCTGGACCTCGAACTCCCACTTTCCCGGCGCGGCGGCTTTCATGGCGAGGATGTGGCCGCGGGCCGACACGTCGGCCGCGCGCTTCAGGAAACGGATCTCCTCGGCATCCTTGACGAGCCGCATCTCGTTGACGATCTCGCGCACGTCGGTCAAGGTCGCGGGACCCATGTCGCGGGAGCGCAGGCGCTCCCAGGAGGCGCGGAACCTGTCGGCCCACTCCGTGTCGCCGCCGTCGGCGAGGTACAGCCTCTCGGCGCCGGCGAGCAGGCCGGTCATCGAGCGCGTCGCCTGATCGAAGCCCGCCAGGCGATTCAAGAGCTCGCTCGAGGCAAATGCCGCGTCGGCGCCGTAGAGGCTCAGCGCGCCGTCCGGGCCGGGCCGCGGACCCTCGAAGGCCTCGCGCCGCGGGTCGTGGCCCCGGACAAAGAGGATGTACCGCTTTCCGTCGGATGGGTTTCCGCGGAGCACGGCGGTCGTGTCGGGCTCCTCGATGCCGGTCAGGTAGTAGAAGCCGGAGTCCTGGCGGTAAACGTAGTCGGTGTCGTTGGACATCAGCCGTTGCGGCGCCGAATGCAGGATCGCGACGGAATTGGGCGGCAGCTTGGCGAGGAACTTCTCGCGCCTGGCCTTGAAGGCCTCCGGGTTGGGCGTGAGTACGGGAAAATCGACCCCCAGAGCGGTGGCCGCAAGCAGGGCTGCCGCGGCGCAAGCAAGTCTTCCAGGAACGCATGTTCACCTCTTCGAAATGAAAGCCCACGGGGAGCTCGAGGGCGAAGGCCTGACGGAACGGGGGCGCACGACGGCGGCGATGCGGTCGCGATGGGTCTTCAGCAGCCTCCGAATGGGAATTCCCGAGGCTGCCTCCTCCAGGATGTCGGCGCCGGACTCGTCGACCTTGGCGAGATAGGCCTCCCAGACGGCCTCCGAGACCGACATGCCGCGCAGCTCGACGTTGGGAATGCTGGCCAGCGCCCGCTCGAGGTATCCGAGCTTCGCCTTCAATGCATGCTTCGTCGGCGAGCGACTCGTCCTCGTACGGCGTGTGGGGCTTCGGGATGAAGGCGTTGACAGAGGGAACGAGCGTCGCGACGCGGCCGAGGCTGCCGGCCTTCCGCGACCGCGATCGCATGAAGGTCCTCGACTAACCGGACGATGTCGTTGACGTCCTCGTCTGTTTCGGTCGGAAGGCCGACCTGAAGATAGAGCTTCAGGCGCGTGAAACCCTCGCGCGAAGACGAGACGCGCCTTCTCCCGGAGCATGGCGTCGGAGACCTTCTTGTTGATGTGGCGGCGCAGCCTCTCGTTGCCCGCTTCGGGCGCGATCGCGAGCGCGCGCTCGCCCTGGCGCGCGAGGACCTCGAGGATCGGGTCCTCGATGGCGTCGATCTTGATCGAGGACAACGCGATGTGGTACCCGAGCTCTGAGAGTCCTGCCAGGATCTCCGTGATCTCGGGGTGGTCGCAGACCGCCGTGGCGATCAACCCCGTCCGGTCCGTCAACGGCCGCGCCTCGCGCGCGATCTTGAGAATCGAGGCCGCCGGATATTGCTTGACCGGCGCCATCGCATAGGCGGCCCAGCAGAACCGGCACATCTCGGTGCAGCC
This sequence comes from uncultured Acidobacteriota bacterium, assembly GCA_963739435.1. Classification (GTDB taxonomy): domain Bacteria; phylum Acidobacteriota; class Thermoanaerobaculia; order UBA5066; family Gp7-AA6; genus CAVUAN01. The sequence goes on from CAVUAN010000006.1 coordinate 86,455, forward strand.
GCGGGAGATCTCGATCAAGAGCTTGTCGGCGAGCTCGGTGTTCGGCGTCAGCACTGTCGTGTGCGGCACCTCGAAGAAGGGCGTGATGTCCTTGCGCGACATCGGCTGCTGGATGACGACTTTGCTGTTCTCCGCCGACTCGGCCCGAGGGCCGTGGACAGCAGGCACGAAGAAGCCCGGCTTGGCCGCCGCCGCCTCCAGGAACTGGTCGCGCGAGAGACCGGACTGCGTCAGTTCGGCAATCGCCGGCACGAGCCGCTCGCCGTCGCCGAGTGCAAAGACGTCCACGAACGGCGCGAGCGCCGCCGGGTTCATCCGAGCAATGTCTCCGCCCACGAGCAGCACCGGGTGCCGCTCGTCGCGCTTCTCCCGCCGGGCCGGGATGCCGGCCAACGAAAGCTGCTTGATGATGTTGACGATGTCCATTTCCCACGAGAGGGACCACGCGAGCAGGCCGAACTCCGAAAGCGGGGCGCCCGTCTCGAAGGTCACCGCGGGCTCTCCCTCTTCGAAGAAGAAGCGTTCGCAGACGAGGTCGGGCACGCGGTTGAAGAGCCGGTAGATCCACTGGAAACCGAGGTTCGACATCCCGATCTCGTAGGAGTTGGGGAAACCCAGGGCGATCCGGTAGGCGCCGAACCGGTTGCCGGTCTCGGTGAAGCGCTCCACGGACGCGCGCTCACGGTTCTTCGGCGTCGGTTTCATGGCGAACCGTGAATTATATCCGCGACCTCACCCGTTGCGGTCGGACCGCAAAGGCCCAGTCGGCGACGTTTCCGCCCGTCGGCCCGGTGACGAAGAGGTCCCGGAGCCGCGAAAAGAACGCCTGTGTGTCGTGGCGGGCTAGGGTGAAACGCGGGTCGAGCCCCCGGCTTCTGGCGCGGGAGAGCGTCGTTCCATCGGCGAAGGCTCCCGCGGCCGAAGAGCTGCCGTCGCGCCCATCCGAGCCGGCGGCCAGGATCCGAACACCGATGCATCCTTCGAGTCCGCCCGCCGCACCGAGCGCGAACTCGAGGCTCCGCCCTCCCCGGCCGAGGCGCCCGCGGCCGAGCCGCACGGTCGTCTCCCCGCCGGCTAAGAGCACCTCGCCCGGACGCAGATTCCGCGCCGCCCGAGCGAACCGCGCTCCCGCCTCCTTCGCCTCTCCCGAGAGGCGCCGGATTGCGGCGCGGGGCGCAAGACCCATCGATCCTGCTTCCACCGCGGCGGCCGCAAGCCCGCTCCGGTTCGATGCGACGACGCGCACGAGGTCCCCGCGGTTCCGCCGCAGAGTCGGCCCCGACCCCACCAGTCGCGGCGCGGTCGCCCGGCACGTCCGAGAGCACGAGCGTCACCAGACGCGCCCGCGTGGCCTGGCCGAGCCGCCCACCTTTGACCGCCGAAAGCGAAGTGCGCAGGCGGTTGATCTCGGCAATCGGCGCGCCCCGGCGCGAAAGTTGCGCGATCCTCCGGCGCTTGTCCGCAAGCGACAGGCCGGGGCGCGGCAGGCAGAGGAGCGAGGACGTCCCCCCCGAGATCAGGCACAGGATCGCGTCTCCTTTGCCGAACTCGGAGAAGAAGACGAGGGCCCTCCTGGCCGCGCGCACGCTCGACACGTCGGGCTCGGGATGCGCGGCCGCCAGGACTTCCGCCTTTCCCCGGGGCCGGACGCCATCCCGCGGCACGACGGCCAGGCGCTGCCCCGACACGCCGCGCGCACCCGAGAGCATCGCCGCGGCTGCCTTGCCGGACGCGAAGACGCCGACCCGCCGCGCCCCGGCGAGAGCGGCCCAAACCGCGGGCTCCGCGAGCGCTCGGCGGACAGCCGTCTCCGGATCGGCGCCAGCAAGCGCCGCCCGATACAGCCGGGTGAGAAGGCTCCTGTCGGTCCGGGCAGCCATGAGTCGGAGACATTCTGACGTAGTAGAATTCGGCTTTCCCGAGGAGGAGAAAGACATGAACAGAATCGCATCCCGCATCGTGGTCGCCGTCTTTGCGGTGGCTCTGACGTCCCTTGCCTTCGCCAACCAGCACATGGAGACCGGCAGCTGGACCGGGACCGTCACCGACACCTCCTGTGGCGCCAAGGGCGACTCGGAGTCGCACGCCGACTGCGCCGTGAAGTGCGTCAAGGAGAAGGGCGCCAAGTGGGCCCTCTACAACGCGTCGAACAAGGAGACGTACGTCCTGACCGGCAAGGACGACCCCTCGAAGTGGGCGGGCAAGCAGGTGACCGTCAAGGGGACGCTCAACAAGACGACGAAGTCGATCGAGGTCTCCTCGCTCGAAGCGTCACCGTCGAAGAAGTAGCCGCCGACCGTTCGTCCCGGAGGAAGGCCCCGACAAGTCGGGGCCTTTTTTCTTCTGTCAGAATAGAGACTCTGCGGAACCTTCGATGAGCGCCATCCCGGACCCTCCCGATTCGACCACCCGAGCCGAGGAATTCCCTCCGTCGGGAGGCGAGCACCACTGGGCGAAGGCGAGCCGGGATCTGCGCCATCGGCTGACGCAGGCCGTGCCGCACGACGCTCTGAAGGAGCTGCACCGCAAGAGCTCCACCCGCCATTTCGTCGTCGGCGCGCGCCAGTTTCTGCTGCTCGCCGCCGCGTCTTACGTCTCGTGGCATTTCCCTGCGCTCTGGATCTGGATACCGGCGGCTGTCGTTTCCGGCTGGACGGCGTTCAACTTCACCGTCCTTTTGCACGAAGTCGTCCACCACGCCGTTTGGAACGGCCCGCGCCCACGTGCCGAGCGTGTCCTCGGCGTTCTGTACGCAGTGCCCTCCGGGATCTCGGCGCTTCAATTCACCCGCTGGCACTTGACGCACCACGCCGAGCTCGGCGACGCCGTGGCAGACCCCAAGCGCCACTACCTCTCGCCGAAGATCGTGACGCCCTGGTACAAGCTGCTCTACTTCACGCCCGCCCTCTTTCCGATCTATTTTCGCGCGGCCCGCCGCGAGACGGCGAGCTATCCGCCGACTCTCCAGAAACGCATCGCCCGCGAACGCACGGCGACGATCGTGCTCCACCTTCTGGTGATGGCCTTCATCGGCTGGTCAGGCGGCGCGGGCGTCCTCGCGCGTGTGTATCTGGTGCCGTACTTTTTGGTCTTCCCGATCGCGTTCGCCTTGAACCGTCTCGGTCAGCACTACGCGATCGATCCCGGCGACCCGGCCAAGTGGGGCTCGGTCATAAAGCCCTCGCGCTTCTGGGACTTCTGGTACCTCTACTCCGCCTACCACCTCGAGCACCACTACTTTCCGGGGATCCCGTTCTACAACCTGCGCCGCCTGCACTTCGCTCTCCGGCCTTTCTTCGACTCGATCGACTGGAAGCCGACGACGTATGGCCGCCTCTTTGGGGCCTGGATCTTTGAGAACAAGACGCCGCACACCGATTGGCATCTGGAGGGCTAAAGAGAGAATTGATTCATTTGTTGATTGACTCATTGAGTCATTGCAGAAGGGCTCTTCTCCAGGCTCAATGAACCAATGATTCAATGAGTCAATGAATCAATTGTTTCTCGCTCGCCGCAGCAGCTCCTCGAGCGCCGAGTCGTCTCCCCTGACCTTCGAGGTCTCCCCAGACCGGTTGTAGACAACGTTCCCCTTCGCGTCGAGAAACGCGAGGGTGGGGATGAAGCCCGAATAGAAGCGGGTGACGAGCGGCCGCTGCTCGGAGGAAGGGCTGTTGAGGTCCACCACGAGGAACCGCACCGCGTCCTTTTCCTTCGCGTACAGCGCCACGAACCGCTCGGCTTCGCGAGCTGTGTTCCAGCAGTGGGAGGTCCCGAAAAAGATCGCTGTCGGGCGGTCGGAGGCGATCTTGCCGTCCTTCATGTTCTCGCCCCGGATCGGAAAGTTCGAGCTCGAGTCGTCGACAAACGACAGGTCGGGCGCAAGCGTCAGCTTCGTCGCGCCTCCGGGCCCTGCCGGCGCCACCAGGATCGCCGCTGGCAGCGCCAGAATGGCCACACTCCTGCGGAGAGTCCAAAGTCCAAAGTCCAAAGTCCAAAGTCCCAACGTCATACCTCTCGCCGGAAGAGGACTCCCGTCAAAGTCGCGCAAACGAGGGTGAAAGTTCCCAGAAACACCCACGGCGCGTAGCAGGCCGATGCCGACGCGCCGCGCAGGAGCACGTCGCGCAACGCCGACACGCCGTAAGTCAGCGGGTCCACGCGCGAGATCGCCCGCAGCCAGGGCGGGTAGGACTCAACTGGATACAGGGCTCCCGACGGGAAAAAGAGCAGCGCGTTGATGATGCCGAACATGCCGCGCAGGACGCTCGCCTGCCGCGCGCGCGCAAAAAGCAGGAACCACACCGACGCGATGGCCAGGGCCGTCAGGAACACGGTCAGCAGTGCCGCGCCGACAGCAGCCGGTCCCGCCACCGCCAGCGGCGTCAGCGCGAGAATCGCCACGAGCACGGTGGCCCCCGCCAGCGCGGCCACCAGGGCTCCCGCAAGGACATGGCCCGCCACGAGGGCGCCCGTCGCGATGGGCGTGACGAGGTATCCCTCGTGGTAGCCGAACATCCGATCCTCGATCACCTGCAGGCCGCCCGAGACCATCGACCCCATGAAGATCGCCAGGCACACGACAGCCGGACCGAGATAGGTCAGGTAGTCGAGATAGGGATAGGCCTCCAGGCGGACGGCCGGCTCGGCGGCCGGCGAGCCCTCCGGTGTGGAAGCCTCCGCCCACACCTCGCGCAGCGCCGAGTCCACCGCGTCGTAGCTGAAGCGGTCGGTGTTGTCGCCGATGAACGCCGGCGCGGGGCCCTGTCTCGCCAGCCCGAGCGGCAGCACCCAGACGCCGCGCACGCGGCCTCGCCGCAGCTGCTCGAGCGCTTCGTCCCGATCCGGGAGAAGAGTCAGGAGGACGAGGCTGCGGCCGTTCTCGAGAGCCATTGCCCCGCGCAAGCACTCGGCCGACAGCGCGTTGTGCGCTTCGTCGACGACGGCGAGCGGGATCCCGGAGATCTGGCGGTTCAGGGCATTGCCGAGGACGAGAAGGTACACGATGGGGAAGAGCATCGTCGAAATGAGCAGGACCGGCTGACGCCAGAGCGTGACGTAGGCGCGCTGGCAGATCGCCGCCATACCCAGCAGGGCGAGAAAGAGGCCGCGCGCCGGCCGCACCTCCCGGGTGGCTGCGCTCATGCGTCCCGCAGGTCTCGCCCGGTGTAGGAAAAGAAGACGTCCTCGAGAGTCACGGGTGCGATCGTGAGGTGGACGATCCGGTAGCCGCGCTTTTCGAGCAGCTCGGCTGCCCCCCGCCCCACGCCCTCGCCCGGCCGAGACTGGAATTGCGCCATGGCCGGGGCGGGCTGGCGCCAGTTGACGGCACCCATCGCCTCGATGGCGTGCCGGTCCTCGGCGCCGATCGCGCGCTCGGTCTCGAGCTCCACGTACTCGCCCGTCGCGAGGCCGCGCTTCAAGGCCTCCGGCGCGTCCTCGCACAGGATGTGTCCCTGGTCCATGATCGCGACGCGGTCGCAGAGGACGTCGGCCTCGTCCATGGCGTGCGTCGTGAGCACGATGGCGAGATCTTCGTCGGCGTTCTTCATCTCGGCGAGCATGTCCCAGATCGCCCGGCGGCTCTGTGGATCGAGCCCCGTCGTCGGCTCGTCCAAAAACAGAACGCGCGGCGAATGGAGGACGCCCCGCGCGATCTCGAGGCGGCGGCGCATGCCGCCCGACAGGTGCAGGGCGAGCTGGTCGGAGCGGTCTCCCAGGCCGACCTGGCCCAGCCTCCGGGCGATGCGCTCGGACAGCGCCCGCCCCCAGAGGCCGTACATCTTGCCCTGCACCGAGAGGTTTTCGCGCACTGTCAGGTTGGGATCCGTCGTCACCGCCTGCGAGACGGTGCCGATCGACGCGCGGACGGCGGGCTGCTCGCGCACGACATCGTGGCCGCGCACCTGAGCGCTGCCGGAGCTCGGAGACAAGAGCGTCGTGAGCATGCGGATCAAGGTCGTCTTGCCGGCGCCGTTGGGCCCGAGGAGGCCGTACGTTTCTCCGGGCCGGACGGCAAACGAGACGGCGTCATCCGCGACGAAGTCTCCGAAGCGCTTCGTCAGCTTGTCGGCCTCGATCGCGTTCAACTCTTCCCGGCCTCGATCACGAAGGTCTGTCCGGAGACGACCTTCACATCGACGGGTTGGAGACGAACGGAGAATGTCCGGAGATCTCTGCTCTGCAGGCCCCAGTTGCGGCGCGTGGCGAACTCCGAGCGCGGCTTGACCGAGACCACCTTTGCGGAAAAACGATCGTCCGGCCGGGCCTGCGGCCATGCGAAAACGTTGCCCCCCACGGGAAAGGAGGAGAGCCTTTCTTCCGGAACCTCGACGCGCAGGTACGGCGCCTCGACCTGCAGCGTGATCACGGGGCTACCGGCGGAGACGAATTCCCCCTCGCGGTGGTGGCGGGTCAAAACGGTACCGCCCGCGGAGGCCGGCAGCGTCCCCTCGCGCTCGAAACGCCGCACCTTCTCCAGACGAGACCTCAAAGACTCGTCTTCCGCCTCGAGCTGCCCCTTCTCGGCTTCTCGCGAGCGGATGCCCGCCGCCGCGGCGTCTCGGCGGTGCTGCAGGGACTCGAGGTCGGCGGCGGGCGCGACGCCCTCCGACACCAGGCGCCCGATCCGCTTCTCGTCGCTGGCGATCTGAGCCAGGTCGGCCTGAAGCCGCACGATCTCTTCGAGGCGCGAGCGGTCCCGAGCGCGCACCAGCTCGCGCTGGCGTTCGAGATCGGCGGCGTCCTCGGCCAAGCCCGGCTCCTCGATGCGCGCAACCGTGTCGCCCGCCTTGATCAGCTCTCCCTCGTCGGGCACCCGGGTCACGAGCCGCCCGCTGCGCGTGAACGAGAGGTCGAGGCGCTGCTCCTCGGCGATCGCCAGCAGGCGAATCCGCCGCCCGTCGTCGTTTTCCTGGCGGGCCAGGGCAGCATAGACCCATGCGCCGGCGGCAGCGAGGCCGAGAGCCACGGCGACCCACAGGGCTTTCTTCACTGTCGAGAGATTAACCCCGAAAGGGCCGGTTCGGCTAAGCTTGCGCCCCTGTGAAGAACGCAGCCAACCCTCTCGTGGCGGTCCTGATGGGCTCCAAATCCGACTGGGAGTCGATGCGGCACGCCTCCGAGACGCTCGGCAGCTTCTCCGTCGCCCACGAGTGCCGCGTCCTGTCCGCTCACCGCACCCCCCGCGAGACCGCGGACTATGTCGCCGCGGCGGCGGGCCGGGGCATCGAGGTCGTCATCGCCGCGGCCGGCGGCGCGGCGCACCTGGCAGGGGTCACTGCCGCGCACACGCTGTTGCCCGTCCTCGGCGTGCCCATCGAGAGCGCGTCGTTGAAGGGTCTCGATTCCCTCCTCTCGACGGCACAGATGCCGGCCGGCATCCCTGTCGGAACGCTCGCCATAGGAAAGCCCGGCGCGGTCAATGCGGCGCTCCTGGCCGTAGCCATCCTGGCCCTCTCCCGGCCGGAGCTCACCGAAAAGCTCCGAGCCTTCAGGCAGGAGCAGGCGGCAAAGGTCCTGGCCGAAACCCTTCCCTGATTTCCCTTCCAAAAAGAAAAATGGCGTGCCGCCGAGCGGCACGCCATCAAAACGAATCGCGAGGAAGAGTTAGTTCTTGGCTGCCGGGGTCGGAGCCGCAGCCGGAGCCGGCGTCGTCGACTTCTTGGTGCTCTTCTTCTTCTTTTTCTTCGGAGCCGGGGTCGCCGCCGGAGCCGGAGCCGCCTGCGCAGGAGCCGCAGCCGCGGAGCCGCAGCCGGAGCCGCCGACTTGGCGGGGGCCTTGGTCGGAGCCGGAGCCGCCTGGGCCAACATGCCAACCGGCAGCGCGAGCGCCACAGCGATGGCCAGAACCTTGATGGAAACCTTCTTCATTGCTTTCTCCTTTTCACCTCGGAACACAATGCTCCAGGTGGAACAGGAGCAACGATAGAGAGCTCCCGGTGAACCCAACATGAACAGGGAAACGCAAGGCCGGCGGGCTCCAAGCTACTCATAGTCGAGGGCTTCCCGGACCGGGCATCTCAAGGCGTGCCGGGCCGGCAGGTAGCTCGCGACGGCACACAAGACGAGGGAGACGGCCAGCCAGATGAACAGCCCCCGCTGCTCGAAGGAGAAGTCCAGGCCGGTCTTGAACAGCTTTCGCACGAGGAAGTCGCCCAGGCCCTTGCTGACCGGCCAGGCGGCCAGGGCGGCCAGGGCCCAGCTCAACAGGCCGATCGCAGCGCCCTCCGCGATGACGATCAGCCACACGGCCGACGACGAGGCGCCAATCGCGCGCATCACTCCCATCTCCCGCCGCCGCTCGAGGACGTTCAAGCTCATGGTGGTCATCAGCCCCAGGCCGCCCACGCCGCCGAGGATGCAGGATGTGACGATCAGGAACACGTAGATCATCGCCATGTGCTGGTCGAAGCCGAACCGGCTGTCGGCCTGGCTGATGCTGCTCAAGGCCTGGACGCCTTCACTCGCCAGGTTCTCTTCGAGGGCCGCCTTGATCCGGTTGATCGAAGCTCGGTCCGTCTTCTCGAGAGCCAGGCGCAAGCTGCTGACGACTCCCGAGTGCCCGTGCGCTTCGAAGAAGCCCAGCGGGGACGTATGCGACGGGAGGAGAAAACGGCTCTCGCGCCATCGCCGACCACCCGCCAGGTCGTCTGCGCGGGCCCCATCCGGAACGTCACGGTTTTACCCGCCTGGAGGAGAGGCCACCGGGCGGCCAGCGCGTTGTTCACCACGATGCTGTCGGTGTCGCCCGGCTGCAGGCCCCGTCCCTCGATGAGGGTCGGACGCGAGCATCTTCGATTCGGCCGGCAAGGCCATGACGACGAAACGGTCTCCGCTCGGCGCGCTGCCTCCGTGCGGTCCGCCCTTTGCCACCCGCGGCGTGAGGTCCCGCGGTCGCTCCGACTGCCCTCGGACGGCGCGTCGCCCGGAGACGGAATCGTGCCTTCCGTGATGATCCAGCCTTCCCACCGAAGGATACCCGGCGTCTTCGAGATGGCGCGCTCGATCTTCTCGACGGGCTACATCGCTCCGAATCGAGACCGGCCAGGTCGAACCTCTTGCCCCGGAAGAGCTCGTCGAGCGTGTGGATCATCGACGCCCGGACGTTCAGCGCGGCCATGAAGAACAGGCCGCCCGCCGAGAGCGTCACGACCGTCCATGCCAGCCGGGCCCGCCGTCGGAAGCTGTTGCGGATCGCGAGCAGGACCGGCCGGGCCATCCCGCCGAGCCCGGCCACGGCCCGGTCGAAAGCGCTCGTTCCGAAGGTGTTTCGAGACACGCCGAAATCCGCCAGAGCTTCTCGAACGGAGATCCCGCTGCCCTTCCACACCGGGTAGGCCGCCGCCAGCAGGGGCACGGCGAGGCCGATCGAGGCAACGAGCAGGAAGACCCACACCGGAACGGCGAAGCTTCCGATGTCGAAATTCAGAAACACGGCCAGGGCCCGGCAAAGGACGCGGCCGCCGACGAAGACCCGCCGGAAGGCCGACCAGAATGGCGGCGACTCCGAGAAACAGGGCCTGACTGAAGTAGATCCGTGCGATCTGGGCGCGGCTTCCACCCACGGCCTTCATCACGCCGATCTGCCGGACCTGCGAAGCCATCAAAGCGGTCAGCAGATTGACGACGAGGATCCCGGAAAGAAGAAGGATGAACGCGCCGAAGCTCGCCATCGCCAGCAGCATGAGCCCCGTGATGTCGGCATGCGGGTGCTTGCCCGGCCTCGGGACGTCCACTCGGGTGACACGGTGCCCCTGGCTCTCGACCAGCTTCTGGACGTCCGCCGCAACGTCTGCGGATGTGCTGCTCGTCGAACCTGTTCTCCGCCACGAGGACCTTCAGCTGATCGAGAAACGGCTCCTCGCCCAGCTGAGACAGCGTGTCGAGCGTGATGTAGCCGTAGACCAGGTTCTCCATGCGGGCCTGCGCCTGGCCGACATCGTGGACGCTGCCGCTGACACGCAGGGTTTGCTCGTTCCCGCGAGCCGTCTTCACGATCACGGTGTCGCCGATCTTCGCGCGAGCGACCTGGAAGGCATCCCGCTCGATCAGGATCTCGCCTGTAGCCGGAGGCCACGCGCCCTTCTCGGGATCGATCTTGCTGACTCGGATCTTCCCGAAGTCCTTGACCACGAAGAGCACCAGGTTGCGCCACTCCATCGGGCCGGCCTTGATGCGGCCCGTGACAGCTCTACGGGCTTCCGCATCGCTGACTCCATGTCCCGAGAGGACCGACTGCGAGCAAGCCCGTCGTCGATCGAGTCCGTCCGCAAGCGTGAAAGACGCCGGGTTGGTGGCCAGATAGCCCCGGTCCAGCTCTCGCATCAAGATCGCGTAGGTGGACAGGACTCGCCGAAAACCCCGTGATCCCCAGAGCGATCGCCAGCACCACGAGGATCGTGCGCGTTCGTTCGTGCCAGAAGTCGCGAACCATCTTCTGCCGGAGAGCGGTCATCCGGCATTCTCCCGCCCGAGCCTGCCGGACGGGCCCGCCGCCGCTGGCAGCAGGGCGCCGTCCTTGAGCTCCGCAGTCCGGTCGATCACCCGGCCGATGTCATGCTCGTGCGTGGCGATCACGACCGTCGTGCCCGAGCTCGCCATGCCGCGAAAGAGGTCGAGCACATCTCGGGCCGTGGAGGAATCGAGATTCCCCGTAGGCTCGTCGGCGAGAATGACGGCTGGCTCGTTGGCGAGCGCACGGGCAATGGCCACCCGCTGTTGCTGGCCGCCCGAGAGCGCCGAGGGCAGCTTGTCGGCCTGATCCGCGACGCCGACGCGTTCCAGAAGGGCGAGCGCGCGCTTGCGGCGGCCCCGCGCCGGAACAGCCCCGCAGAAGTCCATCGGCAACATCACGTTCTCCGCGGCAGTCAGCGTGGGAAGCAGTTGGAAGAACTGGAAGACGAACCCGACCGTGCGGCCGCGCCACGCGGCGAGCGCATTGCCGTCCAGGTCCTGTATGGCCGTGCCGCCGACCACAACCGAGCCCGAGGAGGGGCTGTCGATGCCGCCCACCAGGTTCAAGAGCGTCGACTTGCCGCTCCCGGACTTGCCGACGATCGCCACGAACTCGCCGGCGCGAATTTCGAGGTCCACGTCGCGCACCGCGGTGAATGGCCCGGCGGCCGTTTCGTATCTCTTCGTGAGGCGCTGCAGTTTGATCATGAGGGTGAGCCTATGAACGTGCTTCTGAACGGCGGTTGAACGGCCCGTTCAGCAGCCGTTCAGGTGCCCGTGCGCTATAACGGCGATCGAGGGAGGACCAAGTGCGGGTTCTGGTCGTCGAGGATGAAGCTCTCCTGTCCCAACAGCTCTCAGCCGCGCTCGGCCAGGCCGGCTACGCGGTCGATTGCGCCAAAGACGGCGACCAGGCCGACTTTCTCGGGCAGACCGAACAGTACGACGCCGTGGTGCTCGACCTCGGACTCCCGGGGACCGACGGGCTGACCGTGCTTCGCCGGTGGCGCGAGGCGGGCCTCTCAGTTCCCGTGCTCGTGCTGACCGCCCGGGGAAGCTGGAGCGAAAAGGTCCAGGGGATGGATGGCGGCGCGGACGACTACATGGCCAAGCCGTTCCGCATGGAAGAGGTGCTCGCGCGGCTGCGCGCCCTGATCCGCCGCTCGAGCGGCCAGATCACTCCCGAGCTTCGCTGCGGCGCCGTCACCCTCGATCCGAGGGCGGCCAGAGTAACCGTCGGCGGAACGGCGGTGAAGCTGACGAGCCACGAGTTCCGAGTTCTCTCGTACCTCATGCATCACCGGGGACGCGTCGTTTCGCAGGGCGAGCTGACCGAGCACATTTACTCGCAGGACTTCGACCGGGACTCGAACACCGTCGAGGTGTTCATCGCTCGCCTCCGAAAGAAGCTCCCGCCTTCCTTCATCGAGACCGTCCGCGGCTCGGGCTATCGCATCGGAGAGGAACCGTGAGGACGATGCGCTCGATGAGGTCGCGGCTCATTGTCGGAGGCTTGTTCTGGATGATCGCGGTTCTGGTCGTCACCCATCTGGTCGCGACCACGGTCGTCGTACGGCACTCCGACAGGAGTGCCCGCCTCGTCACCCACTTCGGCGCTCTCGGCCTGGTCGCCCTGGGCTTCGCCGTGGTGGGGCTCTCGCTCGTTCGAAGAGGCCTGTCGCCGTTTCGCGTCTTGCGGGAGAAGCTGTCGGCTGTCCGGGAGGGGCGGGAGCGCCGCGTCCAGGGAATCTATCCGACCGAGGTCCAGCCTCTCGTGGACGATTTGAACGCCCTCCTGGACAACCGGGAACAAAGGGTCGCGCGGGCCCTGGCGAAGGCCGGCGATCTGGCCCACGGCCTCAAGACTCCGCTCGCCGTGCTCGCCCAGGAAGTCGAACGTGCCGAGGCGGCGGGCCACCACGAGCTGGCCGCGACGATCGGCCAGCAGGCCGAGCGGATGCGCCGGCAGATCGACTACCACCTCGCGCATGCCCGCGCCGCCGCGTCCGGCGCCGCGCCGGGCGCTCGCTGCTCGGTCTTGACGTCGGCGGAGGGCCTGTCCCGGACGCTCCTGCGGCTCCATGCCGAGCGCGGGCTCGTTATCGACATCCGCGTGTCTGCGGAGCATTGGGTTCGCGGCGAGCGCGAAGACCTCGACGAGATGCTCGGCAACCTCCTCGACAACGCCTGCAAATGGGCCAAGTCGCGCGTCCTCGTTGCATCTTCTCAAGACAACGCGAATGTCGTGATTACGGTCGAAGACGACGGCCCGGGCATCGACCCGTCGCTGCGGGACTCTGTCCTGCAGCGAGGCGTACGCGCCGACGAGGCGGCGCCGGGCTCCGGCCTGGGTCTGGCCATCGTCCGGGATCTCGCCGACCTCTACGGCGGCTCGATTGCGCTCGACAGCTCGCCCGCAGGAGGCCTCCGCGCGCGCCTCCAGCTCCCCGGCTGTTAGGAAAAGAAGCGACGCAAGCCGCCCCGGACCGTCGGTGCTGCCCTGCGGGACACGCGGCCGCTCACCCGGACTGCAGTCGGGTCGTTCCCGGCGGCCGCTCGAACGAAACCGGTGCAAGAACCCTCATGGCCTGGGTCTCATACGGCCTGGCACACCAACCCGGTTTCGACGGTCCCGCAGGGCAGCCCCGCCGTTCCGGGGCTCCTACTGTGGCAACAGCCTCGATTCGAGCCCCGGCGGCGGGCCGCCTCCCGGAGGAGGATTCTAGCGAGGGAGCAAGGCACGAATTCTCTTGCGCCACCTCCAAGACTGCGACCGAGCGACAAGCGAGGGTCCACCGTTATCTCGTCGCCTCCAGACCCGAGCGTGCCTCCGAGGGAGGCGGCCCGTCGCTGGGGCGCCTCGCTACGGATCCCTTAGCTCCGCTTTAGGAAGACCGCGACGTCCTGGAGCGACGCGAGGGGAAACAGAACTCGCTTGCCCGCGATTCTCCCCGATGGAAAATAACCGGCCGGTTCAAAACCTTCGAACAGCCTGGACGCGAAGTCTCCCGTGTGGAAGGTCGCGAAGAGGTTCGATCCTTCGCTCCCCCCCGACCTTTCGAGGACACCATCGCGCTTAAGAGCGGCGAGGCTTTCCGCGTCGAGCAGCCGCGCATAGGCCTCTCCGTGGAGGGTCACCAGGAGCCCGCCGCCCGGCTTGAGCAGTCGCCGAAACTCCGCGGCCCAGAGCCGCTGCGTCTCCAGCCGGAGGTGCGTGAAAACGGAGACCGCAAGCAGGAGGTCGATGCGGCAGTCCGGAAGCGGAAGCGGGGGGCGCAGCGAGCTGTCCAGAACGGTGATGCTTCGGGGCAGGTTTTCCCGCGCCCAGGACGTCAGCGCCGGGTGAACGTCGCATCCAAAGAGCTCGCGGGACGAATCCTCCGCATGTAACCCGGCGAGCAGCCGCCCCGAACCGCACCCGAAATCCAGGATCGCGCGAAGGCTGTGCCAGTCGAACCCGGAGGCCTCGAGATACCGCCGCGCGTTCTGCACACCCGGCAGAATCGACTCGCGGTAGGCGTCGGCATCGCCGTGCCCCTGCGTCAGAGCCACGATCTCGGGTGGCGGAAGCGGCAGCGCGTCGATCGAGCGCGCCATCGAAAGGAGGCGCTCGCGGTTCTCTCGCAGCCAGGCGAGGTCCACGGCGAACAACTCGTGTATTGCGCCATCCGAAAGAACGGCCTCGAAGGCCAACCGGCTGGCGCTCGAGGGCAGATCGAGCTCGATGACCCAGCGGCACCGCCCGGCGCCCGCGACACCGGGCAGGCCCCGGCCGATCTCGGGGCTTTCCCGGTCGACGGACGTTTCGGCAACCACCTTCCCATCCAGGACCGCGCTGACCCGGCCAATCGGCCCGCCCCGCAGATCCAGAGCGATTCCCGTGAACCGATTGCGCGCGCCCGGCACGAGCCGGTGCGGCGCCGGGCTCTCGAGGTTGCACAGGACGTGCTCGACGGGGAGCGGCTTCAAGAGATCAGGATATCGGACGGATCCAGGCGGAGACTTCCGGTTCCTCTTTTTCCGCTGACCAACTACCCGTTTTGGCGGACCAATGGCACTTGCTTGGCGAGATGATCAAGATCTTCTGAGAACCAGAGGCAGAGGCGGCGACTGGACGATAGTGCCGGCAAAGGAGAAAGCCGCCCATGCCCAGCCAGGGCGTCGAGGGACAGATTCGCGGAGCCGACAAGTCGCCCTCCCAGAAACTGCGGGCGATCCTGCAAGGGTCTTCCGATTTCCGCAGCTCCAGGAGTCGCCGCGCCGGATCCCTGGCGGAGCGCCTCGAGGAAGGGGCTGCGAGACCGGCTGCCTTTGCTGAAGGGCTCTCGGAATCGGAGTGGCGCGCGCCGATGTCCGTTGGGACGGACCGCCGTTCGGTCGGCGTCGTCGTGCACCATGTTGCCAGCCTCTATCCGATTGAGATTGATCTGGCGCGAGTGATCAGCGGCGGGAGTGCCGTTACCGGCGTCACGCTGGAAGCGATCGCGGAGATGAATGCCACACATGCCCGCGACCAGGCTGGAGTCACGAAGGCCGTCGCGCTCGCGCTCCTGCGTCGGTACAGCCACCAGGCGGCCGCCGTCGTGCGCGCGTTCTCAGATGACGACCTGGACGGAGCGGCGCCCTTCTCGCTCTACTTCCACGCGCCTGTCACCGCGCAGTTCGTGCTGGAGGACCACGCACTTCGGCACAGCTGGCACCACCTGGCGGGCATCCGCACGACCCTGGGCCGGTGATCCCTAACCCAGCACGACTGCGATCTCGTGCTCGCGGCCATCGTCGGCAAGAGGGATCCCGCTGCCAGTGACCGGTCCGCCGTCGAGCGAGATGCTGGTCACGCCGCGCATCGCCCCGCGGGGGTTCTCGACCGAGAGGCGGTAGCGGGCGGAGTGGTAGCGAAAAGTAATTTCATACCCGGGCCAGGCGCGCGGAATGCAAGGATCGACATGCAGAGACTTGCCGCGCAGGCGGAAGCCCAGGATCCATTCCACTCCCGCTCGGTACATCCATCCGGCGGAGCCCGTATACCAGCTCCAGCCGCCCCGGCCCGTGTGCGGAGGCTGCGAGTACACGTCGCCGGCCATCACATACGGTTCGACCTTGTAGCGGTGCAGGCCCGAGCGCGTGCTGGTGCGGTTGATCGGGTTCAGGATCGCGAAGAGCTCTCCGGCTTTGTCGCCATCGTCCTGCGCCGCATAGGCCATCGTGGCCCACACCGCGGCATGCGAGTACTGGCCCCCGTTCTCGCGCACGCCGGGGTCGTATCCCTTGATGTAGCCGGGCTCGAGGGCCGTGCGGTCGAACGGAGGCGTGAAGAGCAGAACGAGCGCGTCTCCCCGCCGGATCAGATACTCGTCGACGGCCGCCATCGCGCGCCGGCCGCGGTCGCCATTGGCCGCCCCCGAGAGAACGGCCCAGGATTGCGCGATCGAGTCGATGCGGCACTCGTCGTTGGATGCCGATCCGAGCGGCGTCCCATCGTCGAAGTAAGCCCGGCGATACCAGTCGCCGTCCCACCCGTCGCGTTCGATCGCCACCTTCAGGGCGGATGCGTGCGAGCGCCAGGTCAGCGCGCGCTTTAACTCCCCCCGCTCCTGCGCCAGTCCCGCGAACTGGACGAGGTTGGCGTGAAGGAACCAGCCCAGCCAGACGCTCTCCCCCTGGCCACCCGCGCCCACCCGGTTCATGCCGTCGTTCCAGTCCCCGGTGCCCATCAGCGGCAGTCCGTGGCTGCCGACTGCGAGGCTGCGATCGAGCGCGCGGGCACAGTGCTCGAAAAGAGAGGCCTTCTCGGAAGACACCTGCGGTTCGAAATACCGATCGGTCTCCTCCGGCGCGAGCGGCGGCGCCGCCAGAAACGGCACCGGCACGTCGAGGACGCCGCGGTCGCCGGTGACCTCCACATAGTGGTGCGTCGCGTAGGCGAGCCACAGGAGATCGTCGGAGATCCGGGTTCGCACTCCCTTGCCGCCGGGATCGTGCCACCAGTGCTGGACATCGCCCTCTTCGAACTGCCGGGAGGCGGCCCGCAACAAGTGCTCGCGCGCGAGATCCGGCCGCGCGACCGTGAAGGACATCCCGTCCTGCAGCTGGTCTCGAAAGCCCCAGGCTCCCCCCGCCTGGTAGAAGGCGGCGCGCGCCCGCAAGCGGCAGCTGAGCGCCTGGTAGAGGAGCCAGCGGTTGAGCAGCAGGTCCATCGACCGGTCGGGCGTCTTGACCTGGAGGGCCGTGAGCGTGTCCTTCCACTGCCCTCGCACGGCAGCGAGGGCGAGATCGAGATCCTGCGCCCGATACCGGGCGACGAGCTCACGCGCCTGCCCGGCGTCCCGACCCTGGCCGAGCAGGACGACAACCTCCTGGCGCTGCCCCGGGGTCAGACGCAGCTGCACTTGCAGCGCGGCGCAGGGATCGAGGCCCGCGCCCGTACGCCGCAAGAGAGCCGTTCCGCGCGCCAGGCCCGCCGGGGCCGCGAGCCCGCCGTTTCGCCCGAGAAACTCGGTGCGATCGGCCGTCCAGCCCGTCGGCGCGCCTCCGATGTCGGCGAAAGCAACGCGCCCGGCGAAGGCTTCGTTCCACGAATTGCGGGCGAAGATCGCCTGCGTCTCGGAATCGAGCTCGGTGGCGATCGATGGAGCGCCGGCCGCCCTCTGCGCTCCGAGCACCCACTCCGCGTAGACGGTAATCGTGAGCGTCCGCGCCGTCCTGGACCGGTTCTCGATGAAGAGGCGCGAGATCTTGACGGGATCCTCCTGAGCAACGAACACGAGCAGCTCTGTCGCGATGCCGCGGTGCTCGTATTCGAACCGGCTGTACCCCTGGCCATGGCGCACCACGGTGGGCCCTTCGCCCCGGATGGGTAGCGGCGTCGGGCCCCAGATCTCCCCCGTCTCCTCGTCCCGCAGGAAGAGAGCCTCTCCGGGCGGATCGCTCACCGGATCGTTGGACCAGGGTGTCAGCTGGTTCTCGCGGCTGTTGACCGCCCATGTGTAACCGGAGCCGGACTCCGACACGAGACACCCAAACGAGGGGTTGGCCAGGACATTGATCCACGGCGCCGGTGTCCACTGCCGTTCGCCCAGAACGGTGACGTACTCCCCCTCCTCTTCCGAGAAGCCCCCCATCCCATTGAAGAACTCCAGAGGCATCGTGGGGGGCGTCCGTTCGGCGGGTGCCGGCCCCACGATGACCGTCCGCGCGGCCCGCGGAACGGGAACGGAGCGCAGCAAGCGGATCACCTGCTGTGCCAGCGTGCCCTGCCGTGAGAGCAGGACGACGCGTGCCGCCGCTGCCAGCCCGTCGCGCTCTTCGCCGGAGAGCTGCTTGCCGCGCAGCACGAAGACGCGCCCGGTCGCGTTCTCCGAGGCGACGCCCAACGCGCGGCTGCCGGCACGGACGAGCGCGTCGAGCGTCGCGCCGAGCTCCGGGGAGTAGGACGTCGGCTCCTCGTTCACGATCACGAGATCGACCGCCAGGCCCTTCATCTTCCAGTATTCGTGGGCACGCAGGAGCTGCCGCACGATGCCCTGGTCCTCGACCTGGTCGATGCGGACGAGCACGATCGGAATATCGCCGGAGATTCCATGCCCCCAGAGAGCCGAAGGGCCGCGGCGGTTTCGCAAAAGAGTCTCGATCGGGGCGCGCAGGGTGGGATCGGAATACAGGATCCGGGTCGCCAGGCGCTGGAAGAGGTGCGCCTCGTCGGTGGAGATGCCGAGGTGGCGCAACTGAACCTGGGCCTGTGTCCAGGCGAGGCTGGACACGCGGTCGAAAGCGGCCGGGTCGCGGTACTTTCCGGCGAGCATCAGGACCCTCTCCCGCGAGTCGGCGACGGCCGTCGCAAGCTGCACGCGGACGGTCGCTCCCGGCTCGACGCGCAGCCGGCGGCGCAGGCTGAAGACGGGGTCGAGAACGGTGCCGGTCGTGTTCGAGAGCGGGCGCCGATCCGCGATTGCGACGGGTTCCCGGATGCTTCGCCCGCGCCCGACGAAGCGGGCCCGGTCGGTCTCATACTGCGCTGCGCCGACCATTTCCCCATCCACCGTCATCACCTGAGCGGCCCAGACCGGCTCCTCCCTGTCGCGCGGCCGGCGGTGGGCCAGCAGCGTTTCGAGCTCCGGCACGAACTCCGTCTGGACAAACAGGTTCGAAAAAGCGGGATGCGCCGCGTCGGCGGCGGGAGGCGCCAGGACAATCTCGGCGTAAGAGGTCACCTCGATCTCGCTCCGGCGGGTCCCGCGGTTCGTGACCGATACCTGCCGGATCTCGGCATCGTCCTCCGTCGAGACGACGACCCGAAGGCTCGTGGCGATCAGGCCGTCGCTGCGGTGAATCTCCACGCGGTCTTCCGAATAGACGGCCTCGTAGGAGTCGGGCTCGATGCCCGCCGGCTGAAATCCGGCGGACCAGTTCTTGCCCGACTCCGTGTCGGTCAAGAAGACGTAGGTTCCCCAGGGATCGCGCGTCGTGTCCTCGCGCCACCGCGTCACATCGAGACCCCGCCAGCGGCTGTAGCCGGAGCCGGCTGCCGTCATCATGACCGCGTAACGCCCGTTGGAGAGCAGGTGTGTGCGCGGCGTCGGGTCGTGGGGCGAACGGAAGCGACGCAACACCGGCGGCACGTCGTCGGCTCCGTGATCCGCCCGCGCATCGGAGACGGGTCGCGCCACGGCCACCGTGCGGGGCGTGCGCTCCTGGAGGAGAAGCTCCGTGGCCTGGACGGCCGGCTCCGCGCCGAAGCGGCGGCGCATCGTCTCTTCGAGCAGCACGTTCGCGAGGGCGACGACCGTCATCCCCTGGTGGTGCGCCATGTAGGCCTTGACGACCTCGAGCTTCTCGCCTTCTGGCAGCCGCGATGCCGTGTAGTCGATCGAATCGTAGAAGCCGTATCGCCCGAGCGCGCCCACCGAAGCGAGTCGCTGAAAGTTCTCGCTCGCGGCGACCGGATCCACCATCGCGGCCAGAGCGGTCGCATAAGGCGCCACGACCAGATCGTCCGAGAGCCCGCGTTTCAATCCGAGGCTGCTCACGCCAAAGTTCGAGTACTGGTAGATGAAGTTGACGTCCCGGGCGTTGTAGGCCGACTCCGAGATGCCCCAGGGAACCCCGCGTTCCCCGCCGTATTGGATCTGGCGCCGGACCGCGAGCCGATTGCTGTGCTCGAGCAGACTTCCCGACGGAGCATCGAGCACGAGATCGGGCATCAGGTACTCGAACATGGAGCCTGACCAGGACAGGAGCGCGGATCCCCGGCCGACGGGCGTCAAGGGGCGGCCGAGGTGAAACCAGTGCTCGACGGGCACGTCGCCGCGCGCGACCGCGACGAAGCTCGCCAGGCGCGCTTCCGAGGCGAGCAGATCGTAGTGGCCGGAGTCGAGGCTGCCATCCTGGGGCCGGTATCCGATCGAAAAGAGGTCCCGCGGCCGGTCGTAGAGAAACGTGAAGTCCATTCCTTCGACGAGGAAGGCCGCGCTGCGAGCAATGGCCGCCAGGCGGCCTTCGAGCGGCTCCGGGGGCTCGAGCGAGTCCCGTGTCGCTTTGAGGTCGCGGGCGTGGCTCGCGATGCACTCGGCGAGCGCCAGTGCCCATCCGAGAGCCGGGCCGGTCCCGGCCGGGTCGCCCTCGTGGCTCAGGGCGCGCACGATGTCAACGAGGGTCTCGGCGCGCGCCGACAAAGCCGTGAGAAGCGACGCCCACGCGGCCGGCGTCGCCGGCACGGGTGTGAGCAGCGCATGGGCTTCGCGCAGGGCCTCCGCGAGCTGCCGGGAGGTCACGATGTGGTCGCGTCCGGCGTCTGCCAGCGCCGTCGCCGACCCGCGCAACAGCTCGAGGACATCGCCGATTCCGTCCACGGCGCTCCCGGTCGCGATTGGCTGACCCAGGCGTTCGAGACAGGCCTGCTTGAGCGTGATCAGGTGGGCCGCCAGGTTGCCGCTGTCGACGGTGGACACGTAACGCGGTTCGAGCGGCGCCAGATCGCTCGTGTCGTACCAGTTGTAGAGATGTCCGCGGAAGCGCTCGAGACGCGCGGCGGCGGCGAGGGCCGCCTCCAGGCGTTCCGCCATGTCGACCAGGCCAATCCACCCGAAGTCGTTGGCGGCGACCGTTGCCAGCAGGGCCAGTCCGATGTTCGTCGGCGAGGTCCGCCTCGCGGCCTCCGGCTTCGGCACCTCTTGAAAATTGTCGGCCGGCAGATTGTGAAACTCCGGGCCGGCGAAGCGCTCGAAGTAGTGCCATGTGCGCCGGGCGATCAAGCGCAGGGCCCGCGTCTGCGCCGCCGACAGGCGAGCGGATTCGACCTTGCGGGGAGGCAAGCTGACCCACCGCGCTATCAAGGGAGAGAGAAGCCAGAAAGCAAGGAACGGGGCCGCGTACGCCCGTTCGTTGGAGCCCGAGGCCGCAAAGGCAATGCCGGCAGCCGCGGCCAGCAGGATCGCGCCGCGCATCCGGCGATAGAAGCCGAGCACTTCCAGATCGAGCGCGCGATGAGCCTGTGCAGCCGGCGCCCATTCCAGCAGGTGGCGCCGCGTGATCCCCAAGCGCCACAACGTCCGTGCAATCGCATCGCACCGCAGCCATGCCGTGTGCGCGAGAAAGGCGGCGCGCAGGACCGCTTGCGAGAGACCAACGGCGAGATCCGCGGCGACCCCGCGGAGAAAGCTCCTCTTGGCGATCCCTTTTCGATCCGGTAGGAGGCTCGTGAAAAATGAAATGAACGCGGGAAGGGAGAGCATCGTGAGGACGAAGAGCGTCCATCGGCCCGCTCCGGCTCCCCGGAGACACCACCCCGCCAGCAAGGTCGCAAACGTCGCGGGCGCCGACACGCTCCGCCTCAGGTTGTCGACCATCTTCCAGCGAGAGATCAGGGGAATCGCGTTGGCTGCGGGAGACAGCGGCAAAGCACGGGCCGTCCCGAGGATCCAGGGCAGAAGCTGCCAGTCGCCGCGGACCCAGCGATGCTGGCGCGAGACCGCCACCTCGTAGTGGCCAGGGAAGCCTTCGAAGAGCTCGACATCCGAAACGAACCCGGCCCTGGCGAAGAGACCCTCGAAAAGATCGTGGGACAGCTGGGTGTTCTCCGGAACCCGGTCATCGAGCGCCCGCTCGAACGCGTCCACGTCGTAGATTCCCTTGCCCGTGAAGATCCCTTCGCCGAAGAGGTCCTGGTACACATCCGACACGGCGAAGGCGTAAAGATCGATGCCGCGGGGGCCGGAGAACACGAGCTGGAAGAGCGTGCCCCATCCCATCTCGGGCAACGTCGGAGTCACGCGAGGCTGAAGGATGGCGTGCCCTTCCACCACGCGTCCGGCGGGAGCGTCGAACCCGGGGAGGTTGAGCGGGTGGGCGATCGCTCCGACCAGCCGGCGCGCCGCGGCCCGCGGCAGGCGCGAATCGGCGTCGAGCGTGATGACGTAGCGAATCCCGGGAATCGCCTGGGGGGCGCCGCGCTCGAACGGAAGGAAAGAGGTGTCCGTCGCGCCGCGCAGGAGGCGGTTCAGCTCTCGCAGCTTGCCGCGCTTTCGCTCCCAGCCCATCCAGACCCCTTCCCGGTCGTTCCAGAGACGGCGGCGGTGGAGAAACCAGAAGCGCTCGCCGCCCCCGGCCGCGGGGCCGTGCCGTTCGTTGAGTTGCCGGATCGCCGCGCGCGCGAGCTCGACAAGAGCGTCATCCTCCGGGACCTTCTCGACGGCGGCATCGGGCAAGTCCGAGAGGAGCGCGAACCGCAACTCCGGATCGGTATTGGCGAGGTAATGCACCTCCAATCTCTGGACGACATCGGTGACCTCGGACTCATCGGTCAGGAGCATCGGAATCACGACGAGCGTGCGGAGCTCCGCGGGCACGCCGGCCAAGAGCTCCAGCTTCGGAAGCCGCCGGGGGCCCAGCAGCCAGATGACGAAGCGATTGATCAGCGCGATCGCGAGGTCGGACGCGGGGATGAGGCCGCAGAGAACGAGGAGAACGACGGACGAAGCGCGAACACCGTCGCGAGCCGTGAGGCTCGCCGGAACCGCCAGAATGGCCAGCGTCGAGAGAAGGATGGCGCCCAGATAGAGCGGCGTCGCCGCCCGCACCCACACGCGCCGCACCCATTGGCGGGCCGGGACCCGGAAGCCGAGATCCTTTTCGAGCCGGGACCGTCCCTCCGCGATGAGGTAGTAGCCAGGATCGCTCCGGCACGCTCCGGCGGTTGCATCGCCGCGCGCCGCGGCGTCTCCCGCCATCCGCACCGCGCGCCGCGCCACGTCGAGCTCGTCGTGCCCGCTTCCCCGTGAGAGCTCTTCGACGGCATGGCGATACTGGTCGCGCGTGGAAAAGTCCATTTCCCTGACCCGTGTGCCGTCGCACAGAGACTCGTGGACCAGGCTCACGCTCTCGAAGAAGTCGGCCCAATCGATGGACGACAGCAGGCGCATGCTCGTGATGACGTTGCGGACCGTGGCGTGGTTGGCGACCTGCTGCTGGTGCTCGAGTCGAACGATTTCTTCGGCGGTTATTCCCTCGCGGGCGAGCCGTCGGTCCAGCCACTCGAGAGCGGGCGTGACCGCGGGATCCTGCTCACGCAGCCGGCGGGCGAGCTGCACCAGGAACGCCTGCGAGAACCACCGCCGCTCGCGGCGCTCCAGCAACGCCATCGGGTCCGTCCCGGGCGCGTCGCCCGGTGTGAGCAAGGCATCAGCGATCGCGTCAGCCTCCTTCCGCGCGCCCCCCCGCGCCGCGACCTGCTCGGCCAGGCGCCTCAGGTTCTCCACCAGGACGACTCGAAGCGAGATCGCCAACGCCCAGAGCTCGCCGATCGTCAGGGGCTGGACCCGCTGATAGGCGGCGGCAAAACGGCGGAGGGTCTCGAGCTCGATCCGGCTGTCCGTGTGCGCCACGAAGTCCCAGGCCAGGCCGTAGACACGGGGATAGCCCTCGAGTCCGCCGGAGGCGAGCTTCGGAAGCTCGCGATAGAAACCGGCCGGCAAATCCTCCTGGACCTGGCGGATCTGCTCCTCGACGATGTGGAAATTGTTGAGGAGCCACTCGGCCGCCGGGGAGATCGTGCTCGCCTCGCGGCTGGCCGCCGCGATCTCCCGATGCGACCGGAGAAGCGACCGGGCGTTTTCCCGCAGCCGCGGCAGCAGACGCCGCCCGCCCCACTTGCGGGGAGAGACGGCCTGTTCGGCCGCGAGCGCACCTGCGAACTGCTCCAGCTGCTCTGCCGAGAAGAGCTCCGCCCGAATCGGGCTGTCGGCTGTCCGCATCGGCTCTCTTCTTACCACGGGCAAAAAAAATGCCGAGTCGCAAGCCGGCTCGGCGAGAAGGGAGAAATCTTGGAGATCAGGCCGTCGGGGGCGACTTGACCTGGAGATTGTTGATCACTTTGGTGACTCCGTCGACGGTCCGGACGGCGTCCGTCGCGTCGGACCTGACCTTGGCGTTCGGGACTTCACCCGCCAGAGTCACGACGCCGTTGGTGACATTGATGCCGATGTTCACGATGTTCGAGAAGCGATCGGTTGTCAGCTTCGCCTTGACCGCGGCGTGAATGGAGCTGTCGTCAATCTGGCGGCTCACAGGCTGGGTCGTCGAGCAGCCGGCAACGAACACGGCTACGGCCATGGAGACGGCAACGGTCAGGATTCCTTTGGTACGACGATTCATGGGTTCCTCTAATCTTTCTAGGCAGTTCCGTCGACACGGTGAATCCGGATCAATCGGAGCCGCCAGCGGAAACGTGCGGACGAGCAAATCACGCGATGGCGCGGTTCCCTCGCAACAGGTGCAACACGACGGCGATAACCGCCAGGACGATGAGAATGTGGATGAATCCCGTCGTGACCTGAAACGCGAAGAGACCCAGGGCCCAGAGAACCAGGAGAACAATGGCGACCGTCATCAACATAGAGAACCTCCTTTTGCGAATTCCGAACGGCTGAGCATGCATCGCCGGACCTTCATCATCGCCGGCCGGCGGAGCGGGGTCCAATCGTTTGTTTCGCTCGAGTTGAGACCCGCGAGCGTTGGAATGACAGCCCTGCGTCAGGCCTTCGCGCCGTCGGCCGCGAGGGCCTGGGCCGCCATGTGCTCCCGATAGTGTCGATACGTCACCGTCAGGACGGCCACGACCGGGATCGCGAGAAACACTCCGATCAATCCACCCACCGCCGCGCCGCAGAGGATGGCGAGGATGACGGCCAACGGGTGCATGTGAGTTCCCGGGCCCACGATTTTCGGGTAGACGACGTAATCCTGCACGGCCCGCAGCACAAGAAGAAAGAGCAAGACGCCGATGGCCAGCGCAGGCGAGTGGAAGGCCGCGAAGCCGACCGCGAGGAGCCCGATCGAGAGGGGTCCCGCCAGCGGAATGAATTCGAGCGCGCCCGCGGCGACGCCGAGCACAACCGCGTACGGGACGCCCATCGCCAGAAACCCGGCCGTGCACACGACGCCGATGAGCAGACAGGCCGTGACCTGGGCGCGAATGTAGGCCGCCAGGGTTTCGTTGATTTCACCCAAGAAAGCGATCCCGCGCGACCGGTGGCGTCCCCGGGGCAGAACCTTCAAGGCGACATCACACATGCGCCGCGCGTCTCGCAGCAAGAAGAACGCCAGAATGGGTACGAGGATCAGCCAGGGCAATGAGGTCAGAGCTCCTCCGATTCGCGGAAGCAGGTCGCTCGTCACATAAGTTTCGCCGGCGGCTACTCCTTGATGGACTGCTTGATCGACGGCCTCGCGCACCTCTCCAGGAAGCACCCGGATCTGGTAGCCAGCCTGCCAGACGCGCCACTGGTCCTGAGCCCGCGCGAGGTAGCTCGGGGCCTCTTTCGCGAGCTCTGCGACCTCCCGAATCAGGACCGGAAGGAGCAAGAGAACGGTGACCGCGATGGATCCGAAGATTGCCAGATAGATCACGCCGATCGCCAGCGGCAGCGGAAGCACGAAGCGGCGCCCGCGCGCGGAGATTGGCCGGCGAAGAACTCGAACCAGAGGAGCGACCAGATAGGCAAAGAACACCGCCAGGACCAGGAGAAGAAGAACACTCGTCAGGCGATAGAGAACCCAGAGCGCAAGAGCCGCGCCGACCAGGACGAGCAGCACCTCGAGAGTCGCTCGGACGACCGGCCGCGATGCCGCCGTTTCCGCGGCGTCCTCGGAGAAACGGGCCGAATGAACACTCTCTGTGCGGCGGCTACTCAGGGTCTTTCTCCCTCAGGCTTCTTGTCCTTCTCTCCCTCAGGCTTCTTGTCCTTTTCAACCGGCTTCCCTTTCCCGGCATCCGGCTTGGGCTTGGGGGCCTGATCGGCGGGCCGGATCGCTTCCGCCTGGCGAGGCGGGTTTTGAGCGTGCGCCGCAGGCGCCTGAGCCGACTTGGGCTGCGATTGCGCCGGCGGTCCGTCATGGCCCTTTGGAGGTTTCGAACCAACGGGCCCCTGATCGACCGGTGCTTTGGCGTGCTTCTCCTCTTGGGGAGGCGCGGGCGAACGGGGAACCTTTTGCGGCTCGGATCGGGGAGCAGCCTGCGGTCGGGCGGAGGCGGCCTTCATCTCGCGCGCTGGCGCCACGACGGCCAGCCGGGCCGTCCCGGCCGACACAACGCGAGGCGCGGTCCCGGCTGTCTGGATGCTTCTGGTCTCAATCTTGCCGCCGGCAGCGCGCTCGATGGTCTCCATCGGAAGCGCCGTATTCCGCACGATGCCCCCCGTCACCCCAAAACTGGTTACGGGTTTCGTCTGGCGGAATATCGCCGCGGTCTGTGCCGCCGGGATGCGCACCGTCGCCACGTTTCGACCGACGAAGCGGTTCGTAGGCACGAAGACGTACTGCGTCTGGGTCACCACGACAGGCCTCCCGGAATAGCCGGAAGCGCCGAAAACGAGGGTGGGCGGCAGGGGCGCCCAGCCGACGTAATCGTTGCTGTAGCTCCAGGTCACCCACGCCGGCGCCCAAATGGTTCCGGGCACCCAGGACCAGCCGTAGCCCTCGATGAAGGCCCAGGTCCCGTAGTGGTAAGGGTTGCCTCCCCACGGGTCGTTGGACACCCAGGTCCATCCGTACTCGGTATAGATCCATTGTCCGTTGCTGTACGGCTGCCAGTCCGCGGCCACGCGCGCGGGCACCCAGCACTGACCGTAGCGGCAGTCGACCCACCGGCCGTAGGGTGCGAGCTCGTCGTAGAACCCTCCGATTGTCACATTCACGCTGACCTGCGCCTTCGCCGCTTGCGCGGAAAAGCCGATTACTGCAGCAGCGACAAACAACGTTCGTATGGCGAACTTCTTCATGTTCGTAGCATGTGACACCCGCCAGAACGGGTCCAATCGTTTGTTTCGCTCGGGTTGAGACGTCGAAGGATGGAGGATTTGAACCCTCAACTCACTTGATCAGCCCTTCGCGCAGCGCGCGCGCCACGGCTTCCGTCCTCGAATGCACGTGCAGCTTCTCGTAAATCGAACGCAGGTGGAAGTTGACGGTATGAGCGCTGATTCCCAGTTCCGCAGCCGCTGTCTTGTTCTGATGCCCCTCCATCACGAGCTTCAACAGCCGCAGTTCCTGCGGCGAAAGGCCGGCCGCCGTTGTGGGAGCTTCTGACTTTCGAAACAACTCCACCACACGCTTCGCCACTTCCGGCGACATCACTGCGCCCCCGTCCGCAATCTCTTTCACGGACTCCAGCAGGCGGGCCGGCGACGTTTTCTTGAGCAGGTATCCGCAGGCGCCGGCGCAGATCGCTCGAAAAATCCGGTCGTCATCCTTGAACACCGTGAGCATGCACCGCCGCGATCGAAGGGTGGCGCTCCCGCAGGATTCGCACTCCGTCGATACCGCTCATTCCCGGCAAGCCGATATCGACGAGCGCTACGCGTGGCGGCTCGACTCCGATTTCCGCCAGCGCGTCTTCCATCGACCCGTAGGCATGTTTGCACTCAAAGGGAGGCGTGCTGTTGATGAGGAACGCCAGGCCGTCACGCAATTCCCGTTGATCCTCGATGATCGCCACACCGATCACGGACTCGGAAAGTTGGTGCTCCGTCACGAAGACTTCACTGTAATGCACGGCACTCGGCCGGCGACCTACTCGAACGAGTAGCGCCTGCCAGCTCAGGCGCCGTGGCTGACAAGGGAGCCGCGCCGCAACGGAAGTCGCAGGGAAACCGTGCAGCCTTCGCCAGGCGTCGAAAGGAAGCTGGAGGCTGCCGCCCAGGATCTCCGCCCGCCGCCGCATGCCCGGGATCCCGTTGCCGCCGCCGGGGCCCGCCGGCTCTCCGAGCGCCTTCAATCCCCTTCCATTGTCCGCCACGGTCAGCAGGACTTCGCCCTCCAGGACCCTGAGCTCGGCCTTGACGGCGGTGCAGCCGGAATGGCGGGAAGCGTTGTGGAGGCACTCCTTGAACACCAGAAACACGTGCCGCCGCGCCTGGAGACTCAGGGTCGGCCCGCCTTGTCCCGCCGGGGGAGACACCAACTCGAAGTCGATGCCCTGGCCGGCGAGCAGATCGAGCCCGAACTCGCGCATCCGGCTGACAAGGGAGTCCAGGCTGTCCGGCACGGCGCGGATCGACCAGACGATGTCACCCAGGGAATCCACCATCTCGCGAGCCAGCGCGGCCACGCGCTGCAAGGATTCCTGCGTGCGCCCGCTCTCACCCTTCACCCCGGCCCGCGCGACTTCGCTCAAGACCGCGATCTGCGACAGGCTGGCGCCGATGTCATCGTGCAGATCGGTGGCGATGGCGGTCCGCATGCGTTCCAGATTCATCATCTGCGTCAAGCGGTAGCGGTGCACGCCAAACGCCAGAGCGGCCGCCAGCAGGACCGCGAGAACCTGAAACCACCACCGTCTCCAGACCTCCGGCAGCACCGTCAAATCGATTCCCGCAGGCGACGTGCTCTCGACGCCCTCGGGTGTCAGGGCCTTCACCATGAAGCGGTACTTCCCGGCGGCCAGAGCCGCGTAGTTGACCGCGAGCTGGCTGCGCGGCGGACTCCAGCCGGAATCCGCTCCGTCCAGCTTGTACGAATAGCGGAGGACTTCTCCCGGTTCGTAGTCGAGACCGACGAACTCGACTTGAAGCTCGTTCTGCGAGGGCCTCAGTTCCAGCTGCGAGACCCACTTCTCGCCCAGTTGCGACAGCGGATAGGGCACGCCGCCGACCCGTAAATCGGTGATGAGAATGCGCGGGTCCACGGGTGGACGATCCTCGGCCGGATTCAGCCTCGACAGGCCCTGCTTGGTCGCAAACCAGAGCGAACCCGACCGGTCGCGAACGGCCGACGTGAACTCTCCGTGCGCGAGGCCGCTCGAAAGGTGTCGGATCGAGCCGGTCTTCGGGTCCAGGCGATCGACGCCCTTGGCCGTTCCGGCGTAGATGCGGCCCTGGCGGTCTTCCACGATGCATTCGATGGTGTCGCTGGCCATCCCACGACCCGTGTCGTAGCGCTCTGTCCGCAGGTGCTCATCGGCGGGGTTCGCCACGTGGCCCAGGCCGCCTCCCTGCGATCCGATCCACAGCCCATCCTCGCGCGCCAGCAGGGCGTGGATGCCGCCGCCCGGCACGCCGTCCTCGAGGCCGAAGTACCGGAAACTGCGGCCGTCGTACCGGTCCAGACCGCCCGTGTACAGCCCCATCCAGATGTTTCCCTGCCGATCCTCGGCAAAAGCGCTCACGAGTTCGCCAGCAGGCCCTCCCGGAGGTTTGGGAGCCGGGAATTGGAAAACGGTGTTCGTGCGCGGATCCCATCGCATCAACTCGTCGCCCCGCGGGGACTGGGCCGACGCCCAGATGCCGCCCCTGGAATCCTCGAAAATGCGGAAGACGACGTCATCGCGCGCATAACAGGTTCGCGGAGCGCGGCCTTGGAGCTCCACGGCGTTCATCGCCGGATAGCGGCACAGCCCGTCCTTGGTTGCTGCCCACCATTCGCCGGTGTGGCTCTGTAACAGGACTTGATTCCATCCCCAGGTGCCGCGTTCGCGATAGGGCTTCGGCGTCACATCGTGGAACCCCGCTCCATCGAAGATGTCGAGCGAATGAGTCTTCTCGACCGTCCCCTCCGTCACGGCCAGGAGCTCTCCGGCCTGGTCTTCAAACACCGAAAAGACCCGGTCGGTTGGCAGACCGTCCTGCTCGCGGTAGGTCGTGAATCCGACGCGATCGATTCTCATCACGCCGGCGCCTTCGGTTCCGGCCCAGATGTTCCCGGCCTGATCTTCGGCCAGCGCGGTGATGTGCCGGTCGCTCAATCCCTGCGCGCGCGTCAGGTTTTGGAGCACGACCGGCTCGCCGGCGCGCCAGTCGGAGCCGGCTGATTCCCAGGGTCGTGCCCACCCAGAGGGTTCCGTCGGACGCTTCCACGCACGGCCTTCACGTCCGAGCCGGCGAGACCGGATTTTTCGGTCAGAGCCTTCTCCACGCCCCACTCGCCTGTCGCGCCCCGGCTGATCAGTGCCAGCCCGCCGCGAAGCGCAGCCCACAACCGGCCGTTGGAGTCGATCAACATCTCTTCGACCCAATTCCCGGGCAGGCCGTCTTTCACGGCAAGCGTCTGCACGATCTCGCTCTCTCGGCAGCAGGAACATCCCCACGGCCGTGCCGATCCACAGGTCGCCGTCCGGACTCTCCACGATGCTGTTGATTTCCACTTTGGGCGGCAGGGAAACCTGCCGGCGGCGAAAGCCGCTCGCCGCATTCCATTCGAAGAGGCTCCCGCGTGTGGCGCACCAGACCTTGCCGCTCCGCGCGTTGACGAGGTCTGCCACGGAGTTCTTCGAGTCCTCGGGCTCCGGCGCGAAGGTGGCAAACCAGGCTCCCTGCCCGGCGGGATTGATGCGCGACACTCCGCGCGCCGTTCCCACCAGATACTCACCCGCGCGCGTGACGACCAGGCTCGAGACCGCGCGGCCAGCCAACCCCTCCCTCACGCCGTAGGTGACGAAGTGGTATCCGTCGAACCGCGACAGGCCCTCCGGCGTGCAGAACCACAGAAAGCCTCGCGAATCCGCGACGATGCGTTTCACGCGGTCCGCCGCCAGGCCGTCGGCGGTCGTGTAGGCCCGGATCGGCCGCAGCTCGCCTCTCAGAAGAGAGGGAACGGCGCAGAGGACAAACAGGACTGTCCGCCACTTCATGTCGGCCTCCGGTATCCGTGATCTTCAACCGTTTGTCCCTGCGCCGCAAGGTTAAGCGTCGCCCTACTCGAACGAGCGGGTTGTAGCGGCTTCGGGGAGGCGGCTATGGTCGCCGGCGGAAGGAGATCCTGTCATGCGGAGAATTCTTCTCGTCGCGGGTGTGATCATCGGCCTCGTGAGCACGGCGCATGCTCAGGGGGAAACGTTCTGTTCGTCGCAAACCGACCTGGTCAAGAAATATATCGGGCCCCTGGTGAAGCCGGTTTCGAGCCAGACGGCCACATCGACCCAGGCGGTCGGCGCGGTGGTCGTGACGCTCAAGCTCGGCGAGCTGCCCTGCTTCTTTTGGTTTCGGCGAGATCGAATTGGGGTCCGGTGTGGCGCCTGACCGGAACACGATCTTCGAGCTGGCCTCGGTCACGAAGGTCTTCACTACGGCGATTCTCGCGCATGCGCGAAGGGCAGGGTCTCAACGTGTACGGCCCGGTCAAGCCGAACCTGCCGCCCGGCTATGTGCTGCTGCCGGAAGAGCAGGACGTCACCTTCCAGCAACTGGCGACATTCACGGGGGGTTTCTGGTGGTACGACCCGCCCGATTTCACGAAGGGTCAGCCCTTCAGCCAGGATGACTTCGTGAATGACGTGAACAGCCTGGACCCGACGGACCCGAGCGGTAAAGCTTTCGGTCCTATTCCTGGCGAGGCGGACCTGCCGACGTTTAACTTCTATTCGAACGGCAGCATCGGTTTTCTCGGCCAGATCCTCATGCACATGGATTCGAGCAATGGTCAGCGATATCACTTTCATGGGCCCGGGTTTTCGAACTGGATCTCCGACAACTTGACTGGGCCTCTCAACATGCCCAACACGGCCGTCAACCCGGGGGGCGTCTGGGCAACGGGCTACGCAGTTCGCAGGGTGGCAAGACCGGCCACAAGCACAAGGCTGAACCTCCGTTTGACTGGGTGCCGTGGGGCGCGGCGGGGGCATTGCGAAGCAATGCCGCCGACATGCAGTACTTTCTCGCGGCGAACATCTGCGCGCACCACTTGAGCGACCCGGCCTGCACCGGCTTCCCGAAGGACGTCTGGACCGCCCTGGCAACCGCGCACCTTCCGAACGAGTACACCCCGTCCGGCACTCTTGTCGATCCAACCATCTACGTTGGCGGATGCCAATCGCAGGTCGTGCAGGCCTACGCCTGGCGCTACAACGTGCCGCCAGTTCCCAACCCGAACAACGTCACGCCCATCATCTCCAAGAACGGTGGCCACCCGGGATTCAGCACCTGGATCGGTTTCAACCCACACAAGTCGTACGGGTTGGTGATCCTGATGAATACGGGCGGCATAGCGACGGGACCTCCCGGCAACAACATCATCGAGCACACTCAATGATCCTGTTCACTTTCTGGTAGCGCGCCACCTTGGTGCGCTGTCACCGCGCGTTGCCACTGACGAAAGGAGACCTGACATGCGGAGAGTTCTTCTCATCCTGGGTGCGATCCTCGGCCTCGTCAACGCGGCGCGCGCGGACTTCTGTTCTGACCAATTCGCTCTGTACTTGAAGTACCTCTACCCCAAGACGAGCCAGATGATCGGCTCGGCTGTCGTGACTTTCAAGATCGGAGAGACGCCCTGCTTCATTTTTACCGGCGCGACCGAGAATCAGGGGAAGGGAACGCCGATTGAAAAGACCACCGTCTTCGAGCTGGCTTCGGTCACGAAGGTCTTCACGACGGCGATCCTCGGCATGCACGTCCCGCTGGGCCTCGATGTGTACGCACCGGTCAAACACGACCTTCCGGACGGATATGACCTGACGAACGCAGAGGAGGGCGTCACCTTCCAGCAGCTGGCGACATTCACAGGGGGGTTCTGGTGGTCCGACCCGCCCCATTTCAAGAAGGGTGTGAGCACCCAGCAGGACTTCGTGGATGCGGTGAATGCCCTGGACCCAACGAATCCCGACACAACGACTCAATCGGGGGCCAATTTTCAAGGTCCCATTCGTGGAGAGCAGTCCCTGCCGACGTACGACCAATACTCGAACGGCAGCGTCGGTTTTCTCGGCCAGATCCTGATGCACATGGATTCGAAGAAAGGTCAGACATATTCCTTCGATGCGGAGGGCTTCTCGAGCTGGATCTCCGACAACCTGACCGGGCCGCTCCATATGTCCAACACGCGGGTTCACCCGGGGGGTACGGTGGCGAAAGGCTACCTGCTGAAAACGGATAAGAAGGGAAACACAACCTACACGCCCGAATCCCCGTTTCCCTGGGTGCCGTGGGGAGCGGCGGGAGCATTGCGAAGCACGCCCGCCGACATGCTGACCTTCCTCGAGGCGAACATCTGCGCCCACCACATGAGCGACCCGGCCTGCACGAGTTTCCCGTCGTACATCCTGAGCGCCATGGCGACCGCACACAATCCTAACGAGTACCAACCCAAGGGCACTCTCACCGACGCAACCATTTTCCTCGGCGCATGCGGATCACAAAACGAGCAGGCCTGGGCCTGGGATTACCTGGCGCCCCCGGAGGCCAACCCGAACAACATCAAGCCCATCATCTCCAAGGGCGGTGACCACCCGGGCTTCGCAGCCTTCATCGGATTTTCCCCGGACAAGTCGTACGGGTTGGTGATCCTGACGAACACCCACGGCTTACACGTGGATCCCGCGGGCCTGAACATGATCCAGCACACTCCGTGACCCCGTTCGGTTTCCGGTAGCGCACCAGGCCGTTCGCGGTCGTGCAGGCGCGCGGACCTACTCGAACGAGTGGGTTGTGGTGATTTCAGGGAAACGCCTATCGTCTCCGGTGATGCGAGGCAGGGAATGTGCGGTGCTGGGTCGGCTGACGCTCGTGGCCTGTCTGTTCTTCCTATCGACCGCGGTTCGCGCCGCCACGATCTCCTGGGCCAATCCAGCGAGTGGCAACTGGAGCGTCGCGGCCAACTGGAGTCCAGCCCTGGTGCCGGGACCCGGCGACGACGCGATGATCACCGTCGCGGGCACGTACACGGTGACGATGACAGCCTTTGAGTCCGTCCTTAGCCTGACCCTGGGAGGGCCCAGCGGAACGCAAACCCTGGACACCGCAGGTAACACCTTGTTTGCGCATGGAGGCACGATCAATTCCAATGGTGTCGTGAACGTGAGTGGCGGATCGTTTAATACCGACCCGTTCGTCCTGACCGTCAGCGGTACGATCAACTGGAGCGGCGGCACCATCAATGATGCGGCGATCACGTCGACGGGCACGCTGCTTCTGAGCGGACCTGCGGTCAAGACAGCGTTCGGCACGTGGCTCAACGCGGGTACGGTCACCTGGACGGGCACCGGCGCCTTCAACGTTCCAGGCATCTCAACTTTTCATAACCAGTCTGGCGGCAATTTCAACGTGCAGAGCGACGCTACCTTGGACGGCACGTTTTCTTCTTCCTTTTTCAATGATGCCGGCGGCACTTTCACAAAGAGCGTGACAGCCGGCACCACGACGGTCAACCCCGAGTTCCCAAACTCTGGCACCGTCAGCCTGCAGACGGGGCTGTTGAGTGTTATGAGTGCTAGCGGATACCGACAGGGCGCAGGTGCGACACATCTGCTCGGGGGCAACCTGTCAACCCCGGGGTCGTCTGCCGTCATTTCGGGTGGGGTCCTCGACGGGAATGGCACCTTCACCGGCGTTCAACTGTTCGTGACGGGTACGGCGCCTTTCGGCCAGGTGAATCCTGGGAACTCGGCCGGCCTTATCAATGTCGCGGGAACGTTCTTCGAAAACCTGAACGCAACCTACAATGCCGAGATCGGCGGCCTCACGCCGGGCGCGCTCTATGACCAGATCAACGTGACGGGCACGGTGACTGTCGGCGGCATCCTGAACGTGTCTCTGATCGGAGGCTTCACGCCCGCCGTCGGCAATCAGTTCGTGATCGTAAACAACGGCTCTGCCAGTCCGACGGGCGGTAGCTTCGCCGGATTGGGGGAGGGAGCGATCATCACGCTTGGCGGCACTCAGCTCAAGATCAGCTACGTCGGAGGCGACGGAAACGACGTCGTCTTAACCGCTATAGCAGCGGCGCCTCCGACACCAACATCGACTCCAACTCCGATCGTGACCTCGACTCCGACCCCGACTCCGACCAACACACCGGTGGGCGTGGCGACCGCGACCCCGACTCCGACCAACACACCCGCGGGCGTTGCGACCGCGACACCCACGCCCACCGTCGCTGCGGCGACCATCCCGACGCTCTCTCTCCCATTGCAGGTCTTTTTCGGGTTGGCGCTGTTCGCCGCGGCGTTGTTTCTCCTGACAAGACGGCCGTATTGAACGCCGGCGCTCACGGGCACGGGAACGCGGACGTGTCCTGGACCGGCACCGCGGCGACGTTATCCGGATTGGAGTACGTCCTGGTTGCGGAGGTGACGGTGTCCAGAAGGTGAAGATTGAAACCCACGTTGGTTCCCGCGCTGATGAACACCCAGAACTTGTGGTTTATCGCACAGGCGTTGAGCACCTTGACGAGCATCTCCGGGTTGTCCTGGCTGAAGAACCAGAAGCTTCCGCCGTGGGTGATACCGAGGGTTCCAATGGAAGCCTGTCCGGAGCCAGAGGCGCCACCCGCGTGGTTGAAGTCGACCGTCAGCTGGAAGCGCGCGTCGCCGGCGTTGTTTGAGATGCACAGGACCGTGTCGCTCTTGATGCAGGCGGTCGTCTGGTCGACTTGATCGATCTGGATCCCGAACGTGCCGCGCACTTGCACGTCGAGGGGGGAACTGGTGCCGATGGTCTCGTAGGCTCCCCCGCAGTTGCCAGAAGAACCGAAGTGTCCGGTGCCAGCGTCGAAGAAGAGGACGCCGGGCCCCGACCACGTGTGCGTGATGGTGAGCGTGTCGCCGGGGGTCACCGCGGCGCCGTCGTTTGCACCGCCGAAGGGAAGAAAGCCATCCACATCGGCTGACGAGGCCGCGTTCAGGTTGAGGTAGATGCTCGACCTTCCGACGATCGGCCCGTCGAAGGCTCCCCGATGGATCGTAGCCGTGATGAGGTACTGCCCCGTAGCGTTGGCGCCGTAGCCGATGTGGAGGCGGCTAATGTTGTTGCCGGGGTAGTTCAGCACGACGATGCCGCTGTCGGCATGGTCGCCGGGTGTGCCGCTGAACGGGCATGAGACGACCGTGCTACCAGGAGATGGCGCTGCGGCAAAGAGAAGCGCAAGGCCGACCAGGGCCTGTCTCAGACCCGGTAGCACGGCGGAAGCGACGAGGTGGACGGGCAGGCGTGTGAGCATCGTGTTCTCCTTTGGCCGAAGTCTTAGGACTGCTGACACGGCTAGCCTGTCTCGGCTTGAGATGGATGGGAACCTACTCAAATGGGTAGCGAGACAGAGCCGCCAGCCGTTAGGTGAGCGGATATCGCCTCACCTTCGCTCCAAAGGAAAAGGGGTCAGGCCTCTCGACCTAACCCCTTGGTGTTCTTGGTTGCGGGGGCAAGATTTGAACTTGCGACCTTTGGGTTATGAGCCCAACGAGCTACCAGGCTGCTCCACCCCGCGTCAGGATCGCGAACGTTATCGGAGCCGGCGCCTCAGGTCAAGCGCCGTTCAGCGTTTGACAGGGGGCGCGGGAGGGGTCTTCTTCGTCGTGAGGCTGCCGGGCGGATAGAGGAGGACGACGTCGCCGGGAGCGACCAGGTTCAGCTCCTCGCGGGCTGTCTTTTCGGCCGGGAAGTCGTGCCGCAGCGCCGCTTCAGCGGCGGCCTGGAGTTCGGCGCTTTCGGCCTGAAGCGTCACGATCTGCTTGTCGAGCTCGATCACCTCGGCGCGGGCCTTCCGGAGCTCGAAGACGCGTCGGTCCGACGCGAGAAGCAGGCACAGGAGCACGGCGGAGGCGCCGAGCGATATGAAAAACGCCGTCACCGGGCGCGTTCCTCGCAACGAAGAGGGCTGGACGCTCATGGGAAGACACCGCGCCCGGCAAAGTGGCCGGCCTCGGCCAGGTCCTCCTCGATCTCGAGAAGGCGGTTGTACTTGGCCAGCCGCTCGCTGCGGCAGGCCGACCCGGTCTTGATCAGGCCGGAATTGACGGCGACGGCGAGGTCGGCAATCGAGTCGTCCGATGTTTCGCCCGAGCGGTGGGAGACGACCGTCCGATAGCCGCACGATTGAGCGATGCGCACCGCCTCGAGCGTCTCGGTGACCGTGCCGACCTGGTTCAGCTTCACCAGCAGCGCGTTGGCGATTCCGTCGACGATGCCGCGGGTCAGGATCTCCGGGTTCGTCACGAAGACATCGTCGCCCACGAGCAGGATTTTGTCCGAAAGCTCGCGCGTGATCTGCTTCCACCCTTCGCGGTCGCCCTCGGCCATCCCATCCTCGATGGATGCGATTGGGTACGCGGCTGCCAAAGCCGCCCAGTACGCGACCATCTTGTCGGAAGAGAGCGTCTTGCCCTCGCCGGTCAACACATACCGGCCGTTCTCGTAGAACTCGGAGGCGGCCGGGTCGAGAGCGATCATGACGTCCTTGCCCGGCTTGTAGCCCGCCAGGCCAATCGCCTCGACCAGCAGATCGAGCGCTTCGCGCGAGGTTGCGATGTCCGGGGCGAAACCGCCCTCGTCGCCGACGCCCGTCGAAAGGCCCCTCTTCTTGAGGATTCCCTTCAGCGTGTGGAAGATCTCGACGCCTGCCCGGAGCGCCTCGGCGAAGGTCGGAAACCCCGTCGGGCAGACCATGAACTCCTGCGGGTCGAGCCGGTTGTCGGCGTGCGCGCCCCCGTTGATGACATTCATCATCGGCACGGGCAGCGTCGTGGCGCCCGCGCCGCCGAGATAGCGGTAAAGCGGAAGTCCCGAGCCCTCCGCCGCCGCGCGGGCCACCGCGAGCGAGGCTCCGAGGATCGCGTTGGCTCCCAGCCGGCCCTTGTTGGGCGTTCCGTCGAGCTCGCAGAGGATCCGGTCGATGAGCGCCTGGTCGCGGGCATCGGCGCCCGACAACGCCTCCGCGATCTCGCCGTTGACGTGGCCGACGGCTTTGAGAACTCCCTTACCGCCGTAGCGCTTCTTGTCCCCGTCGCGCAGCTCCAACGCCTCGCGCTCGCCCGTCGAAGCTCCCGACGGCACGGCCGCCCGCCCGGACGCCCCGCCCGAGAGCAGCGCCTGGACCTCGATTGTGGGATTTCCGCGCGAGTCCAGGATCTCGCGCCCAAAGATCGCTTCGATCTGAAAGCTCATGCCCGATTCAGAATCGTCGAACGGGCGAAAAAATGCAAACGGATCAGGCCAGCAGCTCGGGGCCCGCCGCGGCGAGCGCGTCGAGTTCCCTGGCGGAGTGCGCCTCGACGTACAGTCGGGCGACCGGCTCCGTCCCGGATTCCCTCACGAGAACCCAGGAGCCGTCCTCCAGCAGCAGCTTGAGGCCATCGAGAAGATTCACCGAAGCGACCTTGCGACCCGCGAACCGCTCGGGCGGCGCGGCACGAAGCCTTGCGAGGGCGGCCTTCCCTTCGGGCGAGACCTTGAGATCGACGCGCCGCGTCAAAAAGGGCCCGATCGCCTTCGCCAGGTCGGCCGAGAGACCGGCGAGAGTCCCTCCCGAGGCCCCGACCATCTCGGCGACGAGGAGGTCGGCGAGAATGCCGTCCTTCTCCGGCACATGACCCTCGACCGTCAGCCCCGCGCTCTCCTCGCCTCCGAAGATGATCTCGCCGGCGATCAACTTCTCGCCGATGTACTTGAACCCGACGGGCGTCTCGTAGAGGGGCACGCCGAACTCCCGGGCAACGGCGTCCAGGGCGTGCGTCGTCGCCACACTGCGCGCCAGGCCTCCGCGCCTTCCCTTGCGGCCGAGCATGTCCCGGGCCAGCAGCGCGAGGATCTCGTTGGGCTGGACGTAGACGCCCTTCTCATCCAGCACGCCGAACCGGTCGGCATCGCCGTCGCAAGAGAGACCCAGCCGCGAGCCGCGCCGCCGCACCTCTTCGCCCAGAACGGCCAGCTCTTTCTCGCCGCACTGGGGCGAAAGGCCGCCAAACAGAGGGTCGCGGTTGGCATTCAGCGAGGAAACCTGGGCACCCGCGCGAACGAGGAAGGCGTCCAGGAAGCCGACCGAGGTGCCGTAGCGAAAATCGAGCGAGAAGTGCGGCCGGCCGCGCGCGGCCTCGGCGGCAACGACTTTCGCAGCGAGGGCATCGAGGTAGGGAGGCACCGGATCGAATGTCACAACCGGGACCGCAGCGGGCGCGGCCACATCGCCGATCCGAGCGACGTGCTCCTCGATGCGCCGGGTTGTCTCCGGCAGCGCGGGCGCGCCGTCTGAATTCGAGAACTTGATGCCGAGGTACTGGGGCGGGTTGTGGCTGGCGGTGAAGTTGATCGCACCGACCGCGCGGCGGCGCCGGATCTCGAAGGCGAGAACGGGCGTCGGGACCGGGCGCGAGGCGACCTCCGCGCGCAAGCCCATCCCTTCGAGCAGCCGCGCCGCCTCCGCCGCGAAGCGGTCCGCGAGAAACCGGGTGTCGTAGCCGACGAGGACGAGGCTGCCCTTCTTTCCGGCCTCCTCCAGGACCTGGCCGACCGCCGCGACGACGCGGCGGGCATTTCCAAATGTGAAGTCCTCGGCCAGAACGGCTCGCCAGCCGGAGGTCCCGAACTTGATCTCAGTCATAGGATGATCGTCATCTTGAAGCTACCACGGTCAGTCGCCCCACTCGCCCTCGTGCTGGCCGCCTCGTGCGTCAGCACGGCGGGTACCGGCAATGACGTTCATCGCATCGCCCTTCCGGCCGTTCTCGTGCCGTTGACCGAGACCTATCCGCCGCCCTCCACTCCGTCCGACGATGTCCAGAAAGCCGTGCTCGAGCGGATCAACCGCGACCGCGCGTCAAACGGCCTCGCGCCGGTCGCCTGGGATCCCGCTGCCGCGCGCGTCTCGAAGGCCTTCTGCGAGCGCCAGCTGCTCGAGGTCTCGCACGGCCACTACCTCATGGACGGCCTGCCTCCCTATGCGCGGATGTCCTTTGCCGGCGTCTTCGGTCTCAACGCGGAGAACTCGGTCTCGTGGGTCACGACCGGTATTGCGATCGAGAAGGAGCTCGTCTCGTTCGCCCTGACCAGCCACGACCGCATGATGGCGGAACGCCCTCCCAAGGACGGCCACCGCCGCGCGATCCTGGATCCCGAGGCGACCCACGTGGGTGTGGGCTACTTCGTCGAGAACGGGCGCATGCAGCTTTCGCAGGAGTTCCTCGTGCGCCGTCTCGAACGGCTCTCCCTGTCGCGGGGTTCTGACACGCTGCCCGTTCTCGCCGTCGACGGCCGCGTTCTCGCTCCCGACAGGATCCAATTCGTGACGATCGCCCGCGAACCGAGGCCCGAAAAGCTGACGCGAAAGGAAGCCGACTCCCGAACGAGCTACGGCTATCCCGAGGCATCGGAGACCTACGTTCCCGAAGGCTATCGCGGCTTGCGCATCGTCGGCACCGTCACGTCCGATCGCCTGCGCTTGAAAGGCGAGCGCGATTTCTCGTTCACCTTCTACCCGGCCGAGACAGGCCTCTTCACCTTCATCTTCTACGTCGCCCCCCGCGAAGGCGAGAAGACGAGGGCCGCGGGCTCGGCCACCGTGTTGTTCGAATGATCCACGTGCTCGTCGCCCTGCCCGAAAGAGGTCCGGCCGCCGAGCTCAAGGCAGGGAGCTCGTCTGTCGAAGTGCTGCTGGCACACGGCTGCGACGAGGCCGTCGACAGGCTCGCGCGCAACCGGCGGGTCGACGCCGTGCTGCTCTTAGCCGGCGCCGAGAACGCCGCGATCGCCGCGGCGATCCGCGAAGACACCCTCGCCCCGCCTCCTTTCTTTCTGGCTGCCTCCGCCGAGGATCTGCCGGGTGCCGGGCGCCTGGCCTCCGATTCGCCGCAAGAGCTTCTCGGTCTTCTGGCGACCGCTCTGGCCGCGGGCTGAAGTCCCAAGCCGTGGTAAGTTAAGGGTTTACGGAGGTTCGTGATGTCCGGGTGCGGCGGCTGTTCAGTCGGAAATTCCTTCAACCCCGGCGGCCACTACGTGGGCGTCCGGATCAATCAGAACGAGGACGGCCGCGTCGTCTTCTGCGAAACCCTCGGAGCCCCCGTCTCCAAGGGAGAACGCGTGATCGTCGAGGGCGAGGGCGGTCTCGAATACGCGCAGGTGATGACGCTCCAGCCCATGATCGTGAAACAGTGTCAGTTGCGGGAGGCGCGGCGGCTCGTGCGCGTGGCCAACGAGGGCGATCACACGGCATGGGAGTCCAAGATTGGCCGGGAACTGCGGCTCCTCATGGACGCCCAGGACCTGGCGG
Organism: uncultured Acidobacteriota bacterium; assembly: GCA_963739435.1. Classification (GTDB taxonomy): domain Bacteria; phylum Acidobacteriota; class Thermoanaerobaculia; order UBA5066; family Gp7-AA6; genus CAVUAN01. The sequence continues at coordinate 127,359 of CAVUAN010000006.1, forward strand.
CTGAAAGGCGCCTCTCAATCAAGCTCGTGCGCGCCGAGGAGACCTTCGACGGCCGCAAGGTCACGATTTACTACACCTCGGAGACCCGGATCGACTACCGAAAACTCGTTTCGGACCTGGCCCTGAAGCACCCGGTGCGCATCGAAATGCGCCAGATCGGGCCCCGGGACGAAACGAAGATGCGCGGGGGGCTGGGTCCCTGCGGCCTGACTTTGTGCTGTTCGACCTTCCTGAAGGGGTTCCACCCGGTCACCATCAAGATGGCCAAGAACCAGAATCTCTCGCTAAACCCTTCAAAAATATCGGGGATGTGCGGACGGCTCATGTGCTGCCTGGCCTATGAGGACGAGGGGTCCCAAAGGCCCGCCTAGAAGCCCGGACGGCGAAATTTTCCTGGGATTGCCGCAGTTTAGGCAGGTACAGGAGTCCAGCCGTGGCAAACCGAAACTCCCTGGGTAGCGCGACGCGTCCCGACGACGACACCCCCGGAAACCGCAAATTGATCCGTCCCAACCTCTCGGAACTGGCCGATCGGTACCCGACCCGCTCGTTTGCGCAGCGTAAGCAGGTACCGCCCGAGCAGACGAATGCCGAGAGCTACTACTACCTCAAGCAAATGGCGGCCAAGACTCCGATGGTTGTCGTCTTGAACGACGGCCAGGAGATTCACGGCTGGATCGAGTGGTACGACAAGCACTGCTTGAAGGTCAACCGCGAGGACGGCCCGAACCTGCTCATCCCCAAGCCCTCGATCAAGTACCTCTTCAAGGCTTCAGAGGGCAAGGGCGGGACGGACGGGAACCGCTGATACGACCGCCGGGGTAAGCGTCCAAAGTCCAAAGTTGAAAGTCCAAAGGGGCCCCGTGGCCCTCGTCGAGCCGCCGCGATCCTCTTCCGACTTTGGACTTTGGACTTTGGACTTTGGACGCCCGGTTTTCTTGGACTTTGGACGCTCCGGTTAAGACGGCTCGCTTATCGAGCGCCGCGCCCGCTCAAGACAGCCGGAACGGTCTTGAGCAGGATCTTCAGGTCTAACATCGGTGACCACGTATCGATGTATTTGAGGTCGAGCTCCATCCACCGGTTGAAGTCGAGCTCGTTGCGCCCCGAGATCTGCCAGAGACAGGTCAAGCCCGGCTTCATCGAAAGGCGCCGGCGCTGCCAGGGTTCGTAGCGCGCGACCTCCTCGGGCAGCGGCGGCCGGGGTCCCACGAGGCTCATGTTGCCCACGATGACGTTCCAGAGCTGCGGCAGCTCGTCGATCGACAGTCGCCGCAGGATCCAGCCGACCCTCGTCAACCGGGGGTCGTTGGAGGCCTTGAACACCGGGCCCGACATCTCGTTCAAGTGCGAGATCTCCACGAGGCGCTCTTGCGCGCCCGCCTGCATCGTGCGGAACTTGATCAGCGTGAAGTGCCTTCCGTTCAAGCCGCAGCGCACCTGGCGGAAGAAAACCGGGCCGGGCGACGAGAGCTTGATCGCGATCGCCGCGGCAATTTGAATGGGAGACGTCAGGACGAACAGGACGAAAGAGATCGCCAGATCGGCGGCGCGCTTGGCCACGAGCTGGATCGGGTTGGTCGGCGTCGTGGTGAAGGAGAGGAGAGGCACCCCGTCCATCTCCTCGAGGACCGGACGGGCGAAAGCGTGGGGAAAGATGTCGAGCGAGACATGGGCCCGCACGCCATGCCGCTCGGCCGCCATGAGGGCCTCCTCGTATTCGCCCAACCGGCCCTTCTCGATCACGAAGATGACCTCGTCGACGACCTCCCGCATCAGAATGGCTTCGAGATCCGTCGTCTTGCCGAGGCATGGCCAGCGGTTCGCCCGGCGGATCTCGCCGCCGTTGTCGTCGTCGAGATACCCGATGACGCGAAAGCCCCAGTAAGGGTGGCCCTCGAGGAACTCGCCGAGCTGCGCGGCCTTCCGGCCCGTCCCCACGAGCAGCACCGTGCGGAAGTTGAAACCCCGGCTGCGCACGGCGCGAGAAATCAGCCGCAAGCCCACCTTCTCGGACGCCAGCATCGCAAAGTTGACGGCGCCGAAGACCACGAGGAACCAGCGGCTCACGAACTCGAGCTTCAAGCCGTAGACCAGGATCGCGAGGACCGCCGTGCCGCCGAAGGCCACCCGCATCGCCGCCCAGATCTCCTCGCCTAAGGGCAGCGTCCGGTGACTCCGGTAAAAGCCCGCCGTGTAGAGGAGCAACCCCCACAGCGGCAGGATCAGCTCGAGCAGGACCAGGTAGTCGCCAAACGGGTTGAGCGCCGCCGGGACGACGGGAAACAGCCGGGGCAGGAGCCCGCGCAGCGCGTAAGCCACCGGCAGAGACACGGCCGTCAGGGCGAGATCTCCCATGAGCACCCCGGCGGCAATGGCGCGAGCTTTCTGCTTCAGCATGAAACGGGGCCGCGACGGACTAGCCGCGACGGCAGGATGTTATGAGAGGACGCTGCCCGCTTCAACCCTTCCTTCGAGCAACTTCTCGTAGCGGTCCACGACATCGTCCCAGCGGTACCTCTCACGGACCCTTTGTCGAGCCCTCTCCTTCCATACGGAGGCAGCCGCGGGATCATCCAGGACCCCGCGCAGGAGAGCGGAAAGCGTCTCCGGCCGGTACGCGTCAAACGGCAGCCCGGCACCAGAGGCGACCTCCTCGTTCTCGGGGGATGCGTGGTACGCCACGATGCGCCCGTAGCCCAGCGCCTCGACGAGCGCCGGGTGCGTGCCGCCGACCTCGGTGGCCTGCACGAAGACCCCGGCATGGGCGAGCAGCTCCCGGTAGCCTTCTCCGTAGATCGAACCCGGAAAGAGCACACGCGGATCGGCCGCGGCCCGGACCCGGGCGATGTAGTCCGCCGCGTACGGAGCATCGCCCACGACGACGAGCGGCGTTTTCCCCGGCACGTCCCGGAAGGCTGAAACGACCTCGAGGGCGTTGTTCTCGGGCTCCAGCCGCGACACGTAGAGAACGTAGCGCTCGGGCAAGAGGCCGAGGCGCTCGAGGGCGGCCTGGCCGGACGGCTCCGGCAGGTCCCCACCGTAGGGAATGAAGACCGAATCAAAGCCATGGCGCTCCCGGTAGTAGTCGCGGATCACCAGGGCATCCGTGACGACGGAGTCCGGAATGATCGTTGCGAGGACCTCCGACACGCGATAGGCCGCTTTGCCGATCAGGCTCCACTTGCGCCGGTTGCGCTCGAGGCCGTCGACGTTCAGGACGACGCGCGTCTTGCCCGTCACTCGCGGCAGGAACGCGCTCGCCGCGTTGATCGCATTGCAGACGAGCACGGCGTCATAGCGCGCCAGCGCCGCGTCGAACGCCGAAAGCCAGCCATGCACGATCGTGTCGAGGTACTTGGTCGAGAGCGTGGGCAGCACGCGGATCTTTGCGCCGCGCCACGAGGCCAGGCCTGGCCGCGCGTACCGCGAGCGCGTGTACACCGTGACGTCGTGGCCGCGGGCGGCCAGGCCGGCCGAAAGCTCCTCGGCGAGGGTTTCGAACCCGCCGTAGCAGGCCGGAATCCCGCGGGTGCCGAGGATGGCGATGCGCACGGCGAGAAGCTATCAGCACTCGCTGTGTCCCCTCTCCCTCCGGGAGCGGGGGTGCGCGAGGGGTCTCCCCTCGCTCCACTTCCGCGTCGGCCGCGACCGGAGGTCGCCATCTCGCGAAGCGAGCGGCCGTTAGGGTGAGGGGTGAGCTCGACGCCAAAAAAGGTGATGGCTCGGCGGCTGTGCGCCCCTCACCCCTGCCCTCTCCCGGGGGGAGAGGGGGTGCGCTTTCGCGCCTTCACCTTCGAAGCAATCTCCTTGCGCTTCCTCCACAACCTGCTCCTGTTCCTCCACAACCAGCCAAACGCCGGCAGCGAGGAGCGCTCGACGGTCAGGCAGGCCGCGAGCACGACCGCATCGCGAGCCAGCGTCGGCACGGAGGTCAAAAGGAAGTGGCCCGGCGTCTCGTTGTTGATCCGAAGCAGGAACCGATTCTTGACCGAGTGCATGTTGGCCAGCGCGGACATGGACCGCCGCCGTTCGGGAAGATTCCGGCGGCGGTGGTAGGCCGCGGCCTGCGGGACATAAAGACACTTCCAGCCGAGACGCTGCAGCCGCCAGGCAAGGTCGGCATCCTCGCGGTACAGAAAGAAGTCCGCATCAAAGAAACCCGTGGAGATCCTCGCGTCATCGAGAGCGGCGCGCCGGTAAAAGCCGGCAGCGCCGCTGACGCCGAAAATCTCTTCCTCTTTGAGCGAGCGGCCGGCTTCCGGCCGGCCGGAATCGCGGTCGAAGTGGCGGCCCGAGGCGGTGAAATAGAGGCCTGTCGAGTCCAGCAGGCCGGTTTCCGTCAGCTCCGGCCCGGAGGCGCGGCAGATACGCCCCGAGGCCGAGCCCGCGTCCCTGCGGGCGTCCAGGCGCGAGGCCAGAACGGACGCGAAATCGGAGCTCAAGCGGCAGTCCGGGTTCAGGGCCAGCACGTAGCGCCCGGACGATTCCTCGATGCCGCGGTTCATTCCCGCCGCAAATCCCACGTTTTCCGGGAGCGCCACGATGCGCGCGGCCGGCGCGAAGACCGCCGCGACATCCCGCGACCGGTCCGAAGAGGCGTTGTCGATGACAATCGTTTCGAGCTCGACCCCCTTCTGCGAGGTGGCCGACGTCAGCGACAACGGCAAGTCGGCCTCGTCGTTGTGCGTCACGACAACGATCGAAACGTCAACCATCGACTTTGGACTTTGGACTTTGGACTTTGGACCCTCCCAATCCCAGTGCTACGGCGAGAACCGCGCGGTAGGCGCGCCGCGATTCTTCGGGCGGCCGCGGAGAGCGCTTGCGGAATCGTGTGCCGGCCAGGCGCAGGAGCATCCCGGAAAGAAGCAGGGCGCGGTACGCCATGCGGGCGGGCAGCGAATAGTGGCGGCGCCGGTAACGGATCGCGTTGGCGTAGTAGATGGGAAGGAAGCGCGCATAACCGAGGCGCCGCGACGAGACGCCGCCAGAGTGCCGGAACCGGGCCGCGGGCCAGTAGAGGATCGGACCCTCGGAGGCCAGCCGCTTGCACAGATCGACGTCCTCGAACCAGGCGGGAACGAGAGCCTCGTCGAAGCCTCCGACCCTCCGGAAGGCGTCCGACCGGATGGCCAGCGCGGAGGCCGCCGGCTGCTCGACGGCGAAGACCGTGTCGCGGTTGGAGTCCGCGTAGCGGCTGTAGCGGCGGCCCGGTCCATCGTGATGGAAGTGGTCCCAGAGCGAGAGCTCCCGGATGTCGGACCCGAGCGTGGGAAGACGGCGCAGCTGAAAAGTGAACTGGTCCTCGCGATCCGACGACCGCAGCACAAGCGGCCGGCCCGGGTTTTCAGGGACCGTTCGGCCATCCTCCTCGAGCAGGCGCGGCGCGAGCCCGACCGCTTCCGGACGCTCTGCGAAGCCGCGGGCGAGCGCCGAGAAGGGCTCGCCGTCGGCCCTCGTATCGGGGTTGACGAAGAGCAGGACGTCGCCCGCAGCGACTGCGGCGCCCTGGTTGGCGGCCGGGCCGAACCCGCGGTTGTCCGCATTGACGACGACAGTCGAGCCTGGCCAGGCCTGGAGGATCGCTTCGCGCCGCACGGAGCCCGGGCCGTTGCCCACGACGACGAGCGAGACACCTGGTCCTCCCGGCGCCATCTGGCGGCGGGCCTCGGCCAGCGATGCCACGGCCGCCTCGAGTGAGTCCGCGTCCTCCCACGAGACGAGAATGACCGCGATCTGCTTCACGCTCATGACTCTCTCCTACTGCCTTCCGGTTGAGGGCCACGACGAGAGCCGCCGTCTCTGCCCCCGCGAGCGCAGCGCCCAGAGCGGCAACGCGGGCCAGACGAGTAGCGGCAGAACGGCGCCCCGCCAGCCGAGCTTCTTGACGTGCGCCAGATCCGCTGAGAGCAGAGGTCCGATGCGGCTTGCCAGCAACGCCGGATCGAAGTTGTTGAACAGGGTGCGCCAGCGGTTTCGGGCCGTCCAGAAGGCCCGCCTCCACGGGGTTCGGCGGGAGGTCAGCGAGCCCTCGTGCCGCGCCACGGCAGCGGGGTCGCACGCGAACCGCCAGCCCGCGCGCGCCAGCCGCAGCGACAGGTCCACGTCCTCGTAGTAAGCGAAGAAAGCGCTGTCGAAGACCTGCCCCTGTGAAGCCACCTCGTCGAGCGCCTCGCGCCGATAGAGGGCCGCCGTCGCCGAGACGCCCGAGACCTCGAAGGCGTCCTGGGGCGCCGACGCCGCCGGGGCGCCCGAAAGCACGGGCACGGCCTCGCCCCGCCCGTTCCACTCGAGGCCCGCCGAATCGACGCGCGCGCCGTCTGACGTGAGAACGAGTCCCTGGACGGCAGCCAGCCGGTCGTCGAGCCCGAGCCTCGCCGCCAGGCGCGCGACGTAGTCGGGCGCCAGCACCGCGTCGTTGTTGACGAGCAGGAGAAACGGCGCCCGCGTCCTCGCGATCCCCTCGTTGGCAGCGCCGGCAAAGCCCCGGTTTACGGAAAACGCAATGACCTGCGCCTCCGGGGCCTCGCGCGCCAGCCGCTCGCGCTCCGCGGGGAGCGAGGCGTTGTCCACGACGACGATCGATAGATCCACGCCGCTTTGCTTCTGGAGCGAACGGATCGCCGCGAAAAGCGACTCCCCGCCGTCGCGGTTGACCACGACGCCGGCGACATCGGGCTGGGACGAGGGACCGCTCAAACGGTTGACTCGGTCGGCGCGGGCGATATCAAATCGTCTGCTCATGCTACCACGCGAGTTCCTGCGCGAGAACGCCGAGCGCCTGGCCCGCGAGATGCCCGAGCGCTTCGGCGGCGCGGGCCTCGAGGAATACGTCGCGCTCGATCGCGAGCGGCGCGAAAAGGTGACGCGGCTCGAGGAGAAGCGGCGCCGGCGCAACGAGCTCTCCTCCCTGCATGGCAAGCCCTCGCCCGAAGCCCTCGCCGAGATGAAGGCGCTCAAGGAGGAGATCCGCGAGCTCGAGCGGTCGACTGAAGAAGCCGACGGCATGCTGGTCGCCCTCGAAAAGGCCATTCCGAACGTCCCGCAGTCTTCTGTTCCCCGCGGCCCGGACGCCTCCGCCAACCGTGTCGAGCGGTCCTGGGGAACGAAGAGGTCCTTCGATTTCACGCCGCAGGCCCACTGGGACCTCGGTCCGGCTCTCGGGATTCTCGACTTCGAGCGCGGCGCCAAGATCGCCGGCGCCCGCTTCACAGTCCTCAAGGGAGCCGGGGCGCGGCTGTCCCGGGCGCTGCTCCATTTCTTTCTCGATGTGCATGTCCGCGAACAGGGATATACGGAGATCGCGCCGCCGGCAATGGTCAACGCGGATTCGCTCTTCGGCACGGGCCAGCTTCCCAAGTTCGAGGCGGACCTCTTTCAGACGCGCGAAGGCTATTACCTGATCCCCACGGCCGAGGTGCCCGTGACGAACATGCACCGCGACGAGATCCTGGACGGCCGTGCGCTGCCGATCCTCTACACGGCCTCGACGCCCTGCTTCCGGTCGGAGGCCGGTGCGGCGGGCCGCGACACGCGCGGCATGATCCGGCAGCATCAGTTCGACAAGGTCGAGGTCGTCATGTTCACCAGGCCGGAGGATTCCGATGCCGCGCTCGAGGCGCTGACGGGGCACGCCGAGGACATCCTCCAGCGGCTGGAGCTCCCCTACCGCGTCGTCACACTTGCGACCGGCGACCTCGGGTTCGGCGCCGCAAAGACCTACGACCTCGAGGTGTGGCTGCCCGGCCTGAACGAGTTCAAGGAGATCTCCTCCTGCTCGAACTTCGAGGCCTTCCAGGCCCGCCGTGCCTCGATCCGGTTCCGCCGCGCGGAGGGGGCTAAGCCCGAGTTCGTTCACACCTTGAACGGCTCCGCCCTGCCGGCGGGCCGCACGCTCGTCGCGATCCTCGAGAACTACCAGCGCCCCGACGGCTCGGTCGCTATCCCCGAAGCCCTGCGCCCCTATATGGACGGCATGACGGAAATCCGGCTCCCGGCCTGAGGCGGGGCCGGGTTCACAGGCCGTGCCGCAAGACTTCGTCCGCGACGCGATCCTCGCCGCCGCGCGCCGGCTGCCGGGCTTTCCCCAGCTCTCCGTTCTCGATTTGAGCTGCGGCCGCGGAGAAATCCTGGCGGCGCTGCAGCGCGACGGCTGCCGTGTCCGGGGCACGCATTACCGCGGCGACGACTACAAGCTGACCGAGCAGAAGGGGCCAATCGAAACCGCGGGTCTGCTGATCGATCCAGAGGTGGACCTGACGAAGGCGCTCCCCTACCCCGACGGGGCCTACGACGTCGTCATTCTCTCGGAGGTTCTCGAGCATCTGCCCTCGCACCGCTCGGTCATCGCCGAGTCCGGCCGGATCCTCGCGCCCGGAGGACATTTGATTCTCTCGACGCCCAACCTCGCCCGCCTCCACTCGCGCCTGCACTTCTTCTGGGCCGGAACTCACAAACTGATCCGCCGGCGCGTCGGCTGGGACATTGGTTCCGACGCCCTCTACGCCTACCACACGAACCCCGTCGACTTCCCGCTCCTCCATACGCTGCTCCACCAGGCCGGCCTCGAGGTCGAGCGCCTCAATTTCACGCGCTTCAAGTGGAAGCATGCCTGGCTTTTTCTGCTCTACCCCGCCTTCTGGCTCTCTGCGCGCGCCGAAACCTCGAACCGCAGAACGAACGAGTCCCGCTCCAAAGGGGAGCGCGACCTCTTCCGCTGGATGGTCCACCCGGCCATGCTGGGCAGCGAGCAGCTTCTCCTCACCGCGAGGAAAGACAGCGTCTAACGGCAGGCCCCTGCAGCCTCACTGAGAGCCCGGGACCGGCGGGGTTGTCTCCCGGGACCGTCGAAACTGGGTAGGTGTGCAAGGCCGGCTGGCCCAGAAGAGGCGAAGGCTCTTGCACCAGTTTCGTCGAGCGGCGGCCCGGGAAGGTCAGACCCATGCCGGCGTGTGCCGCCGCGTGTCCCGGGAGGCAACCCCGCCGGCCCCGGGCGGCTTCAGAGGGTGGGCGGTACGGGTGGGACGATGGCGCCGGCGGACACGATCATCTTCATCGCCTCTTCCGGAGACATCGCGAGGTAGTGGACCTTCTCCTCGGGCACGACGAGGAGGAACCCGGTCGTCGGGTTGACGGCGCTTGGCACGAAGACATGGCAGACTCTCTTGCCGAGCTTCTGGCCGGCTTCGCTCGCCGCCGTGGACGTCACGAAACCGACCATGTGGGTCCCGGGCGAGCCGTATTCGACGAGGGCCACGCGGCGAAACGCCGCGTCCTTGTCAGATCCGAGCAGCACCTGGGCGATTTGGCGTAGCGTCGAGTAGATCTTGTTGATCAAAGGCACGCTGTGCATGAGCCGGTCCCAGACGGCAAAGGCGCGCCGGCCCAGGATTCGCGTCGTGACCAAACCGAGCAGCAGGAGCAGCAGGTTCAGGAGGACGAACCCGAGCCCCACAACCGAGATGCCGAGCTCTCGCAGCCGCGCGCCCAGGATGTTGTCGAAGAAGAGGAAGAGCGTCCAGACGACCCAGGCCGTCAGCGCGGTCGGCGCCAGAACCAGGATCCCCGCCACCCACCACCGCCGTATCCGCGCCCAGAAGCCGCTCGTCACCCGGAAATGGTAACCCGTCCCTTCGGCTCGTATATATTCCGGCCCCGGGAAGAGCCAGAAGAGACCATTTGATCAACACAAAGCTTTCGAACCGCTACGAGATCGTCGGTGAGCTCGGCCGCGGCGGCATGGGTGTCGTCTATCGGGCGAAGGACCCGCTCTTGAACCGCGAGGTCGCCGTCAAGCTGATCTCGTCGGCCGATCTCGCTCCCGACATCGAGGGGCGGTTCCAGCGGGAAGCCCAGATCGTCGCCCAGATGGACCACCCCGCCATCGTCCCCATCTACGACCTCGGGCGGCACGAGGGATCGCTCTTCTTCGTCATGCCCCTGGTGGGAGGTACGACCCTGCTGCGCCTGATTCGGGAGCAATCCCTGCGCCTGGGCGATGTCGTCGACGTCGGCATCCAGGTCGCCGACGCCCTGGAGTACAGCCACGCTCGCGGCGTCGTGCATCGGGACATCAAGCCGGCCAACATCATGGTCACGCGGGAGGAAGGGTCCTCCGTCCGCGTCCGCGTCATGGACTTCGGCCTCGCCCACGCGGTCTCGGAATCCCGCCTGACGAAAACCGGGACGCTGATCGGCACCGTCGCCTACCTCTCCCCCGAGCAGGTCGGCTCGCGCGCGTTCGACGCCCGCTCCGACATCTACTCGCTCGGGACCGTCCTCTACGAGTGCCTCGTGGGCGACCCGCCCTTCACCGGCGAGGTGCAGTCGATCCTTTACCGCATCGCCCACGAGATCCCGCAGCCACCGCGAGCGCTCGGAGCCGAGATCCGGGAGGAGCTCCAGGACATCGTCCTGCGCTGCCTCGAGAAGGACCCCAACAAGCGCCCCCAGAAAGCCGGACAGGTGGCGGAAGCCCTCCGGCGCCACAAGTCGAGCCTCGCCACCGAAGAGTTCCGGATGTCGGTCGTCCTGAGCCCGAGCCGGATGATCCACAGACCGGCCGTCTCCGCTTTCATCGGCCGCGAGAAGGAGTTTGCCGAGCTCCAGCGCCGGTTGAACGCCGCCATCTCGGGCGACTGCCAGTTCGCCGTCGTCGCCGGCGAGCCCGGCATCGGCAAGACCCGGCTGCTCGAGGAGTTGAAGAACCTCGCCGCCGCGCGCAAGATCCGCGTCCTCTACGGCCGCTTCATCGAGCAGGCGGGCACCTTCTCGTACCAGGGCTTCTGCGAGCTCATCCAGGACTACTTCAGGTCCCGGGACCCAGGCTCCTCCTCGGGCGAGCACGCGGACTTCTCCGACGTGGCGGCGGAGCTGATCGCTCTCTTCCCGCAGCTCTCGGAGATCGCGGACCTGCGCTCGGCCGTCTCCGGCGAGACACGCGCGGCCTCAGCCGGCGAGGAGAAGAAACCCGAAGACCGCATCCAGATCTTCGAGCTCCTGGCGCGCACCCTGACCCGGATCGCCGGCGGCAAGCCTCTCGTCCTGATCCTCGAGAACCTCCATGGCGCCGAGATCTCGATCGAGGCGTTGCAGTACGTCGTCCGGCGCCTCGGGCCGACTCCCACGCTGATCGTCGGCAGCTACCGCCAGACGGAGACCGACAAGCGGCACCCCTTGACGAAAATGCTCGACTCCTTCGCGGACGATCCACGCTTCGTGTCGATCACTCTCGGGCCCTTCTCTCCCTCGGAGCATCGGTCGCTCGTCGCCTCGCTCGTCGGGGCCCCGAAGGTCGCCGACGACCTCGCCCGGAGGCTCCACGATGCGACGGAGGGAAACCCGTACTTCACAAAGGAGCTCATCCGGTCGCTCGTGGAATCGGGAGGCATCGCAAAAGACGACACGGGGGCCTGGAGCTTTCTCGAAGGAGGCGGGGATCTCCGCCGACGCCCTGCCCGCCACCATCCAGCAGGCCGTCGAGAAGCGGATCGAGCGGCTTCCGGAGGAGCTTCGCGATTTGCTGTCGATCGCCTCCGTGCTCGGCAAGACTTTCGACGCGAGGGACCTCGCCACACTCGCCGAGGGAGCGAAGGACCTCGACGACGACATCGATCGGATGCTGCGCGAGGGGATCCTGGAGGAAGAGCGTGAGTCGCGCGGCGACCGGCTGACGTTCGCGAGCGGCATCGTCCGGGACGTTCTCTATGCCGCGCTCTCGCGCCGCAAGCGCCGATCCCTGCACCGCAAGTACGCCGACCTCATCGAGCAGCGCTCCCTGGGAAGGCTCGAGCGCATCTACCCCGAGCTCGTCCACCACTTCTCACAGGCCGACGTCCCCGAGAAGACGGTCGAGTACGGCATGAAGCTCGCCCAGAAGTCACTCGACACCTTCAGCCCGGAGGATGCGATCCGGGTCGCGAAGATCGCTCTCGAGTACCTCGAGGACGAGGAGTGGGAGGGCGAGCCGTCGCTCGAAGCCGATGCGCGGCTGCTCCTCGCCCAGGGCCAGCGCATGGCGGGCAATGTCGACGGCGCATTGCGCGAGGCGGAAGCCGCCGTGAAGGCTTACGAGGAACACGGGAAGCCCGGGCCCGCTGGAGGCGCCATTCTCTTTGCGGCCGATACCGCCTGGCAGGCCCGCCGGATCGACGACGCGCGCCGGTGGGTCGAACGCGGCCTCGAAGCGGCCCGCTCGGCGGGAGAGCCCGAGCGCATGGGCAAGCTGCTCGCTCTCGCCGCCACGGTCGCCAACCTCCGCGGCGAATATCCGAAGGCGGCGGCCTACCAGGCGGAGCTCGAAACGCTTGCCCCACGGGAAAAGAGCGGGGAGATCGAGATCCCGAAAGGCGGGACGCTGGTGGTGGCCATGGCGAACCCCGTCGCGGCGACCGAACCGGCCGCCTACGTGACGACCGAGGAGCACGAAGTCCTCGCCAACGTCTTCGAGACCCTGGTCACGACCGACACCCAGGGCAACCTGGCGCCGCTCCTGTGCGACCGATGGACCCTGGACAACGACGCCCGGACGGTGCGCCTGCACCTCAGGCCCGGGACCGTCTTCTCCGACGGCACGCCCCTGACCGGGCCCGCCGTCAAGACATCCCTCGAGCGGTCGATCAAGCTTTCCCGCGACACGATGCCGGCTGCGTTTGCCCGAATCCGCGGCGTGGCGGAGTTCCTCGGCGACAAGTCGCCGGAGGTCGAAGGGATCGCAGCTCTGTCCGAGCTCGAGATCGAGATCCGGCTCCGGGATCCGCTTCCGAACTTCCCGGCCCTTCTGACCGACGGGCGAACCTCGATAACAGCAGCCGTGCCCGCCAGGGACGGCAAGCCCGCAAGCCTGCTCGGCACCGGGCCCTTTCAGACGGTACTCCACACGCCGGATCGCGTCGTCCTCGAGCGCAATCCCAGGTCCTGGAAGGAGCCGCCGCGGCTCGACCGGATCGAGTTTCGCGCGACCCTCTCGGCCGCCGCGATCACCGAAGGCCTTCGCTCCGGCCAGTTCGATCTGGCGCGCGATCTTCAGCCGCAGGACCTCGAGGCCGTGCTGCGCGAGCCCCGATTCCGCGCTGGCCTCGTCGAGACGCCCAAGAAGAACACCTACTTCGCTCTCTTTCGCTCGGAAACCAAAGCCGGCTCCAACTCGATTCTCCGGCACGCTCTGGCAAGCGCCGCGCGCACGCAGGACTTCGTGTGGGGAGCTCTGGGACGCTTCGCCCTGCCCGCGACAGGACTTCTCCCGCCCGGCATCCTCGGTCACGACCCTGGCCGGCGGCAGCCTCACGTCCCGAGGGAGAAAGCGATCGAGATGCTCCGCTCCACCGGGCTGCAGATGCCGATCAAGCTCAGGGCCGCGGTGCACCCGATCCTGCAGAACCAGTATGCCGCCCTGACCCAGGCCCTGATCCGCATCTGGGCTGACCTCGGAGTCGAGGTCGAAGTCGCGACGAAGACCATGCCGGATTTTCTCGAGGCCTGGCACGGCAGAGGCGATCTCGACATGTGGATGGGGCGGTGGATCGCCGACTACGACGACCCGGACAACTTCACGTTCACGCTCTTTCACTCCGAGAGCGGCCGGCTCCGGAGCTACTACGCCTCGCCCGAGGCCGACCGGATCCTGGAGGAGGCAAGGGCCGAAGCCCGCCCGGCCGCTCGCGAGAGCCTCTACCGGAAGTTCGAGCACTTGCTGCTCGACTCCGCGATGCTGGTCCCGCTCTTCCACGATGTGGATTACCGGATCGGCAGCCCTGGGGTAAAGGGCCTGCAGCTCCACAGCACTGCGCCCTACGTCAACTACGCCGAGGTTGGAAAGACCGAGGCAACCGAGGCGCCGGCGGCTGCCGAACGGCAGACCGGCGGCGGAACATTGCACGTGCCGATTGCCGGCCTCGTGCGTTCCCTCGACCCGGCGCTGGCCGGGACGGTCGAACAGGCCGAAGTCCTTCCGCAGATCTTCCAGACGCTGACCTTCGCTGTCGAAGGAACGCGGATCGTCCCGTGGCTCGCAGCCAGCTTTTCCGCCGAGAACGAGGGAAAGCGTTTCCGCTTCCGGCTGCGGCCCGGCGTCCGGTTTCACGACGGCCGCCGATTGACCGCCCGCGACGTGCGCTATTCCTTCGAGCGGCTCTTGACGAGCGAGCAGAGCGACTGCCGCTGGCAGCTCTCATCCATCCGCGGGGCCAAACGCTTGCTCGACGGCACGGCCACCGATCTCGAGGGCTTCCACATCGTCTCGCCGATGGAGTTCTTCATCGACCTCGAGCAGCCCGTCTCCTTCTTCCCGGCGCTGATCTCCTACACGGGGACCGCCATCGTCCCGGAAGGGACCGGGGCGGTCGGCTCGAGCTGGCGGGAGAACGCCGTTGGAACGGGCCCCTTCCGCGTCGTCGGCTTCGAGCCCGGCCGCCGGCTCGAGCTCGAGCGCAATCCCCACTACTGGCGCGAGGGCTATCCCCGCAGCGAGGGCCTGGTCTTCCGGTTCGGGGTGTCGCCCGAAGAAGTTCGGGAGGATTTCCGGGCGGGAAGGCTCTCGCTCGCTCTCGACCTGCTCCCGGCCGATGCCGAGGCCCTCCGCCACGATCCACGGTTCGCATCCGGCCACCGGGAAGGCCCGAAGCTCCAGAGTTACTTCATCGTGTTCAACAGTCACAGCACGGCGCTCGCCGACGTCGAGGTGCGCCGGAGTCTCGTTCGATCGATCGACGCCGCGGGTCTCGTGCGCCGGACCCTCGGGCGCCTGGCGATCCCGGCGCACGGGCTGATCCCTCCAGGCCTCCTCGGCTACGCGGCGTCCGCGACGGAATCGCGCGGGCCTTCGTCGCGTGGCACGGGCGACAGCGCGGTCGATAAGACGGTCTCGCGCGAGACGGTGGAGCTCTCGGTCTCGATGCACCCCATCTTCTTCGGCGAGCTCTCGGCCGTCGCGCGCGAGATCACGGAGGCCTTTCGAGAGATGGGCTTCGCGATCCGGCCCGCCAACAAGACCATGGCCGAGTATCTCGAAAACAACCGCCGGGGCAGCGCGGACATGTCCATGGGACGCTGGGGCGCCGACTACCCCGATGCCGACACGTTCGTCTACGGCGTCCTTCACTCGACGGCGGGAAGCATGGGCCGGTTACTTCGCGCGACCCGACATCGACCAGCTCGCCGAGCAGGGACGGGCCGAGACCGACCCGCGCGTCCGCCACTCCGCTCTACCGGAAGATCGAGGACCTTCTCGCGCAAGGACGCCCTGCTGCTGCCCCTCTTCCACGACCAGGTCTACGCCTTCGCGCGGCCCGAGGTCGAAGGGCTTCACCTCCGTCGGACAGACGAGCCCGATGATCTTCTACGAGGACCTCTGGATCCGGCGCTAGGGACGTCCGCGTGATCGCCACACGGCTCGCAAACCGCTACGAAATCCTCGGCGAGCTCGGCCGAGGCGGGATGGGTGTCGTCTACCGGGCCCGCGACCCGGTCTTGAATCGCGAAGTCGCCGTCAAGCTCATCTCCTCGACGGATCTCACGACCGAGATCGAGGAGCGCTTCCAGCGGGAGGCGCAGATCGTGGCCCAGATGGACCACCCTGCCATCGTACCGATCCACGACCTCGGGCGGCACGAAGGCTCCCTCTTCTTCGTGATGCCGGTCATCGGCGGAGCGACCCTGTCGCGCCTGCTCCGGGACCAGACGCTCTGCCTCGGCGACGTCGTCGACATCGGGATCCAGGTCGCCGACGCGCTCGACTACAGCCACTCGCGCGGTGTCGTACACCGGGACATCAAGCCGGCCAACATCATGATCGCGCAGGAAGAAGGATCAGGTGTCCGCGTCCGCGTGATGGACTTCGGGCTCGCGCACACGGCCTCGGAGTCCCGGCTCACCAAGACAGGCACCCTGGTCGGCACCGTCGCCTACCTCTCCCCCGAGCAGGTGGCCTCGCGCGCATTCGACGGCCGCTCGGACATCTACTCTCTCGGCGTCGTCCTCTACGAGTGCCTCGTCGGGGAGCCGCCGTTCACCGGGGACGTTCAGTCGATCCTGTACCGCATCGCCCACGAGAACCCGCAGCCTCCGCGGGCGCTCGGCGCCGAGATCCGGGAGGAGTTGCAGGACATCGTCCTGCGCTGCCTGGAGAAGGACCCGGGCAAGCGCCCCCAGCGGGCCGGACAAGTCGCGGACGCGCTGCGCCGCCACAAGTCGAGCCTCGCGAGCGACGAGTTTCGGAAGTCGCTCGTTCTGAGCGGGAGCCGCGTGATCTCACGCCCCGCCGCGTCCGTGTTCATAGGCCGCGAGAGGGAGTTCGCCGAGCTGCAGCGGCGGTTGAACGCGGCGATCTCGGGCGAATGCCAGTTCGCGGTCGTGGCGGGCGAGCCGGGCGTCGGAAAGACGCGTCTCCTCGAAGAGCTCAAGAACCTCGCCCGGGCGCGCAAGATCCGGGTTCTCTACGGACGCTTCATCGAACAGGACCGTTCTTTCGCCTACCAGGGCTTCTGCGAGCTCATCGAGGACTACTTCCTCTCCCGCGACGCGGGCAGCTCCTCTTCCGGGCGCCCCGATTTCTCCGACCTCGCGGCGGACCTGATCGCCCTCTTCCCGCAGCTCTCGGAGATCAGCGAGCTGCGCTCGGCTGTCAGCGGCGAGGCCCGAGCGCCGGCAGCCGCAGAGGAGAAGAAAGCCGACGACCGGATCCAGGTCTTCGAGCTCCTCGCGCGCACCCTGACCCGGATGGCGGGCGGCAAGCCTTTCGTTCTCATTCTCGAGAACCTGCACGGCGCCGAGATCTCGATCGAGGCGCTCCAGTACATCGTCCGCCGGCTGCGGCCGACGTCGACTCTGATCGTCGGCAGCTTTCGACAGACGGAGACCGACAAGCGACATCCCCTGACACGGATGCTCGATTCCTTCACGGACGACCCGCGCTTCGTTTCGCTGACGCTCGGGCCGCTTTCCGCATCGGAGCACCGCGCCCTCGTCGAGTCCATCGTCGGGGCGCCGAAGGTCTCGGACGACCTCGCCCGGAGGCTCAAGGAGGCGACGGAGGGCAACCCCTTCTTCACCAAGGAGCTGATCCGGTCGCTCGTGGAGTCCGGGGGGATCGCCAAAGACGACACCGGGGCCTGGAGCTTCTCGAGAGGCGGGGCGATCTCGGCGGATGCACTGCCGGCCACCATCCAGCAGGCCGTCGAAAAGCGGATCGAGAGGCTTCCAGAAGAGCTGCGCGATCTCCTGTCGATCGCGTCCGTGATCGGCAAGACGTTTGACGCCCGGGACCTCGAGACGCTCGCCGAAGGGGCCAAGGACCTCGACGACGCGATCGACCGGCTGATGCGCGAGGGGATTCTCGAAGAGGAGCGCGAGTCGCGCGGAGACCGTCTGACGTTCTCGAGCGGAATCGTGCGGGACGCCCTGTACGGAGCGCTCGCTCGCCGCAGGCGCCGCTCGCTCCACCGCAAGTACGCCGGGCTGATCGAGCAGCGCTATGCGGGCCGTCTCGAGCGCATCTACCCCGAGCTCGTCCACCACTTCTCGCAGGCCGATCTGCCCGAGAAGACGGTCGAGTACGCGTTGAAGCTAGCTCAGAAGGCGCTCGACTCGTTCAGCCCGGAGGAGACTGTCCGCGTCGCGAAGATCGCCCTCGATTTCCTCGAGGACGAGGAGTGGGTCGGGCGAGCGGGCCCTCGAAGGCGAGGCTCGGCTCCTGCTGGCCCAGGGCCACCGACTGGCGGGCAACCTCGACGCGGCGCTGCGCGAGGCGGAAGCGGCGGTCCGCGTGTTCGAGAACCAGAAGGAGCCGCGGAGGGTCCTCCAGGCGATTCTGTTCGCGGCAGAAAATGCATGGCAGTCGAGGCAAATCGACGAGGCCCGGCGGTGGACCGACCAGGGAATCGACCTCGCGCGCTCGGCGGGCGACCCCGGCCTCCTCGCGAAGCTTCTCTCACTGGCTGCGACGGTGGCCAGCCTTCGCGGTGAGCATCCGAAAGTCGCCGCTTATCTCGCCGAGATCGAAGAGCTGACCCCCAGGGAGAAGGCCGCCGACGAAGCCATCCCTCGCGGCGGCACGCTCGTCGTCGCCATGGCGAACTCCATAGCCGCCACCGAGCCGGGCAACTGTCAGATCGTCGAGGACTACGAGGTCCTGGCCAACGTCTTCGAAACCCTCGTGACTACGGATCCTCAGGGGCATCTGGTCCCGTTGCTCTGCGACCGGTGGTCAGTCGAGAACGGCGGCAGGACGGTTCGGCTTCTCCTGCGCAAAGGAGTCCAGTTCTCCGACGGGACAGCGTTGACGGGGCCAGCCGCCAAGGCGTCGCTCGAGCGTTCGATTCGGCTCTCTCGGGAAACTCTTCCCTCCGCCTTCAGCGCAATTCGCGGAGTTCCCGAGTACCTCCAGGGCGCGGCACCCGACGTCACCGGGATCGAGGCCCGCTCGGAGAATGAGTTGTCTCTCGAGCTTCTCGAGCCGCTCCCGATCTTCCCGGCTCTCCTGACCGAACCGAGGACGGCCATCGTCTCCGCCTCACCGGCCAGCTCGACCGGAGGCGAGCGAGTCTTCGGTACCGGCCCGTTTCGCATGGCCCTTCAACGGCCGGATCGCGTGCTTCTCGAGCGAAACCCCGGCTACTGGAGGGGCTCGGCCATCCACTTGGACGGCGTCGAGTTCCACACTGCTCTCGCCGCCAAGGCCATCGCGGCGGGCTTGAAGTCCGGAGAGATCGAGCTGGCCCAGGACCTTCTGCCTCAGGACGTGGAAGACATCTTGCGCGATTCCCGCTTTCGCGGCGGGCTCGCCGAGGTCCCCATCAAGAACACGTACTTCGCCGTCTTCAATTGCGGAAGCCCGGCGGGCTCCCATGCAGACCTCCGCCGCGCCCTGGCCGGAGTCGTGCAGACGCAGGAGCTGGTCTGGGGAACCGTCGGGCGCTTCGCTCTGCCGGCGGCGGGGCTTCTCCCTCCGGGGATCCTCGGCCACGATCCCGGCCGCCGCCGCCCGCACTGGAGCCGCGAAAGGGCCGTCGAGGCCTTGCGGGCGACGGGCTTGCCGCTGCCCATCCGCCTGAAAGCGTCGGTCCATCCCATCCTCCAGGACCGGTACGGCGCCCTCACGTCGATGCTCTTCAAGACATGGCACGAGCTCGGCGTGGAAGTTTCGATCGAGACATCGACGATGGCGGAATACCTCGATTCCTGGCAGACGCCGGAAGCGATCGACCTCCAGGTCGGCCGCTGGAACGCCGACTACGATGACCCGGACAATTTCGGGTTCACGCTCTTTCATTCGAAGGCCGGCCTCCTGCGCAGTTACTTCTCTTCTCCCGAGACCGATCGTCTCCTCGAACAGGCGCGTACCGAAATCCGCCCGGACGTCCGCGAGAGCCTCTACCGGAAGTTCGAAGACCTCCTGCAGGAGCCGGCGGTCCTGCTGCCGCTGTTTCACGATGTCCACTACCGGATCGCGAGCCCTGCGGTGCGGGGCCTGCAGCTCAAGAGCACCTATCCACATGTCAACTATGCCGAGCTGGGCAAGGCCGAAGCCCCGGTGCTTCGGGCGACTGCCGAGCGGCCGGCCGTCGGAGGCATCCTGAACGTGCCGATCGCGCAGGTCGTCCGCAACTTCGATACGGCGCTCTCCACGACTGCGGAGGACTCCGAGGTCCATTGCCAGGTCTTCG
Organism: uncultured Acidobacteriota bacterium; assembly: GCA_963739435.1. Lineage (GTDB taxonomy): Bacteria > Acidobacteriota > Thermoanaerobaculia > UBA5066 > Gp7-AA6 > CAVUAN01. The sequence goes on from CAVUAN010000006.1 coordinate 147,020, forward strand.
AGCCGTTGACCTGGGCCGCTGACGGCACCCGGATCATTCCCTGGCTCGCTTCCGAGATCCTGATGGAGAACGACGCTACGCGATTTCGATTCCGCCTCCGCCCGGGCGTGCGCTTCCATGACGGGCGCAGGCTCACGGCCCGCGACGTTCGGTACTCCTTCGAGCGGCTGCTCCTGGGCCCGCAAACGGGCACCAAAGGGCTGCTCTCTTCAGTCCGGGGCGCGTCGCGGCTCATCGACGGCACAGCGACGGATCTCGAGGGCTTCCACATCGTCTCGCCTACGGAGTTCTTCATCGACCTGGAGAAGCCCGTCTCCTTCTTCCCGGCGCTCCTGTCGTACACGCCAACCGGAATCGTGCCGGAGGGTACCGGGGTCATCGGACCGAGCATGCGCGAGGGCGCGATCGGCACCGGCCCCTTCCGGCTCGTCAGCTTCGAGGCAGGACGGCGACTCGAGCTCGAGCGCAATCCGCACTACTGGCGAGAGGGATATCCGAAAAGCGAGGGGGTCGTCTTTCGATTCGGCGTCTCGCCCCAGGAGATCCGCGACGGGTTCCTGGCCGGCCGCTTCTCGCTCGCGTCAGACCTCCTGCCGGCCGACGCCGAGGCCTTCCGGCACGATCCGCGATTTGCTTCGGGCTACCGCGAGAATCCCCGTCTGACCACCTATTTCGTCGCCTTCAACCGGCGCCAGGGAGTCCTGGCCGACCTCACGCTGCGCCAGAGCCTTCATCGGGCGGTCGACGTCGCCGCCTTCGTGCGCCGAACCCTGGGTCGGCTGGCCATCCCGGCTCATGGCCTGATCCCGCCAGGTCTGCTCGGCTACTCAGCCGCCGGCGCAAATCCGAGCGAGCGGGGCGGCCCCGACAGCTCGGCTGACGCGACGGTCTCGCGGGAGCGCGTCGAGCTCTCGGCGGCCGTTCATCCCATCTTCTTCGGTGAGTTCTCGGCCTTCGCTCGGGAGCTCACGGAGGCGTTTGGCGAGATCGGTTTCTCCATCCGGCCGGCCAACCGGACGATGGCCGAATACCTCGACCTCACGCGGAAGGGCGGGACGGACCTGAACGTGGGGCGCTGGAATGCCGACTTTCCTGACGCCGACACCTTCGTCCACGGCCTTCTGCACGCACAAGTGGGTTTCCTGGGCCGCTATGTCGGCGAGCCGGAAATCGATCAGCTCGCGGACCGGGGCCGTGCTGAAACCGACCCCCGTGTTCGCCACACCATCTACCGCCAGGTCGAGGAGCGCATCGTCCGCGACGCGCTCGTGCTGCCGCTCTTCCACGACCAGGGCTACTGCTTTGCCCGGCCGGAGGTTGAGGGCCTGACGTCGGTTTCCCAGTCGAGCCCCGCCATTGCCTACGCCAACCTGCGCATCCGGCGATAGCTGGCGAAGAGGACGGCCTCTCGCTTGCTTGGACCTGTGGACCAGAAGGACGATAAGCTCCCCCAGGCCTGAAACATTCAGCGGCTCGGAGCTGACTCTCGCCTTTCGCTTCTGACGCAGCTCCGGCGAATCACTTCCCTCGAAAAGGAGAGAAACCATGAATCGTCTTGCAGGTTCCATCTTCGTCACGAGGCGCGCCTTGAGGGCTCTGAATCTTTCTGCCCTGCTCCTCGGAGTTTCGGCCGGAGCGGTGCTGGCCCAGGGGCCTCCGACCGTTCCGGAACGTGTCGCCGCCCTCAAGCAATCTCTGGCGCAGAGCAAGATGCAGCTGAGAAAGTACGAGTGGATCGAAACCCAGGTCGTCAGCTTGAAGGGCGAAGAAAAATCCAACACCCAGAACCGCTGCTACTACGGCGCGGACGGCAACCTGCAGAAGGTCCCGGTTGCGGCGGCCCCGCAGGAGACGAAGAGGGGGCTGCGCGGCAAAATCGTGGCGAACAAGAAGGCTGAATTGACTGATTACATGCAGAAGGCCGTGGCCCTCATAAAGATGTACGTTCCGCCGGACCCGGATCGCATCGAGGCTTCGAAGATCGCCGGGAAGGTGTCGCTGACCCCGCTCCAGCCGGGCCTTCGGGTGCGTCTCGACTTCCGCGACTACCTGAAGCCGGGCGACACTCTGAGCGTGGACGTGAACCCGTCGACCAATCGCCTCCTGGGCCTGAAGGTGTCCACGTATATGGACGGTCCGACGGACCCCGTGGGTCTCGACGTGACCGAGGGCGCCTTGAACGACGGCACGCAGTACAACGCGCAGATCACGCTCGCCGCGCCGAGCCAGAACCTCAGCGTCACGGTGACGAACTCCGGATACCGCCTGACGGGTCAATGACGACTCTCTCGGAGAGGTGGGTGAGTGGCTAGTGTCGGAGGCCTGCAGAGCAGGCCGTAGACGGCGCCGGCTCCGCCGGCGCCTACCCAGCGGGCGCGCGAAGCGCGCAAACCGCTGGTTTCAAACTCGAAGCGGATCAACTACCATCTGCAGTTCGACCACTTGCTGGAGAGGTGGGTGAGTGGCTTAAACCAGCGGTTTGCTAAACCGCCGTAGGGTTAATAGCCCTACCACGGGTTCAAATCCCGTCCTCTCCGCCATTCTTCAGGAGGCAGAACGCGATGACTCAGGCCTCCCGTTTGACCGCCCTCGTCACGGGAGCATCGAGCGGAATCGGGCTCGAACTGGCGACGCTCCTGGCGCGCGAGGGGCACGATCTCGTGCTCGTGTCGCGGAGCCGCGGGAAGCTCGAAGACATCGGGCGGGCTCTCCACGAGGAGTTTGGCATCACGACGTCGGTGATCGCCCGGGATCTCGCCGACCCCGCTTCGCCGCAAGCCGTGGCCAGCGAGCTCGCCTCGCGCGGCATCGCGGTGGACATCCTCGTCAACAACGCCGGCTTCGGTGTCTACGGCTTTTTCACTGAGACCTCGCTCGAGAAAGAGCTCGAGATGATCCAGGTCAACATCGTGGCGCTGACCCACCTGACCAAGCTCTTCCTGCCCGGCATGATCGCTCGCCGCCGCGGCCGGATCCTGAACCTCGCCTCGACGGCGGCCTTTCAGCCCGGGCCGCTCATGGCGGTTTACTACGCGACGAAGTCCTACGTGCTGTCTTTCTCCGAAGCCCTGGCCAACGAGACGGCCGGCACCGGCATCACGGTCACGGCGCTTTGCCCCGGCCCGACCGTCACGGACTTCCAGAAACAGGCCGGCCTCGAAGCGACGGTCCTTTTCAACAATCCCTTCCTCATGACCGCCGCCGAGGCGGCCCGCGCCGGTTACGAGGGAATGATGCGCGGCCGGCGCGTCGTCATACCCGGCCTCGCCAACGCCATGCTCGTCCAGGGCACGCGCATCGCGCCGCGCCGCCTCTCTACGGCGATTGCACGGAGAATCCAGGAGTCCAGGAAGTAAGCTTCGCCGCATGAGACAACGTCATGCGTTCTTCTTCGGCGCTGGCCTTGCGGCCTGCGCCCTTCTCTTCGGTCAAAGCGCCCCGGCGCCTCGCCCCTCGCTGGCCGAGCCCTCGCTGTCGCCCGACGGCCGCACGATCGTCTTCGCCTCGGGAGGCGATATCTGGACGGCGCCCTCGGGCGGCGGCACGGCGCATCTGCTCGTCTCACACCCGGCGACCGAGTCGAGGCCCCTCTTCTCCCCCGACGGCAAGCGCCTCGCCTTTGCCTCGAACCGCACGGGCAACGGCGACATCTACGTCCTGACTCTCGACACGGGCGAGTTGAAGCGCCTGACTTACGACGACTCCGACGAAAAGCTCGACGCCTGGTCTCCCGACGGCAAGTGGATCTACTTCTCGTCGAACGGCCGGGACATCTCCGGCATGAACGACGTCTACCGCGTCTCGTCCGAAGGCGGCACGCCCATGCCGGTGACCGCCGACCGCTACGCCAGCGAGTTCTTCTCCGCCCCGTCGCCCGACGGCCAGGCGATCGCGTTCACGGCGCGGGGCATCGCTTCGACCCAGTGGTGGCGCAAGGGCTCGAGCCATCTCGACGAGAGCGAGATCTGGGTCAAGCGCGACGGCCGGTACGAGCGCCTGACGCCGCCCGGCGCCCGGCAGATGTGGCCCATGTGGTCGTCCGACGGAAAGACCGTCTACTTCATGTCCGACCGGGGCGGGACTCAGAACCTCTGGGTGCAGGCCGGCGACCGGCCCCTCCCGGGCGCTCACGCATTTCACAAGCGGCCGCGTCCTGTGGCCGACACTCTCCTCGGATGGAAAGACGATCGTCTTCGAGCGGAACTTCGGCCTCTGGAAATGCGACACGGCGACAGGCGAGGCGGCCGAGATTCCGATCACTCTCTTTGGGGTTCCGGCCGGCCCGGCCGTCGAGCACCTTTCGCTCGGGCACCCGATCGACGAGCTCGCCGTCTCGCCGGACGGAAAGAAGTTGGCCTTTGCGATTCGCGGCGAGATCTTCGCTGCGTCCGCCAAGGACGGCGGCGACGCGGCCCGCGTGACCCGGACGAGCGCCAGGGAGTCGCAGATCGCCTGGGCGCCTGACAGCCGTCGGATCGCCTATGTCTCCGACCGGGACGGCGTCCAGCACGAGTTTCTCTACGACTTCAAGACCGGCGCAGAGACCCGTCTCACCAACGGGGAGGCACACGACGCCGGCGCCCGCTTCTCGCCTGACGGCAAGCAGCTCGCGTTCGTGCGCGGCGCCAAAGAATTGCGGGTCCTCGACCTCGCCTCGAAGGAGGAGCGCGTGCTCGCGAGCGGGTTTCTCGACGACTCTCTCGACCCGGACCGCACGCTGGCCTGGTCGCCCGACGGCAAGTGGATCGCGTTTATCAAGACGAGCGCGAAACTCTTCTCGAACGTCGAAGTCGTTCCAGCGGCCGGAGGAGCCAGCCGTCCCGTCAGCTTCCTCGCCAACGTCTTCGGTGGAACGGTGACCTGGAGTCCGGACGGCACCTACCTGCTCTTCGACACGGGCCAGCGCACGGAGCCGAGGCAGCTGGTCCGGATCGACCTGACGCCTCACGCGCCGAAGTTCCGCGAAGACCAGTTTCGCGAGCTCTTCGACGAGCCGGCGAAGGCGGCGGCGAAGGAACCGGACAAGGCAGACAAGGCCGACAAGCCCGCCGAGGCCGCCGAAGCCGCCAAGAAGAAGGAGCCGAAGCCGACCGAGATCGTGTTCGACGGCATCCGGCAGCGCCTGAGCATTATTCCGGTCGGATTGGATATTCGCGACCAGGCCGTCAGCCCCGACGGAAAGCTGGCCCTTTTCGATCGCCTTTGCAGCCGGCCAGGAGAACCTCTACGTGTACTCCTTAGACGAGCTCGCCAAGGACCGCCCGGTCGCCAAACAGTTGACCTCGACCGCAGGCTCCAAGAGCAGCGCGCAGTTCTCTCCCGACAGCAAGGACGTCCTCTACCTGGACGACGACCGCATTCAGACCATCTCGGTCGAGAAGCGAGAGCCCAAAAACATCGCTGTCACGGCCGAGCTCGACGTCGATTTCGAGGCGCAGAAGCGCGAGGTCTTTCACCAGGCCTGGTCGTACCTGAACGATCGGTTCTTCGACCCGAAGTTCAACGGCGTCGACTGGGAGGCCGTGCGCCGCGAGTACGAGCCCCGCGTCGCCGGAGCGCGAACCTCGGACGAGATGCGCCGGATCATCAACCTCATGATTGGCGAGCTGAACGCATCGCATTGCGGCATCTCCGCTCCCGGATCCTCGAATCAAACGTCTTCGGGCCGCCTCGGCCTCCGATTCGACCCGGCCGAGTACGAAGCAAAGGGACGCCTGAAGGTCACCGAGGTCATCCCCCTGTCCCCGGCGGCGCTCGCGAAAGCGGCGGCGCCGGGCGACGTCTTGGTTTCTATCGACGGCATTGCCGTGTCGGCCCGGACGAACCTCGACGAAATGCTCGACCACAAAGTCGGCAGGCGCGTCAACCTGAAGATCGCGCCCGGCGGCGACACGGCCAAGGCAAAGGAAGAGACGGTGCGTCCCATCTCGATGGCGGCCGAGAAGGCTCTCCTCTACCGCGCCTGGGTGGAAGCCTCGCGCGACTACGTGCACCGCGTCTCGGGCGGGCGCCTGGGCTACGTCCACATGCCGGACATGGGAGCCGCCTCGCTGGCACAGCTTTCAGTCGACCTCGATACCGAGAACCACGCGCGCGACGGCGTCGTCATCGACGTGCGCAACAACAACGGCGGCTTCGTCAACGTCTACGCCATCGACGTGCTGGCGCGCCGCGGCTACCTGTCCATGACGCCGCGCGGCCGGTTCACCGCGCCCGCGCGCACGGTCCTCGGCCAGCGCTCGCTCGAAAAGCCGACGATCCTCGTCGTCAACCAGCACTCGCTCTCGGACGCCGAAGACTTCACCGAGGGCTACCGCACCCTGAAGCTCGGCAAGGTCGTCGGCGAGCCGACGGCCGGCTGGATCATCTACACGGGCGGGACCGCCTTGATCGACGGCTCGAACCTCCGCCTGCCGCAGATCCGCATCGACGACAGCGAGGGCAAGCCCATGGAGATGCACCCGCGCGGGGTCGACATCGAGGTGACCCGCCCGATCGGCGAGAGCCTCTCCGGCCGCGACTCCCAGCTCGACGCCGCCGTCCACGAGCTCTTGGAACAGCTTGGTGCTGGCGGAGGAGGAGGGATTCGAACCCCCGGTACCCGTTAAGGTACAGCGGTTTTCAAGACCGCCGCCTTAAACCACTCGGCCACTCCTCCGTGCCATTGAGCGTAGCGCGGCTGCGCTACGGCTCTCGCGACGCACCTCCCCCCGATGCCTTTACATCATTGACGCTTTTCTGCCGGCCGCCATAACATGGCCGGCCCGCGGAAGGCCCGAGTAGCCGCCCTCAACGGGCTGGAGGTCAATTGTCATGGACACACGTGCAATCCGGAAGTTTCTGAGCGGTCTGGCGATCCTCTGTCTGGCCGCGTTGCCCGTGGCCGCCGCAGAGGTTCAGCTTTCGGTCGTCCAGTTTCCCGACCGCTCGAGCATCGACCTGGAAATGGCCGCCACCGTCCGCGTCGCGCCCGCGAAGGCCGAGGCTTCGGTCAAGTTCAAGGACGGCCAGGCGCAAGTCGAGATCGACGGCAAGAACCTGCCACCCGCGATCGTCTTCGGCGGCGACGTGACGTCGTACGCCGTCTGGGCGGTCTCCCGCGACGGAAACGCCGAGAACCTGGGCGAGTTGATCGTGCGCGACACGTCCGCGAGCGGCGTATACCGGACCGGCCAGAAAGAATTCGCGCTGCTCGTGACCGCCGAGCCGTATTCCCTGGTTCTGAAGCCGTCGGAACTCGTCTGCTTCGTGTCGTTGGCCCCGCCGCCGCAGAAGACCAGGAGCACCCCCATCAAGTTCTCGGGCTTCGTGCCGGCTCCAGCGGTCGGCAACCCGCAGATTGGCACGATGCGCTACTCGGGCACGCAACCCGTCGAGATGGTCCAGGCGCAGCACGTGCTCGACCAGGCGAAACTGATGGGAGCCGACAAGTACGCTCCCGACTCGATGCGCGAGGCCGAGGTCACGCTGGCCCAGGCGACGAACCTGTTCGGCGCCGGCAACAAAAAGACCGGCGTCGACTACGCCACCCGCAGCCGTTCCCTGTCCTCGACGGCCATCCGGGATACCCAGAAGCGGCTGGCCGAGCAGGCGGCCGCCGATGCGGCGGCCAGGCGCGCCGCCGAGATGCAGGCCCTCGAGCAGCAGAGGGTGGCGGCGCAGGCCCAGGCCGCCAGCTCCGAGAAGCAGGCCCTCGCGGCTCGCGAGCAGGCCGTTGCCGCCCGCGAGCAGGCGATGGCCGCGCAGCAACAGTTGACGACGCTCCAGGAGCAGGCAGCAGCGGCGCAGCGGGAAGCGGCGGCCGCCGAGCAGCGCGCGACGGCCGCGGGGCTCTCGGCCGGGTCGGCGGACGCGGCGCGCCGTGAGGCCGACGAGGCCAGGCTGAAAGCGGAAGGGCTCGCCGCGCAGCTCCAGAAGGAGAACGAACGGCTCGTCCGGGAGCGCGACGATCTGGCCGCCCAGGTCGACAACGCCCTCTCCTCGGTCGCCCAGATCACGAAGACCGCACGCGGCGTCGTCGTCAACCTTCCCGACATCCTCTTTGACGTGAACAAGGCAACGCTGAAGCAGAACACGCAGGTTGCTCTCGCCAAGCTTGCCGGCATCGTCCAGCTCTTCCCGAAGATCAACCTGCGCATCGAGGGCCATACCGACTCGACCGGCTCAGACGAGCTCAACATGCGTCTCTCGAAGGAGCGCGCGGAGTCGGTCCTCGGCTTCCTGCAGAGCCAGGGTGTCGCCGCCTCCCGCATGACGGCCTTCGGTTACGGTCCAAAAGTCCCGGTGGCCGACAACGCGACGGCCGAAGGCCGGGCCAAGAACCGCCGCGTCGAGATCGTGCTCGCCGAAGGGGTCATCCAGGGGGCCGGCAACTAAGGCGTTTCGCCGCCGTGATACGCTGAAGGCCTCCGATCCCCTCCGACAGGCCCCGTCAGCAAATTCGTGACCGCCCGTCGCCGGTTCTCGGCGAGAATAGGGACGCGTTATGGAATTGGCGTCACCCGGTCGAGTCCGCAAGAGCACAGCCAACGTTCAGCAGACCTTCGCGGTCCTGCTGACCCGCCTCGCCAAGGTCGACGAAACACCAGCCCTCATCCTGCTGCAGGTCGACTCCGGGAATGGAGAGCCCCTGACGCAGATCGGAACGCTCACCGACGCAGCCCTGCGGGGCCGCCTTTCCCACTTCGACCTCCACTCCGCCAACGAGGTCGCGACGATCCGGCAGGCCCTCAAGAACGAGGCCGGGAAGACGACCCTGTACGAGAGCTGGCCGAGCCTCGATAGCTGCCTTCAGTTCTGGTACAGCTTCTTCGGCTCGCAGATCCGTCCGGTCGAGTGGACTTGCGAGAAGTGCGCCACGGTGAACCGCGAGGACGTCGGCTCGAGCGCCGGCGAGCCCTTCTCGCGCGCCTGCCAGTGCGGACAAGTCCTGGCGATCACCATCGGCCGCCGGTAAGGGTCGCGCCGGCAGGGTTATAATCCCGGCCAAATCCCGACCCAAAAAAGACGTCAGAAAACCAGAGGAGGAAGAATGTCCCGATCTCGCCGGATCCTTGCCTTGATCCTCGTCTTTACGCTGCCGGCTGCCATCGCGAGTGCCGGCGAGGCGTCTTCCACTCAGCCACTCCTGCGCCCATGGCCCGCTCCTCTCTACTACCTGCCGACCTCGACGAACCCGCTCCCGGCTGAGAATCCCGGTAGGCCCATTCTTGAGCCGGCCGCTCTCGGCGCCCACCTTTCCACCGAACGGGGCGCCGCGCCTCTCGCGGTGGCGCCGCCGCCGCCCCTCGGCTTTGTCGCCATCGCGCCGTGCCGACAGTACGACTCGCGCAGCGCGACGCCGCTCTTGCAGGGAACGACGCGAAACGTGACGCTGACCGGAGCGCCCTGCGGCATCCCCGTCGGGTCGGCTGCGATCTCGGTCAACATCGCCGTCTTCAGCATCACCGGCGCTACGGGCAACGGGGTCTTCTCCGTCGGAATCCCGGCCGGCGCCTCGCAGGCCTTCCTGAATTACCCTCCGGGCCAGAGCCAGATCGACAACGCCGGCGTGGTCCCGGCCAACGGCGCCGGCGCCGTAGCGGTCTCCGTGAACCAGGGAGCTGGCTCGGTCGACTTCGTCGTGGACGTCAACGGCTACTACACGACCACGGGGACCGTGACGGCCGCAGAGACTCTCCGGATCGTCAGGGGAATGATCTTTTTCGATGGCACAATCGTCGCGGGGACCGGCTTCACAGTGGTCAAGAACGCGACGGGGAAATTCACCATCACCTTCTCGACTGCCTTCTCGGGCTTTCCGGCGGTGACTCTGACCATCCTGCAGAACACGGGCGGCACTGTCGTTATCAATACCGAAAGCGCGGCGGGATTTGATTATTGGGTCTACAACCCGGCGGGAGCCCTGGCCGATGTCGCTTACATCATGATGAACGCAGTGGGTTCACCCTAGCAGGACTCGGGCGACTCTCGGGCCGCCCGGCGGAGGCGACGGCTACTCCCTGTCCGGCGCCGCTTCGTCTCCGCCGAAGCCCGGGCGTTCGGGCTCCGGCTTGACGACGAGAGTCGTTTTCTCGACGGTGATGCCCTGGACGATCTCGATCGTGTACTTGCCGGGCGGCAGGAACCGCTCGCGCTTGGCGCGCAGGGGATCCGCGAGCTTGTCGTAGAGGTCCGGGTCGAGCGGTTTTGGCGGGCGCGGTCGCCTCTGGGCTTTCTCCTCGGGCTTGTCGGCGGAGGCGTCGTCCTCGTCCGCGTCTTCGTCGGCCGAAGCTGACCGGCGGCGCTGCGGCCGCCTTCTGATCCTTGGGCTTGTCCTTGTCCTTGTCCTTATCCTTGTCTTTGTCCTTGTCGGCGTCCTTCTCCTCGTCCTTCTTCTTCTCCTTCGCCAGCGCCTTCTCGCGCGCGGCCTTCTCGGCCGCGTCGGCGAGCTTCGGGTCGGCCGACAGGTCGTACTCGACGACGTTCATCCCGGCGTTTCGGGTGCCCTCGATCGTCTTCCAGACGCTGCCGTTCTCGTCCTTGACCGTCAGCTTGACGGGCTCGTTGCCGATCGACCAGTAGGCGATGCGGACGATCGGATCGTCGCGGCGCCACGTGATCCAGGGATGGTCGCCGTAGCCCCGGCGGCGCGCGGTCTTGACGGCCTTGACCTTGAAGGCATGAAGCGGCATCACGCGAACCGGCTCCTTCAGCTCCCGCAGGGGCGCCGCGTCGGCCACGTAGACGCTGCGGCCATGGGTCGCGACGACGAGGTCGCCCTCCCGCGGATGGACGAGCAGGTCGTGCACGGGAACGTTCGGCAGCCCTCCGGCCATCGCCGTCCAGGTCGCCCCCCTGTCGAGCGAGACGAAGACGCCGCTGTCGGTGCCGACATACAGCAGGTGCGAGGCCTTCGGGTCCTCGCGCACGGTGTTGACGGGCTCGTTCGGAAGGCCGGCCGCGAGCGACTGCCAGGTCTTTCCGTAGTCCGTCGAGCGAAAGACGTAGGGCGCGAACTCGTCGTTGCGGTAGCCGTTCTGCGAGACGTAGACCGTGCCCTCGTTGAAATTCGAGGCCGACGACGCGCGTGACCCAGCGGTCCTTCGCGAGCCCCTTCGAGAGGTCCGTCCACGTCACGCCGCCGTCCCGCGTGCCCCAGACCTTGCCCTCGTCGGTGCCGGCCCAGATGACGCCGAAGGCCTTCGGCGATTCGGCAATCGAGGTGATCGTGCCGAAGGGCACGTCGCCCTGCTCGCGGTCCGAGGTCAGGTCCCCCGAGATCGCCGCCCAGGTGTCGCCGCGGTCAAACGAGCGGTACAGCTTGTTGGTGCCGTAATACAGGATGTCCCGCGAGTGCGGCGACAGGATGAACGGCGTGACCCAGTTGTAGCGCAGCGGCTTCTCTTTCTTCGTCGCCGACAGCTCCGGCCGCGGCCGGATGGGCGTGCGCTCCCCCGTCTTGAGGTTCAGGCGCGCCGCGATGCCGAACTGGAGGGCGGCGTAGACGACATTCGGGTCCTTCGGGTCCACGACGACGCAGCTTCCATCGCCCCCGTAGATCGACTTCCACGCCTCGGGATCGCTCTTGCCGAACTTGTAGGTCGACGGCCCCCGCATGACGCCGTTGTCCTGAAGGCCTCCGAGGATGTTGTAGGGGTCGGCGTTGTCCAGCGGCGAGCGTCGTGAACTGGCCGACCGGCAGGTTGTTGATCTTCGTCCAGGTCTCGCCGCCGTCGTACGAAGCGTTCAAGCCGCCGTCGTTGCCGATCACCAGGCGCCGCGGCGACTTGGGGTCGATCCACATCGCGTGGTAGTCGACGTGCACGCCCCGGTTGTCGAGGCCCTTCCAGGTCTTGCCGCCGTCCGCGGGACGACAGCATCGGCAGGCCCTGGATGAAGACGTGCTGCGCGTCCGAGGGGTCGACGGCGATCGCCGCGAAGTAGTAGCCGTAGCTGTAGAAGACCTTGTCGAGGCGGCCCTCGTGCGTGCGCCACCAGGCCGCTCCCCCGCTGTCGGTCCGGTAGACCTCGGTCGAGATCAGGTCGTTCTCGAAGAGGTCGCGGTTGGCGTCCTGCAGGTACGCCACGAGGTCGGCGACCGAGATCTTGCCGGCCTTGACGTCCTTCTTGAGGCGCGCCGCCTTGAGCGACCTCGGATAGTCGTAGCGCCGCAGGAACCGGGTCACGACAGCGTCGTCCAGGCGCGCGAAACCCGCGGCATCGAGCAGGCGCAGCCGGCGGGCCGTCAGCTCGCCCGGCGCGGCCTCTTCGTCGAAGATCTCGCTGTCGGGCCGCAGGGCCTGGTTGTCGATGACGGCGTAGACGCGTATCGGGCTTCGAGGCCGCGATGGCGAGGCCGATGCGGCCGACCGTCGCTCCCGCGGGAAGGCCCTGGGAAAGCTTCGTCCAGGTCTTGCCGGCGTTCGTCGACTTCCAGATCCCGCTGCCGGGGCCCGACTCGAGGAAGTTTCCCGCCGTGCGGGCGCGCTCCCACATGGCGGCGTAGAGGATGTCCGGACGCGAGGGGTCCTGCACGAGGTCGATCCCGCCCGTCCGCTCGTCGACGAAGAGGACCTTGGTCCAGTGCTCGCCGCCGTCCTCGGTCTTGAAGACGCCGCGCTCGGCGTTTTCGGTGTAGAGGTGCCCGACGGCCGCCGCGTAAACGACCTTGGAGTCCCGCGGATCGACGACAACGCGGCCGATGTGGTGCGTGTCCGTCAGGCCGATCGGCTTCCAGGTCCTGCCGCCGTCGACGGTCTTGAACATCCCCGTGCCGGCGTAGGACGTGCGGCTGGAATTGGATTCGCCCGTGCCGACGTAGATCGTCTGTCCATCGCCGTCGCCGAGCGCAAAGGCTCCGATCGTGATCGAAGACTCCTTGTCGAAAAGAGGCGTCCAGCTGCCGCCGCGGTTGTCCGTCCGCCACAGGCCGCCGGAGGCGAAGGCCACGAGGAGAGAGTCGGGCTGGTTTGCAGGGCCGTGAATGTCCACGACGCGCCCGCCCTGCACTTCGGGGCCGACATTGCGGAAGCGGATCGCCGCAAGCGGCGAGGCCTTCTCCATCTGCTGCCGCTTCGCAAAGGCCGTCAGTCGGGTCGCCGCATCCATTCCAAGCGTCCGCGGATGGAACTTCGCTCTCTCCTGCTCCTTGGTCAGCGGGCGGCTTCGGGGCCGGTATCGGGGGCTCCTTTGTCGCCGGCGCCTGAGCCAAAGGCGACATTCGCAAACGCCAGGGTCAGGGCAGCCAGGGCCGGAGCACGCAGCAATCTCTTCACGTAACCTCCTTCAACGCTAAAGCGCCCGGGAGTTTATGTCAGGCTGTCGCAACCGATACGGTTGGACGGGTCCTGCCGCCGTCCACCTCGCGGCGGTGCTCGCGCCTTCGGCGCTGCGCGCCGGCGCAAGGGCTTCGTACGGCGTCACCCGTCCAACCTCACATCGTGGCAATTGCCACACCAAGAGGGCCGGGTGGGTGGCGGGGGCGGAGGCCCCCGTCGATGTATCGCAGGCCGGTACTGCCGGCCGAGAAACACCGACGGGGTCGCCACCGGCCAGGACCCCCCGGCCCGGCTTGTCCGCGGTTTCTTCTATGGTCTGAGGAAGAGGACGCGGGGCTCGGTCATTTCCTGGATGGCGTAGCGCACGCCTTCGCGGCCGAAGCCGGAGGCCTTGACGCCCCCGTAGGGGAAGTTGTCGAGGCGCACCGTCGGCGCATCGTTGACGATAACGCCGCCGACCTCAAGCGCTGCAAACGAGCGCATGGCTTTCCCGATGTCGCGCGTGAAGACGGAGGCCTGCAGGCCGTAGGGCGAGGCGTTGGCTCGCCGGATCGCATCCTCGAGGTCGTCGAACTTCTCGACTGAGGCCACGGGACCGAAGACCTCCCGCTCGCTGATCTTTGCGCCTGCGGGTACTTCAGACGCCACCGTCGGCCACAGGCGATTGCCCTCCCGCCGGCCCTCGAGCAGCAGCTTCGCGCCCGCGTCTGCGCGCCTCGGCAACCCACGCCTCGACGCGCCGGGCGGACTCCTCGTCGATCATGGGTCCCAGCACGGTGCCCTCGTCCTTCGGGTCGGCGGGCTCGATCGCGCGCGAAGCGGCGAGAAAGGCTTCGAGGAACGGCTGCCAGATCGCCCGCTCGACGAAGAGCCGCTGCGCCTTGATGCAGACCTGCCCCCCGTAGGCGAAGGCCGCCACGGCGAGCTTCTTCGCCGCGTCTTCCACGTCGGCGTCGGCGCACACGATCGCCGCAGCGTTGCCGCCCAGCTCCAGCGTGACCTTCTTCCTCGAGGCCTCCTCCTTGATCTTCCAACCCACGGCATCCGAGCCCGTGAACGAGACGAATCGGACTCGCGGATCGGTCCAGAGAGGCCGGGCCACGTCCGGATCGGCGTGCACGAGCGAAAAGGCCTTCGCGGGCCAGCCCGACTCGAGGACGGCGCGCGCAATGCAGGTCGGCCGTCATCGGTGTGCGCGGCGAGGGTTTCAGGATCACGGAGCAACCCGCCGCGATCGCCGGCCCGACCTTGTGGAGCGCGAGGTTCAACGGGAAGTTGAAAGGCGTGATCGCCGTCACGGGCCGACCGGGAATCTCGACACGGCGCAGAAGGCGCCGTCGCCGCGAGGCTCGATGTCGACCGGCAGCAGCTGCTCCTTCGATGCGCGTCGCCTCTTCCGAGGAGAGCCGCAGCGTCGTCAGGCCCCGATCGAACTCCGCCTCGGCAAAGCGCACGGGCTTGCCTGCCTCCGCGACGATCGTGGAGACGACCTCGGCCCGGTTCTTTTCGAGGGCTTCCGCCATCGACCGCAGGACTGTTGGCGCGCCGGTGGCCCGGCAGCCGCCGGGACTCCTCGAAGCCGAGAACCGCCGCCGCCAGAGCGGTCTCGATCTCCTTTCGGCCCGGCCTTCGCGGCCCGCGCCAGCAGCTCGCCCGAATAGGGAGAGCGCACGTCGATCCAGGAGCCGGTCGTGACTTCGAGGCCGGCAATGCGAAGCGGAAGGTCCCGGGTCACGACTTCGGAGCCGGCTTTGCGGCGGCGGAGAGCCTGTCCTTGAGGAGTTTCGGGAGAGGCAGAAGGTCTTTGTTCTTCTGCGAGGCGTGGTCGTACGCC
Source organism: uncultured Acidobacteriota bacterium (assembly GCA_963739435.1). GTDB lineage: Bacteria > Acidobacteriota > Thermoanaerobaculia > UBA5066 > Gp7-AA6 > CAVUAN01. Next base: position 162,113 of record CAVUAN010000006.1, read on the forward strand.
ACGAAGAAGGCCCGCGGCCCGCCGGCCAGAGCCGCCCTCAGGGCGTCCGGCCCGGATCCGACGCGAATGCCGTCGGCCAGGAACATGCCGGCGGGCGCTACCACCCGCCGCGCGAAATCGGCGCGCTTGAGCTCGGCCATCACCTCGACCCGCTTGTCGAGCTCCGTCTCGGATTCGGCTATGCCCGTAGCGGCGCGCTCGAGATCGTAGAAGGCTTTCTTCCCCATCCCCTTCAACCACGTGGAGAGCGGGAAGAAGGACTCGTCGACCGCGTAGAGGGCAACCGGCCCCGCCTCCGCCACGATGCGCATCAGCGGCTCGTAGGGGCCGAGCTCCGGCTCCGGGTGCTTCCAGGCCGGGCTGTTCGCGCGGTAGTTGCCCCACGCCTGGCGGAAAGCCGAACCGGCGATCAGCCGCGACAAGCGCGCTATCCGCGCGTCGAGCGATTCGGCATCCGAATCGCCGAGCGCGCGCGCCAGGTCGATGACCATCGTTTCGCCGCCATCGGGAGAACGGGCGACGATGTTGTCGGCCAGGCCAGCCAGCCCGAAAGAAAGGTGGGCACTGAGCTTCGCCCCGGCGGGGGCGTCCCCCGGCAGGAGCGCCATGGCGTGCGACACGGCCATTTTTGCGATCTCCGCTTCCCTCGGAGTGACCCCGGCGACAAACGCCTGCCAGCGGGTGAGCGAATCGCGGACCGCCCGGAAGTCGAACACCGCGACACGCGATTCCGGGTCGAAAGCGGCTCGAAGGTCCCTCTCGAACACGTCGTTGTTGCGGCCCGCGTCGTGAATGGAAAGCGCGATCGCCGGGATGTCCTCCAGAAGCCTCGAGTCGGTCGGTTCGAACTTCGGCCGCGCGAGGGTCAGCAGAATCTCGCGAGCCGCGCGCGAATCCACGCGCACCTCGATCGGGGATGGGCTTCCGGCGGGCGCCTGGCCGAGCGAGGCCCCGGCCAGGATGGCCGAGAAGGCGACAGCCGCGACGATCGTTCTCATCCGGTGATCGCCTCGAAAGCGCGGTCGACATCCGAGAAGTCCGGCAGGAGAACGTCGGGCCGCTCTGCGGCGAGGGCCTCGATTGCCGTCGGGCCTGTCGCCACCGCGACCGCCCGCACGCCGACGGACCGGCCGCAGGCGACGTCGTGCACCGAGTCGCCCACGATCACGACGCTCTTGCCCGAAAAGGTCACACCGGTAGCTTCCCGAGCCCGGCGGACGGCCAACTCCGGCAGCTCGTAGCGGTCGGCCGAGTCGCTGCCGAAGGCGCCAAACGGAAAGTAATCGTTCAAACCCGGGTCGGCGAGCTTGATGCGCGCGCCCCGTTCGAGGTTGCCCGTGAGGAGCCCGAGAGTGACCTTCGGCTCGGCCTCGAGCCGGGCGAGCAGCTGCGGAATGCCGGGCTTCGTGACGACGGTCCCGGGCTCCAGGCGCTTTGCGAGCTCCTCGAGGTAGATCTCGAGCGCCCGCGGGAGTTGCTCCTCGCAACGCTCAGGTCCGACGGTGTCCGAGACCAGTTCGCGCACGATCTGGGGGTCGGTCTTACCCGAGAAGTCGTGGCGCGAGCGATCCCAATGCTGCGGCTCGATTTGCCAGCCGTACGCCCGCTCGAGCGCGACGAGGATCGACTCGCGCGCCACGCGCCCGGCCGACAGCAGCGTGCCGTCGATATCGAAGAGAACCAGGACTGGCGAAGCCATTGCAGGAATCATAAGCAAATTGGAGGGCTTGCCATTCCGCGCAATCCCGTCCTCGACTCTCATCTACACTCTCCAGAATGACCGAGTTCGACAGGATGCCGCGAGCGCTCGAGCAGGCCCTCGGGGGCGAGGCCTTCAAGAGGCGCCGGCGGCTGGTGATCCCTCTGCTGACGACGGACGCGGAGGGCTATCCCCGGGCCGCCCTCCTGACACTCTCGGAGGTGCGGGCGACCTCGACACTCACTCTCGCCGTCGCGGTTTCAACCGGCAGCCGGACCTCCATGAACCTGATCCGCAGAGGCGAGGCCACCGTTCTCTACCTGGCGCGGGGAGTCGCGGCCTCCATCCAGGCGCGCGCCGGACGCGGGCGGGCCTGTGGATCCGACCCCGAGCGACAGCTCTTCCCGCTCTCGGTTTTCCGCGTGCGCATGGACCGGCCCAGGCCCGGGAGAGGGAAACATGGAGCTGCTGACCGGGCCGACATTCACCGGGAAGGGCGACCACCTGTTTTCGGAAGAGCTCTTCGAGGAGCTCGGAAAGGTCGGATCGGCATGAGGTTCTCGAACACGACCGCGATCGTCACGGGAGCGGGCAGGGGCATCGGGCGCTCGATCGCGCTCCGGTTCGCGGAGGAAGGCGCCCGCGTGGCTGCCGTGGCCCGCACCGCGACAGACCTGGCCGAGACGGTCCGCATGGCCGAGGCGGCCGGCGGCCGTTGCGTGGCGCTGCAGGGCGACGTCACGCTGAGGGGAGCGGCGGAGGAGTGCGTGCGGCGCGCCGAGGAAGCCCTCGGCCCGGTCGATATCCTGGTCAACAACGCCGGCGTCTTTCTCTGGCGGCCGTTCCTGCAGCTTGCGCCCGACGACTGGGAAAAGGTCCTGGCGACAAACCTGACGGGGGCGGCGAGTTTCTGCCGGGCGGTGCTGCCCGGAATGGTTCAGAGGAAGCGGGGTCGCATCGTCAACGTGTCTTCTGTTCACGGCATGCGCGGGGACGCCAACGTGGCGGCCCAAAGCGCCGCCAAGTTCGGCCTGATCGGCCTCACCCAGAGCCTCGCCAAGGAATTCCGCGGGTTCCAACATTGCCGTCAACGCGGTGTGCCCGGGCACGGTCGAAAACAAGCTCGACGAGATCGGCTCGGCCGACCGAACGGCGCCGCTCGCCGAGAAGCTCTGGCCGCGCGACGTCGCGAAGGCCGTGCTCTTCCTCGCCTCGGACGACGCCGCCGGAATCACCGGCGCCGCCCTCGAGGTCTACGGCGGCACCCACCTCGCCATTCAGCCCTAGGAGGGGTGCGAGACAGCGACGCCGCGTTCGCCCGGCGGCGCCCCGTCGCGGACTCTCATCGCGTCTTCCGGTGCGTTGGTCGTGACCGACGCCACGCCCAGGTCGATCAGGCGCCGGATCTCGGCGTCTCTCGTCGGCCGTCCACGGGTGGACCGAGAGGCCGGCGCGGGCGGCCTGCTCCATCAGCGCCGCGGTCACGAGCTGCCGGGCCGGGCCGATCGCATCGACAGCCGGGAAAAGCGGCGTCGGCCGCCCGGGCTCGGGCAGCGCGACCGGATGGTCGAAGAGAAAGCTCGTCGCGATCGCCGGGTCCGCCTCGCGCACGAGCCGGACGATCTCCGAGTCGAACGACGCGACGAGACAACGATCCGTGACGCCGAAGACCGACGCTAAGTGCGCAATCCGGCGGGCCATGATGAGCCGCTGTGTAGAGGGAGCGACCTTGACCTCCACGAGGTAGCGCAGCGCTTTCCCGTAGCGATGGAAGACCTCCTCCAGCCTCGGAATGCGGTAGTCGCCGAACTCCGAGGAGAGCACGAGCTTCTCGATCTCCCGCGCCGTGAAGGACCGGACCGGCAAGTGCTGGTTTCCGAGCTGGATCTGCTCGTCGTGAAACAGAACCGCTTCGCCATCGCGGGTCTGGCGCAGGTCGAACTCCACGGCGTCGACCCCCAGGCTCTCGGCCCAGTCGAGGCTGTCGATGGCGTTTTCGCGGCCGCGCCGCGGGGCGCCGCGGTGGCCGACGATCCAGACTTCGTGCGGTTGCCGCCAGTCAGACATGCGCCGATTCTATTTCGGCTGCGATCTCCTCGACGGCTTCCTCCGGATTCTGGGCACCCGTGATGGGCCGGCCGACGACCAGGATGTCGGCGCCGGCTGCAATCGCCGCCGCCGGCGTGGCGATCCGCCTCTGGTCCCCCGGCTCGTGGCCGGCCGGACGGATGCCCGGAACGACTGTCAGGAACTTCTCGCCGCAGGCTCCGCGGACGGCGGCCAGGTCCGTCGGGGAGCAGACGACCCCCTCGAGGCCGCACTCCTGCGCCAGCCGCGCCAGGCGCCGGACGATGCCCTCGGCGTGGCCGGCCATCGGCAGGTCCGCGAGGGCGCGGGCGTCGAGCGAGGTCAGGAGCGTGACGGCGACGAGAAGGGGCGCATCCGGGCCCGTGATCGCCCGGCGCGCGGCCTCGAGCATCGCCCGGCCCCCGGAGGCGTGCACGTTGACCATCGCCGCGCCCGAGCGCGCCGCGGCCCTAACCGCGCGCTCGACTGTCCGAGGAATGTCGTGCAGCTTCAGGTCCAGGAAGACTCTTGCCCCGCAAGCGGCGACCTCGCGCACGAGAGAGGGGCCTTCCGAGACGAAGGCTTCGAGCCCGATCTTGAGCCAGCCGACCTTCGGGCCGAAGCGCCGCGCCGCGCCGAGGACCTCGGCGCGTGTCGGGAAGTCGAGCGCCACGCAGATCCGGTCGGCGCCCTTCATCGCAGCGCCCTGCCCGTCAGCGAGGAAGCGGTCACGCCGCGCCGGTCGCAGTACTCCGCGAGCTCTCGAGACGAGCCGGCCCGACACTCCTGGATCCTTGAAGTTCGCCGTGCCGATCTGCACGGCAGAGGCTCCCGCAGCCAGGAACTCCAGGACGTCCTCGAGGCACGCAATGCCCCCGATGCCCATGATCGGCACGCCGGGCAGCGCCCGGGCCACCTGGTACACCATTCGCAGGGCCAGCGGCTTGATCGCGGGGCCCGAGAGGCCGCCCGTTCCAAAGGAGAGCCGCGGTTTCGCCGTCTCCGGGTCGATCGCCATGCCGACGAACGTGTTGACGAGCGACAGGATGTCGGCGCCCGACTCGTGCGCGGCCCGCGCGGACTCGACGAGATCGGGGGCGTTGGGCGAGAGCTTCACGACGAGCGGCCGCCGCGTGGCCTTGCGCACCTGTGTCGACCAGAGAGGCGGTCAACTTCGGCGAGTTACCGAAGAGCATCCCGCCCTTCTCGACGTTGGGGCAGGAGATGTTGAGCTCGATGGCCGCCAGCCCCTCCGCGCCCTCGAGGGCGTGGACGACGGCGACGTAGTCCTCTTCGAGGTCGCCCCAGACGTTCGGGATGACCGTGACCTTCAGCTCGCGGAGCTTCGGCATCTTTTCCGCCAGGAAGGCCGCGATCCCGACGTTCTGCAGGCCGATAGCATTCAGCATCCCCGCCGGCGTCTCGCAGATGCGAGGAGGCGGATTGCCGGCGTGTTCCTTCAGGGACAGCCCCTTCGTGCAGATCCCGCCGAGCGAGGCGAGATCCACGAAGTCCGAGAACTCCAGCCCGTACCCGAACGTTCCGCTCGCCGTGAGAATCGGGTTCTTGAGCTTCAGCGGACCAAGCTCCACGGACAGATCCACTTTGGACTTTGGACTTTGGACTTTGGACCCCCCGGTCGTCTCCATCACCACCGCACTCTCTCAGGCGAGAGAATCGGCCCTTCCGTGCAAGACACGATGAAAGTCTTCTCCGTCCCCGGGATCACGCACGCCAGGCATGCGCCGAACCCGCAGCCCATCGCGGCTTCCGTCGAGAACTCCGCCGGGACGCCGCGCGTCTCGGCCACCGGAGCCAGCGCCTTGAACATCGGCATCGGCCCGCAGGCGTAGAGCCGGGCATAGCGCTCTCCCGCGTCGACGCGCTCAGCGAAGGCCTCCGTGACGAAACCGCGCAGGCCGAGCGAGCCGTCGTCGGAGGCGAGGATCAGCTCGCCCGTCACGATTCCGGCAAAGCGTTCCCGCATCGCGAGCTCGGAGGCGTTGCGGCCCCCGAGAAAGACGTCGGCGGTCGCGCCCGCTCGGCGCGAGAGCACGCAAGAGCAGTGGAAAGGGCGCTGCCCCGATGCCGCCGGCCACGATCGCCACCCGCGCTCCCCGCGTGAGGTTTCCGGTCGTAAAAGCGTTGCCGAGCGGGCCCAGGAGACGCACCTCGTTGCCGTCTGGAAGTGTCTCCAGGGCGGCCGTCCCCGGGCCGACCCTCTTGACGAGAAACTCGACCTCGCCGCTGGCCGCGTCCGTGTCGGCTACGGAGTACGCCCGGCGAAGGTAGGGCCGGATGCGCTCGGGCACTTCGAGCATGACGAATTGGCCGGGCGCAATCGAGGAGGCGAGTTCGGGGGCCCGAAAGGTCAGAGGGAGAAGAGGCCCGGCGCGAAGGTGCGGCGTTTGACGAGTCGGGCCCGGTGGTCGGACTTCACCGGGCCGAGATTGTAGCTGGCGTTGCTAAATCGTCGCGTTCAGATCTTCCGGCGGGGTATCGTCCTTCTCACGCTTGGCCTTCTTCGCGCAGCGCTCACAGCGCAGCGTCCCCTCGATCTCTTCGACGTGGGCATAAGCGCCGCAGCTGTGGCAGCGGCGCAGCGCCCTGTGTCGCGCTTCCACTTCCAGCTCGAGCTGCATCGGTTGCCATCTCATCCTGAAGCCTCTCTGTTCCATACGCAGGAGTTCTTTGCAGAGTTCATACCAGCCCGACGCGATTGACAGGATTGAGGTTAGGGCTGTCGGGCCGGCGATTAATTGTCGCCTGCGGCGACGAACCTGTCCTGTGGGGAGGTCAGCTTAACAGATTAGCAGAGTTCGGGTCAGAAGGCCGCGATGCGGTCGAGCGCCTTCCGGATGTGCGAGGGCTGCGGCAGGATGTAGTCCTCGACCTGCGGCTGGTAGGCCACGAACGTGTCGGTGGCTGCCACGCGCTCGACGGGCGCATCGAGGTACGCAAAGAGCTCCGTGCCGATGCGGGCCGCGATCTCGGCGCCGTAGCCCCAGGAGATCGAGTCCTCGTACACGACGACCACGCGATTGGTCTTCTTGACGGACCGGGCGATCGCTTCCCAGTCGTAGGGCGAAAGCGAGCGCAGGTCCAGGATTTCCACTGACTTGCCGGTCGCCTCCGCGAAACCCCTGGCCGCCTGCCAGGAGCGGTAAACCGTCGCCCCGTAGGTCACGACCGTGACGTCCGCGCCCTCCTGCACGACGGCGGCCTTTCCAAACGGGACCATGTAGTCGGGCCCCGGGTAAGCCCCCTTGTTGTGCGTCTGGCGGTAGAGGTGCTTGTGCTCGAGGAAGAGCACGGGATCTTCGCAGCGGATCGCCGTGCGCAGGAGGCCGTTGGCATCCCGGGCGTTGGAGGGCATGACGACGCGCAGGCCCGGGATGTGCGTCATCAGCACCACGCCGGACTGCGAGTGATAGACGGCGCCGCCGCCGATGTAGCCGCCCGTCGCGACCCGAACGACGAGGGGGCAGGCGAAAGAATTGCCCGAGCGCCACCGCGTGTTCGACAGCTCGTTGTGAATCTGCATGTAGGCCGGCCAGATGTAGTCGTAGAACTGGATCTCGACGACCGGCTTCAAGCCGCGGATGGCCATCCCGATCGCCCGGCCGATGATGTTGGCTTCGGCCAGCGGTGAGTTGAAGACGCGGTCCTTTCCATAGAGCCTCTGCAGGTTGGCCGTCAGCTTGAAGACGCCGCCCTTGCCCTTGCACTCTCCGAGCACCTCGTCGCGGGACGCGTCGGCGACGTCCTCGCCGAAGACGACGATCCGCGGGTCGCGTTTCATCTCGTCGCGCAGGCACGCGTTGATGAGATCGACCATCGTCGCGGGCTGAGCGTCGGAAGCGGCGGCCGGCTTCGTGTCGAAGGCCGCGGACGTCGGATCGACATCCGGTGAATAGACGAACTCGTGCGCCGATTCCGGTTTCGGCAGCGGGGCGGCCAGGGCGCGGTCGGCCGCCGCGTTCACCTCGGCGTCGACTTCGGCTTTCAGCTTCGCCAGGTCCGCCTCGGACAGGATCCCCTCGGCGGTCAGGAACTTCGCCATCGTCGCCACGGGGTCTCTTTCAGCCTCGCGCTCGCGCTCCTCCTTCGGCCTGTAGAGCGCCTCGTCGTCGGAGAGCGAATGGCTGTACGGACGGATGACGCGCGCGTGGACGAGGGCGGGGCCCTGGCGGCGGCGGCAGTATTCGACGGCGTAGCGCAGGGCGTCGTAGGACTCGAGAAAGTCGCAGCCGTCCACCTCGGCTAAGAACAGGTTCGGGAAGCCGCGGACCAGCTTCGAGATCGATCCGCCGGCGGTGTTGACCTCGACGGGCACCGAGATCGCGTAGCCGTTGTCCTCGATCAGGAAGAGGACGGGCAGCTTCAGGTTGCAGGCGGAATTCAAGGCTTCCCAGAACTCGCCTTCCGAGGTCTGGCCTTCGCCTCCCGAGACGAGAACCACTTCGTCCTTTTCGAAGCCGCCCTTGCCCGCCAGCTCGGGAATCAGCCCCTTGCGCCAGCCCGCCTCGGCCGCGCCGACGGCTTGCAGAAACTGCGTGCCCGTGCAGGAGGATTTCGAGATCAGGTTCCACTTCTTGTGCCCCCAGTGGGAGGGCATCTGGCGGCCGGCGGAAGCGGGGTCATCCTTCGCCCCGACCGCCTGCAGGAACATCTCGAAGGGGGTCACGCCGAGCTGGAGAACCAGGGCTCGATCCCGGTAGTAGGAAAGGAACCAGTCGCGGCCGGGCCGCGTCACCATGCCAGCCGCCGTCGTTACCGCCTCGTGGCCGGCGCTCGAGATCTGGAAGTAGATCTTGTTCTGGCGCTTGAGCTGGATTTCCTTGTCGTCGACCCGCCGGGAGAGGTAGATGTTGCGGTAGGCGGCCACCAGATCCCGCGGTTCCAGGCCATGGTACTTGGTGGTTTGGACCTCGGTCGCCATGGGGCGGTCAATATACCAAAGGGGTCTGACGGGGCTAGAAAAGCCCTCCCGAGGTGGCGGGCGATGGTCCAGAGCTCCAGCCCCATGAGGGTCAAGAGCACGACAAGGAGCAGCAGAGCCACCTTGTCGGGGCGCGGGTTGTTGTCCTCGGGACTCACGTTGGTCAATACGTAAGCAGGAGACGTGCCATCCAGGATTTGCGCCGGGGTCGCCCCGAGTTGCTATGCTCGGCGGCCCATGAGCACGCGCCAACCGGCTGCTCCGGACAGCTTTGCGCCGCTGCCGGCAAGGCCGGAAGCGCCGGACATCGGGTCGATTGACCCGACGCTCGATCTCTCGGAGGAGATCAGGCGTCTCAAACGGCAAAAAAACGTCGTCCTTCTGGCCCACTACTATCAAGAAGAGGAGATCCAGGACCTGGCCGATTTCGTGGGGGACTCCCTCGATCTCTCCCGCAAGGCCCAGCAGTCCGAGGCGTCGATCATCTGTTTTGCCGGGGTGCGGTTCATGGCGGAGACCGCCAAGATCCTGAATCCCGGGCGGAAAGTCGTCCTGCCCGACTACGAGGCCGGGTGCTCGCTCGAGTCCTCCTGCCCTCCCGAGGCCTTCCGGGCCTGGCGGGAGAAGCACCCCGGGGCGGTCTCCCTGACGTACATCAATTGCTCGGCTGCAGTGAAGGCCCTCTCCGACATCATCGTGACCTCGTCGAACGCCGAGAAGATCGTCCAGTCCGTGCCGCCCGGCCGCGAGATCCTCTTTGCCCCGGACCGGCACCTCGGCGCGTTCCTGTCGAAGAAAACCGGCCGGGCGATGACCCTGTGGCCCGGCACCTGCATCGTCCATGAACAATTTTCTGAACGGGAAATCATCAAATTGAAGGCTCGGCACCCCGAGGCCAGGCTCGCCGCCCACCCCGAGTGTCCCGAGGCGATCCTCGCGCATGCCGATCACGTCGGCTCGACCCGCTCGATCCTCACGTACGTCACGACGGCCCCGGGCAAGGTGTTCCTGATCGCGACGGAAGAAGGGATCATCCACCAGATGAAGAAGCTCGCGCCGGATCGCGAGTTCATCCCGGTCCCGCCCGACAACGGCTGCCACTGCAACGAGTGCCCCTTCATGAAGCTCAACACGCTCGAGAAGCTGTACCTGTGCCTGCGCGACGAGCGCCCCGAGATCCTCCTGCCGCCCGACCTGCTCGACGCCGCCCGGAAGCCGCTCCTGCGCATGCTCGAGCTCTCCTAGCAGCCTGCGGTGGCAGTTACGATCCGCCGCGGGGCGGCATGGCTCGAGGCTTCCGGGGGCGGCTGATCGTTGTGGGAATCCCGAACTCGCTCGCGGGCATCGCCCACGGCTCTCGCCCCGCCACTCCGTCGTCCGCGACGAAGAGGACCTTGTCCCCGGCCAGCGTGAAATCGCCCGGGGTGGACGACTTCGGTCCCGGGTTGATGTCTTGAAGCATGCGCGTTCCTTCTGCCGTGCCGTCGCTGGCCCACAGCTCCTTGCCGTTCTCGCCGTCTGACGCGGCAAAGAGGAGATAGTGCCCGATGACTTTCGGTGAAGTCGGGGACGATCCGGCCGGCCCGGGATAAATGTCCTTGACCATGACCGTGCCCGCCTCGGACCCGTCGCTCCTCCACAACTCCAGGCCGTGCGTGCCGTCGCTCCCAGCGAAGTAGAGCATCCCGTTGAAAAAGGTAAGGTCGCAGAGGAAGACGCCACCCGGAAGCTCCGCGAAGTTCTTGACCAGCTCGGTCGACTGCGAGACCGGGTTACGTTTCCAAAGAGCGTCGCAGCGTGTCAGGTCCGGAGCGCCACCCTCGTCCTTGTGACCCACGTAGTCGACGCCATAGTAGAGAACGTCACCGGCAGCGGTGAGCCCGCGAAAGTACGGGGCCTCGCTGACACGAGAGGCCTGTTGAACCGCGTAGGTTCCCGCTTCTGTTCCATCGCTTTCGTAGAGGAAGTCCAACCTCGAGGTGATGACCGAAGAATCGGGGTAGGCGATAACGAAATAAACATGCCGTCCGGCAGCCGTGAGACGGTCGAGGGTCACCCCATACCAGCCTCGGCTTATGTCCTTCACCAAGATCGTTCCCGACGCCGTCCCGTCCGTCCTCCAAAGCTCGTGCAGGAACCCGTTAAAAAGCGTGTAATAGGTGTCTTCCGCAACGTTGGCCGTCGGCAATAGCGGGTAAACGTCCTCCTTAAGGAGCGACGTGCCTTCGAGAGTGCCGTCGGTTCTCCAGAGTTGATGATTCTGGCCGTAGTCTCCATTCCATGCCGAAAAAAGCATCGCGCCGTGGGAGGCACCGAGAAAGAGCGGCGCCGAGCTTGCTCCACCTGGAGCGATATCCTTAATGAGGCGAGTCCCGTCAGGCGTGCCGTCCGTTCGCCAAGGCTCCTGCCCGAACGTTCCGTCGCCCCCGGAGAAGAACAACGTCGCTCCAAGAACGCCGAATTCGGGAAGCCCAGGAACAGTAGACCCGCTCACCAAAGTGGTCGCGAGGGAGAACGTTCCCGACTCCGTTCCATCGCTTCTCCAAAGTCGGAAGTGCTGGTAGGGCATGTCCTCGTCCACCGCGAAGACGACGGTGCGGCCGGCCGCTGTGAGCGAGACCGGTGAAGAGCCGGCTGTGCCCGCGCCGCCCGGCAGAGGACCAACTGCCACCGTGCCGGCGCCGGTGCCGTCCGTCCGCCAGAGCACGGGCCCGGCCGACCCGCAAGCCATGACGAAGTGCACCGGTCCGTCGAGTTCCGCGAATGCTCCATGATCGGACAAGGCTAGGCTATCGAAGGAGCACGCGGCTTCGGACTCGACGAGCTTGACGGTGCCGCCCGCCGTTCCGTCAGACTTCCACACCGTCGCCTTGACTCCGTCGCTTCCCTCCAGATACAGAGCATTTCCGGTCCAGCTCATTGCCTGGGAAGAGATGGCTGTGACGAACGCCGTCCCCTCCCGCGTCCCGTCGCTCCGCCAGAGCCCGCTCTGGACCGCGTCGTTACCTATTAGGTACATCGCGTCACCGGACGTTGCTGTTTGCCCGGCTTGGTTGAGCGCCAGGAGGGGGTAGGTGCCTCCGCTCGTGCCGTCGCTTCTCCACAGTTGAAAGTGACTCAGATCGAGTGGCGCCATGAAGAGCGCAGTCCCTCCGACGACTCCCAGGAGAGAGGGAAGGGAACAGCCGGGCCGAGGGTAGTTACAATAGTAGTTGAATGCCCCGACAGGCTGCGTTCCCAGTGCCGTGCCGTCACTGCTCCAGAGAGTATAGGCAAGGTTGTTGCCGCTTTCGAAGAAGAAGAAGCGTTCGCTGCCGACCGCATGATCGGTGACAGACCCCGCAAATTGTTTGACCGGCACGGTCCCCGATTCCGTTCCGTCGCTCGACCAGAGACCCATCGCGCCATCGCTGGAGGCCGCGAAGTAAAGCTTGCCCTGGAACGAGAGGAGTTGCGCAGGATAGGACCCTAACCCTGGCAGACCAGGTGGATCTTCCAGGCTAATGTCTTTGACCATGCGGGTCCCGGCTTCGGTGCCATCGCTCGACCACAGTTCGTAGCCATGGACACGATCCGTTGCGCGGAAGAAGACCCTATCGCCGACGGCGGTCAGCTCAGCCGGGCCCTGGCCGTTTGGATCGGGGTCGATGTTTTTGACCAGAAAGGTGCCCGCACTTGTTCCGTCCGTTCTCCACAGCTCGCGGCCGGTGCTCTCTTCAGGAGCGATGAAGAAAAGGGACCCCCCCGCGGGCGTCAGGTCGGTCGGTCTCTCCTCACCATATTTCGAGCGAAAAGGGGACGGATTCGGGATCTGCCGAACGATCCTGGTACCCGCCGCCGTCCCGTCCGTCTTCCACAGCTGTCCTGCATCCGACGGGTCGCTGGCCGCGAAATACAAGGCGTCACCCAGGCGGGTGAATCCGGAGTGGAGGTACAGGAAGCGGGTCGGCGTCGTGTTGAGGTCCTTGACCCGGTAGGCGGGTTGGCCTCCAGCCGAGCTTGCTGACAACGCGAGCGCCGCGATGACGAAGGAGCAAACATAGAACTTCGGAGGCATCGTGAATCCATTCGGAGTATACGGGCTGGCCCCAGTGACCATCCAAGATGCATCTTCACCACAAGCGACACCGGCTCTGAGCAACGGCTCGCGGTATCCTCCGCCGCGTGGATCGGCTGTCCGGCCAGGCCCTCGATAGACGCCTGCGGGAGCTATTGGCCGAGGACGTGGGTGTCGGGGACGTGACGACTGATACGACGGTTTCCCGGGAGGCGCGCGCATTGGGCGAGCTCGTGGCGAAGTCGGCGTGCGTCGTCTCGGGCCTCCCGGTCGCGCGGCGGGTCTTCGAGCTCCTCGACCCGGAGCTCGCCTGGTCGAGCGAAACCCTGGCGGGTGCGCCCGTGCCGGCGGGCGCCCGCCTCGCCCAGCTCTCGGGCCGCGCGCGGGCGATGCTGACGGCCGAGCGCGTCGCCTTGAACCTCCTCCAGCGCATGTGCGGCATCGCGACGGCGACCCGGCACTACGTGGATGCCGTGGCCGGCACGCCCTGCCGGATCCTCGACACGCGCAAGACCGCGCCGGGCCTGCGGCCCTTCGACCGGCAGGCCGTCTCAGACGGCGGCGGCTCGAATCACCGCTACGATCTGTCTTCGATGGTGATCATCAAGGACAACCACCGGCTCCTCGCGGGCGGCGTTGCAAAAGCTGCGGCCGCGGCCCGGGCAGGAGCGCCAGCGGGAACGCCGCTCGAGATCGAAGTCGAGACGGAGGAAGAGCTCCGCGCGGCCGCGGCGGCCGGCGCCGACTGGATCCTGATCGACAACCAGGCGCCCGAGACCGTCCGGCGCTGGTGCGAGATCCTCCGTGCGCAGCCGCGCCCCCCCAGGATCGAAGCCTCCGGGGGCATCACGCTCGGCCGCGTGCGCGCCTACGCCGAGGCCGGCGCCGATGCCGTCTCGGTCGGGGCGCTCACGCACTCGGTTGTCGCGGCGGACATCTCTCTCGAGCTTTCGCCCGCATGAGCCCGAACGCCGGCCCGACGGATGTTCTCGTCCTCGGAACCGGCGTGGCCGGCTGCGCGGCCGCCCTCGCGGCGGCCCGGGAGGGTGTCGCGGTCACGCTCGTCACCCGCGCCTCCGAAGCGAAGGAGTCGAACACCTACTACGCGCAGGGAGGGATCGTGGCGCGGCCGGAAGGAGACACTCCCGAGGCTCTGGCCGCCGACATCGAGCGCGCGGGCGACGGCCTCTGCCAGCCGGAAGCCGTGATGCTGCTGGCGCGAGAGGGCCCGGATCTCGTGCGCTCGCTGCTCGTCGAGGAGCTCGCCGTTCCCTTCGACCGCGAGGGCGCGGGATTTCACTGGACGCTCGAAGGAGCGCATTCGGCCTCGCGCGTTCTCCACGTGAAGGACGAAACCGGGGCTCCCATCGAGAACGCTCTCGTCGAGGCCTGCCGCAAAGAGCCCTCGATCACTTTCCGGCTCGAGACAGCGGCAGTCGACCTGCTCACGCTCTCTCACGACTCGACGGATCCGGTCGACCGGTATCGCGCGCCGGCGGTCGTCGGAGCGTACCTGCTCGAGCGCGGCTCGGGCACCGTGGCGCCGCAGCTCGCGAGGGAGACGATCCTGGCGACAGGCGGCTTCGGCCGTGTCTATCTCCACACGACCAATCCACCGGGGGCGCGGGGAGACGGCATCGCCATGGCGCGGCGCGCGGGCGCCCGCCTCCTGAACCTCGAGTACGTCCAGTTCCACCCCACCGCGCTCGTGCACGCGCGCGGCCGCCTCCTGCTGACGGAGGCCCTGCGGGGCGAGGGCGCCCGCATCACCGACGCGCAGGGGCAGGAGTTCCTGAAAGACGTCCATCCCGACGGCGAGCTGGCCCCGCGCGACGTGGTCGCCCGTGCCATCCACCAGCGCATGCTCGCCCGAGACGAGCCCTATGCCCTGCTCGACATCTCGCACAAGTCCGCCTCCTGGATCCGCGAGCGCTTCCCGGGCCTGACGCAGCGCTGTCTCGAGCTGGGATTCGACCTCACGGCCGGGCCCGTTCCCGTCGTGCCCGCGGCGCACTACGCCTGCGGAGGCATCGCCGTCGACTCGAACGGCCGGACGAACCTCGGCCACATGCGCGCGGTGGGAGAGGTCTCGTGCACGGGCGTGCACGGCGCCAACCGCCTCGCCTCGACGTCCCTCCTCGAGGGCCTGCTCTGGGGCTGGCGCGCGGGGAAGGCCGCGGCGCGCGAGGCCCGCCGGGCGGGAGCCCGGGCCCTGCCGCGGGTGCGGCCCTGGCAACCCGAGCACGAGCCGGTCGACCCCGCGCTGATCGCGCAGGACTGGATGGTCATCCGCCACACGATGTGGAACTACGTGGGCCTGCTGCGGTCGGAGAACCGCCTCGACCGCGCGGGGCGCATCCTCGCCGAGCTGCAGGCCGAGATCGAAGACTTCTACCGGCGCGGCGAGATGTCTGATGACCTCGTGGGCCTGCGCAACGGCGTCCAGACCGCACTGGCCATCCGCCGCGCCGCCGCTGACAACCCCGTCTCGCGCGGCTGCCACTACCGGGAAGACAGCCCGAAATAACTTGTTATAGTCACGCCCCTCATGAGCGTTCTCTATCTGCATTTCGAGTCCCCCGAGCGCGAGGGCCGGGCCCAGAAGCTCGGCAAGAGCGGCGCCCACGTCGTCACCCTCGAGCCCCGCTGGCCCGGCTTTTTCGAGCAGGCCAAGAAGCTGAAGCCGTACGCCATCGCGATCGACTTCTCCTACGCCCCCTCCCACGCGCTCGAGACGGCCGACTATCTCTCCAAGGCGCGGGAGACCAAGGATGTCGCCATCTATGTGCTGCGCGTTCCGGAGGATCGGCACGACGCCGTCAAGAAGCGCCTGCCCAACGCCGCGTTCGTCACCGAGCCGGAGCTCGGGGAGCGCCTGGCCGTAGCCGAGAAAGAAGCCGTCCGAAAAGCTCTCGAGAAGAAAGAGGCCGCGGCCGCCGCGCGCAAGATCGCTAGGGAGAAAAAGAAGGCCGAGCAGCCCGGCTATGTGCCCAAGGCCGCGGCCAAAGCGGCCGCCAAGCCCGCGAAGGCCCCGAAAGCCGCGAAGGCCACCGCTCCCAAGAAGCCCGTCAAAAAGGCCGCTCCCCCCAAGAAGAAGAAGCCAGCCCCTCCGAAAAAGAAATCCGCAAAGAAAAAGCAGCCCAAGAAGAAATAGCGGCTCAACACCCGGGCTCGCGGCAGGACAAACGGAAGGAGACGCGCATGGGCAACGGGTTCTCGAAAGAGGGATTGAAGAGCTACGCCGGCGGCAAGCGGGCCGAGTTCGAGCGGATTCTCGGCGAGATCGTCGAGATTCCGACCGTATCCGTCGAGCCGGACCGCAAGGCCGAGGTGCGCCGGGGCGCCGAATACGCCGCGTCGCTCTTGAAGTCCTGGGGCGCCGAGGTCGAGGTGTTCGACACGAAAGGCCACCCCATCGTGCACGCCAAATTCCAGCGGGGCCCGAATCTGCCGACCGTCACCGTCTACAACCATCTCGACGTGCAGCCGGCCGAGGGCGACGACTGGAAAACCGAGCCCTTCCGCTTCACCCGGCAGGGTGACCGCTACTTCGGGCGCGGAACGACCGACGACAAGGGTCCCGCCATGACGGCGCTCTTTGGCGCGCGGTACGCCCGCGAACAGGGCGTGCCCGTCAACATCCATTTCCTCTGGGAGCTCGAGGAGGAGATCGGCAGCCCCCACTTCGAGAGCACCATTCGCGAACGCGCGAAATCGCTCGCGACAGATTCCGTCGTCGTCTCCGACACGGTCTGGGTTTCGCGGGCGCGGCCCGCCTGCCCCGCGGGCCTGCGTGGCCTCCAGGGCTTCCGGTTCAGCCTGCAGACGGGAGAGACCGACCAGCACTCCGGCACGGCCGGCGGCGCCGCGCGCAATCCCGTCACCGAGCTGGCCCAGCTGATCGCCGAATGCGTGGACGGAAAGACCGGCCGCGTCAAGATTCCCGGTTTCTATTCCGAGGTCGTGGCGCCGACCAAGCGCGAGCTCGAGGATTTGAAGAACTGCGGGTTCACGGTCAAGGACTTCAAGAAGGACCATCTCTTCCGCTCGCTGCGCGTCAACGACGCCCTCGAGGTCATGAAACGGATCTGGATGATGCCGACCTTCGAGGTGCACGGCATCGCCGGGGGCTACCAGGGCCCGGGCGTCAAGACGATCATCCCGCCCAAGGCGACGGCCATCGTGTCCTGCCGCCTCGTTCCGAAGATGGACCCGAAGAAGATCGTCAAGCTCGTCACGGAATTCGTGAAGGCGAAGAATCCCGACGTGAAGGTTTCCTCCGAGCACGCGCTGGCCGCCTACGAGGGCAAGACCACCGGCCCGTATGCCGACGCCATTCGCGGCGCGATGAAGTTTGCCTTCGGAAAGGAGCCTGTCTTCGTGCGCGAGGGCGGCTCGATCGGCGCGGTTCTCTCGATGGAGAAGGCGTTGAAGGCTCCCGTCTTCTTCCTCGGGCTCTCGCTGCCGGAGCACGGCTACCATGCTCCCAATGAAAACTACGACTGGCAGCAGGCCGAGGGCGGCATCGCCGCATTCGCCGACTACTTCCGGCGCGTCGCGGAAATGAAGACCTAGCAGGGTGTCGCGTCGCCCATCGCCATGAACGGCACCCCGGCCGGCCCGGTTTGTCCGCGCTGCCGCCGCAAGCTGGCGGCCTGGCGGCTCGATCATTGCGTCTACTGCGGAGAGAAGTTTCCGGAGAATCTCCGGGAGGGCTTCACGGAGCCCGAGGCGCTCAAGTATGTCGAGAGGCCGGCCGTAACCCCCGAGGCAGCCAAACAGCTCGAGATGATGAAGGTCGTCGAGATCGGCGCGAAGCCAAAAGCGAAAACGCCCCTCGTCGCGGCCCTGGCTCTCCTGACACTGCCGGTTTTTGCCGGAATCTTCTACATGCTCTACCGGCTTGTGTCCCGCTCGTTCCCCTCGGCGGGCCTCCTCATCGTCGTGGCCGCGTTTCTCTTCCTCGGCTATATCGGTTGGACCGTCACGAAATCGGCCCGCTGACACGCGCCGTGGATATTGCTCTGCGAAATCCGGCCGAGCTCGCCGCGCGACTCGAGCTCGAATCGCCCGACAGCCTTCTGCTGGTGGATGCTCCGGATTCGCTCGTGGCGCTCACTGCCGCGGCACGGGAGGGCCGTCCAGCCGCCGAAACGGCCGAAGCCGCGAGGATCCGCTCGGTCAAGGAGCACTTCCAGTCCATTCTCGTGTGGCGGGAAGAGCGGGTCGGTTCCCAGGCCGTTCTCGAGCACGTCGCCAAGCGCCTCGAGCCGGGAGGCACGCTCTGGATCGTCGTCGCCCTGCGCAAGATCACCGGCTTGAAGACGCCCGCCTCGCACCGCCTCGACCGCGAGGATCTCGTCAAGGCCTTCGCCAGGGACGGCCGTGCGCCCGGCCGCGAAGTGCGCGTCACCGCCTGGCACGTCGCCTACCGCATCGAGGCCGTCGGTCGAGGAGTCACAGCGAGTGACGCAGGCGTAGGCCTTCGGGTCCTGTCGATCTGGCCACCGCTCGCACCGCGAGGAGTCTCCCGAGCGACGCGAGGACGGAGCCTTGCGCGCGGTCGGGAGGCGGAGCAGCGACGCCGACGCCCGGCGGCCGAGCGTCGCGAGGCCGTCGTTACTCGACGTACGGAAAAAATCGAGCGGCGATCCGGAAGTATTTGTTTCCCCCGGACTCCAGAGCGAGCTGGCAGCGGGTCACTTCGATGGTCGGCGCAATCGATACGCCGGGGGCGGTGAGAGTGATGTTGTAACGCGTACCCACCTTGAGCGAGGAGTCAAAGTCGAACTGCACGCCCGAGGAAGTCACTTCGGTCACCTGGCGGGCCCGCTCCCACCGGATCTTCAGCTCGTACTGTTCGGCCCGCGTCCGACCCCGGCCGCGACCGGAATCCGTGGCTCTCTTCGAGCCACTCGACGGCGGGTCGGTCTTGCGTTCGGCCATGAATGAGTTGTCCCGTGAAACCTGCCTCAGTGACGTCCCGGCGCCTCCAATGATTACACCCGCCGCGCCGTGGCGAGTCTATTACTTCGAACCCAGGGACGCGGCGAGCTTGATGGCCGCCCCGATCCCCTGCTTCTCCCGGACGGCCTTCACCCGCGCCTTGTCCGAAGCCTTGAGATTACGCACGTGGCCCATGTACTTGCCCTGCAGGCGGCGCAAGGCCCGGGTCTTCGGCGACATCTTCCGGTGCACCACCTTGCGTGCCCGGCCGCGGCGCGCTCCCGGAGCCGCGCGGCCCACGAGCCTCTCGAGCGAGGTCAGGCGCTCGCGCAGGCGTCGGATCTCCTCCAGCCGGCCCCTCAAGACTTTCTGAATCTGGGTCCATCGGACGCGCCCCTGCTTCATGAGCGTGTCGAGCACATACTGGGCCTGTTCCGCCGAGATCTTCATCGTTGCCGTTTCCTCCCTGACTTTTTCTACGCTAACACATCCCGCCGCGCAAACACCGCAAAGGCAACGGCGAGCGCCGCAGCGGACCACACGGCGAGGACCGCGACCGAGAACGCGACCGTGATTCCCGCAATCGGCGGCGGAGCGCCCGAATAGTAGTCCGGAAGCGGAAGGTTCGTCACGAACAGGTACTTCTGCGACTCCCACGTCGGCGCGAGCAACGGCAGGATCAAGCCCGCAATCAAGGCCGCGAACATCGTGCCCATCGCAGCCGCGGTCGAGCGCAGGACGACCGACGTCAGAAAACCGAGCGAGCCCACGGCGACCGCGGAGAACCACGCCAGTCCGTACACGAGAACGATGTCCTTCCACAGCACGACGGAGCGCACGGTGGATGCGTCGAAAGAGTCGCCCCCCGCGCGAAAGCCCGTCAGAATCGGTGCGCCAAAGCCCCGCCACCCGTATGCCAGGCCGCCAAAGGCGTATGCCACCGCGCCGCCGATCAAGACCGTGAGGGTGATCGCGATCACCAGGGCCGCGAGCTTCGAAGCCAGCACGCGCGTGCGCGACACGGGCCGCGTCAGCAGCAGCTTGACCGTGCCCTGCGTGAACTCCGAGCTGACGATGTCCGAGGCGAAAATCAGGGCGAGCAGCGGAAGCAGCAGATGCGACGACACGTTGGCGAAAGCGCGCAGGAAGAGCGGTCCCGAAACCGCATCGGGATCGATGTCCCGGTCGAGGTGATACTGCAGCCGGGCGATCTCGAAGCGCGTCCAGCGCTGAGCCGTCGCGGGCGTGCGGCCCGACCGGTCCGAGCGCATGAAACTCTGCATCCGGGCGACCCGCTCCTGCGTGCGGACCCGCCAGTCCCTCGAGCGGTCGCGCGTCCGCGTCTGCGCGAACACGATCAGGCCGATCAGGCCGATCAGGATCAGGACCACCAGGCGGAAACGGCGGCGCTTCAGGAGCTTGAGAACTTCGTTCTCGACCAAGGGCACGAAGCTCATACAGTCTCTCCGCCGGTCACTTCGAGGAAGACTTCTTCGAGCGACGACGCCCGATTCTCGACGCCGTAAACAGACACGCCGGCCGCCGCGAGCGCCCGCAACGCTTCGGGCACGCGTTCGCGGACCAGGGGAACGACGATGCCGTCCTCGCCTTCCCGTTCGACAGCCGCCCCGCCGGCGACCACCGTCAGGACGGCGGCAGCGGCATCGGGTGGTGTCGCGCGAAAGACGAGCCGCCCGGAGGCCAATCGGGCGATCAGGTCCTTGACCGGCCCCGTGGCCTTCGTTTGGCCGCGGTGAATGATCGCCACGCGGTCGCACATCTGCTCGACCTCTGCCAGGAGGTGGCTCGATACGAAAACGGCGATACCTCGCTCGGCGGCGAGCAACCGGACCAGCCGCCGGATCTCGCGGATCCCGGCGGGGTCGAGGCCGTTGGCGGGCTCATCCAGGACGAGCAGGTCCGGGTCTCCGAGCAGGGCCTGGGCGATCCCGAGCCGCTGGCGCATGCCGAGCGAGTACGTCGCAACGCGGTCGTCCATGCGCTCCTCGAGCATGACGAGCTTGCCCAGCTCCGGGATCCGATCGGCCGATCCCCCTTGCAGCATCCGGGCGAAGTGCTCGAGGTTCTCGCGCCCCGTCAGGTAGTCGTAGAGGTCCGGCGACTCGACGATCGAGCCCACGTGCGCCATGGCCCGGGTGAAGTCGCGCGCCAGGTCGAAACCCCGGATCCGAATGCGGCCGCGGTCGGGCCGCGCCAGGCCCACGAGCATCCGGATTGTCGTGGTCTTGCCGGCGCCGTTGGGCCCCAGGAATCCGAACACCTCGCCGGCGTACAACTCGACGGATACATCAGCCACCGCCTCGCGGCGGCCAAACCTCTTCGTCAGGTGCTCGGCAGATAAGACGACCTCGGCTGACATCGCCGCAACTTTCTCACAACATATGATCGGCGCGGCATGGCCCGCATCTCCTCGCGCTGGCTCCTCTGGCGACTGCCCGCTCTGGTGGCGTGCGCGGCCGCCCTCGTTTTCGGGACGGGCTTTTGGTTCGCCCTGCGAGGCACGCTCGGCGAGCCGATTGGCGAGCCTCCGCCGCCGCCGGCCGCGCCGAAAGCCGCCGCAAAGCGCGAAGGCGAGGGCCTGCTGCTCGTGCTGGGCGATTCCCTGGCGCGGGGCACCGGCGACGAGTCGGGCCGCGGATGGGCCGGAGACGTCCTGGACGCGTTCAAGAGCCGCGGCAACACCCGGATGGCCAACCTCGGCGTCAACGGCGCCGAGTCCTCGGACGTGCGGGAGGTCGTCGAGACGCCCAACGTGCGCACCCTTGCCGCGTCAGCGGACGCCATCCTGCTCTCGGCAGGCGGCAACGATCTCTCCCACGCCGCGACCCGCGACCTCCGCTCCCCCGCCGAGATGGCTGCTGCTGTCGACAAGGCGCGCGACGCCTATGCCGCGAACCTGCGCGCGATCCTGAAGGACCTGCGCGACGCGAATCCAAAGAGCCCGATTTACGTCATCGGCCTCTATGACCCGTTCGGACTGGAAGGCCCGCAGGGCCGCCTCGGCCGCTCGGTCATTCTCGGGTGGAACAACCTCGCGGCGGAAACGGCCCTGGCGTTTCCGGGCGTCCACGTCGTGCCGACTTTCGACATTTTCGACGGACGGACCGACCGCCTCTCGGCAGACCGATTTCACCCGAATCGGAAGGGCTACGCGTTGATCGCGCAGCGCGTCGTGCAGCTCCTCCCCGAAACTAGCTCCGCTCCTGGACTTTGGACTTTGGACTTTGGACTCCCCGCTCGGCGGGAGTACTACCAGAGCCTGCGTGTCTTGAAGGCTGCGCGCCCGATGTGGAAGAGCACGCCCGCCGCCGACGCGAGGCGCCCGACGCGGTACGCAACCGAGGTGCGGCCGAAGAGCTTGTAGAGAACCGTTCCCACGGTGGCGATTGCCGTCACGGCCGCGCCGGCGAATCGGATCTGCGAGCGCCGCGAGTCGTATTCGGCCCTTAGCGCCTCCAGGTCGGCGGCGAGTGCCAGGCGCTCGGCTTCGCCACGGAGGCGCATTTCCTCGATCCGCTCGCGCGCGGCGTCGTTCATTCGGACCCCTCCCGGAAGCGCTCCTCGAGATCGTCGCTGTCTTCCTCGTCGTCGGAGATGTCTTCGGGCGGCGCCGCCACGGCCGACGCCACCGCGTCGAAGTCCCTGGCGAGCTCGCTGCCCGTCGCCGGAAAGTCGAAGGGCTGCACCCGCTCGAGCGCTTTCCACCCGAAGACCGCGCCGGCTGCGGCAACGGCGAGATACAGAACGAGTGTCGCCGCGACGCCGAGAATCGCGCTGCCGAAGAGCTTCGAGAAGAGCGCGGCGATGAGCGCCGTGGCCAGGATCAGCGCCAGGCTCCCGAAGAAGACCGCGGCGGCGAAGCCAGCCACCGCTTTGGCCGCAAAGGCGCCCTTGTCCGCCAGCTCCTCGCGGAAGATCGCTGCCCGCGTGGCTGCCAGCGCCGCGGCCTTCTCCCGCGCCGCCGTCACGCGCTGCGAAAACCGGCTCCGGGATTCGGTCTCTTCGCGCGCCTCCATCTCCGCCATGCCGGGCATTTTACGCCCGCGGCCCCGGCAACGCTTTGACCTCGATGCCCTCGGCCGCCAGCCGCTCTCGGACGGATCGGGCAATCGACGCAGCTCCGGGTGTGTCGCCGTGCAGACAGATGGTCTCCGGCTTCACGGCCACCCGCGAGCCGTCGGAGGCCACGACCCAGCCGTCGCGCGCCAGATGCACCGCCTGCTCAGCCGCCTCGGCCGGATCCGTCAGCAACGCGCCCGGCTCCTTTCGCGAGACGAGCGTGCCGTCGGGCCGGTAGCGGCGATCGGCAAACCCCTCGCCGGCGACCGGCAATCCCGCCTCGAGCCCGGCCTCGAGCAGGAGCGAGCCCGGCGCGCCCACGAGCACGAGGGACGGGTCGAAGCGGCGCACGGCCTCGGCAATCGCTCGGGCGAGGTCCGGAAACTCGTTGGCCTGGTGATACAGCGCTCCATGGGGCTTGACGTGCGCCAGCCGCGCGCCGCGAGCCCGGACGAAGCCGTCGAGCGCGGCCACCTGGTAGAGGACGAGCTGCTCGAGCTGGTCTCCCGGGATCTCGACGGCGATGCGACCGAAGTTCGCCTTGTCGGCGTGGCCCGGATGGGCGCCGATGTGAACGCCGCGGGAGAGCGCGTTGGCGACGGTCCTGTCCATCGTCGACGGGTCGCCCGCGTGAAAGCCGCAGGCGATGTTGGCGGAGGTCACGTACGGGAAGAGCTCCTCGTCGTCCATCCCCTCGCCCACATCGGCATTGATGTCGATCGCCACGGCGCCTCCAATCCTACGCTCGCGAAGACGGCCGGAAGCGCAGGAGCGAGCCCGGTCCCGCCTGCGCCACCAGCGGCCAATCCGCGGCCTCGACGGTCGCGATCTTGGCGTATCCACCCGTGACGGGGCGGTCGGGCCCCAGCACGATCGGCCGGCCGTCGGCCGGAACCTGGATGGCGCCGGGCGCCGTGCCCTCGGGAGCGATCTCGGCGCTGCCTGCATGGCGGATCGGCTCGCCCTCGAGCCGCACGCCTCGCCGGTCGCTCGAGGCCGAGACGCGCCAGGACTGCGAGAAGAACGCCGCGATGCCCGCCTCCCCGAAGCGGTCCTCCTGAGGCCCGAGCACGACGCGCACGACGCCGTCTCGGAGAAGCGGGCCCCGCGGACGCTTCGACGGAAGACGGGTCGGCCCCGGCGACAGCGAGAGAGACGACGTCGCCCGAGGCCAGCCGCCGCGTCTGCCATTGCCGATCCGGGATGGCCAGGCCGCCCGCGACGCAAAGGTAGGCCCGCACGCCCGAGATGACCCGCGAGAGACCCACGCGATCGCCCCGGCGCAGGTCGAAGGGCCGGCCCGCGGCCGAGCGGGGTTCCGTTCTTCTCGATGACGGCCATCGCTCCCGACACCGCCGCGCGGCAGTCGGCGAGGACTTCGAGCTCGGGTCCGGCGAGGGTGATCTCGAGCGCCGGTGTGCCGCCCGGGTTCTCGACGAGCCGGTTGCCTTCGGCCAGCGCAACCGGGTCCATCGCGCCGCCCGAAGGGACGCCGAAGCTCCCACGCCCGTGGCGCGCCGCACCCTGCAGCGATGTGAAGAGCCCCGCGATTGCGAACGCGAAACAACGGCGTGCCACCGGCATCGGGATCGGGTGATTGGAGAACGGGGCCTTCGTTCTCGCCCACCGGCTCGAAGACGACCGAGTCTCCCGGCAGCAGGAGCGTCGGAGGATTAGCCGCCGGATCGAAGAAGCGCGCCGCCGAGCGGCCGATCAGGCGCCAGCCGCCTGGCGTCTCGGCCGGATAAACGCCCGTGTAGGAGCCGCCGATCGCAAGAGTCCCGGCGGCCACCCGAGTTCGCGGCGTTGCAAGGCGCGCGGCGTGGAGCTCTTCGGGCAGGCCGACGCAATATCCGAATCCCGGCGCGAACCCGAGAAACGCAACCCGGTACGCCGCGGCGGCGTGCCGGCGAGCCACTTCTTCGGGCGACACGCCGAGGCCGGCAGCGAGCTCCGCCAGATCGAGCGCGGCCGCGCCGCCGTAGTGCACGGGGATTCTCACCGTCCGGCCCGCATCGGCTGCCGAAAGCGAAGGGCCGAAGAGATCTTTATCGAGAGACGCGCGGTCGAAACCGCGGCCGACCGTCAGGAAGAGCGTCCGGGCGCCGGGAACCGCATCGAGCAGGCCCGGCCGCCCCGACAGGGCGCGCGCCGCTGCAATCGCCGCCCGATTGGCGGAGTCCTCGGACGCGCCGGGGAACTCGACGAGGAGAGAGCCCGGCACGAGCTCGCGGACAACGACCTTCACGCCGGCGTCTTCCGTCGCCGCCACAGGAAATAGACAGGCACCCCGGTCAAACAGAGCGCATACCCCGGCCATGTCGTTTTGGGGCTGCCATGGAGCAGGACGGCAATCAACACCAGGCCCGCCGCGGCGTAGACGATGGGCAACACCGGGTAGCCGGGCGCCTGGAACGGCCGCGGCAGGTCGGGCCGCTTCCGGCGCAGGACGATGACCGCGACGACGAGCAGGACGAAGAACAGGATGTCGACCGAGATCACGTACTTGAGCAAGTCGCTGTAGCTGCCGGACAGCACGAGCAGGCAGGCCCACGCCCCCTGCGCCCACAGCGCGTTGCCGGGCACCGATGCGCCGTTCAACCGAGCGACGCTGCGAAAGAACAGGCCGTCGCGCGCCATGGCAAACGAGACGCGCGCGCCCGACAGGATCAGGCCATTCACGCAGCCGAACGTCGAGACCATGATCGCCAGAGCCGTCGCGGCTGCCGCACCCGGGCCAAAGAGCGACGTCGCCGCGGCCGTCGCCAGCCGGTCCTCGGAAGGATGTTGCACGGCTGCAAACGGCAGGACATTCATGTACGCGACGTTGGCGAGAACGTAGATGGATGTCACGACGAGGCACCCGGCCAGCAGAGCGAACGGCAGCGTTTTCCCCGGCTCTTGGATCTCCTCACCCGCAAAAGTCACGTTGTTCCAGGCCGACTGCGAGAAGAGCGGGCCGACCATCGCCGTGCCCAGGGCCGCCACGAACGCCAGGCCGGCAAGAGACTCGCCCGAAGGCGCCACCGCTCGAAAGAAATCCGGGGCACGCAGGGCGGATCCTGCCCCGCCCCCCAGGAAAAGGCCGAAGAGCGTGAGAGCCGCGAGGGCGGCAAATTTAGCCACCGTAAAGACGTTTTGGGTGAGCGTTCCCGCTTTCAGGCCCGTCGCGTTCGAGGCCGTCAGTATCACGATGACGCCAAGGGCCACGGCCTGTACGGCCGACACCTTGACCGGCCCAACCGAAAAGACAACGTGTCCGCTCGAAATCCCCGGCGCGAGCACTCCCGAGAACCGAGCGAACGCCACCGCCACCGCGGCAATCGTCCCGGTCTGCACCACGAGAAAGAGCGTCCAGCCGAACAAGAAGCCAAAGAGCGGCCCGTAGGCTTCGCGGAAGAACACGTACTGCCCGCCGGCCTTCGGCAGCATCGCGGCCAGCTCCGCGCAAGAGAGCGCCGCGATCATCGTCAGCGCCCCGCTGATGGCCCACGCCGCGAGCACCCAGCCCGGCGAGCCGACGACCCGAGCGCTCTCGGCCGAAACGATGAAGATCCCGGACCCGATCATCGAGCCGACGACGAGAGCCGTCGCGTCGAACCGCGTGATCCCTCGGAGCAGATGCGCCGCGGTCACCGCCTGCGGCCGCCCGGGCGCGCCGCTCGCGCTAGGACGAGTGCTACGCCGAGGACTGCCCCGACCGCACCCGCGGCACACAACAGCAGCGGAACAGACGACGACGTGGTCGGCCGCGGCGGGGAGGGCACGAGGGCGCGCTCGAGCGTCGGTCGAGGCTCGCCGCCGCGCCAGCTCGAGCTTGAGGCTCTCTTCACCCTGCCGCATCGCCCAACGGTGGTTTGCGGCGAAAACCGGACGGGCCAGGGGCGAGAGAAGGCGCAGCAGCGGCTTTCTCGCCTCGATCTGCCAGTCGTACGTCGACATGGACCCAGGCGCCTCGCTCATCGAATGTCCACACGCCCCGCCCTACGAAGTCGCCTTCGGCCTCGAGAGTGAAGCCGTGGGGATGGCGCGATTCCACGACCCGAAAGCTCCAGGACAGGGTGTACGGCAGCCAGCCCTTCGTCAGCAGAACCACGCGGCGGCCGACGCCGCCCTCGCCGCCCGGCTCGAGCTCCGCGACGGCGAGGTACACCGAAGGCCACCACCGCGACAGCTCCAGCGGATCGGCCAGCACGTCGGAGACCTCACGGGCGGTCCCGACGACATCCCATTCGGTGACGAAGCGATACTGGGCGGAGGGCATGGCTGTGACCGAGGAAAGCCTATCAAGCCCTCGCCTCGCCCCGGCCGTAGAATCCCCGCCGTGACCGAACCCGTAGCCATCGTCGGCGCCGGCCCGACCGGCATCGCGTGCTCGATCGAGCTTGCGCGCGTCGGAATAGACGCCGTCTGCTACGACCGGGGCGGCCTGCTCGACTCGCTCTACCACTTCCCCGAGGAGATGCGCTGGTTCTCGACGCGCGACCTTCTCGACATCGCGGGCGTCCCGTTCGTCACGCCGGAGGCCCATCCGACACGCCTCGAGACCCTCGCCTACTACCGGGGCGTGGCCGAGAAATTCGGCGTCCGCTTCGTGCCCGACACGGCGATCGAGGCTGCACGCGCCCGACGGCGCGGGCGTCGTCCTGGTGTCGCGCGGCCGGGAGATCCGCGCACCCGCAGCGATCCTGGCGACCGGCTTCTTCCACAACCCGAAGCGGCTGGGCGTCCCCGGTGACGCTCTGCCGCATGTCCACAGCCGTTTCGTGTCCTCCTATCCTTTTCACGGCCGCGAGGTCGTCGTCGTCGGAGGCAAGAACGGAGCGGCCGAAGCCGCGCTCGATCTCTACCGGCACGGAGCGCGGGTCACCATGGTCGTGCGCGCCGCCGCGATCTCGGATCGCGTCAAGTACTGGATCAAGCCCGATCTCGAAAACCGCATCCGCGACGGGAAGATCCGCGCGCACTTCGGCAGCCGTGTCGTGGCCATTACACCCGAGGATGTTCGCGTCGCTACTCCCGGCGGCGAGGAGACGGTCCCCGCCTCCGCCGTCTTCGCCCTGATTGGATATGAGCCCGACTTCGAGCTCTTGACGCGCTGCGGCATCCGGCTCGAAGGCGAGAAGCGGGTGCCGGCGCACGACCCCGAGACTCTCGAATCCAACGTGCCGAACCTCTATCTGGCCGGGGCGATCACCGGCGGGTCGGAGATCGGGAAGATCTTCATCGAGAACAGCCGCCACCACGCCGCCCAAATCGCTGCATCGATCGCAAAGGGCCGCAAGGCCGTCACCGGCTGAGCGTCGCCAGGTAGAGCCCCGCCCAGACTTTCGGGTCGACGAGCGCACCCTCTGTTTCGCGCTGCCGTGCCCAGGCAGGAAGCTCCAGAACGGGAACGGCATGGACGCGGATTGAGCCGCGGTCGTGCGGGGCCTGGTCGCCGGTCTTGCGGGCTCCGCGCGCCAGATAGAAGACGACCATCTCGGAAGACTGGCCGGCCGAACCGGGACCGCGGGCCAGAAGCTCGAACGTCTCGGCCTCGTAGCCGGTCTCCTCCGTGAGCTCCCGGCGGGCCGCCACGATCGCCTCCTCCGGCCCCTCGTCGCCGACCAGGCCGGCCGGCAGGGAGATCACCCGGGCATTGACGGCGGGGCGAAACTCCTCAACCAGCACGATCCGGCCATCGCCTGTCAGGGCGACGATCATCACGGCCTCCTTGGCGACCCGGTGCTCGGCGTACTCCCAGCCCCGCCGCCGCAGAAACAGCATGTGTCGGCCCTCGCAGAGAACTTCCACCTCATCCATACCGTCTCCTTGAATGCTGTGACATCTTGCTACAAGGCCAAAAGAGGGCTGCGAAACCTTCCCTTTCGCCGTCCGTAGAGGGGATAGCGAGACCGCTAGATTTTTAGCACCTGCTAGTTTTTTAGCACTAGAATCCGACTCGAGGAGGGCCCCGGGATGAAATCGAAGAAAGCGCTCGCGACTCTCTCCCGGAGGGAGCGGCAGATCATGGACGTCATCTACCGCGAAGGGTCAGGCGACGGCTGGAGACGTGCTCGACGCAATTGCCGACCCGCCGAGCTATTCCACGGTCCGCGCGATCCTCTGCGTTCTCGAAAACAAGGGGCATGTCCGGCACGTCGCCGACGGGACGCGCTACGTCTATCTGCCGACCGTCTCGCGCGACCGGGCCGGCCGCCCCGCCCTGGCGAGCGTCCTCGAGACGTTCTTCGACGGCTCGACGGAAAAGGCCGTCTCGGCGCTGATCGACCTTTCGCGCTCCGAACTTTCCGACGAAGACTTCAACCGCCTGTCCAAGCTCATCGACCAGGCTCGAGCGGAGGGACGCTGACATGAACGCCACGACTCTTTCCGTGATCCGGTTTGCACTCGACGTCGCGTTCAAAGCGACCGTCATCTTTGCGGTGGCCGAGCTCGCCCTCGCTGAGCCTGCGCCGCGCGCCGGCTGCCCTGCGGCATCTCGTTGCCACGGCGGCCCTCGCCTCAGCGCTCCTGTTGCCCGTCCTCTCGCTGGGACTTCCGCGCATCGCCATCCCCGTTCTGCCGAGCCTGCCCGTGGCCGAGAAGCCCGCCACGCTCGCTTTCCAGGGAAAGAAGCCGGCCGCCGCACCGGCCTGGACGGAGCCCCGGTCCCGCGTGGAATCGGTCCGTTCCTCCGAGTCGGTTGAGCTGGTTTCCGGAACGATGTCCGGGTTTCTGCCGGTGAGCAAGCCAGCGGCTCGCACTCCCTGGTTCGCGCTCGTCTTGGCCGCGTGGGCCGCCGGCGCCCTGCTCGTCGGAACGCGGCTCTGCGTCGGATGGACGCGCGTGCGCCGCATCGCTCGGGAGGCGGATCCGATTCACGAGGTGGAGTGGATCGCCCTGCGCGAGGCAGCCAGCCAGCGCCTCGGCGTGCGCCGACGCATCGAGTTGCTCGAAAGCGCGGAAGTGCCCATCGCCATGACGTCCGGCCTCCTTCGGCCGCTGCTGCTGCTCGGCCGAGCGGCGCGCACCTGGGCACTCGAGCGCAAGCGCATCGTGCTCCTCCACGAAATCGCCCACGTCCGGCGCAGCGACTGGTTGACTCTCGTCCTGGCCGAGGCGGCCGTGGCGGTGTACTGGTTCCACCCGGCTGCCTGGCACCTTGCCGCCCGCGCGCGGCGCGAAGCCGAGCAGGCCGCCGATGACCTGGTGCTGGCCAGCGGAACCAAGCCTTCCGTTTACGCGGGGCACCTGCTCGGTATTTTCCGCTCGCTGTCGACCGCGGCTCATCCGGTCGTGCCGGCCCTGGCCATCGTTCGGCCATCCCACTTCGAAGAGCGTTTGCGCGCCATTCTCGACAACACGGCGGAGCGCCGCGATCTCCCCCGTTCCTTCGCTCGGCTGGCGACCGCAGGCATCTTTGCCGCAGCGGCCGTCGTCGCCGTCGTCGAGCCCTGGGCCCCGGCCTGCGCGGGAGCCGCGGTCCTGGGTCCCTACGGGGCCCCCGAGCCCATGGCCGTCCTGCCGGCGCGCGCCGGTTCCCACGACCCGCAGAAGTGCCCGAAGGCCAAAGCCGCCCCGGCGCCCGCCGCCAGAACTGTCGGAGTCGTCCACACATCGGCTACTCCCACGGCTGAAGCGGTTGAAGCTCTTCCGGAACCCGGTCGGACGCTTCCCGCGATACTCCAGGTCCTCCCTGAAATCCAGGCCCTGAAGAACGGATTCGTCCGCGCGTCGAACGGAGGCGAAAAGCACGGCAACCGGAGCGGCTCCGACTGGTACAGCCGCGGCATGGACCTGCACAACGACGAGCACTATGACCAGGCGATCGAGGCGTTCAAGAAAGCCATCGATGCGGGCTACCGCGAAGGCGCTTCGAGCTACAACATCGCCTGCGGCTACGCGCTCGAAGGCAACGCCAACGAGGCGTTCGCGTGGCTCCAGCGCGCGGCGGACGCCGGCTTCGACGTCGGCTCCTATCTCGGCCGCGACGACGATCTGGACAGCTTGAAGTCCGACCCGAGGTGGAAGGACATCAAGAAGACCGTCAAGCGCAAGGAATCCGCTCGCCAGCAAGACGAGAGCCAGGCGGCCGCCGCCCGCTACGAACGGCTCGTGGCGAAGGCGCCCAAGAGCGGAGAGCCCTTCTTCGAAATGGGCAAGGAGCTCTTGAACGCCGACCGCTACGATCTCTCGGCCAAAGCCTTCCAGGCCGCGGCGGACCGCGGCTACCGCGTCGGCACCTCGCTCTACAACGCGGCCTGCGCCCAGTCGCGCGCCGACAACAAGCAGGTCGCGCTCGATCTTCTCCAGAAATCTCTCGACGCCGGCTTCGACCAGCCCGAGATGTTCCGCACCGACGACGATCTCGACAATGTCCGCGGCGAGCGGCGCTTTGCCGACCTCGCCCGGGAGGCCCGGGACCTCGAGCTGCCCGGCTTCGGGAACGGCCGCTGGGGATTAGCGGGCGCTGGCTTCTCGGAGAACCGCACGAAGTGGCGCGAGGCGGCCCGGCGGTTCGAGGAATACGCCCAGAAGCACCCGCAGCAGGGGCGCGCGTGGTTCAACCTGGGCTTTGCCTCGCTCGCGGGCGACCGGCCCGAGGCGGCGGCCGAAGCCTTCCAGAAGGCGTTCGAGCTCGGCTACCGCGTCCCGACGACGCAGTACAACCTCGCTTGCTCGTACGCCCGACTCAACCAGACGGACAAGGCCTTCGAGTGGCTCTTCAAGGCGCTCGACGCGGGCTTCGACGCGACGGGGACGCTGCGCAGCGACGAGGACCTCGACAACCTGCGGGGCGATCCGCGGTTCCGCAAGGCTCTGGATGTCGCCAGGGCAAAGGAACGCGCCAGCGAGGATTGAGTTTCTAGAGCTTCGGGCCGACGAGCGCGGCGAGCAGGAGCGCCAGCCCGGCAACGAGAACCGCGCTCGCCGCGCCGACATAGAACGGACGGGCTCCGAGCTTTGCGAGCGCCCGCAGGTCCGTCGTCAGGCCCACGCCGGCCATCGCCGTGCCGAGGGCCGCAGCCGCCCCGGTTTCCCCGACCGATTTCGTCAGGTTCTTCCAGGCCTCGGCGTCGAGGGCGCCGAAGGCCAGGCCTCCCCGAGCCAGACCCGCATCGCCCACGGAGCGGACGATGGCCATCCCCAGAAACCCGAGCACGAACAGGGGAAAGAGCTTACCGATCTCGACTTTCTCGCCCGCCCTTCCCGAGCGCCGCGCGTGCAGCAGCGCGAGAAATGGAACCACGGCCACGAGAAAAACGTTGCGCGTCAGCTTCGTGACGGCAGCCACCTGCAACGCCTTCTCGTCGCCGAAGAGCTCCTTGTACGAGAGGGCCGCGCCCATCACCTGCGAGGTGTCGTGGATGCCGGTGCCGAGGAAGAGGCCGACCGAGCCCGAAGCCGGGCCGAACAGGGCGTGCGCCAGGTACGGGTACGCCAGCATCGCCGCAAGACCGAAGAGCGTGACGTTGGCCACGGTGTAGGCCACCTCGCTGTCCTCCGCTTCGATCACCGGCCCGATCGCGACGGCCGCGGTCACGCCGCAGATCGCGGTGGAGGCCGCGGCCAGAGTGCCGAGCCGGTCCGAGAGTCCGAGTCCGCGGGCGATCGCCGTCGTCACGACGAGCGCGACCACGATGATGGTGGCAACGACCGGCACGCCCCACGCCCCGAGCTTCACGACGTCGAAGAACGAGAGCTTGATGCCCACGAGGATGATCCCCAGGCGCAGGACCGTCTTGACCGCAAACGCCAGGCCGGGCCGAAAGAAGGCCGCCGTACCGAGGGTGTTGGCGGCGGCGAGCCCGACCAGGATCGACACCGAGATGCCCGAGATCGGGCTTGCCCGGCCGGAGGGATCGAGGCCCTCGAGCCGCAGCAGCCCGGAGCCCAGCACGCGGGCGAGCTCTCCCGCCAGAAGCATCACGGCCGCCGCCAGGGCGAGTCCCGGAACGATCCGCAGGATGCCGCCCTCCGCGCGCATGGCGGCGAAGCTTACATGGAGGCGGCGAACTTCCCCGGACTTGGTGCGTAACTAGGGAGCAAGGCGTTTTTTTCGGTTCGAGTCGGGAGGCCGGCATGCGCAAGCTCTTCAAAACGCTCATCATTCTGGTCGTCCTCGTGGCGGTCGCCGGGGCCGTGTACGCCCTGGCCCGGTCGGGAAAGAGCGACAAGGACGGGCTCAAGCAGCTGACCGTCGAAGCGGGCTCGATCACCGAGAAGGCGATTGCGGTCGGCCAGATCCAGCCGAGACAGAAGTTTTCGGTCAAGTCCAAGATCTCCGGCATCGTGAAGCGCTGCCTCGTCAGCGTCGGCGACTCCGTGCATTCCGGCGACCCCCTGTTCGAGATCGGCCCGGACCCGACCCCCCAGGAGCTGACCGACGTCGACCGGCAGGTGGATTCGACGACGGCTTCCTTCGAGCGGGCGAAAGCGGACTACGAGAGGGCCCAGGAGCTCTCCCGCAACGGCTTCCTGCCCAAGTCGGATCTGGACACCAAGCGGGAATCCTACGAGCTCGCCAAGATCGCGCTCGCGCGGGCCGAGCAGGGACGAGACCTGACCCGCAAGGGGAAAGTCTCGACGGCCAACATCACGATGGATTCCATCATCCGCGCGCCGGCAGCCGGAACGATGCTGACGCGCCTGGTCAACCCGGGCGACCCGATCACGCCGCTGACCTCCTACCAGCCGGGAACCGAGCTCGCCACGGTGGCCGACATGAGCGATCTCATCTTCAAGGGAACGGTGGACGAGATCGACGTCGGCAAGCTGCGCGTCGGCCTGACCGCCCGGATCAAGGTCGGAGCGCTGCCGACCGACGTCGTCACCGGCCACGTCTCGCGCATCGCGCCCCAGGCACAGCAGAAAGAGGGCGCAACACTGTTCGACGTCGAGATCGAGCTCGACCCGGCCAAAGGCGTCACGCTGCGCGCCGGCTACTCGGCCAATGCCGATCTCATCATCCGCGAAAAGAAAGACATCCTCATGCTCCCCGAGAGGGTCGTGATCTTCGAAGACGGGGGAAAGAAGACGTCCGTCGAAGTCCCGGGAGCCAGGCCCAAGGACGAGCCAAAGAAAGTCGCCGTCAAGCTCGGCATCTCCGACGGCATGAACGTCGAGGTCGTTTCGGGCCTCGACAAGGGCGCGAAAGTCGTGGAGCGCCCGCCGAAGAAGATCAGCTGACCAGGAGATGGACAACGCACTGGTGTCATTCCGAGCGAAGCGAGGAATCTGCTCCGGTCGAAGCACGACGAGGGTAGATGCCTCGACGGAGCCTGCCCCGAGAAATGCGCATGCCGACACCAGAATTACCAGAGTAGATCCCTCGACTTCGCTCGGGATGACATTGGACGTGGAGGGGCTCGGGATGACAACGGAAGCGGCAAGACGACGGTCATGCTGAACGTCAAAGACACGATCCGGCAGTTGCTGCGCGACGTGCGGAGCCAGAAGCTCCGGACGTCTCTGACGATCTTCGGCATCGTCTGGGGCACCGTCGCGGTCACGCTGCTCGGCGCCTTCGGGCAGGGTCTCCACAAGCAGATGATCAAGAACTCGGCGGGCCTGGGCGACCGCATCGCCATCGCCTGGCCCGGCCTGACGTCGGTTCCCTGGGAGGGCCTGGGCCGCGGCCGGCGAATCCGCCTGAGCGAGGAGCACGTCGAGGCCGTGCGCCGCGAGGCGGCCGGCGTCGTCGCCGTCTCGTCGGAATACAACGACACTCTGAAGCTCCACTACGGCCTGAAGACGGTGGCCGTCGACGTGTCGGGGGTCTGGCCCGAGTTCGGCGCAATGCGAAACCTGATCCCGGAGGCCGGCGGCCGGTTCATCAATCCGACCGACCAGGCCGAGCAGCGGAGGACTCTCTTCCTCGGCGACAAGATCTCGGGCGAGATTTTCGGTAAGGAGCCGGCCGTCGGCAAGACCGTCATCCTGGGCGGTTCGCCGTTCTTAATCGTCGGCGTTCTCCAGAAGAAGGTCCAGAACTCGAGCTACAACAGCCGCGACGAGGGCAGGGGTTACATGCCCGGATCGACGTTTCGCGCGCTGACCGGGTCCAAGTACGTGAACAACTTTCTCTATCAGCCCCTCTCGGCCTCGCAGTCCGAATCCGTCACCGAGAACGTTCGCGCAGTCCTGGCCCGCCAGTTGCGCTTCGACCCGACGGACAAGGAAGCGCTCTCGGTCTGGGACACGGCGCAGCAGTTCAAGTTCCTGGACACCTTCTTCCTGTCCTTCCGGCTCTTCATCGCGATCATCGGCTGCTTCACGCTCGTCGTCGGCGGGATCGGCGTCTCGAACATCATGAACGTGGTCGTCGAGGAGCGCACCAAGGAGATCGGCATCAAGATGGCGCTGGGCGCGCGTCAGGGCTGGGTCTTGCGCCAGTTCCTTCTCGAGACCATGCTGATCACGGCCCTGGGCGGAGCGATCGGCTTTGCCATGTCGTGGGCCGTCTGCAGCGTCTTTCCGAAGTTCGGCGCGACGAACTTCGTCGGCGACCCGGAGATCTCCTTTCCCGTCGCCGCCCTGACGGCCCTCGTCCTGGGCGTGACGGGTCTCTTGGCCGGCTACTTCCCGGCGCGCGACGCGTCGCGGCTGGACCCCGTCGTTGCGATGAAGCTCTGAGGCCGAAGATGACGCGCCGAGACCTCTCCGTCGTCCTCCACCTTTTTACGCGCACCGCGCGCCTGCAAAAGAAACGCGCCACGTTGACGATCGCTTCGATTGCCTGGGGGACCGTGACGATCCTGCTGCTGCTGGCTTTCGGCGAGGGCCTGAAGCGCCAGTTTTCGCGCAACGAGCGGTCGATGGGCGAGAACCTCGCGATCCACTGGCCGGGCGAGACCTCGAAGGTCTGGAAGGGCCTGCCCGAGGGGCGGCCCATCCAGCCGCGGATCGACGACATCGCCATGCTCCGCGAGCGCATCCCCGGCTGCGACATCTGGGGCGAGATGCGCACCGGGCGCACGCTGTTCATGTACGGCCGCAAGACGGTGAACGCCTCAGCTGTCCGGGGTCAACTGGAACTATGGCGATCCGCGCAAGCACTACGCGCAGCCGGGCGGACGGTTCCTGAACGCCCGGGATGAAGAGGACAAGCGCCGCGTTGTGTTTCTCGGCTACGAGCTGGCCGAGGACATCTTCGCCAAAGAAGACCCGGTGGGAAAGACGGTCCTGATCAACAACTTCCCGTTCACGGTCATCGGCGTCATGGAAAGAAAGACACAGACCTCGGCTTACGGTGGCCAGGACAAGAACCACGCCGTGATTCCGATCACGACGTTCCGAGCGCTGATCGGGCGCGACAAGCTCTGGGTCCTCGTCATCCACACCGAGAAGTCCGAGGACATGGAGCCCGTGTTGGCGCGCGCCAACGAGGTCATGGCCGCCAAGTACGGCTACGACCCGAAGGACGAGCACGTCTGGGGCATCTGGAACACGGTGAAGGGCCAGGCCGTCTCCGCCAAGATCTTCCTCGGCATGGAAATGTTCTTCGGCATCATCGGCGCGTTGACCCTCATCATCGGGTGCGTCGGCGTCGCCAACATCATGTACGCCGTGGTCAAGGAGCGCACGCGCGAGATCGGCGTCAAGATGGCCCTCGGAGCGCGCCGCAGCTGGATCACCCTTCCCTTCCTGCTCGAAGGCCTGATCTACACGCTTCTGGGAGGCCTCTTCGGAGCTGTCATCGCGATCGTGATCGTGACGGCCCTCGGGATGATTCCCCAGCAGAGCACGAAAGTGCTCGAGTTCCTGGGCAAGCCCACGCTTTCGTGGCCGATCGGGGCGGCCACGGTGGCGATCCTCGGAACGGCCGGGCTTCTGGCCGGCTACTTTCCCGCGCGCCGCGCCGCCGGCATCGACCCGGCCGCCACCTTGAGGTACGAGTGATGTCCCAAACCGGCCAGCCGAACATCATCGAGATGCAGTCGATCCGCAAGGTCTACGACACGGGCAAGATCAAGGTCGAGGCCCTGAAAGGGATCGAGCTCGTCGTGACGCCCGGCGAGTTCGTGGCGATCGTCGGCCCCTCGGGCTCGGGGAAGTCCACGCTGATGAACCTGATCGGCTGTCTCGATACGCCTTCGGATGGGACCTACCGCCTTGCCGGAGAGGACGTGTCGCGGTTTGACCGGGACGAGCTTGCCGACGTGCGCAATCGGCGCGTCGGGTTCGTGTTCCAGGGCTTCAATCTCCTGTCGGCGATCTCGGCGTACGAGAACGTCGAGCTGCCCATGGTCTTCGGGGGCGTGCCGCCCAGGGAGCGCCGGACGCGGACGGAGGAGCTTCTGGCGCGCGTGGGCCTCGGCGACAGGATGGAGCACAAGCCAACGGAGCTGTCCGGCGGACAGATGCAGCGCGTCGCGATCGCGCGCGCGCTGGCCATGCAGCCCGACGTGGTGCTGGCTGACGAGCCCACGGGCAACCTCGACACGGCCGCCGGCGGCGACATCATGCAGATCTTCACCGACCTCTGGAAGCAGGGCCGCACGATGGTCGTCATCACGCACGACATGACGCTCGCCCGCCGCGCCTCCCGCGTCGTCCGCATCCAGGACGGCGTCATCGTCTCCGACGGCGCCGTCGCCGCGTAGGCCACTTCCCTTCCCTCTCCCTCCGGGAGAGGGTCAGGGTGAGGGGAGGGCAGCTGCCCACAAAGTTCATGCCACGGCTTCGGTTCTCCCCTCACCCCCGCCCTCTCCCGGGGGAGAGGGGGTTACCGCGGACTTCACGGTGAGCGTCACTCCCGCCGAGTAGGCGGCGAACTCCGGGGCGTACATGGACTGGACGGTGGCGGGGCCGACCTTGAAGGTCCCGGCCATGTTGGCGCGCAGCCGGTACTTGAACGTGTATTCGCCGGCCGGAAGCTGCTCGAAGAAGAAGTTCGCTCCGGAATCGCGCGTCTCCTCGTAGTAGACGAGCCCCAGGTCCCACTTCCAGCGCGATACCGAGATCCCTGGCTCGAGGCCCGCCGCCCGCGGGTCGCGCAGGTGGACGTACTCGGCCGCGTGCTTGGACCGAAGCGAGATCTGGACCTCGACCTCGTCGCCCGGCGAAACTGCCGTCCCCTCGGCCAGCGGCTTCAGCACGAAGCCCTGCGGGGTCGATTCGCGCCGGAAGTACTTGCGCGAGACCGCGAAAAAGTCGCCCCGCTCCTCCTCGGGCAGCTTCTCCGTCGAAAAGTGCCAGGTCGCCGAGGCGAAGGCGAGGCCCTTGCCCTCCTTCTCGACGACGACCGTCGAGGCCGTCTTCGGATCGAGCTTGTCGCCGGGCACGACGACCTGGTTCTTCTTGCCGGTGTAGCGGTCGGGCTCGAACACGAACACGGTCTTCTGGCCGCCGACTGTCACGGTCGCGTCCTCGCGGATGCCGAGAGCGCCCTCGTTCTTCAGGTAGTAGGCCAGCGAGTAGATGACCTCCGCCGTGGCTCGCGTCGACTTCCACTGGTTCAGCTTCTTGTTCAGCATCAGCCACTGCGCGAGCCCGGCGCGGGTGGGACTCTTCGGTTCGAGCTCCGAGAGGGTGCGCAGGGCGAACGCCTGCGTCTCGATCGTGTCGTTGTACCAGAGCCAGGAACGGTCCTCGGGCGCCCAGTACGTGCCGAGGTCCCGCTCGGTCTTGGCCGAGTCCATGACGCTGTCCCAAACGAGCTTCGCGTCCGCGGGCCGACCCATACGCTTCAACGTCAGCGCGAGTTGTCCTTTGAGATACGGCGGATGGACCTTCCAGTGGCTAAACGAGTAGTCGATCAAGATACGCCGGTACGCGTCGTCGAAGGCCGGCTTGTACCAGCTCTCATCGGGGTACGAGGAGAGCGTGTAGTTCAGGAATGTCGCGAAGTGACAGAAACCTGGCGCGTGCATGCAGCGGTCGAGGTCCCGTCGGATGTCGGCGCCAGCGTAAGCCCAGCCCCTCTGCACCATGTCCTTAGGCACCTCGGCGCCGAACTCGAGAGCGTTGGCGAAGCCGTGGAGGATGTAGAGAGTCATGTACGGTGAGGGCGGGCCGCCCGGCCACCACGGAAAGCCGCCCGATTGGGTCTGCGCCTTGCGGAGCTTTGCCAGCGAAGTCTCGCGCTCCGCTCTGGCGACACGTGGGTCGAGCACGCGCGCCAGCGACAGGCCCGTGTCGCGCCCGCCCCTGGCGTTTTCGAGCCAGGGCGTCTCCTCGAGCGCCATCTTGCGATTGGCGTCGGCCCCATCCCAGGTTTCGAGCTGCGTCTCGCGCTTCGACATCTCTTCGGCCATCTTCGCGACCGCCGGATAGTCTTTGAACAGCGAGGACACGATCCCGGTCGAGACGAAGCGGTTCAGCGTCTGCTCGGTGCACTCGTACGGATAGTTGACGAGATACGGCAAGGCCTGCAGGACCGAATAGAAGAGCTGGGCGTCGACCGTGACGACCATCTGCTCGTTGATGAGAGTCGGGTCGTCGCTGCGGGCCATGTCCGCAAATGTCATTTCGCGCCGGTCCCGGTCGTGCAGGGTCACGAACCGCGACTGCATGAGGTGCACGCGCCCGGGCAGGACGGGAACCGGCCGGAGCTCGCCGTCCGACGTGTTGCCCGAGATTGCCGTCACCTTGAAGGCGTAGAGGCCCACGCGCTTGGGTGCGGCGAGGGTCAGGGCGACGTTGGCGCCGCCGCCCGAAGCGACCGTGAACGGCAAGCTCGCCTTTTCGGCAGAGACCCCGAACAACGCGAGGACGCTGGCGTTCGTCTCGGCATCCAGGATGTCGATCGACACGCGGCCCGACATCGCCTTGTCCGACGCGTTGTTGACGACGACCTTCAGCTCCGCTGTGTCTCCCTCCCGCAGAAAGCGCGGGACGTACGGCCGGACCATCAGGTCCTTGACGCTCTTGGTTTCCTTCTTGATCGAGCCCGCCTTGAAGTCGCGCGTGACGGCGTGCACGAAGACGTTCCAGGACGTGACCGAGTCGGGAACCGTGAACTCGATCGAGGCCGTTCCGTCGGGCCCGGTCAGCAGGTGCGGCTGCCAGAAAGCCGTCTCGGAAAACGCGCTGCGCAGAGGCACCGCTGCCTCCGGCGGCGAAGGAGCCGCGGGAGAGGACGCCAGCGCGTTCTTGTCCTTGCGCTCGGGCTCCTCGGCAGCCGCCTTCGCCATCGGCGCGGCGGCGTCCATCGCTACCACCTCAGAACGCATCCGGGAGTCGCGGAGACCGCCGGCAAGGCCGAATCCGCGCTGGCCCGGTCCGCCGATCGCGTAGCCCCCGTAGAACTTGGGCGTGTCCGGCCGCAGAGAGGGTGGAGGCGGAAGGCTCGGGAAGTTCTCGCGGATGTACTGGAAACCGGCTTCGCCCAGGTTGGCCCGGCTCCAGTCGACACCGGTGCGATTCGGGTAAACGGAAAGGGGGCTCGGCGGGAAATGCCCGACGAACGCATCGAGGGTGCGGTCGTACATGTAGGCCAGAAGCTCCGCCGCTGCTTTCTCCGATCCGGACGCCTTCGGCCCTTCGACCTTCACCTTCCACGTCTCGCGGGCGCCCGGCTTGAGCTTGTCGCGGAAGGTCTCGAAGCTGACCGTGAGCTCCTTGTCGTCCCACGGCACGAAGACCGACTGGGAGAGCGCCATGAACTGGTGGTCGCGCGAGCCCGAGAGCTTCACCGAGAACCCGCCGCGGTCCGCCTCGCCAACGGGAATCTCGATCAAGGACGGCGACTTTTCGGACAGAGCGCGCCGCTCGACGCGCCGGCCGGACCGGTAGATGTCGAAGAAGAGGGCCTGGTTTCGCAGGCCGGAGGCCACGAGCAGGCGCACGGTGCCTCCGACCGGCACCGAGGCGCTCTCGAGCGAGAGGACAGCGGGCAGGGCGAGAGGCGTCTTCGCGCCGCCGACCAGGAATTCCCGCGGCATCTCGAAGGTCGCGCCGAAGTCGTCCACCGTGCGGTAGAGGAGGCGGTAGGCGCCGGCCGGCAAGCCCGGGACCTCGACAGACGCCTCCCCTTTCGCGTCGTGCGTCAGCTCGCCGTGCGCGACCTCCGCACCGTCCTTCCAGAGCCGGATCATCCGCTCCGGCGAGTACTCGGTGTCCCAGCGCGGCCGCAGCGCGTCGCCGGGCGTCCGGTACGCGTCCTTCGTCGAACCACGCGCCGCAACAGGCTGATCGGCCGGGAGGATCGTCGTGCCCGGCTGCTGGAGCGCCACGATACGGAAGGAGCCGTGCCCGGCCCGGGGCACGCCGTCGAGGTTCGTCCGAACGACACGGAAACTGCCGGGCTTCGACTCGCGCAGAAATCCCGGCGGGGCATCCACGCGCGCTTCGACCGAGACGAAGCCCAGGCGGAAGGACCGGGAGGCCGAGCGGGTCTCGCCGCCCTCGTCTGAAACGTCGGCGTCGACCTTGTAGGAATACGTCAGGTCTTTCGACCCCGAGCCCAGCCTCTCGTCGACGCCCGGCGTGAACGCGACCTCGAAGGTTCCGTCCGGCTGCAGGGACGAGACGCCGCTCGCTACCGTCTGCGCGCGCACGGAAGGATTCGGGTACCAGGACCAGTACGACCACCAGAAATACTGCGGCGTGCGTGTCGCGCGCCAGCGCACGGAGCCGCTCGAAACCGGAAGACCGAAGTAGTAGCGGGCCTCGCCCGTGAGCCGCGCCGGCTGGTTCAGCCGCAGGGGCGACGCGGGGTCTTTCCACGTGACCTCGAAGGTCGGGCGCTTGTACTCCTCGACGCGCACGGTCGCCTGCGCGCCGCCGAGCGAGCTCCCGAGCCGCCACGCGCCGAGCGCGCGCCCGGCCGGGACGACGAACTCGCCGGCCGCCGACCCGAAAGCGGTGGTCGTGACCTCGCGCTCATCCACCTTCTGGTTGTTCTGGTCGAAGAGGGTCACCGTGACGGGCGTTGCCGGAAGAACCTCGAAACGGCCGGCGCGCGGACTTCCGCGGTATCCGAGCACCTTCCAGAAGATCTTCTGGAGCGGCCGGTAGATGCTCCGGTCGGTGAAGAGAAGCGAGGACGTCACCTCCGAGGGCTGCGGGGAGCCGTAGGGGAAGTAGATGCTCATGTCCAGGCCCAGATCTTTGCCGTGGCGGGCGAACAGGAAAGCGCCGCCGCCCGGCCTCGTGGCGCCGAAGGAAAGCTGCGCCAATCCTCCGGCGCCTGTCGTGGCGGAGGAGACGCGCTCGATGCGTTCCGGGTTCCAGAGCGTCCGCAGGACGGTCGCCTCGACGCCCGAGACCGGCTGGCCGGTCTCGCCCGAGAGCGCCTGGACCTCGAGAAAGCTCGATGCGTCCGTGTCGCCGGAAACGGGGCGCGTCACGAGGACGAGATCGGACAGGATGAAGTGCGCGGCGACGAGCGGAAACCCCGGCCCGCCAAAGCTCGCGGCTCCGGACACGGCGACGACGTAAGCCCCGGGCTCCTTCATGGGCGGCGTGACGAACGTGGTGTGCTGGCGGTAGTCGGGAGTCGGCGGAAGCGGCGCGATCCACTCGGCCGCCGGGGTCTGCGTGTCGACGATCTTGCGCAGCTCGTCGTTGTTCGGAAGGATCGCGAACTGGTTGTGAGCCGACTCGACGCGCGCGGCCAGGTCGAATCGGAAGGCCCGGCACACGAGCCGCTCGACGTTCTTGTGTGTGACCTGGATCGAGCGCCGTCCCGGCCCGTCGTTCTGCATCGTTCGAAGCGCGTATGCCGGCGCCTCGATTTGCTTGATGATCGCGAGGCAGCGCTGCCCGCCGACCGAAGAGGGATACGCTTTCCGGCCCTGCTCCGCAATCGACCGCGCCCGCACGAGATCGCCCGAGAAGTCCGGGCGCTCGACGAACTCGGCCAGCTGCGCTTTTCCCATTGCGAACCACGGCAGGCTGGCGAAGGCCGGCAGCCGATCCTCGAGGTCCTTCTCGATTGCCTGGCGGTCCTCGTCTTCCGCAAAGGCCGCAAAGAGGCGCCGCAGCCTCTCGAGACGCGCCTCGAGCGCGCCCTCGCGCTCGGACCGGGAGGCATGCCACGCCTCGAGGTCGTCCAAGACCGCAACCATCCGCGCGAGGGGGTGAATCGCGTCGTCGTCGACTTTCATCGCCCTCGCCAGGCTGTCGGAGCGCAGGAGCGAAGGCAGGCCGAGCTGATAGATCTCGTTGGATTCGGCGGCAGTCCAGCCCGAGGAATCGGAGAGGTGCGCCGCGAACAGGTACGTCACGGCGTCCCGCAGAGTGCTCCGCACGCCTTCGGGATAGGTGTTTGGCTCGAGGAACTCCTTCAAGGCTTTCGATCCCTCTTTTCCGAGGGCATCGCGCTCCTTCCACAGCCGCGCGTAAGCCTTGACAGCCTCGGCATAGATCTGCGGGCCGGTCCAGGCCTTGAGGTCGACAGCTCCCTTCGACTCCACCCGCTCGCGCTGCTGGATTTCCCACGAGTAGATGTGGAAGTAGTTGACGAGCGACTGCGCGTAGAAGAGCTCGAGCGCCGTCCTTGCGACCAGGCCCTGCGGCCAGGGCTGATCCTTCAAGAACCGCACGGCCGTCTCGTAGCCGTGCAGGCCCGTCCGGAGCTGGACTTCGCGGATCAAAGCCCTGGTCCACTCCGCCTCGTCCCCCGCTTTTTGCGCCGCTTCGCGCCGCCGCGTCACGAGCTTGGCCGCCTCCTCGAACTTCTGTTCCGCGACAAGTCGGTCGATCTCCTTCCAATCGGCCGGCTGTCCGCCGGGGGAAGGCGTCGGGCGCGGGGCGACGGCAGGGCCCGGGCGCGCCGCCTGTCCGGAGACGGCCGTCGAGCCGGCCAGGACGAGCGTAGCGGCCGCGAAAACGAATCCGAGCATCAGGACGAGGGCCCGCCGGCGGGGCGAAAGCATGGTTATCATTCTGGCAGGTACAGAACCCGCTCGACCGGCCGAAGTTCCCGAAACCCTGGCGCCGCCTGGGCGTATCTTGGGGCAACGTGCCGAGACTTCCGCAGCTTGTCGCCGCCCTTCTGCTCTGCGCTTCGCCCCTTCTGGCGAGCAGCGCGAAGACCGACGAGGGCGTCGTCCTCTTCGACGCCGGCAAGAGGGCCGACGCCCGCACGGCGCTCGAGGCCGCCGCGAAGGAAGACCCGAAGGACGCCCGCGCGGCCCTCTATCTCGGCCGCATCCTTCTCGCGCAGGAGGAGCTCGACAGCGCCGTCCTGTGGTTCGAGAAGGCGGTGGCCCTCGACGCGGCGAGCTCCGAGAATCAGCTCTGGCTCGGCCGGGCCTACGGGTCGCAGGCGGCCAAGGCCAACGTTTTCAAGCAGGCGTCGCTCGCCGGCAAGGTGAAGGAGGCCTTCGACAAGTCGGTCGAGCTCGACCCGAACAACATCGACGCGCGATTCGGGATCCTCGAGTTCGACCTCCAGGCTCCCGGCGTCATGGGCGGCAGCGTCGAGAAGGCCCGCGCGCAGGCTGCCGAAATCGCCCGGCGAGATGCTCTGCGCGGTTACCGGGCCACCGGCCGGGTCGCCGAATACGAGAAGAACGACGACGCCGCTCTCGCCGCCTATGCGCGCGCCGAGAAGGAGTTCCCCGGAAAGCGGGAGCCGTTCGTGTGGACCGCCAATCTCTATTCGCGGCAGAAACAGTACGGAAAGGCCTTCGACGTGATGGAGAGGCTGCTCAAAGAGCAGCCGGCGGAGCTTCTGGCCTGCTTCCAGATCGGCAACATCGCCGCGCAATCGGGCGAGCGCCTCGATCGAGGCGAGGAGTGCCTCAAGCTCTACCTCGGGCGCGAGCCGAAGAAGACCGAACCCACGTTTGCCACGACGCACCTCGTGCTGGGCCGGGTCTACGAGAAGAAGGACCGGCGCGATCTGGCGCGCCGCGAGTACGAGGCCGCCCTGAAGATCGATCCGTCTCTCAAAGGCGCGCAGGAGGCGCTCAAGAAGGTGTCTTGAGCCGGCCGTTCCCGCGATAAGATCCGCGCCAAGAGGAGATCGTCAATGACACGCTTCCGCAGCCGGATACCCCTGGTTTCCCTGGCGCTCGCCACCGTCGTCTCCCTGCTGTTGCCCGCGAATGCCCTCGCGACCAAGGCCAAGGTCAACTTGAACTCGGCCACCCAGCAGGAGCTCGAAGCCCTGCCCGGCGTCGGCGAAGCCACGGCCAAGAAAATCATCGACGGCCGTCCTTACTCCTCGGTGGACGATCTTGCCAAAGCGGGCGTGCCCAAGAGCACGATCGACAAGATCCGCTCCCAGGTGACCGCCAAGCCGGCGGCGGCCGCGAAGGCGCCGACC
Organism: uncultured Acidobacteriota bacterium; assembly: GCA_963739435.1. Classification (GTDB taxonomy): domain Bacteria; phylum Acidobacteriota; class Thermoanaerobaculia; order UBA5066; family Gp7-AA6; genus CAVUAN01. The sequence continues at coordinate 207,111 of CAVUAN010000006.1, forward strand.
AAGACCGCGAAGGCAACGACGGCTGAAAAACCGGCCAAGACCGAGAAAGCCCCGACGCCAGCTCCCAAGGCCGAAAAGACGGAGAAGGTCGCGCCGGCCAAAGCAGGGGCCGGAAGCAGCCCTGTCAACCTGAACACGGCGACCCAGAAGGAGCTCGAGGAGCTTCCGGGCGTCGGCGAAGCCACGGCGAAGAAGATCATCGCCGGCCGCCCCTACTCTTCCGTGGACGGCCTCGCGAAGGCCGGCGTTTCGAAGAGCACGATCGGGAAGATCAGCTCCCTCGTCACCGTGGGTTCAGCGGCCGCCCCAACTTCCACGAAAGCAACAGAAAGCAAACCGGCCCCCGAGGCATCCTCCAGCCGTGCGCCGGCCCCGGCGCCGGCTGCCGCCTCCGCGCCTTCGGCCAACAAGCCGGCGCAGGCTCCGCCGGTCAAGGGAATGGTATGGGTCAACACCAACACGAAGGTCTACCACTACGAGGGAGACCAGTGGTACGGCAACACGAAGGAAGGCAAGTACATGACGGAAGCCGACGCCATCAAGGCCGGCTACCGCGCCTCCAAGGAAAACCAGAAGTCGAAGTAGAGTTTCGCCAAGAAAAAAGGAGAGATGCCATGCGAAAGATTCGGTTCGCGGTCGCCGGCCTCGCTTTCGTCGGTCTTTTCCTCGCCGGTCCGGCCGTCGGTGCCACACCCGACAAGTACCAGGTCACGGGCGAGGTCGCCGAGGTCTCGGACACCATGATCGTCGTCATGAAAGGCACGGAGCGCTTCGAGATCGCCCGCGACGCCGGGACGAAGGTCGAGGGCACCCTCGCCAAGGGCTCCAAGGTCACGATCAAGTACAAGATGACCGCCACGTCCGTCGAGGTGAAGGCCCCCGCGAAGGCGGCACCCGCCAAGACCACGACCACGAAGAAGGCGGCGTAGCGGGACTCTTTTTCCGTGCCCCCGGTTTCCGAGGCGGGTCGCTCCCGCGCGACCCGTCTCGCGTCCTATCTCTTTCTCGCCCGTTTCCTCGTCCTGCTCGGAGCGCTCTATTTTCTCGTGGCCTGGCGGCCCGTCAACGACCACGTCATCGTGCCGTTCACCGCTGGAATAGCCTCCGTGTCGGGCGCGATCCTGCGCGTGATGGGCGAACCGATCGCCGTCGCCGGCACGACGATCTCGGGGGGCGGTTTCGCCGTCAACATCGAGAACGGCTGCAATGGCATCGAGACGGCCCTTCTCTTCGCCTCAGCCGTGCTGGCCTTTCCGGCCCCCTGGCGCTCGCGCCTGCTGGGTGCTCTGGCCGGCCTCGCGGCGATCCAGCTCATCAACCTCGTGCGCGTGGTCTCGCTCTTCTGGATCGGCCGCCACTACCCCGCCTTCTTCCAGTCCTCGCACACGGTCGTCTGGCAGTCGGCGGTCGTTCTCTTTGGCGTAGCGCTCTTCTTCCTCTGGGCCGCCCGGCAGCCTCGCCCGGCGCCCGTGGAGGGCTGACGCCGCCGTGTCGGCTGTTCCGCCGGTCCGCCGCCGCACGATCGCGAGGATGGCGGCCGGGTTCGCCGTCGGCCTCGCCCTCTGGTTCGGGTTCCGCGAAGTGTACGAGCGCCCGCTGGCCGCCGCCGCGCAGGCTATCCTCCGCGCGTTCGAAAGGCCTCCCGTCACGAGCTTGTCGGCGCGGTCAGGCGAAATCCTGCTCGACCGCAGCGACTTCCCGCCCGACTCGCCGCGCCCGGGCCTGCCCGCCGACGACCTCCACTTCAATTTCGTCCTGCTGACGGCTCTCTTCGCGCTACAACCGCAATTCTTCGAGGGCCGGGCCCTGCTTCGCCTGGTCGCCGCGGCTTTCCTGCTCTTCCTCGTCCACGTCTCAGCACTCGTCTTCCAGGTTCAGTCCGTCTACGCGATGAACCTGGGGGATTGGAGCGCCGCCCACTACGGCCGCCTTGCCCGCAACCTCTGGGCCGGCGGCTTTCACTTCTACCTCGTGGCCGGCCGTTTCGCGGCGCCCTTTGCGATCTGGTGGATGCTGGCCCGCAAGCCCGCGCCGCCCGACCCGCGGCCCGGCCGCCGATCCAAGCGCTGAGTCCTGCCCGGGCGTGTCACGGGCGCGTCGGGCCCGCAGGCGGCAGCCCGAGCACCCATTTGGCGATGTCGAGGACCACGGCCTCGGCAACGTGTTCCGTCTTCTCGTACTCGGCGGGTGTTGCCCGGCCTTCGCCCTCCGCGAAGAGGTGATTGAGTTTTGGATAGCTCTTGAAGACAACACCCGCGCGCCCCGAAAGAGCCGCTTTCCAGAGGCCGAAGTCCTTCATCGTGACCTGGTAGTCGCGCTCTCCCTGAAGGATCAGCAAAGGCTGGCGAAGAGCACGGGCCTCCTCGGCCGGCCGATAGCCCTTCAAGTCGAGCCAGTAGCTGGCAGGCGCGTTGAGGATCATCGCGTCCTCGGCCACGCTGCCGCGCTCGAGGGCGGCCGCTCGAGCCGCCTCTCTCTTCATCGTCTCGAGCTGCTTTCGCGACTCCTCGGTCGTGGACCTGAGGCTCGAGATGTAATCGGCCTGCTCCGCAAGGAGCTCCTCGATGGGGCGCACGTTGCCCGCCAGACAAACGAGGCCGGCGAGCTCGGGATCCGCCTTCCCGATCCGGGGAATCAACATTCCGCCAAGGCTGTGCCCGAGAACGACGATCCGCCGAGGGTCGACACCCGGCGTCTTGCGCAGGAGCGCCGCCGCAAGCAGGGCGTCATCGATGGTCTCCTCTCTGACGGTGAACTTTTTCATCGACACGAGCTTCGCAGCGTGAGCCTGGGTCCTCTTCTCGTACCTGAGGACTGCCACGCCCCGCGACGAAAGACCCAGGGCGAGGTCTTTGAAGGGCTTGTTTGCCCCGATCGTTTCGTCTCGGTCGTGAGGGCCGGAACCGTGCACGAGGACGACGGCCGGGACCGGCCCCCCACGGGAGGCTGGCATCGCCAAAGTGCCGGGCAGCGCCCACTCACCTCCTCCGACGACGATCTCGCTCTCACTCGTGCTGCCGGGTCCAACGTAGGCCGGTGTCGCCCAGGAGGCGGATGGCGAGCCCGGCAGAAAAAACAGTCCCGCAATCCGGCCGTCCGCAGCAAACGCAACCTTGAGCGTCAGGGACGCCTTGTCGAAGGTGCATGGGACCAGGGCGATCTCGAGAGGGCCTGCCGACTGCACCTGAGGTTCGCCACACGATCGGAGCGCTCCGACCTGACCTTGAAGCGACTGAAAGACCTGTTCCAGCTTCGGGCGCGGGAGCGCTCCCTTCATCGTGTCGTCGAATCTGGCGAACACGGAGTCCATATCTCCACGCTGGAACTCTCCGGCAATGGCCGTTGCCCTGGCCGCAGGACCCGGCGCGGCCTCGCCCTGGATGGCAGCCCGGCCGGCAAGAAGCGAAGTGAAGGAGAGCAACAGAATCCGGCGCATCGGCGTCGTCAATGTAAGGCCCGGTTCGATCTCTGTCGAGTCTGGTCCAGGGGCGGCGTCACCGGAAGTCGTGGCTGGGGACCGCCTCGAGCTGCGACAGGCTCCAGAAACGCTCGCCTTTCACCGACAGGGTACCGTCCTGCTTCTGCAATCGCCCTTCGACGACGAGGGAGCCCGAGCCCACGATGACCGAACGGTTCTCGCGGAAGAGATCGGGGCGCACGATCGCCTGGCACAGGCCGGTTTCGTCTTCGAGCGTCAGGAAGACGAAGCCCTTGGCGGTGCCGGGGCGCTGCCGCACGATGACGGCACCCGCCATCGTCACCTTCCGGCCATCGGGCAGGCGGGACAGCTCCGCCGCGGAGAGGATTCCCTTCCCTCGCAGCGCCTGCCGCCAGTGGGCCATCAGGTGCGGCCCCGCCGTCATCGCCATCGTCTCGTAATCGGCCGATGTCTCCTCCTCGGGCGCCATCTCCGGAAGCGGCGAAGGATCATCCACGGGGACCTCCGCCAGGAGCGGGCCGGACGGGCGCGCGACCTTGGCCGCCTGCCAGAGCGCGCCCCGGCGCGTCAGGCCGAAGCACGCGAGGGCTCCCGCGTGGGCGAGCAGCTCGAGCTCCCTGGGGCCCAGCCGGCAGCGGCGCGCGAGATCGTCTGCGTCGCGAAAGGGCGCCCGCGCCTGCTCCTTTTCGATCTCGCGTCCCGCCGCTTCGGACAGGCCCCGGATGAAGCGCAGGCCCAGGCGCACGCCCTTCTCCTCCCAGCGGCAGGCCCAGCCCGAGCGCTCGACGTCGATCTGCCAAACTGCAACGCCGTGGCGTGAGGCGTCCTGGACCAGTGTCGCCGGGTGGTAGAAGCCCATCGGCCACGCGTTCAAGAGTGACGCCAGGAAGGCCGCCGGGTGGTGCGCCTTCAAGTACACGCTCGCGTAAGCGATCAACGCGAACGAGGCCGCATGCGACTCCGGGAAGCCGTAGAGCGCGAACGACGTGATCGACTTGACGATCTGCTCCTGTGCTTCGGGCGAGATTCCCCGCGTGGCCATTCCCGAGCGCAGCCGCGCCTCGATCGACCCCATCCTCTCCATCGACCGTTTGAAGCCCATGGCGCGGCGCAGCTCCTCGGCCTCGCCGCCTGTAAAGCCCGCGGCGACCATGGCGATGCGAAGGAGCTGCTCCTGGAAGAGCGGCACGCCGAGAGTCCGCGCGAGGATCGGCTCGAGACACGGGTGCGCGTATTCGACAGGCGCCCGGCCCTGCCGGCGCTCGAAGAACGGGCGGACCATGCCGCCCACGATCGGCCCCGGCCGGATGATCGCGACCTGGATGACGAGGTCGTAGAAGCGGCGCGGGGCGTTGCGCGGCAGGGACGCCATCTGCGCGCGGCTCTCGACCTGAAAGCAGCCGATCGTGTCCGCCGCGTTCAACATGGCATAGACCTTCGGATCGTCGGCCGGCAGGTGAGCCAGGTCGACCACGACGTTCTCGTGCCGGCGGATCATCGGGATCGCCTCTTCCATCGCCGCCAGCATCCCGAGCCCCAGGAGATCCACCTTCACGATCCCGAGGTCCGCGCAGTCGTCCTTGTCCCACTGCACGACGACGCGGTCCGGCATCGCCGCCGGCTCGAGCGGCACGACCTCGTCGAGCCTGCCGGCCGCGACGACGATTCCGCCCGAGTGCTGTCCGAGATGGCGCGGCAGGTTCTGGAACGCGAGGAAGAGGCGCAGGAAGTGACGCGAGCGCACGTCGGAGAGATCCAGCCCCGCCGCTGCGATCTCCTTCTCGAGCTCCCGCATCGGATCTTTGAATTCTCCGAAGTTCCAGCTTCCGAGGTGCTTCGAGAGCTTGTCCACCTGCTCGGCCGAGTACCCGAGCGCCTTGCCCGCCTCGCGCGCCGCCGACCGGTCGCGGTACGTGATGACGTTGGCCGTCATGCCGGCGCCGTGCGGGCCGTACTTCCGGTAGACGTGCTGGATGACCTTCTCGCGCTGATCCCCCGAAGGCAGGTCGAGATCGATGTCCGGCCACTCGCCGCGCTCTTCCGAGAGGAAGCGTTCGAAGAGAAGCTCCATCTTGACGGGATCGACCGCCGTGATCGACAGCGCGTAGCAGACGGCGCTGTTGGCGGCCGAGCCCCGGCCCTGCACGAGAATCCGGTTCTCGAGGCAGAAGCGCACGATGTCCCACACGATCAGGAAGTAGCCGGGCAAATCGAGCTTCTCGATCATGGCGAGCTCTTTTTCAATCTGCGCCTGGGCCTTCGCCGTCAGTGGCCGGAAGCGCGAGCGCGCTCCGTTCCACGTCACCTTCCGCAGGTACGAGGCCGGCGTCTCGTCGGAAGGCAACGGATACGCGGGGAACCGGTAGCCGAGGTCGGCCAGCGTGAAGTCGAGCCGCTGCGACAGCTCGAAAGCGTGGTCGAGCGCCTCGGGTGTGTCGGCGAAGAGCTCCGCCATCTCCGCGGCGCTCTTGAAGTGGCGCTCCCTCTCGGCCGACAGCAGGCGGCCCGCCTTGTCGAGCGTCGTGTGGCAGCGGATGGAGGTCATCGCGTCGTGCAGCTCCTTGTCCCGCGCCGCGGCGTAGCGCACGCCATTGGAGGCGAGAACGGGAAGGCGCAGGCGCAGCGCCAGATCAACGAGAGCGCGGTGGCGGTGCTCCTCCTCGCGCAGCCGGTGCCGCTGCAGCTCGACGTGGAGCCGCCCCGGAAAAAGCGCGGCGAGAGCGGCCATCTCTTTCTGCGCCGCCTCGAGGCCGCCTTCCGTAAGAGCCCGCGCCACCGGCCCCTCGGGGCCGCCCGTCAGGCAATGCAGCCCCGCCGCGTGCTCCTCGACCTGCTCGAGCGTCACGGCGGTCTCGCCCTTCGCCTTGCCCAACGCCCCGGCCGTGATCAGCCGGCAAAGGTTGCGGTAACCCGCTCTGTTCTCAACGAGCAAGGTCAACCGTGTCCGCTCCTTTGGACTTTGGACTTTGGACTTTGGACTCTCTCCGGACTTTGGACTCCCCTTTCCGACCGTCACTTCGGCGCCGACGAGGGCGCGAATGCCGGCGGCACGGGCCGCTTTGAAGAACCTCGGCGCGCCGTAGACGCCGTTGCGGTCGAGAAGCGCCACGGCGGGCAGGGAGAGACGCGTGGCCTCGGCGACGAGGTCCTCGGGTGGCGACGCGCCGTCCAAAAACGAGAAGGCCGAGGCCGCGTGCAGCTCCGCGTACGGCCTGGGCGACGCGCGGGAGGCGGCCGGCTTCCAGGCGCGCTGCCGCAGCTTTTCCTTGCGCGCGCCCGGCGAGACGATGCGCGCGACGGGGTCTGTCCGGCCATCGCCGTGGCCGCAGTCCTTGTTGCCGGTCCCGAGATTGCGGGAGGGAGGCAGCTGCACGCCCTCAATCTATGGCGTAAAAAAGGCGTAAGTCAAGAGGACAGGCCGAGCGGCCTTGTTGCCCCGACCGGATTCAGGCAGCCGGGCCTTTCCCCTTGACCATGCCGTAGATAACCAGCAGAAGGATCGCGCCGACAGTGCCCCCGATGAAGCCCGCGCCCTCGCCCGGCTGATACCAGCCGACGGCCTGGCCGAGGAATGTGGCCAGGAGGGATCCGGCGATACCGAGAACGATCGTCATGAGGAACCCCATGTTCTCCCGCCCCGGGTGAAGGAACTTGGCGAGGATCCCCACGACCAGACCCACCAGGATCATCCAGATGATGCCCATGAGCTCCTCCCCTCTCAAAACGCGGATGTGCTCGTGAAACTCTATCAAGCCGGGGAAACGCGCGGACCCGCCCTTGGAAGCTGGCCCGCGTGATGCCGGGCGTGGAGAGAGATCACACCGAAGAAATCGGGCGCCCTCAGCGCTCCGAAGTAGGGGTGGCGCAGGCGCCGCCCGGCCGCCCCGGGATCCCCGGCGTAGATTCGCTCGATCCCGTCGTTTGCCGCGCGCAATCTCGCGAGGGCCTCGCCGCGAGGAGCAGCCGAATCCGCGGGCCGCGTCTCGCGCGGCGCCCGGGCTCCGGAAGGAAACCGCTTCTTCTCGAGCATGCCCGGCAGGTACCGGCGCCTGGCCCAGAACCGCTTCCACCAGGAAAGCCGAGACCGCATCGGGGCTTCTCCCCGGATCTCCCGAGCCACCGCCTCGAGCGACAGGGCGAGATGCTCGGAAATCTGGCCGGGCGACCACTTGCCCGGAGCGACCGGGCGCGCCCACTCCGATTCAGGGACCGCTTCTGCAACCGCCAGAAAGATTTCCACTGACGATCGGTGCTCCGAGAGCGCCTCCTCGAGAGCCGCCCGACTCCTCATCGCGGACGCCGCAGCGGCTGGACCGAGCGGCCCATGCCGACGGCTCGCCACGCGAGGTACAGGAGAAGGGCGAGCAGGGCTACCGCCACGATGGGCACGGCGATCGCGAGAATGGAGAGTGTGGCCGCACCGCCCAGCTCCGCCGACGCTACGGCGGGATTACCGAGCCCTCCGGTCGTGGCGGTCGAGGCCAGGCGCACGGCCCCGGTGCCGAAATGCACCAGGGCGGCGATGCCTCCCCCCGCGACGATCGCGAGCGACCAGCGCAGGAAGGGGCTCATTCCGAAGAGAGACGAGGCCATCACGACGATTCCGGCCACAGCCGCCGCAGGCGCCGCCGCGACATCGAGCACGTGATCGACGAAGGGGATGAAGTAGCCGAGAACCTCGAGAACCGTCGCTGCCGCAAAAGCGATCAACGCCGGCTTCGTCCCGATCCACTCGAACCCCGACGCGAGGGCCAGGTGCCCCGACTGGGCCGCCGCGCTCATCACGAGCAGCGGAATGAACACGCGGAACCCGCACGCCGCGGCGAGGCCCACGCCGACCAGGAGGCTCAGGAGCATCTGGCTGTCCATCAGAGCGGGTCCACGGGCAATGCCGCGACGAAGCCCTGCCGGACGGCGTGGATGAAATCCGTGTAGGCGGGCTCGAACCCGCCCTCCCTCATCGAGGCGGCGATCTGGCCGCGGTGGTACGAGCCGTGGAAAACGACGTGCGTGAGGATGTCCTCGACGCTGCTCGTGTAACGCTCGCCCTTCGAGTTGACGTATTCGACCGGTTGGCCGAGTCGGACCGCCCCCGGTCCGGCGAGACGGTCGCGCCAGATCACTGCGAGCCGAGCGATCTCGTCGCCGAAGCCGGAAAGCGGCAGCTCCGGCCAGATGGCCATCGGGCTCTTTTGCCCGCGAATCCGAGCGTGCCAGAGATTTTCGGTTCCGACGAGGTGCCCGAGGAGGTTGACCGCGCGGCGCGGGGGTCTGCCCGCCCGCATCAGCGAGGCCAGGGTCTCGCGGTTCGCCCAGTCGTTCCAGGCGAAGTCGCGCTCGAGATGCGCGTTCACGCCGGCTCGCGATGCCTGTCGATCCACCAACCCCAGGCCGGCACCAGCCACAGGGCGAGGCTCCCCCACGCCAGCACCGTGACGTTCGGCGGAGGCTGGCCGAAGGCCGCGAAGAGGTACATGACGAGCAGGAACAGGACGAGCGCGGCCAGGATCCATCTGCCGGCCGCGTCGCGGGCACGCGTGGCCCTCGTGTAGAGGGCGAGGCCGGCGGCATAGAGCGCTCCCTCGACGACCAGCGTCCCCGGTACCGAATTCCAGAGCCCCAGACCGACCTTCTTCTCGCTCCACGGAGACAGAGGCATGTCGGGCCCGTGCGTCACCCAGTCCAGCACCCAGTGGCTCACGACGAGCAGGAAGACCACGGCGGCGCCGGAGCCGCTTCCCGTCACGGCGAAGACGAGAAACGCAAAGAGGCCGCCCCACACGGCCGCCATGAGAAGGCTGTGCGACCAGGGATAGCTGTCGAATGCGAGGGGCGTGAACGGCATGTTGCCCGGATCGATGCGGACGCGCTCGATTCCCAGGAGGAGAAAGATCGGCCACAGCATGTCGAGAAGCTGCGGCGCCGCGAGCAAAAAGCCCAGAGAGAGCCGGGGAGCGGTTTTCTTTGCCGCAAACCCCAGCGCGTAGTGACCGATGAACATCGGCGGAGCCCGGCTAGATCTTGCAGTGCGCCTGACCCCGTTTCTCGAGGTAGCGCTGGTGATACTCCTCGGCGCGCCAGAACGTTCCAGCCGGAGCGATCTCCGTTACGACGGGCCGCTTGTAACGGCCGCTTGCCGTCAGCCTGTCCCGCGACGCCTCCGCTTTGGCTTTCTGCTCGGGCGAGTGGAAGAAGATCGCCGAGCGGTACTGCGAGCCGACATCCGGCCCCTGCCGGTTCAGGGTCGTCGGGTCATGGTTCTCCCAGAAGACGTCGAGGAGCCTTTCGTACGTCACACGCGCGGGATCGAACTCGACCTCGACGGCCTCGGCGTGCCCCGTCTCGTCCGAGCAGACGTCTTCGTAGGTGGGGTTGGCTGTCTTCCCGCCCGTATAGCCGACCGCCGCGTCGACGACACCCGGCACGTTTCGAAACTCGGCCTCGACGCCCCAGAAGCAGCCCGCCGCAAACGTCGCCTTCTCGGTCATGGGTCACCCCCGCCGCCAAATCTATCCGCTTCCGGGCGGTTGACGCGCTTCATCGCGCCAAAAATACCAGAGTCCGGCTCAGCTCGGCGAAACGAGCTGAGCGAGCTTCCCTTCGGCCTCGGAATGCAGGCTCGGCGGGGCGCCGTAGAACGTGGCTGCGGCGCGGCCCGCGCGGTCGAACAAGAGGAGCGTGGGCACCGAGCTCACGTCGCCAAGAGCACGCACGAGCTCCGGCGTGCCCATGACCCAGGAGACCGGGAGCTTCAGCTCGCCCGAGAGCCTCCGGACGTTTGCTTCGTCGGATTCGACCGCGATGGCAACGACTGCGAGACGGTCTCCGTACCGCTTCTTGAGCTCACCCAGCCAGCCGAGGGTGCCCCGGCAGGGAGGGCACCACGTCGCCCAGAGCTCGACCAGAACGACTCTCCCGGACAGATCTGCCCGCGACAGGATCTTGCCGTCGAGATCCGTGATCGTCAGGGCCGGCAGGGCGGCAATTTCGCCTGGCTTCGCGGTCGAAACCGTGGAGCGCGCGGCTTCCTTCCGGCCCTCGAGCAGCAGGGAGACCATTCGGGAGAGGTCGGCGCGGAAACGCTCACGGCTCTCGGCGCTCTTCCATGGCGCGTAGCGCCCGTTGTCCGCTCCTTCACCCTTGCCGTAGAAACCGAAGTCCTTGGGTGTGGCCACCAGGACGTCGTCGACGAAGATCGCGGGGTACCGCGTCACGCCGAATCGCTTCGCCAGCTCCGAGCCGCCGTAGTTCTCGACCACGAAACGCGCCTTGCCGCCGAACTCCTGCACGACGCTCTGCGCCAGCAAACTTGCCGGGTCGGAGACGTTTCAGGTGTAGGGCCACCGCACGAGCGTGACCGTGACTTGCGGCGCCGGCTTCTTCGCCTCGGGCCGGGCCGGCTCGAGCGCCGCAAAGTAGCGCGGAAGCACGAGTCCGGCAATCGACGCCGCCACCGCCGGGTTCTTGCCGGGCTCGACCCCCGCGAGGTCGGACTGCGCGCTTTCCAAAAAGATCCGGCCAATGCTGTTGTCGATCTTTCCCGCCGACAACCGTACGTCGAGCTCGCCGATGCGCTTGCCGAGGGCCTCGGCGTCCAACTGGGGCAACGAGGGGCCAAGGGGCGCGAAGCCGGAGCACGGCTTGCAGGTAGCGCAACAGCGCGCCGTAACGCAGGCCCGCCGCGTCCAGCTCGCGGGCTTCCTTCAGTGCGGAGCTGGCGGTGATGAATTCGCTGTGCTTGTCGATCGACGCCGGCGGCCGGTACGCCTTGAGGAGCTCGGCCTCGAGAGCGTCGAGCTCGGCGCCGAGCGGCCGCAGCGGCGGAGCGATGCCGGCCGCCGGCCAGGAGAGCTTCCGGCAGAAAGCCGCAAAGTCCCGCTGCGCCTGCGCGGCGCCCAGATAGAAGAGGCCGTACTGCGTCGTCGTGCTGCGGCCGTAGTCGAGGCTGGCGTCGTAGAACACACGCACCTGCGGAAGCGCGGCCTCGCCGACGGCGCGCACGGCCGCCGGGCTCACGCCTTCGAGGGTTGCGGGAGAAACGGCTCCCAGATCGTCCCGCAGCACGCCTCCCATGCGGGCCCACTCCGCCTCGAAAGCAGCCGGCTGTCGATCTGCTTCCGGGCGCTGTGCAAGGTACGCGGAGGCGGCGAAGTTGACCCTCGCGGCCGCCAGCCGCTGGAGCGCCAGCAGGCGCCGGCCGTTCTTGAGGGCCTCCTCGGCGCTGGCGAGCATGGGGCCTCCGCTCTGCTTGACCTGGGCCCACATGTCGTCGGTCGACGCGTTGTTCCTGAGATAGAGCGACCAGCGCTCGATCTCCGCCGCAAGCGGATCGCCCGCCTCGCCTGACGCGCCACCGACCGCAGCGATCGCCGTCAACAGCAGGGCGAAGAGCGGGGCCGGCGCTGTGCGTGTCAACGCTTTCCTGACACTCTGCCAATCACTCATCGCGCGCAAGACTGCCATGACTTGCGTTGAAACGATCCCGGCCATCCAATCGGACCCCTCGTCCCCGGATCGCGGGCTTCTGGCCCCGGGACCGCCGCTGCGCTTCAGTTGGCGGGCGCGAGCGCCTGTGAAAGGTGATGCTCGAGGTGGCTCACGTAGTCGCGCAGGAAGTACTCGAGTGTCGCGGCTTCGCCCCGCGGAACCGGCCGCCAGGCGATGGCGTCGAGATTGTGGCGAGCCCTCGGCTCATTCCGTACGGCGGCCGGAATAGCCGCAATCACCCGCACCAGCTGAAGATTGAGGCGCTGCCAGACAGAGACGAGCTCGGTCCACGGCGCCGCCTGGTAGTTCTGCGCGTTGACCCACGCCTCCTGCTCGTAGCCCGGGAAGACCAGGTCGTCCTGGAACTGAGCGCGGACGAAGCGCTGATGGTTGTTGGATGCCGAGTCGATCAGGTGGCCGATCACCTGCTTGGGCGACCACTTGGCCGGGGCCGGCGCTAACGAGGCCCGCGCTTCCGTGATGGCGAGCAGTCGAGGCGTCGCTGCCGCTACGACGTTTCGAAGCTCCGCTTCCACACTCGAGGCCGGTGTTCCCCGTGAACCGGCGGTCCCCGGGCGCTTGATGCAATAGATGCTGGCGGGTACGCCCGATATCTCCCGGTTGCGCTCGAATGTGCCACCAAGGCGCTCGACGACCCGGATCGAGCGAGAGTTCTCGGGATGGATGACGGCGACGGCGTCCTGCCACCCGACTACCGTGAAGGCATAGTCGAGCGCCGCCCGCGATCCCTCGAGCGCGTAGCCCTTGCCCCAGGCCTCGCGCGCCAGGGCCCAGCCCACCTCGAAGCCGTTCCCGCTCTCCGGGTTCAATAGGCCGATGCGGCCGATCAACTTCTGCGACGGCCTCTCGATGACTGCCCAAATACCATAACCGCGCAGCTGCCAGTGCCCGACGTACTGCGCCATCTGACGCCACGCCTCGACACGGGTCATGGGGCCGGGCGGGATGTAGCGCATGACCTCGGGATCGCCGGAGATCAACGCGTGCGCCTCGAAATCGTCGGGACGGAACATCCGGAGGTGCAGCCGTTCGGTCAGGATCTCTGTCATGACGTCCGAGCATAGCTCTCCGGAATACGAAGAGCCTCGGCAACTGCCGGCGGAGCCTAGTACTGGACGTATCCGTTCACGTCGATGATCACGTGGGCGGTTCCGGAGCCCTGCCCGCAGTGGACGGTGATGGCGCCGCCTGCTCCCAGGGCCACGGTCGCGTTGTTGGCCCGCGTCTGCCCGGCCGCGTAGTTGACCGTCGCCGCCAGAGGCAGCGCCGAGCCGGCCGGGTAGAGGGTCAGGAAACCGGGACCGGCCGTCGGTTGCGTGACGGCGACATTGACCGACACGGAGGTCGCCTCCGCGGGGATGCCGCACTGGCCCGTGAAGACGAAAGTCCGGTCCGCTCCCGCCACGAGCGCCGGCCCGCCGAGAGAACCGACCGGGTTGCGCGTGTCCAGCAGCCGGCAAGGAGCCAGCGTCATGAAGCCGGGAGTCGGGATCACCGAGCAGGGCGTGGTCGGCGTCGACGGCTCGATCCACGGCGGGGGGTAGGCGATCGTATTGCCCTGGTACTGGTTGATGTTCGTCGCCCAGGTCACGCCGGTCATTCCGTTCTGGAACTGCCACTCCGGCAGGTTGCAGAAGTAGCGCGCCAGATCGAACATCTTCCGCCGCTGCGCGGCAGTCGGCAGGAAGGTCGGCCCGGGCCAGTTGTTCGGAAGGCCCGACTGCTCGAGTGCCGCCGTCGCGTAGGCCGGCAGGTGGTAGCCGTAGGGATTGGTGTCGTAGATCGAGCGCGCGACGTCTGTCCAGAGAAGGGGATCGGTCGAGAGGAGGCCCGGATAGGCGTAGAAAGGACCGCTCGGCGCGTTCACGCCTTCATGCGGGCCGTCGGCTGTTGACGAGATCCAGGCGATGCCGTGCGGCCCGCAGGGCTGGGACCACGCTCCGCAGAGAGCCTGACCGAAGCCGGCCGCGCAGAAGACGACGAAAACGAAAAGCCACGCTGACGCGACTTTCCGGGCGTTCAACAGACGAGGATTCACCGTTACACCAGGGACCCTTCCCGGGAGCTTTTGCAATTGTGCCGCTATTGTACGACGGCTGGAACTTCAGTGGTAGCCCGCTTTTTCAAGGGCCTTTTCCACGGCGTCGAGGTGGTGTTTCCGGCGGAAAAGATGGTAACAACCTGCAACATGACGGAAGACGACTTTCGGCGGCTCGCCCTGGAGCTGCCCGGCGCGACCGAAAGCGCCCACATGGGGCATCCGGACTTTCGGGTTGGCGGAAAGATATTCGCCACACTGTCGCCGAAAGCCGGTTGGGCGATGGTGAAGCTGACCCCGGATGAGCAGGAAGCGTTCATCCAGGCGGCGCCCGACGTGTTCTCCCCCGTCGCGGGCGGCTGGGGGCGCGGGGGAGCGACGAGCGTCTGCCTCGAGAAATCAACGAAGGCTGTCGTTCGCGACGGCCTGGCCGCAGCATGGAGAGGCCGAGCGCCCAGAAAGCTCCTCCTGGACCTCGACAAGAAGCGGTAACGTCACCGCCCGCCTTCCCTGCCCATCCAATCCGTCAGGGCCGCGGCGAAGCGCTCGGGCTCCTCGAAAAAGGGCTGGTGGCCGCTCTCTTCGAAGATCTGGAGCGTGGCGTTCGGAAGCCTCGCCGGGATGCCCTCCCAGAGCACATGCGGAACCGTGTAGTCGTAGCGTCCGTGCGCGATCAGGATCGGCACGATCCGAGAGCTCGAAGAAACGGTCACGTCCCAGGAAGGCACGAGCGTCCCCATGACGTGCCGGAGAAGCCCCGGCCTCGCGTCCAACTCGGCAAACAGCGGTGCGGCGTCGAAACGCGCGTTGAAGAAACGCATCGGCGTTTGCGCAAGGACTGTCTGCATCAACGACGGGTTCGAGGGTAACCTGGCCAGGTTGTCCCGAAGGAGCCGCTTTCGATCCTCCGACGCGTCCTCCTCGAAAAAAGCCGCGGACTTCGCCGCCACACGGGCCAGGTCGCCGATGGGCGGTGTACCCGCGACGATCACGTGCGAGACGCTATCGGGCCGCAGACTGCCGTACTCGATGGCGAGGATGCCGAGAACGGAGTGTCCCAGCACGGCGATCCGCTCGACCCCGAGATTCTTCCGGACAGCCTCCAGGTCGTCGGCGAGCACCTCGAAGGTGAGGTCGGTGGGATCGCCGGTCGATCGCCCGCTTCCCCTCAGGTCGACGTAGACGATTCGGAAGCGGTCGCTGAGTTGAGGAGGCGTCTGACGCTCGGATGGCTTCGTGCCGAAGCCGCAGAGAAACAGGCAGGTCGGCCCTCGGCCGCGCGCCGAGGTGAAGAGCTCAGCGCCCTGGACGGGGATCATGTGGTTTCAGAGCTCACGGACTGCCCCCTCGTAGAACGAGTCGAGCAGCGGAGCGTACTTCTGCTCGACGAGCCGGCGCTTGAGCTTGAGGCTCGGCGTGAGCTCTCCCGACTCGACTGAAAACTCGGCGGGAAGGAGCGCGAACTTCTTGATCGACTCGTACTTGGGGAGCTTCGCGTTCAGCTCGTCGACGCCGGATTGGATGAGGTCCCGGACACGCTGGTCCCCCGCGAGCTCCGCCAGAGACTTCTGCCCCAGCCCGGCCTCCTGCGACCAGGCTCGGATTTCCTGCTCGTTGAGCGTGATCAGCGCCGAGCAGAAGTGGCGCGTGTTGCCGTGGACGAGGACCTGGCCGACGAAGCGGCACAAGAGCGTGAGCTGGCCCTCGACCGCCTGCGGCGCGATGTATTTCCCGCCCGACGTCTTGATCAGGTCCTTCTTCCGGTCGGTGATCTTCAGGAAGCCCCTGGCGTCGAGCTCCCCGATGTCGCCGGTGTGGAGCCAGCCGTCGTTGTCGAGCGCTTCGGCCGTGGCCTCGGGCCGGTTGTGGTAGCGGCGCATGACGCCCGCGCCCCCGAACGAGGACCTCGCCGTCTGCCGCGATTCGAGCCTCGGTCCCGGGCAGGGCGGGCCCAACGGTCCCGAACTTCCACGCCCGCGTCCGGTTGACGAACGTCGCCGCGCTCGATCTCCGATGAGGCCGTAGCCCTCCAGGATCAGAACGCCGAAGGCGTGGAAGAACTCGGCCAGGTCGCTGGAGAGCGGAGCGCTCCCCGAGATGAAGAAGCGCAGCCGCCCGCCGAACGTTCCGCGCACCTTCTTCAAGACGAGCGCATCGGCGAGGGCGCGCTTCAGCGGCAAGCAGGCCGCCCGGCTTCGCCCCGGCCTGGCGGAGCTTCGAGACTCTCCGGCCGACGTTGAGCGCCCAGAGGAAGAGCTTGTACTTGAGGCCGCCCGACGCCTGGGCCTTGCCGAGAACCTTGTTGTAGACCCTCTCGAAGATGCGGGGGACGGCGCAGATGAAGGTCGGACGGATGACCTTCAGGTTCTCGACGAGCTTGTCCACCCGCCCGTCCACGGCGGTCGGAAAGCCGATGCGGATCTGGGCCGCCTGCAGCACCTTCCCAAAGACATGCGCGAGCGGGAGCCAGAAGATACTGCAGGTCGTCCGGCCCGATCATCTGGAGCGCGTCGATGGCCTCCGCCTCGTAGACCCAGCAATCGTGCGTCAGCTCGACGCCCTTCGGCTGGCCGGTCGTTCCCGACGTGTAGATGAGCGTGGCGAGAGAGCTCGCTCCGACACCCCGGACCGCCTTCTCGTAGGCCTCGGGGTGCGCCGCCTCGTGCGCCTTCCCGCGCGATTCGAGATCGGCCAGCGGAATCGCCCAGCCGTCCTGGCTGCCCGGCCCTTCCAGGACGATGACGTTCTTCACGTTCGGGATGTCGCCCCGGCATTTCGCGAGTTTCCCGAGCCAGGAAGCGTCCTCGACAAAAACGAATGAGGCCTCGCAGTCCTGCAGGATGTAGACGCACTCCTCCACCGTGTTGGCGGGGTAGATCGTCGTCGTGGCGCCGCCGGCGCAGAGGATGCCGAGGTCGGCCAGGATCCACTCGATGCGCGTCGACGAGAGGATCGCGCACCGCCCCTCCGGGTCGAGGCCCAAAGACAGCAGCCCGCAGGCGATCGCTCGGACCCGGTCGCCCGTCTGCTGCCAGGTCAACGTCTTCCATCCGTCCCCGTCGGGATGGAGAAACGCCGCGGCATGGGGCGTCGCTTCGACCCGCCGCAGGAGCATTTCAGGGACTGACCTGGCGGCGCCTGTCTCGTGCGTCATCTCACGGCCCCCGCCGCGAGCGGGCTGAGGTCGCGCCACACAGCCCAGTGCGGATTGATCTCAACGGCACCGTGCTTGCGGTAGAAACGCTTGTAGGGGTTTCGGGGATCGTATCCAACACACATCGCGCTTGATCCTTCTGCGTGGAGGCGGTTGGCGATGAGGTGAAGCAACTCGCTCCCCAGCCCCTGTCCCTGGACGTCCTTCAAAACGTAGATCGACTCCAGCTCCGCGTCGGTGTCGTGTCGAGCGGTGTGATGATATGCCGCGAAACCCACGGGCCGGCCGCTCCACTCAGCCAGCAGGCCGAACCCGTCGCCTTTGGCCATCTGTGCGGTGCTCCCCTGCGCCAGATACCGGCGCCAGCGGTCGGTCCAGAACGCGACGTTTCGATCATGATCACCGATGAGAGCCGGAAACGAGGCTTCCTTCGAAGCGATCAAGATGGCGACGATCGCATCGGCGTCGGCCGGCACAGCGTCACGAACGAGACGCGTCATCCTGAGCCACGACCAGTCGCTTGCGAAACGACGCGGGATCGTCCATGCAGCGGAGTGCGCCGTCCGCCACATCAGCCCGAGAAATCCGCGCGAAGCCTCGGATTGACAGATCCTCTCTCAAGCTGTACCGGCCGGTACCGGGCTGATCTGTCAGGATCACCGGCGCCAGGATCGTCCAGTTCAGGGCGCTGCGGGAGATGATCGCCTCGCCAATCGCTTTATCGGCATAGATGTTCGCGAGAATTACGCGAAACACCAGCTGGAGATACCAGGCCTCCTGCGGAGCGGTTCCTCCGACTCCGTACGCCGACACGAAGACCAGCCGGCTGATCTTTGCCCCTTCCATAGCCGACACGATCGACGGCGCTGCGCGGGCGATCAGGGACTGGGAACGGAGCGCCTGACCTCGGCCGAGAGCACTGATGACCACATCGTGGCCCGGCAGGACCCGGGAAAGCGCCTGATCTTTCGCCGCCACATCAGCAGCGACGGCGGTCAGAGAGGGATGCTGAATCGCCAGCCGCTCCGGCCGGCGCGCGATGGCCGTGACAGTGTGCCCGCCCTCGAGAGCCTTCGCAACGATCTGCCGGCCCGTCGGCCCGCTCCCTCCAAGCACGACGATGCGGTGTTTCGAGCCCATCGGCGGTCCCTCCGTCTCAGTTCCAGTCGAGTGACCGCAGCTGATCGAGGTTCACGTTGCCCCCCGACAGGACGACGGCGACGCGCGATCCCGCCGGCAGTTTCACGAGGCCGTTCAGCAGCGCGGCGACCGGCGCGGCCGCAGCGCCTTCGACGACGAGCTTGCACCGCTCCATGATCCAGATCATCGCGTCGAAGATCTCGCGGTCCGGCAGCGCGACGATCTCGTCGACGAACCGCTGCACCACGGAAAAGTTGATCTCGCCCACCCGACGCACGCGCAGGCCGTCGATGATGGTTTTGCAGTCGATCGTCGTGAGGCTCCCGGCCTCGATGCTCATCTTCATCGCGGGGCCGTCGGAGGACTCGACGCCGACCACACGAATCGCCGGGTTGTGGCTCTTGACCGCCATCGAAACGCCGGAAATGAGGCCGCCGCCGCCGATCGGCACGATCACCGCCTCGACCTCCGGCCAGTCCTGCACGATCTCGAGGCCCAAAGTGCCCTGGCCCGCGATCAGCTCTTCGTCGTCGAAGGGGTGCACGTAGGTCAGTCCTTGCGTGCGCACCAGCTCCTTCGCCTTCTCGTTGGCCTCGTCCCAGATCATCCCGTGGAGGACGACTTCGGCGCCGTAGCCCTTGGTCGCCGCGATCTTGGCCGGGGTGGCGTTCTCCGCCATGCACACGACGGCGCGAATGCCGTGGATCTTCGCGGCCAGCGCCACGCCCTGCGCGTGGTTGCCGGCCGACGAGCAAACGACGCCGCGCTTCTTCTGTTCCTCGGACATGAGCGCGAACTTGTTCAGGGGTCCGCGAATCTTGTACGAGCCGACGCGCTGGAAGAGCTCGGCCTTCAGCCGGACGTCGAAGCCCGTCCGCTCCGAGAGCTGCCTCGACGTCAGCAGCGGTGTGTGCTTGATGTGCTGCGCAATCCGCGCCCGAACCGTCTTGAAGTCGTCGAGGGTGAGGGTCAGCATCCTCAGAAGTTCCGAATGAACCGCAACGTGCGGACCACGGCGACGAGGCTCGGGGCAACCAGGACCAGAAGGGACACGGGGAGAAACACTTCCTGCGGGAACGGGTGAAGGGCGTAGAGAACGCCTGCAACACAGAGGCCGAAGAGAGAGGCAACGATCAGGCCGCGGCCGAAGTGCGCGTTGGCCTCGAACCAGATCTCGTCGTTGGCCATCGTCGCGCGGGTGCGGAAGCCATAGAGGACGTTGCGGGGCACCTTGCGCAGGGCGAGCGGGATGGCGATCACGATAAAAAGGAGAGAGCAGCCCAGGATGATGACAAATCCCTTGTCGTAGACGCTCATGATCAGCGGTAGGCCATGCTGCCAGCCAGAAACAGCGGACCTGGAGCTCGGCCCTCCGCGGCGCCCTTGAGCCGGAACATCAGCTCTCCCCAGGTCGTGTTGCAGTTGACGAAATACTCACTCGCCTTCGCCCAGCCCGCGTGGGAGAACCGAACCAACGTCGCCGCCTTTCGCGCCTCGAGGTCGAAGACGAGCCGCGTGCCGTTCCACTCTTCGCCGCTCTCGCACTGCCACACCGCCCGCCGTCCCGGCTCCTGGCTGAGCGGCTTCAGGCGATAAATGGTCGCCTTTCCGAAGAACCCGAGCTCCACGATTCCGCCCGGCATCACGACCACGTCCTCCGCCCACCAGGCCTGGAACCCCGGGCCGCTCGAAACGAGGGGATAGACCACACCCGGCACTCCAGTGATCTCGATGCTATGGACGATATCGGCCATGACCCGCCCCTCCTCCAGCCTCACGTTTGGCGGCTCATTCTACGGCTCAGCTCGTTTGCGCCCATTGGTTGTCGGGCGTTGCTCGCCGCTCGTCTCGCTATCGGCGGTAGAGGGCTCCGCCCAGCCAGGCACAGGGCAGCGCAGTCACGACGAGCGCGATGGGGTACCAGGCCGGGCTAATGTTCATCGGGATCGTGGCGATCGCACCGACTGCGCTCACCACGAGCCCGACCACTCCGAGGATCAGGGCGTGGCCCATGGGTGCGCGCGGCGCGAGCCTTGCGGCAATGTAGCTTCCAAGAACGGCATAAACGGTTCGATAGGCCGTTGCCAGCAGAAGCAAGCCCGTGTCGTACATCGGCTGGCCCCACGGCGGATAGACATGAAGCATGTGCAGCGCCTGGTCGGTGCCGAGAGAAAGAACGACGACTGCCAGGAACCCCAGGAACACTGCCGCGACGCTTCGCCCCATTCGGCGAGGTCCCGGCTCCCCCGGGACCGCCGGGACGCTACCGGGTTGCATTGTCAAAGCGGGTGAGAAACCACCGGCCCTTGAGCCGCTGAAAGGTGTACGTCACCATGTAGCGCTCCCCCTCCAGCCGAAACTGCATCACGTCCACCCTGGTGCCCGACTGCCGCTTGATGCGCTGCTCGAGGCCCTTCGTCTTGAGCTCCTCGGCCGTGAGCGGCACAGGCATGTCGCTTTGAACCTGCTTGCGCGCCCAGCTCTCCGAGCGCACCTCCCCAACCCGGGCATCTCCAATCCGGACGGTCAGCGGGTAGGAAACACGGTCGAGCCGGAAGGGTTTCTCGGCGACAAATCGCAGAAAGAATTCCTCGAACGGCCCATCGTTGGGCGGAGCCTGTTGTGCGGCCGCCAGGGCTCCCAGAAGCCAGGCGAGGGCCGCAGCCACAGCCCACCCGCTACGCGACGACATGGTACTCGCTCTGAACCAGGCCGCTCGCATAGTGCCGGGTCGCCACGTGACGGAGCTGCACGTCGCGCGGCAGGGCGCCGAAGAGAGGGATTCCGTCTCCAATCAACACCGGCACGCGCGTGATGACGAGACGTTCAATCAGCCCCGCCCGCAGGAACTCCTGGATCGTGTACCCGCCGTCGATGTAGAGATGATGGGCGCCGCTCTCAGCGAGTCGCGAAACAATCTCGGCTGGTGTCCCGGCCATCTGCTCGACAATACCTCCAACGGCCGCGGACAGGTCGACCGGGCGATGACTCAGGATCACGACGCGCTTGTCGCCATAAGGCCAGGGACCGAGGGTCAGAACCTTCTTGAAGGTTCGGCGACCCATCACGATCGCGTCGACACTCGCGATGAACTCGTCGAACCCGTGGGGCTCACCGCCGTCCGCCGGCAGAAAGTCGAGATCGTCGTTCGATCGGGCGATGAACCCGTCGACGCTGGTGCCGACAAAGACAGATATCGTCATCCCACGAACCTCCTCCCCTCAGGCGGCCTTCTTCAGAAAGACCGCGATCTGCTCCTGTACACATCGGTGCTCAGGTACTTCAGGCCGGAGTCGACCATCAGCGTGACCACCCTGGCATCTGGCCCCAGCCGCTCGGCCACCTGAATCGCGGCGACGACGTTCGCTCCGGACGACGTCCCCGCGAAGAGGGCCTCCTCCCGCGCGAGGCGCCTCGCCATGTCCTTCGCGTCGTCGGTCCTGACCGGCAGGATCTCGTCCACGAGAGTCGGGTCCCAGAGCGGAGGAGTGTAGCCGATCCCGACTCCTTCGATCTTGTGAGGCCCCGCCTGACCTCCCAGCAGCACCGAGGATTCCGCGGGTTCGACGACGACGATCTTGATGCTCGGCTTGTATCGCTTCAGCACCGTGGCGACCCCACGCGACGAAGCCGCCGTGCCCACGCAGTGAACGAAGGCGTCGATCTCTCCCTTCGTCTGGCTCCAGATCTCCTCGCCCAGCGAGTAGTAGCCCGCGATGCTGTCATGGTTGTTGAGCTGGTCGGTCCAGTAGGTGTGAGGCTCCTGGCTCAACTGCACGGGCGGCCTCGATCATGTCCAGGATCAGCTTCTTGGTGGTGAGGCCTCCCTCGCTCGGGACGAGCGTCAGCTCCGCACCCAGCGCCGCCATGTGATCCAGCTTCTCCTGGCTGAACGCATCGGAGGTGACGATCTGGAGACGGTAGCCCTTGGCGGCGCAGACCAGCGCGAGCGACGTCCCCGTGCTGCCGCCCGTGTACTCGACGACGGTGTCGCCGGGCTTCAGTCGACCGTCCTCCTCCGCCCGCGAGATCACGGCCTGCGCCATCCGGTCCTTGATGCTGCCGGTGGGGTTCTCCCACTCGAGCTTCACGAAGATGTCCGCACAATGGGGCGGAACGACCTTGCGAAGCCGGACGATCGACGTGTTTCCAATGGCCTGGAGAATGTCCATGGGTCGGGCGGCGCTCACGGCCGTGTCGAGGGCTTGATCAAGCGCCAGGCCCAAATACAGAGTGCCCCTGCGGCCACTGTGATGAGCGCGTACCAGGGCCTCATCGCCAGATGGCTCCCTTCTTCGAAGATCCGCCAGAGGTGCAGCAGGGTGACCAGGCCAAAGATCGCGCCGGTGGTCACGACATATGCCTTCATTCCATGGCCTTCAGGTGCTCGAGCATTGTTTCAGAGAAGCGGGAGATAGGCCCGCCACGGTCCCACGGCCGCCGCATACTGCCGTGCCATCACGCGAACCGCCTGGCCAATGTGACTCAGATCGTGGGCTACCCATGTCGCCAGGTGCTGACCCAGCGTCACCACGCCGAACTCCGGGTGTCTCCCGCGACGCGCCAGATCGGCATCCGTCAGGCCCAGCGCGGCCAGGCGATCCAGGCTCTCGGCCCTCAGCCGGGCGAAGGTGTCGAGGAGCTCGCCAAGCGAAAGCCCCTCGGACGCGGCGAACATCGCCTCGCGATCGAACACGGGAAAGGCGACGGCGTCGCCATGCCGGAGCAGGTGCTCGACGCGCGGCATCCAGTCGGTGCGGTCGCCGTGAATCAGGTGCCCGACGACGTCGAAAGGGCTCCAGGTCCCCGGGCCCTCTGTTGCTCTGATCCAGGGATCGGGAAGACCGAGCAGCAGCTCGCGGAGAACCGCGGGCGTCCGCCGCAGAACCGGCAGGGCGTCGTCAAATCGAAACTCCACGGCTTCAACATAATCGATCCGTCCGCCGGGTAGCCCCCCTTTCCAGCGGCCGGGAGAGGAGGATCAGTGGCCGGAGCAGGCCGGGACGTGACCGAGCGATGATCTCGTCGCCCTTCCGGGTCAGTTTGCCCTTGCGCTCGAGGAAGGCCAGAAGGCCTTCGAAGTCGAAGCGGTCGCCGTGGCAGTTTCCGAAAACGGCGCCCGGCCCGAAGGATCTCCCGGCGGCCTCCTGGAGCTCGAGCACCGTGCAGCGCCCGCCGCGTTCGGCGATGAGCGAGAGAACATCGTGGCCGGGGACGACGGTCGCGGCTACCGATTCGGGTGTTTGCATCTAGGTAATCCGCTGGAAGAAGTCGTTCCCCTTGTCGTCCACCAGGATGAAGGCGGGAAAGTCCACGACGTCGATCGCCCAGACCGCCTCCATGCCGAGCTCGGGAAACTCGACGACCTCGACCTTCCTGATGTTCTCCTGCGCGAGGATCGCGGCGGGACCACCCGGCGAGCCGAGATAGAAGCCGCCGTGCTTTCGGCACGCCTCGGTCACCTTCGGGCTGCGGTTGCCCTTGGCGATCATGACCATCGAGCCGCCCTTCGACTGGAAGAGGTCGACGTACGAGTCCATGCGGCCGGCGGTCGTCGGCCCGAACGAGCCCGAGGGCTTGCCCTTCGGCGTTTTCGCAGGGCCGGCGTAGTAGACGGGGTGGTCCTTGAAGTACTGCGGCAGATCCTGTCCGGCGTCGAGGCGCTCCTTGAGCTTCGCGTGCGCGATATCGCGGGCGACGACGAGCCGGCCCGTGAGGGCGAGAGGTGTCGAGACCGGGTGCTTCGAGAGATCCGCGAGGATCTCCTTCATCGGCTTGTTCAGGTCGATTTTCACGATGCCCGCGTGCTCCTTCGCGCCGGTGTGGACAGGGAGGAGCGTCTCCGGATGCCGCTCGAGCTCCTCGAGCCAGAGGCCCTTTGCGTCGATCTTCGCGAGGACGTTGCGGTCGGCCGAGCACGAGACGCCCATACCGACGGGGCAGGACGCGCCGTGCCGAGGGAGGCGGATCACGCGGACGTCGTGCGCGAAGTACTTTCCGCCAAACTGCGCCCCGAAGCCGAGGCCCTGGGCCCTCTCGAGCAGCCTCTTCTCGAGCTCGGGGTCGCGGAACGCGCGGCCGGTCTCATCCCCCGTCGTCGGAAGGCTGTCGTAATGGCCCGTCGAGGCGAGCTTGACGGTCTTGAGGCATCCCTCGGCGGACGTCCCGCCGACGACGAAGACGATGTGGTACGGCGGGCACGCCGCCGTGCCGAGCATCTTCATCTTCTCGACGAGGAACGCCTCGAGGCTCGCCGGGTTCAGGAGCGCTTTTGTCTCCTGGAAGAGGTAGCTCTTGTTCGCCGAGCCGCCGCCCTTGGCGACGAAGAGGAATTTGTACGTGTCTCCCTTCGTCGCGTAGATGTCGATCTGCGCGGGGAGGTTGTTCCCCGTGTTGACCTCGTCGTACATGTTGAGAGCTGCGGTCTGGGAGTATCGGAGGTTTTCCTTCGTGTACGTCCGCCAGATGCCCTTCGAGATCCTTTCGGTGTCGTTCGCGCCTGTCCAGACCTGTTGCCCCTTCCACGCGACGACCGTCGCGGTCCCCGTGTCCTGGCAGAAGGGCAGCTCGAACTGAGCCGAGACGACGGCGTTGCGGAGGAGCGTCGTGGCCATGAACCGGTCGTTTTGCGACGCGCCGGGATCGGACAGGATGGACGCCACTTGCCGCTGGTGCTTGGGCCGGAGGAGGAAGGAGACGTCGCGCATCGCCTCGTGCGCGAGGACCGTGAGGGCCTTCGGCTCCACGACGAGGACCGTCTTGCCGCCAAACCTCGCCTTTTTCACGTACCCCTTCGGCCCGGCCAGGAGCCGGTACCTGGTGTCGTCAGGGCCCTTCGGGAACGGATCCGCGTAGACGAAGACGTCCTTCTTCGCCGGGGCGGGCCGCCTTGCGGTCTGTCTCTTCGAGGGCATCGGAGTCCCCTCCAGCGTGGAAACTACCCGACGCCGGAAGGGAGACCCTGATGCGGATGAACCAGTTCGGGGTTCGGCCGTATACCGCTTCAGGCGCGGGCGCTCGAAGGAAGCTCCCCGGCGCGCCAGGCTTTCGGGAAGGAGCAGCCTCATGTCTCAAGATCTTCAGACCCTCCGCAACTTTTTCGCCTTCGGCCGATGGGCGAACCGGACGATCCTCGAATCGGTCGCCGCGCTGACGCCCGAGGAATACGCCCGGCCGATCGGGGGCAGCTTCGGTTCGGTGCAGGGAACGCTCCTTCATCTCTACGGGGCCGACTGGGTGTGGCTCGAGCGCTTTCACGGCCGTTCGCCGAGGGCCAGGCCGCCGGGGGACGACCTCGCGTCGCTCGAGGCGCTTGGGCTCAAGTGGCGCGAGGTCGAGGCGGGCCAGGACGCGTACATCGCCACGCTCACGCAGGAGCGGCTATCGGAGCCGCTGTCCTACGTCAGCTTCTCAGGCGACAGCTTCACACGCCAGCTCGGCGACGCCCTGCTGCATCTGGCAAACCATGGCACCTACCACCGCGGCCAGGTGGCGACGCTGCTGCGCCAGCTCGGACGAACGCCGACCTCGACGGACTACCTGCTCTTCATCGACGCTCAGAAAGGCTGAGCACAGGCCGCACCGCGATCAGGTCGCGTATTGGGCGATGCCATTTCCGAAGGACCAGTTCTCCTTGACGACCTCGATCAAGTTGATGAGGACGTCCTCGGGACGAACCCCGGGGTTGGCGGCGAGATTCCGCACGATGGCCGCGTAGAGGGCCTGTTTTTGCTCGAGCGTGCGGCCGACACTCATGCTGATCTGCACGAAGACCACGCCCGCCGTGCGCCGGATATCCAGATAGGAGGGATCGAAGACCAGAGTGCCCGGGGCGTGCTCCGAAATGACCTGGAAGCGATCCAGTGGCGGAATGCCGATTGTCTCCACCAGAGCGCGGTGCACACCGTCGCCGATGGCGCTGAGCTGCCCGAGGGTACGCCCGGAGAGGGTCTCAATTCGAACGAGTGGCATGGTGGCTCCTCTTAAACGCTCTGGCCGCCAGCGCTTGCGTGCACCTGCGGCACAAAGCCGGCTCGGATCGCCGCAACGATCGATTTCGGGGTAAGCACCTCGACCCTCGCCGCCGATACAACGTCGGCTGCAGGTCCATAGCCGGAGAAGCTCCAGGGGCGCAATTTGCCAGCCCAGAGCAGGAAAGCGCTTCCTTCATGCTCGATGATGACCCCCGCAGGCAGCGACGAGACGATTGCCCCGTACGTCACCTTGCCCCCGCCGCGTTGCACGCGCTCCGAGTGCAGCACCCGGTCGATTCTATCGGCGCTCAGGGGTCCGGACACGAGATCTTTCGCGTTGCCTGCGGCCCACGCGGCACAAAACGACTGGAATCGGCTCCTCCTGCACTCGGCGCAAGGCCGATGCCCTGCAGCGAGCGAGGTGGCCTCGTCGAGAAAGAACAGCTCGCTGTACCGGTGGGGAGTAAACACCTGGCGCCGCCTGCCCTTGAAGCTCAGCGTGCAGGTGATCCAACGCGGCAGTCGCCAGGCGGCAATGATCTGCTTCGCATCGTTGTGCAGGACGCCTCGATTGCCCATCAGCGCACCACGCGCCGGGACCGCCTGCAGCTGTCCGTAGGGATCAACGCGATTCTGAAGCGGCATCAGCCGTCCTATCGCTTCAGCATGATCGCGTCTCCCACAGGAGCGATTGCCCTGGTGTCAGATCCTGCCGGCCACCCGGTCGGCCTCTACTCGAGAACCCCGCTGCCTCCCCCGCCGGCCCCGGCCAGGTGAGAATGAGGGAGCTCGCCGCTACTGAACGAGCGTCGGCGTGTAGGTCCACACCCAGTTGCTGGCGCCCTTGATGGAGAAGCTCTTCCGGTCGGCGGCAACGGAGATGGGGCCGCCTGGCATGATCGGCATGCCGAGGGCCTCCGGCCCGACTCCCGCCACCCACAGGAGCGCCTCTTCTTTGCCGCCAGGAATGGCCCGCATCGAGCAGCTCCCCGGGTAGTTGGAGACCATCGCCGCCGGATAGGTCCGCGTGCCCTTGATCTGAATCTGTTCGGCGGAAACCATCGAATTCGACACGCTCTGGAAGTGCTCGTACTCGCCCTTGAGCTGCGGCGGCGGGCAGTTGGTACCGTCGGATTTGATGTTCTTGAGCTCGGTCTTCCCGTCTGTGACCGTGACCGGCCCGACGATCTTGCTCTTCTTGACGTCCCACGTGAACTCGACCGTAATGCGGTCGATCACGTCCGCCTTGCCCTCGTAGTCGCCGTACACGACGGCCTCACGCCCGTTGTGCACGCCTTCCACGCGATACTTGACCACCTTGGCCGCAGCCCACTTCTGCGCCACGGCCATGTCCATGCCGCCAGCTTGCAGGGCCAGCAAGCTGACGAGGGACGCGATACTCGAAAGCAGGTTGATCATGTCAGCACCGTGTCACGGCCGGAACGCACGAGTCAAGCCGCCGATCGCAGCGCAGCAGCGGCGGCCGAGGCGTTACGCGCTCTGCCCTGGCGCCCGCCGTGACCGATGGATCAGCCTCACACCGACCACGCTCAGCTGTATACCGACGATGGGGAAGATCGCCATCCAAAACAGCAGGGACTGATCGGGCAGGCCCCAACGCTGGATGACCGCCTGCCACAAGTACGCACCCACCAGACAGACGCCGGCAAGTAAGCACGTAATACCACTAATGAATTTGGCAACTCTCACCGCCCGCGCGCCCGCCAGCGTCCAACCTGGTAAACCGCGAGGCCGATCGCGTACGCCATCGCACCGAACATCGCGCCAACTCCGACCGCCTCGAGAGCCTGATTGATAGATCGCCCGCGTAGCCATATCAAAAGGGGTACGGCCAGCGCGGAGCTCGTGAGATAGAAGCAGATGAGATGCGCGAGCCGATTCATCCAGCGAGGAGCGGCGTCGCTCCACCAATAGCGCCGAAAAAGAGCATTCGCTGGTTCGCCGTTCAATTCCATTACGACAACCTCACTTCCGGGCGGCGCAAAAGGGGCAAGGAGCGCAGGGGCTTCTCAGGTCTTCGGCGGGTGCAATCGGCCTCTACCATGGCACGACCTGTTGTACCAGTGAGCCCGCTGCGAAGCTCGCCGCGTTCATCAGGATGCTGAGTGTCGCCGCATGCCTCAGCGTCAAGCCTCTGTTCCGGTTCGCAGCGTACAGGAGACCTGCCTCGAAGACGACGGCGAAGATCTCCGCCACCACGACGCTGTCAAGGCCGTTGAGATCAAAGGAGAGATCAAAACGGGGCAGCACGAACCACACGATGGGCAAGGACACGAGGTTTCCGACGAGGACCCAGACGAGGCCGCTCCGCAACCTCAGCTTCGAAAGGTAGATCGCGGCGATGGCAAGCTCGATGATCAGCGTGAGGATCAGCGCGGCGCCAAAGGGCAGGAAGCGAAGGGGATAGCCGCCAACAACCTCTGAGACCAGCAAGCGATCCTGATAAACCGTGACGACATACGTCGCGTCGAACCCATGCTTTTGAAACGCGTTGCTCTCCCTTGGTCTGTCCCGGAATGTGAGCCGGAGCTTCTGATACTTGGGGTAGCCGTAGCCCCATGACCAACAGGATGTCGAGTCGCACGCGAGACGAGGAAACATGGCAATCGATATTTCCTGTGAGCATCGCGCGTCCTTGCACTCGCGCAACTCACCCTTCTCGATCGGGAGCACCTCGATGCGATATTTCATCGTGAACTTCTCGCTTGGATGGGGACCGAGGTCGGCTATGACCGTTGCCCCCGGCAGGAGCAGGGCGATGCCCAGAAAAAGCAGGCGGCCAGCCAAGTCTAGAGCCCTTGCGTGACGATCAGCGGACTAGACCTTGCTTCGCACGAGAGGGACCAGGAAGGTCTGAATGAAGCCCATCGACAGGACGCCTCCCACGATCGCCGCGCTTCCGAGCAGCAACGAGGCGGACTTCAACGCCACGAGCCCGCCCAGAAACGCGGGGATCGCCGCAAGGACACCCATCCAATGTGTCGTTACGGGCCTCCCGCACGACTGGCAACCGATCGCACGCCCCGGCCCGAGGCCGGACTTGCGCATCAGGCTCATCGCCGGGCGACCGCAGTAGGGGCATTGGACCATGACGCGATGCCGGACCGCTCCGGTCAGGCCTCTCCGCCGATTTTGTACGCCACCCAGAAGCAGGCGACCGCCAGGGCGAGGATCCCGATGATGCCGAGCGCGAAGACCGGCGCGAGGCGGCGGTCGAGATCGGGAACTTCCTCGCGGGGATAGCCGCGCAGGAACACGGCATAGGCCACGCACGCCAGGAATATCCCCGCGATGACGTCCAGAACGTAATGCTGCTTGGTGAACAGCGTGGAGAGCCCGACGAGTGACGCACAGAGCGCCGCGGCTATTCCCACCCCGCGGTTCACGAGAGAGCAGGTCAGCGCCGACACGAATGAATGCGCGACGTGGAGAGAAGGAAAGCAGTTGTACGGCGGGTCGGCCGAGTACAGGAACCGCAGGCCCCAGACGGCAAATCCTTCACCCATCACGTTGGCCGGCCGCGGGGCCATGGTGGGATACAGCACAAAACAGACATACGCAGCAATCCACACCATGAGGTAGGCCAGGACGGTGCGGCGGATCTGCTCACTCTGACGCACCACGAACACCGGCAGCATGATGAGGAACAAATAGAGCGATCCATAGACCAGCGCCCAGGCTGGCTGCAGGGGCACGCCGCGATCCAGGGCCAGCTCAGGGACGTGGAGAGCCCGGCCAGGCATCAGCTCGGCAATGAAGATGTAGAAGGGGACCAACGAAACGAGCACGACCATGGGAAGAGTCACCGGGTAGGGCCGGGTCAGCGACGCCGCGACCATCCGCCATCGGTCTCGCAGGTCAAGCGCGGCCATCACACTCGGCGCTAGAGATTGGACACGACCTGCTCGTAGTCGATGAACTCCACGGGGGTCAGACACTCCGGATAAAGCACGGAGGCAAACTTCTTGACCTCGGCCGATTCGGAATGCGCCCGGTCAGCCTCGGCGTCGCGAAAAACGAAAATGTGGACGAATCGAGTCGGATCTTCCCTCTCCTGCCAGACCTCATACCGCAACGTCCCGCGCTCGTTCGAGCGCACGTACGCCACAAACTGCCGGATCGCTGCGAGACATACATCCAGGGCCTCTGGCCGCACCTGATAGCGCGCGAGCTGCCGGATCTCCGCCATACCTGCCTCCCCAGTCCGCAATCAGTCGATCGGTTCGTCAAAAGTCCCGGCATAGAGTAACTTCTCTTGAAGAACCTTTCCGGCCCTGTCCTTCTCCACCACCTTGCTTGTTATGTGGTGTTCGATGCGGCCCCCCTTTCCTGGGGTCGTATGGTTCTCCTCACGATGCACAATCTGAAGGTCGTAGATGTACTCGGTCTCCTGCGAGGGGATCCGAACAACGGATGATTGGCGCGACCCGGTCATGCCTGCTGCTAACGAGAGCCCCTGGGGAATCTGCCCGGGCTGATGAGGCAGAACGGATGTGATCTCAGGCGGGCCGCTGGCTGGCAACGCAATGATAGAGGTGGAATCCCAGCTCGAAATCACAATGTCGTGAGGATTGCATTTCATCCCGTGGAGCTGGAACTCTCCGAGCGTCAATGTAAGAGGATCGCCGATTCTCTGAGCTCCTCCGACACGGATGATTCTGAGGACGTGCTTCTTTTCCGGAACGGACCATTCCCTCAGCTCATATGCCAGGTAGCCTTCTGAGGTACAGAAGTAGCCATCGCTGTCGGCCAACACCTGGCTCGCCGAGAGCAGGAGAAAGGACAGGATTGCCAACGCTCTCATGGACCACCGCGGATCAGGCGGCCTGCCGTTGACACCGACACCTCGAGATCAGTTTCCGAGAGGATAGACGACATTCAGGAGCGGCCTTTCGGCGTGCGCACGAGCGCTCGACCGGGCGCGGCGCCTTCGACGATATGACCCTCGTCAACCACGACTGTACCCGCCACGACCAGGTACTTCACACCCGCGCTGGCTTGGGTCGGAGCGCGGAAGGTCGCACGATCCTGAACGGTTTGCGGGTCGAACACGACGATATCCGCCTGCGCGCCCTTCTGGAGCCTCCCGAGACGTTTCGCCTCCGGGGTCGCCTTCTCGAGCCGCTGCGCCGGCATCAGCGACATTTTCCGGATCGCATCGTTCAACGTGATCCTCTTCTGATCACGGACGTAACGTGCCAGCACCCGCGCGTAGGTGCCCGCTCCGCGCGGGTGATCCTTGAGACCATCGCTCGCGATGGCGACGAGGGGGTCGGCAACCACCGCATCCACCACCTCGTCCGGATTCGTGTGAATCAGGATCAGGCGAGGCTCCGGCGCCGCGTGCAGAGCCTCGAACCGCTCACGCGTGAGACGCTCTCCAGACTCTGGCAGCTCCAGGTCGCCGTAGTCGAGGCCTCGTTGTTCGCGCCAGCCCGGATTGAAGAGCGCCGAGTTGATCAACGTCATGGCCACCGTGTACGGGTAGGCCTCCGTCGTGACGTCCAGACCCCTTGTCCTTGCGCCAGCGATCATCGACAGGCATTCCAGCGAGTCACTCATGCAGGTGCTGTTGATGTGCACGATGTGAACGGCCGCTCCGCTGATCGCCGACGCGCCGATGACCTCGGTAACGGCCTCGACGCCCGAGCCCGGCTCGATGCGGCCGCTGCTGCGAACATGGACGAACACCGGAGTGCCAAGGGTCGCCGCCAGCCTGAAGACCTCGATCACCTCATGGCGCGTCGTGCCGGGCGCGTACTCGAGTCCCATGCCGATCCCCAGTCCGCCCGCTTCGACCTGCCTTCGAAGTGTGGCAAGCACTCGCTCGAGACGTTCCGGAGAGGCCGGCTCATTGGTTGCCGGACCGGATCGAGGAACGATTCCCGCCTCGGGCCCGAACACGCTGGCCGGCAGCGGCATATCCCAGGCGAGGACGCGCGCTGCCAGGTAGCTGGCCGTTGCACCGAAATGGATCGGGCTGCGCCCGGCGCGCGCGTCGATGAAACGCCGAACATCCGGCACGCCGACCTCGAGCTCCAGCCCCGTGGTCACCCCATCGAGCGCCATGAGGCGATAGCCATCCAGGTTTTGCCCGTGCTCATGCAGGTCGATGAAGCCCGGGGCCACTACCAAGCCGGTGGCATCGATCGCGCGGGTTCCCTCGAGCCGTTCCGTCGAGACTTGTGCGATCGTGTCTCCGCGGATACCGACGTTGCGAATAGCGTCGAGTCCCGTCTCCGGATCGATGACTCGACCTCCCGTCAGCACCAGATCGAAACGCTGCGCGCCGACCGTGAGAGACGACAAAAGCAAGACGCAAGACGCAACGACGACCGAGAGTCTTTTCATGCGGTTCTCCCTGTGGCCGCGGACCTACTCCACGGCACGTTTCGTCCATTGCCAAAGGCCGCCGGTCACCTCGGTCGGCAAGCGGGAGCCGATCTGCCTCGCCGCCAACACGATCTGTCCACGGTGATGGCCCTCGTGGGCCACGAAGTAAGCGAGCACGTGGCCGACGTCCAGGGGGAGGTTGCGCCACACGTACGTCGAGGGAATCGGAATCCTGCCGCCGCGGGCGCACCCGAGCTCGAGAAGGCCATCGATACCCCGACTGCTGCGTTTGAGCGCAGACACCAGCTCCTTCCGGCTGACCCGGCGGCGATCGACGCTGTCGGGCACCGGGATGCCGTGCTCCTTGCCGATCATCTTGATCCACATGCACCGGGCGTTGTGGATATGGCCTGCGATCATGCGGACCGTGCGGCGCGGAGCCCCCGGCACGCTCGCTCCCCAGAGCGCTGAGGGCAGGTGCTCGACGAGAAAGATCGTGACGCGGTTGTTCGTCTTCCACGCAGCACGGATCGTGTCTCGCAGGTCAGGCGCGGCCATCAGCCTTGGCCATAACGACGCTTCCTCTCTGCGACGGTGCCGACGACGAGCTGCTCGAGGACTTTGAGATCCACATCGCTGAGCTTGCGAACGTGTAGACATCCCCCGCCCATCTTGTGCTTCCCGAGCTTTGCGAGAAGCTGCTCCTGCCCGGGGAAGCTCGCCACGAGGTAGATACTGATGTCGCTCTTTCGCGAGGAGAAACCTGTCAGGCACGAATCGCCTTCGCGGCCGCTCTCGTACTTGTAGTGATAACTGCCGAACCCCACGATGCCCGATCCCCACATCCTGGGCTTCTCTTTCGTGGCCTTCGTCATCAGCCTGGCCAGGGCTTCACAGTCTTTGCGCCGGCCCTCGTCTCCGATGGCGGAGAGATAGCTCTGCACGCTCGCTTCCGTGGCTGCCGTCTTGTTCTTCGCCATTGCTACTCCTTTCCAGGGAGCCGGCGTCCCACCGATGCTCCGCCTACAAAGCCCTCACCATAACCCAGTGCGGAATAGTCACTTCCATGAAGCGGTCGCCGACCCTGGCGTAACCGAGCCGCTCATAGAACGGAACGGCCGGCTCGCGAGCGTGGAGCACCATTTCCTGGAAGCCCAACGTCCTGGCGAGATCCTCGGAATACTTCACCAGCGTTCGACCGACGCCTCTTCCCTTGGCCTTTTCATCCACCGCCACTTGCCGCATCTGAATCTGCCTCGCATCAATCGGTTTGAGCACGAGGCACCCGACGAGTCGGCCACCGACATAACAGCCCACGTGATGGGAATCCGCCTCCGCCGATAGCTCATCGGCAGAGAAGGAAAGGCCTAACGGCTGCCTGAGAACGGAAGATCGCAACCTGACTTCAGCCTCATATTCCGGTGAGTTATGAGCAATCAGCTTCACGGTTTGCACCTCCTGCCGCTCAACCATGACGCGAGCGGCACTCCATGTAGCCGATGATCATCGGGTTGCGCTGCAGCGGCGCGTCAGGCGTCGGCTTCACTGACGAGTGCCTTCAGCCTCAGGACGGTTGCCCAGTTTCTCGTTGTAGCCGACTTGCCCGCCTTGCCGAGAAGGGCTGCCCCGGCCTTGCTTTCCAGTATGCCCATTGCGCAGAAGAGGTACGCGGCGTTCTTGCCAACCGAAAACCGCTCCGGAGTTACAACGAGCGGCTCGATGGCCTTGAGACCCGACAGAGCTTTGGCGTCTGGAGCAAATGCAACCAGAAAACGAGAATGCTCTTCCGCTCCTGCTTTGATTGGATTCTCCGAGATGATGGCTGTCAGCTCGCCGGCCGACTTGACGATGACCGGCACTTCGACGTGGAGTCGGGTGGAAATTGCGGCGGCGATGGCTGCCGCATGCTTCGCCGGCGTGCCCACTGGGGCGCAAAACACGGCGTTGCCGCTGTTCAGCAAGGTCGCCACGTTCGTGTAGCCCAGGCCTGAAAGCAGGGTGCGCAGCTCGGCCATGGGAACCCGCTTGCTCTTGCCGACATTGACGCCGCGCAGCAGGGCTACGAATGTCGGCATTGGGCTAGGTCGTTCGCGTCTTTGCTAGAAGAACGCGCGGAGGAATGTCCCTGCTTCATCCGAGATGCCAACGATCTTGTTCGTAGCCTGGCGATAGAATTTGAAATTGAGCTCGGTTTCCGGTCGACCGTCGTTCCATTCGGAAAAGGGCTTGAGCTCGCTCCGCCCCAGGCGCCGCTTCGCCAGCGCCGTGCGTCTGATGGTGATGCTCACGCGAGGCGTCTGCCGGGCGATCCCCCGTTTCTTTGCGATCGCCCTGGCCGAGGCGACGACGCCCCTCGCGATGAGACCTGGCCCGCCTTCGTTCTCGCTCGCGAAGACGAAAACCGTATCGCCTTTCGCGATGCGCTTGCCGCCGTACATCGTCTTCTGCGCGCCAAACGTGAACGTCTCCGCCCGTGGAGAGGTCACCGCGGCTTTTATCGCGAACATCACTTGATCGTAGCAAACCACTTGCCAGCATAGCGTCGCCTCCCCTTCGAAAGGCCGCACCGGGAGTGGCCGGACCACTCAATATGACTTGACAGGCATATGAACCTATGAGTATATACGCGCCATGGAATCATCCTTCGCGATCCTCGCGGAGCCGAACCGCCGGGCCATCCTCAGTCTGCTGGCGTCGTCGGAGCGCTCCGTCGGCGAGATCGAGCGCCGGCTGCGGATGCCCCAGACCTCGGTGTCCAAGCACCTCCGCGTGCTGCGCGAGGCCGGCTTCGTGGAGGCGCGCGTCGACGCCCAGCGGCGCGTCTACCGGCTCCGGCCCGAGCCGCTCATGGAGGTCGACGCCTGGCTGGCGCCGTTCCGGCGCTTCTGGTCGGCCCACGTCGATGCGCTCGAACGCCATCTCGATCGGATGGAGCAGACCATCCAGGAAAGGAAAGAAAGCGATGAGCAACCGCGAGACGTACGCGCCCGGCCCCGCGGCCGGAGCCGAGGTCCAGAAGGATGGAGAGAAGTGGACGCTCGTTCTCGTCCGAGAGCTCCGTCATCCGCCGGCGAGGGTCTGGCAGGCGCTGACCGACCCGGCGCATCTGTCCGAATGGGCGCCGTTCGACGCCGATCGCAACCTGGGCGCCGTGGGGCCGGTGAAGCTCTCGACGGTGGGAGCGCCGACGCCGCAGGTCTCCGAGACCACGCGTGAAGCGGGCCGAGGCGCCGAGGCTGCTCGAGTACAGCTGGGGTGGCAACGACCTCCGCTGGGAGCTCGAGCCGCTGCGAGCCGACGGCACGCGCCTCACGCTCTGGCACAACATCGATCGCGGCTTCATCTCGTGGGGCGCCGCGGGCTGGCACATCTGCTTCGACGTGCTGGATCGGTTACTCGCCGGCGAGCCCGATCGGACGCATCGTCGGCGCCGAGGCGATGAAGTTCGGCGGCTGGCAGCGATTGAACGCCGAGTACGCAAAGCAGTTCGGTCTCGAAACGTCCAACTGGCCGCCCACCGGCCCGAAGCCAGTTGCAAGCCCGAGGTCGACACGAGGAGGAGAACATGAAGAAATCGGGCGAGAGCCAGGGCCAGTCGGCATCGGAGCTCATCTCGAAAAGAATCGCCGAGCTCGGCGACTGGCGCGGGGAGACCCTCCGCAGAATGCGCAAGCTCATCAAGGAAGCAGACCCGGACGTCGTCGAGGAGTGGAAGTGGATGGGCACGCCGGTCTGGTCGCACGACGGCATCATCTGCACCGGCGAGACCTACAAGAGTGTCGTGAAGCTCACCTTCGCCAAGGGCGCGTCTCTGAAGGATCCGGCCCGTCTCTTCAACTCGAGTCTCGACGGAAACATACGCCGCGCGATCGACATCCGCGAAGGAGAAGAAGTTGACGAGTCCGCCTTCAAGGCGCTCGTGCGCCAGGCGGTCGCCTTCAACGGCGTTGGCAAGTCGAAACCTTCGAAGAAGGCGAAGTCCTGAGGCGTTCTGGCATCGGAACACCCGAGCGCAGGGCTTCCTCTATCGCAGGGAATCCAGTCGGCTCTGCAACGAGGACGACAAATCGCCCTCCTTGTCCCATATGACGGATGATCTCTGGCAGAAGCCCGCGGCCTGAGCCCCGATCCATTGTTCGTAACCCGACGTCTTGATCGTCACGAAAGGTGTCCACTCAGCCTTGCCTTCTCCCTGCGCTGGCAGGAACTGGCCGCACAGCATGTACTGCGCTTCTCCGCTGGGCGCCGTCAGGTGCCCGGTGCGCACTTCACGAAAGCGGACGGGATCTGGTGGGCGGTGGGTATGAAAATCAGTCGCGGCTGCTGTCAACAGGAATTCAACGACTGGATCGAGTGATGCTTTCGGCAGTTCAGGAGCAAGGACTCGAGTGGGACTGACCGCCGGGGATGCAGTACGCGTGACTGGAGCCTTGCCGCAGGCGGTGAGAACCAATGTGGCAAACAGGACGACGACATATCGCATGAGTCTCCTTGGGTGCCTGACGGCTTACTCCGCCTTCAGGCGCCGCTTCATATCAGTGTATGCAGTTTCGATGAGCTTCATGAGAGCCGTGGCATCGACGTCACGTTCGGGCCTGAGTTTCACGTGGCGCATGAACTTGCCAGTGCCTTCCAACAGGCGCTCGGGATCGGCAATCTCGGCGCCACGAAAGAACCCGACATTGACGTGAGCTTTGAAGGCATTGACATAGGCGAATGCCGCGTCACCTACACACGCGGTCGGATGGCCATCGTGCAATAACTCTCGAACATCGTCTCCGCAGTCGCGCATGACCTCAAACCAGCGCTGCGCGATCGCCCCCAATTCACCCGAATGGTCATGCATCCAGACCTCGATGGCTGGATCTCGCTTGACCGAACTGGGGAACCGCAGAAGTTGGGCGACCTTCGCCGAGACGCCGACCCGAGTCGCCAATGGGCTGAGCACCGAGCGCCGCCGTCGCATCCGCACCTGCGTGCCTGTCATATCTCAGCGTCTCCGGCTCACTTCTTCTCAACTGGCGGACTGGGAATAATGGCAAATGCACCTGGAGATGCTAAGAGAAAAACACATGCGGCGTCCTCCAGGCACTTGACCGCGTGCTCCATATTTGCGGGGATTTCCGAATACGAACCTGGCCCGAGCTTCTTTTCCGTCGAGCCAGCCCAACGAACCAAGATGGTTCCCGAGACAACTACAACGCGTTCGGTCGCCGGGTGCCGGTGCGGCGGCGGCGCGAAGCCGGCTGGAAACTTGCGTAGCATTGCATGCTCGCCCGTTGCGGGGTCGCCCCAAAGCAGCACACTCTGTACGGAGGGTAAAGTCTTGTCTGCCTTCCAGGCTAGCTCTTCATAACTCCAGACTCTTGCTGATTGCGCGTGGGCCGTTGCAGCGAGAGCAAAGAGCAAGGCGAGGGAGAGTCTCCGGCAGTGAGTGGCGCGCATGAGTGGCCTCCTTTCCTTGTCAGGTCGCCGGGATACGCTGAAGTCCGACGCCCGCTTCCGTCGCCTGGCGGCTGGGCGGAGCCGACCGAGTCCACTGCAGCCGCGGGTCAGGCGGCCGCTGCATTGGAACGCCTTCTGAGCCACATGCCGAGTGCCGCACCGCTGAACGAGAAAGCGGTGAAGAAGCCGTAGATCGCAAATTCAAACGGGAACATGGTGTGCGTGTGGTTGTCAACCACCATCTCGACTGTCGCGAACAGAGGAAACAGCAGCATTGTGCTGCAACCTGCGACTCTCCACAGGTTGGGCCGGAGTAGAGCCAGAACCAGCCCTATGCCAAAGAGACAAATCAATGTCACCGGGCAGTTGCAGTGCTTCCAGGCTGAAAACAGCCAATCGAACACCGGCGAGTTAACCGAGCGCACTGGACCGCGCAACCGAACGGGCAGATAAACAGCAGCCACGCCCAGGATCATTGCGACTGCGGAAACAGCAAAGGTCTTCGGATTGGCTCGCAGCCTCCCACCGACACTCAAGACAAGCCGCCTAACGGGCTGCGCATCACCGGTGAGCGACCAGGTGAAGCGCGGGAGCGAGTCCGGTGCATGCACGTGTTAGGCCGAGCGGTCAAGGCGCGACTTTGGTGGAGGTTCCCTCGGTGAGGGTTACATAACGGCCGTTCGGGTCGAGCATTTCATACTTGACCGTGAACTGAGAGGCTGATTTGACGGTGACTGTCGTTCTTCCTTTGACTGCGTGGCCTAGCCACTTGTCTTCAAGCATCCACGTCCAAGTATTTCCGTCAACCGTTCCTGTGCCGCCACCGACGAGTCCGGTACTGCTCACGTAAAATGTTGTGTAGACCTTCGCATGGCTGTCGTAGGCCTGGATGCCTTGGGTCCTCGGTATCGGCCCTTCAGGGCGGTCGACCTCGATAGAGAATCCCCCCGCACCCAATGTATATGTTTCGGTGGTGACACTCTTACCGGCCGGCACATATCCGTTGGCCTTAATCTCGCCTTCCGTTTTCCATGTGCCAAGGAAGTACTCCAACTTCTTGTGCTCGGGGCCTGGCTTCGGGCGCTCTGGCGGAGCTTCTGCGAGTGAGAGTGCTGTGAATCCGCAGATCAGAATGACGGCGACCGACGCTCGTTTGCGCATTGCCTTCTCCTTTTAAAGCGCGATCATGCTGGCTAACCCGGCCGTGAAGTGTTCTTCAGTGTCGCCTAACGGGTGGCGCGTCAGCGGCTGTTACAGTCCACTAGGCCGACCGCAATTTCATCCTTACGAGGCACTGCTTGAACCGCGGATCCGCGCGCAAGCTGTCCCACTGAGGCGCCACGGCGAGATGAATCAATGCAGGTTCACGCTTGTCGATCAAGCGTTGAAGATGCTCGAATGCAGCGTCGAGGTCTCCGGCTATTGCGGACTGCAAAGCGAGCTGGAATTCCGCACCATAATCGGTGCCCTCCGGGACACGACTCAAGTTCGGATTCTCCAAGGCGGCACGCCGCAGCTCATCCACGCGCTCGCGATCGCCCAACTTCCAGTACGCGCCCATGAGCAATTCAAGAGCGAAATGGTGTTGTGGATCGCGATCGAGCGCCTTGTTGGCGAAGACGATCATGTCGTCGTACCGACGCTGATTCCAGCACGAGACTGCGATCAGCAAGTGAGCGAGCACCGACGTCGAGTCGCATTCCAGCCCCTTCAGTTTCAGGTGAAATCCACGCTCCAGGTCGCCGAGCGCTTCCATCAAGTCGCCGTAGCGGAGATACGCGTGAGCGTGATTCGGGTCGAGGGCCAGGGCGCGCTGGAAACTCCGCTCGGCGGCGATCCAATCCCACTCGGCGAAGAGCATCACCTCTCCCAGCGCCGCGTGTGCGTCGGGGCTTGCATCGTCCAACGCAAGCGCGCGAAGCGCGGCGGCTCTCGCCTCGCCATACGCTTCGACGAGCACATTGCGATTCGCCGCCGACGCGACCTTGGCGTGCGCCAGGCCGGCCCATGCGGCGGCGAACGTTGGATCGATCACCGTCGCGGCCTGAAACGCCGACACCGCGTCGGATAACTCGAAGAACGACCCCGAGCGCAGATGCGCCCAACCGCGGGCGACGAGCTCCGATGCTTCCGACGGACGGGGCGCATCGGTGATCGAGGCATCGTCGGCGACTGCGGGTTTGAGGGCGGCGGCGCCTCGATGCGAGCCAGCCCGCCTCAGGAACTCGAACCGCACTGCATCTGGCACCGCTCCAGCGGCGTTCGCGTCGAGCTGACGCTTCAGTGGCCACAGGTCGGTCAACAGCTCGCGCGCCGACTGGTAGCGGTCGTCGCGTCGCTTGTCGAGACACTTGAGCGTGACCCGTTCCAGCTCCGGCGGGAGAGCCGGGTTGAGCTGCATCATCGGCTCCGGAGCGGCATGAAGGATGTGGTCCGTCAGTTCCGCCCGCGTCGATCCGGAGAACGGGAGTTGCCCAGTTGCCATTTGATAGATGACGACTCCCAGGCTGAACACGTCGCTACGCGGGTCGACATCGCCGCCCACGACTTGTTCAGGGCTCATGTACGGCCCGGACCCGACGACGCTGCCGACCGCAGTCACTGGTTCAACGGTCCAGTCACCATGCGGACGGACTTCCTCGCTGCGGTTCACCTTCGCCACGCCGAAGTCGAGGACCTTCACTTGACCGCGATGCGTCAGCATCAGGTTGGCTGGCTTGATGTCCCGGTGCGTGATGCCCTTGGCGTGAGCAACGTCCAACGCGTCCGCGGCCTGCACGGCGATATCGACAACTTCCGACGGTGTCAACGGACGGCCCATTCTCACTGCAATGGTCTCTCCTTCGACATGCTCCATGACGATGAAGCGGATGCCGTCGCTCTCGCCGACGTCGTAGATGGTGGCAACATTCGGATGATTCAGCGCGGAGGCAGCCTTCGCTTCGCGGGCGAACCGCTGCATCCGCTCCGGGTCCGCGGCGAGCTCGCCGGGCAGGATCTTCAGCGCGACGGTCCGGTCCAGTCGCGAGTCGCACGCGAGATAGACCTCTCCCATTCCGCCGGCACCGAGCAGCGACAGGACCTGGTAGTGACTGACGGTTCTGCCGACGAGCGTCGTCTCATGCGGCTCACTCGGCGGTGCGGTCGCGATGTCCGCTGCCGGCCGCTCCAGGAACGTCTCGGCATCGGTCGCGTACGTGAGAAGCGAATGCACCTCGCGCCGCAGCGCTTCGTCACCGCCGCATAATTCGTCAACGAATGCAGCACGTTCCGACGGGTCGACGTCGAGAGCAGACTGATGGATGCGTTTGACCGTCGTCCAATGGTCCATCACGGGCTGGTTCACGTCGGCCTCCTAGCTGAGGGGTCTGGAACCGCGTCGCCGCGGTGTACCATTACCATCCTCTGTTTCTAGAAGGCGCCATCCGACCGGGAAAACTGTCATGTCGCCGAATTCCGACAGCGGACCCACTGAGCTCCTCAGAGCGTGGAGCCAAGGCGACGGATCCGCCTTCGAGCGCTTGGTCCCGCTGGTCTATGAGGAACTCCACCGTCTCGCCCGGCGCTATATGCGCCAGGAGCGGCCCGATCACACGCTGCAGGCGACGTCGCTGGTGAACGAGGCGTACCTGCGGTTGATCGACATCAATCGAGTCGAATGGCGGGATCGCGCGCACTTCCTCGCTGTCGCGGCGCAGACGATGCGACGGATCCTGGTGGAGTCCGCCCGCAACCGGCGACGTCAGAAACGTGGTGGCGGTGCGGTTCACCTCAATCTCGATGAAGTTCAAGAGTTGCCAGCCTCGAAGGAGCACGACGTCGTTGCGCTCAGCGATGCGCTCAGCGGGCTGGCGACGTTCGATGCTCGTATGAGCCAGATTGTCGAGTTGAGATTCTTTGGTGGCCTGACCGTGGACGAAACAGCCCAAGTCTTGAACGTCTCCCCCGAGACCGTCATGCGGGATTGGAAAACCGCGAAGGCCTGGCTCCTCCGCGAGATTAGGCGAGGCCACCACACCCCTTCGAGCTGAGGTCGCAGGCGAGCGATCACACGGGTGATGTTGCCAACTGCCGCGACGATTTCGGGTGTCGTTTCAGCCAGACCCGCACAAGCTCCATCGCTGGCGTTCGCGCCGTCTAACGGCTCGCGGCTCAGCGGCGCCGAAGGCGTCCGCTGCAGCGAGTTGTTAGGCGGCCTGTTGCTATTCGAGCGGTTCACGGGCCGTCATTCCAGTTGGCTCGCCGCGAGACCACCGTCGAGGTCGGCCAAACGAGGGATGAGCGGCGCGCCAGCAGCACAGGTTCGAGCTCGTCGCTCTTCCCCAGCAGCCTGCGGTAACTCTCGAGATCGTCCGCACCCATGGTGGTTGGAGCCTTCTGATGGGCTTCGGCCATCGCTTTCGGCGTGGCGCCCAGCGCGAAAGTTGTACCCAGGCCGGCGTAGAGATAACGATCGCCGAATGCCTTCTTGAGCGCCGTGAAGGTCGGCTCGCCGGTGCAGTGGCCAGGCGCGACGTACTCCACCTTGTATGTGTCGTGCAAGCTCGCGACGATCTTCTCGATGTCGGGGTCCTTCGACACGACGAGGTGAAACCCTCCGACGATCAAATGGACTCGCGGGTTGATCGCGGTCGCCGTTTCCACGATCTTGTCGATGCCAGGATGCGAGCAGCCGACGACGTAGCACGTCCCTCGGGCGTGTTGATCACGAGCGACAGCTCACGCAGTTCGAGCGTCCCGGGTTTGTCGGAGACCAGCGCGATCAAATGGATACCGGGGACGATCTCGGTATTCTTATCGACGAGCTGAAAGTTAGCGCCGGGCCAGGCGGCGCCGAACCGCATGACTTCCGGTGGTGTGCCGTCATAGTAGCGCTGTTCGGGCGGTAGAGATTCGTCCTTGCGATAGAAGCTGCTGGGCAGGTCGGCGCCATAGACGCCGAAGCCTTCCTTGGGCGCGTAGATTCTTACCTTGGGGTTGACACTCAGGAGATAAGCCAGGCCGCCGATATGATCGCCGTGGCGGTGCGACATGACAACGAAGTCCAGCGTGGACAGGTTGATGCCCTTGGCCTTCGCGTTTTGGGCAAGAATATCCGAGTTGTTGCCGGCGTCGAACAGGATACGCCTGCCGCCATACTCGATGAACACCGAATATCCCCAGTCCTTCTGCATGGCGGACGGCTTGCCGAAGGCATCATAGAGGACGGTGACCTGCGCCTTGGTCGGGTCGGCGCTCGCCGCTTGAGGTGGGGAGATTGCCCCGGCGCATCCAGCGAGAAGCAGGGCCAGCCCCGTAACGAAAAAGGCTATCCACGATTTGGCTTTCATTCTCGTTTCCTTCCTCTCAGCTGAATTCTAGACGCGACCTGTCGTGAGGCGGGCAAGTCCCACACCCGGTGTGCGACAGCACTGCGCGGCGCCGAAGGCGTCCGCTGCAGCCGCGGGTTAGGAGCGCACGTGATAATTGAGCAGAAAGCTCTCAGGATGCTCACAGACGCTCATGACCGAGGATGGCCGAAGAACAAGACATAACCGTCGGAGTCCTTGAGCTCGAAGCCACGCAAGCCATCATCAGTGTCCTTCAGTGGTTCGGACAACTCAACATTGCGCGACGCAAATTCGGCCGCCAGTTCATCAGGATCCGGGACGTCGAGGTAAGCGTCCCAGCGGGCGACGCCTTTCTTGACGTCTCGCTTGTAGTTCGGCACTGGATCTACACCAACGGCTTTGAGCATGATCATCGCACCGCCTCTCCGGACGATGCCGAAGAAGATGTCGTCAGGAGCAGGTCCCTGGAAGGTGATCTCAAATCCAAGCCGATCTCGGTAAAACGAAAGCGATGACGGCACATGGCGCACGATAAAAAAGGGTGAGATGCCGGAAATCACTGCCTGTGTCATATCGCCCCTCCGCCCTTTGCGCCTAACGGGTGGCGCGTCAGCGGCGAGCGAAGAGCCGAAGACGATGAGCGAGTCCGCTGCACGCGCATGTTAGGCGTGCCCGGTTCTCCGCGGTCTCCGCTTCTTCGACTCCGACTTGATGATCATGCGGGTCGAGCGGGTGCGCGGGAAGGTGACCCCGGAGTGCTTGATCGCAGCCTTGATTAGTGCCTGGATATCCCCGTGATCGAGGTCTGATGCGGCCTTGAGAGGAACGCTGCGCACTTTGCCGCCAGAGCCCTCGAGAAGACCTTTAGGGTCGGGCAGGGTCTTGTCGAAGTACAGCCGGACCCAGCGCGGAAAGATAGCAATGGCGACGATGGCCTCGTATCCGCGATCTGACATACCGAATGCCACCACGAGAGAGTTGGAGTAGTCGTAAACGAGCTGATAGGAGCCGGGAAAAGCGCGGCGGAGTTTGGGCAGACATCGCTTCACCAGCGCGACGATCTCGGGCGGGAACCGCGACAGGAACGCGGACAACTGTGCGTTGGGGCTGGGCTGGCGAGCATTCACGAGTTGACGCTACCTCA
The DNA here is from genome assembly GCA_963739435.1 of uncultured Acidobacteriota bacterium. GTDB lineage: Bacteria > Acidobacteriota > Thermoanaerobaculia > UBA5066 > Gp7-AA6 > CAVUAN01. The sequence continues at coordinate 251,636 of CAVUAN010000006.1, forward strand.
AGAGAAAGTGGGCACGCCCAACGGCTGGCGCGTCAGCGGCGAGCGAGGAGGCGAAGCCGACGAGCGAGTCCGTTGCACGCGCGTGTTAGGCGGCTGCAAAATCTGGGACTCTAGACCGCGCTGAGCTCTCCCCCGCGAGGCCCGCAGCTTCCGCCACGATGCGACGTCTAGCATCCTGAATGGGTCGAGGTTTTCGCCACCTTCGCTCATCCGCGTGCTCGGGTCTGGGACACCCCGATCATCTCACCGGTTCCCATCCTGAGATGGATCTTTGATTTCGGGCGCCGAGCTGCTGCCCGCACGTCGGTTGTCTCCGAGAGGGGAAAAGCGCCCTCGGGGATGACCGCCGTCGAACGCAGCCCGCGGTTGGGCTCCCCTTGCATGCCGCCTCCATGCGTACTATACTGAACCCGATGGTTCAGTATTCGCGAGCCCGCCTCGATGCCTCGTTCGCCGCGCTCTCGGATGCGACCCGACGCGGCGTTCTGGAGCAGCTCGGACGTTCCGACGCTTCGATCACGGACCTTGCCGAGAAGTTCCACATGACCCTCACGGGCATGAAGAAGCACGTCGGCGTCCTGGAGCAGTCCGGGCTCGTCACCACGGAGAAGCTCGGGCGCGTGCGGACCTGCAAGCTCGGCCCGCGCCGATTGGAGGAAGAGACGGCATGGCTCGAGACGTACCGCCAGCTCTGGGACGCACGCTTCGACGAGTTGGACAAGGTTGTCGAGGAATTGAAACGGAAGGAGAAGGTCGATGGACGCAAGAAGAAAGAGTGAGGCCACACCGATCAAGAACAGCACGACGGTGGAACGGAAGTCCGAGCGTGAGCTCGTCGTCACGCGAACTTTCAACGGTCCGGCGCGCCTCGTGTTCGAGGCGTGGACCAAGCCTGAGCTCTTCAGGCAGTGGTGGGTGCCGAAGTCGATGGGAATGTCCCTGCTTTCCTGCGAAATGGATGTTCGTGTCGGGGGCAGGTACCGTTTGGTGTTCGCACACGGGGACTCACAGTCGGCGTTCTTCGGCACGTACAAGGAAGTAACACCGCACTCGCGCCTCGTCTGGACCAATGAGGAAAGTGACGAGGGTTCCGTCACGACGGTGACCTTCGCGGAAAAAGGCGGCAAGACGTTGCTGGTCATGCACGAGCTTTATCCCTCGAAGGAAGCTCTCGACGCCGCCGGCACCGGGGCGGCGGATGCGATGGGAGAGACGTTCGAGCAACTGGACGAGCTTCTCGTCGCCCTGGGCGCGAGCGTGGGACGGTCATGAACTCGTCGATCTCGCGGTCGGCCGCCTGGCTCATTGGTCTCGACCTCGATCCCTCGTGGCACAGCATCAGCGAGTGGGCAATCGGTCCTCACGGCTGACCTCGGCGCGCTGCTCGCCCCGGCCGGCCAGGCTCACATGCTGGCCGGGGCTACGTGAAATTAGATATTGCTTCGGTCCGCCTAACGCTACGGTTCAGCCCGGCGCGCAAGCACCGTCCGCTGCAACCGGTTGTTAGGCAGCGGCCGATGCGACCGTTGCGCAATGTGGCCTCCCTGCTCGTGGCGCCAGCCACGCCCATGAACGCGCCGACCGGGGCATGGCGAAAGGAAGTAGCTCACGCCGCCAAGCCGTTTCGTCACGAAGCGATCCGCCGAGCGCGCAACGCCTGGACCGCCAGGATAATCGAGAACGCACCGGTCACTCCGAGGACATAGAGCGTCCAGATGAACAGTAGGGCGCCGCTCTTCTCGAGAAACTCCGGGCGCAATCCATTCCGCATGTGCAGAGGCAGCATCCCGGCGGCCACCACGCCGCCAAGTAGCATGATCACCTTGCCCAATGCCCGTTCTCGCAGCAGCACGGCGCCGCAGACAATGACGAGCAGGATCGCGACGCCGACAAGATGATTGAGCCCCGCGCGGTCGAACCCGAAGATGATGTCCTGCGAGATATGCAGGGCAAGCAGAAGCACGGAGAGTATCGAGGTCACACTCAAGAGATCGTTCTGCTTCATGGGGGGCGCTCCTTTTCGGCTGTTTGTGCCTGCGTTGACCGCCTAACGGCTTGCGCATCAGCGGCGCCGCAGGCGTCCGCTGCATGCGCGGGTTAGGCCACCGCGTCATGATCTTGCGGCACGCGAGAAGGCCTCCTAGCCATTAAGCCGCTGACCACAGAAGGGGCAGAACAAGATTTTGATCCATGCCGCCCTAAGCTGACCAGAGCCCTCCGGGCCTTCATCTAGAGACGCGAGAACCCAGATTGGTTCGTTCCAGTCCAATTGTTGGAAGCTAAACCATATTAATTTGTCAGCTGCGCTGCGTAACCGAAATCACGCCATTGATGAACCGGCCGTAAACCGATGAGTTCATCCCTCGCGAAGGACAATCATCGGGTCTACTTTCGTCGCGCGCCGGGCCGGAAGGTAGCTGGCTAGAACGGCGACCGCAAACAAAAGCAGCGGTACGATCAGAAACACAGCCGGATCATGGGGGCGCACCCCATAGAGCACACTTGCCATCATGGACGCAGTCGATGCAGAAACAACCACTCCGGCAACGATTCCCACGCCAGCAAGCGCCACACCTTTGCGTAAGAACAGTTTCAGAATTTCGTCCGGCTGGGCACCCAAAGCCATGCGCAGACCGATCTCCCGGGATCTTTGCCCAACCATATAGGCCAGCAAGCCGTAAATTCCGATCGAGGCCAGCAAGAGCGCCCCCCCCGCAAATCCCGCCACCAAATTCGCGGAGAACCTGCGCGATGCCAGCGATGCATCCAGTACCTCATCCATCGAGGTGACGCTGAACACCGGCAGCCCCGGATCTACGCTCTGAATCGCGCCGCGAATTTGCGCCTCGAGCTTGCTCGCCGGCAACGACGTTCGCAGCGCCAGGCTCAACGACCGCCCGATAAATTGATTCAGCGGAACATAGAGGTGCGGCACGCCATCGACATCGAGCCCGTCGTGTTTGATATTTTTCACCACGCCCACCACGGTGCTCCATGGATTCACTGGATTCTGCCCGAAACGCAATCGGATACGCAGCCGCCGGCCCACGGGATCATGATCCGGCCACCAGTAGCGCCTTGCCGTCGCCTCATCGATAATTACCACGGGCAGCTTGCCGTTCTCGTCGTCCTCGGTGAAGAAGCGCCCCTCCACCAGCGGTGTTTGTATCACTCGAAAATAATCCGGGCTGATGCGGATCACTTCCGCGCTCAAATCTCCCGAGGATTCCGGGGGCCGGTCTTCGATGGCCAGCGAATTGTGATTGGTGGTGCCGTAGGCCGCCGAATCGCTGTTGATTGTGTCGGCGGCCGGCAGATTGGACGTAATCGCCGCCAACTTCACGCCGGGAATCGCGTTCGCGCGCCGCAGCAGTTCGCGATTAAACGGAATCTGCTGCGCGAAGGTGTGATATGGAGCGAGCCGCCGGATCATTCGGGTTCGGCAGATAGATATTCGCCGTAACCACTTGCGATGGATTGAAGCCCGGATTCTGCCGCAACAAATCGCGCAGCGTTTCCAATAGGAGCCCCGCGCCGATCATCAGCACTACCGCAAGAGCCAGCTGTGACACCATCAGTGCGTCGCGCATGCGCCCGGCCTTCGCGCTGTAACCCGAGCCGCGCGAGCCCTCGCGCATCGTGCCCGCAAGTCCCGCCTTCGAGGAATGAAGCGCGGGAGCCAGCCCAAACAGTAGACCGGTCGCGACCGAAATCAGTAACGCAAATCCCAGCACCCGCCAATCAATGTCTACTTCGCCCAGTCGCGGAAGATTCGCCGGCACAAATCGCAAGACGGCTTTCAGCGTGATCACCGCCGTCGTGAGCCCTGCGATTCCCCCGATGAAGGCCAGCAACAGCGATTCGGTGAGCATCTGGCGGATCATTCTGCCGCCGCTCGCTCCGATCGCCGCGCGCACTGCCATCTCTTGCTGTCGTCCGGAGGCGCGCGCCAGAAGCAGGCTGCCAATGTTTAGAGACACGACGAAAACGATTAAGACTACGGCAGCCATCAACACGACCAGCATCGGTCGAACCTTACCCACCAACGATTGCTGCAACGGCACAATCTCAATCGTCCATTTGGCTTGCGGAGGGTAATCATTCGCAAATTCGCGACGCAAATTAGCAGTCAGGGCATCAAGCCGCGCCTGAGCTTGCGCTAGGGTGAGGCCCGGCTTGAGACGACCGATTGCCCCAGGTAGTATCCGCAGGCCACGCGCCGGCGCTGGGAACGGATCGCCACTGAATCCGCAGGTAAGCCACACCTCCACGGCTGGAATGGTCGGTCCGGGGTGGCGAAATCCGGGAGAAAGTACACCTACAATGGTGTATAGATCGTTATCGAGGCGGAGGCTGCGGCCGAGGACGCCAGGATCAGCCCCATAAGATCGGCGCCACAAGGCATCGCTGATCACGACGACGGGCGCGAAACCGAGCGCGAAGTCCTGGTGACCAAACAAGCGTCCTAGTTCGGGAGTGGCGCCGAGCATGGAAAAGTAGTTGGGAGAAACCTCCATCATTTCCAAATGTTCGGGCTGTTTGGCACCGGTCAGGTTTGTGGGGCCCAAAACGATGACACTCACATCTTCGAACACATCCGTCCGCGTTCTAAGATCGTCGAATTCCGGCACGGAAAACCGAACGCCCCGCAATCCTACCCCTGGGTTGTTAAAGTAGATCCTTACAAGACGGTCGGGGTCGGGGAACGGAAGAGAACGGAGCAACACGGCGTTCACGATGCTGAAAATCGCCGTGTTGGCTCCCACGCCCAGAGCCAGCGTCAGGACAGCCACGATCGTGAATGTGGGCTTCTTGACCAGCATGCGCAAACCATAGCGAACGTCCTGAAATAATGTCCCCATGAAGGGCACTCCTCTCGGATGCGCCGCCTCAGACCTTGACAACGAGATCGATCTCGACGCAGGCCCCAAGTGGTAGCGCGGCAGCCGCGATCGTCGTGCGGGCGGGAAAGGGCTGACTGAAATATTTTGCGTAGATGCCATTCATCGCGGCGAAGTCGGTCATCTTCGTGAGAAACACACCGGCGCGCACGACATCATCAAAACTCCTGCTGGCCGCCTTCAGAACCGCCGATAGGTTTTGGAAGACGCGCTCCGTCTCGGGCACAATGCCCCCCTCGACCACCTTGCCAGTGGCCGGGTCTTGGGCGACCTGTCCGCTGAGGAAGAGGAACCCATCGATTTTGACTGCCTGGGAAAATGGGCCGACCGGCGGCGCGAGTTCAGGCGATGTAATTGCTGTTTTGCTCATAGCAACTCCTGCCTCCACTGGCTCACGCTTGTAGCGGAGTACCGACAATTCCACAAGTTCATTATTCTCACAATTATGTTGCTGTGTTCGCACGATTCTGCTATTGGTTGGGAGGAGTCTTGGGAGTACTTCAGGAGGATCCCCTGCTCGACGATTTACACGCGCTCGTAGAGTTTGCCCAGGCCGGGTCCATCGCCGGCGCAGCCGATCGTCTACACCGGACACCATCCGCTGTAACCCGGCAACTGCAAAGGCTGGAGGCTGCATTGGGTGCCGAGTTGCTCGACCGCTCGGTAAAGCCGCCGCGCCTGAACTCGCTGGGCTCCAGGGTGCTTGAACAGGCGCGAGATCTGTTGCAGCGGACGGAGGCGCTGAAATCTGTTGCGTCGCCCGACGCCGAACCTCACGGCCTCTTGCGCATCGGGCTCGCGCATGCCCTGGCCGAGGGAACGCTGATCGAACCTATTCGCGCGCTGACCGAAAAATACCCCAAGGTCCGGCTGCGGCTGTTGAGCGCACTTACCGGTGAATTATTTGACCGGCTGCTCGCCGGTGAACTCGACGTTGCTGTCGTGTTTTTGCCCGAAGGTAAAACCGCGCCGTCACCTCTTCTGACGAATATCATCGCTAGCGACCGCATGGAGATCGTTCAAGGCGCCGCAGGCAACATTGACGATGATTGGGACAGTTTGAGCAGAGCACCCTGGGTGCTCAACCCGTCTGGGTGCTTGCTTCGGGCAAGCCTCATCGATCAGATGGAACGTGCCGGCTTCACCCCCATGGTTGCGGCTGAAATCCACTACAACATACATTTGCAGCTAGCTCTCATTCAGTCCGGATATGGAATCGGGTTGCTGCCAGCCCGCTTTATTGCCAGGGACAATTGTCGCGACACGGTTGAAGTGTTGCGCCCGCCATCATTTGACTTGCGCCTGTCCGTCGCGATAGTGCGGGTCGGGCAACTCGGCGCCTTGGAGAGGGCTGTCGAACTGTTGGAACACGGCATTCGGCATTTGTTTGAGGCAGCCGACACCACGAAGCCCGTAACGAGGAGCCGAAGGCGTGTACGCGCGAATCGGCGGAACGCGCGACGGCGCAAGTAGTCGCCGAGCGGTTCACGCGCATTGGGGCACACTCGACGGTCTAAGAGACAAGCGCGGACGGGGCACCTCGATTTCGGCGCTTGCGATGTAGGCCGTGGCGCCACCCACGCTGACAGAGCTCACGACGCCGTCGCTCTTACGCGCCTCTGCTTCGATTTCGCTTCGGCGCCCCATCGAGACACCTTGCTGGATCGAAGGACGGTAGGCCGTACCGCCAAAATCGGGCTTTGATGCCATCGCCCCGACGAGGGCTGCACAAGCGCCGCCCGTCGCGGCATCTTCTTCAACGCCCAGCGCGTCGCGAAATGAGGTCCGCTACGCATTTCGGTGGCCTAACGGCTGGCGGCTCAGCGGCGCCGCAGGCGTCCGCTGCAGCCGCGGGTTAGGCGTCTGGTCGCGATTGGCTTGCATGGGTTCTGGATCGGAGAAAGGGAACCAGTGAGCCGACCTGCTGTCGATACTGTGCATAAGCAGGCCCCAAGGAACTGATAAGCATCTCGTCTTCAACCCTGATGCGATAGCCGTAAGCCGCGATCGTGGCTACCAGAGAAGCCACAAATACTGCGATGTTTGCTGAGGCCAGCGCCACGCCGTTGATGCAGAGAAGAGAGCCTAGATAACCTGGGTGACGGACCCATCGGTAAGGTCCGTTGCGTTCGATTGGGTGGTCGTCTTGAACGAGAAGAGTCCGGGTATAGCGCTCGCGAAGAGTAAGTACCGCCCATAGGCGCAGGGCGATGCCGAGCACGCCCACCGCCACGCCAACCCAGGGAACCAATGGGAGAGCAGGAACAACAGCACGGCTGAACCAACTTGGAAGCCAAGAAGAGAAGCTCGGGGAGCTTGCCTTCATCGCGAGAACAAAGCCAGCGACTGAAACCACGGCCGCCAAAGAGACGGCCAGGGTGCTGTTGCGGTCAGAGGAGCCGGTGCGATGGCTGCGTGCTCGTGCGCCGAAGCGAATCTCGGATTGAAGACCATAGAGAAGAAGCACGCCGAGACCAGCCAGGCCGTACGACGGAAGTGCGGCTATCCGGGCTATCCATTCAGACATGGAGCTGACCTAAAATGTTTGCCCAGACGCCTAACGGCTGGCGGCTCAGCGGCGCCGAAGGCGTCCGCTGCAGCCGCGGGTTAGGCGCTACGGTTCTGGAAGCTCGAGATCCCGGCAGATCTTTCGGGCGAGGAAGTCGTTGATCTCGCGATGGCGTGGAACCGTCGAGGTCTTTCGCACAACCGGATTCACGAAGACGGAGTGGTTCGCTCCTTCGCGTCGCAGTTGGCAGCCATGCCGCTCCAGATGCCGAATCAGGTCGACTCGCTTCAACGGGTGACCGTGAAGGGTTCACGGATGACCTCCGCCCCTTTCAGATCCTCCTCGAGCAGCGCCCTATTCGTATCGAGCACGAGAGTAGTGGCCTCCTCCAGATTAGCCCGCGCCTCATCTAGCGTGGCACCCTGCGTGTTCGCACCCGGAAGCTCCTCCACGAAGGCGATGAAGCCTTCGGGCACCTTGCGGAATACGGCCGTGAACTGCATAGTCATGGTGACCGTCAATTCTACCCCTTGGCTACTTTTCTCGGCAAAGCGCCTAACGGCTGGCGGCTCAGCGGCGCCGAAGGCGTCCGCTGCAGCCGCGGGTTAGGCGGCCTAGCGATAGACGTCTTTGCGATCGGCGACTCGGACGACGAACACAACCAACTCGGCATCGGCGATCGAGTAGACAACTCGATATCGGCCAACTCGGATGCGGTAGCGATCGCCCTGCGCGACGAGCTTCTCGCATCCGATAGGCCGCGGTTCATCCGATAGCGCGAGGATGCTCGCCACGATGCGCTGCCGGTCTTTCTTTTGGTCAACGGCCTCAATCTCCTTGGCCGCGGACGGCTTGATCTGGACCCTATAACTTGCCACGCCGCTTGAGAGCCTTTACGAACTGTTCAAAGTCGAGATTTGGCTCCCGCTTACGCGTCTCGAACGCGCCCAGGTCTTCGGCATCCTCGGCCAAGGTTTGCTTCACAGCATCATTGACCATGTCCGAAATCGACTTGTCGGATGAGGCCGCCTTGAGCCTCAAGGCCCGGTGAATCTCCGGCTCGAAGTACACGGTGGCTCGCTTGGGACTGCTCATGGGACCGAGTTTAACGCTTTGACGTTAAGACGTCAACACTCCACAAGGTCGCCTAACGGCTGGCGGCTCAGCGGCGCCGAAGGCGTCCGCTGCAGCCGCGGGTTAGGCGACCTTGCCAATTCTCAGCCTTCCAGCAAGACGGCGAGCTTGCCAACGACTTCAGCGCTCGCGCTGGCCGGCAGCCGAGCGGCGAATTCAGCTTGTCGAGCGCGCCAATCGAAGCTTTTCACCTGATCAGCCAGGACGACACCCTTGACGGGCAAACCCGCCGGAAGCGCGACTTCAAATGGGTAGCCCTTCACTTGGCTCGTGATGGGGCAGAAAAGACCAAGGCCGACTTTGCTGTTGTAGGACCGAGGCGACACGACTACCGCGGGCCGCCGCCCCGCCTGCTCGTGCCCCGCCTGAGGATTTAAGGTGATCCAGACAACATCACCACGTTCTGGAACGTAGGCCACAGCGCTACCACGCCTCTCGGCCAACCGCCGGCCCGGTATCGACTTCGGCATGGAGGTTCTTCTTCCTGACTCCAGCGAGCAGTTGCTGTAGCTTCCAGCGCGGACGAACGGGCGAGAGACGCACTTCGCCCCGTTCGAGCGAGACCTCGACTTCCGAGGATGGCTGCAGCCCAGCGCCCTCGGCAAAGGGCTTCGGGATCCGAACCGCCAAGCTGTTGCCCCATTTCTGCACTCTGGTCCTCACGGGTCCTCCGTATCTACAATGAGTCTACCGAGGACCATGCGAGGAGTCAAGACTTCAGGTCGCCTAACGGCTGGCGGCTCAGCGGCGCCGAAGGCGTCCGCTGCAGCCGCGGGTTAGGCGCGGACATCACTTTCTCGCTTCCGAACGTGACACGACGGGTCAGCGCAAGCCTCGTCGGGGTCGCCAGCATGCTCGTACTCGAGATGGAAGCACAACCAATGCATCTTCTCGAACACGGTTGCATAAAGCTCGCGATTCACGATGACTGGGCGGCCACACCGAACGCACACCAGTTCCTCGTCGCTCCTCATATGCCTGCGCCTAACGGCTGGCGGCTCAGCGGCGAGGGCGGCGAAGCCGACCGAGTCCGCTGCAGCCGCGGGTTAGGCGGCAGCGCCATCATTCGTTGCCCCGAGCTGCTGCATCGCGGAGTGGCTCTTCGGGAAGCGGCAAGACTGCCTCGTTCGCCTCACGTCTAGGGCCCGCCGGGGTTGGAGGCTTCCACAGCCACCGACCGCCTGAAAGAAGAAGAGCGACTGAAAGAGCCGTGAGCATTCCGGCAGAAGTCAGGATAGGCCGAACCTGAGACTTATAGATCGGCACGAACGCCAGACAGAGAAACAAGACGGCCACGGCGAGTCCGATGCCCGCGACGACACGCTTCCCGAGAGACGCCGTTCTCCACACGGTGCGCAAGTTCATGGGGCCTCGGTCTGCCTTCTGCCGCCTAACGGCTGGCGGCTCAGCGGCGCCGAAGGCGTCCGCTGCAGCCGCGGGTTAGGCGACGGCTGCATCATGCGACCCGCCTGAAGAGCCAGCTGATGCTGACGTACGCAGCACCGAGAACGGCGAACAACTGAACCACCATCAAGGCGCGCCGCGCTGGTGCATTAGGAGGTAACTGACGCCGGATCGCGTACAGCATCGCCGGTATCACCCATATTGCGGCAAGGAGCAGAACGCCAAGAAACCAGCGAACGCCGCCATCGTGGACTAGGTCGAACGACATGGACTGCCCTCAGCCATACCAGACCCCCTGCACCCAGGCCGGTTCCGCGCGAGGTCGCCTAACGGCTGGCGGCTCAGCGGCGCCGAAGGCGTCCGCTGCAGCCGCGGGTTAGGCGACGACTTGATCATCGCGTCGGCCACTGCCACCACGTCCATTCAGCTACCCAATACCAAAAGCGATCACCGTACTTGGTGGCTAAGACTCCGACGAGGATGGAAGCGACGACGCTCCCTGGTACCGCAACCCAAAGGTTACCCATGCTCCATCGAAAGACCATCAGTCCGCCAAAAACGAAACCAGCCAGAGCACCGCAGCCGAACCGGACCTTGAGCTCGGGTTTGTCGACTCTCCATCCCTCATTCGGCTCGATCTCCATCAGGCGCCCACGTCGCCTAACGGCTGGCGGCTCAGCGGCGAGCGGCCGCCCGAAGGGCGGACGCGAGTCCGCTGCAGCCGCGGGTTAGGCGACCTAGACATTCTTGGGCTTTCTCGTCCCTATTCGCGACGCGAACCATATCGCTGGAAGTGAGATAGCCATCCAGAAGAGAGAACTGCCGCCGAACGCCAGTCGCCCAGCAAGGCCCGCGATGAAGACTAACAGTACGGCGACAACGCCCCGCCAGGTCATTGCATTCGGGCCGCCCGCTTTGCCGACCATCACAAGAAGATAGTGATCGCCTTCAGCCAGCCGCGCGACGGCGGCGGACCAAATCGATCGATCTCCCTGATTGCGAGCTGCCTGAGCAAGCTTCGCTATCTTGCGTTCGTACTCCGCTCTGTCGTACTCGCGGTCGAATGTCTCAGCGACGTCAGCTATGTCGGGAAGCGTCCAGTCGGTCTCCGAGAAATACAGCATCTTCCGCTCGATATCGGTAAGGGGCTGACCCTGCCTTTCCGCCTCGCTCACGATTTCCCCAACGAGAAACTCCTTTGCATCTCGCTGGGTCTCGAAAGGCCTCATCTGAGGGGGTCGCCTAACGGCTGGCGGCTCAGCGGCGCCGAAGGCGTCCGCTGCAGCCGCGGGTTAGGCGGTTGACTCATTTGGCTCGCCACGACGAGTCACAATCTTGATTAGCGCGTGACTTGGTATGCAGAACACGGCGCCCCAAGCGAGGACGTTCACCAGGATCAACGGCAGAAAAAGGGCGAAGCTGAAGTCAACGCTCGCCAAAGCCGCAAAGACCGGAAGGCATAAGTCAATCACGGCGTTGCGGCTAGGGTCGCAAATAGGCCTCATCGAGCGGGTCTCCAACGCCAACATCAGCTGCTTCTGCTGAAGAACAAGACCACTAACCGTGATGAGCACACCGACACCGCAGGCCAGAAGAGCACCCAGAAACCTTCTGCCACCCTGCTGCGTCATGGGTAACCGCCTAACGGCTGGCGGCTCAGCGGCGAGGGCGGCGAAGCCGACCGAGTCCGCTGCAGCCGCGGGTTAGGCGCCCGCATGGGTGGAAATCCGCCCTCCGCGAAAGAAACTAGCCTCGTCAAAATATAGATGCAGAACCCGAAGCAGTCGGCCGCAGCGCTGGCGCACGAGAACTTCGGCCCCTTCCCGCGAAGCGCTCTCATGCTGCTCACACGGTGACCTAAGCCATGAAAATACAACGTCAGCGAGACCGTCTGCAAAGGGAAGCATCGCGTCCTGATCGTGAAACCATGATCCTACGAACGGCGTGAAGAAGTCCGTGGGATCGGTTTCACGAACGGAGATGAATACGCCTCGCTGGTCGCCTGCCGGCCCCACGACCGAAACTACGATTGGCCACGTAAACTGGCCGAGGTGCCACTCATTGGTCCGGATCTGCGTAGTGAAGAACCGGGAGCCAGGACGGGTAGCGACGATTGCCTGTGGAGCGGGGATCTCCTTGATCGGAAACTCGCCGCGCCGATACCCGATGCCGCGAGGCATCTCTTGAATGATCGTCGGCCTCCATGGTGCGGTGAAGAGAAGCCGCCGCTCATAAGGAAAGCGCCGTTCTAGCCAACGATCGAGTTCGGGATGTGGGTTGAACTGTCCCGACCTGGCACACGTCAGCAGCCCGAATAGACTGCCGAGGAGGAAGAACCGATGGAGAATTCGGTTCATTCGAAAAGAGGGGGCTTGGGGGCGCCTAACGGTTTGCGCATCAGCGGCGAGCGAGGAGGCGAAGCCGACGAGCGAGTCCGCTGCATGCGCGTGTTAGGCAGCCGGCTTCGGAGGGACCAGCGACGGCAGCTTAGCGATGAGGAGTGCCATACCTAAAGACGCGCTGCCGAAGACAACGGATGGAACGACCTGCTGGCTCCTCAGGATCGAGACGCCAAGCAAAGCCAGCGACACCAGATACGGAGTGACAAGCAGCCGACGACCACGTATCGACTTGGCCGCCTGCACATCGCGAGAGGATGCAAGGATCTGTAAACCGCTCCAGCACAACAATCCGCTTGCGAACAGGAACACCGCCATTCCCAGATTCCACCAAACCTGCTCGTGATTCGCAAAGGCGATCGGATAGCCAATTGCAGCCGCGAAGAAGAAGATCGCCTGAACACGAGCCACGAACGGCGTCTTTGCAGTCGGCCTATCGCCGCTCATCAACTCTCCGGCTGCCTAACGGCTGGCGGCTCAGCGGCGCCGAAGGCGTCCGCTGCAGCCGCGGGTTAGGCCGCACTTGGCTCACCCCGCCAAAACGCCACGTACGAATTCACGCCAATCATCACCACCACGACCAGAGCGTAACCAACGCGCAGTGAAGTTGGGCGATCGCCACCAGGTAGGGCCCAGCCTGCGACGAACATCGGCACCACGTTTACACCCATAACGACTGCAACATAACGCGGGCTTCGAGCCGAACGCTCTTGCCTCCACATGCGGAGCGACGTTGCCAGGAATACCGACACAAAAACGAGGCCGAGGCCGAGCATCCAGGACCACTCTGGATTCCCGAACCAGAGGAGGCTGCCCGCCACGAAGACGGTTGCCCACGCAAAGAAGAGAGGCGGCTTCACGTGCGGCCTAACGGCTGGCGGCTCAGCGGCGAGCGGCCGCCCGAAGGGCGGACGCGAGTCCGCTGCAGCCGCGGGTTAGGCCTCACGCTGTTCACTCTTATTTAGCCAATTGTCCTCGACCGACCGCCCTGCCACCACAAGGCAGTAAAGGCCTTGCCAAGACCGCTGCCACCGCCACCCGCCCGCAACACCATCCTGATGGTCAGCCTCTATCCACGCGGAAGCCTCTGTGGCCGAGAGCTCCGCCCCACACTTTGGACACCGAGGGGATGCATGCGCACGAAAGCGGCCGCCGCACCTGCATGCCGCGAGAAGGCCTTCCAAGCCGGATGGAATGACTCCGTGCTCCATTGATCCAGCCTCAACTGGGCCATTCGCCTGCAACCGATTCACGAACGCTGTCGTGCCACATCGGTCGCAATAGGCATAGGCCGTATCGTTAAAGCCATTGTGGATTAGTTGGTACGTGAACTGACCAGCGCATGACGAACATTTGCCCACACCGAAAGCAGCCATTTAGAACTTCGTGAGGCCTAACGGCTGGCGGCTCAGCGGCGAGGGCGGCGAAGCCGACCGAGTCCGCTGCAGCCGCGGGTTAGGCCGCTCTTTCACAACGGTTTCGAGGCGCGATCTTTGATGAGGCGATAGCGCAGGTTGAAAACGCAGTTCGATTTCGGGCACGCGGTCTCCTTCCCTGATAGCTCAAGGATAGGCCCACCGGGACCCTGCGTCACCTGGCCCACGAGCTTTGTCCTGACCTCGGATGTGCCTCCTGGACAATCACCGCGAAAGCTTCTCAGCGCGGTGACTTGATATCCCGGACCCAGAGCCCCAAGCATCCTCCGTTGCTCGGACCCCGCCTCGTGAACGCCAAGCTCAAATGCGCCGTCCGGTTGAACCGTTAGCGTCCAGTGGAATGTGTCAGCCGTCGAGCTGCCTTTCCGGACGGTGCAATCGCCAGCCTGCTGCACTTCGAATGTCCCGGTCCAGTCACCTGAAAGACTCTCAACTCCAGCGCCATTGAGATTCAGGGGTTGCTTATCTCTTGATGACTGCGACGCGCATCGCGCCGAGACGATCACCACAAGGACCCCAAGCAGGGTGCCGATGGAGCGGCCTAACGGCTGGCGGCTCAGCGGCGCCGAAGGCGTCCGCTGCAGCCGCGGGTTAGCCGGCGGGCCGAACGGTTTCGAGCTCACGGCGGATAAACTCGGCACACGCGAGGACTCGATCAGCAAAGCGATCCTGCCTCGAACCTGGATACCAGCCAACTAGGTACCCTCCGCGTCCATCTTCCTGCAAATACCAGCCTGGTGTCGCGCGCTTGTCCTCCGAGAAGCCAAACCAGGCGTCGACAAGGTCTGGCTTGTCACGGAGATACTCGACCAACTGCTTGCCAGCCGTTGACTCGAGGTCCGCCGACCATCCTGACCGTGCGACGAGGTCTCGCCACGAAGTGCCGGAGTTCGGGAATTCGACCGGAAGTCGGCACACTCGTTCTACTGCCTCGCTGTTCATCGCCGTCCGGCTAACGGTTGGCGGCTCAGCGGCGCCGAAGGCGTCCGCTGCAGCCGCGGGTTAGGCGGCACCTTCACCGCCGGTCACCGAGGGGTTGGTAGCTGACGGAGGTTACGGGAGCGCCCACGGCTGTCACTGGATTCGACAAACGGACGAGGCCAATCTGCTCCGAACCGGCGAACCAAACAACCAACTCGACATCCTTTTGCTTCACGCTGCTGGTGGGTGAACCGTATAGGGAATTCAAGGCGTCCTGAAGTTTAGCGACGCCCTCTTTGGTCCCGTTCTGAAGCTCAAGAGTGATGCTGGATAGCCGATGAGACTGGCGGTCGAAGCCGAAGAAGGCCACGAAAGACTGCTCGATCCAGGACACAGGTGCCTTCAGCTTGACCTCCGCATCACGGGATCTCTCAGCCGACTGGTCTTCTGGACCCGCCGGGCGCGCCGTGCCGTGCGAGGCTGCCACGACCTGCTCTTCCGTCATGCCCCAACGGGTGTAACGCCAGTCAACGGTGGCTTGAGCTTTGGCGCAGCTCAACCCGACGATCACCGACAAGAGCCAGACTCCTGCGACACGCCGAGCCGGCAGGCCTCTGGTGCCGCCTAACGGCTGGCGGCTCAGCGGCGAGGGCGGCGAAGCCGACCGAGTCCGCTGCAGCCGCGGGTTAGGCATGCACAACTCGCAAATCCGCTCGGAGCCTGCGCGCGAAGGCCAACCATACGGCAATACATGGCAACCCGAAGAAGGCGAACCAAATGAAGACCGAGAAGAGGATCAGCGCTGCCACCGTGAGAACCGTAAGCCAGAATGCAGCGCGGCGGGCGCCATAAGCTGCCGTGATTATCGAGAGGGCTCCGAAGACGGCGGCCACCACGATTGACAAGGCGGAGACTTGGGCCCAGCCGGTCGCGTGCGACCACGCAATCGAGCTCGTGAGCCAAATGGCAACTCCCGCTGTGAGAACCTCCGCCAGACCACCCAGGAACAGTAACGCTCCCGGTGTCGCAGGGCTCCGGCTGGCGTGACTAAAACTCATGGCCACGCATGCCTAACGGCTGGCGGCTCAGCGGCGCCGAAGGCGTCCGCTGCAGCCGCGGGTTAGGTGGCCGCGGCTTCATGGCTCAAATGCCAAGCTGCGAGCGATTGCACATCGCGATCGCTGTCACGACGGAGCTTTTCGAGAAGTACTCGCCTGCCCGGAAACGAGTTCCGAGCCACCGCAAGGGCTGCCGCGCGGCGTCGGACCACCTGGGGCGAACTAGCCTCTGCCTCGACTCTAGGACGCCACGTCTTCCACGGAAGGGCACAGATCAGCGGCACAAGAAAGTACGGGTCGCTACTCTTCGATCTGGAGAAATAGAGGTCGAGGATCCATTCAGCGTCCTGGGGTCCGACGCACTGTGCGAGCGCCTTTGCGGCTTGACTACGAGCCCCGAACGAATTCGGCCTGGCGCACATTTGAAACAGCCATTTCCGCAGCGCCTCACTTGCATCTCTGCCGCCCCACCGACCGAGTAACTTACCAGCCACAACCTGGATGCTCTCGAACTTGGAGCTGAGAGCCTCGATCGCAACTCTGCGACTCTCTTCGGTCGGTTTCGACCTGCCGAGCTCGCGAAGATGTGCGCACTCGCGCTTAAGGTCAGTCATGGCTTCGGCCACCTAACATGTATTAGACGTCCTACTTCCGATGGCCAAACACGTCACGCGCATGGCGCCTAAACCTCATCGTTTTCCGCCAGGTTTCTGCAGGCATGTGACACCGCTTCAAGGAATTATCCTCCCCGGATTCGAAGCGCACCCGAAGGATTAGGCGACAGGAACTGGCTGAACGATGACGGCTAATACTCTTCGGACCTTTGAGCGCGCGGCTTTTTGACCCGATGTTCCGGAGCCGCGTTGGAACTCCCCACCCTTCAACCACTTGGCCACTCACCCGCGGCCTCTCGGCCCGTCGAGGGCATCGACGGGACTGCGGACGCCTCGGCCTCCGGCGCGGCCCACGACATGCGTGTAGATCATGGTTGTGTTGACGTGGCTGTGGCCGAGCAGCTCCTGGATCGTCCGGATGTCGTAACCGTCTTCGATGAGATGCGTGGCGAACGAGTGTCGAAAGGTGTGGCAGTTCACGTGCCGCTTGACGCCCGCAGCGCGGACGGCTTCCGCGACGGCACGTTGAACGATCCGCTCATGCAGGTGATGGCGGCGGACGATAGTGGAGCGCGGATCGGTCGACACGTCCCTGGCCGGGAAGAGCCACTGCCAACTCCACCCAAACTCTGATCCGGGATACTTGCGCTCCAGCGCGTACGGGAGGAAGACCGCTCCGTTGCCGCGCGCGAGGTCTTCCTCATGCAGTTTCTTGACCTGCGCCAGCCATGAAACGAGAGCGGGCCTCACGGTGATTGGCAGCGGGACGTAACGATCCTTTTGCCCCTTCGCATCCCGGACCGTGATTCGGTTCATTCCGAACTCGATGTCCTTGACGCGCAGGCGCAGGCACTCGAGCAGCCGCAGGCCGGTTCCGTAGAGGAGCGTGGCGATGATCTTGGGCACGCCCTCGAGGCTTCGCAGCACGGCTCTCACCTCGGCCCGTGTCATCACCGTCGGCAGACGCTTCGGCTTCTTGGCGCGGATGAGATTCTCGAGAGTCGGGAACTGCTTTTCGAGGACGCGGCGGTAGAGAAACAGCAGAGCCGAGAGCGCCTGGTTTTGCGTGGAAGCAGAGACGCGGTCTCTTACTGCCAGGTGCGAGAGGAACCGATTGATCTCGGGCTCCCCCATGTCGGCGGGATGGCGCTTGTTGTGGAAGAAGATGAAGCGCTTGATCCAGCCGACGTAAGCGTCCTCGGTGCGCAAACTGTAGTGGCGTGTGCGGATGGCTGTGCGGACGCGGTCCAGGAGGCGCGGCTGGCAGGTCGGCAGCGGAATGGATTCGGAAATTGGGACGATCTCGGCCATTTGTCCTACCTCAAAGCCGGTTGGCCCAATACTCTGCTAGCGCGTGGAGCGAGGCCTCTTTCGGGAGACCTGACGCCGGATTCTTCGAAAGACCTCGGCGGCCGGACGCGCCTTGACTTGGCCAGTTCGAAGCTCGCTGCACTCTTCTTTCCGCTTCCTCGGTCCAGAGGTGCCCCAACTCTGTCTGCGTCGGGATGTCGAGACTCAGAATGATCAGTTTCACAAGCCTGGCTCGCGACTTCAGGTCGAGCTTCATGGCCTGCGCCTCGATCGCCTGGAACCTGGTCGCCATGCCACTGCCTCGCTTTCTTCATTTCAGTTCCTACGGGCCCGCCGCCCTCGCAGCAGGCTTCCTCCTTGCTCTTGACGCCCTCTCGTGCGCGGGTCGTCGCCCATACTCCTCATCCTCATCACCGGCGTCGGCGACGAGCGACGCTGGCAACGGCCCGTAGGCGTAGGCGCTCTCGGACGAGGCGCCGGAGGCGCGGGCGAGCTCTTCGCGGACGACGCGGCGCAGGGTGGCTTCGAGAGGCTCGCGCGCGATGTGGTCGCGTAGGGAGAGGTTGATCAGGGTCTGGTAGCTGCCGCCCGAGGACCGCACCTGCTGAGCGAAACCACTCCAGGACGTCGTCATCGAGGCGAATCGTGATGCGGGTCTTGCCGGGAGGCGATTTCTTCCTCATCGCACGATTATATGCACAATTGTACATATAACTCAAGAAGGCTAGACTTCTCGAATCGTGGCGTTCCACAAGACCTTCCCCCGAACCTCCAACAGCCAGGCAGGCCGGGCGGGGATGATCGTCGCCCTTCTGCTGCTCCTGCTGTTTGGCGGAGGCGTGCTCTACCTCGCGCCCCGAAAGATGAATCTCGAAGCCTCGCGCACCGGCCTGATGACGCGCTTCATGGAGCAGGACTACGTCTGCTGCGATTTGAGCTACGCCCGGAGCAATAAACGCTGCGAGGAGGTCCTGCGGGGCGTTGCCGAGCTGGCTCGGGGCGGACCCAACTCTCCGTACACGGTGCCGGCCGCCAACGCGCTCGCCAACTGCCCCGCTGCCGAGCTCATGGGACTCACCGGCGACCCGGCCAACGTACGCCAGCCCATTGCGTCTCTGACCCGGCAGCTTCAGGACCCCAATCCCGAGGTCCGGAAGAAAGCCGTGCGGCTGCTCGTCTCCGACAGCACTGTCTCGCGCGAGGTTGCCCAGAGAGTTCGGCGGGGCGGCGATGCCCGGGAACAAACGGAGCTGGTCAACGCCGTGGTTGCGCTCCTGGTCGACGAGCATGAGTCGGACACCGATCGGCAGAAAGCGGCCGCGATGCTCGATGAGCTGGGCGATACGGCCAGCTCCGCGGTGCCTACGCTCGTGCTCGCACTCCGCAGTCCCAAGCCCGGAATCCGTATCGCGGCGGCCGCCACCCTGACCGGAATGGGCAGCAAGGCTCTGACGGCTCTACCCGAGCTGACTCGCCTGGCGTACCGGGAGCCGCTTCCCGGTGTTCGCCAGCAGATGCTCGTCAACCTCGGCAAGATCGACGCCAAGGCCGCCTGCTGCTACGCCCTGTTTCAAGAGCCGACGCCCCAGTGCGCCGAGACGCTTGCGATTGTTGCTCGGCGCCAGAAGGTGCTGGCCGAAAGCTCGCAGACCAGCGAAGACTGTCCGGCTGCCCTCATCGTCTCGATTGCCGGAAACCCCGCGGCCGTCGCCCACCCGATGCCGTTCTTGGAGCAGGCCCTGCACGCTCCCGACATCGCCACGCGGCGCCGGGCCGCGACGACTGTCGGCCTGATCGCCGGAACGCTCCAATGGCACAGCCGTGTGGACCGCAACGCCATTGCTGCCTTGCACGATGGTTTCCGCTCCGGCATTCCCGAGCTAGTCCTCGACTCGGCGGAAGCGCTCCGGCAGATATCCGACTCATCGCCTTCCGACGGTTCGCTGGCCAATCCCGAGATGTTTCTGACAGTCCTCAGGGATGAGAAGTCGGACCGGCGCGCCGCGGCTGCCTGGGCGCTGGGCCAGGTTGGCCGTCCGGCGCTTCCCGCCGTGCCCGATCTGCGCAAGGCGCTCGACCAGGACGATGAGCCGCTGGCCGATGCGGCCTACTACTCGCTCAATCGCATCGCGGTCGCCTCGGGCTTCGAACGGCTCGGCTACAAGACAAACGGCAAGTACCCGCTCAAGCCCGACGTCATGGCCGCCCTGACGAAGCTCTCGAGCGGCGAGCCGGCCGCAGTCGCCCGTTAGTTCGAGGGCGCCACGACGCTCCCTCTGCTCCCGACGCCGCCTTTCAGGAGAGCTTCGCGCATCGCGGGGCCGTTGGTGCGAAGGCCGTCCTGGACGGACTCGAGGAGGCCCGGCTCCTTCGGGTCGGCGCCCGACCGGAGGAGAGCCTCGACGATCTGGGGCTCATCAGACGCGATCGCATGGCGCAGCGGCGAGCTGTTCTGCTTTCCGCCCTTCAGGTTCGGATCGGCTCCGCGCAACAGAAGCAGGCGCACCACGGCCACCTGTTTGCGCCCGATCGCCTCGTGCAGCGCTGTCGTGCCGTCCTCGGCGCGGCCATTGACGCGGGCTCCTGCCACGAGAAGCTGGTTGAGGCAATCGACGGCGCGGGCTTCGTCCTGCTGCGGCCAGGGCGCCGGGATTCCGAGGACGAGCGCCGTCTGGCCGCGGCGGTTGGCCTGGTTGGCGTCCGCGCCCGCCCGGAGGAGGTACTGGACGATCAGGGGCCAGTTGGCCGAGGAGGCATAGATCAGCGCCGTGTCGCCTTGCCGCGTTTGTGCGTTCACGTCGGAGCCCGCCTCGCGCAGGCGCTGCACGACATCCGCGCGCCCGGCGCGCGAGGCGACCATCAGGGCCGTCACGTTCTCGAGGCGGTCCACATCGGCTTTCATGTTCGGGTCCATGCCGGCCCGAAGGAAAAGCTCGAGCGTCGACCAGGGATCGGTACCGGCGCGTTTGACGAACTCTGCAGGCGTGAACGCAATGCCGTCGCCAGCGAGATTCTTTTGGGCCGCCTCGGGCGAGGTGCCGCAGGCGGAGAGAGCCAGCACGAGCGAAAGCAGGGCGAGGCGGCGCGGCATCATGGAACGACAGAGAGGCGGGCCATGTCGACGCACGCCGCCCGGAGCCTCTCGTCCTGGATCGAAGAGCACTTCGAGCCGTCGTTCTTTCGAAAGCTGAACGTGAGGACGCAGAGGTCCATGTCCGTGTAGCTCCTGCCCTTCTCGCACATCGTGAAGTCGTTCTTTGCCGCCGCCGTCTTTCCACGGCAAGTCAGATCGACGGGCCCCTCGCGGCAGTCGGCGCCCGCTTTCCGAAGGTCGATTTTTTGCCGGCACTCCTGAAAGTAGTGCCAGCCCGACGTGTTGACGTGGATACCCTCGTGGGGAATGCGGTCGCAGTCCTCCAGGCGGCCGGCCGCGACCGCGGCATCCTTCCAGCAGTCGTAGAGCTCGTGCTGGAAGCTGTCGGGCATCTGGCGGTTCCTCACGCTCTCGCAGAGATCGGGCTTGGCGAGGCGCACGGCCAGGCGGTGGAAACAGAGCTGTGCGCGTTGCCGTTTCGGTCACGGTGTCGCAGCCGGAGGCGTCGCCTCGCGACAAGCGCGAGACAGGCCTTGCGCATCTGCGCGTCCTGGAGCTTCTCGCAGCCGGCGGAATCGCCGCTCTTTGCCGCCGCGTCGAGATAGCACCGCCGCTGCATCTCGGGTTGTGGCACGCGCTCGCAGAGGGAGATCTGGCCGGCCGCGCGGGCGACCCTGTCCAGGCAGCTTGCGCGGGAGGCCGCAGGAATCTCGCCGCAGAAGAAGAGGTCCTCATGCTCGACGGCAAAATCCTCGAGACAGTAAAGGTCCGCGCCCCCGAACTGGCCGAGGGCCTGGCAGAACCGCAGCTCCCGGCCGTACTTCTGACGCGAGGCCTCGAAGGCCTTCTCCTCGGACGCCTGTGCCGCCGCGGAGGCCCGCACCGACGCTGCCACAGCGGCGTTCCGGCCCGCGGATTCGCGCCCTCGATCTGTCAGGAACTTCACGAGGACGAGGACGAGCGCGGCGCCAAGGACGACGGTGCTGACGACGACGATGAACGAGGCTTTGCCGGAGGACGAATGCCTGCGGGGGGTGAGTTGCCGGCTCGTCATCTTCTATCCCGCGCTCTGCCAACCGGGAGCGCACCCGACCGATACCGGAATGGACTAGGCCCTGTTCTTAGCGGGCTGATCGTCGGTCACGGCGAGGCGAAAC
The DNA here is from genome assembly GCA_963739435.1 of uncultured Acidobacteriota bacterium. GTDB lineage: Bacteria > Acidobacteriota > Thermoanaerobaculia > UBA5066 > Gp7-AA6 > CAVUAN01. The sequence goes on from CAVUAN010000006.1 coordinate 273,574, forward strand.
CTCTCCCAGCTTCCGCAATGCCGCGTTTACCGAGCGTGCTGTCGGAAAAAGTCTTGCCACGTCCGGGTCGAGGACAACAACGTTGGAGTTCGCGGCATATCGCTGCGCGTACTTGCCGCGGGTGCCTCCCGAGAAGTCGTACTCGGGCCGCATCTCCTGAGGCTTCGCCTTCTTAGCCTTCTTCATAGGTTCTGCGTTCAGTTCGAGTGGCCTCTCGCGCACTGATCAAGCGAATGCTAACACCTCTTTCCGTGTGAACCACCACCAGAAGTCGTCCCCGAATCGATCTGCCAAGCAAAATCTGCCGCTCTTCCGAGACGGAGTGGTTCGGATCGGCAATCGCGATGGAACGGATGTCACCGAATGCGGTTGCCGCCTCGTCAAACGAGACGCCGTGCTTCGCAGGTTTGCAGCGGCTTTCCGAGCGTGCCATTCGAAAGTCATCGCTTGTCGTCATCGACCGGCCGAGGGTTCCCATATTTCTCGTTGACGTCCTTCAGGAATGCCTGGAAAGCTTCTGCCAACACCGCGTCATCTTTGGGACTACGGCCGCGCACAGGCGAGAAGTCGGCGTGCTCAAGCATTGACGAGATTTCTGAAAAGGTGAACTGAGCGCCGTGATCGCCGGGACTAGCGCTCACGTGCCAAACGGCGAGCGTTTCGCTGTCTTCCTGGCTCCTCACGCCGCTCGATTGCCAGAAGATGTACCAGTCGCACTCTCGCGTCCATCTTGCGTATGACATGAGACTTCCTTTAAGGCTTCAAGGCTGCCGGATCAGCCTTTCCGGCTGAGGGCGGCTTTCTGGCGGATGGCGCCGAGGTGGTAGGCGGCGTGGGCGACGCTGCCGACGGCGCCTCCGATGGATTCGGCGCTGGCCGAGGCGTGGTTTGAGATCGCCTTGCGAAGCGCGTCGTAGTCGCCGCGCAACTGTTGCTGCAGGCGCCGCCAGGCCGCGTCGTCCAGGACGTTGATGCTCCAGCTCTCCTGCCAGTCGCGATTGCTGCGATCGCCGGCGATCCACGCGGCCGAGGCGGCCAGCGCGAACCGCACGTGGTGGACGTGGGCCGCGATCGTCGTCCCGCCCCAGACGCGCGAGGCGGTCTCCGCGTTCAAGGGGGCCAGCGTGCCAAAGAGGCCGGACTCGGCGCCCGCGTCGGTGAAGTAGCTCCAGTTCTGCTTTGGGCCTTCGAAGGCCTCGGCCAGCACGGCCAGCAGGTGTTCGATGGCGGCGTCGTGGGAAATGGTCGTCATGGGATCACCCCCTGGAAGAATTGATTCATTGAATCATTGGTTCATTGATTCATTGCTTCCTCGAATAACACGGCGAACGAACTGAAGGTTTCCAATGTTTCAGTGACTCAATGATTCAATGTTTCAATTCTTCCTCAATCATAAATACCGTCTGCAAACCAGGCGCCATCCTTACGGTTTCGATAGATGCGGTAGAGGGCCCCATCAGAAAGCTCGATGTCCCAGTAGTCGCGATCCGTGGGCTGATCCGTCCACCAACCTTCCTCTAGAGACCAGGGGCCGGCGGCGACTTTGACGGAACCGGAAATGGGGGGAGTGGCGTCGGGGGAAGAGGTCTTGAGGGAGAGGAGCTGGAGGGTCTCGACTCTATCCGGACTCTCGAGGCTCTCGACTTCTAACGGCAGCGGAGGGCGCAGGACGCGGACGGCGAGCAGGCCGCGGCCGGCTGCGGGCTTGCGAGCGAGCTCGGGCGGCGGGGGCGGCGCGTAGCCGGCCAGCGCGAAACGATCCGGGCGGTGGCCGTCGACGGAGCGGGGCGAGCCGACGCGGTCGGCGCCCAGGAGCGCCGCGAGCTTCGCGATCGCCGTCGCCAGCCGGTCGGGTGAAAGGGCGGGCGCGCCAAAGAGGGCGAGCTGCGCGCGGCGCGGCTGGTCGGGCTCGGCCGTGAACGAAAAGCCCGCAACCGGCGCGCCGGGCGGGCGCGCCTCGAGCTCGAGGCGCACGAGCGTCAAGAGCGTCTTCACGTCGCGCGTCGGGGCCGGCAGGCGGATCGACCGCACGTCGTGGCCGTCGGGGTCGAGCTTCAGCGCCATGTCCAGGCGCGTGCATGCCAGGGCCTGGAACTCGAGGCGAGCGACGAGCCTGTCCAGGGCCGCGCGGCCGAGAAAGAGAAAGGGCTCCAGTGTCGCGAGCGGCCACTCGAGGTCCAGCCCTTCGGTCAGAACGATCGGCGGAACGCGGGGCATGAGCGGGCGCGGATCCACACCGCGGGCCGTCGCATGGAGGGCGCGGCCGAGCTCGCCCAAACGGCTGGCGACTTCGCCTTCGGGCAGCTTCGCGAGATCGCCGATAGAGCGGATGCCCCAGCGCTCGAGGGTCGCCGCGGTGTCGAGCTCCGGGGCGAGGCGATGGAGCGAGAGCGGCGCTAAGAAAGCCGCCTCCTCCCCTTCCGGCACGACCGTGGGCGAATCGGGCAGGTTCGCGGCGACACGCGCCGAGAGCTTCGAGGTCCCGATGCCGACTTTCGACGGCAAGCCCGCCTTCTCGACAGCGGCAATCATGGAATGGGCAAGGCGGAGCTCGGCGGAAGTTTCCCCCTCACCCCGACCCTCTCCCGGAGGGAGAGGGAGGAGAGCGTCGACTCCTTTGGACTTTGGACTTTGGACTTTGGACCCCCCCGTCGTCCCTTTGGACTCCAGACTCGGGGTTCCCGTCAAATCGACGTACACCTCGCCGGGGCCGCCGTCTTCGACGCGCGGGGAAAACGTGTCGGCGACTTCGAGCAGGGTTTCCTGCGCGGCGCGTTCGCTTTCGCCGTCCCGGCCGCGGGCGAGCAGGGCAGGCAGGATCGCGCGCGCCTGGGGCAGCGTCATGCCGGCGCGCACTCCCTTCTCGCGCGCTCGACGCGAGGCGGCGATGACCCGGGCGGCATTGCCGTTGCCTTCGAAGACGGCGACGGCTTCGCCCTTCAGCTCCGGCTCGCTGCGCAGCCGCGCGGCCAGCGGAAAGAGCGGGACGAGGATGCAGGCCAGGCGCATCAGGCCGAGCTGAGAGTCGAGAGCGTGAGCGGCTGGGAAAGGCCGCTGCGGGCGCGGAGGTCTTTTTCGAGCGTCCAGCGGGAAGAGAGGCCGGTCAACAGGCGCGGCTGACAGCCGAGGCCCTGCCAGAGGGGACGCGCGGCTCCGGCGGAGACGACCGACTGCGCGGCCACACCGCTCGCGCGGACGGGCGAGAGGACGAGCAGCGCCGAATTCTGCGCTTCGGCGGCGCGGGCCAGGCGCACCCAGGCGGCATCCGGCACGAAGCGCAGGCCGCGAGGCGAGAGCCCGAGGTCGAAGACAACGAGCGGAAAGCCGGCTGAAAGCAAAGTCTCCGCCGCGGCGAGGGCCTGGCGGATGCGCCGCGGCCTTGCCCAGAAGAGAAGCGCGAGATTCACACCCGCTTCCTCCGCCCCCTGCGGATCGAGGTGGCTGCCTAAATCCACGAGCGCTGCTGCCAGTCCGCTCGAGGTCGCTGCGGCGAGGGCAGAAAGCCCCGCCGCAAAACGGCCGCAGGAGCGCGCGCGAGCCGAGACCTCGACGAGCGCGCCGCGTGGCAGGCCTCCTTCGAGCAGGCGGTCGAGACCGGAGGCCGCAGTCGCCAGCAATTCGCGGCGGTCGATCGAGGACGGCAGATCGCAGGCGCGCGCAAGCTTCGCGCCGGCACCCGAAAGCAGGTTCATGCCGCCCGGCTTGCGAACGAAGCCCTGGCCCGCCAGGAACCGTTCGAGTGCGAGAGCCTGCGCCGCGCTCATAGGGGAATCGCAAGTTAGGCGTAAATAAGGCGTAAGTCAAGAGACCCTCGGGTGGGGCTTGACACGAACGAACGATCGTGCTTTTATAGAGGCGTGAGCAAAGGGCAAACGACCCGGACCGCCATCCTCGCCCACGCAACGAGGCTCGCCAGCCGCGTGGGGCTTTCGGGTCTCTCGATCGGGCGCCTCGCCAGGGACCTCGAGCTCTCCAAGAGCGGCCTCTTCGCCCACTTCCAGTCCAAAGAGGCTCTGCAGGTCCAGATCCTCGAGACCGCGGCCGGGCAGTTCGTCGAGGGTGTCATCAAGCCGGCTCTCGCGGCGCCGCGCGGCGAGCCGCGGCTGCGGGCTCTCTTCACGCGGTGGCTGGAATGGGCGAAGTCGCAGAAGATGCCGGGCGGCTGCATCTTCGTTGCCGCGGCCGTCGAGCTCGACGACAGGCCGGGGCCCCTGCGCGACACACTCGTTGCGCTTCAGAAAGACTTTCTCGACCTCATGGCAAACGTCGTGCGCGCCGGCATGGCGGAGCGCAAGTTTCGCTCCGACGCTGATCCCGACCAGCTTGCCCACGACCTCTACGCCGTCATGCTCGGTTACCATCACGCCTCGAGGCTCATGAAGGACCCGCGCGCCGAAGAGCGCGCGAGCTGCGCCTTCGAGTCGCTGCTGTCCGCGGTTCGCGCGCGCCGCAAAACCGCCTGAGGAGGGAGACACCCATGCCGAGCCCTGCCGCCACTCTGCCTAAGAAAAGCACGAGCGTTCGTCTTCTTCTGTCGACCCTGCGGACCGTGTTCCCGATCCTGGGCGAGCTCGCCCCTCCCCTGGCGGCTCGCCTGGCCGGCCGGATCTTCGGCACGCCGCCCCGCCACCGCACCTCCGAGGAAGAGTGGATCGCTCTGTCGCGGGCGACGCCGGGGCGCGTCTCGAGCTCGGGCCGCTCGATTGCGACATGGACCTGGGGGCGGGGGCCGACGGTCCTCCTCGTGCACGGCTGGGGAAGCCGGGGCGTACGCCTCCACTCGTTCATCGAGCCCTTGGTCGAAAGCGGCTACCGCGTCATCGCGTTCGATGCGCCCGGTCATGGCGACTCTGAGGGGCGGCGCTCATCGCTGCCCGAGTTTGCGCAGGCGATTGCGGCCGTGGCCGCCGCAGAGGGACCCGTCGAAGCCGTGATCGCGCACTCTATGGGAGGCCCCTCCACGGCCTTCGCCATGACGCGCGGTTTCGCGGCGCCGCGGCTGGTCTTCATCGCGCCGCCGGCCAACCCGGGAGCTTTCACCGAACGGTTCGGCCGCGCGCTCGCGATCCCGCAGAACGTCATCGCCCGGATGAGGCGCCATTTCGAGCGCAAATTCGCCATGCGCTGGGAGAGCCTCGACGTGCCCGGTCTCGCGCCGTTCCTGCGATCAGACCTCCTCGTCGTCCACGACCGCGACGATCTCGAGATCCCATGGACCGACGGCGCGTCGATCGCGCGGGCCTGGCCGGGGGCGAAGCTCCTGACGACAAGCGGGCTCGGCCACACGCGGATCGTCCATGACCCCGACGTCGTCGCCCGGTCGGTTGCCTTCCTGACAGCCGGCCGAAACGTCGCCTTCGCCTGAAAGAGGACGCCTCGGAGCGTCCGAGTTCTAGGCGTCTGAACCCGGGTCGGGGTAGGCTTCGCGGCAAAACCCGTGGCCGAATTCGACACCATCCTCGTCAAGGGACTCGTCGTGGGCTTCCTGCTCGCGGCGCCGGTCGGCCCCATCGCGGTCCTCTGCGTGCAGAGGACATTGACGCAGAGCTGGCTGACGGGCTTTCTCTCCGGCCTCGGGGCCGCCGTGGCCGACGCGATTTACGGCTGCATCGCCGCGCTCGGCCTGACTCTCATCTCGAAGCTCTTGATCGAGCACCGCAACTGGCTCCAGGTCGTCGGCGGAGCGTTTCTCTGCATCGTCGGCGTGCGCACGTTCTTCTCGAAGGCCGTGGAGCGCCGGGCGCCGCCAAAATGGCCAGGGCTCATCGGGGCCTTCTTCTCGGCCCTGTTCCTGACGCTGACAAACCCCATGACTTTTCTGGCATTCGCGGCGATCTTCGCCTCAGTCGGCCTGGGCAGCGTGCGCGACAGCAAGGTCGACATCGGAGCGCTCGTCCTGGGCGTCTTTCTGGGCTCGGCGCTCTGGTGGACAGTCCTGATCGGAAGCGCCCACGCATTCCGCTCGAAGATGACGCTCGAGCGCCTCGGCAAACTCAATAAGGTGGCCGGCGTGATCGTGTTCGGCGTCGGCCTGACGTACCTCTTACTGCCGCGGCACTGACGGAGCCGTGAATTCAGGCGCCTCTTTCTCTGACTTTAGGTAGGCGTTGGGATCGTGATCGAGCGCGCCTGCCGGCAGCCACTTCCACAGCGGCCCGAGGTCCTCGCGCACCCTGTCGGAATAGAACGCCGGCAGCTCGCTCGTCTCCTGGTTAAAATAGCGCCGAACGTGCGTGTCAGCGTCGAGCCGCCGCCGCACTTCCGTGTAGTGCTTGATCCGGCCGAACCCTTCCGATGACACAGCCCGGACCAGGTTCAGCCACCGCGGAACCGTCGCCCTCGTCGCTCGGAATCGGTTGACGATTGCTCGCCCGGAGAACGTGTACCTGGTCAGGGCAATGACGTGATCGTAGAAGTCATTCCAGGGATAGTTCTTCGGCTTGATGTTCATGGCGTGATTGTTGTCGAGGAACTGGAACGGGAACGGCAGCACGCGATTGGCGCGCTGGTATTGGAGGTTGAGCGGCGCCGCACGCCCGAACGCGGAGAGGAGCGAATACCCGGGAAACGCCCCGGGTGTCAGGTCCACGAAGCGTTTTGTCAGCTCGAAGGGCTCCGCCCCTGCGTCCGAGTCGAGGCCGAGCACGAAATTGGTCTGAACGTAGGGCACATATCTGAGGATCTGATTGACGTGCTCGGAGACCTGGCGGACCTTGTCCATCCCTTTGTGCTGGCCGGTCTTCGACTTGTCGCCGAGCTCGTACCAGGACTCCACCCCGGGCAGAAGGGCCTTGAAACCGCTGCGCTGGAGGCGCTTGAGATGGGGCTCCGACAGAAGGGACAGGCTGCTTTCCGCGGCAAAATCAATCCGGCCGGGCGGGACCGCCGCGTCGATCGCATCCAGGGTCTTGTCGAATTGGACCCCGAAGTTCGGATCATGCCAGCCGACGCGCGGCCGCTTCAGGGTTCGCACGAGGAACCGCAGGTCATCGCTCAAGACGGAGAGGTCGAGCGGCTGATAAGGGACAACCGAATCGATACAAAAGCTGCAGGTGTAGGGACACCCCAGGCTACCGAGCATCGGCACGAGCTTCAGGACGGGGGCCTTTCGGAGCGTCGGCTCGATGAACTTCCAGCGTTCCCGCACCCCGGGGAGCGTCAGGGGCTGCCGCTTCGCCGCAAGATGCACGCCGATCGGCCGGTGTGGGGAGCATTCCTGCAACACCTCACGAACCAGGGCCTGGTCGGTGAAGCCGAGGACATAGTCGAAGTACTTCCGGGAGTCCTCCGGGTAGCAGCGTGCGTGGGGCCCGCCCAGAACGGTGACGGCTCCCTTCGATCGGAACAGGTTGGAGAGGGCGTAGGCGAGAAGCGCAGACTCCGTAAACGCGCCGATGAAGACGAGTTCGACGCCCTCCGGCAGCTCCTCGACCAGATTCTCAAAGCCCGTGTAACAGATGAGGGTGACCTCGTGCCCCTCGGCTTCGCACCAGGTCCCGATGACCTGGGGCATGATGCTGGCGAGATTCGCGTTCATGACGCGCGCGTACAAAGCACGGGTCGGCCCCTTGGTGACGAGATCGATGACGCCAACGCGCAGCTTACGCACGAGAGCTCATCCCTCTCCCAGTAGCTTCACCGCTTTGCGCAGCGCCCGGACGACCGAGGAGTCGACACCGGCCGCGACGGCCTCCTCGAAGGTGAACCAGCGCGCGTCGCGCGTCTCTTCGGGCTGCGGCGTCAGGCTTGTTTCTGTCGTGGTGGCGAGGAAGCGCAGGTCGAAGTGGAAATGCGCTGGCTCTTTTTTCCGCGCGGGTATGGGGTGCACGTCGACATCAAAGGGCACGCTGCCCCTGGGTTCGAGTTGGGAGACTCCGGTTTCTTCTCGGGCCTCCCGCAGGGCCGTCGCCAGGACGTCCGCGTCGGTTTCGTCCGTGTGGCCGCCCGGCTGGAGCCATCTGTCGAGCTTCCGGTGGTAGACGAGCAGAAAAGCCGAGCCGTCGGGCCGGCCGATGACCGCGCTGCCGGTGATGTGGCCCTCGGCATTGTCGCGGGCAAACGGGTCGGGCGAGAGGGACAGGAAACGGAGCAGGCGCAGGAGTGATCCTTCCTCCTCCGCGTCGGCGGCGGGGTGGTGCGCCAGCATCGCGATGAGCCGCCCGGCTTCGATCACTTCCTCAGAACCTGAAAGAGGTTGCTGTAATCGTCCGTCCAGAGGCGCGACGGTTTCTCGGGATCCAGCTCCCAGGCGTCCTCGTCGATGCCGGACCGCTGGAGCACGTCGCCGACGGGCGCCAGCAGAATCCAGGTGCTTCCCCAGTAGAGGGTCCCGTCATCGATATCGATGACCGAGGCATCGAGGTGCAATGACTCGGCGAGCGCCTTGACGACCGGCTCGAGATCGAGATACCGGTTGGAGATGTGAATCGCGAGGATGCCGTCGGGCCGCTCGAGATGGGCGAGATAGACGGAGACCGCTTCGCGCGTCAGCAGATGCACCGGGATCGAGTCGCTCGAGAAGGCGTCGATGGCGAGAATGTCGAAGTGCTGCGGCTGGCCCGCGGCCAGCTCCCGCTCGAGCGAAAGCCGGGCGTCGCCCTGCACGACCTGCACGGTGCCCAGGCAGTCGGAGAGATACGTGAAGACGTGGTGCGGGCCCAGCGACAGTTGCACGACGTCCGGGTTGATGTCGTAGAAGCGGACAGTGTCGCCCAGGTGCGCGAAGCTGGCGATCGTGCCCACACCCAGGCCGACGACGCCGATACGCAGGCCCACGGGGCGGTGCGGGTGCAGGAGGATCGCCAGGCCGATACCGCTGTTGGCGCTGTAGTAGGAGGTGCCCAGACGCCTCTTGTCCGGCGTCTGGTACTGGACGCCGTGGACGATGCGCCCATGGCGCAGCCGGAGCAGGTGCAGGTCCGGGAACTCCTTGTTCTGCTCTTCGACGGTCAGGACGCCGTAGAAGTTGCGCGTGATCGACACCGAATCCCGGTGGAACTCCAGGACGTCCGCCCGGAGCACGACGGCCAGAAACGCCAGGGAGACCGTCAGGCAAGTCGTCGCAAAGACGGGGCGCCCTCGGCGCCACCACCCGGCCATCGTGAGCGCCATCAGGACGAGGAGGAGGAGAAGGCCTCCGGCCAGCAGAGCGCCCTGCTTGAACGACGCGAAGGCCTTGCCAACGAAATCGACAGCGGCATCGAACCAACCGCGCTCGCGCACCCGGAGAATGAGAGCCGCAAACGCGAGCAGCACGGCGAGCGCGGGCCAGGGGCGGCCGGCGCGCAGCCACGACCTCTCGTCCCGCAGGAGCGCAACGACCGCGAGCAGGCCGGCGAGCAGGAGACCGAGGTGGAACTCCCAGTACCCGTCGAAGACGCGGGGCGCGACGACACCCACCAGGACTCCGCCCAACGCACCGCCGGCCGCGACCATCAGGTAGAAAGCGGTCAGGTGCCGGCTCCCGGGCTTCAGGCGCGCCAGCTCGCCATGGCAGACCATGCAGACGGCAAAAAAGGCGAAGAGGTAGGCGCCCACCTGCAGGACGAGCCCGGCCGAGAAGCCCTGGTTCAGCACGTAGGCCGCTGCCCCGAGGCCGAGCGCCAGCAGGGGGCCGAAGAGGCCGCGGCGGTAGATCCTGTCGCTCTCGAAGCAGAGGATGAAAGAGAGCAGGTACAGGCTCAGCGGGACAACCCAGAGAAACGGCATCGCCGCGACTTCCTGGCAGAGCTGGTTGGTCGTGGCGAGAAGCATCACGGAGGCGCAGGCCGAGAGGCCGAGCCACATGAGGCGGCGCGAGGTCTCCGGCGCGGCCTCCGCGGGCCCGGCCGCGGCGGCGGCGGCAAGCGGCCCGGCAGCCGCTGCGCCCGACGCGGAAAAGCGCCCGGCGCAAAACCCGGCGCCCGCCGCAAAGAGGACGAAACCGCCCGCCCAGGCCAGCGCCTGGGAATGGAGCGTCAGCTTCGGCTCGGCCACGAAGGGATACGTCACGAGAGCGAGGAGCGAGCCCGCGTTGGAGAGGGCATAGAGCCGGTAGGGCGATACACCCGGGTGCTCGCGCGCGAACCAGGCCTGCAGGAGAGGCCCGGTCGTCGCGAGCAGGAAATACGGCAGGCCAACGGTGACTCCGAGAAGGGCGAGGATGCGCAAGATCGGGCTCTCCGGGTCCGGCGGTTTCCAGGATGGCCCCGGGAGGATCGGCGACTTCCAGAAGACCGTCGCCAGCGCGAGACCCGCGAGCGCCAGGGCGAGCAGGGTGACGTGCACCCGGCGCTGCATGCGGGGCGTGAGGCGGCTCGCGAGGGCATGCGCGTAGGCATAGCCGCACAGGAGCGCGAGCTGAAAGAAGAGCATGCACGTCGTCCACACGGCCGGCGCGCCGCCAAACCAGGGCAGGATGGCCTTGCCGATCAGGGGCTGGATCTGGAAGAGGAGAAACGCCGAGAGGAAGATCGTCAGCGCGTACGCGAACATCGAGGGCGGCAGTCTACCTTTCGCGAACCGGGGCGAGGCGGCGGGCGCCGGTCGTGATCGTGCCGGCGTCGCCGGCGGCATCGCGGGCGGCCCGGGCCGCGGCCTCGACGGCGGGGCCCCGCTCCTTCCACCACGCCTCGGCCATCGCCTCGGTCCAGGGCGGGATGCCCGCGCAGGCCGTCAGGCGCGAGCGCAGCTCGCGCGCTGAAGCGGGGCGCGCCTCGGGCTTGAAGGCGAGGCACTCGAGCACGAGCGCCGAGAGGGCGGGAGGCACGGGCTCCTTTGGCCCGACAGGAGGCAGCGGCGGGCCCCGCCGCTGACGCGCGTAGATCTCGAGGGCCGTCGCTCCGGAAAAAGGCGAGGTGCCGGACAAGAGGAAGTACGCCACGGCGCCCAGCCCGTAGATGTCGAGCCGAGCGTCGACGGCATGGGGACTCGTGACGCCTTCGGGCGCGAGATACAGCGGTGTGCCGAGCAGGGAGCCGTCCTGCGACACGGCCACGTGGGCCCCCACGGGCAAGGGACCGGCATGAGACGGCGCGGCGTCGACCGCGCCCAGATCTTTGACGAGGCCGAAGTCGAGCACCTTCAGGAAATCGTAGATGCCGCCGGCAATGCAGGCCATCAGGTTGGCCGGCTTGATGTCGCGGTGGATCAGCCCGGCGGCGTGCGCCTCGGCGAGCGCGCCGCAGGCCTGGTCGAGGAGGAACACGACCCGGCCTGCAGGCAACGGCCCGTCGATCGAGACGAGGTGCTGCAGGTTGACGCCGCGCAGGAGCTCCATCGCGTAGTAGAAGACGCCCTTCTCGGTGCGGCCGTAGTCGTAGATCGCGATCGTGCTCGGGTGCGTGAGAGCGGAGGTCAGCTGCACTTCGCGCTCGAAGCGGGCGAGCGCCCGCTCGCCGGCGACTCCGGGCGCGAGCAGCTTGATCGCCGTCGGCCGGCGCAGCAGCGCGTGGCGCGCTTCGTAGACGACGCCCATGGCGCCCCGCCCGAGCCGGCCCACGAGCGTGTAGGGACCGACGCGCTCGACCCGGCGGCGCAGCTGGACGATGGCGCGCAGGGCCGTCACGGCGACCAGAGCCAATGCGGAGAGGAGCGCTCCAATGAGAAAAACTGTCCAGCCGCGGATGGCTGAAGCAAAGCCCCGGGGCCGCGCCGCCACGCGCAGCCACCAACCGTGATTGGGATTGGAGAGCGGCATCTCAAAGAAGTGCGCCGGCGCATCCAGGCGGGCGAGCGATTCATAAGCGCCCGTTTCGCTTTCGTAGAGCCTCGTCCGGCTCTCGCAGCCTGCCCGGACCTGTCCGATAAAGCGAACCGCAGGCCCTCGGTCGAGACCGGCCCGATTGATGCGTCGAGAAGGGGCTTCAAACGGAAGACCGCGAGCAGGAAGCCACGCAACGTGGCGCGGCGGCCGGCCATCGAGCCGGGTGGCTCGAGCGAAGGAAAGACGGGCTGGTAGATCACGACCGAGAACACGTCCCCTTTGTTCGCGTCCTCGATCAGGCGGAAACGGCGGGAGGCGGCCGATCAACCCGATGTCCCGGGCGCGCTCGGCCACCGGCCAGCGGAAGCGGGTCCGCCACGATGTCGAAGCCGATCGCTTCGAGGCTCGGCGGTTCCATGAAATGGATCGGCCCGTACTCGGATCGCGGCCACATCGGAATGCGCCGTCCTGAAGGCGTCGAAGGCTCCAGAATCGGTAGTCGGACAGGCCAGCCTTCTGCGCCTCGGCCTCGTAGGCTTCTCGCTCGGCAGCTGGAACGATCGGCATCCACTCGAGCGCGTAGATCGAGGGGTACTGCTGGAGAAGCGGCGCGACGAAGTTGTGGAACTTCTCTCGCGTCACATTTCGGATCAGCAGAGGAAGAGCCCGTGAACGGCGGCCAGCGCTCCGAGCGGCCGCTCGAGCCCGCTCGTCGATGGCGGCGTGGAGGCGCCGGGCTCGGGCGTCGACGTCGAGCTCGAAGCGCTCCCGGTCGCGCGTGGCGTAGAGCCATCCGCCGCCGGCCGACAGCGCGACCAGAACGAGTGCGACGCCCACGTCGCGCCGCTTGATCGCGTCGCGCCAGGCGGACACTCCCCGGCGAAAGCTCCCTGTCAGGCTCGTGCGCGAGGCGCGGACTCGTGAGGGGCTCGTCGCGGGGTCGGGGGCCTCCGGCATGCCGGGGATTATCTGGCTGCAGGGGCCGCCGGGGCGGCCAATGCGAACAAATCCGGCCAATTTGCGTAAGGAAGGTGTGCCGGCCTAAGCACCGGCCCCATGACAGACGTAGCAATGGAACAGCGCCCCCGGGGGCCTTTCGGACGAACGTTGAGGTTTTTCATGAAGAAGAAACGCTGGCTCTGGCTGGTCATTGTCGTCCTTGCGGCAGGCGCCGCCGTCGTGGCCGCGCGCGGCCGCGACAAGGCCGACCCGAAGCCCGAGGCGAGCCCCTTCCGGCTCGGCAAGGTCCAGGCCGAAGACCTGCAGGTGTCCGTTCGCGAGGTCGGCGTCGTCGACCCCTTCACCAAGGTGGACGTCAAGTCGGCGGTTTCGGGACGAGTCCTCTCTTTGAAGGTACGAGAGGGGGCTATCGTCAAGACGGGCGACCTGCTGGCCGAAATTGAGCCGGACGTGAACCAGGCCCAGACACTCTCGGACGTCCAGGGCGGGCTGCGGCAGGAAGAGTTGAAGCTCCAGGACGCCCAGCGCGACTACACCAACCAGAAATCCCTGTTCGACAACGGACTCATCGGCCGGGACGCCCTCCGGTCCTCCGAGATCCGGCTCGACCAGGCGAAAGAGAGCCTCAATTCCGCCAAGCTGCGGTACCAGATCGTCGAAGACCGCGGCATTCCGATCTCCGGCAACGCCGCGTCGCAGAAGGCGCGCGTGACCGCCCCGATGACGGGCGTCGTCATCAAGAAGGGCGTCGAGCTCGGCGAGACCGTCACCTCCGGCGTGTCCTCCTTCAACGCCGGAACGGTGCTCTTCACGGTCGCCGACCTGAAGTCGCTCATCATCCGCGTCAACCTGAACGAGGTCGACATCGCGAAGGTGCATGTCGGGCAGCCCGCTCGGATCACGCTCGACGCGTACCCCCAGAAGACCTTCACCGGCAAAGTCACTTTCGTGGCTCCGGCCGCGGACCTGATCGAGAAGATCAAGGTCTTCAAAATCGAGGTCACGCTCGACGAGCTCACCGAAGCCTTTCACACGGGCATGAGCGCCAATGTCGAGGTCCTGGGCGAGCAGCGCGCGAAGGCCGTCTCGATCCCTCTCGAGGCGCTGCAGAAGAAAGACGGCAAGACCGTGGCCTTCCGCCTGAAGGACAACCTCACGCCCGGGCAGCTCAAGGCGGCCAAGGACGCCCTGACCGGACGCAACAAGTTCATCTGGCTCTCGGACCACTGGAAGGATTACTTCGAAGCCGTCCCCGTGACGGCCGGCATCGCGACACTCGAGCGCGTCGAGATCCTCGCCGGCCTCAAGGCCGGCCAGCAGGTGGCTCTCGAAGACCCCTCGAAGAAGCGCGTCGAAAAAGACGACGACACGGACTAGGGAACGGTGATCTGGATCGGGTGACGGTGATTGTCGTTGGAATCCTCGTTCGCCCAAATCACCAGATCGACCGATGCAATCAATCGATTGGCGAGCGGAGCGAAGCACCATGAACATCATCGAGACAAGGCCCTGACGAAGACCTACGGCACCAACGGTGTCGCCGTCCACGCGCTGCGCGGCATCGACCTCGATGTGGCGCGCGGCGAGTTCGTGGCCCTGATCGGGCCCTCGGGATCGGGCAAGTCGACGCTCATGGCGATCCTCGGCTGCCTCGACACGCCCACTGCCGGCACCTACGCCCTGGACGGCGAGAGGGTCGAAGGCCTCTCGGGCGCGGACCTCGCTCACATCCGCAACGAGAAGATCGGCTTCGTCTTCCAGCAGTACAACCTGCTGCCGAAGGCCTCGGTGCTGCGCAACGTGGAGTTGCCGATGCTCTACGCGGGCGTGCCGCGCAAGGAGCGCCGCGCCCGGGCGACGGAGCTGCTCGAGCGGGTCGGCATCCCCGAAAAGGCGCAAGACGCTTCCGGCGAACTTGTCCGGCGGCCAGCGCCAGCGCGTCGCGATCGCGCGCGCTCTGGCGAACCGGCCGGCGATGCTGCTGGCCGACGAGCCGACCGGCGCCCTCGACTCGAAGACGGGCCACGAGGTCCTCGACCTCTTTCGGGCCTTGAACGAGCAGGGCAACACGGTCCTGATCGTCACGCACGATCTCTCCATCGCTTCGACAGCCCAGCGGCAGGTGGAGCTGTACGACGGCGTGATCGCCCAGCCGCAGGCGGCGTAATGATTCGCGGCGCCTTCATCGAGCGGGTCCGCAACGCCTGGGTCGAGATGCGCGAGAACCTGGGGCGCTCGACGCTTCAGTCGCTCGGTATCATGCTCGGCGTCGCATCGGTGCTGGGAGGCTTCTCGATCTCCGACAGCATGCGCCAGCGCTCCAAGGAGCTGTTCCGGAAGATGGGCGGCATGGACAAGCTCTCGATCCAGCCGTCCGCGACGGTGCGCGACGGCAGCCCGACGGCCCTCCAGATGGCCAACCTCGGCCTGCGCAACCTCGACGCCGAGGAGGGCCAGGGCATCGACACGACCTCGGTCGACGGCGTCTCGATCCAGAAGTTCGCGCGGGCGCGCGTGCGCTCGGCCTACGCGGACCAGGAGCGCGACATCCGGGGCATCGGCAGGGACTTCCTCGCGCTCGACGGCTACCAGGTCGCCCGGGGCCGCGGCATGACCTCCGAGGACTTGAACCGCGCGGCGCCCGTGGCGCTGCTCGGCAGCGAGGCGGCGGGCGTGTTCTTCCCGGCGGGAGACGCCGTGGGCAAGATGATCCGCATCTCGGACACGCCGGTCCAGGTCATCGGAATTCTCAAGGAGCGCGTCTTCTACTTCCGCAAGTCGAACCGCAACATGTTCCGCTACCGCAACAGGATCATCGGCGTGCCGACTTCCCTGGTGACGCAGCGGTTCCAGGGCGATCGCTATCAGCGGCTGGACCGGCTGACGTTCCGCATCCGCCAATTCGACGTCATGGAGAGCTTCTCGACCAAGCTCTCGATGCTCCTGAAGACGAACCATCGCCTCCAGAACGATTTCCGGATCGACAATGTGGCCGCCCGGATCCGCCGCGAGCGCAGCCAGGGAGACGTCTACGACGTCATCTTTCTGCTCTCCGGCGTGCTGTCCTTGATCGGCGGCGGCATGGTCAACGTCAACATCCAGCTCGCAAGCCTCAAGGAGCGCATCCGAGAGGTCGGCGTCAAGATGGCGATCGGCGCTTCCGGGCGCGAGATCTTCAAGGACTTCATGACGGAAGCGATGCTGCTGACGATGCTCGGTTCGTTCGTCGGGCTCGGAGCGGGGGTGGGATTCGCCTGGGGCATCACGCACTTTCTCGGCATCCCGCTCCACATGGATCTCAAGAGCTTCGCCTGGGCCTGGTTCATGGCCGGCGCCTTCGGCCTCGTCTTCGCTCTCTTCCCGGCGTGGAAGGCGAGCCGCCTCTCGCCGATGGAAGCGCTGCATTATGAGTAGTCTGGCGCTGCCCGGCCGCTCGGCCGGCCGCCCTGCGCCCGAGGCGAAGCCTCGGGCTGGGGGCGCGCCTGGCCCTCTCCTGGGAGATTGTCAAGGGCTCGTTCGTCGAGCTCTGGGCGCACAAGCTGCGCTCGACCTTGACGCTGATGCTCCTGATGCTAGGCGTCTTCGCCCTCGTCGTCATGACCTCCGTCATGGACGGCGTCATGGACAAGATCGCGACCGGCTTCTCCGGCATGGCCTGGGACGGGACGCTGCGCCTGGCGCCGCGTTCGCCCCAGACCTCCGAAGAGCAGCAGCACTTCGCGATGAGCCCGGGCCTGCGCTATGAAGACCTCCCGCGGCTCTGCGCGCCGCATCCGAAGATCGCCGCCTTCATACCGCGGGCGCAGAAGCGCTCGGCGGTCCGCGTCCCCGACGGCACCGAGCGCATCTTCGTCTCCGGCGTGCCTCCCGAGTACAGCCTGTGGATGAACCGGCCGATCGGCACGGGCCGCGGCCTGACGGAGGACGACGAGCGGCGCCGCTCGACGGTCGCGGTCGTCGGCGCGACGCTGGCCGCCAAGCTCTTCGGCGGCACCGACCCGGTCGGCCGCGACATCACGATCGAGGGCATTCCGTTCCGCGTCATCGGCGTTTACGCGCCGCTCCAGATCTTCAACGACGAGATCTACTACGACGCCAACGGCATTTCGATCCCGCTGACGACCTACATGGACCGCATGGACGCCAGCCACAAGCTCGCAGGCGTCGGCGTAAAGCTCAAAGCTCGCGCGCGACAGCGGCGAGGTCTCGGCCACCGTGCTGGCCCGGGTCGCGGCAGGCGCACCACGGCATCGAGGACATCGAGATCCTGGACCTCGAGGCCGAGGCGGCCACTTCCTGGACGCGCTTTCTGAGACCAGATGTTCGGCTGGCGGGTGGTGCTGATGAGCCTCGCGGCGACAGTGCTTCTCGTAGGCGGCGTCGGGGTCCTCTCCGTCATGCTGATCTCGTTTTCCGACCGGCGCTACGAGATCGGCCTGCGCAAGGCGATGGGCGCCTCCGACGGCGAGATCCTGTCGCAGTTCCTGCTCGAGGCCTGCGTGCTCGCCGCGATCGGCGCGACCGTCGGAACGATCCTGGGGGCCGTGCTCTGCAAGGCTCTCTCCGCCAAGTTCCCCTACGGCCTCGTCGTCAACCCGCTCGGCCTCGCGATCGCCTGGTTCGTCGCGCTCTTCCTGGCCGCGACCTTCGGCCTCTACCCCGCCATCCGCGCTTCGCGCCTCTCGCCCATGGAGGCGATGCGGTAACTACGACCGGAGCAGGCGTCCAAAGTCCAAAGTCCAAAGTCCAAAGTCCAAAGTCCAAAGTCTAAGAAGAGAGCTTGGTCTTCAGTGCGGCCAGCGAGGAAGAGACGTCGGCGCCGGGCTCGACTTTTCCCTTGGGCGTCAGGTGGTCGATGACGACCGGCAGGAGCGCGGCCAGGCCGGCCGAGGCGGCCTCCGGGGAGATGCCGAGCTTCTTGCTGAGCGCCTGCATCCTGTCTTCGCCGATCACGCCCTTCAACTGATCGGCCGAGATGGGCTGGTTTTGCCCGGTACCGACCCAGGACTTCGCCTGCTCGGCGAGGCCGCCCGACTGGAACTGCTGGACGATGCCCGCAAGCCCGCCCGGATGGTCCTTCACGACGCTGGCCGCCAGGTCCAGCAGAGAGCCCTTCTGCTGGCTGCTGCCGAACTGGCCGACGATCCCGCCGAGAACCTGATCGAAGAGACTCATGGCCGAGTCCTCACTTCTTGGGAACGCGGGTGGACTTGCCCTCCATCACGGTGGACCACGTCTTGTTGTCCTGCGACATGTCCCACTTGAACGTGTAGGAGTCGGGCGTCAGGTCGCCGATCGTGTAGCGGCCGTACATCGTCTTGCCGCCCATCTTCTCCTCGCTCGTGTAGACCCAGGTCTTCCCGTCAGTCGTCCCGTTGCCCCCGCTCCCATGCCCGGAACTGTCGATGCCGTAGTAGGTGTAGGTCTTCTCTTCCGTGTTGTAGCCGAGAAGGCCCATGCTCGTGATCGCGCCCATGGGCCCGGTGCCCTTCGAGTTGCAGACGACGAAAAAGGCTCCCGGGTACCAGGTGCAGTTGTCCGACGAGGTCATCTTGCCGGCCGGCATCATGGGATTTGCCTTGATCTCCCCTTCCGAGGTCCATTGGCCGGCAAAGTAGGCGAGCTTCTTGACCTCGGGCCCGGGCTTGGGAGGCCCCTCCTTCTTCTCTTGTGCCTGTGTGGCCACGGCCGCCGCTAGGATTCCTGAAACCACCAGGATGGCGAGCTTCGAACGGTTCATGTCCCTTCCTCCTTATGCCTCTGCGCGAATCTTACCCTCGTCGTCCAGCGCGGCCTCACCGAAGGCCGGCCGGCCAGCCAGCGAAGTCCAGAATCCCCAGACAGCCAGGGCGACGAGGGCGAGCAGATCGAACATCGCGCGACCCGCATACCACCGCGAGAAATCCAGGGTGAATGGAGCGAAGGATGTGCAGAAGCCGGCGATCCAGGCGACTGCCATGGCCAGGATCCCGAAGCGCGTCGCGCACACCAGGAGAATCGCGGTAAAGGCGATCGTCGCAGGAATCTCCACCGCGAAGTTCTCGCCGCTCAAACCGAACATAGACAGGACCAAAAACGACGCCGCGACCGCGAGCCACTGCCGGCGCAGCACCATGCGTGAGACGACGAGCAGAGCCATGGTTCCGATCGCACGACTCAAAGCGTTGCTCACAAACTGGAACAACAGGCTGCCGTGGGACGCAGGCCCCACGAGGGACAGTTCGCTCCAGGGAAGCGGGGTCGCCCCGGGCACGTTCCAGAATGCCGGCAGCCCGTTGCCCAGGTTGACGACGAGCCCCAAACCGGCGCCCAACAACAGGCCAATCAGCACGTCGCGGCCCACCAGCGGATCCCGGAACCGGCCGGAGAGCACGCGAGTCCAGGAGACGAGAAGCTGTGGCGAGCGGCGGCGCCAGTAAGGCTCGAGCGCCATGTAGGCGATCCACAGGAAGACCGACCAGAAAAGCGCGTGCGACAGGGCGCCGATGAAGAGACCGAACTCGCCCTGGAAGTCGGACACATGGTGAGCTCCGAGGACCCAGCCGAGCAGCTGCACGGCGAGGGCAAAAAACGCGATCCGCAAGGCGCCGTGCCGATCGCCGCGCTGGAGGCGCATGTTGCGCCGCGCGAGAATCAGGCCGCCTCCAAGCAGGAGCAAGACCAGGAACACGAACGTCCCGCCCGCCAGCGCCGCCCCGAGAGTCGCCGACGCCGGGCCGGCCTGCCCGGGCTGATCCCACGGTCCGCGAATTCGGAAGTACACGAGACGTCCGCGGAAGGCAGCCGCCGAGACGTGAATGGGGATTCCGGGCTGGCCGGCGTAGGCGCCGTCCCATTCGGCCTGCGCGTCGGAAGCCACCGGCGGGATCCACTTCGATCCCGACACGGCAAATTGTGAGAGATCGAGGCCGGCGGCTGAAAAAAACAGGCGCCAGTCAGGCGCCGTCCAGGGCCCCTTCGATTCCTCGATCTCGGGAGGGACGGCGTGAAACCCGACGAGACGTCCGCCCGCGTCGAGGGCGACCGTCACCATGCCGGAAAGATCCAGAGGCGGATTGGAAGGGCCGACCTTGCCATCCGGGCTCGAAGAAACGAGCGGACGCGGGCTCTGCCGGTAGAAGAACCAGTAGGGGTGCGGCCGAGCCGAAGCGAGCTCCCGCACGCGCTGCGGTGAAGGCAGATGCGCCGCGCGGTAAAGCAAATACTCGTATTGCCGGGTGACCCAGATCGCCGTGTCGGCCGGCGGGACTTCGAAGCCCGCCATCCGCACGATCTCGCGTGCGCGATCTGCGAGCGCGTCCGGGCTTTTCTCGAGCGGGGCCAAGCCGATGTCCGTCGAAAACCGGCCAAAGTAGGCGAGGAAGAACAGGAGCGCGAGAAAGCTTCCCAGCAGAGACCAGGCGACGGCCGGCGAGAGAGCGCCCTGCTCGCCCGCCGCCGCCACCATCTCGGGCGAAGGCGTTTCGCCGGCGGCCAGAGCCGCGGCCAGCGGATCGCCGCCCGGAAGCGAGGCGGCGACCTGGAGGGCCGAAGCCGGGCGCGCGGCCGGCTCCTTCTCGAGGCAGCGCAGGATGACGCGCTCGATCGCCGGGTCGAGGTCTTTGATGATCGAGGAGGGCGGAGCCGGCGGCTCCTCGGCGTGCTTCTTCTTCAAACCCGCGTGTGTCGCGGCGTCGAACGCCTTCCTGCCGGTGATGACCTCGTAGATCACGAGGCCGAGCGCGTAGAGATCGCTCTTCACCGAAGCCCCTTTGCCCGCCAGCTGCTCGGGCGCCATGTAGGCGGGCGTGCCCGCAAGCTCGCCCTCGATGGCACCGTCTGCTGCCGCCACGGCGAGGCCGAAGTCGGTGATGCGCGCGCGGCCCCGTCCGTCGAGCATGACGTTGGCGGGCTTCAGATCCCGGTGGAGCACACCTCGGTCGTGCGCGGCGGCCAGGCCCGCGCAGAGCTGCCGGGCGATCTCGAGCGCCTTGTCGTGCGGGAGGCGTCCGATGCGCTTCAAGAGCGAAGAGAGGTCCTCGCCGTCCACGAACTCCATCGACAGGTAATGCTGGCCGTCGATCTCTCCCACGTCGTAGACACGGCAGACATTCGGGTGGGAGACCTGGCGCGCGAGGCGCACCTCGGAAAAGAACCGCTCGCGTCGGACGGCGTCGTTGGAAAGCGCCCGCGGCAGGAACTTCAGCGCGACCGGCTGGCCGAGCTTGAGGTCGTCCGCGCGATAAACCTCCCCCATGCCGCCGCGGCCGAGCAGGCCGATGATCCGGTAGCGCTCCGCCAGCACGACACCCGGAGCGAAGCCGCCGGCCTCGATTGAGTCCGAGGAGGCGATCCTCCCGACCGGCGAAGACGACGGGACCCGTCTCTGAGCCGCGGCCTCGACGGAAGGCGAAGCGATCCCCGTTGGCATCTGCGAGACGGAGCTGATGGCCTGGCCGCAGGACGGACAGAACCGCGCCGCCGGGGAAATCTCGGCCGAGCAGCTGGGGCAGTGGATCAAACGGCTGGAATCGTAGCAGGGTCAGCCGCTGGCGCGATCGCATAGCATCGCGGTGTGCGAGCGCTCGTTTTCGGCAAGGGCAGGGCGGCCGTCCGCGACGTCTCCGAAACCGCGGCCGCGCCGCGGATTCGCCCTCGTGCGGGTCGTTCTCTCCGGGATTTGCAACACGGATCTCGAGCTCCAGCGCGGGTACCACGGCTTCTCGGGAATCCCGGGCCACGAGTTCGTGGGAGTCGTCGAGGGCCCGCCGGGCTCGCCGTGGCTCGGCAAACGCGTCGTCGGCGAGATCAACCTCGCCTGCGGAAGGTGCGACTGGTGCGCCCGCGGCCTCGGCCGCCACTGCCCGAAGCGGACGGTTCTCGGAATCCTCGAGCATCCCGGAGCGCACGCCGAGTATCTGACTCTGCCCGAGGGAAACCTGCGCGAGGTTCCGCTCGGCATCGCCGACGAGGAGGCCGTCTTCGTGGAGCCCCTCGCAGCGGCCTGCGAGATCCTCGACCAGGTGGAGGTTCGCAGCACGACACGGGCGGCCGTGCTCGGCGCGGGTAAGCTCGGCACGCTCTGCGGGGCGGTTCTCGAGAATGCGGGCGCCTCCGTCACGCTGCTCGGCCGAAAGAGCGCGCCCGCGCGCGCTCCTTCGATCTCGTCGTCGAGGCGACCGGGTCACCCGCCGGGATGCCGCGCGCCCTCGAGCTCGTCCGGCCGCGCGGCACGATCGTGTGGAAAACGACGCATCAGGTCCCGGCGAGTTTCGACGCTGCGCCTCTCGTCGTCAACGAGGTCACGGTCGTCGGCTCGCGCTGCGGGAGGTTCGAGCCGGCGCTCGACCTGCTCGCCTCGGGCAAGGTCGACGTCGCGCCGCTCCTATCGGCGGACGTCCCGCTCTCGCGGGCCGTTGCCGCTCTTGCCCACGCCGCACGTCCGGGCGTCCGAAAGGTCCTTCTTCGTCCCTAAGGCTCTGCCGGTGTACGATTCCGCGCCGCGCCCGTCATGCCGCACAACGTCTTCCGTAACGCCATTCCGAGCGCCATTCGGGGCGCTTCGATTCTCGTCGCGCTTCTGGCGGCCGGCGGGCTGGAGGCGCAAGCCATGAAGATCGAAACGACGAAGCTCGAAACCGAGCTCGTCGCCAAGTACGGCGAGGCCGAGCGGCCGCGCGTCGCACGGGGACTCAAGCAGGCCGCCGAGTTCTGGCGGCCCGAAGATGGCGACGCCGCCGCCTTCGACGCCTTCGCGAGGGCCAACTTCGCGGGACGCCGGCGGCCCGGCAGGCGCTGTTTGACCGGATGCAGAAAGCGATCGAGTCCCTGGACGGCCACATGACCGAGATCAATCGCGACTTCCGGATGCAGGCCGACCTCGACCGCGGAGAGATCTATCCCTTCGACGAGGCTCTCGCCGGCTACGACCCCGGCGCGCACGTCGTGGACGATTTCTTTTCGAACAAGCTCGCGTTCACCGTCCTCTGAATTTCCAGATCTTCTCGCTCGAGGAGAAGCTCGCCCAGGGCGGCCGATGGTCGCGGAGGCAGTGGGCCGAGGCGCGCCTGGCCGACCGGTTTGGCAAGCGCATTCCCGCCGAGGTCAACCTCGCGATCGCCAGGGCCGGCGCCGAGACGGGCCAGTACATCGCCGAGTACAACATCTGGATGCACCACCTCGTCGACGAGAAGGGGCAGCGCCTCGTTCCCGCCGAAGATGCGCTTGCTCTCGCACTGGAACCTGCGCGACGAGATCAAGGCCGACTACGCGGATCGGCGGCGGGACTTGCCAAGCAGCGGACGGTCCAGAAGGTCATGGAGCGCATCGTGACCCAGACGATCCCGCAGGCAGTCATCAATAATCCCGGGGTCGACTGGAACCCGTTCAGCAACGAGGTCAAGCCGGCCGGAGTCAAGGATTCCGATGTCCGTGAAGCCCTTGCCCTCCGGAGCGCCGCTCGGCGCACCGGAGGCGGACACGCGTTACGCGATGCTTCTCTCGGACTTCCTGGCCGTGCGCCAGGCCGATCCGTACTCGCCGACGGCGCCCGACCCACATCGCGCGCAGCTTCGACGAGAGACGGCAGATCCCCGAGGCGCGCGTGCGCAAGATGCTCGAGGACGTCCTCTCCTCGCCGCTCGTTCCGAAGGTGGCGAAACTGATCGAAAAGCGGCTCGGCCGCAAGCTCGAGCCCTTCGATATCTGGTACGCGGGCTTCAAGCCGCGCCTGGCGTATTCGGAAGCTGAGCTCGACGCGATCGTCCGGAAGAGATACCCGACGCCGGAGGCCTACGCCAAGGACATCCCGAATCTTCTCCAGCAGCTCGGCTTTTCGAAAGAGAAGGCGGCCGAGGTCGCCGCAAACATCGAGGTCCACCCCGCGCGAGGCTCGGGACACGCCTTCGGCGCCGGCAAGAAGGGCTTCAAGGCCTACCTGCGCACGCGCGTCGAGAAGAGCGGCATGGACTACAAGGGGTTCAACATCGCCGTCCACGAGATGGGGCACAACGTCGAGCAGACCTTCTCCTTGAACGACATCGACTTCTTCCTCGTCAACGGCGTGCCCAACACCGCCTTCACCGAGGCTCTGGCTTTCGTCTTCCAGGGCCACGACCTGGAGCTTCTGGGCCTCTCGAAACCGGACGCACGAGGCGCGAGCCTTGAAGACGCTGGCCGACTTCTGGGGCACCTACGAGATCGCCGGCGTCGCGCTCGTCGATATCGGCGTGTGGCACTGGATGTACGCGCACCCGCAGGCAACGCCCGCGGAGTTGAAGGACGCGACGCTCCAGGTTGCCCGCGACGTCTGGAACCGCTTCTACGCCCCGGTCTTCGGCGTGAAGGACGTCGTGCTGCTGGCCGTCTATTCACACATGATCGACTCGTTCCTCTACCTGCCCGACTACCCATTGGGCCACATGATCGCGTTCCAGATCGAGCGGCAGATGGAAAAGGCCGGCGCGATCGGCCCGGAGTTCGAGCGCATGGCGAGAATCGGAAACATCGCGCCGGACCTCTGGATGACTGGCGCCACCGGCGCCCCCGTTGGCCCGGAAGCGCTCCTTTCGGCCACGAGCGAGGCGCTCGCGGCCGTGTCGCGTTAGCGCCCATGGCAAAGCCGGACGACGACACCGCCCCGTACCCGGTCCCGAAGGCCCCCGCGCCTGCCCGGGTGGAGGGCGCGTCCTCCCTCGTCGAGGTCGATCTCGCCGGTCTCACGCACCCGGGGCGTGTCCGGCCCAACAACGAGGACCACTTCTTCGTCGCGCGCTTCGACCGGGTCATGCGCACTCTGGCGACGAACCTTCCCGAGAGCGACGTGCCCCCGCGGTCTTCTGAGACCGCCTACGGCATGCTGGTGGCCGACGGCGTGGGCGGCGCAGCCGCGGGCGAGGTCGCCAGCCGCACCGCCATCGCCGTGCTCGTGGACCTCGCGATCGAGACACCCGACTGGATCATGCGGCTGGACGAGCCGCTCGCCAACGAGGTGATGCAGCGCATGGAGCGGCGGTTCCAGAGGATCCACGAGGTCCTGGTCGAGCGGGCGAAGGCCGACCCGACCCTGCGCGGCATGGGCACGACTCTGACGCTCGCGTGCAGCCTGGGCGCGGACCTCGTGACGGCGCACGTGGGCGACTCGCGCGCGTACCTGTTCCGCCACGGCCGCCTCGAGCGGCTCACGCGCGACCAGACGGTGGCCCAGTCGCTGGCCGACGCCGGCGCCCTCTCTCAGGAAGAGGTCGCGAACCATCCGATGCGGCACGTGCTGACGGGCGCCATCGCCACCCGCGGAGCCTTCGTCCACGTCGACCTGCACCACTCGCGACTTGCCGACGGCGACCAGGTCCTCCTCTGCTCCGACGGGCTGACCGAGATGGTGGCCGAGGAAGCGATCGCGCGCGCTCTCTCCGTGCCGGGGCCTTCGGCCGACGCCTGCCGGCGCCTCGTCGACCTCGCCCTCGAAGGCGGCGGCAAGGACAACGTGACCGTCGCCCTGGGCCGTTACCGCATCCCGAAGGCTTCAGCGGCCTGAGCGCCGGCCCCAAGCCGCTCCATGGCTTGGATAGTCGTCCTCAATAGATTCCCTTGCGAGCGATCTGTGTCAGGTTGCACCGCTCCTGGCTCCATCGGATGAGGATCTGAGAAACCCAAAGACGAGGCGGCACGTCCTGGCCCGCCTCGATGCAAACCTGAAACCAGGCGTTGGCCTCGTCGTAGCGGCCTTCATGGGCCGACGTGATCCCGAGAATCCAGCCGAGGTTGGACACGGGATGGAGGTTCGTGAACTCTGCGAAGAGCGCGGCCCGGTCGATGCGGCCGAGAAGAAAATAGGCGTAGGAAGTGAAGTCGCCCTTCGGCCGGCTCTCGAAGAACAACGTCACGCGATCCCGACGCTCCTTCGGCGCATCCGGCTGGTGGAGCAGACTCACGGCCCGGACGACGTAAAGAACCTGGTTTTGTCGCGCATCCGGGTGGTCCGGAAGGCTCCAGACCAGGTCGTAGTCCTCATCCATCAGGGCCTGTTTTGCGGCGATGTCCAGGTCGGCGGGAGTGGCGTTCGCGGCAAGCCACGCCCCGGCGGCTGCCCGCCCGTCGGCTTTGGCCCGCGCGTGGTAAGCGGCCATGGTGACCCAGCCCGCCGGCTGCCGCCCGCGCAGGTGCCCGCTCAATCTCACGGCGAGCTCCGGCCGACCATCACGCGTCAAGCCTTCAATCAACCAAAGGACGTTCTTGGTAGGAACGCTCGGCGCAGCCAATTTGACAAACGCCTCTTCCGCTCGCGCTTCGTTACCCTTCTTGAAGGTTCCTGCAAACGCAGGCGGCAAATCCCAGCTCCACCCGATTTCGGAGAGGCCGGTCTTGGGAGAGATGAGAAGCTCGGCAGCGTCGGCGTCCCTCCCCTGGACCCAGAGAACTCGCGCCAGGGTCACTCTCGAAAGATTGTCGCTGTAGCGGCCAAGCGTGCTCTTCGCCATCTCGGCGGCTTCTTTCAGCCGCCCGAGATCGACGAGAACCAGCGTGGCTTCCACCAGGCAGTCCTCCTTCCCGGTCCCCGCGGCCTCCTCGGCGATAGGCCAGGCTTCCCGAAGCTTGCCCTGCTTGCGCAGAAGACGCGACTTCGTGGACATGAGGGCAGCCCATTCGAGGCTCTTCGAAGACTGGTGCTTGAGCCACTCGTCGATCAAATCCAGAGCCGCGTCGTGTCTCTCCCGTTTCTCCAGGGCGTTGACCGCAGACCAGAGCGGATCGGCGTGAGAGGAGTCTTCCCGAATCAGCGCCCGAACTTCGGCGACCAGAGTCTTCGCGTCGATGGCTTCGAGCGCGAACAGCTCATTGAGAGCTTCCGCGCGCACGGCGACCCGCCAGGTTTTTTCTTTCGTCAGGGCGATGAGCCCCGCGCGGTCTCCGAGAAACCGCAGAGCCCAGGCAAGATCGGTGCCCAGCTCACGCGGACCTCTTTTCGCCGCAGCCCGCATGCACCCTTCCATAATCGCCGGGTCGTTCAACAGCTCGAAGGCCGAGCGGAATGCGTAGTGCAGATTCGAGGGACGTGAATCCAGCCGTTCGAAGTAGGAGCGCACCGCCACGCGCGGAACCCCAGAAGCGACGGTGCCCGCCGAACGGCCGAGCGAGTGGGCAGTCCGAGACAGCGGCGTCGTCCCGATATGCCGAAAATCGGACAGCTCCGCAGAGATGACCGCGGGGTTGTATCTGGCTCCCATATGCTCGGCTCGACGGAGAACCCAGGCCTTCAGTTCGGAAGCGGTTCCGGCAGGAGGCTCCAGAATCCCGTTGCCGAAGCGCAGAGCTCCCTCGACCGAACCGAGATGATCGGTTTGATAGGAGCCCACCGTGTAGAGGGAGGAGTAGAAATTGGCGAGGTAGAAGGCCTTCACGACCTGCCCATCGAGAAGAGGACCATCCAGTCCAGCGCTCTGCTTCCCGATGGCCCTCTCGATCTCTGGAAGCCGGCCCTCGGGCCCCGGTTTCCTGATGGCACCGAAGGACTCGAGAAAATCGTGGACCATGTCGGGCCACGACATGTCCTTCCCGCTACGATCGCGCGTCTCGGCCGGTGTCTGAAGCGACAGGTCTTCGAGAATCCGAGTCTCCATCAACTCGGCCGGATACGCCCTCCAACTCAGATTCTCGAGCGCCAGGGGGAGACGGACGCTCGGCGCATCGAATCGCCGACCCCAGGAGGAGGCCTCGAACTCGTGGACCCAGGCCGCCTCTTCAGGGTGGGTCCGGGCGAGCCGAAGAAGGTAGAGGTATTCGTCTTCTGGCCTTGCCTTCGGGCGATGGGCAAGGGCCTTCAACCCAGCGACGTCCCACTCTGCGAAAAGCCGCACGGGATCGTCGGCCGGGAGCTTGCGCGCCACTAGCCGCGCGTGGTCCTCATATCCGAGGAGACCAGCGAGGAGAGATTCCTCGCTAGCGTGGCCGCCAGGCTCGGCGGCCTCGGCGATCGCGAAGAGGGCCATCGCCTTGCCGAGGATCGGATCCGCGAGCTGAAGCTCGTCGAAGGTCTGGAGAGACAGCCAGAGAAGACCGCGCAGCCCCAGCGCGGCCAGCGCCGGATCGCCCGGCGAGGAAGACCAGCGCGGGTTCAAGCGCGCGAGTGTCTGGAGCGGATCCCATCTCAGGCCACGCTCGATCGCCGTGCGTTCCGCGGCTTCGAGCGGGGGCGCTCCGGTTGTCCGCGCCGCGCCGGCCTCGCCGCTCAGCCGCGACAGGAGAAAGGCCTTCGCGTCTGCGAAGTCCGGAAGGTCGGGGAGGTCGCCCAGCGGTGTCCCACCCATCGAGAGATGCCAGCGGTCCCGTTCGAACAGCAACGTCATGGTGCCCTGTCGGGGACTTCCCTTCATGAGCGGCTGCAGCTCCGCCGCCGCGTAGAGGAAACGGCGATCGGGGCGGAGGCGATAGGAGTTCCGGACGTGGGTGGGTAAGTCCGGCAGATTGACCGCCAGGATCGATGCGGGTGACGGGTTCTCCAGCCGAACCGTCAACCAGCCGATCTCCTCCGTGTCCGGCTTTCTCGGCTCGGTGCTCGGCTGCAGTGGCGATCTAGCGGCAGCCTTCTTGACTGGCGGCTGGGCCGCGGGCGGTTCGGATTGGCACCCAACCACACTCGCGAGCGCCGCGAGACCAGCAGCCGTGATCGAAACCACTCCTCTTGCGCGGTGGAAAGGCACTGTCTCCGGGCAGTGTACCGCTCACAGAAACCGTCACTCCAAGCCGCTCCCGGTGGGAGAGGGAACCTAGGACAGGTAGCCGGCCTTGACGGCTTGGAGGACGGCGCGGGTGCGGTCGCGGACGCCGAGCTTGCCGAGGATGCTCGAGACGTGGTTCTTGACGGTGCCTTCGACCACGTGGAGCGCCCGCGCGATTTCGCGGTTGCTGTAGCCGCCCGTCATCAGGCGCAGGACCTCGAGCTCGCGCTCGGTCAAAGGATCGGGCGGGTCAAGAATCGGGAAGCTCTCCCCCGCCGCGCTGACGCCCCGGACGACGCGCTCGGAAACGACAGGGCGGATGGCGGTGCCGCCCGAGGCTACCGTGCGGATCGCGTCGACGAGCTCCGAGAGCGAGACGTCTTTCAGGAGGTAGCCCCGCGCGCCGGCGCGCACGCCCTCGAGCACGTTCTCGTCGTCGTCGAAGGTCGTCAGGATGATCGTCGGGGGCAGGCTCCCGGCGGCTGAGAGTCGCCGCACGACCTCGAGGCCCGAGAGCTTCGGCATCCGCATGTCGAGCAGCACGACGTCCGGCCGCGCGGCGGGAATCGCCGTGAGAGCCTCCTCGCCGTCGCAAGCTTCCGCGACGACCGTGATTTCGGGGTCCAGGGCTAAGAGGCTGCGGATCCCTTCGCGCACGAGCGTCTGGTCTTCGACGACGCAGACCCGGATCACGCGACCGTTCCAGGCAGAGGCAGGACCGCGGTCACTGCAAATCCGTGCCCGGCCGCCGTCTCGCAAGACAGCGAACCGCCGCGCTCCTCGAGCCTCTCGCGCATGCCAGCCAGGCCGTTGCCGGCGCCGACAGCGGGAGCGCCCTGTCCGTCGTCGCGCGCCCGGATCGCGACACCATTCGCTTCCCGGACGACTTCGAGCCACAGGTTCTCGGCGCTCGCGTGGCGTACGGCGTTCGTCACGATCTCCTGGGCGCAGCGAAACAGGACGTGCGCCGCCTCCGGGTCGTCCAACGCAACGTCCCGTGCGACGCTGACGTGCACGCGCGGGCGCGGGATCCCCAGGGCGAGCTGCCGCAGAGCTTCCGGCAGATCGAGGCTCTCGCTCGTCCGCAGCGCTGTGACGGCGCCCCGCACGTCGCCTAAGAGGAGCTTCGTCACCGACTGTGCCGTCTCGACGTGCACACGGGCATCGCCTTCGGCCCGGTGGCTCGCCACCTCGAGGTGCAGCGACAGCGCGGTCAGATGGTGGCCCAGCAGATCGTGGAGGTCGCGGGCGATCCGGGTGCGCTCGGCGTTTCGTGCGCTCTGAGCAAGCAGCCCCCGCGTGGCGGTCAGCTCCGCGTTGGCGGCTGAGAGAAGCTCGCGCGCCGCGGTTTCCTCGGCCAGCAACCGCGTCGTGGCGTCGGCGATCAACTGAAAAGGCAGGTAAGCAAAACCGAGAACGACGCCCCAGTGCCAGCCCCAGTGCAGCCAGACGACGGCGAGAAGCCCCGCGCTCTGGACGGCGATCCACATCACGGCCGCGCGACGCGCCAGAAGTCCGCCGAGCTGGAGCGCAACGAGCACGAGGAGCGATCCCTCGAGGCCGAAGCACGGCGGCAGCGCGACGAGCGAAAGCACCGCGGCAGATTGACCGGCCGCCAGACCGAGCCCGCCTGCGCGATCCGGGCCTCCGCGGCGCCGCGACGTTGCCAGCCAGAAGGCGACACCGAAGAGCAGGAACGAGGCGATCCAGGCCGCAACGGGCAGGCCAAAGCGCCAGCCCTGGGGTGGCCGAAATTGAGCCACGAAAACGGGCAGCCCGACAGCCGCCCAGACTGCGAAGCCGCCGGAGCGGAGAAGGCGCCGGTAGTCGTCGCGGTAGGTCATGGAAGCGGTCCGAAGTATAGGCGCGGCCTTCGAGCTCGACCCCTGCCGGAAGTCATGGTCAAAAAGAACTTGCCGCGCGTGACCTCCGGCACATGTGCCGGGTCTCGTTCCTCCGTAGTCTGCCTCCCGAAAAGGAGGCTTCCATGAAGAAGGCATTCGTCCCGACGGTCATCGCACTCCTCGTTGTTTTCGCCCTCGTCGCCGGGGGCCGCTGCCTCAAGGCCCAGGACGGTGGCAAGGCCGACACCAACGCCGCCGACGTGACGCTCAAGGGCACCGTCGTCGACATGCACTGCTACGTCACGCACGGCATCCACGACGCCAAGCACACCGCCTGCGCCAACGCGTGCATCGCGCGCGGCGTGCCCGCGGGCTTCCTCGCCGAGGACGGCACGCTCTATATGCTCTTTGGCGAGAAGCCGTTCTCGGTCAAGGACAAGGTCGCGGATCTCGCCGATGTCCCGGTGACCCTCACCGGCACGCCCGTCGTGCGCGGCGGCATCAAGGGAATCCAGATCAAGTCGATCGAGAAGCAGAAGACGTAGCTAACCAGGCTCGGCGAGCAGCTCGGCGAGGGCGCGGATTGTCAGCGGCGAGCAGCCTTCGGCCTTGTTGTTGACGAGGACGAAGACGTCGCGGCCGAGTGCTGCGCCCTTTCGGGCGAGCGCGACGACCTGGCGGCGCATCTCCGCATCCGGCGCGACGAGGTGGTCGAAGGGCGCGAACTCCTCGCGGCGGTCGTTGTAGCGGGTGCCGGGAGCCAGCAGCAGGCGGATCACGGTGAAGGGCGCCGTCTCGACGGGAACCGTCGGACGCCTGCTCTTCCGGCATCGGCATGGCCGTGACGTAGTTGTAGACGTGCGCGGCGCCGCGGGCCGAGAGCGCGGCGCCGTATTCGGGGGTCAGGAGCGACGGGTCGCGCAGCTCGACGGCGTAACGCGCCCTGGGAAGGGCTTCGAGAAAGCGACCCAGCTCCTCCGCGAAACGCGCGGGCTCTGGCGCGAGCGCCTTTGGGCGCCGGAGGCATCTGGAGGATGAAGGGCCCCGTGTGCTCGCGGAAGACCTCGAGAAACGGGCCGACCATCTCGTCGACGAACCTTGCGGCGTTCAGGAAGTCGGGGTTGGGTCTCCGCTCGGGCTCGCCGCGCGGGTTCGTGCGCACCGGGGCCATCACGGCTTCGGGCGCCTTGGCGCAGCACGGGAAGTCCTTCGGGAGCTGCCCGGCGTAGCGTTCGAGATCCGCGCCAGGAATCGGGGCGTAGAAGCCGCGGTCGATGCCGACGGTCTTGAGCAGCGGATGCCGCGCGTACTCGACGAGGCCTTCGCGGGCGAGGACCGCCGTCGTCGTCCGGCGCGAATAGACGATTCCCTTCCAGCCCGGGAAGCTCCACGAGCTCGTGCCGAACCGGACGGTCGCGGGCAGGCGGGCGGCGATCGAAGCTGCTTCCGCGTGCTCGCGGAGCCAGCTGCTCGGAGAGGGCAGGATCGCGCCCGCCTGACGTCGGAGCCCGATCTCCGAAGAGATCGAGCTGGTCTCCGCCTTTCATGCAGCCTTTTCTGATGCAAAGACATCATGAACGGCCCGGTACCCGCGCTTAGCGTGGTCTCCATCGTGCCAACCCCCCGGCTGGTCACGCTCGATGCCAACGAGGCCGTGGCCTCGGTTGCCCATCGGTCCAACGAGGTCATCGCCATCTATCCCATCACGCCTTCCTCCGGAATGGGCGAGCTCTCCGACGCCTGGTCGGCCGCCTCCCGGCCGAACCTCTGGGGCAAGGTGCCCAGGGTCATCGAGATGCAGTCGGAGGCCGGGGCCGCCGGGGCGGTGCACGGAGCCCTCCAGGCGGGCGCTCTCGCAACGACGTTCACGTCCTCGCAGGGCCTGCTCCTGATGATTCCCAACATGTACAAGATCGCCGGGGAGCTGACTCCCTTCACGATGCATGTCGCGGCGCGGACGCTGGCGACCCACGCGCTTTCGATCTTCGGCGACCACTCGGACGTCATGGCCTGCCGGCAGACGGGATTCGCCATGCTGTGCTCGGGCTCGGTGCAGGAGGCTCAGGACCTGGCCGCCGTCGCCCAGGCGGCGACGCTCGCTTCCCGCATTCCCTTCCTCCATTTCTTCGACGGCTTCCGCACCTCGCACGAGGTCTCGAAGATCGAGGAGCTCACCGACGAGGACCTCGCCGCGCTGCTCGACCCGAAGGACATCGCGGCGCACCGGAAGCGGTCGCTCTCGCCCGACAGGCCGGTCCTGCGCGGCACGGCGCAGAACCCCGACGCCTTCTTCCAGGCCCGCGAGGCGATCAACCCCTACTACTCCGCCTGCCCCGACGCCGTCCTTCGGGCGATGGAGGTCTTTGCGAAGCGGACGGGCCGCCAGTACGGACTCTTCGACTACGTCGGCCACCCCAAAGCCGAGCGTGTCATCGTGATGATGGGCTCGGGCGCCGAGGCGGCCCACGAGACGGTCGACCACCTCGTCGAGCACGGCGAAAAGGTGGGCCTCGTGAAGGTCCGGCTGTACCGGCCTTTCTCGCCGCGCCACCTCCGTCGAGGCGCTGCCCAAGACCGTGAAGTCGATCGGCGTGCTCGACCGAACCAAGGAGCCCGGCTCGGTCGGCGAGCCGCTCTACCAGGACATCGTGACGGCGCTCGTCGAGACGACCAACGGCGCGTCCATGCCCCGCGTCGTCGGAGGGCGCTACGGCCTTTCTTCCAAGGAGTTCACGCCCGGCATGGTTGCGGCGGTCTTCGAAGAGCTCGCGAGCAAGACACCGAAGAACCACTTCACGATCGGAATCATGGACGACGTGTCACACACGTCCCTGTCGTGGGATGCGGAGCTCGACGTCGAATCGCCCGAGGTGACGCGCGCCGTCTTCTGGGGCCTCGGCTCCGACGGCACGGTCGGCGCCAACCGCAACACGATCAAGATCCTCGGCGAGGAGACGAAGAACTTCGCCCAGGGCTACTTCGTCTACGACTCCAAGAAGGCGGGGGCCGTCACCGTCTCGCACCTCCGGTTCGGCCCGAAGCCGATCCGCTCGTCCTACCTCGTGCGGAAAGCGCAGTTCATCGCCTGCCACCAGTTCGACCTGCTGGAGCGCTACGACGTGCTGGAGACCGCCTCCGAGGGGGCCGATTTTCTCCTGAACGCGCCCTACGGCCCCGACGAGATCTGGGACCACCTTCCGCGGGAAGTCCAGGACCAGATCGTCGAGAAGCAGCTGCTCTTCTTCGTCGTGGACGCCCAGAAGATCGCGCGAGAGATGGGCTTGAAGGGCCGGATCAACACGATCATGCAGACCTGCTTCTTCGGCATCACCGCGATCCTGCCGAAGACGGACGCGGTCGACCGGATCAAGAAGGCGATCGAGGAGACGTACTCGAAGAAGGGCCTCGACGTGCTGCGCCGCAACTTCGCGGCCGTGGACGCGTCCCTCGAGGGCCTGTCTCTCGTGAAGGTCCCGGCCAAGGCCTCCGCGACGCGCCGCCGCGCGCCCCTCGTTCCGGGCGAGGCTCCCGACTTCGTCCAAAAGGTCACGGCGTTGATGCTCGGGGGGCACGGAGACCGGCTGCCCGTCTCGGCGTTCCCGGTCGATGGAACCTGGCCGACTGCCACGGCCATGTGGGAAAAGCGCAACCTCGCCAGCCGAGATCCCCGTCTGGGACCCGAAGATCTGCATCCAGTGCAACAAGTGCGCGCTCGTCTGCCCCCATGCCGCGATCCGGGCGAAAGTCTTCGACCCCGACCTGCTCGAGAAGGCGCCGTCTTCCTTCCAATCCGACACCTTCCGCGCCGCGGACTTCGCCGGCTTCCGCTACACGATCCAGGTCGCGCCGGAGGACTGCACGGGCTGCACGCTGTGCGTCCAGTTCTGCCCGGCCAAAGACAAGTCGAATCCCAAGCACAAGGCGATCGACATGGCGCCGCAGCGGCCGATCCGCGACCGGGAACGGGAGAACTACTCCTTCTTCCTCGACCTGCCGGAAGTCGACCGGTCGAAGATCCGCGTCATGGACGTGAAGTCCTCGCAGTTCCTGCAACCCCTCTTCGAGTACTCGGGCGCCTGCGCCGGCTGTGGGGAGACGCCTTACATCAAGCTCTTCACGCAGCTCTTCGGCGACCGGGCGCTCGTGGCTAACGCGACGGGCTGCAGCTCGATCTACGGGGGCAACCTGCCGACGACCCCGTACACGGCCAACCGCGAGGGCCGCGGGCCGGCCTGGTCGAACTCGCTCTTCGAGGACAACGCCGAATTCGGCCTGGGGATGCGCCTCGGGCTCGACAGCCGGTCCGCGCAGGCACGCCTGCTGCTCAAGCTCGTCGCGCCCCGGGTCGGCGGCGAGCTCGTCAACGCGCTCGAAAGCGCAGACCAATCGACCGACGCCGGCATCGCGGAACAGCGCCTGCGCGTTGTGGAGCTGCGCCGGAAGCTCGAAGCCCTCGACGAGCCCGAGGCCAGGCAGCTCGCCATCCTGGCCGACGACCTCGTGAAGAAGTCCGTGTGGATCGTCGGCGGAGACGGTTGGGCCTACGACATCGGCTTCGGAGGCCTCGACCACGTGCTCTCGACGGGCGTGGATGTCAACATCCTCGTGCTCGACACCGAGGTGTATTCCAACACCGGCGGCCAGCAGTCCAAGGCCACTCCCCTGGGCGCCGCGGCCAAGTTCGCTGTGGCCGGCAAGGAGACCGGAAAGAAGGACCTCGGCCTGATGGCCATGTCCTACGGCAGCGCCTACGTGGCTCGGATCGCCTTCGGCTCGAAGGACCACCAGACCGTCAAGGCGTTCCTCGAGGCGGAGGCCTACCCCGGCCCGTCGCTCCTGATTGCCTACAGCCACTGCATCGCCCACGGTTACGACATGGCCTATGGCTGCGAGCAGCAGAGGCTCGCGGTGGACTGCGGCATCTGGCCCCTCTACCGGTTCGACCCGCGCCGCGTCGAGCAGGGGCTGTCGCCCCTCCAGCTCGATTCGGGAGCGCCGAGATCGACAATCGAGCAATACAGGAAGAACGAGAGCCGCTTCCGCATGCTCGAAGGGTTGGGCCCCGAGCGCTCGAAGATGCTCGAGGCGGCGGCCTCGCGCGAGGCCGAGCGGCGGCTCGCGCTCTACCGCCACCTGTCGGAGTGGCAGACATCCGGCGGTAAACTGCCGCAAACGCCGCCAACGCCGGCGCCGCCCAAGGAAGAGTCCTGACGATGGACCTCTCGACGACATATCTCGGATTTCGGCTGCCCCACCCTTTGATGCCCGGGGCCTCGCCGCTTTCGGCCGACATCGACATGGTGCGCCGCCTCGAGGATTCCGGCGCGGCCGCGATCGTCCTGCATTCCCTTTTCGAGGAGCAGATCGTCGGCGAGGAGCTCGCTCAATACGCCGTGGACGCTTCGTCGGAATCGCATGCCGAAGCGCGCTCCTATCTGCCCGACCCGCGCATCTTCGCGCTGGGCACGCAGGACTACCTCGAGCACATCGCCCGTGTGAAGAACGCGGTCTCCGTGCCCGTCATCGCCTCCCTGAACGGCTCGACGCCGGCGAGCTGGATCGAGTACGCGCGGCTGATCGAGCAGGCCGGCGCCGACGCCCTCGAGATCAACGTGTATCACCTGGCGACCGATCCGCTCGAGACGGGCGAGGACGTCGAACACCGCACGCTCGACGTCGTGGCGGCAATCCGCGACGCCGTGACCATGCCGATCGCCGTGAAGCTCTCTCCCTTCTACTCCTCGATATCCAACCTCGCGAGGCGGCTCGAGGAGATCGGGGCCGACGGCCTGGTGCTGTTCAACCGCTTCTACCAGCCCGATATCGACGTCGAGACCCTCGACGTCGTGCCCAAGCTGAACCTCTCGAGCTCGGCGGAGCTGCTGCTGCGCCTGCGCTGGATCGCGATTCTCTCGGGCCGTTACCGAGGCTCGCTCGCCGTCACCGGCGGCGTCCACAACGCGCACGACGCCGTCAAGGCCGTGATGGCCGGAGCCCACGCCGTCCAGACGGTCTCGGTGCTCCTGCGCCGCGGCCCCGAGATCCTCCTGCGCATCCGCCGCGACCTCGAGAACTGGCTCGACGAGCACGGATACGCGTCGCTCGAACAGATGCAGGGCAGCATGAGCCACGGGCGCAGCCCCAATCCCGGAGCGCTCGAGAGGGCCAACTACACGAGGGTGCTGCAGAGCTGGCGGCCGCCTGAGGAAGACTGGTGAAAGGGAAACCGGGGGTGATGCGATGACGACCGAAAACTTCACGACGATGCCCGAAGGCCGGCTCGTTCCGCTGGAAGGTTCCATCGTGCGTTGCCCCCGCTGCGGGCGCAACGGCGTCCTGGAGCGGCCCCAGGAGGCAAAGCCGTTCTGCCTGCACGCGCAGAACACGGAGCTCTGCACCGACGGAATGCGCTGCGAGCCGACGGATCTCTGCGAGCTCCCGGACGCCTGACCAGCCGTCCGCGAAACCTGCGACCTTTCGTCTCATAGAATCGGCGCCAGCGAACCTCGAGGAGGCTGTCATGCGCCGATCGGTCGTCCTTCTGTCCCTGGCCTTCGTCCTCTGCTCCGCCGGCGCGGCCCGAGCGCAGGAGGGCTACCCCCTCTTCACGACGGACTTCCCGCCCGACGAGTTCGCGGCACGCCGCGACAGGGTCTACGAGGCGCTCGGTAAGACGGGAGTCGCGGTCCTTCAGGGCGCTCCGACCGCGATCGGCTACACGCGCTTTCGCCAGTCCAACGAGTTTTACTATCTCTGCGGTATCGAGGTGCCCAACGCCTACCTGCTCCTCGACGGGGCGCAGCGCCGCACCTCGCTGTACCTGCCACACCGCAACGGAGGCCGCGAACGCGGGGAGGGCAAGGTTCTCTCGGCGGAAGATGCCGACGAAGTCAAGAAGCTCTCGGGTGTCGACGCCGTTTTTGGGACCGATCTCTTAGCCGAGCACCTCGCCCGCTCGGCCCAGCGCGGCGTCTCCTTCGTTTGGACTCCCCTGATGCCGGCCGAGGGCTTCGCGGTCAGCCGCGATCTGGGCCTGCGCCGCATCGCCGACCTGGCCTCGGACCCGTTCGACGGCGAGCCCTCGCGCGAAGGGAGGTTCCGCGGTCTGTTGCGGGAGCGGTTCCCCACCGTCGAGGTTCGCGACCTTTCGCCCACCCTCGACAGCCTGCGCTTGATCAAGAGCCCGCGCGAGATCGCTCTCATCCGCCGCGCCACGCAGCTGGCCGCTGCGGCCCTCGCCGAGGGCATGCGCTCGACCAAACCCGGGCAATACGAGCACGAGCTCGACGGCATGGCGAAGTTCATCTACTACCGCAACGGCGCGCAGGGCGAGGCGTACTACTCGCTGATCGCGAGCGGCCGCAACGCCTGGTGGCCGCACTACAACGCGGGCAAGCGCAAGATGGAAGACGGGGACTTTCTCCTGATGGACTTCGCGCCCGATGTCGGCTACTACATGAGCGACGTCACCCGCATGTGGCCGGTCAACGGCAAGTTCTCGCAGCGCCAGCGCGAGCTCTACGGCTTTTACCTGGCCTGCTACAAGGCGATCCTGAAGGCGATCCGCCCCGGGGCGCTACCGTCGGACATCATGAAGGAGGCCGCGGACCGGATGGACGCCATACTCGCTTCGGCGAAATTCGGTCGCGAGACGGACCGCAAGGCGGCCGAGACGTTCGTTGCGGACTACCGGCAGGCCTCCGGGCGCCCGAATGCCTCGCTGGGGCACTGGGTCGGCATGGCCACTCATGACGACGGCCCGCATGAGGGCAAGCTTTCGGCCGGGATGGTCTTCACTATCGAGCCCGCACTGCTCGTGCCGGAGGACAAGACCTACATTCGCCTCGAGGACGTCATCGTGATCGGGGAGAAGTCGGCCGAGATCCTGACCGAGTCCCTCCCAATGGACCCCGACGCCATCGAAAAGGTCATGAAGGAAGAAGGCCTGCTGAAGCGCTACCCGCGCACCGACTGAGAGGGACGCCCGGCAGGCTGCTAGCATCGCACTTATGGCTCGATCGATGGCCCCCCCGCCGGCTGCAGTCCTGTCCACGACGCTGGCGCAGCGCTTCACGGCGTTCGTGGCGGAGCGGCACCCGTTCGCGCTGGCGCCGGCGATCGAGGCCTTCAGCCTCGCCTGCCCGAAGGACCCCGGGCGCGACAGCGCCGCGATCGACGCGTTGCGGCAGCCCTTCGGCCGGGAGCTCGCGCGCCTGCTCGCGGGAGCGCCTCCTGCCGGCCTGCCCGAGACGACGCCGGGCGTTTCGGTCGAGGAGCGGCTCGTCTCGGCCAAGCGCGAGCTGGCGGAAGCCTGCGATCGGCTTCCTGCGCCGGGAGTCGATCGCGGCTTCGCTGACCAGGGACGAACGGATCGAGATCCTCGCGGGATGATCCTGACGAGGGCGACCGACAACCGCCTGAAGGCGTTCTTCTCGGGCAGCGAGGTGCGCTACAAGGATGTCCCGTTCCAGGGCAAGGGATTCCGTTCGCTCGGACAGGAAGCCATCTACGCCGCGCCGCTGCGCCTGAAGCGCGGCCCGGGTTTTCGCGCCTCGGACGGCTCGTGGCGCGGCGACGTCGTCGCGCCGCTGATCCGCGACCTCGGCGCCGCGCTGGCGATGCGCCCCGAGGGCGACACCGTGCGCATGGTGCTGGCCGCGCAGATGGGCAAGGCCGGCCCGCCGATGGACGGCAAGGACCTGCACGTCGGCGACTTCGAGTGGGGGGTGCTCCCCGCCTCGGCGCCGCTGGCGATCTCGTCGCTCTACCGCGGCCGGCATGGCGATGGCGTTCGCGCGGGACGGCTCGCGCCGCGTGACTGTTTCCTTCATCGGCGAAGGCGGCACGTCGCTCGGGCGAGTGGCACGAGGCGATCAACCTCTGCGCCGCTCGGCGGCTTCCGGCTATCTTCTGCGTCCAGAACAACCAGACGGCGCTCTCGACTCCGGTTGCCGAACAGTCTGCGGCGCGCGTGTTCGCCGAGAAGGCGTCCGGCTACGGCATGCCCGGCGTCACGCTCGACGGCACGGATCCCGAGGCGATCGCGGCGGCCTTCGCCTGGGCGGCCGAGCGGGCCCGGGCGGGCGACGGTCCGGCCTTGATCGAGCTCGTCGCCATGCGCATGTGCGGCCACGCGCACCACGACGACATGCTCTACCTCGGCAAGGAGCCGCCCAACTCCTGGGACTACCCGCCGCTGACGGAGCAGGGGTACGCGGACCGCGCGCTCTACGAGTTCTGGGCGTGCCGCGATCCCATCAAGACCTACGCCGCAAAGCTCGAAGCCGAGGGCGTCATCGCATCGGGCGACCTCGAACGGTTCCAGGCCGAGGCGACACGGCGCGTGGAGGCCGAGGCGCGCCGCGTCATCGACGCCCCGTGGCCCAAGCCCGAGCAGGCGGGCGCCAACGTCTTTTCCGGCGAGCGCCCCCGCCAGCGCGGCGAGCCCCTCGGAGCGTCCCGGCGCGCCGGCGCCGCCGCCGCCCCGATGGCTGTCGAGGCCGGGCCGCCCTTCGACCCGAAGGGCAAGACGCTGCTCGAAGCCGTGATGCCTCGGCATCGGCGACGTTCTGGCGGCCGATTCACGCGCGTCTTCCTCTACGGCGAGGACGTGGGCGGCAAGTACGGCAACGCGTTCCTGCTCCTGCGTCCCCTGCTCGCCGAAGTACGGCGACCGGATCCTCAACTCGCCCCTGGCCGAGGGCGCGGTCCTGGGAGTGTGCGTCGGCGCGGCGCTCGCCGGCCAGCGGCCGATCGGCGAGATGCAGTTCAACGATTTCGTCGCGACCGGCTTCAACCAGCTCGTCAACAACGCCGCGAAGATCCGGTACCGCTGGGGCGCCTCCGTTCCCATGGTCGTGCGCATGCCGTGGGGAGGACTGCGCCACGCCGGGCCGTACCACAGCCAGAACACGGAGCCGTGGTTCTACCGGACGCCGGGGCTGAAGATCGTCGTGCCCTCCACACCGCACGACGCGCGCGCCCTCATGGCCTCGGCCGTGGCCGACCCCGATCCCGTCCTGTATTACGAGCACATCGCGCTCTACCGCGACCCTCGGATCAAGCAGGCGCTGTCCGAGGCGCCGCCGGCGCCGATTCCGCTCGGCAAGGCCGCCCTGCGCCGAGCCGGCAAGCGACCTTGCGATCGTCTCCTACGGCGCGTACGTCCACGTCGCGCTGCGCGTCGCCGAGAAGCTCGGAAAAGACGGGATCGAGGCCGCCGTGCTCGACCTGCGCAGCCTCGTGCCCCTGGATCGCGAGGCGCTTCTCGTCTCTGGCGCGCTCGACGCGGCCGCGTGATGATCGTTCACGAGGACTCCCGCACCGGCGGTATCGGCGAGTCGCTCGCCAGCGTCATCCAGGAAGAGATGTTCGAATGGCTGGACGCCCCCGTGCGCATCATCGGCGCCCTCGACACGCCGGTGCCCTACTCGCCCCCGCTCGAGGAGTTCTTCCTTCCCTCCGAGGACGAAATCGAGCGCGCCGCCCGCCTGCTTGCGGCCTATTGAGGGCAGCACCCTGTCGGCTCCCCTGCGCCGCATCCTCCACGTCGACATGGACGCGTTCTATGCGTCGGTCGAGCAGCGGGACGATCCGCCGGCTCAAGGGCCGGCCGGTGGCCGTCGGCGGGAAGCCCGAGAGCCGCGGCGTCGTCGCGGCGGCGAGCTACGAGGCGCGGACCTTCGGCGTGCGCTCGGCCATCCCGATGGCGCGGGCCGTGCGGCTCTGTCCCGAGCTCGTCATCGTCCGGCCAAACTTCGAGAAGTACGCGCTCGTGTCGAAGCAGGTGTTCGGCATCTTCCGCGAGGTCACGCCTTTGGTCGAGCCGCTCTCGCTCGACGAGGCGTATCTCGACGTCACGGAGAACGCCTGGGGGCTGGCACTGGGCGTCGAGGTGGCGCGCCGGCTCAAGGCGCGCATCCAGGAGGAGACCCGGCTGACGGCATCGGCCGGTGTCGCCCCGAACAAGTTTCTCGCCAAGATCGCCTCCGGCTGGAAGAAGCCGGATGGCCTGACCGTCATCGCGCCCGAGCGGATCGAGCGCTTCCTGCAGAAGCTGCCGGTCGACGCCCTCTGGGGCGTGGGGCCCGTCACCGCGAAGAAACTCCGCGACGCCGGAATCGAGCGGTTGGTCGACGTTCGAACTGTCGAAGCCGCGACGCTCCAGAAGCTCGTCGGAAGCTGGGCGGAGAGCCTGCGGCGCCTCTCCTTCGGCGATGACCCGCGGTCCGTCAACCCGAACCAGGAGCGCAAGTCGATCGGCTGCGAGGAGACGTACGCGAAGGACCTCGCCGACATCGAGACGATCCGCCGGGAGGTGCATGCGCTCGCCCTGCATGCGGCCGGCATCCTCGAGCGCAAGAGCCTCTTTGCCAAAACGGTGACCCTGAAGCTCCGCTACGCGGACTTCACGACGATCACCCGCAGCGAATCGCGGACACCCCTGACGCGTTCACCCGAGGAGATCGCCGCGCGCGCCGAGGGGCTGCTCGAGAAGACGGAAGCCTCGGCCCGCCCCGTCCGGCTGCTGGGAGTTTCGCTCCACGGCCTCGGCGAAAAGCCCGCAGAGCCGAGCGCCCTGGAGACTCCCCAGCTCGACCTACCAGTCGAGTGAATTCCCCCTCTCCCCTCGGGAGAGGGATGGGGTGAGGGGCGAGCAGTAGCCGGACTGTAGTTTTCCCCTCACCCCGCCCCTCTCCCGGAGGGAGAGGGAGTAAGAGCCGCGACGGGGCTGGCGAACTGCTCGCGCAGGACGCGCTTCAGGATCTTGCCCTGCGGATTGCGAGGCAGGGCCTCGACGAACTCGACCTGCTTCGGGATCTTGTAGCGAGCGAGCTTGCCCGCGGCGAACGCCACGACGTCCTCGCGGTCAGCGTCGCCCCGGGCGCGCGCACCACCACGGCCACGACACGCTCGCCCCACCGCTCATCCGACAGCCCGACGACTCCGACGTCCGCAATTCCCGGCATCTGGTGGAGAACCGTCTCGACCTCCGCCGGATACACGTTCTCGCCGCCCGTGATGACCATGTCCTTCTTGCGGTCCAGGACGTAGAAGTAGCCTTCTTCGTCACAGGCGCCAATGTCGCCGGTGTGGAACCACCCCTCCGCGTCGATGGCCTCGGCCGTCGCCTCGGGCCGGTTCCAGTAGCCCTTCATGACGTTCGGGCCGCGCGCGACGATCTCGCCGCGCTGCCCGGGAGCGGCCGGCCGGTTGTGGTCGTCCACGACCCGAACTTCCGTGTACATCGGCGGAACTCCCGCCGAACCGAGCTTGCGCTTCAAG
This sequence comes from uncultured Acidobacteriota bacterium, assembly GCA_963739435.1. Classification (GTDB taxonomy): domain Bacteria; phylum Acidobacteriota; class Thermoanaerobaculia; order UBA5066; family Gp7-AA6; genus CAVUAN01. The sequence continues at coordinate 316,041 of CAVUAN010000006.1, forward strand.
TCGCGCCGGGGCAGGAGCGTGCAGAAGGGCGACGTCTCGGTCAGCCCGTAGCCCTGGATGAACGGGATGCCCCGGCTGCCGTAGAGCTCGATCAAGAGCTCGGGCACCGGAGCGCCGCCGCAGATGATCAGGCGCATGCTCGACAGGTCGCGCTGGCCAAAATCCGGAACCTGGCTCATGAATAGAAACATCGCCGGCACGCCGAACATCGACGTGATCCTGCGCGTCTCGATCTGATCGAGAACGCCCCTCGGGTCGAAGCTCCGCATCAGGTGGACCGTTCCGCCGCGCTGGACGGTATTCAGGGCCGTGACGTTCAATCCGCCGATGTGAAAGAGGGGCGCGCACACGAGGGTTTGCTCGTCGTCGCCGAGCGCGAAACAGTGCATGGCGTTGACGTTGTTCCAGAAGATGTTGCCGTGCGTCAGCATGGCCCCCTTCTGCCGCCCGGTCGTGCCGGACGTGTACATGATGATCGCGACCTCGTCCTCGCGCACGGCGTGGGTCCACCCGGCCTCCGGCATCCGCGAGACGAAGTCCTTCCAGCTCGTCCAGCCCTCCGTCGGTTCGAGCGAGAGGAAACGGCGGACGGGGACCTCGCTCCGGATCGAGTCCACGACCCCCGTGAAATCCGGGCCGGCCAGCAGCGTGTGCACGCCGGCATCGCAGAGCATGTAAGCGAGCTCCGGGGCCGACAGGCGGAAGTTCAAGGGCACGAAGATGACGCCCGACTGCCAGCAGGCGAAGGCCAGCGTCAAAAACTCCGGCACGTTCAGCGTGAGGGTCGCCACCCGGTCTCCCGCGTTCACGCCGGCCTCGCGCAGGGCATGCCGCGTCCGCTGCACGTCGGCGTTCCACTCGGCATACGTCCAGGATCGGCCCTCGAAGGCGAGCGCCGTCCAATGCGGATTGATCTCCGCCCGGCGGGACAGCCAGAGCCCGATGCCTTGGTTCATTGTGCTAGAAAACGGCGGGAACCTTATACACGGAGAAGCAGCACGGCGGCAACAGCCAGACCGATGACGACGACCGCGGCGCGGGCTTTTTCCTTCCCGATCGAGCGGGCAAAGCTCGCGCCCGCGAAGCCGCCGGCGATGGCGCCCAGGACCATCACGAGCGCGGCTGGCCAGTGGACCGCGCCGCGCACGATGAAGTAGGCCGCCGCGAGGCCGTTGATGCACAGGGCGAAGAAGTTCTTCAGGCCGTTGGCCGCGTGGATGTCGGACAGGCCGAGGAATCCCAGGACCGCGAGCATGAGGATGCCGATTCCGGCCCCGAAATAGCCTCCGTACACGGCCACGCCGAACTGAAACAGCACCGCGGCGGTCATGCGCCCGGGCGTCCTCGAGACCCCGTGCTCGGCGCCCGTCCAGCGCGAGACGATGCCCTGCAGCATGAAGAGGGCCGTGGCGAACAGGATCAGAAAGGGAGCCAGGCGCTCGAAGGTCTTCACCGGTGTTTTCAAGAGGAGGACGGCGCCCAGGGATCCGCCGAGGAGGCTCGGCAAGAAGAGCGTCTTGAGCCAGTCCCGGTGCTCGGCGACTTCCCGGCGGTAGCCATACATGCTCGCGGCCCCGCCCGGCCAGAGGGCGACCGTGGAGGTGGCGTTGGCCGTGATGGCGGACTCGCCGAGAAAAAGCAGCGTCGGGTAGGTCAGGATCGTGCCGCCGCCAGCCATGGCGTTCATGACGCCAGCGCCGAAAGACGACGCCACGAGCGCCGCGACCTGGACCGGCGTCACTGCGCTCCCGTGGCGATGCCCTTGCGGATCGCCGCGAGCGGTGCCGCGTCGTCGTACACGATCGAGCCCGTCTTGTCGACCGAGATGCCCAAGCGCTTCCAGAGTAGCGCGAGATCCATGTCGACGGGCTTCGACCCCATCCTGGCGTGGAGCTCGGTCAAGACCGGAACGCCTGTCGCCTTATCGCCGGCAGCAAACGCCCGGTCGAGGTCCCAGGACACCGTGACGTTGCCGCCGGCCTGCACGATCCCGCGCAAGGCGTCGTCCAGGGACTTGCGGCTATCGGTGCGCTCCCGGATCTCGATGTCGGCGAGCAGGCAGAAGAGGGCTCCTCCCCAGTATGTTGCGCCCCACGAGTGCGATTCGTCGAGGCCCCGCTTCTGCACCCCGGCGAGCCCGTCGGGAAGGCCCTTGACCAACCAGCGCCAGATGTTGTCCTGCGAGGCAAGCCCGGCGCGGGCCCGCGCGATCGGTTCGACATAGACCGCGATCCCTTCCTCGATCCAGGACTTTCCCCCCGACATCGACGGGAAGGCGAGGTGCACCATCTCGTGGGTCAGCTCCCAGTCGTCGGCCAGATCGGCCTTTGTCGTCGCGTTGCCCACCGAGATGGTGATCGAGGCGATGTCGGACCACCCCTGCGTGAGGCCTCCGCCGATCTTGCCGGGGCCTCCCGGCCGAATCGTCAGCCGGACGTGCGGAACGGGAAAGGTCCCGTAGTAGGCCGCGACGGCCCGGCCGCACTTCTCCACCCAGGCGAGAAGCTGGGTGCGGCTGACGCCCTTGCGTTCCTTCGGGATCGTCACCTCGATGACACCGCCCGGCACCTCGACTAGGGTGACGCCCCTCGCCCCGGCGGCCGCGGGCCCCGCGCAGGAGGCGGCCGCCAGAAGCAGTGTTGCCGCCTGGAGGCCGGCGAGGAAGATCCGAGGGAACCGATTCAGCGCTTGTCCATCGGGACGAAGGCGCGCTCGCCCTCGCCCAGATAGATCTGCCGGGGGCGGGCGATCTTCTGTTCCGGGTCCTGCAGCAGCTCCTGCCACTGCGCAATCCAACCCGAGACCCGCGGGATTGCGAAGAGCACCGTGAACGCCGCCGTGGGAATCTGGATCGCCTGGTAGATGAGCCCGGAGTAGAAGTCCACGTTCGGATAGAGCTTGCGCTTGACGAAGTAGTCGTCCTGCAGCGCGATGCGCTCGAGCTCCAAAGCGATGTCGAGGAGGGGATTGCGGCCGGTGACCTCGAAGACCTGGTCGGCCATGCGCTTGATGATCGTCGCGCGCGGGTCGAAGTTCTTGTACACGCGGTGGCCGAAGCCCATGAGGCGCTTCTCGCCCTTGCCCTCCTTGACCTCCTTGATGAAGGCGGGCACGCGGGCAACCGAGCCGATCTCCGCGAGCATCTTCAGGACCTCTTCGTTGGCTCCGCCGTGGAGCGGTCCGTAGAGGGCGGCGGCCGCGCCGGCCACCGCGGAATAGGGGTCGGCGTGCGAAGAGCCGATCGAGCGCATAACCGCGGTGCCGCAGTTCTGCTCGTGATCGGCGTGCAGGATGAAGAGAACGTCGAGCGCCTTCACGAGCGCGGGGTTCGGCCGGTAGCCGCGGGCGGCCGGCATCTTGAAAAGCATGTTCAGGAAGTTCTCGGTGTAGGAGAGGTCGTTGTCCGGATACACGTACGGCATGCCCATGCTGTGCCGGTAGGCGAACGCCGCGAGCGTCGGGATCTTTGCGATCATGCGGTACGTCTGCTTCGTGCGCGAGGCAGGGTCGTGGATGTTGCGGGCGTCCGGATAGAACGTGGACATGGCCGCGATCGTCGCGATGAGCATGCCCATCGGGTGGGCGTCGTAGTTGAACGTGTCCATGAGCTTCTTCATGCTCTCGTGGATCATCGTGTGGTACGTGATGTTGTGCACCCACTCGTCGTTCTGCTTCCGGTTTGGCAGCTGCCCGTAGAGCAGGAGGTAAGCGACCTCGAGATAGCTGCAGTTCTCGGCAAGCTGCGAGATGTCGTAGCCGCGGTACCGCAGGATGCCCTTGTCGCCGTCGATGAACGTGATCCGGCTCTTGCAGGAGGCGGTGTTCATGTAGGCCGGGTCGTAGGACATCAGTCCGAAGTCTGCCGGATCGATCTTGATCTGGCGTAGGTCCATCGCGCGGATCGTGCCGTCGGCTATCGGGACGTCGTAGACCTTGCCGGTGCGCTGGTCGGTGATCGAGAGCGCGTCGCGGCGTTCGGAGGAGGCTTTGGGGGCGGGGGCGGTTTCAGTCACGGTGGTGGTGGGCATGATGGCTCCTCCAGTAATTATATGTACGTCCCCCCGCGTTGCTAAGATCCTCAGGTATGAAGAGCCTTCAGGAGACCTTTGCGCCCGATAACGCGTGCTTTGGGTGCGGCCCGGCCAACGGGCAGGGCCTGCGGATCCGAAGCTTTGCGGAGGGTGACGGGCTCGTGGCCGACTGGCGGCCACAGCCGCACCACAGTGCATTCGAGGGTGTCCTCAATGGGGGCATCTGCGGGGCGCTCCTCGACTGCCACAGTAACTGGACTGCAGCCATTTTCCTGATGCAGAAGACCCAGGCCGCGGCGCCCCCGTGCACGGTCACGGCCGATTTCCACGTCACGCTGAAGCGCCCCACGCCGATGGACGCCACGCTGCATCTTTCGGCCCGAGCCGTCGAATCGGACGGCGACCGGGTGACCGTCGAGGCGAAGATCGAAGCGAACGGCCGGGTCACCGCCACCTGCCGGGGGACCTTCGTGGCCGTTCGGGAGGGCCATCCCGCCTACCACCGCTGGTAGAGCGGATCGCATGAACCCCGAAGTCGCCGAAGCCATCCCGGTGCTGGTGAGCAAGGCGGTTCTGCGGCCGGAGCAAGCCCCGATGCTTCTCCGTATCGCGCGCCGGGAGCTCGTCTCGCTGAGAATGGAGCTTCGAACGGTCCTCTACGCCGGCGTCCTCCTCGCTATCTCGGGCGTCGGCCTTTTCCTGAAGGAGAACCACGACCGCATCGGCCCGGCGGCGATCGTCGCCGTGCTCTCGGTTGCGGCGGCAGGCTGCTTTGCCTACGTGTGGCGCCATTCGGCTCCGTTTTCCTGGGCCGCCAGTCCGTCTGTGCACATCGCCGCCGACTACGTGCTGCTGCTCGGCGTCCTGCTCGTCGGATCGGACCTGGCCTACGTCGAAACGCAGTTTCGATTCCTCGGCGCCAACTGGGCCTATCACCTCCTGATCCTTTCGCTCCTGGCTCTCGCCTTCGCGTACCGCTTCGACTCCCGTGCCGTTCTCTCTCTCGCTCTCTCCTCGTTTGCTGCCTGGCGGGGCCTCTCGACGAGATTTCCGTTTGAATCGGTCTTCCGCGCGCGCCCGGAAGCCCTTCGGGAAAACGCTCTCGGGTGCGGTGCGCTCTTCCTGGCTGCGGCGCTCCTCTCGGTTCGTACGCGACGCAAGCCTCACTTCGAAGGGGTTTACGCCGCCTTCGGATGGCTGCTGGTCTTTGGCGGCCTGCTCTCGGGTGTTTATCAGGGGGGACTCGATTGGCTGCTCTGGGTGGCGCTCGCGTCCGCCGTCGCCGTGGCCGTTCTCGTGTTTGCCTACCGATTCCGGCGGCTTTTCGACTTCGGTGTCGCCGTCGTCACGGCCTACCTCGCGCTGCTCAAGCCAGTCGCGGAGGCGCTCAAGGACCCCCAGTCGCTCTTCTTCCTCGTCGCGCTCTCGAGCATTGGAATCCTCGTGCTCCTGACCTTCGCCTACCGGCGCATGCGGGAACACCCGTGAGGAGGGCCTGGGTTCGGGCTGAGCGCGACAGCGAGGTCCGTCAGGCGGCGCGTGCGTGGCGGAAGGCCGGGGCGACCGACGATTTGGGCCTGGCCAAAGCTGAAGAGCTCTTTCCGGCGCCATGGCCCCAGCCGACGCTCGTCTGGAGGGTTCTCGCTTTCTTCTTCGTCTCGTTCGCCGTCATCGGCCTCTTTGCAGCGATCGCGATGGCGAGTCAGGGGCATGCGATTGCCGGCGTCGCGTTCCTTTTCGCCGGCGTTCTGGCCATCGCCGTCGAGGGCCTCCGGCCGTCCGCTTCCGGTCTCGCAGCCGCCTCGGCCGGGGCGGCTGCCTACTGGTCCATCACGTGCCTACTGATCGGAACCGCGGACGCGACAAAGTGGGGTGAACGGAGCCTGACGCCCCTCTTGATTGTCGGCGCCGTTGCCTGGGCTGCCGCAGCCTGGCAGTGGGGCTATCCGATTTTCGCTCTCTTTTCCTCGGCATTCTTTTTCCTTCTTCTCGCTCGAGCGTCGGCGGGCCGCGCTCTCTGGCTCGTCCTGGGATTGGCCGTCGCTGCGGCGTGCGTACCCTTCCTCGACCGGCCCGCGCTCGCCCCCTCCCACCGGCGCTCGGCCGCCGCCGTTCTTGTCGCCGCTCTGGCAGCCGTCTATGTGGCCGTCAACCTGTACTCGGTCGACCGGCACGCCGTCGAGTCAATCGCGAAATGGAATGGCCCGGAAAGTGTGCCGGCGGCATGGCGAGCGCTCTCGGCTCTTGCAACGGCTGTTTTTCCCGTCGGCGTCATCGCCTGGGGAATCCGGTCGCGGAGGACGCTCGTGCTCGACCTCGGCCTCGTCTCCGCCGGCCTGTCCCTGGCCACGCTGCGCTACTACGTCCACATCGCCCCGCTATGGGCCGTTCTCGCAATTTCGGGCATCCTGCTGATCGGGCTCGCTCTCTCCGTCCACCGGTGGCTCGACCGGGCGCCGGGCCGAGAACGGCGCGGCTTCACTGCCGACGCCCTCTTCGAGAATGAGGACAAACAGCAGGCCCTGGGCACCGTCGGAACGGCGCTGACTCTGGCTCCCGATGCGAGACCTGTGGCAGAACCGGCGCCCGGCGCGTTTCAGGGCGGGGGCGGCGCCTCGGGAGGCGGAGGCTCGAGCGAGTCCTTCTAACTCGAGCGCTCTTCCGCATGGTTTTCCACACCCGGCATCTCAGACGCCGCGGCGAGCCGTTTCGTTCGGGGCGGGATGGCAGAATGTCCCTCGGAGGTCTCCATGCGGAAAATCATCCTGGCGCTCCTCTGCGCCGCCTTTCTGGCCGCGTCGGCCGCCGAGGCGCAGCGGGCGGTCTTCGTCGTCCGGCACGCCGAACGCGCGCGCGAGGGGCCCGAGGCGGACATCCCGCTTTCGAAAACCGGCGCCGAGCATGCCGCGCGCCTGGCCGAGATCCTCAAGTCGGCCGGCGTCACGGCCGTCTACGCGACCGACACGACGCGGGCAAGACAAACGGGCGAGCCGCTGGCCCAGATGATGAAGCTCGTCATCAAGACTTACGACTTACGCGACGAGAAGGGCAACATGACGGCCAAGCCTTTTGTCGCGCAACTCCAGTCAAACGAGAAGGACGGCGTCGTCCTCGTCGTCGGGCACTCGAACACCGTCCCAGACATCCTCACGGCCTATGGCGCCAAGGAAACGGTGCGGATTGGTCCCGACGACTACGGCGACCTCTTCCTCCTCGTGCCGCAAGCCACGGGCCCGCCGACCCTCTTGCACCTGAGGTTCTAGTCCGGCGAATCCCCTCTCCCCCCGGGAGAGGGACAGGGTGAGGGGCTAACAATTGCCGGGGCAGAAAATGAGAGCCGCGGCGTCAGCTCCCCCCTCACCCCAACCCTCTCCCGGAGGGAGAGGGAGAAGTCTTCACCACCCCACCGGCTTGCCCTTGTTTTGCTCGTCGAGCCACTTCTGTAAGGGAGCGTAGTAGTCGCGGATGGCGGTGGCGTCCATGCGGGGCTGGCCGTCGACGACGGCTAAGGCCTTGGGCCACGGCTGCGACTGGCCCATCGCGAGCATCTCGTTCAACTTCTTGCCGGCCTCCTTGTTCTCGTAGATCGAGCAGCGGTGGAGGGGGCCCGTGCAGCCGGCGGTGCGCGACAGGCCTCGGTGGAACTGGTACTGCAGGATCGCGGCCAGGAAGTAACGCGTGTAGGGAACGTTGGCGGCCACGTGGTACTTGGCGGCCGGGTCGAAGTCCTGCTCGCTGCGCGCAACCGGCGCTGCAACACCCTGGTACTTCTCGCGCAGCTTCCACCAGGCCTCGTTGTACTTGCCGGGCGGCACCTCGCCCGAGAAGACCTTCCAGCGCCACTGGTCGACGAGGAGGCCGAACGGCAGGAAGGCGATCTTGTCGAGCGCCCGCGTCAGCAGGAGGCCGATGTCCTTCGACGCGTCGGGCGCCTTGTCGAGGAAGCCTCTCTTGACGAGGTACTCGGGCGTGACCGAGAGCGCGATCGTGTCGCCCTACGGCCTCGTGGAAGCCGTCGTTGGCGCTGTCCCGGAAGAGAAAGGGCTGATTGTTGTAGGCCCGCTGGTAGAAGTTGTGGCCGAGCTCGTGGTGGATGGTCGTGAAGTCTTCGCCGGTGATGTCGATGCACATCTTGATCCGCAGGTCGTCGGCGATAGTCGATGTCCCAGGCGGAGGCGTGGCAGACGACCTCGCGGTCGCGCGGCTTGGCGAACATCGAGCGCTCCCAGAACGACTTCGGCAGCGGGGCGAAGCCGAGCGAGGTGAAGAAGCCCTCTCCGTACCGCACCATCGGCGACGGGCTCCGTCTTGCGGGACTTCAGGATCTCGGTCAGGTCGAAACCGGGGTCGGCGTCTTTCGGGCCGACCAGGGGGTAGACGTTGTCCCAGGTCTGCGCCCACATGTTGCCGAGCAGGTGCGCGGGGATGGGCCCGGACGCGGGCACGATGTCGCCGTACTTCTCGCGCAGCTTCCAGCGCACGTAGGCGTGCAGCGAGACGTAGAGGGGCTTCAGCTGCTCCCAGAGCCGGTCGACCTCTTTCGCGAAGGCGTCGGGCGGCATGTCGTACTTGGATCGCCACATCGCTCCCGTGTCGGGGAAGCCCGAGCTCGCGGGCGCCCTTGTTGGCGAGCTCGACGTAGCGCACGAAGTCCTTCTTGATGGGCGGCGCGATCGCGTGCCAGCCGACCCAGACGTCGAGCAGCTCCTTCGGGTCGCGGCTCTTCGCCATGATCTTCGAGAGCTCTTCGAGGCCCACGGGCTCCTTGCCGCCGCTCGGCTGGTACTTGCCCTTGCCGTAGGCGCCCTCCATCGCGGCAGCGATCCGTGTGACCTCGGCGGCCTCCTTCGGATCGGCCGGCGCGGCGAGCGTCAGCGAGATCTTCAGGAGCAGGAGCTTGCGGGCGACGTCGTCCGGCACCTTCAACCCGTCGAAGCGGGCGGCTTGCTTCGCGTAGAGGACAGCCGCCGCGATCACCTTCTCGTTGGCCTGGGCCGCGATCGTCTCCGTGTCGTCGGTGATGTTCGTCGCGCGGACCCAGTCCGCCCGGCCCGCTTCGATCGCAGAGCTGCATCAGCCGCGGCTCCGCCTCTTCGACGAACGCTTTCGCCTCGGCGGCTGTCGGCGGTTTGTTCACCTCAGCGGCCCCCGCGAGAGCCGCGCTCAGAAAGGCGAGAGCGCCAACCCATCCCATCAAACGAAATCGCATGCATTCCCTCCACGCCGCAACTCTAACGTGCCCCTTTGGACTTTGGACTTTGGACTTTGGACTCCCGCCCTGGTCCGTCAGCCGGTCCGAACGAAATCAATGAATCCTCGTTCGAAGTCGGTCGATATCAGCTTGACGCGCAGGCGGCGCCCCACCTCGAGGCCCTCCTCCCCGTGCACGAGCTTGCCCTCGATGGGAGGCTCGAGAAGGCGGACCCAGACGCCCTTGTCGTTGGCGCCGGTGACGATCGCGTCGAACTGCTGGCCGATGCGAGGCTCCATGAGCAGGGCGGCGGCGGACTTGCGCACCTGCCGCTCGACCTTGTTCGCATCGTCCTCGCGCTCGGTGCAGTGCGAGGCGAGCAGGGTCGAGCTCGCCGTCCCCGTACGGCGAGGGCTCGCCGGCTAAGGCGGCCTTGAGAAGCCGGTGCGTCACGAGGTCCGGGAAGCGGCGGTTGGGAGCCGTCGAGTGCGAGTAGTCCTGCACGGCGAGGCCGAAATGGCCGATCGGGCTCTGTCCCGGCCGCTCGACGACGTACTCGCCGCGGCCCATGAGCTTGACGATGACGAGTGAAAGGTCGGGAAACCGCAACGGGTCGGTCTTGCGGCGCTTGACGAGAAAGGCTTCGAGGGCGCCGGCGTCGGGCTCGGCCGGGAGCTTCTCGCCGTACTCGGCCGCCACGGAAACGATCCGCGACCAGCGTTCCGGCGAGCGGACGACGCGCCGCAGCGACGGGTACCCCTTCGCCGCCAGGAAGCGGGCGGTCACGCCGTTGGCGGCGACCATGAGGTCCTCGATCAGGTTGCGCGCTCGGTTCTGCGGCTGGATGCGCACGTCCACGATCGTGTCGCCTTCAAACACGGCCTTCGGCTCGATCGTCTCGAGGTCGAGCGCGCCGTGCTCGTGGCGAAGCTTCTTCAGCGTCTGCGTCACGCGGTCCTGCAATTGGAGCTGGTCGGGCACCCCGGGCACGGCCGAGGCCTTCGCCGGCCAGGACCGGCCGTCCTCGAGCCCGGTGGAGACGCTGTCGTAGGCGAGCTGCGCTTTGTTGCGGACGGCCGCCCGGTAAATTGCCGAGGACCGGAGCTGCCCGTCGGTTTCAAAGACCATCTCGACGACCATCGCGACGCGGTCCTCGTTCTCGTTCAGGGACGTCCAGTCCGTCGAGAGCTTCTCGGGCAGCATCGAGAAGATCTCCGCCGCCGTGTAGACCGAGGTCGTGTTCTGGCGGGCGTGGCCGTCGAGCGCCGTGCCTTTCGCGACGACGCCGTCCACATCGGCGACGGCCACCCGGACCTTCACCGTTTTGTCCGGCTGCGCCTCGGCGACGGAGATCTGGTCGAGGTCGCGCGAGTCGTCGTTGTCGATCGAGACCCAGAGCAGCGAGCGAAGGTCCTGGATGCCGCCAACCGGCGCCGGGCCCCGGAGCCGGCCGAGCTCGGCTAAGGCGTCGCGTGAGAAGTCCGGCTCGAGGCCCCGATCCACCATCGCCCGCCGGGCAATCGCCTTCAGGTCGGCTCGGCTCGTCCGATGCGCGCGGTCGTTCACGGCGGCGACTCTATCCAAATCCGCGGGCGATTTCGGATAGTGTTCCGCCACGAGCTCAAACCCTCCGACCGGGCTGAAGCGCGCCCTCGGCGCATGGGACACGGCGTCGCTGACCGTCGGCTCCGTGCTCGGCACGGCCATCTTCCTGACGCCTTCGGAAATCGCCCGGGCTCTCCCGCACGGCGGGCTGATCCTCGCCGTCTGGATCGCGGGAGGCCTCCTGACGCTGGCCGGGGCGCTGACCTACGCCGAGCTCGGCGCAATGTTTCCACGCGCCGGCGGCCAGTATCACTACCTGAAAGAGGCCTACGGAAAGTTGCCGGCCTTCCTCTTCGGCTGGGCGTCCTTCTTCGTGATCATGTCGGGCGGGATCGCGGCGATCGCCGCAGGGTTCGGCGAGTACTTCGGCCTCTTCGTCCCGTTCTTTTCAAACGGCCATCGGCTTCTCTCCGTCCCGATCGGGTCGTTTGAGTGGACCGTGAGCGGCGGACAGCTCGCCGGGGCCCTCGCGATCGCGCTGTTGACGGCCGTCAACGTGTTCGGCGTGCGCGAGGGCGCGCGGGTGCAGAATCTCCTGACGATCTTGAAACTCGGCAGCCTGGGCCTCTTCGTCGTGCTCGGCTTTTTCGTCGCCGCGCCGGCCTCCCCGCGTCTCTTCGCTCCCTTGCCGCCGGCAGGCTTCGCGAGCGCGATCGGCGTCGCTCTGATTGCCGTCCTCTGGGCCTACGACGGCTGGTACAACGCGACGTTCTCGGCCGGTGAGATGCGCGATCCCGACAGGACGCTGCCGCGCGGCCTGCTCGCGGGCACGCTGGTCGTCGTGCTCGTTTACGTGGCGGTCAACGCCGTGTACCTGCGCGCTCTGCCGCTGGATGCGATGGCCGCCTCGCCGCGCGTGGGAGAGGCCGCGGCCGTCGCGCTTTTCGGGCCGTCTGTCGCGCGCCTCGTGTCGCTCGCCATCCTCGTCGCGATGTTCGGCTGCCTTTCGGCCAACATCCTGGCCTGCTCCCGGATCTATCAGCCCATGGCCGAAGACGGCCTCTTCTTTTCCGCGCTCGCAAAAATCGAGCCCCGCCACGCCGTCCCGCGCGCGAGCCTCGTGGCGCAGGGCATCTGGGCCGCTGTGCTGGTTCTCTCCGGCTCCTTCGAGCAGCTCTTCACCTACGTCATCTTCATCGAGGTCGTCCTCTTTGCCTCGACGGGTGTCGCGATCTTCGTCCTCCGCCGCAAGCTACCCGGGGCCGCGCGGCCCTACCGGGTGTGGGGGTATCCGTGGGTGCCCGGCTTCTTCATCGCGTCGTCGGCCTCGATCGCCGTCAACACGCTCCTCGAAAAGCCGGTCGAATCGGTTGCGGGGCTGGGTCTGCTGGCGCTCGGACTGCCCGCCTACGGGATGTGGAGGAGAAAGGCTTCGCGCACGTGACCGGGACCAACCGCACTCCCCGCTCCTACGCCGTCCTCTCGATTGCGGCAGCCGTCGCCACGATTCGTGCTCAAGTTCGCGGCGTATCGGCTGACTGGCTCCGTCGGGCTGTTGTCTGACGCCGCGGAATCGCTCGTCAACCTCGCCGCCGCGTTCGTGGCCTTCTGGGCGCTGTCGGTCGCCGCCCGGCCGCCCGACGAGGAGCACGCCTACGGCCACTCGAAGGCCGAGTACTTCGCGAGCGGCGTCGAAGGGGCGCTGATCGTGGGAGCGGCCCTGGCGATCGCCGTGACAGCCGGGCGGCGCCTCGTTCACCCGGAACCGTTGACGCACGTCTCGCTCGGCCTCGGCATCTCCGTTGCCGCCGCCGCGGTCAACGCCGCCGTTGCTCTGGTGCTGCTTTCAGCTTCCCGGCGCCTGCGTTCGATCACGCTGAAGTCCGACGCCCATCACCTTTTGACGGATGTCTGGACTTCCGTCGCCGTGGTTATCGGCATCGTGCTCGTCCAGGTAACCGGCTGGCTGCGGCTCGACCCGATCGTGGCGCTTGCCGTCGCCGTGTCGATCGTATGGGCCGGCTGGAGGCTCCTCAAGGAGACGGGCCTCGGCCTCCTGGATACGGCCTTGCCCGCCGAAGACTGTCAGGCGATCGCCGAGGCGCTGGCGCCCTTCCAGAAAACCGGAGTCGTCATCCACGCGATCCATACGCGGGCGGCCGGGGCGCGCCGCTTCGTTTCGATGCACATCCTCGTGCCCGGCGCATGGACGGTGCAGCAGGGCCACGATCTCTGCGAGAAGATCGAGGCCGCCGTGCGCGACGGCCTCCCGCAGACGACCGTCTTCACGCACATGGAGCCCCGCGAGGACCCCGTCTCCTGGGACGACCGCAGTCTCGACCGGCCTGGCTGATGTGTTCCCTCTCCCCCCGGAGAGGGACAGGGTGAGGGGCGAACTGCCGCCGGGGACCAAATTAGCAGCGATCGGGGGCCAAAAGGTTTCCCCTCACCCCCTACCCTCTCCCGGAGGGAGAGGGAGCGGAGGTCACTCCGTTCAGCTCGCCAGAGCCCGGTCGATGGTGACGACGTCGACTAGGCCCCGGCAGCCGTAGAGGGCGGGCAGCACTTTCGCCGGCGGGTGGCGGCGGCGCAGCTCGGCGACCTTCTCGGTGCCGGCGCGGTAGGCCGGCAGGTACATGCGGCCCGAGCAGCGGGTGCCTTCCCCAGGCGCCCGAGAGCTTGTCGGCCCGCTCCTCCGAGCACGAGGTAGTCGCGCCGCAGAATGGAGGCGACCTCCTTCTGCGGCGCGCCTTCCCTCCAGGTCAGCCACGAGGACTGGTTCTTGGCGTCGTCCTGCAGCAGCGCGAGCAGCAGGCCGATCTGCAGGTCCTCGTCGGGCAGCTCGTTCGATCTCGGTCACGCCGTGGGCAATCAGGATCGCCGTTGTTGGCGATGCCCTCGAAGAGCGTCGGCCGGCCGCGTGTTCATCGTCAGGACCGTGGCCTCGAAGCCCGACGCGGCCCCGGACGTACAGCCTCTGCGATAGCGCGAACGTCGTGACGTGGCCCGGCACGACCTCGTGCGCTGACCAGCTGCACGAACTCGGGCACCGAGATCTCGAGCGAGGCGTTGAGCTCGTAGGTCGCTTCGTACTCGCGGCGAGCCGTCGGCGTTGCGCGCCCGGCCGAGGTAGTTCATGGAGCCCGAGAACCAGGCGTTCTCGATCGGCAGGAAGGTCATGTTGGCGCGCGGCACCCCGGAGAGGTCCGCCGGCAGGTGAGGCAGCGAGATGCCGCGCCACGCCCTCCGAGAACTGCGCGATGAAGGCGTCCGCCAGCATCGGAATCGCCTTGCGCGGCACGATCCGGTCGCGCCGCCAGGCGTCGACGGCGGCCAAGAGCTCCTCGGCCGACTTCGCGGCGATAGCCCGGCCCGGCCGAGCAGCTCGCGAACGCGCTCGCGCTTCGCTCTCCGGATGCGACGGCTCGGAGGCTTGCCCGTCGAGCCGACGACGCAACGCTCGTAGGGCACGGCCGGGCCGCGGCCGAGCATCTCCTGCGCGAGGTCCCACATGGTTTCAAGGCAGATGCCGAGCCCGTCGAGTACGCGCCGCGCAGGCCGCCGAGCTTGCCTGCCTGCCGCGCCATGCCGTCGATCGAGCCCTTGACGTCGACAGCCGCGAGGTAGGCGTCGATCGCCGTCTCGATCCGGCGGCTTGCCCGAGACGCCGCCGGAGGCCCGCGACCTTCGCCGCGGCCGGATGCGTGTACGCCAGCGGGCAGGGGCTCGTCCGAGAACCACGAATCGGCAATGAACCGGCCGGTGCCCGACGGGCTCATCACGTCGCCGCCCCACAGGGTGTCGATGCCGAGGATGGCGGTGGCTGTGCAGGCGATCGAGGTCGGCCATCAGGCCTGTCTTTTCCTTCTTCATCGCGCCGAACCACAGGTAGCAGCACAGGCGCGATGAAGAGAACCGCGCTGACGAGCTGCGAGACCGGGTCGTTGTCGTAGAACGGCGTCTGGATGAGCTCTTCCTTGTACTAGGGGAAGAGCCGCAGCGCGGCGCCGAAGACGCCGCCCAGCGCGCCGCCCGCCATCAGGCCCGAGGCGATGATCACGCCGCGCTCGCGCATCGTCCGGCCCGGCTCGCCGCCGAGCGCGCTCGGAGCGCTTCGTCAGGAAGTGCGCCAGGAACCCGCCCACCAGAGCCGGCGTGTTGAGCTCGAGCGGCAGGTACATGCCGAGCGCGAAGATCAGCGCCGGCACCTGCAGCATCTCCATGACGACGGCGATCATGGCGCCCGCGCCAAACAGCAGGTACGCCACCGGCTGGTGGCTCATGAAGCCTTCGACCAGCGCCTTCATGATCGAGGCCTGCGGCGACGCGAGCACGACCCGCGCGTCGCCGGGAGCCGCCTCGCCGAACTGGAACGTCCGGGCGAGCATCACGATCGTCAGACCCACCGCCGCAGCCGAAGCGATGACCCCCAGGAACTTGACCCTCTCCTGCGCCGCGGGCGTCGAGCCCAGCCAGTAGCCGGTCTTCAGGTCCGTGATCGTCTGTCCCGAGACCGAGAGCGCCGTGCAGACCATGCCGGCGATCGCCATGACGAAGAACATGCCCGTCCGGCCCGAGAGGCCGAACTCGAGCAGCACGACCGAGGAGATGATGATCGTCAGCATCGTCATGCCCGACACCGGGTTGCGGGCCGTCGTCGCGATCGCGTTGGCCGCGACCGACGTGAAGAAGAACGAAAACAGGAGGGTCAACCCGAGGCCGACGCCGACGGCCGAAACCGAAGAGCCGAGGCTGCCCAGGAAGGCCGCCACGGCCAGGGCCGAGATGACGACGCCGAGCAGGATCTGCATGACCGGCAGGTCGCGGTCGGTCCGCTCCAGGCTGTGCTCGCCGCCCGCGCGGAACGCCTTCACGGCGATCGAGAACGAGCCGACGACGATCTTCAAGCGACTTCAGGATGCCGAAGATGCCGGCCGTCGCGATCGCCCCGACGCCCATGAACCGGACGTAGCCGCGGAAGATCTGGTTGGCCGTCATCTTGGCGATCGGGATCGTCGCCGGATAGACCGCCGCATCCGGCAGGTGGCTGCCGATGAACCAGATGATCGGCACCAGGACGAAGTTCGAGAGCACGCCGCCCGCGCACAGGATCATGGACGAGCGCAGGCCCATCACGTACCCGAGGCCGAGAATGAACCCGATGGCGTCGAACGAAAAAGCGATCTTGGCCCGGTCGGCGAGCGCCGATACGGCCGGCACGAACCGGAGGTCGATGAACTCCTTCCAGACCTTGAACGTCGTCACGAAGAAGTCGTAGACCGCCGCGATCCCGGTGGCCTGCAGCAGCAGCTTGGCCTGCGAGCCGCCCTTCTCGCCGGTGACGAGGACCTCGGTGATGGCCGTCGCCTCGGGATACGGGAACTGGCCGTGCGTCTCGCGCACGAAGTAACGGCGCAGCGGGATGAGGAAGAAGACGCCCAGGCACCCGCCCGCCAGACAGATGAAGATCGTCTGCCAGGGATGCGGGTCGAGCTTCAGGATGTAGAGGGCCGGCAGCGTGAAGATCGCGCCGGCCACAACCGAGCCCGACACGCCGCCGATGCCCGTGATGATGACGTTTTCGAGAAGCGTCGAGCGGCGGGCGTAGACGCGCGCGAGGCCGATCGCCAGAATCGAGATCGGGATCGCCGCCTCCATCACCTGGCCGACCTTGAGACCCGAGTAGGCCGAGGCGACCGTGAAGACGACGCAGAGGAAAAGGCCCCACACGACCGAGCGGCCGGTCGCCTCCGGCAGATTCGCCTCCGCCGGCACGATGGGCCGGTAGATCTCGCCTGGAGACAGCGGCTTGTAGGCGTTCTCCGGCAGAGAATTCGTGCCCGGTGCGTCCATGGGACCTCCGATTTGCTGCGGAGTGTATTCCCCTCTCCCTCCGGGAGAGGGCAGGGTGAGGGGAGGACAGACGCCAAGAAACGTGATTCGAGGGGAGACTCGGCAGGAGTTTCCCCCTCACCCCAACCCTCTCCCGAAGGGAGAGGGGGACGTCCAGTGCTATCGTCGCAAGGGAATATTGGAGGAGCACATGATCCGACGTTTTTTCACCGCCGCCGCAGTTTTTCTCCTTTCGAGTGTTGCCGCACTGGCGCAGATGTCCGGGAAACGCCGCGAAGTCCCGGCACCCGTCCCTCCGGACGCCGTCTCGGTCGACTCGATCGTGGCGGCTCTCTATGGTTCCGTCAGCCACGCCCCGGACGCGATGCCGGATTTCGAGCGGATGCGCGGCATCTTCCTGCCGGTGGGCATGCTCATCCCGCCCAAGCGCCCCAACGAGGACATCTTCACGACGCTCGATGTCGACCAGTTCGCCGAGCGCGTCAAGAAGGCCCAGGCGACGCGCAAAGAGAAGGGCGAGCCCACCGGCTTCATCGAACGCGAGCTCTCGCGGCGCACCGACTGCTTCGGCAACGTCTGCCAGATCTTCTCGACCTACGAGTCGAAGACCGCCGCGACGGATGAAAAACCTTTCCAGCGTGGCATCAACTCGATCCAGCTCGTCAAGGACGCCCGGCGCTGGTGGATTGCCTCGGTCATCTGGGACGTCGAGCGCACGGACAACCCCATTCCCGCGCAGTACCTGACGCCCGGCAAGTAGCGGCGCCCGTGCCCTGGTCGAAGGAGTCGCGCCAAGCCTGGGCCCTCCTCTTCGCGCGCGGCGTCCTGGGCCTCATCTTCTTCATGGCGGGGGTGTGGAAGGTCTTCACGCTGACGCCCGCGGGGCACGCGCATAAGTATTTCGTTGATCCCTACGCCGAAACATTCCTGCCCCACTGGGCCCTCTGGGCAGCCGGCGTCACCGTGCCGGTCGTCGAGCTCTTAGGCGGCGCCCTCATGCTCGCAGGATGGCGCGTTCGGGAAGCCTCCCTCGGCCTGGGGGCCGTCCTGCTTCTCGTGACGTTCGGCCATCTCGTCGCCGAGCCGCTCTATGCCTTCCACACGCACGTCCTGCCGCGCCTGGCTCTGCTTCTCTTCGTGATGCTCTTTCCCCGTGAGGCCGACAGCGTTCTCGCTCGACGCTCTGCTGATTCGAAAGCTGTCCAACTGATCTCACCCTCAGCCGGCGCGGCGGAGTATGCTCCGCCCAATACTTCCGGGAAATTCGCTTTTCGAAAGGGGGAATTCCATGACAGGTGGGATCAACGTCGGTCGGGTCTTCCTCGGCGGTCTCGTGGCCGGCATTGTCTTCAACGTGAGCGAGTACCTGCTGAACGAGAAGGTCATGAAGTCGGAGATGGAGACGTTCATGAAGTCGCTCGGCAAGTCCGCGGAGCTGACGAGCTCAGCGTTGACGGTCTGGATCATTTTCGGCTTCGCCATGGGCTTTCTGGCTGTCTGGATGTACGCGGTCGGCCGCACCCGCTTCGGCGCGGGCGCCAGCACCGCGTCGCGCGCGGGCATCTTCTTCTGGGTGCTCACCGGTCTGATGCCGCAGATCGCGATGTGGAATATGGGGCTCTTCCCGCTGTCCCCGGTCGTGCTCGTTTGGACGCTGGTCGAGGCCGATACTGGCCACCGTCGTGGGAGCCTGCCCTGTACAAGGAAGGGACGGCGTAGCCGGAGAAAGGAGCCTCTCGTGAAAGGAATCAACATGGGTCGGGTCATCCTGGGAGGGCTCGTGGCCGGCATCGTCAACAACATCGCCGGTTACGTGATCAACGACGTCATCTTGAAGGCCGAACACGATGCCGCCTTCAAGGCGCTCGGCAAAACTATGCCGGAAGGCGGGTCGACGCTGATCAGCTGGATCATCATGGGCTTCGCGTTCGGGATCGCGGCGGTCTGGCTGTACGCCGCGATCAGGCCGCGATACGGCGCCGGGGCCGGCACGGCCGTGCGCGCCGGTGTCGCCATCTGGTTCTTTTCGTCCGTCTACCTGGCGATCGTCGTGACCAACCTGGGCGTGTTGCCTTTCAGCGCGATGCAGCTCTGCCTCGAGTTGGTCGCCGGAGTCATCGCGACCGTCGCCGGTGCAGCGCTCTACAAGGAAGAGGGGGCATAAGTCCCCATCCTGTCATCCTGAGGAGCGAAGCGACGAAGGATCTACTTCCACGGAGACTGGAGCAGATCCTTCGCTTCGCTCAGGATGACAGCTTCGCTGTCACTTCAGGTCGTAGACGTCGGTCGCCTGGCCGAGCAGCCACTTGTCGAACCAGCCGAGGATGTGCTGGAGGCGCTCGATCCGGTGCTGGGGTTTTCCCGAGCGTGAGAGCTCGTGCGTCTCGCCGGGGAAGTTGACCATCGCGGTTGGCTTCTTCAAGGCCTTGAGCGTCCTGAACATCGCCTCGCCGCCCTGGGCGGGAGGCGTGCGCAGGTCGTCTCCCCCTTCGACGAAGAGGATCGGCGTCTCGATCTTGTCGGCATAGTGCACGGGCGAGCGGTCCAGGAACTCTTTGGAGTCCTTGACCGGGATCGACCGAAACCAGGTCGGCGTGAAAAGCGTGAAGTCGGCCGTGTACCAGAAGCTCGACCACTCGGCGACCGAGCGCTGCGAAACCGCCGCGCCGAAGCGGTTGGTCTGGGTCACGGTCCAGTTCGTCAGGAGGCCGCCGCCCGATCCGCCGGTCACGCCCATTCGCTTGGCGTCCACGTACCCGAACTTCAAGATCTCGTCGACACCCGCCATGAGGTCCTTGTAGTCGTCGCCCGGGTACTTGTACTGGATGATGTTGGCAAAGTCCTGGCCGTAGGAGGTCGAGCCCCGCGGGTTCGTGTACAGCACCACGTAGCCCCTGGCCGCCATCCACTGGAACTCGTGCGTGAACGTCCACCCGTAGGCGGTGTGCGGGCCGCCGTGAATCTCGAGGATGAATGGATACTTCTTTCCGGCTGAAAAATCCGGCGGCTTCTGGATCCAGCCGTCGATCCGCTTGCCGTCGAAGCTCGTGTACCAGATCTCCTCGGGCTCCGTGAGGTTCAGCTCCGAGAAAAGCTCGTCGTTGACGCCCGTCAGCTTGATGGTCGTCTTCGTCGCCGTGTCCATCACGAAGACGTCGCCGATGTGCGTCGCGTCTCCGATCGTCATCGCGAACCGCGACGCGTCGGGCGTCGCAGTCCAGGCCATGATGTCGTGGTTGCCCGAGGTGATCGGCTCGATCTTCTTGGAGGCCAGATCCAGCCGGACGAGATTCGATCGGCCGTGCTCCGTGATGCCCAGGATGACGCTCTTGCCGTCAGGAGCCCAGACGAGCGGCTGGGGCGAACCGCCGCGCGGAGCGTGCTGGTCGCCGCCCACACCGCTGCCGATCTCGAAGTCCTGACCTCCTCCGCCCGTCAGCGCCTCGGCCTTTCCGCCGTCCCACAGGAAGACCTTCGACTGCGTGTGCGATTGCTCGACCGGCGGGCTGACAAATCCAGTGAACACGTAACGCGAAGAATCCGGCGAGACGGCCGGCTGGCGAACCGGGCCGTTGATGTCGATCACGGTCTGCATCTCGCCGCCTGAAACCGGCACGGCGTAGACATTCGAGTCCTGGGGGAGGTAGTACGGCTCTTCGACGCGATTGGAGACGAAGAGGATCTTTGAGCCGTCGCGGCTGAAGGAGGGGTCGCCCTCGTCGAACTTGCCGCTCGTGATCTGTTTGGCTTCGACCGTCCCGTCGCCTGAAGTGACCGGGGCCGTCCAGATGTGGGCATGCCGGCCGGGCTCGAGCCAGCCCGTACCGTTTGCCCGGTACACGGCCTTCGTGACGACGTGGACGTCGCTCTTCTTGGGGGGCTCCTTGCCCTGCTTCTTCGCGTCGCGCTCGGCGACGTCCTCGGCCGAAGTCGAGCTCGTGAAGGCGATTGCGCCGCCCGAGGGCGCCCAGACCGGCGCTCCCGAGCCCTTCGGCAGGTCGGTCAGCTTGCGGGCCTCGCCGCCTGCCATGGGAAGCAAGTGCACCTGCGGCGGAGCCTTCTCCTCCGCCCGCAGAAAGGCGAGCGTGCGGCCATCCGGCGCCCAGCGGGGCGCAAGATCGCGCGGTCCGGCCGTCAGGCGCCGCGGCCCGGCTCCGCCCGAAGTGGATACGGCCCAGAGGCTCGTGTCGTAGCGGTCTTCCTTCTCGTTGACCGTCACGAGCACGTAGGCGATCTGGCCCCCGTCGGGTGAGATCTGCGGGTCGGCGACCCAGCGAAACTTCAGGATGTCCTTGTCGGTGATGTTGCGTTTGCCCGCGCCGGCGGTCGGAACAGGCAGAGCGAAGAGAAGGGCGAGAGCCACGGCGATTCCAGCGAAACGCTTCATGTTCATCCTCACGAGTTTGGCCGCCATCCTATCGGACGGGGTGTACGATCCGCCGCATGAAAATGGGCGCCGCCCGGCGGACAGCGCCCGATTACGGCATGAGCCCCTCCGAGGCGCGCTTCGTGCGCTCCCTTTCCACACCGCGCAAGATCCTCGATTACCTGGATGCGATCGACTACGACTTCGAGGGAAGCGGATGCCGCTCGCCCCGGCGCGTGCTGCGCGAGCGGAGGGTCCAGTGCATGGACGGAGCGCTCTTTGCCGCCGCCGCGCTGCGTTTCCAGGGGCGGCCGCCGCTGATCATCGACCTCGAGGCGGACAACGACACCGACCACGTCATGGCGCTTTTCCGCGAGAACGGCTGCTGGGGCGCCGTGGGCCGGTCGAACTACTCGGGCCTGCGGTTCCGGGAGCCGATCTACCGCGGGCTCCGGGAACTGGTCGTCTCCCTCTTCGAGGAGTACTCGAACCTGCGCCGCGAGAAGACGCTGCGCCGCTACTCGCGGCCGGTCAGCCTCACGCGCTTCGACAAGCGCGCCTGGATGACCGCCGAGGACAACCTCTGGGACATCCCCTTGTTCTTAGTCGACGTCAGGCATTACCGCCTGCTCACGCGCCGGCAGATCAAGAGCCTTTCCACCTCCGACCGCCGCCAGTTCGAGTCCACGTTCCTCGGACGCGAGGAGCGAGGGCGTTCCTTTGCGCTTTCCATCGTGCGCAGGAGACCCCAAAAAAAGCTGCCGTTGCTGCGGCGCCGGCCTCGGCGATGAGAAGCTTCGTTTACCGCAGCGATGGACCTGGGAGACGGCAGCTCCGCGAGATTCGGTAACGGTTCGTCGCAAAGGTCCGATAGCCCCAGTCGAAGGCCTTGCGGAGGATTGGCGCGACCGAAAGTAGGTAAAGCGGTCGAGCCCACCAAATTCGTTTCATCACGTACCTGTAAACGTCCGCTCCGCGGACCTGGCGGCCGTCCGTGAGTAGCAGCCTGAGATCTTCGAGGGTCTCTTCCGGTGAAGCGCCGAGCTTTTCCTCCACCCATTCGCTCTGAAGGGGCGCAATCAGGAAGCCGCGCTTCTGCAGGGTCCGCTTCCAGAACGGAACCCATCGCCGGCAGAACCCGCAAGAGTCGTCGTAGAGAACCCAACCGAGGGAAGCGGCCCTGATCATGCCTCTTCTCCCCGAAGGCGAACGCCGCTGAAGACGGTAACCGCGGATCCGTCAGCGAGGAAGGCCGAGGCAGGCGCGTGATTCAAGAACGGTACGAACTCAGGCCCGTAGAGACTGGCCACATCACAGTTCAGGCTGGCTTTTCTGGTCGACCACGTCCGCCAGCGAGGATGATCGACTCGGTATTCGAACGTCGGCCGGCCCGGCCCGCCCGCACAGCCCCAGTAGTGTTCGGTAATGAAAGCCTCAGGGCTCCCTTCCTCGATGGGATTGCTCTCGCCATCAACGGCAACCTCGAGTCCGCATTGCCTGCCTCGAAACACCCAGGTGTAAGAAACGCGGCTGACAGCTTCCGGGCTCCCCTCGTGATGGTCCACACGGTGTCCCATTCGCATCGCGACATAATTCTCGCCGTAAAGAGCCCGGGCCG
This sequence comes from uncultured Acidobacteriota bacterium, assembly GCA_963739435.1. Taxonomy (GTDB): domain Bacteria; phylum Acidobacteriota; class Thermoanaerobaculia; order UBA5066; family Gp7-AA6; genus CAVUAN01. Next base: position 338,645 of record CAVUAN010000006.1, read on the forward strand.
ATGCGGCGATCGCCCAACGCGGAACAATCTCTTTCACGAAGACGACGGCTCGCCGCCACCCCTCTCGGCTCTTGCGCCGCACGTAGAAGCGCAAGTTCACCTCCTCAAAATTCCGGTGGAAGGGTATCGCCATCCCGTGCACGCGGGTGTTCAAGAACATGAACCCCACAACACTTACGAGAGTCCTTCCGTCCCAGTCGTCCAGTTCAGTCCCGGCTGGCACCCGAGGCAGCAGCACCGCCGGATCCACCGAATAGTTCAGCATCGCGAGGTAACGCCATTCGGCCGTCAGAAACGGCGAGCCCGAACTAACCGTTTCCTTTCGAAGCGTCACCTCTCGGGCCCTCCCATACTCGCAGAGGGTTCGGCCTCGCGCAGGACGCGGAAGCCGTAGTCGGAATAGCGGTAGTCGGGGGGCAGGCTGGTCCTGGCTGAAGGTGCTGACCAGCGGATCTCGTGGCGCCACGAGCCTCCGCGGCTGGAGCGCCGCCGCGGCGCCGGCGCTTCGACCGCGCCCGCCGGCTTATCGGGCAGGCGCCAGTTGAGGCACCACTCGTGGACAATCGTGCCCATGTCGAAGAGGCCGTAGCCGTTCGGCGTCCCGCGGCCAACTTCCCAGGGCCCCTGGAGGGGGCCCGGCCCCTCAGGAACTTCGCCGGCCGGGATGACCTCTCCCCAGGCCGTGCGCGGCGCGACGAGCCCTCCGCACGCGGCAAACTCCCATTCCTCCTCCGAAGGCAGGCGCCAGCGTCCGGAGGCCGACTCGGAAAGCCAGGCGCAGAATGCCGCCGCGTCGTCCCAGGTCACGCCGACAACCGGCTGGAGAGCGGCAGAAAAATTCGGGTCCCTCCACCACGGCGGCGCCGCGGCGCGGCCGCCCGCGACAAAGGGCGCGTACTCGCTATTGGTCACTGGCGTCCGGCCGAGCCGGAAGGGGGCGCCGCCGAGGATGGGCGTCACCGGAATCGCAACCGTCTCGGGCACGGGCACGGCGCGATCCTACGCGAGCCGGAGGCTCCCCTCCTATAATGCGGACCATCGTCCTGGCCCGGAGGCGCGGATGGGTGCGCTCAATCTCAACGTCAACGGCACGAAGCGCTCGGTCGAGGCGCCGGCGGACGAGAGCCTCCTCGTTGTCCTGCGCGATCGGCTCGGGCTGACGGGCACCAAGTACGGCTGCGGCGAGGGGCAGTGCGGCGCGTGCACGGTGCTTCTCGACGGCCGCGCCGTGCGCTCGTGCCGCACGACGCTGGCCGAATCCTCGGGCAAGAGAATCACGACGATCGAGGGGCTGGAACAAGGCGGCCGGCTCCACCCCGTGCAGGCCGCGTTTCTCGAGGCCGAAGCGTTCCAGTGCGGATTCTGCACGTCGGGGATGATCGTTGCGGCGGCCGCCCTGCTCGACAGAAATCCGAACGCCCGGGACGAGGACATCGTGGCTTCTCTGACCGGCAACATCTGCCGCTGCGGAACGTATCCGCGGATTCTCCTGGCGGTCGGCAGGCGGCTCGAGCCGCGCGCAAGGAGAAGACGTGAGCCGGCGCCGCAAACCGGACGATCCGTTCGATAGCGAGCTCGCCCAGCACGAGGTTTCCGGGCGGCTTCACTGGTTCGACGTCGACCGCCGGCGCTTCCTCCAGGTCCTCGGAGGAGGCGTGCTCGTCTGCATCGCGGCTCCCGCCGCCCGCGGGCAGGAGTCCGGGCGCTCGCGCAGCCGGGAACTCCCGCAGGAGATCTCGGCCTGGCTTCACATCGCCGAAGACGGGCGCGTCACGGCGTTCACGGGCAAGGTCGAGGTCGGTCAGAACATCCGCACGTCGCTCGCGCAGCAGGTCGCCGAAGAGCTGCATGTGCCGGTCGACGCGATTCGCTTCGTCATGGGCGACACGGACCGCACACCCTGGGATGCCGGCACGTTTGGCAGCCGCACGACGCCCACGATGGGCCCCCAGATGCGCGCCGTGGCGGCGGCGGCCCGCGAAGCCATCGTCGGTCTCGCCGCGCAACGCTGGAACATGGATCGTGCGGGGCTCGCGGCCGAGGGCGGCAAGGTCGTCAACCCGAAGACCGGGCAAGCCCTGCCCTACGGCGAGCTGACGAAGGGGCAGAGCCTCGTTCGCCTGGTCGGCGCGCAGCCGGAGCTGACGAAAGCGACAGACTGGAAGGTCGCAGGCACGTCGGTGCCCAAGGTGGACGGGCGCGATTTCGTCACCGGCCGCCACCAGTACACCTCGGACCTCTCGCGTCCCGGGATGCTGCACGGAAAGGTCCTGCGCCCCGCCGGTTTCCAGGCGACGCTCGTTTCGGTCGACACCGCGGCGGCAAAGGCAATCGGCGGCGTCACGGTCGTGCAGGATGGAGACTTCGTGGGAGTCGCCGCTCCGGATTTGACGAGCGCCGAGCGGGCGCTCGCCGCGGTCAGCGCCCAGTGGAAAACCACGCCGCAGCCCTCGAACAAGGATCTGTGGGACTACTTGAAGAAGAACGTCGAGCCGGGCGAGCGCGCGGAGCAGCAGGTCTCAGGCTCGGTCGAGGATGCCCTGGCGTCGGCCGAGGTGAAGCTCGAGAAGACATACACGGTGGCCTACATCGCGCACGCGCCGCTCGAGCCCCGCGCCGCCGTCGCGGAATGGAATGGCGACAAGCTCACGGTCTGGACCGGCACGCAGCGCCCCTTCGCCGTGCGGAGGAGCTCGCGCAGGCCTTCCGCATTCCCGCCGAGAAGGTGCGCGTCATCGTGCCCGACACCGGCTCGGCCTACGGCGGCAAGCACACGGGCGACGCGGCGATCGAGGCCGCGCGCCTCGCGAAGGCCGCCGGCAAGCCGGTGAAGGTCGTCTGGACGCGCGAGGAGGAGTTCACCTGGGCCTACTTCCGCCCCGCCGGCGTCATCGAGGTTCGGAGCGGCGCGCGCCGCGACGGCACGCTCACCGCGTGGGAGTTCCACAACTACAACTCCGGCCCGGCCGGCCATCGGGACCCCGTACGACGTCCCCAACAGACGATCCAGTTTCACCCCGTCCGCTCGCCGCTGCGCCAGGGCTCCTACCGCGGCCTCGCCGCGACGGCGAACCACTTCGCGCGCGAGACGCACATGGACGAGCTCGCGCACGCGCTCGGCATGGATCCGCTCGCAGTTCCGGCTGAAGAACCTCGACCGATCCGCGGCTCGACGGCCGTGTTCGAGGCGGCTGCCGAGAAGTTCGGCTGGGGCGAGTCGCAAGCCGCCGCCGGCCGCGGATTCGGCATCGCGGGCGGCAACGAGAAGGGCGGCTACATCGCCACGTGCGCCGAGGTCGAGGTCGATCGGCGATCCCGCCAGCGTGCAGCATCCGCCGCGTCGTCGCCGCGTTCGAGTGCGGCGCGGTCGTCAACCCGGACGGCCTGCGCAACCAGGTCGAGGGCGCCATCGTGCAGGGCATCGGCGGCGCGCTCTTCGAGGCCGTGCGCTTCGAGAACGGCCGCATCCTGAATCCCCACTTCTCGCAGTACCGCGTCCCGCGCTTCACCGACGTGCCCGCGCTCGAGGTCGTCCTCCTCGACCGCAAGGACCTGCCCTCGGCGGGAGCGGGCGAAACGCCCATCGTCGGCCTCGCGCCGGCGGTCGGCAACGCCATCTTCGCCGCGACCGGAATCAGGCTGCGTTCACTACCACTGGCAGCGCAGGGGATTCCAACATCTGAACCGGCCGGCTTCGCCGGCCAATCAAACTTTCTCAGACCGGAGCCCCCGGAGCCTTCAAGGGCTCAGGGCCCGGTAGGGGCGGCCGGCGCGGTAGAAGGCCAGACGCTCAGCTATGACGCGCGAGAGGCTTTTCTGTCCGGCGGCGTCGGCCAGGCGAATGGCGCGCTCGGCTGTCGCGACGGCCTCGGCGTAACGGCCAACCTGAGCCTGCGCGGCGGCCAGAAGGTCGAGCGAGTTGGGATCGCTGTTGCCGCCCTGGCGAGCGAGCTCCCGGGCGAGCCCGAGCGCTTCCTGCCCTTCGGAGGGTGACGCATCGGAAGCCGTCGCGAGGATTGCGACGAGAAGCGTGGCCGCAGGCTCGAAGCCGGGCGAGAGACGGAGCGCGGCGCGCAGCTCGTCTTTCGCCTCCGACCGGCGTCCGGATGCCACGAGGGTCCGCGCCCGCTCGTAGCGCAGGGGCGCGGAATCGGGCGCCGCCTCCCTCGCGAGCATTTCCCGAGCCGCCTCGAGCGCCCTCATCGCCTCGGCCGAGTCGGGATGCTGGCGCAGCGCCGTTTCGAGGCAGGTCACGGCCTCCGCCGGCTGATTGGCCCGCACCAGCGCCGATCCCAGCGCGAGCTGCCCGTACCAGTAGCCGGGCTCGATCGCCACGGCCCGCCGGAAGTGTCCGATCGCATCCTGGAGCTCCCCGCGCCGCACCTGCTCGATTCCGAGGTTGATGTGGAGGATGTGATTGCGTTCCGTAACCTCGAGCCCATGGGCAAAGAGCGTTGGCGAGTCTTTCCAGTAGCCGATCTGGCGCCACGTCAGAAAGGACAGGACGCCGAGTGCGGCAGCGGCCGTGATTCCCAGCAGCCATTGCGGCGCGCCGAAACGGCGCCACAGATCCGAGACTCCCCACACGACGGCCAGGGCCAGCCCGAGAGATGGAAGATACGTGTAGCGGTCGGCCCGGGCCTGCCAGCCGACCTGCACGAGGCCGATCACGGGCACGAGCGCTCCCAGAAACCAGAACCAGCCGACGGCAAGATACGGAAGGGACCGAGCGAAGCGGATTGCGGCGATCGAGACCGCGAGCAGAAGTGCCGCAGCCGCAATGGCGTCGAGGCTCGTGTTTCCCGAATGCGGATAGAGCACCGCAAGCGAAACCGGCACGAACGTTTGCCGGATGTAGGCGAGGTACGCGAGCGGCGCATTCGAAAGCCGCGCCGCCAGAGGAAGCGAGGCATCCGCGATCGCGCCGCCGGAGCCCTGAGCCCACATCGTGACGGCGCACGAGACGGCCGAGAGGGCCAGAAACGGAACTTCTCGATCAGCGAGGCGCGGCCACCCGGCGCGCTCCCCTCTCTCGAGCGGCCAGATAGTCGAGCAGCAGGAGAAGAAACGGAAGCGTGACGAGCATCGGCTTGGACAGCAGTCCCAGGGCGAAGAACGCCAGGGCCGCCGCGTAGGCGCTCCGTCTCCCGCTCCGGACGTAACGGACGTACGCGAGCATCGCCAGCAACCCGAAGAGCGCGCACAGGACGTCCTTGCGTTCGGCCACCCAGGCGACCGACTCGACCCGCAGCGGGTGAACCGCAAAAAGCGCCGCCACCATCGCGCTCGCCGGCACGCGCCCCGTCATCTTCGCAGAAGAGCAGGAGGACGAGCAGGGCGTTGATGGCGTGGATCAGGATGTTCGTCAGGTGATGCCCGAAAGGCTCGAGGCCGTAGAGCTCCACATCCGCCATGTGCGACATCCAGGTCAGGGGATGCCAGTTCGCCTCGCGCGTCGTCGTGAATGCCCATCTGATTCCGGCCCACGAGAGACCGGCGCGGACTTCGGGATTTGCCGTGACGTAGGGCTCATCGTCGAGCGACACGAAACCGTTGTGCAGCGCCCGCGATTGAACCGCCAGCGCCAGCACGGCGAGCAGGGCGCCAGCGAGCAGGAGACCCTTCACGGGCGGGGCGTCACGACTCCGGTGCGGCGGCCGGCCGGGGCAGCATGAACCGCCTGGCGATCCGTCACGAGCGTGAGCTCGGCGACCCCGCCGCCTCGTGTTGCGGCGTGGAGGGTCTTTCCCGCGCCGCCGATCGCGAGCGCACTCACGGGGACCGGCGTGAAACCGGTCCCGAGAGCCTCCCACGTCTGGCCGCCGTCCAGGCTCCGGAAGACGCTGCCCACCCCGAGGAAGCTTCCGGGCGCGGTCCCCGCATAGAGGGTCGACGCGTTCAATGGGTCGAGAACGAGCGCCTGGACGGACTCGCCATTGCCGACCGCGGCGACCTGCCAGGTCTTCCCGGCGTCCGACGAGCGGCAGACGCCGGTCGTGCCTCCGAGATACCAGTTCGAGCCGGACGCGTCGAAGAGAAACGCGTTGGTTGCCGCCGCAGCTTCCGTCCGGACTGACGATCGACCAGGTCTTGCCGGCATCCAGGCTCTGGAAGTAGCCGAAGACTCCGTAGCTGCCCGCGACGACCTGCGAAGGCTTCGAGGGATTCACGGTGATGAAGTCGACCGAGTACCCCGAGGCATCCAGGCTCGTTTGCGCCCAGGTCGTGCCGCCGTCTGAGGACTTGAAGACCCGCTCGGAGTTCGAGCCGCTGTAGGGATGAGCCGTCCCGGCGTAGAGAACCGAAGGCGCCGTCGGATCGACCGAGATCGAAGAGATGTACGAGTCGGTCAAGGCCGTGATCGCGTTCCAGCTCGCGCCGCCATTGGTGCTCTTGAGAAGACCTCCACCGAGAGTGCCGGCAAAAACCGCCCCGGAGCCTCCCGGCACGAGAGCCAGCGCCGAAACGGAATTGATGGGCATCCCGGTGTTCGACGCCTGCCAGCTCGCTCCGCCGTCGCTGCTCTTGGAGACGCCGTCCGAAGTCCCTGCGTAGAGCGTGTCGGGCGCTGCCGGATCGAGCACCAGGGCCGAAACGACGCTCGAATCGAGCCCGGCGTTGGTCTGCGCCCAGGTGTGCGCGCCATCCAGGCTCTCCGAAACGCCGCCGCCCAGGGTGCCCGCGTAGAGCGTCGAGATCGAGCTGGAACTGGCCGTGAGCGCCAGCGAGTAGACGAACGTGTTCCGGATCCCGCTCGAGGCCGCCGCCCAGATGCCCGCTCCGTTCATGCTTTGAAAGAGGCCGTTGCCGTAGCTGCCGGCGTAAACAGTCGAGGGGCGCGCCGGGTCGACCGACAGCGCGACGATCAAGGGCGAGTATTTCCCCGAGGAATCCTGAAGCACCGGGAGCCCCGTGTTGACCACGCTCCAGTGCGCTCCGCCATCCGTGCTCTTGAGGATCCCCGACCCGCCGGCGTTGCCGCCGTAGACGGTCTGTGGAGTGGCCGGATCGATCGCGAGAGCAAAGAGCGGCGTGCTCGTGCCGAATGTGCCCCAGTTGTTTCCGCCGTCCAGGCTCTTCAAGAGCCCCAGGCTGCTGCCCGCGTAGACCGTGGCCGGGTTGGACGGGTCGTACCGGAACGACAGGACCTGCAGGCTGACGTTGCTGCCGCCAAAGGTCGCCGGCAGCCAGGTCGATCCCCCGTCGGTGCTCTTGAAGATCTCGCTGTTGATCGTGCCCGCGATCAAGGTCGAGGGATTGCTCGGATCGATCGCCAGGGCCGCGACGTCCAGCGGAGAAACCCCGAGGAGCGGGTCTACGAGGCCATCATTGATGTCGATCCAGCTGGCGCCGCCGTCGGTGCTCTTGAAGATGCCGACGCTGAAGACGCCGGAAGGAGTGAGCGTGCCGGCGTAAAGCGTGCTCGGCGTCGAGGGGTCGACCGCGATTGTCTGGACCCGCGCGGCCGGTATGCCGGCGCCGGCGAACCTCCAATTGGCGCCCCCGTCATCGCTCCGGAAAACGCCGGCGCTGGTTCCCGCGTAGAGAGTCGAGCTGTGGGATGGATCGGCGACGAGGCAATACACGTTGCCTCCGGGTGGCCCGGAAACCGACCACACGCCCGTTTGCGCCCGCACGGACGCGGCAGCGCAGAGGAGGCCGCACGCCGCCAGGCAAAAGCCCCGGACACCGCTCCGACGGACCAATCCACGCATCTTCGATCACTCTAACGCTGCCAGGGCGGGTTCGATTTCAGCCTGCTACGGCTTCTATGGGCTCGATCCCGATGCGCGTTCGGGGGCTGTCAAGAAAAGCTCGATCAGCTGAGCGCTCTCGCGGCGACCGAAGAGCCGGGCGTTCAATGCATCGAACCGCCCGTCACCGCGCAGAGCGAGGGCGAGCGGGCCGCCGCGAGCCGCGACGATGAGCGCGCCGCTCAATCGAGCCCAGGCGTCGGGTTCGGGTTTCGGATAATCCCCATAGAAGGGCTGATCGAGGAAGTAGGCGAGGTAGAGGCCCGCCATCCCGCCCTCGATGTCTCCGCTTCCAGCGATCGGCCGGGAGAGGTGAGACGTCCGGATTCGCGCGGCCGCTTCTCGAGCCGCCAGGACGGCGGGATTCTCGCGTCCGGCCAGGGCCCCCAGAACGGCGGGACGGATCGGCAGGGCAAAGGATGCGACGACGAGAAGCAGCGCCGCCGCCGACACCCAGCCTCGGGTCTTCCTGGGATCGGGCGCAACGGGCATCGCCAAAGCCGCGGCGCCGAGCAGGAGGAAGGGATACGCGATCCAGAAGTAACGCGGATCGCGGGCGTAGACCGGAACGTAGACGGCGGCGACGAGCCACGGCACGACGGAAACCCGACTCGGCCGCCATCGGCGCACCGGGGAGGCGGCGAGGGCGAGAACGAGCGCGGCGCTCGCCCAGAATCCGAGCTGCCACCGATCGGCGTCCCGGAAGACACGAAAGATGGCCTTCCGGTTTTCCGAGATCAGCCCCAGCTGGTAGTCCGCGTAAGCGCGGCTTTCGAAGGGAGACCAGTCGCGAAAGGGAAGGGTTGAGGCGTCCTCTCCCCACGTCAGCCGCCCCGGCTCGGGCGCGCGGAATCCGAGCAGGATCGGGTTGCGGCGGTCGACGTCGCCGGGGCCCACGATGGCGTGGGCCATCCGCGCGCTCGTTGCAATGGTGAACTGGCCATACCGGGCCGTCAGGATCAGGACCCACGGCGCAATCGAGAGAGCGGCAACGCCGAGAGTCACACCGAGAGCCCGCGTGAGAGCCGGCCGCTCGCCGTCCCCGGACCACAACCGCAAGACGGCGACGGAAACCAGGAGGAGAAGGCCGAGGGGCAAAGCGACGGCCTTCGTGTAGTAGGCGAGAGCCAGGAAAAAGCCGGCCGCCGCCTGGAGGCCACGGCGCTGCGGCCAGGCGCGCCCTGCGACCAGGCCGAAAACGAAGAGGAGAAGCCCATCCTCGAGCAGGTCGGGCGTGATCTGGTCGACCGACCAGGGCACGACAGCAAGACCCGCCAGGACCGCGACAGCGACCCGGACTGCCGGCGGAACCTCGAGGGCGTGAGCCACGAAAACCGAGCCCGCCAGGAAGAGGGCGCCCGAGAGCGCCAGGGCGATCCGCGCGGCTACAAGCGGCTCGATGCCGACGGCGAGGAAAGGAGAAATGAGGCAGGGCAGCAGCGGGAAGAAGGCCCCGGAAACCGCCAGGGAGAAGCGCCCCTCGACGATGTACCGCGCCAGGCGCAGGTACACCACGGCGTCGGGATTGAGCTGACCCGCGTTGCGCGCGGCGGCGGCGGCGAGCAAGGCCGCGATCGCGAGGCCCACGGCGCCAATGGCCGCGAGCACCGCGATCTTGCCTTTCATTTGGAAAGGAGCCTATCGCTTCAGAAAAAGATCCGCCTCGCCGCGCTCGAGGTCGAGAAGCCGCTGTTTGCGCCAGAGCCCGCCGCCGTAGCCGCCCAGCGTTCCCCCTGCGCCCACGACGCGGTGGCAGGGAATGACGATCGCGACACGGTTGCAGCCGTTGGCGTGCCCCACGGCCCGGGCTGCCCCGGCTTGCCGAGCTGCCGCGCCAGGTCCCGGTAGGTGCGGGTCTGCCCGTAGGGGATTTGAACGAGCGCGTCCCAGACACTCCTCTCGAAGGGGCTCCCCGGGCAGACGAGAGGCAACTCGAACCGCTGTCTCTTTCCGGCGAAATACTCCGCAAGCTGTGAGGTGAGATTCTCGAGGTGCGCGTTGAAACCCGGCACGATCGCGCACCGCAGCCGCCGCCGAAGCGTTTCGAACTGCGTTTCGAGCATGCGCCGGTCCGTGAACTCGAGAAGGCAAACGCCATCGCGCGTGGCGCCGGAGATGAGCGGCCCCATCGGACTCTCGACCCACGAGACGAGGACGCAATCCGAGTCGCGGCTTGCGCCCGGAGGCTTTCCGAACGTGCGGGTAAACGCTTCCCGAAACCCGCTGTGCGACTCGAAGCCCGTCCCGAGGGCGACCTCGTCGAGAGTCGCGCCGCGCTGGATCTGCTGGAGCGCGCCGCCGAGGCGTCGGGCCCGGCAGTAAGCGTGAAAGGTCATGCCGTAGGTCTTCAGGAAGTGGCGGCGCGCCCGGGCCGGTTCGATCCCGAGCGTCCGCAGATCTTGATCGTGGAGACGCCTCGAGGGGTCCTTGTCGATCTTCGCCAGCAACAGCGCCGCCCAGTCGGGCGGAGCGCCATCGACAGCGAGCGGCCGGCAGCGCCGGCACGGCCGAAAGCCCGCAAAGAGAGCCTCGCGAGCGCTGGCGTAGTAGGAGACGTTCTCGGCCAGAGGTTTTCGCGCCGGACAGGACGGGCGGCAAAAGATGCCGGTCGAGCGCACCGCGAGAAAAAACGCCCCGTCATAGGAGCCATCCCGCTCGCGCCAAGCGCGCTCCATCTCAGTCTGTTTCGGAAGTGCGTTCATGATGTCTAACCTCTGACAGACGGCCAAGCGCCGTCCACCGCGAATTGAACACCGATTCGGGCGAAAGGGTTGCCCGATCTCAGGCGATCTCGGCTGCCGGGGCTTCCTCGTCCCGCACGTGCTTGGGCTTGCCGAGGACGCCCTCCCAACGGGCGACGACGACCGAGGCGACGCAATTGCCCATGACGTTGATCGAGGTGCGGGCCATGTCCATCAGCTCGTCGACCGCCAGGATCATGGCCACGCCCGCCTCGCCCGGCAGGTTGAAGGCCGCGCAGCCGGCCGCGATGATGACGAGCGAGGCCCGCGGCACGCCTGCCACACCCTTGGAGGTCAGCATGAAGGTCAGCATCATCAGGAGCTGTGTCGGGAGAGACATGTGGATGCCGGCCGCCTGGGCAATCGTCAGCGATGCGAGCGAGATGTAGAGCGTCGAGCCGTCCAGGTTGAAGGAGTATCCGGCGGGGATGACGAACCCGGCGACGGACTTGGGCACGCCGTACTCGACCATTTTTTCGAGGGCGCGCGGCAGCGCCGCCTCGGAGGACGCCGTCGAAAAGGCGAGCAGGGCCGGCTCCCGGATCATCCGGAAAAAGTCCCGGATGGGAGCCCTCACGAGAAGCAGCGCCGGGATGAGCACGAGCCCGACGAAGAGCAGCAGCGCTCCGTAGAGCGACCCGACCAGCTTGGCGTAGGAACCGAGCACGGAGAGGCCGTGGTGCGACACCGCGCCCGCCATCGCTCCGAAGACGCCGAGCGGGGTCAACGCCATGACGTAGTCCGTGAGCTGGAACATGACCGAGACAAACGAGTCCATGGCGTTCAAGAACGGCCCGGATTTCTCCCGCACGTGAGCGGCCGCGACGCCAGCCAGCGTGGCGAAGACGACGACCTGGAGAACGTCCTGCCTCGCCATCGCATCGATGAGGCTCGAGGGAAAGAGGTGGAGCAGCGTCTCGGCGACCGTCTGGGGCTTGGCGAGGACCTCGCCGGAGGGCGGCAGGTGCAGGCCCTCCCCCGGCTTCACGAGATGCGCGATCGTCAGCCCGAGCACGAGCGCCAGGGTCGTCGCCACCTCGAAGTAGACGAGCGCTTTGAGGCCCATCCGGCCGACGAGCTTGACGTCGCCCGTCTTCCCGATGCCGACGACGATCGTCGAGAAGATCAGCGGGACGATCAGCATCTTGATGAGATTGATGAAGGCCTTGGACAGGAACCGGAAGGCCGCGTAGGCGTCGGGATGGGTCTCGGAGGGAAGGAGCCAGCCCGCGAGGACGCCGAGGACGATCGAATAGAAGATGAGGGCCGTGCCCGAGAGCCAGCGCGGGCGGCTGCGAGTCACGCCTTCGCCTTTCCGAAGCGTCCGGCTTCGACGTCATCGATGAACTTCAAGAGGCCGGCGAAGTACGACTCCTGGTCGTCCCACAGGCACAGGTGGCTGCCCTTCTCGCACACGTGGACGCGCGAGCGGGGTATCAGGGTGCCCATTCTCTGGATGTCGACCGCGCTCATCTCGTCGTAGCGGCCGACCGGCAAAAACGTCGGCACGGCGATCTTCGAGAGATCCTTCCAGCGGTCCCAATCCTTGAAGTTGCCCGTGATGACGAACTCGTTGGGGCCCTGCATGGTGTTGTAGACCTTCGCGTTCATGTGCTTGAAGGCCCGCGCCACGGGATCGGGCCACGGGTCGAGGCGACAGATGTGGCGCGCATAAACAGTTTCGAACATCGCCTTCTCGTACTCGGGGTTTCCGTAGTCGCCTGTCGCCTCGTACTTGTCGAGGATGGCGATCGTCTCTTTGGGCAGAGCGGCCCGCAGCTTGGCCGCGTAGGCCATGTAGGACGGAATCGAGGCCGTCATGCTGGAGATGACGAGCGCCTTCAAATGCTTCTGGTACTTGAGCGCGTACTCGATGCCGAGCATGCCGCCCCAGGAGTGGCCGAGGAGATAGAAGTCTTCGAGGCCGAGGGCCTGCCTGACCTGTTCGACCTCCTCGCGGAAACGGTCGACTGTCCAGAGAGACGGGTCGTCCGGCTGGTCGGAGTACGCGGAGCCGAGCTGGTCGTAGTAGTAGAACTCGATGCCGTGCTGCGGAAGAAAATCCTCGAAGCACTCGAAGTACTCATGCGTGACGCCGGGTCCGCCGTGGAGCGTCAAAACCTTGATCTTCCCGGCGCCGACTTTCTTCGTCCAGACCTTGTACTTGCCGCCGTCGATCGGGATCAGCCGAATGCCGGCCGTCTTCACCATTCCGGCCTCGCCCGGCGTGTTTGGCCCGGGCTCCCGGGTTGCCGCCTCGAGAGCGGGGGAAGCCGCACGGGCTGCCGCGCCCGCCGCCGCCGCGGCTCCCAGGCGCACGAACCCTCGGCGCGAGATCGTTCTCATTCTCCCCTCCTTCGGATTGTCGGCCGATACTCTAACCCCGCCGTCGGCGCAGTAAACTGGACGCGTTTTCCCTTCGATCGGTTCTCGTCATGGAGGTGTCGGTGTCTCGATCTCGCCTGCTCTCCGGCGTGGCCTGCGGAATTCTCGCGGCGGCCTGCGCGGCCTCTCAGCCCTTCGAAGAATCCCTGCTCGACCGCAACGCGGTGGCGTCTGATCGGGCCGTTTCGCGGGGGGCGGGCCCTCGCGATTTCGGGCGTGCCCGGCAAGCCGGACCGCTTCTACTTCGGCGCCGTCGGCGGCGGAGTCTGGATGACGGAGAACGCCGGGCGCACCTGGGAGCCCATCTTGGACTCGCAGCCGATCGCCTCGATCGGGGCGATCGCGATCGCGCCCTCGGATCCGAACGTGATCTACGTCGGCTCGGGCGAGGCCGACATGCGCTCGGACATCTCCTACGGCAACGGCATGTACAAGTCGCAGGACGGCGGAAAGAGCTGGACCCCGATCGGGCTAGCGGACAGCCGTCAGATCGGACGCGTGATCGTCGACCCGAGAGACACCGGCCGCGTCTTCGTCGCCGCGCTCGGGCACGCCTACGGGCCCAACGCCGAGCGCGGCGTCTTCCGCTCGCAGGACGGTGGCAGGACCTGGCAGCGCGTCCTCCACACCGACGACGACACCGGCGCGATCGACCTCGCGTTCGAGCCGGGCAACGCCCGCACGATCTTCGCCGCCCTCTGGCAGACGCGGCGGCCCCCCTGGAACGTCTACCCGCCTTCGAAAGGCCCGGGCAGCGGGCTCTATCGGTCTGACGACGGCGGAGACACGTGGCGCCCGGTGACCGGGCACGGCTTTCCTTCGGAAGGCCTCGGACGAATCGGCATCGCGTTTGCGCCGGCCGACCCGAAGCGCGTTTACGCGATTGTCGACGCGAAAGAGGGCGGCCTCTACGCCTCCGCAGGATGGCGGCGCCAGCTGGACGAGGGCCTCGAGCGACAAGCGGATCTGGGATCGCGGCTGGTACTTCGGCGAGGTGGCCGTCGATCCCAAAGATCCCAACACTCTCTTCGTGTCCAACACGGCGCTCTACAAGTCGATAGACGCCGGCAAGACCTTCGTTCCGATCAAGGGCGCGCCGGGCGGCGACGACTACCACCAGCTCTGGATCGATCCCGCAAACCCGGGGAGGATGGCCCTGGCGAGCGACCAGGGGGCCGTCGTGAGTGTGGACTCCGGGCGCACGTGGAGCTCCTGGTACAACCAGCCGACCGCTCAGATCTACCGCGTTTCGACCGACAACCGGTTCCCCTTCTGGGTCTACGGGGCGCAGCAGGACAGCGGCGCTGTCGCCACCCCCTCGCGCACCGACTACCGGAACATCACGCTGCGCGACTGGCGCCCGATCGCAGCCGGCGGCGAGAGCGGCGAGATCGCGCCCGATCCCAAGGACGGCAACGTGCTCTTCGGCGGAACGGTCGGACGGTTCGACCAGACCACGATGCAGGATCTGAGCGTGGATCCGACGCTCGACTCTCCCGGAGCCTGGCGGCGAACCTGGACGCTTCCCCTGACGTTCTCGCCGCGCGACCCGCGCGTGCTCTACTTTTCGCGCCAGGTTCTCTTTCAGACGACAAACGGCGGCGAGTCGTGGGAAGCGATCAGCCCGGATTTGACCCGCGAGAACCCGGGCGATCCGCCCAACCTCGACCCCGCGACCCGGGCCGACAACCTGCACAACGGCCCCCGCCGCGGCGTCATTTACACGATTGCACCGTCGCCGCTGACAGACGGCCTCCTCTGGTGCGGTACCGACGACGGCCTCGTCTGGGTCACGCGCGACTCTGGCAAGCACTGGGACAACGTCACGCCGCACGAGCTGACAGCGTGGTCGAAGATCGCCATGATCGAAGCGTCGCATTCAGACGCCGCGACGGCCTTCGTGGCGGTCGATCGCCACAGGCTCGACGACCTGGCGCCGCACATCTACCGCACGAGCGACGGCGGAAAGACCTGGAAGCCGATTGCGGCCGGCATTCCCACGGGAAGCTACGTCAACACGGTGCGCGAAGACCCCGTGCGCAAGGGCCTGCTCTACGCCGGCACCGAAACGGGCGTCTTCGTCTCGTTCGACGCGGGCGAGCACTGGCAGAGCCTGCGAAGAAACATGCCCAGTTGCTCGGTGCGCGACATCTCGGTGCGCGGCAATGACGTCGTCGCAGCGACCCACGGCCGGAGCTTCTGGATTGCAGACGACGTGTCCTCCCTGCGCCAGCTCGATCCAACGGCCGCCGCCGCGCCCATCTGGCTCTTCGCGCCGGCTCCCGCCGTGCGGCTCCACCCGGCTGCCTTCCAGGGAACTCCCGAGCCCAAGGACGAGCCCTCGGGAGAGAATCCGCCACGCGGAGCTTTCCTCGACTACCTGCTGCAGGCGGCGCCTTCGACTCCCGTCGTCATCGAGATCCTCGACGCGAAGAGCAGCCTGGTCCGGCGCTACGCGAGCGACGAGGTTTCCCCGGGAACCGATCTGCAGAAGATCCAGATTGCGCCTGACTGGGCGCCCGCGCCAAGGCCTCCCGAAGCGACCCCCGGCGCCCACCGTTTCGTCTGGGACTTGCGCTACACCGCCCAGAAGGCCCTTGCGAGCCCGAGCTCTTTCCGTGATCCGGCCGGTCTCTGGGCGCCCCCGGGCCGCTACACCGTCCGCATTACCGCGGGCGGGCGCTCGCTCACCCAGCCGCTGACGGTCGTCAAAGACCCGCGGATCAAGGCCTCGGATGCGGATCTCCTGCGCCAGTTCGAGCTCGCCCGATCCATCGAACAGGCGCGCCTTCGGGTTGCCGGCCCGCTTCGCCAGGCGCAGGCGCTCCGCAAGCAGATCGCTCAGGTCAGGGAGAAGGCGGCTGGGCCGGCGCAATCGGACCTTTCCGTTTTCGCCGCAAGGCTCGACGCGGCGGCGGGCCCGCCGGAGACCCCTGGCTTCGAAGAGCCGGAGTTGGCGGAGACCTCGACTCTCCGCAGCGTCTCGACCCGCCTGCAGAGACTCGCCTCCGCCGTCGAGAGCGCGGACGCGGCCCCGACGAGCGGAGCCACGAAGGGCTTTGCCGGCATTGCCGAGCCGCTCGAACGCGCGCTCGCCGCCTGGACGGCGCTTTTCGAGAAAGACCTGCCGCGCGTCAACGACCTCTTGAAGCAGGCCGCTCTCCCGCCGCTCGCAACCGAGTAGGGCGATGCCGCTCTATCTGCCGACGCCTCTGACGCGAGCGCCCGACGGCCTCGGGCCTGGGCGCGAGCTGTGGCTCAAGGAGGAAGACTTGAACGAGCTCGGCGCCTTCAAGTGGCGCGGGGCGATGCCGACCATGCAGCGGTGGCGCGAGCGCAGCGAGGCCACGGTCGTGACGGCTTCGACCGGAAACCACGGCGCGGCCGTCGCCTGGGCGGCCCGGCGCCTCGGGATTCCGGCGATCGTCTACGCCCCGGGCGGAGCCGCGCACGACAAGGTCGTCCTGATCGAAGGTCTGGGCGCCCGCATCCGCCTCGTCGGGGCAAATCTCGACGAGGCCAAAGAGGAGGCGCGCGCATTCGCCCAGCGCCAGCGACTCCCGTTTTTCGAGGACGGCGCGGAGCCCGGCCAGTACGAGGGCTACGGGAAAATCGCCGAGGAGATCCTCGACCGGTGCGAGGTGGCTCCCGGCGCAATCGTCGTCCCCGTCGGCAACGGGGCGCTCGCCGGGGGCATCGGGGCCGTCGTCAAGCGGCGCTCGCCGAAGACCCTCGTCGTGGGCGTTGCGGCCAAAGAAGCCCCGGTGATGGAGATGTCCTGGCGGGCCGGCAAGCCGCTCGGCTGCGATCGGATGGCGACTTTCGCCGATGGCCTCGCCGTGCGTGTCGCGATCCCTCTGGCGGTCCAGCGCCTCCGGGAAGGGGTGGACACGATGCTCCTCGTGTCCGAACGCGCGATCGCGCAGGCCGTCTCCGATTTTGCGCGCGTCGGCCGGCGCGTCGAGGGCGCCGCCGCGGCGGGCCTGGCTGCCTTGCCGCAGCTGCCCGAAGTCGACGGGCCAGTCGTGCTCGTCGTCACGGGATGCAACATCGACCAGGACGTGTGGTCGCGCGCCGTCGAATCGCCGGCCTCGTTTCCCGAGTGAGCGCATCTGTTCCCTCTCCCTCCGGGAGAGGGATAGGGTGAGGGGCTGACAAGAGCCGGATCGAAAACTGCCAGCCCCGGCGTTAGCTCTCCCCTCACCCCGGCCCTCTCCCGGTGGGAGAGGGGGCGGGATTACCAGACCGCGCAGGCGTCGGCTGGCGGCCGCACCATCGGGGAGTCGGCCGGACAGTCGAAGGCCTCCTTGAACTCGGGGAGGTTGCCGAGCGGGCCGTTGACGCGCCACCGGCCGGGCGAGTGCGAGTCGGTCTGCACGAGCACGCGCGCCTGCTCGGGCCGGGCGTTGCGGCACCAGATCTGGCCCCACGCGAGAAAGAAGCGCTGCTCCTGCGTGAGGCCGTCGATCAGTTTCTTTTCCTTGCCCTTCTGAGCCGACTGCAGGGCCGCGTAGGCGATCTTCAGGCCCCCCAGGTCTCCGATGTTCTCGCCCAGGGTCAGCTTGCCGTTGACGTGGAGGTCGTCCACGGCGACGTAGCTCGAGAACTGCCTCTCCACGCAGCCGGCCCGGCGCACGAATTCCTCGGCGCTCTTGGCAGTCCACCAGTCCTTGAAATTGCCGTCCTGGTCGAACTGCCGGCCCTGGTCGTCGAAGCCGTGCGAGATCTCGTGCCCGATGACCGCGCCGACGCCGCCATAGTTCGGGCCGTCGTCCATCTTGTTGTCGTAGAACGGGGGCTGGAGGATGCCCGCCGGGAAGACGATCTCGTTGTGCTGCGGGCTGTAGTACGCGTTGACGGTCGAGGGCGTCATCCCAAACTCGGTCTTATCCACGGGCTTTCCGATCTTGGACATCTGCCGGCGGAACTCGAACTCCCGCGCCCGGGCCGCGTTGGCGGGCCAGGACGCCCGGCTGACCGAGAGCGTCGTGTAGTCGATCCACTTGTCCGGGTAGCCGATCTTGCGCACGAAGGTCGAGAGCTTGGCCTGGGCCATGGCTTTCGTTTCATCGTCCATCCAGGCGACGCCGGCCAGGTCGGCCTTCATCGCCGCGAGCAGGGCCAGGACCATCTCGTTGGTGCGCTTCTTGCCCTCGGCGCCGAACGTCAGCTCGACGTACGGCTGTCCCAGCAGCTCCCGCATCGACTGGTCGGTTGCCGTCACGCACCGCTTCCAGCGGGGCTGCAGGGCCTTGGCGCCGGTCAGGATCGTGCCGTAGAAGGCGAATTCCGTGTCCACGAACCGGGAGGAGAGCATCGGGGCGGCCGAACGGATGACGTGCCACCGGAGATACGAACGCCAGTTTTCCGGCTTCTCGGTCTTCAAGAGCTCGTCCAAGCCCTTGAAGTACGACACCGAGCCGATGTTGACCGACGTCACCTCGGGCACGCTCTGGGCTGCGAGGTACGCCTTCCAGGGGATCGCGGGAGCAAAGGTCCCGAGCTCCTCGAGGTTCATGCGGTTGTAGCGCCTCTTGGGGTCCCGCCGCTCGACGCGCGTCATCGAGGCCTTCGCGAGCGCTGTTTCAATCGCCATCACCGCGTCGGCTTCGGCCTTCGCCCTCTCGGGCGTGTCGCCGACGAGCTCGAACATCTTGCCCATGTGCTCGAGGTACTGCGCGCGGAGCTTCTTCGACGCTTCGTCCTCCTTCGTGTAGTAGTCGCGGTCGGGCAGCCCCAGCCCTCCCTGGTCCGCCTCGGCGATCACCTCCCGGGCATCCTTGAAGTCCTGTCCCGAGCCGAAGCTCCAGAGAACTCCGACGCCCTGGGGCCGCAGGCGCGCGACCTCGGCCGTCAGAGTCGCCACGTCCTTCACCTTCTCGATCCTCTCGAAGGCGGGAGCCAGAGGCTTCGCGCCTTCGGACTCCGCATGCATTTCGTCCATGCAGGCGGCGTAGAAGTCGCCGATTTTCTGGTGGATCACGTCGCGCGCGTCGCGTTTGCCGTCGTTCTTCGCGGCCTTCTCGAGGATGTCGTGGAGCACGTCGCGGTTTCTATCGGTGAGCTCGTTGAAACGGCCCCAGGTCGAGTACTCGGGGGGAATCGGGTTGGCGGCCAGCCATCCGCCGCAGGCGTACTGGTAGAAGTTGGCGCAGGGCGCGACCGTCTTGTCGATCAACGAAACGTCGAAGCCGGGCTTCTTGTCCGCGGCCTTCTTCGGCTCGTCTGCGGCAACACCGATACCCGCTGCCAGAATCATGAGGCACCCGAAAACAGCAACGCGAAACGCCTTCATGGCACTCCTCTCGAAAAGTCTGTCGTTCTCTCCTGCGACACGTATGCTTTTGGCCTTCAAACGGGCCGACTGCGGGAAAGGTTACAGCACTCGTCGTTGCCGTATCCTACGGTCCCTGCCATGCGTCCTCCCGATGTTTCCGCGGCGTCTCCCCGGGCTCTGGATCCCGCCGATCTTTCGCGCCATGGTCCTCGTCGCCGCCGTGTTCTTCGTCAAGGCGTCTTATCTCGCCCTCTTCGTCACGCCGCTCTGGGACGTTCCGGACGAGACGGGCCACTTCGCCCTGATCGAGGACATCGTCTCCGGCCGGGGGCTGCCGCTCATGGGCCGAAGCGTCATCTCCGACGGCCTCTACACGCGCTGGATGCATCGGCCCGCGCCATCGCCCTCCATGCCGAACTGGGCGGCGCAGCATCCTCCCCTCTACCACGTGCTCGCCGCTCCCTGGCTCGCGGCGGCCAGAGCCTCGACCGGCGATCCCGACTGGCAATGCCGCACGGTGCGGCTCTTCTCCGCCTTTTCGGCGGCGGCTGCTCTCCTGGTTTTCTTCGGGGTCTTCCGCGAGGCCTCGGGCGATCCGCTGATCGCGTTCGTCGGGGCCTCGGGCGTCGGATTCCTTCCGATGTTCACGCACATGGCTTCGGGCGTGAACCACGATGTTTTCCTCGCTCTCTGCATGGGGGTCGCAGCGCTCTTTTTCGTTCGTCTCGCCCGCAGAGGAAGCTTCGCCGACGGCCTGGCGATGGCCGCGGCGCTGGCGCTGGCGGGAGCAACCAAGCTCTCGGCGCTGGCGCCGTCTGTCGTGCTGGTCGCCGCGGCCGCGTTTCTTCTCTCCTCGCGCGGGGCCCGGCGCGCGGGGCAGTGGCTTGCGATCGCAGCCCTGGCCGCCTCGCTGCCGGCTCTCTGGCTCCTGCGGCACCAAATCCTTCTGCCCGGCGTCGCCGTGCATCCGACCGGGAGCCCGCGGTTTGATTTGCCCTTCTTCTCCTACCTGACGCGCTACCCGGTCCTCGATCACACATTCAAGAACTTCGTCGGCCTGATCGGCTGGACGGGAACCGGGCGCGGAGACGTTGCCTGGTTCCAGATCGACGGGCCCTATCTCCTCGTCTACCTTCTTCTCGCCTCAGCCGCCGCGTTGCTGACCGCCTTCTGGATCGAGAGGCAGCCGGAAACGCCGGCAGCGCTGCGATTTCTTTCGCGTTCGCTTTCCCTGGGCGCTCTGGCCGCCTGCTTTTTCGTCTTCCTCGGCGGCTACAGCGGAGCGGGCCTCGTCAAACGCCTCGCCTACAGCCTCCTCGTCGCGGTGCTCTTCCTCGGGGCAACCCGGGCCCTGGCGGCTGCGACCGACACCGCGCGGATCGTCTTCGTCTCGCAGCTTGCGGTGCTTGTCTTCACTCTTGCTTATCTCGTCAACAGCTTCGAGAGCTTCGAGGCCCACGGCGAGATGCGGGCGACCAACGGGCGCTACTTCTTCGCGGTCCTGCCGTTTCTCGGCCTCGCGTTCTTTACGCCCGCGGCACTGGCGCTGCCTTCCGGCCGGCGCCGCAACCTCGCCCTGGCGGCCGTATTTACGGCGCTGCTCTGTGACGAGATCGCCTTCTTCCTGCTGCGCGTCGTGCCCTTCTACCGCGCCGGCTGATAACCTCTGCGACCGAAATGAAGGCAACGAAGTTCTCGATCGGCCTCGTCCAGATGTCCTGCACAGAGGACTCCGCGGCAAACCTCGCGAAGGCAGTCCAAAAGGTTTCGGAAGCCGCCCGGTCGGGTGCTGAGGTCGTCTGCCTGCCGGAGCTCTTCCGCTCCCGGTATTTCTGCCAGAAAGAGGACGCGGCGATCTTCGACCTGGCCGAGCCCGTGCCGGGGCCCTCGACGGAGGCGCTCGGCAAGGCCGCGGCGCTGGCCGGTGTGGCCGTCATCGCTCCCGTCTTCGAGCGGCGGGCGCCCGGGCTGTACCACAACAGCGCGGCCGTCATCGACGCCGACGGCTCGATTGCCGGGCTCTACCGGAAGATGCACATCCCGGACGACCCGGCCTACTACGAGAAGTTCTACTTCACGCCGGGCGACACCGGTTTTCCGGCTTTCAACACGCGAGCTGGCCGCATCGCGACACTCATCTGCTGGGACCAGTGGTACCCGGAGGGCGCCCGGCTCACGGCGCTGGCGGGGGCGGCGGTCCTCTTCTACCCCACCGCGATCGGCTGGCACCCGCACGAGAAAGCCGAGCACGGCGCGACGCAGCGTGACGCCTGGATGACGGTCCAGCGCGGGCACGCCATCGCCAACGGCCTCTATGTCGCCGCCGTCAATCGCGTTGGCTTCGAGACGCCGCCGGGAGGCGGTCCGGGACTCGAGTTCTGGGGCTCGTCGTTTGTCGCCGACCCGCAGGGCGTTCTGGTCGCCGCCGGATCGACCGACAAGGAGCAGATCCTGGTTGCCGAGGTCGACCCCGCGCGCATCGAGGACGTGCGGCGCAACTGGCCTTTCCTGCGCGACCGGCGCATCGACGCCTACGGCGGCATCACGCGCCGCTACCTCGACGCCGACACGTGGTCCGAAAAGACGTAGGCCGCGTGGCGCCGGAGGCCGAGCCGTACCGCCTGCCGGCCGAGTGGGAGCCGCACGAGGGCACCTGGATCGGCTGGCCCCACAACCGAACCGACTGGCCGGGCAAGTTCGCGCCGATCCCCTGGGTGTACGGCGAGATCGTCCGCTGGCTCGCCAAAGGCGAGATCGCGCACACCCTGGTCGAATCGAAGGCGCACGAGGCCGGGGCGCGGAGGATTCTCACGCGCAACCGAACCGATCTGGAGCAGGTCGTCTTCCACCGCTTCCCAACCGACCGCGGCTGGACGCGCGACTCGGGCCCCGCTTTCGTGGTGCGCCGGGGGAAAGCGCCGCGGCGGGCAGTCGCCCACTTCGACTTCAACGGCTGGGCCAAGTACCCGGACTTCCGGAAGGACCGCAAGCTCCCCGCCTGGGCGGCCAGGAAGATGGGCGTCCCGATTCTTTCTTCCGGCATCGTGCTGGAGGGCGGATCGATCGATGTCAACGGGCGCGGCACGCTGGTCACGACCGAGGAGTGCCTGCTCGATGGAAAAGTGCAGGTGCGCAACCCCGGCCTGACGCGCTCCGGCTACGAGAAGGTCTTCCGCGAGATGCTCGGTGTCCAAAACGTCCTGTGGCTTTCGCGCGGCATTGCCGGCGACGACACGCACGGGCACGTGGACGACCTTTGCCGCTTCGTCTCGCCCACGACACTCGCTCTCTGCCACGAGGACGACCCGAAAGACGAAAACTACGCGGCGCTCGAGGAGAACCGCGAGCGCCTGGAAGGCGCCCGGCTCGAGGATGGCAGCAAGGTCGCCGTTGTCAAGCTCCCCATGCCGTCGCCGCTGTACCTCGACGGCCGGAGGCTTCCGGCCTCCTACGCCAACTTCTACGTCGCCAACGCCGCCGTGCTCGTGCCGACCTTCAACGACCCGAAGGACCGCATCGCGCTCGGCATCCTGTCCGAGCTCTTGACGCGTCCGGTCGTGGGCATCCACGCCGTCGACCTCGTCTGGGGCCTGGGCACGCTCCACTGCCTCACCCGCCAGCAGCCCGTGGACCCGGGGCCATGAGGACGTTAGAGGATCTGGCCACGCCGGCCGTTCTCGTGGACCTCGCGATCCTCGAGGCGAACATCGCGCGGCAGGCCGCAAGGGCAAAGGAGGCGGGCGTGAAGCTGCGCCCTCACGCCAAGACGCACAAGGCGCCCGCGATCGCTCGGATGCAGCTCCAGGCCGGCGCCAGCGGCATCTCCCTGGCAAAGACCTCCGAAGCCGAAGTCTTTGCCTCGGCCGGCTTCGACGACATCTTTCTGGCCTACCCTGTCGTCGGGCGGGGAAAGCCGGAGCGCCTGCTGGCGCTGTCCGACCGCATCCGGCTGGCCGTCGGCGTCGACAGCGCGGAAGGCGCCAGGGCTTTGAGCGCCGTCTTTGCCGCGGCCGGAAGGCGGCTGGATGTCTCGATCAAGATCGACTGCGGCTATCACCGCGTGGGCGTCCTTCCCGAAGACGCCCTGGCTCTGGCGCGCCGCATTGCCGACATGCCCGGGTTGCGCTTGCGCGGGGTCTTCACGCACGGCGGCCATGCCTACGCCGCCGAGTCGGCCGAGGGCCTTGCCGCTGTCGCCGAAGACGAGGGCGAGGCCGTGGCGCGGGTGGCCCGGGAGCTCTCCCAGGCGGGCCTGCCGATCGAAGAGGTCTCCGTCGGCTCGACACCCTCGGCGCGCCTCGTCATGAAGGCGCCCGGGGTGACCGAATGCCGCCCGGGCAATTACGTCTTTCACGACGGCTCGCAGGCCGCTCTCGGGACCTGCGCGGTCTCCGACTGCGCCATGACCGTGCTGGCGACGGTCGTCAGCGTGCCGGCGCCCGGCCGCGCGGTGCTCGACGCGGGCTCGAAGACTCTTTCGAGCGACACGCTGCGGCCTCAGCCCAACGGCCACGGCCTCGTCCTTCAAACGAAAAGCCGCCTCGAAAAGCTCTCCGAGGAGCACGGGGTCCTCCGAGTCGAGGAGGGCGACCGGTTCGAGGTCGGTCAGCGCGTGCGGATCCTCCCCAATCACGCCTGCGTGATCTCGAACCTCCACGACCGCCTCTACGGCGTGCGCGGCGACCGCGTCGAGTCAGAGATCGCCGTCGCCGCCCGCGGCCGCGTCGAATAGCCGGTGAACAGCCCGTACACGGCAATCGACACGGCGAGCGACGGCAGCGTGCCGCCGAAGGAGCCGGCGAGGTAATAGGCGATACCGCCGGATGCCCAGGCGGCCAGGCCGGCGGGAGAGAAGCCGAAGTGCCGGGAGAAGGGGCCCGCCCCGTCGTAGAGGTCGGGCACGGCAACCGGCCGGCGCACGAGAAAGAACCGCGCGAGCAGCACGCCTCCGACCGGCACCAGGACGCCGCCCAAGAGCAGCATGAAATCCGCATAGCGGTCGAGCCACGCGCCCGAGAAGAGAGAGAGCGCGGCGCCGATCAAACCGATCGACCAGATCGAGACCTTGTCGCCGGCTCCCGGATACAGGCTCTTCCAGGCGAGGGCCGAAAGGTAGATGTTGACGAAGTTCGTGGTCAGCGTCGCCAGGGCGAGCAGAAGAGCGCCCCAGCCACCCAGATGCACGGCATCCATCATCGCGCCCGGGTCATCGGAGCCCGCCGCGCGGGCCGCGGCAAATCCGAGCGGCATGAACCAGAGAGCCGTCAGCGCGAGCCCGAGAAAAACGGCGACCGCGCCTCGCGAGGCCGACGCCGTGTAGCGCGAGTAATCGGCGAACATGAGGATCCACGAAACCTGGTAGCCGATGACGATGTCCAGGCCGCGCAGCCACGGGATGCTTCCCGAACCGGGCGCAGAAAGGACGGCCGGCGGGATTCGCAGGCACGCCAGGGTCAGGAGAATCCCGACCGCAAGAAGGAGCGGCACGGCGTAGCGATCCGCCAGCCCGACCGCCCGAGGGCCGCCGGCGACGATCACGGTCGCGAGGATCCCCAGGCCGAAGGCCCACCACCTCTGTGAGCCGGGCCCGCCGAAGATTCGCGCGCAGGCCGACGCCGCGATGACGTTGTTGACCGCGATCCAGGCGAAGTTCGAGACGTAGAGAAAGAGCGCGACGAGACCGGCGCCCCGAAGGCCGAGCGCCGCGCGCGCCGCCACGACGGAGGGAACGCCGAGGCGCGGCCCCACGGGCGAGAGCGCCGCGACGAGAAGGGCGCCCGCCACCCCGCCGGCGCCGATCAAAACGAGCGCCTCGGCCAGGCCGAATGAGGGCGTCAGGCTCGCGCCGACCTGAAGGGTCGTCGCCACGATGTTCGCGCCGACGAAAATCAAGAAGAGCGTGAAGGGGGTCTGCGTGCGCTCTCCCGGAGCGACCGGCCCGATTTCGGCGGCCTGCATCGGCGGCATTATCGACCGCCGCGCTATGCTCTCGCGCACAAAACCCGATGCGCTCGACCGTCACGCTGCCTCTCTGGCTTCTGCTGCTCGTCCTGCTGCTCGCGCTCTGGGCGACACTCGAGAGGCTCCTGATCCCGTCGGTCCGGTGGTTCCTGCGCCGGCGCGTCAACCGGGTTCTCGACGACATCAACACGCGGCTCAAAATCCAGGTCCCCTCGCTCGCCCTCACCAAGCGCGAGGTCCTGATCGACCGGCTCATCTACGACCCGCAGGTGCAGGAGGCGGCTGCGGCGCACGCTCTCGCCAACGCGATGCCGCGCGAGGTCGTGATGGAAAAGATCGGCCGCTACGCCCGAGAGATCGTGCCCGCATTCAACGCCTACGCGTATTTCCGATTCGGCTACTGGCTGGCGCGCAACCTGGCGCGCTCGCTCTACCGCGTGCGCCTCGGCTACTCCGACGAGGAGGGGCTCGCCCGGATCGCGCCCCGCTCGACGATCGTCTTTCTCATGAATCACCGCAGCAACATGGACTACATCCTCGTCTCGTATCTGGCTGCCGAGAAGGCCGCGCTCTCCTACGCGGTGGGAGAATGGGCGCGCATCTGGCCTCTGCAGACCCTCATCCGCTCGATGGGCGCGTACTTCGTTCGGCGAAACTCCCGCGACCCTCTCTACCGCACCGTGCTCGGCCGCTACGTCGCCATGGCCACGGCAGCCGGCGTCACCCAGGCCGTTTTTCCCGAGGGCGGCCTCTCGCGGGACGGAAAGCTGCGCCCGCCCAAGCTCGGCCTGCTCGACTACATGGTGCGCGGCTTCGATCCGAAGGGCGACCGCGACATCGCCTTCATCCCCGTCGGCATCAACTACGACCGCACGCTCGAGGACCGCACGCTGCTGGCCCATCTCGATCCCGATCATGTGCCGTCGGGTGCGTTCGCGGCTGCCGCGCGCACGGTTCGCTTCGCCGCCCGAAATGTCGGGCTCGTGGCGGCCAATCGCTGGCACCGCTTCGGCTACGCCTGCGTCAACTTCGGCTCACCCATCTCGCTCAAGGCCTGGGCGCAGTCGGAGGGCGTCGACTTTGCGGCGCTCGATCCGGAAACGCGCCGGGCGCGCATCGAAGACCTGGGCCAGGAGCTTCTGCGAAGTGTCGCCAGCGTCATCCCGGCAGTCCCGGTCTCGCTGGTCGCCACGGTCTTCGTCCGGGATCCCGTCAGGCCCTGGAGCGAGCTCGAGGTCAAGACCGAGGTGGCGCTTCTCATGGGACAGCTCGAGGCCCGCGGCGCCCACGTCTACGTGCCGCGCGGCGACCAGGACTACTCAATCGACGTCGGCCTGCGCATGCTGACGCTGCGCCACTTGGTCGACGAGTCGGACGGCCTCTTCACCGCCCGCTCAGCCGAGCTGCCGCTTCTTTCCTACTACGCCAACTCCATCGCTCATCTGTTTGACGGCTAGACCGGGGGCAGCTCGCTCCTTCCCATGCGCGCGGCCGCGCGCTCGAGCATCCGTTTCGTGGCGAGGAAGAGCACGAACCC
Organism: uncultured Acidobacteriota bacterium; assembly: GCA_963739435.1. GTDB lineage: Bacteria > Acidobacteriota > Thermoanaerobaculia > UBA5066 > Gp7-AA6 > CAVUAN01. Next base: position 365,300 of record CAVUAN010000006.1, read on the forward strand.
GACGGGCGGCGTCACGATCGCCCAGGCGACGACACCGTGCCACGTCGCGGTCCAGAACGTCGCCACCGCGCCGAAAAAGTCGGCCTTCGCCATGCTCAGAATGAGGCCGGGAGAGAGCGGCGTCTTCGGCGCCCCGAAGATCCACTCGCCCAGGCGCACGTAAGGCACCAGCAGGACGAGCTGCAGCGGATAGACGGCGAAGTTGACCGCCTGAATCACTGGCTGGTTCAGGCGCAGCAGGATGGCCGCGAGCGCGCACAGCAGGATCGTCGAGCCCAGGACCGGCGGAATCGAGAGCACGAACCCGAGCGCGATGGCCAGGGCGAGTTCCCAGGGTGCCAGCCCCTGCTGGAGCTGGTCCAGGATCGGTTGATAGAGCCGCCGCCGGGCGAACGTCCCGAAACTCACGCGTTCGACTGGACCGTTCTCAGGCCTTTTCGGGGTCCGGCATCAAGACCGACAGCACGAAGCTCACAATCGACACGACGAGGCCGCCCACGAAAGCCGGCCAGAAGCCGTCCACGTGAAACCCGAGGTGCAGCGTCCCCGAGAGCGCGCTCGTCAGCCACAGGATGAAAGCGTTGACGACGAGCAGGAAGAGGCCGAGCGTCAAGATCAGCATCGGGCACGAGAGAAGGATGAGCAGAGGCCGCGCGAGCGCGTTGACGACGCCGAAGACGAGCGCCACCAACAGGAGATAGGTCCACTCGCCCTGGTAGTGGACGCCCGACACGATCTGTGTCGCCACAAAGAGGGCCGCGGCGTTGATCAAGAGTCGAATGACGAATCGCATGAATTCCTCCTCCGAATACTTCCGATTATCTCCCGAGCTGGCCGCCCGGTAAGATCCGCGGCGGAGGACCCCATGCCACGAACGCCCCACATCGAGCACCACTTCACGGCGAGCAACACGGTCCGGGACGTCGTCATCGGGATGTCCGACGGGCTGACCGTTCCCTTCGCCCTGGCCGCCGGGCTTTCCGGCGCCGTGAGCTCGGCCGGCATCATCGTCACGGCGGGCCTGGCCGAGATCGCGGCGGGCTCGATCGCCATGGGCCTCGGAGGGTACCTGGCGGCCCGGAGCGACGCCGAACACTACGCGAGCGAACGCGAGCGCGAGCACCGCGAGGTCCGGGAAAAGCCGGATGTCGAGGCCCGCGAGGTCTCCGAGATTTTCGAGGCGTATGGCCTGACCGAGGAGGAGGCCAAGCCGATCTTGAAGGCTTTCCGCAATCACCCCAAGAGCTGGATCGACTTCATGATGCGCTTCGAGCTGGGGCTCGAAAAGCCCGATCCGTCGCGGGCACTCAAGAGCGCCGCGACAATCGGCGGCGCCTACGCTCTGGGCGGGTTTGTCCCGCTGCTGCCCTACATCGTGCTCGCCAGCGTGGCCGCGGCGCTGCCCTATTCCGTGGCCGTGACGCTCGCGGCCCTTTTCCTCTTCGGCTTCGTGAAGGGCCGGTTCACCGGCTCGACACCCTGGAAAAGCGCGTTTCAGACGGCGATGATCGGCAGCCTCGCCGCGGCCGCCGCTTTCGGAATCGCGAGGGCCATCCACTGATGCGCATCTCGCGCCGCCAGGCCGCGGCACTCTTCGGGGCGGCCGCTCTGCTGGGATCCGGCTGCCGCGGGAGAGCCGCGGCAGTCTTTCCGCGGGCGCCCGTCATCGTGATCTCGATTGACACCCTTCGCGCCGACCACCTGCCGGCCTATGGTTACCGCGCCGTCGCAACGCCGGCCTTGGACGCCCTCGCCAGAGACGGCGTCGTGTTCGAAAATGCCGTCACCCAGGTGCCCCTGACTCTTCCCTCCCACGCCACGATCTTCACGGGGCTTCTGCCCTTCCAGCACGGCGTGCGCGACAACTCGGGATTTCGGCTGGCGAAGAGCCACATGACCCTCGCATCATTTCTGCGCGCCCGCGGCTATGCGACGGGTGGCGCGGTTTCGGCCGTCGTTCTCGATCACGGCTCTGGAATCGCCGAAGGCTTCGACTTCTGGGAGGACGGGGTCGAGAGCCGCGACGCCTCCGAAACGCTCAGCCGCGTGCAACGCGCGGGCCCGGAGACCGAAAAGCTCCTCGAGGAGTGGATTGCGTCCGTGCCCGCCGGCAAGCCCTTCTTCGCTTTCCTCCACCTCTACGAGCCGCACACGCCCTACGAGCCGCCGGAGCCCTTCAAGAGCCTTTATCCGGCGGCGCCCTACGACGGCGAGATCGCCGCCGCCGATGCCGTCGTCTCGCGGTTCATCGCCTTCCTGAAGGAGAAAGCGCTCTACGACCGCGCCCTCGTCGTGCTGCTCTCGGACCACGGCGAGGGTCTGGGCGAGCACGGCGAGGATGAGCACGGCATCCTGCTCTACCGCGACACGACGCGCGTCGCTCTGTTTACGAAGCTGCCGGGGCAGGGCCAGGCGGGAAGGCGGGAGAGGGCAACCGCGGCGCTCGCCGACGTCTTCCCGACGGTTGCCGCGCTCGTCGGCGAGAAGCCGCCCGCGGGCCTGGCCGGCCGGGCGCTCATCGTCGGGGTTTCCGGCCAGGCTGCGGCCGCCGCCCGGCGCGTCTACAGCGAGACGCTCTACCCTCGTTTCCATTTCGGCTGGAGCGATCTGTTTTCGCTCACCGACGATCGCTACCAGTACATCGAGGCCCCGCGCCCGGAGCTCTACGACTGGCAGGCGGACCCGGCGGAGAAAGCCGACCTCTCGGGCAACCTGCCGCCCGCCTTCCGGTCGATGCGGGCAGAGTTGTCGTTGATCGACCGCCCTCTCCAGGCGCCGGGCGAGTCCGACCCGGAGATGCTGCGCAAGCTCGCCTCTTTGGGCTACATCTCTCCTTCCCGATCGAACGCAACCGAGAAGAACCTGCCGGACCCGAAGGACAAGCTGGCAACGCTCGATCTGCTGAAGCTCTCCTCGCGGCTCGTCTCGGAGCACCGGGAAGACGAGGCCATTGCGAAACTGAAGCGGCTGACGGAGGAAAACCCGCGGATGCTCGACGCCTGGGAGACCCTGGCGCGCGTCTGCCGCAAGGCCGGACGGCCCCGCGAGGCGCTTCTCGCGCTCGAGGCCGCCGACCGGCTCTCTCCCGCCACACCGCAGGTGCTGCTCGGCTTAGCCGAGCTGCACCGCGAGCTCCTCGAATTCGACAAGGCGCGGTCGCTCGCCCTGGCTGCCGGCGAAGCGGGCGCCTCCGGGTCCCACGAGCTCCTGGCCGCGATCGCTCTCGACAAAGGCGATCTCGAAACGGCGCGCGCCGAGGCCCTGGCGGCCCAGGGCAGGAGCAAGAACGCCCGCGCGCCGTGGATCCTGCTCGCGCGCATCTCCGCCCGGAGCGGCGACTTCCAAACCGCTCTCGCCAGCGCGGACCGGGCGCTTTCGATCGAGCGCGAATGGAAGCAACCTCCGATCATGGGCCTGCAGGCCACCCGGGGCGACATCCTCGCCCGCATGGGGCGCGAGAAGGAGGCCGAGGAAGCCTTCCAGACGGAGCTGCGCGACTTTCCCGACAATCTCGAAGCCTGGTCCCGCCTCGCCCTCCTTCAGGCATCGGGCGGCCGCCCGAACGAATTCCACGACACGATCCTCGCAATGACCCGACAGGTCCCGACCCCGGCCGCCTACGAGGCGGCGGCGCGCGTCTGCGAAACAATCGGAGACGCCGCGGGGGCGCGGTTCTGGCGGCAACACAAACAAGAGGTGAAGGGACCGGCCCCGGGCCGGGCGGCCTCTTGAAGATGAACTGGAAGAATGGCCGGTACGTGATCTCGACGGACCCGGCGAAGCTCGATCGAAAAGTCGTCCACGAATTCCTCGCGTCCTCGTACTGGGCGGAGGGCGTTCCGCGCGCCGTCGTCGACCGGTCGATTGAAAACTCGATCGTGTTCGGTCTCTATGACGGGCCGGCCCAGGTCGGTTTTGCGCGCGTGATCACCGACCGCGCCACGTTTGCCTACCTCTCCGACGTTTTCGTTCTCGAATCGCACCGGAAAACAGGCCTCGGCAAGTGGCTGATGGATGTGATCATGGCGCACTCGGACCTGCAGAGCCTGCGCCGCTTCCTGCTCGCGACGCGCGACGCCCACGGGCTCTATCGCCAGTTCGGCTTCACTCCGGTCGCAAAGCCCGACAGGCTCATGGAGATCATGAAGGCGGACGTCTACAAAAACAGGAGTCCAAAGTCCAAAGTCCAAAGTCCAAAGGGCGGAAGAAGGAAGCTGCCGTGACGGCGCCGAAGGACTGGTGGAAAGATTTCTTCTTCGGTCTTTTCGTCGACTTCTGGATCGGCGCGATCCCGGCCGAGGCGACGCGAGCCGACGCGGACTTCATCGAGAAGAGCCTCGCTCTCGCCCCGGGCGCCCGCGTGCTCGACGTGCCCTGCGGCCCGGGCCGGCTGACGCTCGAGCTCGCGCGGCGCGGCTACCGGATGACGGGCGTCGACATTTCGCCGGAGTCCCTGGACTACGCGCGAGCTCAATCCGCCGCCGAGGGCCTCTCGATCGAGTGGCGACTCTCGGACATGCGCGACCTGCCGTGGCCTGGAGAGTTCGACGCGGCATTCTGCGCCGGCAACAGCTTCGGCTACTTCGACGACGCGGGACACGCCGAGTTCCTCGCAGCCGCCGCCCGGGCTCTGAAGCCTGGCGCCCGTTTTCTGCTCGAGTCAGGCTGGGTTGCCGAGGCGATCCTGACGAACTTCAGGCCCTCGATCGACATGGAGGCGGGCGGCGTTCGCTTCACGGCACAGAACACCTATGACCCGCTCACCGGGCGAGTCGAAAACGTGTTCGCCGCCTCACGCGGAGACCTGAGCCAGACGCGCCTGGCCTCCCACCGCGTGTACACGGCCAGCGAGATCTGCCGCCTCCTCGATGCGGCCGGCTTTGGCTCGTTCATAGCCTTCGGTTCGCCCAAGGGTGAGCCCTTTGCCCTCGGCTCGCACCGCCTGCTCCTGATCGCGACCAAACGCTAGGCCTTCTTCCCCGCCTCTGCCTCCGGCGCGTAGGGATAACAGCCGAGCACCAGACGGAACGGCCGACCCGGCGCGGGTTTTCCCGAAACCGTCCTGCTGGGCGCCGTGAACCGGGCGATCACGCCGACGACGGCGTCTCTGAGCTCCCGGGTGAACTGTTCCCGCTGCTCCGGGCTTTCGAACCGGAACTGGGACTTGATCGAAAAAGTCGCCAGGCGCTTGGCCTGCCCGCCGGCTCCACGCGCGGCTTGGGCCGCCCTGGCTGCCCGGGCGACATCGACCTGCATCTGGGCCGAAAGCGCCAGGAGGTAGCCGGCGCTGCCGGCATCCGACACCGCCCGCCAGTCGGCGCCGGCCTCACCCAGCAGCTCGGGTGAGATCACGTAACCCTTGGCCGAAGCCACGTAGCGCTGCTCGAACATGTTGCGTTTGCGCCGCCGGCCCGCCCGTTTCAAGAGCCCGGCCTGCTCGAGGTGGCGGACGTGGTAGTTGACGCGCTGGCGAGGCAGCGTGACCAGCGCGCCCAGCTGCGTTGCCGAGACGGGCTCGCGCGCCAGCGTCAGGATCCGGGCGCGAAGCGGATCCAGAAGGGCCTCGGCCTGGCGGCCCTCGGCGACGCATTCGATCTCGGCCGGCTGGAAGGCAGGCATCTCTTGAAAAAGAGAATACTACTAGACAAATTATTCTGTCAATAAGAAACGCAGCCTGCCGGACCGTTTCTATCGACCTGCCCAATAGGGTTTAGTATAGCCGCGTGCCCCCGGTTGAACCTGGAAATGCGGCCCATACGGCCGCCTGTTCCGGAATGACATGCCTCGATTGACCTCGATTGGCGGCGGCGTGTCTTCGCGGATGTCTCGCGGAGAATCCCGGAGACCGGGGACGGCTGCCGAGAAGAACGAGAAGAAGAAGAAAGCCCTGCCCCTGAAGGTCATCCTGCGCGACGCGGCGGATCTGATTGCCGCCCGCCGGGGCCGGCTCGCCCTGGGCCTCGGCATCCTGCTCGTCAACCGGCTCTCGGGACTGGTCCTGCCCGGCACGACGAAATGGCTCTTAGACGACGTGATTGGCCGCGGGCGCCGGGAGCTCCTGCCGCTGCTGCTCGGCGCCGCCGCGGCCGCGACCCTCATCCAGGCCGTCACCAGCTTCTCGCTGGCCCAATTGCTCGGAAAGGCCGCCCAGCGCTCGATCACCGAGCTGCGCCGGGAGGTGCAGCGGCACGTCTCGAAGCTGCCCATCTCCTACTTCGACCAGACGAAGACGGGCGTCCTTCTCTCGCGTGTCATGACGGATGCCGAAGGCATTCGAAATCTCGTCGGCACGGGCCTAGTCGAGGTCGTCGGGGGCCTCGTCACGGCCATCTTCGCGCTCGCCATCCTGTTTCAAACCAACGCCCGTCTTACTTCCATAGCGCTGGCGGTCCTGTCGCTCTTCGGCCTCGTCCTGCTCTTCGCGTTCAAGACCCTGCGGCCCCTTTTCCGCGAACGCGCGAAGATCAACGCGGAGGTCTCCGGGCGGCTCACCGAGTCCTTTTCCGGCGTGCGGGTCGTCAAGGCCTATCGGGCCGAACGGCGGGAGGCGATCGTCTTCTCCAAGGGAGTCCACCGCCTTTTCCGCAACGTGGCAAAGACCATGACGGGTTTCTCGGCCGTCTCGGCCTTTTCGACGCTGCTTTTTGGCCTCGTCGGCGTCGTGATCATGTGGGTCGGGGCCACCGACATGCTGGCCGGCCGCATGACTGTCGGCCAGTTCGTTTCCTTCACCCTGTACCTGGCTCTGCTCGTCGGGCCCATTGTGCAGATCGTTTCGATCGGCAGCCAGATCACCGAGGCCTTCGCGGGCCTCGAGAGAATCCGCGAGATCCGCAATGAGACGCCCGAGGACGCGGAAGACGCCACCCGCGCGAGGCTCGAACGCATCGACGGGCGCGTCGAGTTCAGGGACGTCTTCTTCGAGTACCGCGCCGGAACGCCGGTCCTGCACGGCATCTCCTTCACGGCCCAGCCCGGCACCTCGACGGCCCTCGTGGGCCCATCGGGCTCCGGCAAGTCCACGATCATCGGCCTCGTCGCAGCCTTCTACCGCCCCACCTCCGGGCAGATCCTGGTCGACGGCCATGATCTGGCAGCCGTGCGCCTCCAGGACTACAGGTCGCAGCTCGGCGTCGTCCTCCAGGACAACTTCCTCTTCGACGGATCGGTCCTCGAGAACATCGCGTTTGCCCGCCCGGAGGCGACCGAGGAGGACATCCGGCGCGCGGCGGCGATCGCTCGCTGCGACGAGTTCGTGGAGCAGCTTCCGGAGAAGTACGAGACGATCGTCGGTGAGCGCGGTGTCCGGCTATCGGGCGGCCAGCGACAGCGCGTGGCGATCGCCCGGGCCATTCTCGCCGACCCTCGCATCCTGATCCTGGACGAGGCCACCTCGTCCTTGGACAGCGAAAGCGAGGCCGCCATCCAGGCGGGCTTGAACGAGCTGATGAAGGGGCGCACGACGTTCGTCATCGCCCACCGCCTTTCGACGATCCGCAAGGCCGACACGATCCTCGTCGTCGAGGGGGGCCGGATCGTCGAGCGCGGGCGCCACGCCGAGCTGCTCGCCCTGTCCGGCCGCTATGCCGACCTCTACAACCGCCAGTACGGCCTCGAGGCGAACCTCTTCTTGAACCCCGGCGAATCCGCCGACGTCCCCGAGGAGCAGCCCAAGGCGACCTCCTCCGCCGATGCCGCCGCCGTCGGCAGCCTCCCCCTGGTCAACGCCGGCCCGACGGAGTAGAGCGATCGATTGCTCCCTCTCCCCACGGGAGAGGGGTGGGGTGAGGGGCGAGCAAGAGCAAGGGAAGCGGTCTGGATGGCGAGAGCTTCCCCCTCACCCTGCCCTCTCCCGGGGGGAGAGGGTGGGCCGGCCAGCTAGTCCCGGCGGCCGCCCATGAAGCGCAGCATGAAGAGAAACAGGTTGACGAAGTCGAGGTAGAGCGAAAGCGCTCCCACGACGGCGTACGAGCCGAATCGGCCTTCCGGCACAGCCGCCGCCATCACCTTCAGACGCTGCGCATCCCAGGCCGTAAGGCCCGTGAAGACGAGAACGCCGACGACCGAGATGGCGAACTGCAGGGCGTTCGAATGCCAGAACATCCCAACGATCGACGCCAAAACGAGGCCGACCAGGCCCATGAAGAAGAACTGCCCGGCCCCGGCGAGCGACCGTTTTGTGACGGTACCGAAAAAGGCGAGGGCGCCGAACATGCCGGCCGTGACGACGAACGTCGAGGCGATGGACGTGGCGCTATAGGCCAGGAAGATGAACGAGAACATGACTCCGTTCAACGCCGCGTAGACGGTAAAGACGGCTGCCGCGGTCCCGGGCGAGATCTTGTTGACGCGGTAGCTCAGGAAGAAAACGAGCCCCAGGGGCGCCAGGATCACGCCCCAGCGAAGAATCGGGTTCGAGGCAATCGCCTGGAGAAGACTGGGCGACCCGGCCACGCCGAAGGCTACAGCCGCGGTGATTCCCAGCCCCACGCACATCCACCCGTAGACGGACTTCAAGAACGTCGTCGCGCGCTCCGAGGCGCCGACAGTCGTGGTCTCGAAGGCGGCGCTCGGCGTCATCCCGAACTGGTTCATGACAACCCCCTCTTTCTGAAGGCTCTCACGCTATCATCTGTCTTCCTCCATGGGCGAAGACCGCAAGTACCGCCACCGCGGATACCAGGATTCCGGCGACAGAGATTCCGGGCCGAGGCCCCGCAGCGGGCCGCGGCCAGATCGAGACGACGGCGCGCCGCGCGGGCGGGGCATCGACCAGAACAAGGCAGTCGTTTTCGCCTGCCGCGCGTGCGGCGCGAAGCGGCGAGAGGCCGATGAGATCCGCGCCGACTCGACGTGCGACCAGTGCCGCGCCGATCTTCATGCCTGCGCTCAATGCACGTACTTCGACGGTTCGGCCCGCTTCGAGTGCGGCAAGCCCGTTGCCGTGCGCATCGTGTCGAAGAAAACGCGCAACTCCTGCGAGTCGTACGCGCCGGCCATGACCTTCGACCTGACGGGCAGCCGCGGCACGACCGCTACCCCCGACGACGCCCGCGCCGCCTTCGACGCCCTGTTCAAGAAGTGACCGCGCAGCGGTCATCCTGAGCGCAGCGAAGGATCTATTTTCGAGCGGTGGCCGCTCGAACCGCCCTTCGCAAAACGCCGCGCAGCATTCCCTGCGTCAGCCTTCCCGTGAACGTGTTCTGTTGGCTCGGATGGTACGACCCGAGGAGGGAAAAGCCGCCCACCGAGTAATGCGCGCCGTGGGCAAAGCGCGGTTTGGGCTTCGGGAGTGTGGCGCCGATCTCGACGAGCGCAGCCAGGGCGCCCGAGAATGCCAGCGAGCCGAGCGCCACGATCGCGCCGCCTGGCGCGAGCAACCGGAGCTCCCGGACGAGAAACGGCCGGCAGGCTGAGAACTCCTTCGGCGTCGGCCGATTGTCGGGAGGCGCGCAGCGGCATGCGGCCGTCAGGAGTGCGCCCGACAGTTCCAGTCCGTCGCCAGCGTGGAGAGACCGCGGCTGGTTGGCCAGTCCGGCGGCATGGAGCGCCTCGAAGAGAAAATTGCCCGATTCGTCGCCGGTGAAAAATCTCCCGGTGCGGTTGCCGCCGTTTGCCGCCGGGGCCAGGCCTACAAGGAGGATGCGGGGGCTCCCGTCTCCGAAAGCCGGCAGGGGCCTGGACCAGTACTTCTCACCCCGGAAGCGGCGCGGAGCTTTGAGCTGCGCCCCTTCCCGCCAGCGGACGAGCCTGGGACATCGCCGGCAGGCAACGACCTCTCTCTCGATTTGCTCGAGAGACTCTCCCTGCGGTCGCGAATCGATCACCCCGCAATCACAGCGAGGTTTCGCGCCCGCGCGCGTACTTCCCGATTAGCTGCGCCAAACCGAGGATGTGGCCCTGCATCGCGCGGACGACATCGTCGCGCGTGGCGCGGGCCTCCAGCTTGAGCGGCGCGTCGAGAGCGTAGATCGTGAAGAGGTACCGGTGCATGCCGGAGGGCGGGCACGGGCCGCCCCAGCCGAGATTGCCGAAGTCGTTCAAACCGTGCGTGCCTCCGCCCGGAATCGTGTCTTTGACCGGCACGTGCTCGGGCAGGTCGCGCCGCCCGGCCGGCATGTCAAAGAGAACCCAGTGGACCCAGTCGCCCCTCGGCGCATCCGGGTCGTTGACGATCAAGGCCAGAGAAGCCGTCCTCTCGGGCATTCCGGTCCAGACGAGCGGAGGTGAGACGTCCTTGCCGTCGCACGAATGCACCCGCGGGATCCGCCCGCCGCTCTCAAACGCCGTGCTCTTCAGAAGAAACCGGGGCATGAAATCAGATCCTTCGCTTTACTCAGGATGACCGCTGCGCGGTCACTTCTTGGCAGGCAGCGGGCTCGGCACGCCCATCTGCAGCCACTTCTTCTTGGCCGCCTCCCAGTCCTCCAGCGTGCGCTTGCGGTTGGCCGCCGCGGCGGCCGCGCGCCGGTCGTCTTCACTCTCGGAGGTTGCGGCTTCCGAGGAGTCCTCGGGCTCCTTCTTCTCGTTTTCGGCCATCGACACCATTTTACTGGACGATGATCAGGCCGAGCATTCCTGTGTGCTGCTGGGGGTCCCCGCCGCAGCTGTTGTTCGTGCAGGCGAAGGGATAGAAGCCGCGCTGCGACGGCACGAGCGTCACGTTGTCGATGATGAAATCCGCCCCTCCGCGCGCAATCGAGTCGGTGCCCGGAAGCCCCAGCTCCGGGATTCCCGTGAACCCGTGCACGGCGTTTTCGACCAGAGGCCCATCCACGTTGTGAAACACGAGCCTGTAGGTGGTTCCGACGGTCAAGGTGAGCGGCGAAGACAGAGGCCCGCCGGGATTGAAGTCCCAGGCGTGAACGGCGATCGTGATTGTGTGAACGGGCACGGGCGTCGGTGTGGCCGTCGGCGGCTGCGTGGACATCGGATCGCAGGCGATGGCCAGCGTCATGGCCACAACGGCCGGGACCAGAACCAGGCGCCGCATGCGCTGACCGAGCAAGAGTCCTCCCCGCGGGCCATTGTGCCCGATGTGGGGTTGGACGAGAGAAGGCGCCGCCGGGTTGACCCGGGACTTTACGGAACGATCGTGATCACGCCGTTCTGCATGCCGTTGTGCTGGCTCGTCGTGCCGCACTGCGAGTTGTCACACCCGAAAAAGTGGTCGCCGAGATCCCCGGCTGACGGGGTGAAGTTGCAGACTTTGGTCGACGTCAAGGTCGCGGCGGAACACGAGAATTCCGGCAGGCCCGTGAACTGATGCGACGCTGCCCCGGGCGCCCGGCTGATGTTCAGCCGATAGGGCTGCCCGACGTGGAGCGTCTTTGTCGGCTGTCCGCTGTTGTCGAAGTCCCAGTGGAAGTCGCGCGCGACGAGGTTGACGGTGATCAGGGCTCCGCCGGTCGGAGTCGGTGTCGGTGTCGCGGTCGGCGGCCCCGGCGTCGGTGTGATCGTCGGAGTGAGAGTGATCGTCGGTGTGGCCGTGGCGCTGAACCCCGACGTGTCGAAACCGCCGGCCGAGTTGCCGGCGTCCTTGTGGTACGTCTTGATGAAGCCGGTCGCCACTTCCGTCACCGTGATGTCGTAGATCAAGTCGGTCAGGTGGCCGTAGAAGACCCAGAACTGCCCGTTGATCGTCGTCCCGTCCAGGATCTTGACGAAGACCTCCGGGTTGTCCGGGTTGCCCGTCAGAGTCGGCAGGCTGAAATAGCCGAACAGATCGTTCTGCGGAATCGCCTGCCCCGGGCCCTGGGCGTTGTTGTTGTGCTGGTTGGTGGCGACGAGCGTGACGAGGAAAGCATGGCTGCTGTTCAAGCGGAGTGTGTCGCTGGTCGAGACGACCAGGGGCTGCGTCTGCTGGGTGGAACCGGAGGCGTTTGTCGCCGTCAGCGTCACGTTGAAAGGCCCGGGCGCTGCGTACACGTGTGTCGGGCTCTGCTGTGTCGAGACCTGGCCGTCGTCGAAGTTCCAGGACCACGACGTCGGGCCTCCCGACGATGTGTCGGAGAACTGAACCGTCTGGCCGACGACAGGATTGCCCGCGGGCGTCATCGTGAAGCTCGCCGCGGGAGCGGCCGCGAGCGAGAAGAGGCCGATCCCCGCGACCAATGCCGCCACCGCCGCTACGCCTTTGAAGAAACCGCCAAGGTAAGTCATGGACCCTCCAACGGGAGGAACGGCTGTTTGACGAACAGGAATTCCCCGGGGATGACGTCCTCAGGGATCCTTAACCTGCTGTCTGCGCTCGCGTTCATCGAACGCGAGCACCGCGGCTCTAGGGCTGAACGACGACCGTTCCGGTCATCATGCTCATGTGCACGTTGCAGTAGTACTTGAACGATCCCGCGGTCGTGAAAGTGTGCGAATAGGTCGCGGGCGCGTACTGCTCTGCCGAGTCCCAGAGGCCATCGGCCGTGCAGGTGTCCTCGCCGTAGGCGCCACCGCCCGACACGCATACTCCGGACGTGGTCGTGTGCATCTGAGTCGAGCTCGCAAAGACCCACTTGACCGTGTCGCCCACGTGAATCGTCGTCGTGTTGCCCCCGCTCACCGTGTCGATAAAGGTGTAGCCGGAATGTCCGACGTTGACGATCCGGGTCGATCCCGCAGACGGTGTCGGAGTCGGCGAGGGAGAACCTCCGGTCGGCGTTGGCGTCTGGTCGAAGCCCCCCGTATCGGAGCGTCCGACCTGGTCGCCCGCGTCCTTGTGGTAAATCTTCGAGTGACCCGTCGCGACCTCGGTCACCGTCAGGTCGTAGATCAAGTCCGTCACGTGGCCGACGAAGACCCAGTACTGGCCGTTGATGCCCCGGCCATCCAGGACCTTCACGAACACTTCGGCGTTGTTGGGGTCACCCGTTGCGCCCGGCAACGCGAAGTAACCGAACAGGTCGTTCTGCGGAATCGCCAGGCCCGCGCTCTGGGCGTTGCCGTTGTGCTGGTTTGTCGCGGTGAGCTTGACCGTGAAGGGGTGGGCGGCGTTCAACCGCAGCGTGTCGTTGGGGCTGACCATCGCGGATTGCGTCTGCTGTGTGGACCCGCTCCCGTTGGTCGCCGTCAGCGTCACGGGAAAGGGCCCCGGCCCGCCAAAGACGTGCGTCGGGCTCTGCTGCGTCGAGGACTGTCCATCCCCGAAGTCCCACGACCAGGAAGTCGGGCTCCCCGTTGACGTGTCCGTGAACATCACGACCTGTCCCGTCACCGGGTTGCCGGGAGGCGTCATCGTGAAGCTCGCCGTCGGCGCGGCCGCCACGGCGAAAAGACCTACGGCCACACCCAGGACAACCATGCCGGCCAGTCCCTTGAAGAGCCCACCGAAGAAGGTCATGACTTGCCTCCGTAAAGAAAAACCGCTTGAGACACTACAGCCGCGGAGGCCGAGAATCCGGTTATTCATGTAGCCCTAAGCGAGGCCGGCGCGACCCGTATAATCCTCATCCACCGTGACTTCCGTCTCCGACCAGATCTCCCTCTTCAAGCGCGGCGCAGTCGATCTGATCGAGGAGGACGACCTCGCCCGCAAGATCGCGCGCGGGCCCCTGACGGTCAAGGTGGGATTTGACCCGTCCGCGCCCGACATCCACCTCGGCCACACGGTCGTGATCCGCAAGATGAAGCACTTCCAGGACGCGGGCCACCGCGTCGTTTTCGTCGTGGGCGACTTCACCGGGATGATCGGCGACCCATCGGGAAAGAAGACGACGCGCCCGCAGCTGACCCGCGCCGAAATCGAAAAGAACGCTGCCACGTACACCGAACAGGCCTTCACGATCCTCGATCCAAAGAAAACGACGATCGAATTCAACAGCCGCTGGCTCTCGGCCCTCGGCGCCGAAGGGATCGTGCGGCTGTGCGCCCGCATGACGGTCGCCCGGATCCTGGAGCGGGACGACTTCCAGAAGCGCTGGACGGCGCGGCAGCCGATCGCGCTGCACGAGCTGCTCTATCCGCTGGCGCAGGGCTACGATTCGGTCGCCTTGAAAGCGGACGTCGAGCTGGGAGGCACCGATCAGCTCTTCAATCTCTTGGTCGGCCGCGACCTCATGCGCGAGGAGAATCTCGAGCCCCAGGTCGTTCTCACGCTGCCGCTTCTCGTGGGGACAGACGGCACGGAGAAGATGTCGAAGTCGCTCGGCAACGCCATCGGTATCCGGGAGTCCCCCGGCCGAGATCTACGGAAAGCTCATGTCCATACCGGACCGTCTGCTGTGGAATTACTTCGAGCTGTTGACCGACCTCTCGGCGGCCGACATCGCGGCGCGGCGCAAAGGCATCGAGTCGGGCTCCGCAAACCCGCGCGACGTCAAGGCAGAGCTCGCCCGCACGATCACCGCACAGTTTCACGGGGCGGGCGCGGCCGCCGCCGCGGAGGAGGACTTCCGGCGGGCGTTCTCGAAGGGAGAGCTGCCCGATGTCATCGAGTCGACCGAGCTTCCGACCGGAGAGCCGACTGCCGCCCGCGTGCTCGTCGCCGCCGGGCTCGCCGCCTCGATGCGCGAGGCGCGCCGCAAGATCGCCGAGGGCGCGCTCTCCGTCTACGAAGGGGTAGAGCCGCGTGTCGTCAAGGACGCCGACGAGGCGCTCTCAATCGCGCAAGACGCCGTCCTGCGCCTCGGCCGCCGCTTCCGCCGGATCGTCTGGAAGCGCTCGTAACGCCATCGGGTGCAGGGCGTAGCCGATCGCGTAGACGAGGCCGAGCGCGGCGTGTGCCCATCCGGTCCACTGGCGGGCCATGGAGCCCGTCAGGACCTGCACGACATAGCCCGACAGAACGAGCGGAATCGCGAGCAGTGTCATGACCGTGCCCGTGCGGCGCCGTTCCCCATCGCCCGAGGAGAGCTTGACGAGAGCGTGCCGGCGGAACAGAAGCCCCAGCCCAAAAACTGCCACGGGAGCCGCGAGCAGGTGCAGCGCCAGGACGGTGGGCTGCCACGGATGGGCGAGACGCGAGTCGGGGTCGGGATTCGAAACGAAGTATTTCAGGGCCCCATAGACGAGGCCGGTCAATCCGACGAGCGCCCAACCGGCGTGGTTGACCCATGCCTCCCAGCGCTTCATGCGGCCTTCTTCGCCCGATTCTCGAGCACCCGGTGGAGCGCGAGAACGCGCCGCGCGGCTTCCGTCGTCGCGCGCGCCGTCAGGGTCGCGCCGGAGACGGGCCGGATGGCCCGTTTCAGAGAGAGCTCATCGTCCAGGGTCTTTCCGGGAAACTGAGCGTACCAGTGCTCGCGCGGCAGGTACTCCTCGGGCTCCGAGAAGGAGAGCACCTCGATCCGTGCGATCACGCCCCTGGGATCGACGACCACCATCAGCGTTTCGGGCAGCGTGCGCACGACGTGCGTATCGAAATAGGCGGTTCCGGCCAGCTGGCCGTCTTTGGTCGCAATGTAGGCGGCAGCAAGGGCCGAGGGGCGCGGGCCGCCCGAGAGCGCCTCCACTTCCTTCTGCTCCGCCTCGGTCAGGAAGAGAGTCTTTCTTTCTACGGCGGCCCCCGGAAAGGCCAGCTTCAACGCCTCCTCCTGCGTCAGAAACACCTTCGCCTCCGCAGACGACGCCAGAAGCAGGATCGCCAGCGCGGCGAACCGCCTAGAACATGTAGCCAAGGCCGACGTTCCATTGGTTGACGCCCGTTCGCGCGGCGTTCGTCTTCTGCTGCCAGTCCAGCTTGATGGAAACCTGCTCGATCGGCTTGTAGACAGCGCCGACCGTCAGGAGCGTCACGTCCGTCTCGCCGCTGCGCGAATAGCCCGTCGGCACCTGAGCCTGCGTGTCGTAGCGCTCGTAGCGCACGAAAGGCGTCAAAGAGGCTCTCGAACCGGACGTGAGCGACAGCACGTCGAAGCCTCCCAGCACGTACCAGCCCCATTGCTCGCTGCCGACCGACTGCTCGCCCGTCAACCCGTTTGACTCGTTGATCGCCGCGGCATCTCCGATCGACGTGTGGACGTAGAGGCCTCGCAGCCACAGGCCCCGCCACCTCCAGTCGGCGTGGACGTCCACGAGAGTCGTCAGGCCGGAAAAGGAGCGGCCCGAGGGCGTCGTGCTGCCCTGGCTCGAATCTCCGGAGAAGAAAGACGCGCCGACGACCGCCCCGGGAACCGGCGTCCAATCGAGGCGGCCGGTCGCCGCCCAGCTCACGGCCAGGGCCTCGGAGCCCTCCTGGGAGCCCTCGCGGATGCCTTCGGCCGTGTAGCCCGCGGAGTTCAGGCCATTGACACCGTAGAGCTGGTAGGAGAGAGGCCCGGCGTTTCCATAGAAGCCGACGCCGATCTCGCGCCACGTCGTGGGGATCAGGAACTCCTCCACCTCGGGCCGCCGGGCCCCCAGAAACGTGGGCGGCTCGTGCATCTCGTTGATCCAGCCCATCGGCATCAGGATGAGGCCGGCCCGCCCGCGGAAGTTTTGCGACGCCATGTAGTCGAGGTAGGCGAACTCGATCTCCACCTCGCCTCCCTTGTCGGAGGCCGTGACCGCGTGCTCCACTTCGAGCTCCGTGTTGACGACCCAATGGTCGTCGAACTTGTAGCCGACGTAGAGAACCGCTCGCAAGAGGTCCGCGTGACTGCGCAGTCCCGAGGGCAGGCCATCCTGCCGCAGGGCCGCGAAGTTGTCGTAGAGGAACTCGCCGTAACCGCCGATCGAGACGCCCTTCTTGCCGTAGACCTTCGAAGCCGCCGGCCCGACTCCGTAAGAAGGCTCCTCGCCGGCCCGGGTTGCTCCAGGCGCCGCCGCCTCGCCCACCTTCAACTGCTCGATCTCCCGGGCCAGAATCTCGATCTGGCGCTCGATCTCGGCTAGACGCTGCGGGTCGGCAGCCGCCGGAGGCCCTGGCGGCCGCCAGCTCCGCCCGCGTCTCGGCCAGGAGCTTCTCGAGCCGTTCGACCCGCTGTTCGAGCGTCCGGGGTGGTTCGTCAGCGCGCGCCCCCGCACCCGACAGGCATCGCCAACACAATGGCCGCGAGAACGGTTCTCCTTACGATCGCCGGAAACTGCGACATGTCATGGCTCCTCGAAGATGAATTTGAAGGTCGCGCGACGCGATCGCCTTCACGCGGTCACCCGCGACGACGAGAAAGAGAACCTGGTTCTCGAAACCGTTCCGGCGCAACCGTTCCGAAAGCGCGAGCCCTCGTTCGGGTCCGAGGACGAAGAAGGCTGTCGAGAGAACGTCGGCGGTCAGCCCCGACGCGGCAACGGCGGTGGCCGAGCCGAAGTCCTGAGCCGGTGCGCCCGTGTGCGGATCGAGCAGGTGCCCGATGCGCCGGCCGGCGACTGAAAGGCCACGCTCGGAATTGCCGGAGGTCGAGATGGACGCATCCGCGATGTGGAGTGAAACAGCCGCGCGGGCCCGATGGCGCGGGTCGGCGATCGCCACGTCGGCTTCACCGACCGCCAGGACCTGCCCGCCCAGATCGAGCAGCGCACGGCGCGTGCCGGCCTTCCGCAGCGCGTCGGCCGCGCGGTCCAGGGCGTAGCCTTTGCCCCAGGCACCCTCGTCGATGCCGGCCTCCGCCGAGAGCCGCCGCGATTCGCCCGTTGCCGAATCGAGCCAGAATCGGCCGCGCCCGGTCGCCGCGAGGGCCCGCGACAGGTCGGCCGGCTCGGGCACGCGGCCCCGGCCGCGCAGGTCCCAGGCGCGAACGAGCGGGAGCACAGTCGGATCGAAGGCGCCTTCCGTGAGCTCGCACCACCGGAACACGTCCGCGAGCACGGCTGCCGTTTCCGCGCCGAGAGCGACGCGTTCGCCGGGTCGGGCGCCGTTCAAACGGTCGAGCGGCCCGCCCGGCTTCCAGGTCGAGAGCAGATCCTCGACCCGAGCGATCTCCAGGACCGCGGCCTCGCTGGAGGCAAGAGCCGACGCCCGGTCGACCCCGGCGACACGGATTGAAAGAACCGTCCCCATCGCGGAGAGCCTCCGCTCGACAACGCCGTCCGCTCGGGCCGGGACCTGATCAAGACAGAGACTCAGTCTCACTTGAAGGAAAGCGGAGAAGAGGAGACCGAGGCTCGCCTCCATGTCGGGCCTAGCGCTCCGAGCGGACCCGCGCGGGGTGGTTGCGAACGACCCCCGCGGGCTTCTCGTCCTCGGCTGACCGGGGAGCGCCTTCCGCCTTGTGTCGCGGGCGGCACTGGCGGCAGATGCCGCGCATCTGGTGGCTGTGGTCGATCAGGATGAACCCGTAGCGCTCGCACACCTCGTCCTGGAGCTCCTCGATGCGCTGCTCGTAGAACTCGACGACGCGGCCGCACTCCTTGCAGACGAGGTGGTCGTGGTGGTCCCCCGCTCGCAGGCGCTCGTAGCGGTAGCCCGACTCGCCGATGCGGAGCTTCCCGACGATCCCCGAGTCGGCCAGCAGCTCGAGGGTCCGGTAGATCGTGGCCCGCGAGATCTTCTTGTGCTTGGCCCGCAGCCTTACCAACAGCTCGTCGGCCTCGAGGTGCTCGTGCCGGGCAAAGACCTCGTCGAAAAGGGCTTGCCGCTCGGCCGTCAGCTTGAGGCCCCGGCGCTCCAGGTACTTGCGGAAGATGTCGAGCTCGCGGTCGTTTTTCATGTTGCGACTGAGTCTCAATTGCCGTATTCTTCACATCCCCAAGGCCGCTGTCAAGCGGCTTCGGTTTGACGGAGGGGCGGGCCCATGTGGCAGGGATTCACCATCGCGCTGCGGGAAGGCATCGAGGCTTTCCTGATCGTCGCCCTGACGCTCTCGTATTTAAAGCGCACGGGCCGCGAGACGCTGGCGCGCGCGGTGTACTGGGGTATCGCGGTTTCGGTTGTGACCTGCGCCGGGGCGGGCGCCCTGTTTGCCCGCGCCGCGAAGCAATCCGTCTGGGAGGCGATTCTGGCTCTCACGGCGGCAATCCTCGTCGGGAGCCTTCTCGTCTACATGAAGCGGGTCTCGGCGCGCCTCAAATCGGACATCGAGAATCGCCTCGAGGCCCGCACTCAGTCGGGGTCTCGAGAGCGAGCGCTCTGGGGCGTCTTCGCCTTCACCCTCCTCATGATCACGCGGGAGGGCATGGAAACCGCGCTCCTGATTGCAACGGCGCTCTTTCAGCTCAAGTCGTCTTCCGTCCTCGTCGGGCTCGCGCTCGGCCTCGCGGGCGCGGTGGCGATCAGCTTCGCCTGGACGCGCCTCGGGCGCGGCGTGGACTTGAAGGCTCTTCTGAACGTCTCGGCCGTGTTTCTCGCGATCTTTCTCGTGCAGCTCCTTCTCTACAGCGTGCACGAGTTCTCGGAGGCGGGCCTCCTGCCCAACTCCCAGGCCATCCACGACGCGACCGAGATCCTGGGCCCCGACGGCGTCATCGGCCACCTGCTCGCCTACGCGCTGGCCGTCATCCCCACGCTCTGGCTCGCCGCTCTCTGGTGGAAAAAGCGTTCCGTCGCATCCTCCCCTCTCCCCCCGGGAGAGGGTCAGGGTGAGGGGAAGACAGGAGCCGGGGTAGGATCCGCGTCAACCGCGGTTACCCCTTCGCCCCATCCCTCTCCCGCCGGAAGAGGCTGAAGCCCGACCCGCTTAAAACGCGGACGTGTCGGCCACGGATGCGAGCTGGCCCTGGGGGTTCACATAGGTCTTGACCGCCCCGGTCTGTGTATCGGTGATGGTCAGGGTGAATTCGACGTTCGTCATCGAACCGTAGAAGACCCAGAACTTCCCGTTGACCGAGCGCCCGTCGAGGACCTTCACGACGAGCTCGAGGTTGGAAGGATCGAAGAACCAGAAAGCGCCGCTGTTCGGCACAACGGGACTCGCGTGACCTGCTTGAAGCTGGCCCGCTGAATCGCGCCAGGAAACCGTGGCCTGAAAACGCGGTCCCGTAAGGCACAGTGCCTCGGGAGAGGGGAGGCACGAGCCGTACATCAGGATGCCGCCCCTCTCGGTGCCCACCAGGAGAGTGGAGGGAGGCCCGCCCAGAACGGTGACCGTCCGGGTGGTTCCGGTTCCAATCGGAAGAGAGTCCAGCCGGGTCCACGTCGCGCCGCCGTCGAGGCTTTGGTTCACGGAACCACCCGCGCCATAGACGCCGAACGGCGGGAAAGGATCTACCGCGAAGTGGACGCTGTCTCGACCCGGGTAAACCGACCATGTTGTGCCCCCGTCCACGCTCTTCAGGCCAGTCGCTGGGGGGAGGCTGGGGAAGGGAGGAATCGGCTGCCCGGGAATGCAGGGAAGGGGACCGCACGCGGTCATCTCTGTATAGACCGCCGGCGGGCTGGAGCCTAAGCCCACTTCTCCAAGGATGTACGTGATCGAGTTGACCACCGGGCGAGTGGGGAGCCAATGAGCCCCTCCGTCCGTGCTTCGGTAGAGATCCGTCGCCGTGGTGGCGAACACATCGGCCGACGAAGACGGGTCGACAGCGAGCGCGAGCACGCGAACATCATTCAGCCCGTTGTTCACGGGCTTCCACGTCGCACCGCCGTCGTCGCTCTTGAAGGCGCCGCTGCTCTTCGTTCCGGCATACAACGCGAGCCCGAAAGCGTCCTGCGCCAGCGACGTCACTGACAAATCCGTCAGTCCGTTGTTGGCAGCGGTCCAGCTTTCGCCGTCGGACCGGAAGACTCCTGCTCCCGCGGTGCCCACAAACAGCGTCGCCGGAACCGAAGGCGAAACGACCAGGGCTCGGACAGCTAGACTGGTCAGACCTGCGTCGATCGCCGTCCAGTTCGCTCCCCCGTTCGAAGTCTTCAATACTCCAGCGCCGTCGACCGCCGCGTAAAGGACTCGATTCTTGTCCATTGCGATCGCACGCACGTCGACGTTGCCTGGCGGTCCGATCGGCACCCAACCGGGAGCGGCCGCGAGAAGCGCGACGGGGATGGCCGCTGCCGCGCCAAAGGCTGTGACGACTCGGTGGAGAGACGGAGAAGACAAGAGTGCACCCCTGATTGTGTGGATCGGCTTTGGGAGGCCGTCAACCAAACGAAAGAGTCCTGGAGGTTATTCCCTCAGGAGTCAGGCCCGGCTGTTCCAGAGAACGTCGGGGACGCCGCGGCGCTTGTTCTCGTGGCGCGCCATGACGAAGAGAGCGTCGGAGAGGCGGTTCAGGTAGATCACGGTGTGCGCTCCGACTTTCTCGGCGCGCGCGAGTGTCACGACGAGGCGCTCGGCTCGGCGGCAGACCGTGCGCGCGACGTGCAGCGCCGCGGCTCCCGGAGAGCCGCCCGGGAGGATGAAATTCTCGAGCGGCGATAGCTCTTCGGAAAGCCGGTCCATGAGGCTCTCCAATGCCTGGACGTGCGACGCTCCGATCTCGGGCACGGGCAGCCGGAGCTTGCCTTCTTCCGGGATGCAGAGGTCGGAGCCCAGGTGAAAGAGCTCGTTCTGAATGAGAGAGAGCGCCCGCGACACGTCGTCGTTGAGTCCGGCGGAAAGCGCCACCCCGATCTGGCTGTTAAGCTCGTCGACTGTTCCGTACGCCTCGATGCGCGGGGAATCCTTGGGCACCCTCTCCCCGGACCCCAGGCCCGTCGTGCCGTCGTCGCCCGACCTCGTGTAGACCTTCGTGATGCGCGGCATCAGAACCTCGCTTCGATTCCCAGGGCAAAGCGGCGTCCGGGAGCAGGATACCCGTCCACCTCCTCGTAGTGGCGGTCGGCGATGTTCTGCAGCTGCAGGTACGGGGCCACAGGGCCGATCTGGTAGCGCGCCAGGAGGTCGAAACGCACGTACGCAGGGCTCTGGACGCGTTGCCCTGTCAACGCGTCGTTGTCGGGGCGGGTCCCGACGTAGGTCAGCCGCGGGGACACCAGCAGGTGCGCCAGCGCGTGCCACGCGGCCCCGGCAAAGACCATGTGATTGGGCCGGCGGATCAAAGGCAGCCCGGTGTCCCGGTCCTCCGCATCGAGGTAGGTGTAGCCGAGATCGACGGAGACCGCCTTTCCGAACTCCTGCCGCCAGGCGAGCTCGAAACCGCGCGTGCGCGCCTGCCCCACGTTGAAGTTCTGGAAGCGTGCAAAGTCGTAGACGATCAGGTCGCGGAAGTCGTTCCAGAAGAGCGAGGCCTCGATACGGCCGCCGCCCGGCAGGTACCGTTCGCCCCCGATCTCAAAGGAGGTCGAGCGCTCGGGTTTCAGGTCCGGGTTGCCCGAGAACGGGTAGTACAGCTCGCCCACCGTCGGCGCGCGGAAGCCGCTGCCTCCTGAAGCGCGCACCTTCCACAGGCTGTCTCCCGAGATCCAGGATAGATTGGCGCGCGGGCTCCAGGCGGAGCCAAACTGCGAATGGCTGTCGTAGCGCAGGCCGGCCGTGGCGGTGAAACCGCCGGCGAACTTGAACGTGTCCTCGAAACCCGCGCCCCAGATCGTCGTGTCCACCCCGGCGAGCGAGACGCCGAAGTTCGAGCTGTCGTCCACCTTGTCGCGTTCCCACGAAGCAAACCCGGTCAGGCGGTTGGCCCCCGATGTCCACGTGTCGGCGACGCGAGTTTGGAGCGACTGAGCCTGGGTGCGCGAGGAGAAGCCGGAGTCCGGATCGTCGAAGCGGGGCTTCGAGATCACGTCCGCCAGCAGGATCGTCGCGGCGTGCCCGTCCGCCGGAGAAAAGGAGACCGGCAGCGCCAGCCTTTCCTGGCGGTTCGAGTACCTCGAGTGCGGCGTCTCGGCGCCGACAGGCCCTGGCACGCCGACCTCGCCGTCGTCGATGGCGCCCTCGAGAGCGAAACGCAAAGACTCCCCGAATCGCCCTTCGAGGCGCACGGCGCCATTTCGCTGGCGCCAGTCCGAGTTGACGCGCTCGCCGCCGACCTGCGCGTCGAGATAGCTGGCCGTGACGCCAAAGGCCTCGCCGCCGTAGGACGCGAAGATCGAGCCGCCCAGGATTCCGGCGTTGCCTCCTTCAAACGAGGCCTGTCCCGAGAGCCCGTTGGCCGCCGGGCGCGTGAAGATCTGGATGACTCCCCCCAGCGCGTCCGAGCCGTAGAGGGCCGAGAACGGGCCGCGCACGACCTCGATGCGTTCGACGTTCTCGGTCGTCATTCCCGAGAAGTCGAAGCCCGGAAAGTACGGCGAGTTCATCCGCTGGCCGTCGACCAACACGAGGGTCTGCGTCGAGTTGGCCCCGCGCAGCTGCGCCGAGGTCACCGAGCCGTCGCTGCCGGACCGGATGATGTCGAGCCCGGGCACGGAGCGCAGCACCTCGGCCACGGTTCGAAAACCGCTCTCTTCGATGCGCTGGCGCGTGATCACGGTCGTCGCGGTGCCGACCTCGGTCTCCTCTTCGGGAGAGGCCGTGGCCGTGACGACGACTTTCTCGGAGACCTGGGGCGGCGCCTGCTGTGCGCAGACGTCCAGCGGCCGTGAGGCGGTGAAAAGGACAGCCAGAAGGGGCGCGAGGAGAAAGACCCGGGAAAACCGAGAACCGGTCGTCATGCGAACCTCCCGTTCGACGAGACGATGTTCTCGGACGGGCTCGGCCCAGGCTCGCACACCGCGGGAATTCGCGAAGGGCGCTGGCCGGATCCCCGTCCGGAAAGGCGTTCTCGTCCGGCAGGTCTCCTGGCTTCCGGATCCTCCGCCCTCGGGCTCCTTCCCGAGCGCGCAACCCCCGTGGATCACACGCGCTCAGTGGATAAATGCCCGGGGCGTCCCCGGTGACAGTGGCGGGGGCCGCGCGGGATTTTCACCCGCTTCCCTTGGCCGAACGAAGAATCAAAGAGCGGGAACGAGCGACAAATCTAGCACAGGCTCTCCAGTTGTCATCCCGAGCGAAGTCGAGGGATCTACTCTCGTGGTGCCCTGCCTGACCGGGGTAGATTCCTCGTCGCTGCGCTCCTCGGAATGACAGTAGGGAGGCTTGTCGAGGGTGCAGGGCCACTCGGAACGACACGGCGTGCGCGGATATGATCCCGGCATGCGGGGCCCCGACTTCACGCTCGACTTCGACCGCCTGCGGCGGGTCGGCTTTCCCGAGGTGGTCCTGGCGTCGGGCAAGACCCCCGAGCAGATCGTCGAGATCTGCCGCCAGCTCGCGCGCGCCCACGACGTCCTCGTCACGCGCCTCTCGCCCGAGATGTGGGAAGAGATCGCGGCGTCTCCCCTGCCGGGCCGCGCGGACTACGATCCGCGCTCGGGAACGCTCCACCTTTCAGTCGGCAAGCCCATGTCCCACGTCGAAGGGACCGTTGCCATCGTGACGGCGGGGACTGGCGACACGGTGGTGGCCGAGGAGGCGCGCCGCACGCTCGAGTATCTGGGTGTGGCCTCGACACTCGTGCCGGACGTGGGTGTCGCCGGCGTCCTCCGGCTGCTCTCCCGCCTCGAGGAGATCGAGCAGGCCAACGTCGTGATCGCCGTGGCCGGCATGGAAGCCTCGATCTTCTCCGTGCTGGGAGGCCTTGTCGGCCGGCCCGTCATCGCCGTGCCGACCTCGACGGGCTATGGCGCCTCGTTTGGAGGCTTTGCTGCGTTTCTCTCGGCCGCGGTCTCCTGCGCCAACGGGGTCACCGCGGTCAATATCGACTCCGGCTACGCGGCCGCAATGGCCGCGTACCGCATTCTTTCCGGAGGGCCTCACCGATGGGATCGAAAGGCAAGCGGGGAAAAACCGCCCGCGAATACATCCACGCGGCCGCGGTCGGCGTCAACCGGCGCCGCAAGAAAGCGCTCCTCTCCCGCCCGACGACGCCCGTAAGGCTCGCCCGCGGCACGACGGTCTCGCAGCTTCTCGACTCCTACAAGAACGCGTCCTTCCAGGCGAGGGCCCTGGGCAAGTGCGCCGGGGTTTTCGAGGCGATGCTCCGCGACAGGGAGCGGCCGACGATCCTGCTGGGCCTGGCGGGCTCGCTGATCGCGGCCGGCATGCGCCAGGTCATCGTGGACTTGATCGAGAAGAACATGGTGGATGTCGTCGTCTCGACGGGCGCCATCATTTCGCAGGACTTCTACCAGGTGCGCGGCGGCCGCCACTTCCACGGTGACGTCAACGCCGACGACAAGGAGCTGCGCGACCTCTACATCGACCGGCTCTACGACACGTTCATCGACGAGGAGAAGTACTGGGAGACGGACCTGGCCGTCTCGCGGTTCGCGGACACGCTGACGGGGCAGACGCTCTCGTCCCGAGCCTTCCTCGCCCTCCTGGCGGAGAAGGCGAAGAAGGACAAGGGCTCGATTCTCGGAGCGTGCGCCAGAAACGGAGTGCCGCTCTTCGTCCCGGCCTTGAACGACTCCTCGATCGGCATCGGCTTGACCGAGCACTACCACCGCGCCCGCAACAGGGGGAAGACACCCTTCCAGATCTCCTCGATCCGCGACAACTACGAGCTGACGCAGATCGTGGTCAAGAGCCGCGCCACGGCGGCCGTGTACGTCTCGGGCGGGGTGCCCAAGAACTACATCAACGACTCGATCGTGATGTCGTACATCTTCGGCCTCGACACGGGCGGGCACAAGTACGCCCTGCAGATCACGACGGACGCGCCGCACTGGGGGGGCCTCGGCGGGTCGACACTTTCCGAAGCAACCTCCTGGGGCAAGGTGTCGAAGAAGGCGACGCACGAGATGGCCTTCATCGAGACGTCCGTCGCCCTGCCGATGCTCTACGGGTATGCGCTGCAAAAGGGCGCGGCCAAAGGACGGACGCGGCTCCAATACCGGTGGGATGGCGATCTGCTGAAGAGCGTCAAGAGGGTTTAGCTGGAGACGGGCGCGCGCGTCCTGGAAAAAGAAACGCCCCGGGGTTAGCCGGGGCGCTTTCGCTCTCGAGGGCTTGAAGGTTAGAGCGCTTCGCCTTTCAAGGGGAGCTCGATGATGGCTTTGTCTTTGTCGGTGGTGAAGAGCTTGACGACGCCGTCGACCGGGCCCTTCTTGACCTTGTCGGTGGGCTTGACGACGATCGTGTAGGACACGCCTTCCTGCGTGGGGACGATATCGGTGATGAAGCCGGCGACGGTCGTCTCGGCTTTCGTGATCTTGACGGGGACTGACGGCTTGTTGTTGGTGACGATGATGTTGCGTGTGATGGGGTCCTTACCGGCCGTGAAGTTGCCGAAGTTGACGAGGACCGGCACGACCTGGACGCGCGCGCGCACGATGCCGGCCACCGGGATCTCGACCGAGCCCTGCTGCGCAACGCCCGTCGTGATCCGCACGGGAGCGTTCAAGAGGCCCTCGGGAGCGTCGCCCGTGACCGTGAGCTTCAGGCGGTACTGCTCGCCGGCGCGGCCCGGGATCCGGTCCTTCTCGCCGGCCGGAGAGATCTCCGCCTTGACGTAGGGCTGGGCGGCTTCGGCCACCGTCGGCTTGAAGGTCTTCTCCTCCGAGACGAGGATCACGTTCTGCGAATCGCTGTCGCCCTTGATGACCGAGAAACGCACGAACGCGTTGGGCAGCACGTCGACGAAGGGTTTCACGATCGCCTTGACGAAGAGGTTCAGCTGCGGACGCTCGGGGTCGTTCGAAACGACCAGGATCGACTTGGCGATCGGGCCCGTGAAGGTCTTCGTGTCGACGTGCGAGATGATCTTGCCCTCTTCGCCTGGCTTGACGACCTTGTCGAAGGAGGCCACCGTGCAGCCGCAGCCCGGCCGCGCGTCGGTGATGATGAGGTCCGATCCGCCCGTGTTCCGGATGACGAACGTGGCGTCGATAACCTGGCCCTTGGGAACCGTGCCGACGTCCTTCGTTTCCGGGTTGACGTCGATCTTGGGCCCCGCGATGGGCTTGGCCGCCTGCTTGGCGTCCGTTGCGGACGTCGCGGCCGGAGCCGGCTTGGCAGCCTTGCCCTGTGTTTGTCCTGTTGCCTGAGCGTGCATCGCCGCGGTCCAGCCGACCGCCGCCAGTGCGAGACACGCAATTCTGCCGAGCTGACGCATGTTCCGAACCCTCCTCGTTTACAGTATGCAGGAGCGTTAAACGGCTGGCAATCAGAGCTTATTCCTCGGGAGAACCCCATTTGGCCCGCTTTCACATGGTCCCGATCGGGGGCACGGCGATGGTGCCCTTAGCCGCCCTGCTCTCCGAAGCGGGTCACACGATTACGGGCTCGGACCTCGACGTCTACCCTCCAATGTCGACCCTGCTTTCGAGCCTCAAGATCCCCGTTTCGAAGGGGTTTTCGCCCGACCACGTCCCGGAGGCCTGCGATGCCGTCATCGTGGGCAATGCCGCCCTGCGCGACAACGTCGAGGCAGCCGAAGCCGTGCGCCGGGGCCTGCCTGTCCTCTCCCTGCCTCAGGCCGTGCGCCAGTACCTCCTGCCGGGAAAGACCTCCGTTGTCATCACGGGGACACATGGCAAAACGACCACATCGGCCCTGACGGCGTGGCTGCTCCTGGACTCCGGCCGCGACCCGGGGTTCCTGGTCGGCGGCGAGATGAAGAACCTCGGCTGCGGATACCGCCGCGGAAAGGGCCCCGCTTTCGTGCTCGAGGGCGACGAGTACAACGCGGCCTTTTTCGACCGCGGCCCCAAGTTCCTGCACTACGAGCCAAAGCACCTCTTCCTCGGCAACATCGAGTACGACCACGCGGACCTCTACCCGGACCTGCCGTCAGTCATCGAGGCCTTCCGCCAGGTCGTGCGGATCGTTCCCGAAGATGGAGTCGTCGTCATCAACGCCGACGACGCGAGGGTCCGCGAGGTCGCGGCAGAGGCGCGCTGCCCCGTCGTGCGCGTTTCGATGACGGATCGGTCGGCTGACTTCTCCGCAAGCGACGTTTCGTCGCTGCCCGAACGCACCGAGTTCACGCTCGTCGAGACCGGGCTTCCAGCCGGGCGCCTCGCCTTCCGGCTCTGGGGCATGCACAACGTCTCGAACGTCCTCGCCGCCGCGGCCTTAGCGCGAGGCCTCGGCCTCTCGACCTCGGAGATCGCGGCGGCTCTGGCGCGCTTCGAAGGCGTGCGGCGGAGGCTCGAGGTCAAGGGCGAGGCAAATGGCATTCTCGTCGTGGACGACTTCGCGCACCACCCGACCGCCGTTGCCGCGACTCTCTCAGCCAGCCGCCTCCGCTGGCCCAAGCGCCGCCTCTGGGCGGTCTTCGAGCCGCGCTCGAACACAGCGGGCCGCAAGATGTTCGAGGACGACTACGCCGCGGCGTTCGCGGGAGCCGACGCCGCAATCGTCGCGCCCGTCTTCCACGCCAAACGCCTGACCGAGGAAACCCGCCTAGACCGCGAAGCCCTCGTGGCTCGTCTCAAGACCTCGGGCCGTCCCGCCTTCGCCCCCGACTCGATCGACGCGATCCCCGATCTCCTCCGCCAACACGCCCGCCCCGGCGACGTCGTCATCCTCATGTCGTCTGGCGCCTTCGGCGGCCTGCCGGAACGACTGGTGAGTCTCCTCTGAACGTCAACCGTCGCATCGCGATTGCATTCTCGTCGTTTGGGGGTTTGGCCCTCTATCTTTGGCCGGCGTTCCATGCCCCGGTCGTCATCTGGGCCGACAGCCGCATCGACCTCGATTGGGCCAGCCGTGGAATCGGAATCTTTTCGGCAGTTCCTCCGATCGAGCAACAGGCCGCCGGCGTACATCAGGCGAAGCCGCTCTATCTGCTCTACCTTCGCTCCGTAATCGCTTTGGCTCCGCGTGGGCACGAAACAAGGGCGATCGTCGTCGTGCAGTCGCTCCTGCTGTGCCTGGCGATTCTGTGGGCCTCATTTGGTGGAGGACGGTCTGGAGCGGCTACCGGTGTTCTGTTGCTGCTGTGTCTTCGCTTGCGTGACAGCGCGAGTGCCGTCATGTCCGAAGCTCTCACAGGGTCGCTGCTCCTCGTGGTTACAGGCGGCATCTTGAGGGCGCCGGAAACCTGGCTGGGGGCCGGGGCGCTCGGGGCGGCGGTGGGAGCGCTGTTCTGGGTTAGGCCGAACGCTGGGGCAATTGCACTGGCGCTTGTGGTGGCACGTTATTTTTTCACGCGACGATACGCGCCGGGACTGCGGGCTTCCGCGGCTTTCCTCGTCGTCGTCATTCCGATCGCGTTGGCGACCCGGCCGGGCCCCGGCAGCCCCGAACTTCGGGGTTTCGCATTTCCGCTGCTCGTCGGCAGCACCGATTACTGCTGGGAACCCGCCGTAACGGCGGTCCAGGCGACGGGCCTCGAATCACGGCAACGTGAGCAGATCCGGACGACGCGAGAGAACTGGCGCGCGCTCTGGACATCGCTTCAGCGCGGGGACCCGGATGCCCGGCGACAACTCGGCTGGCGTGCATTTCGAGGCCTCCTCGGGGCCGAGTACTACGATGCCCGATGGTCAACCCTTTATCTCGAAGTCGACAACCTCTCCAGGTTGCTCACGCCCATTCTCCTCTTGGCCGCCCTTTCGCTCTTCTTGACCCTTCCGTTCAAGGACCGTTCCATCAACGGCGTTGCGCTGCTCCTGGTAGCGGCGCTCGTAGCTCAGAATCTTGTGCTCGGGTCTCTCCCTCGCTACGACCTGCCTTTCCTCCCAGTCCTTCTCGTCCTGGCAGTCCAAGCTGCCATCGAGGCCTGGCGCAACCGGAGGCGAGCTGGTGCGGCGGCTTGCATCCTGTTGGTCCTGATTGCACTCGGCCTTCGATTCCCCTACGTTTTCGACTCGGAGTGGGGCCGCGTCGAGTCGGCAGGTATCACGCTTCGCCAGGTCATCCCCCGGGGGGCTCTGCCGAAGAAGGACCCAGCCACGCTGCATGTCCGAATCGGGCCCGTCGACGTGCCATCCGCGGCCGAGCTCGATGTGTTCGCCTCCGGAGATCGAAGGATCTATTCGAGCGCCGGGAATGCCTCGCGCCAAAGGCCAGATCTTTCGATTCCCCTTCCAGGTTGGCTCCTCGAGGAGAACCAGCACGATCACACCGAGATCCGGCTCGTTTCGAGCGGGGGCTATGGACCGGACTCGTACGTGCGGTTTCCAGTAATACCTCCGCCGTGGGGGAGGGGGGCGCACCGGGAGGGAAACGCTTTCCTTTCCCCGTACACGGGCATCCGCTGGGGTGCGCTGGACTGGTGGGCGCACGAAGGAACCGATCCGGACGCGCGGCTATCAGCGAATCGCTAGGATCACGACCGTATCGCCGGGCTTGCCGTCGGGGTAGGGAGGGTTCTCGAAGCGGGCGAGGTCGTTGAGGGCGGGGTGGACGCGGCGCCAGTGGTCTTCGGCGCGGACGAGAACGCCCTTCACGGAGATCTTCTCGCGCGAGACGAAGAGGAGCGGCGCGCCGGAGGGTACGCGCACCGGGGCGGCGTCTCCACGGCGGGGATCGCCCGAGAGAATGAGGGTCTCTGGCTCTTTTGGGTCGGGCACGGCGAGCGGCAATTCGAGGGTGCGCCCCGTCCCGAGCGTGACGCCGGGTTTTCCGTCGAGTCGCAGCCACAGCGTGTCGGTCGGGTTGCCGGAGTCCGGGGACGTCACGACAAATATCGGGCCGCGGCGCCCCATCTCCTCGAGATGCGCGGCCGCCTTTTCTGCCGCGAAGCCCGCCGGCCAGCCGCTGACGAACTGCCAGCGGTCGATAGCCGCGAGCTTCTGGGTTCTCCAGTTCGCCAATTGTCCGCAGACGTCGTGCACGGGCCATACGAAGAGTGCGGCAGCCAGAGCCATCGCCGCGACTCGACCCATCTTTTGCGTCAGCTCCCCCAGCGCAAAGCCCGCCGCGATCAAGAGCGGCACGGCGGCCGGCACGACGTAGCGCGGGAAGAAGGCGTTCGAGAACGGTAGGGCAGGAAGGAGAACGAGGCAGCTCCAGGCCGTTAGGATTCCGGCCAGCCGCCCGCGCCGTGAGAGGGCCAGCCACACGAGCGCGCCCGCTGAGAGGATTGCAACAACCGGTGTCAGATAGAGCCAGAGCCACGCCACGGAGTCCGCCGCGTTCTTCCCGGTCAGGAGGGCCCACCCTTCCGTCGATGCCGCCTCCTGCACGGCCTCGAGCGGCAGCACACGGGTGCCGAGCTTCGGCCCGGCTGCAGTCGTCAGCATCGGCAACCACAAGGCCAGGGCCAGAACCGCGCTCGCGCCCAGAGCCAGCGCGAGGCGTCCGCCATCCCGGCGCTGATGCCTCGTCAACGGCCGGTCGAATCGGAAGGCGATGACCGGCAGGACCCACAGCAGGTAGCTCACGGCCTGCCGGGTCAGCATCATCACTCCCATCGCGAGGCCGAAGGCCACGGCGAGCGGCAGGACGCGGCCTCCCTCGCGAGCTCGCGCGGCCAGCAGCACGGCCAGCCAAGCCGCAACCGTCATCTCGAGAACGAACAGAGCTTCGACGCGTGCCATGCGCTGGTGGAGGGTGAAGAGCGGGCTTGCCGTATAGAGCGCGCAGGCGAACAGCGCCGCCCGGCGAGGCAGGCTCTTATCCAGCGCCCGGCAGAGAGCGTAGAGGGCGGGCACGGTCAGTGCGGCGGCCAGGACCGAGAGCAGCCTTCCGGCAAGCAAAGGATTCTTGAAAAGCGGGAGAACGAGGGCCAGCAGCCAGGTTTGGAGGGGCGGCGTGCGCTCGGAAAGCGATATCCAGAGATACCGCGAGGGGCTTTCACGGACGAGCCTCGCGCAGCGCAGGAAGATCGCCTCGTCTCCGAAGATCGGCAACGCGGTCAGTCCCGGCAGGCGCAGCGCCGCGCAGACAACCGACAGGACGGCGAGCGGCATGCCGACACGGGGGGCGGCTCGGCTCAGGCTCACGCCGCGGCCTCAGGAGTGAGACGCGCGCCGAGCACGAGCAGGAGAGTCGGCGTCAGCGCCAGCGTGAGGCGAGCGAAAGAGGTCGTGACGAGCCAGTCGACGCCAAAAGCCGAAAGCGAACAGGCGGCGACATAGGCCAGAACCTGCAGGGCGAGCAGCGGCAGCAGCCGATCGGCGAGCCCGCGGCGCGTGACGATAAAGAAGCCCGCGACCGCAGCCAGAGGAATCGCGGACGCAACGAGCTCGACACGAGCAACACGCAGGATCGCTTCGGCGATGCGTGGAAGCCATGTTGCCCATCGCGATGGCGCAAGCAGCATGAAGTCGAAGTCTCGCGCCGGAACAAGGCCCCGGGCAAATCTCATCAGCAGTCCGAGCCCAAGGGGCGGCGCGAGCAGGGCCACCAGAGTCGGAGCCAGGGGGCGTTCCCGAGGCCGCGAGACGAGCCAGGTGATAGCGGCGAGAACTGCAAACAGGGCGCCCTCCGCCTTCGTCGCCGCGCAAAAGAGAGAGGCTATGGCCAGGCGAGCGCGAACGCTCGCCGAATCGGCTTCGAAGGCGTCGCAGAGAGCTGTGGCGAGCAGGACGAGGCCCAACGCCAGCGGGATGTCCGCCATGCCAACGTGGGACGGCGCGTAGAGGGGGGCGAGCCACGCGGTCAGGGCCGCGGCCGCGGCGCCGCCCACAGCCCTGCCCCGCCGCGCGAGAAAGCCGAACAGCGCCGCCCCGGTTGCGGCCTGGCAGAGCGGATACAGAAGCGCGAACGCCCGGTCGTCCCAGCCGCGGGCCCAGGCGGCCAGGGCCGCCAGATCGAGGGGAAGGAGCAGCGGGTATTCGGGATGCGACCAGGCTGTTTCGGGATCGTGAAAAAGTCTCTGGGGAATCGACGACGTGAGAAAGATCGTCTTTGCCTTGAGACCCCACACGGCAATGTAGTCGGTCGTCCACATTGGCTCAGACACGGCGACGACCGTGAAAACCGCCACACCCAAGGCTGTCGCTCCAAGCAGCAGGCGCGCTGCGATCGGTAGCCTTGTCGGCGGGGGTTCGACTTCCCTCGGCTTTGGCCGAATGAGGAGCAGAAGCAGCAACGCCGCCGAAGCCAGCGCGAGGGGCGCCGTCGGCTCCAATCGCCGCGGCGCGACGAGCACGAGCAGCAGCAGCATCAGGGCCTGCGCCATCAAACCGAGCGCGAGGCTCCAGGCAAATGTCTCGCTCTTCGACAGACCGCCGAACGCCTTCCGGCCGAGGGCGAGGCCCGAGAGGCTGGCCGCCGCAAGGGCAATCAGGATGAAGAGCGCACTCATTCATTCATCCGTTTAGCGCACCATCAGGACGCCGTTTTTTATCCGCCGGGCACCGGGCAGCGTCAGCGCACCGTCGTTCTTGTAGATCGCCACGAACTTGACGACCGCGGCCTCCCCCGGACCAACGACGCGGCGCGGGGCCAGGGTAAAGGCCGCCTGGTAGGTGTAGTTCTCGTGGCTGCGCGGAGCTACGACCGACACGGTGGCGTCTTCCGGTGTGGCCGTTCGGACGGCTTCGAGGAAAACGGCGTAGTCGGGATCGAAGGAGAAGCCCGTTCCCTTCGCTCGCAGCTCTTCCGACGACGCACCGGACCATTTCGAAACGCCCTCGAAGCGCCACGGAAGGCTTCTCCAGTGAACGAGCTTGACCGAGGAGGCTCCGAAGACCAGCAGGGAAGCCGCGGCCAGGCGGCCGCGCCAGGCTGGCGTCAGGGGGTGCGGCTCCCGGCCGCGCCCGCGGCCGCTACCGTGTTTCGCAGGACCCCGACCTTTTCGATCGAAACCTCGACCGAGTCGCCCGGCGCAAGCGCTCCGATGCCGGCGGGCGTGCCCGTCAGAATCAGATCGCCCGGCTCGAGCGTCATCATCCGCGAGATGTACGCGATGAGAAAGGCCGGCGAGAAAACCATGTCGGAGGTGCGGCCGGACTGCCGGACCGTACCGTTGACGCGGGTCTCGATCGCGAGATCCGACGGGTCGAGGCCCGAGACGATTCTCGGGCCGACGGCGCAGAAGGTGTCGAAAGACTTGGCCCGCGCAAACTGGCCGTCTGATTTCTGGAGATCGCGGGCCGTGACGTCGTTGGCGCAGGCAACCCCGGCTAAGGCCTCGAGCCATTTCTCCTGAGGCCAGCTCTTGATCCGGCGGCCGATGACGAGGGCCAGCTCCCCCTCGTAGTCGACGCGGGAGGACTCCGGCGGAAGCACGATTGAGTCTCCGTCGAAGATCAGGGAGGAGGGCGCCTTGAGAAACAGGAGCGGCTCCTTCTCCGGGGCGACGTTGCCCAGCTCCTTCGCGTGCTCCCGGTAGTTGCGGCCGACGCCGATGATCTTCGACGGTGTGATGGGCAGGTTCACTGGAACGCCTCCTCGGTCAACTCGCCCGAATAGATCTCGCGCGCGTCGCCCGTCAGCGCCACGCGGGTGAAGTGCTGGCCCGGTCTCCTCGAACCGCACTTTGAAGACGACGCCGCTCTTCGTGCGGCAGGCGAGCGGCGGATCCACCCGCCCGAGGCGCGCCGCGACGATTGCAGAAGCCACGACGCCGGAGCCGCAGGCGAGCGTCTCGGCCTCCACACCCCGCTCGAAGGTCCGCACCACGAGGGCATGCGGGTTTTCGACGGACACGAAGTTCACGTTGGCGCCGTCCGGCAGGCGCGGGTCCCGGCGCAGCGGAGGCGCCACGCGCGCCACCGGCAGATCTGCCAGGCCGTCCTCGATGAACACGACGAGATGTGGCACGCCGACCTGGATGGGATAGGCCTTGTCCGGAAGCCCCGCGCCGGAAATCTCGATCGGGGCGTCCGGGGCAGCGATATCCGGCAGGTCGAGCGTCACCTCGGGGCCTTCGACATGGGCCGCGATCAAGCCCCAGCCCGTCTCGAGCACCGGATGGTCGCCCGACGGGGTCAGGCGCTTGCGGGCGGCGTACCGCGCCGCGCAGCGCGTGCCGTTGGCGCAGAAGGAAGCGAGGCCGCCGTCGGCGTTGTAGTAGTCGAGGCGGAGCCGCCCGCCGGCGCCCGGAGAAAGCAGCAGGGCGCCGTCGGCGCCGACGGAGAGGCCGCGCCGGCACGCCTGCGTGATCATCCGCCGGTCCTCTGCCGAGAGCGCGCGGCCGTCTGCCTCGAAGAGAAGAAAGTCGTTGCCCCCGCCGGCCATCTTCATGAATCGGAGGGGCAGCGCCATGGAAGGAGTCTACCCGCTCAGAACGGCTCGGCGATGGCTTCCGGCGAAGGCGGGCCGAGGTTGCCCGTCGTATCGATGGCCCGAACGGTGTAGCGGTAGCGCACGCGGGGCTTGACCGCCTCGTCCGTCAGAAAGCTGTCCCTGATCGGCTGAGGCGTCAGGCGCGCGGGCGCGCCGTCGCCCTCGGCGCGAAAAACGATGTAGCCGGCCAGGTCGGCGGCGGAAACCGGGTCCCAGAAGAGCCGGACGATCTTGCCCTCGGACAGCGCATCCAGACGCCGCGGCGCCTGCGGCGGATAAATGTCGCGGTAGTCGAGACCCGCTTCGAGAGCGGGCAGCCCCTCGATCTGGGGCTTGCCCGGCAACGTCGCCCGCACCGTGTAGACGATCGGGCCGCCGTAGGGCGCCGTCGTGTCCGTGTAGGACGTGCCCGGAAAAGGCGCCGACGTCAAGGCCGCGCCGTACTCGTCTTCGGAAAGGGCCCGGCGGTAGATCTTGTAGCCGCCGATTGCCGCGGGCTTGCCGGTCATGTCCTTTTCCGGCGCCAGCCAGTCCAGGCACACGCGGCCTTCTTCCGGCGTCAGAGCAAGGATCTCGGGCGCCCCGGGCGGTATGTCGGGCGCAATGATCGCGATGTTGGAGATCGGGCTGCGGTCGCCCGTGCGGCGCACCGAAACGACGGCGTAGCCCTGGGAGGGGACGCTCGGGGTTTTGCCGAAGAGGGGCAGGAGGTCGTCGCGATACACGATTGTCGCGCCCCGGGTCCTCCGGGCGAGCTCGCCGACCGGGAGCCGCGCGACCTGCACGGCGTCGCGGTAAAAACCCTGCTCGGCCATCCGGATGTTCGCGGCCGCGTGGCGCGACGCGGCGCCCAGGGTGAGCCCGCCGGTCGTGCCCGTGCCGGCAACCATGCCCATGCCTCCCGACATCGAGGCCGACGGCTGGACGGCGGCGGGAGTCGCGCCCGGCAAGCGGTAGATCTCTATCGAGTCGAGATCGGTCAAGGGAAGCCCGTTCAAGAGCCGGTCGGGATAGGAAAACGTCAGGACCGCGTCGCCGCCCTCCTGCTCGGCGGCCAGGTCCCTGATGGCGTGGGGGCCCTTGGGCAGCGGCGGTGACGGCTCGCCCTTCTTTCCGCAACCGGCGACAGCAAGGACCGCGCAGACGAGCACGGCGAAAAGGGCCCGCTCCAGCCTCACAGGACGTAGCGCGAGAGGTCCTCGTCTTTGACCAGATCGGCGAGCGCGGCCCGCACGTCCTCGATCTCGATGCGGATGGTCTTGCCCGCATTCTCCGGCCCCGCAAACGAAATGTCCTCGAGCAGCCGCTCGAGAATCGTGTGCAGGCGCCGCGCGCCGATGTTTTCGAGGGCGTTGTTGACCCGCTCGGCGTCGCGGGCGATCTCGCGGATCGCCTCGTCGGAGAACTCGAGAACGACGTTCTCGGCCCCGAGCAGGGCCTTGTACTGCTTCAAGAGGGCGTTTTCCGGCTCGGTCAGGATCCGGACGAAGTCCTCCTCGGTCAGGGAGTCGAGCTCGACGCGGATCGGGAACCGGCCCTGCAGCTCCGGGATCAGGTCCGAGGGCTTCGAAACGTGGAAGGCGCCCGCCGCGATGAAGAGCACGTGGTCGGTCTTCACGAAGCCGTACTTCGTGTTGACGGAGGTGCCTTCGACGATCGGCAGCAGGTCCCGCTGGACGCCCTCGCGCGAGACGTCGGGCCCGCGGCCGGACTCGCGGCCGGCGACCTTGTCGATCTCGTCCAAGAACACGATGCCGGAGGACTGCGCGCGCTCGACGGCCTCGCGGGCGACCTGGCCGGGGTCGACGAGGCGCCCCTCCTCCTCGGCCTGCAGGATCTCGCGCGCCTCCGCGACCGAGACCTTGCGCCGCTTCTTCTTGCTGCCGAAAAGGCCGGGGAGCATCTCCTTGACGTTGATGTCCATCTCCTCGACACCCTGGTTCGTCACGATCTCGAAAGACGGGAAGGCCTTGTCGGCGACCTCGACCTCCACCGTGCGCTCCTCGAGCTTGCCCTCGTGGAGAAGCGAGCGGAGCTTGCCCCGCGTCTCCTCGGCCTCGGAATCCGGCAGCGCCGGCAGGAGCAGCTCGACCAAGCGCTGTTCGGCACGGGCCTTGGCGCGCTCGCGGATCTCGAGCGTCTTCTCCTCGCGGACGACCTGGACGGCGACCTCGGTCAGGTCGCGAACGATCGACTCGACGTCGCGGCCGACGTAGCCGACCTCTGTGAACTTCGAGGCCTCGACCTTGATGAAGGGCGCATCGGCGAGGCGCGCGAGCCTCCGCGCGATCTCGGTCTTGCCGACGCCCGTCGGGCCAATCATGAGGATGTTCTTCGGCAGGATCTCGCGACCGATCTCGGGTGAGAGTTGCTGGCGCCGCCACCGGTTGCGCAGCGCGACAGCCACAGCCCTCTTCGCTCGCTTCTGGCCAATGACGTACTTGTCGAGCTCGAGCACGATCTCGCGCGGCGTGCGCGACGCGGGGGCAGCCTTGCCCGCCTCCGCGACCTTCTCGCCCGGCATCAAGAAGACCATCTGTGGCTACTGTCGCGCTTTATCTTTGGACTTTGGACTTTGGACTTTGGACTCCACTCAGATTTCTTCGAGCGTGATCTTGTCGTTGGTGTAGATGTCGATGCCGGAGGCGATGATCAGGGCCTCGCGCGCGATGTCCGAGGCCGAAAGATCCGGCCGATGCTTCAGGAGCGCGCGCGCGGCGGCCAGGGCATACGGCCCGCCTGACCCGACGGCAAGGATGCCCTCCTCGGGCGAGATCAGGTCGCCCGTGCCGGAGATCAGGAGCGAGGTCGTCTTGTCGGCGACGATCAAGAGCGCTTCGAGCTGACGCAGCATCTTGTCGGTGCGCCAATCCCGGGCGAGCTCGATGGCGCAGCGCTCGAGATTGCCGCGGAACTCGTCGAGCTTCGACTCGAAGCGCGAGAAGAGGGCGAAAGCGTCAGCCGTCGAGCCCGCGAATCCGGCCAGCACGTCTCCGCCCTTCAACCTCCGGATTTTCGACGCGGTCTGCTTCATCACCGTCGTGCCGAGAGTGACCTGGCCGTCCGAGGCCATCGCCACGCGGCCCTTGTGGCGCACGCAGACGACGGTTGTCGCATGCCACTTTTCCTTTGCCATCGCAGCGGAGTTTACTGCCTTCTGCCGTCCCCTTTCGGGGCTGCGAGGGCCTTCAACCCCGCTTCGACAATCGCGTCTTCCCTCCCCTCGCCGCCCGGCCTGTCGGGCACAAGGACATCCGGCACCAACCCCCGGCCCTCGTAGGAGCGCCCGCTCGCGTCTTCGATCGACCGGCGCGAAAGCCAGAGCGTTGAGCCGTCCGACAGCCTGGTTGCCACGGCCCCGCCGCTGCCCATCCCGGCGGTCTCTTCGCCCACGACTGGCCCGATCCCGTGGGTTCGAAAGCGCAGGGCCAAAAGCTCCCCTTCGCTCACCGTGCCCGAGTTGACGAGCAGCACCACCGGGAGCTTGCGGTAAACGGGCGGCACCACCCGCTTCTGGCCTCGCGATATCTCGTAGTAGTCGCCGGCGCTCCACTGCCCGCGCAGAAACGTGGCCAGGATGTTCGGGTCGTAGCCCCCGCTGTTGCCGCGCACGTCGAGCAGCAGGCCCTCGATTCCGTCCCAGCCGGAGAGCTCGGGCCTCGCCCGGGCGGCCTCCGCGCGGTCGAGCAGCAGATCGACGATCGCCAGGGCCGACTCCGTCCGCACACCCCACAGGCGCACGTAGCCGAAAGCCCTGCCGTCGCGCCGGATGACGCGCGCGCTCTTCCAGACGAGAGCGTCCGAAGCTTCTTCCCGCTCGCGCTTCAAGAGACTCGTCTTCGGCGCGGCAGCCGCCCGGCGCCTGCCAGACCACTTCGACCTCGCTGCCGATCTGGCCTTCGAAGATGAGGAAGAGATCCTTGAGGTTGACGCGCTCCTTCCCGTAACGGCGTCCTGCGACCGACAGGATGCGGTCGCCCGTCTTCAGCCCGGCGCGCTCGGCTGCAAAGCCCGGGACGACACCCTTGACGGCATAGCCCTCGCCGTCCAAGCCGATGCGCAGGCCGACCGTCCCCCAGACGCGCTCGGGAAGCCGGCCCGGGGGCACGCGGAACGTGTGCGAATCGTCGAGCAGGGCGAGCAGCCGGTCGTACGACGCGTCACGCTCGCTGCCGTCTCTGGCCTGGTTGATCGCCGCCGCCGCCTGGCGCACGGCTCCGTCCCAGTCGACGCCCTTGAACTTCGTGTCCCAGAATTCCTCGCGCACGTGCTTGTCGATCTCGGCGAGAATCGGAGGAAGAGGTGTTTGCTGGGCACGACCGGAGCTGGCGCCCATGAGGATGCCAACGAGCGCGATAGCCGCTCGCCGAGCTCGACTCTGCACGTTCAGCCGGCTCATGCCTTCGGGTGAGAGCGCTTGTAGACCTCGGCCAAACGCGCGGCGTCGAGGTGGGTGTATTTCTGCGTTGTCGAGAGGGAAGCGTGGCCCAGGAGCTCCTGGATCGCTCGCAGGTCGGCCCCGGCTTCGAGCAGGTGGGTGGCAAACGTGTGGCGCAGCGCGTGCGGCGAGATCTCGGCCGGCAGCCCCGCGGCGCGCAGGCGGCGCTTCAAGAGCCGCGCCATCGAGCGCGTCGTGAGACGGCCCCCGCGCGCGTTGACGAACAGCGGCTCGCCTCCCCCGCGCTCAGCCTCGCCCTCGTAGCCCGATCTCCTCGCGGCGCGCTCGGGCAGGTAGGCCTCGAGCGCGTCTTTTGCGGCAACTCCGAAGGGCACGATGCGTTCCTTGCGTCCCTTGCCCGTGACGCGCGCCAAAAGCAGCCCGAAGTCCACGTCCTCGAGGTCGAGCCCGGCGGCCTCCGAGACACGCACGCCTGTCGCATAGAGCAGCTCGAAGAGCGCGCGATCCCGTTCCGGAAACGAGCCCTCCTCTTCGGCGTCCATCAGGCCCTCGGCGTCCGCGAGCGTCAACGCGCGTGGGAGCGTCTTCGGCACGCGCGGCGCCGGCACGCCCTTGGCGGGGTTCTTCTCGCAGTGCCCCTCGCGGCAGGCCCATTTGAAGAAGGACCGCAGGGTCGAGAGGTGGCGCGCGATCGAGCGGTTGACGAGCTCTCCGCGATGGAGCGAGGCCAGGTACGAGCGCACCGCCAGGGTGTCGATCTTCGAAAGCGGCGTCTTGCCGGCCGGCTCGTTGGCAAATTCCCGCTCCCAGAAAGAGGCGAAGCGGTCGAGGTCGGTGCGGTACGCCCGGACCGTCTGCGGAGAAAAGCGCCGCTCGTCGGCCAGGTAGCTCTCGAACCCGTCGATCGCGCGCGAGAGCGTGACCACGGGATCAGTGTAACGCCGTGTCGCTACTTCTTGGGCGCGAAGCCGCGGACGTCGTTCTTGACGAGGCTCTCGATCTGTTCTTTCGAGAGCTTCTTGCCGAAAGGTGGCATGTCCTCGTCGCCGTTGGTCACGGTCTTGATCAGTTGCGCATCCGTCTTGCCGGCCTGGAATTCGGCGTTCGTGAAGTCGCGTGCCATGAGCTGCTTGCCCTTGGGCGTCGAGGCTTTTCCGTCCTCGCCGTGGCACTTGACGCAGTACTGCTTGAACAGAGCCGACGGATGCTCGTCGGCTGCGTAGAGCGCGACCCCGTATCCGGCCACGAGCGCGAATGCCGCAACACCCAGAACCCGGCTCGATCTCATCCTTTCCTCGCCTTCTCCATGTCCCTCAAGATGTGCTCCGGCTGCCAGGTCTCTCCGTAGTAGATCGTCGCGAGCTTTCCGTCCGGATCGACGACGGCAACGCCC
Organism: uncultured Acidobacteriota bacterium; assembly: GCA_963739435.1. Taxonomy (GTDB): domain Bacteria; phylum Acidobacteriota; class Thermoanaerobaculia; order UBA5066; family Gp7-AA6; genus CAVUAN01. The sequence continues at coordinate 405,924 of CAVUAN010000006.1, forward strand.
TGCTGGTGCAGGACCTGGCTGCCCTTTTTCGAATAGAGAATGCCGAAGCGCGAGGCGACCTCGGCGACCTTCGCGGGATCCCCCGTCAGAAAGCTCCAGCGCTTCGGGTCGGCCCCGGCTTTCTTCGCGTAGTCCTTGAGAACGGCCGGCGTGTCGTGCTCCGGATCGACCGTCACGACGAGCAGATGGCCAAACTTCTTCTCGCGCAGCATCACGTCGAGCCGCGAGAACTTGGCCGTCGTCATCGGGCAGGCGTTGGCGTCGGGACAGGTCGTGTACAGGAACGTCACGCCCACGGGCTCGCCGCGAAACTGCGAGAGCCGGACCGTCGCCCCGTTCTGGTCCAACAGCGTGAAGTCCGGCACCGCGTCGCCGACACCGACGGCGCGGTTGGGCTCGGGGATCGACCCGGTCGGGCCGGCCGCCATCCGGGTCTCGGAGGCTGCCGGCGACGCTGCCGGGGCCTTGTCGATCGAGGCCCGTGCTCTCGAGATCCGCCCCATTCTTCCGGCAGGCGGCGCAGGACAGGAGGAGAAGCCCCGCGAAGAGCCCGGCTTGCCCGGTTCTCCGTTTCTTCATCGGACGCTTTTTATCAACCCGCGATCCGGGATCTCGAATGTTAAGGAAGCCCAGAGGCTCTGCCAGTCGGCTTTTCCGCCGTCAAACGGGATCATCTGCACGGCCTTGACGAGCCACACGCCGGCGTGCGGCAGGCGAAACGCGGCCCGTCCATTCCGGTCCGAGCGCATCGAGAGCTTCTTGGAAGGATCGCTCTGCGGCATCGCCACGAGCAAGGGCGCCCGCCAGCGGCTTGCCCTCGTAGATCAGCCGGAACACGAGCTCCCCGCCCGCCTGCCAGGCGTCCGGGTCCTTCTCGGGAACGATTTCGAGCGTGAAGCCGAGCACGCGGTCAAATCCGGTGTGCGGACCGCTGCCGGCAAAGAGCAAGGCCTTCGCGCAGCGCGCGAAGAACTCCCGCGAGGGCTTCTGGCCATCGCCCCGGCCGGAGCGCAACAGGATGATCTGCTCCAGGCCCTCTTCCTTCAGGTACTCGTCGAACTTCTGCGGTTCCTGCGACACGTAGGAGTTGTTGCTCCGGTACCCGACCAGATGCGCGCCAGCCGACGGGATCGTGATGCGGCCGGCCGGCTCGTCGCCCTCGTCTCCCTCAATCGACACGCTCGCCGTCAGAAGAGGACAGGTCGAAGCGCAGGACGAGCGAGCCATAGCGCGGGAGCGGGTCCCCGACGAAGTGTTGCCCCACGCGCAGCCGGATGTCGACCGACGCGCCGGGCGCGGGATGAAAGGCCGAGGGCTCGATCCACAGGTCGTGCGCCCGCGCGGCAGGTGAGGTGAAGAAAACCCAGGACGCAGCGGCCAGAAGCGCCGGGCGCCGGATCATCGCGCGGGAACCGAGGCCGCCAGAAACTCGGCGAGCTTGCCGCGATCCACGTTGCCGCCCGAAAGAATGACGCCGACCTTCTTGCCCGAGAAGTCCGCCTTCCTGTGCCGCACGGCGGCAGCACCGGCGACGCCCGGAGGGCTCGACTAAGACCTTCATGCGCTCGAGCATCCATGTGAGTGTCTCGATCAGCTCCTCGTCCGGATACGAGCAGAACCGCCTTCAGGGTTTTCTGCAGGATCGGGAAAGTCAGCTCCCCGGGCTGCGCCACCTGGAGCCCGTCGGCGATCGTCTTGGGGATCTCGATCGACACGCGCTCGGCCTTGCGCCAGGGACTGCGCCGTGTCGCTTCCCGCCTCGGGCTCGACGCCGTAGAGAACGATCGAGGGGCGCAGGTGGCGGGCGGCCAGAGCCGATCCGGCCATCAAGCCCCCGCCCGAGACCGGCACGACGAGGACATCGAGGTCGGGCACGTCTTCGAGCAGCTCCAGGGCCGCCGTGCCCTGGCCGGCCATGATCAGCTCGTCGTCGAAGGGAGGCACCAGCAGCGCACCCCGCTCCTTCTGCAGCCGCTCGCCCACCTCGGCGCGGTTTTCCTTGTAGCGGTCGTACAGGACGACCTCGGCGCCGTAGCCGCGCGTGGCGGCGAGCTTGGAGGCCGGAGCGTCGAGCGGCATGATGATCGTGGCCTTCAAGCCCAGGATCTTCGCCGCCAGGGCGACGCCCTGCGCGTGGTTGCCGGAGGAGTACGCGACGACCTCCGACGACCTTGCCCCTCTCCTTCGACGCCTTCAGCTTGTTGTAGGCGCCGCGAAACTTGAAGGCGCCGCCGCGCTGCAGGTTCTCGGCCTTGAAGAAGACGGATGTCCCCGCTTCCTCGTCGAACTGCCGCGAGGTCAAGACCGGCGTACGGATCGCCGCGCCGGCAAGGCGCTTCTTCGCGGCCGCGATGTCGTCGAACGTGAGCATGTCTTACCCCCTCTCCCCCCGGGAGAGGGTTGGGGTGAGGGGAAGACTCTCGCCGAAGCGGTCATCGATTGCCCCGACTCCTGTTTGCCCCTCACCCTGTCCCTCTCCCGGAGGGAGAGGGGACCCCACTGCGTCCTTCCACTCTCTAATCGCCGTGAGAGCCCGCAGGACGATCTGTTCCCGGCGCCTCTTCTTGTCGCGCACGGGCGAGTGCGACGTGTCCTCGATCATCCCGAACGTCACGTTCATCGGCTCGAACTTCGCCTCCGGCGGCCTTTCCGAGCAGTGGCGCGCGAGCGAACCGATCGCGCTGGTGTACGGCACGGGCACGGGCTCGCGCCCCTCGAGGAGCTGCGCGAGCGTGAGCCCCACGGAAAGGCCCGTTGCCGCGCTCTCGACGTAGCCCTCGACTCCCGTGATCTGGCCGGCAAAAAAGAGCCGGGGCTCTCGGCGCATGCGCCAGAAACGGTCGAGGTGCGCCGGGGAGTGGATGTAGGTGTTCCGGTGGAGCATTCCGTACCGGGCGAAGGCGGCGTTTTCCAGACCCGGGATCTTTCGGAAAACGCGCTGCTGCTCTGAGACCTTCAACTTCGTCTGGAACCCGACGAGGTTGTAGTGCTCCTTGGCGAGGTCGTCCTGGCGCAGCTGCACGACGGCCCATGGGTTCTTTCCCGTCCTGGGATCCGGCAGGCCCATCGGCTTCATCGGCCCGTGGCGCAGCGTCTCCCTCCCGCGCTCGGCCATGACCTCGATCGGAAGGCACCCCTCGAAGTAAATGCCCTTCTCGAAGTCCTTGACCGGCGTGATCTCGGCGGCGAGAAGGTCCGTGATGAAAGCTTCGTATTCGTCTCGCGTCAGCGGGCAGTTCCAGTAGTCCTCGCCCCCGCCCTTGCCGTACCGCGAGAGGGCGTACATCTTCGAGAAGTCGAGCGAGGAGGCGGTAACGACCGGCGCGATCGAGTCGTAGAAGTAGAGGTCTTCCGTGCCGAGCAGCTTTCCGATCGCCCGGTCCAGGGCCGGCGATGTCAACGGCCCCGTCGCGATGACGGCGTAGCCTTCCATCGGAATCTCCAGCGCCTCTTCCCGAACGATCTCGATTTCGGGCCGCGCCGCGATCGCCTCGGAGACGAGGCGCGAGAAGATCGTGCGGTCCATGGCGAGAGCGTCGCCGGCCGGAACGGCCGATCCGCGCGCCGAGCGGATGACGAGCGAGTCGAGCTCTTCCATCTCGCGCTTCAAGAGCCCGACGGCGTTCAAGGGATTGTCCGAGCGAAACGAGTTCGAGCAGACGAGCTCGGCCAAATCCCCGGTCTGGTGCGCGGCCGTCTTGACCTTCGGCCGCATCTCGTAGAGGCGCACGCGGTGCCCGCGCCTGGCGAGCTGCCACGCGCACTCCGTGCCCGCGAGCCCCGCTCCGATGACCGTGACCGACATGAGGGGTGGATTCTACGGGGTCTTGCGGCGGGCGACGGGGATGACGAATCGGATGGAGGTCAAGCGCGGGGAGAAGGCGGCGATCTTGTTGTCGACGAGGCCGGCGGCCAGACCCGACTTCTGCACGTCGGACCATTCGAAGGGAAACCCGCACTCCTTCATGAAGGGCTTCTTCGGGAAGACGACCCAGAGTGAGCCCGAGGGTGTGAGCTTCTTTGCGAGGTCGCGGTAAAAGGCCGAGAGCGAGCCCTCCCGGGGCACCTCCTCCATCAGCCACGCGTGCCTTCCCGGCGGGAAGTCCGCGACCCACTCGGCCAGCGGCCCGAAGATCTGCCGCGACGTCTTCCGGTATTCCGGCGTATAGCCCCGGATGTAGGCCGGCTCGCTTCCCGGAAGCGAGAACTTGCCCCAGGGCGTCTTCGTCATTTCGAGGGCGGACCGTCGTCTTCTTCGCTGTCGTCGCTCGCTCCCGCCCCGCGGGCTTTCTTGAGCACGGTCGAGAGGCCCAATCGGGCGACTCCGAAGCCGACGAGAGCGAAGACCAGGCCAAAGAGAAGGGGCAGGTACGTCTTCTTGTCGCTCGATACGATCTGGCGGGAAAAGAGCACGATGACGAGTATTCCCACGCCCATGAAGAGCAGCCCCATGCAGCCCGGCACGAGGCCGTCGGCATACCGGCGGAGCATGTTCAGCGTGTCGCCCGAAGCCGAAGGATCCGTGAACTCGCTGTAGAGGCGGGCGAGCGCACCCCGGCGTTTCGTCACCAGCCTCCCCCGCCGCCGCCGCCCGAGCTCCCGCCGCCGCCGCCGCCCCCTCCTCCGCCGCCGCCCGAGCTCGGCGCCGAGACACCCGCAGCCAGCGCGCCGGCGGCGACCGCCCAGCCGCCCGAAGACCCTGCGCCGCCCGAGAATCCTCCCCCGCCCGTCCACGCCGAGGAGCCCGAGAATCCGCCGCTGCCCGAGGAGGAGGAAGACGACGAAGCAGAGGAAACAGAGGCCGCTGTCGCGGCCTGCGAAGAACCGAAGGAGCGAAACCAGCGGTCGACCGAGGGGCCCATGCCGAAGGCCACGATCCAGGGGAACCACGCATCCTTCAGATGCGGGTCGCGTTTGCCCAGCTCCCGCTCAAAGAACCGCCGCGCGGCGACGAGCTGCTTGCGGCGAGCGATCTTGCGCGGGCCCTCCCGGGTCTTCGCGAGGTTGAAGAGATTGGAAAAGAGCGCCAGCTGAAGCAGGAGCTGACCGAAGACGACCTCGGCTGCCACCGTCCCTCCGCCCGACAGGCTCGACCAGGCGCTCCACAGGAAGAGAAGCGGCACGATCAGCAGCGAGATCGCCCAGGGCCCGAGCCGGTCCATCCGGCGCTGGTAGAAGGCGGCCGGGATCAGCGCGACCGCCCAGAAAAAGCCAAACGAGATCGCGATCCCGACGACGGTGCCAAAGTCGGTGTGATCCCGGAGGAGGGCGAGGCCGAGCAGGGCGATTCCTCCCAGAAACAGCAACGCCGTCGGCCAGCGCGCGGGCCGCCCGGAGCGGTCCTGAAAGTCGGCGTGTCCCTCGAGCTTCTTGGTCAAGGCCGGCTTGATCGTCGACGCCGGATCGAAGCCCTTGCTCTTGTAGTGGGAACGTATCTCGCTCGTCGATGTCGACTGGCGCTTGCCAAAGAAGAGCGCGGCGAGAAGGTCCTTCTCGTAGCCCTTGAAGTCCTCGAGGGGGGCCTTGAGGTGCATCGTCAGCTCTTTGCCCGAGGCCTGCGTCTCGATCTTGCCCTCTCCCTGGAGGCGCGCAAGGACCGCGGCGACCTCGGGCGGGCCGATCTTGTCGTCCCAGAGCGCGCCGGCCTCCTCGGGCAGCAGCGAGAGGAGATTCTTCGAAAGCCACCCCTCGTCGACGGACTCGGGCGAGGGCCCGCTCGCGAAGCGTCCGAGGGAGGACTCGCGGGCGTAGAAGGCAGCCCCGAAGAGGAACAGCCCGGCAAGGATCAGGATCAACTTCCAGAGGCGCATTCCCCGGGACGTCCCCGTTCGCGCGGCGGAGGGCGCGCTCCCGCCGTGAAACCCGAGCTCCACTCGAACGACGTAGCCCTGCCCCGGCTGGAGAGGCCCGGCCTTCCGGCGGCTCTCGAAATTCAGTGGCGGGGTCCAGGCCGGATCGAAATCGAGCGCGAGGGAGAAGGAGTCGATGGCGCCGCTACGGTCGGGGAACGCGAACTCGGGCTCGAGCAGGTACGAATCGCCCTGCTTCACGAGCACACCCGAAAGCCTGTAGGCGATCTCGTAAACGAGCTCCGTGTTCTCAAACTCCGGGTCCGACGGCCGCCGGCTTCTCCAGCGCAGCGTCGTTGCGTCAGTGAAGGCGTAGCGGTCGACCTCGGAGAGGTCACCGCGTGCGATCTCCCGCGTTTCACCGGTCGACGGGTCGACCCGGCGGAGGCTCTCAAAGGAAAGTGTCTGCCCGGGAAAGAGGCGGAACTTGCGCTCGCCGCCGTTCCAATCGCCCGTGAAGACCATGGCCTGCCGCTCGACGACGTGGAGCACGCCCGTTGAATCGAGACGAGCCTTGACGTCGACGGCGCGCCAGTGAAGGGATTTTTCCGCCCGGGCCGCGCCGGCGCCAAAAAGCCCGGCAAGGAGAGCCGCGCAAAGGACCCGGCCGGCCAGGCGCATGGGATCTAGCTTACGCGACGCCGGGGTGTCGGGGCCTTCCCCTCTTTCGGTTTTGCCTTTGCTTTCGAGCCGGGTTTCGCCTTTGCAGTCGTCGCTTTCGGCACCGGCGCCTCCTCGGGCTTGGGCTTCGTCTTTCCCCTCGGCTTTACCTTGGCGGCCTCCGAAGGCGGGAGGAAGACTTCCTGCAGCTCGGGCACCTTGCCCGCCGGTTTTTCGAAACCGCAGCCGGCCGCGTCGCAGGCGAACACGTTTCCGCCCTTGCGCTCACGCAACAGCAGGTACGGGTTGCCGCATTTCGGGCAAGCCTCCGGGATCGGCCGCGCCGAGAGGGTGAAGTCGCAGTTGGGATAGTTGACGCACCCGTAGAACGGCCGGAAGCGGCCCCGCCGCTCGGCGACGACGCCGCCGTCCTTGGGACACCGCACGAGCGTGTCCTTGACGGGCTTGGGCGGTTTGTACCGGCAGGCCGGATACCCCGAGCAGGCGACGTACGCACCGAAACGCCCATGGCGCCGCACGAGCGGATGGCCCGACTCGGGGCACATCTCGCCGGTCGGCTCGTCGGGCCGCGCCTCGGCCTTGCCTCCGGCGATTGCGACGTTGATGACGTTGCGGCACTTCGGAAATGCGGTGCAGCCCAAAAACGCCGAGCCCGTCCGGCTCTGCCGCAGTTTCATGGGCGATGAGCATTCGTCGCACAGCATGTTCTCGAGGTCGGCCGCGTCGATCGTGTCTTCCTCCGGGTCCGGGATGTTCTGGGTGAACGTGCAGTCCGGGTAGCCCGAGCACGCGACAAAGAGGCCGTTCTTTCCCATGCGCAGCTTCAGCTTCTTGCCGCAGCGCTCGCACTTCTCTTCCGTCTCCGGCACGATCGGGAAAGACAGGATCCGGCGCGCCTCGGATAGCGGAATCCCGGCCTTGCTGGAGACCATCTTCGACAAGGCGCGGTCCCGGTCCCGCGTGAACGTCTTGTCGAATTCGGACAGGGCCTTCGTCCACGAAAGCTTGCCTTCCTCGACCTCGTCGAGCTTCTCCTCCATGCGGGCCGTGTACCCGGTCTCGAAGAAGTCGTCGAAGTAAGGGATCAGCAACTCGATGACCGTCCGCCCGAGCGCGGTGGGGATGAAGCGCCGGTCCTTCTTGTGCACGTACTCGCGCTGTTCGAGCTTGCGCAGGATCTCGGCAAACGTCGAGGGACGGCCGATGCCGTTTTCCTCGAGGAACTTCACGAGCGAAGCCTCGTTGAATCGCGGCGGCGGCTGCGTCTCCTTCTTCTCGGGCGTCACGGAATGGAGCTTGAGCGTCTCGCCCTCGATCAAAGGCGGCAGCTTGGTTCCCTCTTCCACCGTCTCCTCGTCTTCGTCCGCCGCGACACCGTAGGCTGCGAGGAAGCCGGCGAATTTCAGCGTCGAGCCCGAGGCCCGGTAGACCGCTCGGCCGGCGGCGATGTCGGCCGATACGGTGTCGTAGACAGCGGGATTCATCTGCGAGGCCACGAAGCGCTCCCAGATCAGGCGGTAGAGCTTGACCTCTTCGTCGGTCAGGTACGGTGCCGCCGCTTCCGGCGGCAGGTCCAGGTACGTCGGCCGGATCGCTTCGTGGGCATCCTGGACGTCGCGCTTGCTCTTGAAGTATCGGGGCGACTCGGGCAGCGAGTCCGGTCCGTAGCGCGCGGCAATCAGCTCCCGGACGGCCGTCAAGGCATCCGCCGCAACCCGCGTCGAGTCGGTCCGCATGTAGGTGATCAGGCCGAGCGTGCCGCGGCCCGGGATCTCCTTGCCTTCGTAGAGGCGTTGGGCGATCTGCATCGTCCGGCGGACGGCAAAGCCCAGCCGCCGCGACGCGGCCTGCTGGAGCTGCGAGGTGATGAAGGGAGGCGGCGAGCTCTTGCGGCGCTCGGAGGTCTCGACCTTCGCCACCTTCCAGGTCGCTTTCGCGACGTCGTCGCGCACACGGAAGGCCGCGGCCTCGGACTCGAGCCTCGGGTCCGTGCCGTCGAACTTGAGCTTTTCACCGGCAAACGAGGAAAGCCGCGCCGAAAATGGGGGCGGCGCCCCGGCTTCGAGCAGGGCGTCCACCGTCCAGAACTCGACGGGTTGAAACGCTTCGATCGCGCGCTCGCGGTCGCAAATGATCCGGAGCGCGACGGTCTGAACCCGCCCGGCAGATAAGCCCCGCCAGACTTTCTTCCAGAGAAGGTCCGAGACCTCGTAGCCGACGAGCCGGTCGATGATCCGCCGGGCCTGCTGCGCGTCCACCAGCCGGTCGTCGATCTCGCCGGCATCCTCCATCGCCGCGAGCACGGCCTTCTTGGTGATCTCGTTGAAACGGACGCGCTTGAAGGGCTTGCCTTTGCCCGCCGCTTTGAGGGCCTCGTGCAAATGCCAGGAGATGGCCTCGCCTTCGCGGTCGGGGTCGGCAGCGAGAAAGATCGCGTCCGAGCTGCGGACGGCGCGGCGCAGCTCATCGATCGCCTTTTCCTTGCCCTTCAGGATTTCGTAGGTCGGCTCGTAGTTTTTGCTCCGGTCGACCCCCAGCCCCTTCTTCGGCAGATCGCGGACATGGCCGTAGGAGGCGAGCACACGAAAGCTCTTCCCGAGAAACTTCTCGAGGGTCTTCGCCTTGGCGGGCGATTCGACGATGACGAGGTTCTTGGCCATTCGGGCGTCGGAAACTGCCACAGTGCGCTCGAAAGCGCAAACGGCAACCTTCCTGCCAGACTACAACAGAGCGCTATTCCCGGCCCGGTTCGCCGAAAAACTTCCGGCATCTTCGACAGCCAGGCCGGCGCTCTCGAGCTCGAAAAGCGCCGCGAGCACCGTTGCCGCCGGCAGGTCCGTCGCGGCGACCAGGTCTTCGGCCGAGACAGCCTCTTCGCGCGACAGTGCCGCCAGCAGGGTCCGCGCCTCCGGCGACAGGTTCACGGCCGCCGCCGCGGCGGGCACCGGCCGGGGCTTGCCGACGGAAGGGAAAAGCTCGGACAGGACGTCCTCCGCTCCCCGGCACAGGATCGCCCCGTCGCGCAGCAGCTCGTGGACGCCGGAGGACGTGTCCGAAAAGACGCTGCCCGGCACGGCGAAGACGTCCCGCCCGAAGTCGTTGGCCAGGCGCGCCGTGATGAGCGAGCCCGATCGGCGAGAAGCCTCCACGACAACGACCCCGGAGGCGAGGCCCGCGATGATCCGGTTGCGAACGGGAAAGTACTCCGGCCTCGGCTCGGTGCCCGGCGGGTGCTCCGAGAGAAGCAGATCCGTGCGCGACATGTCCTCCTTGAGAACCGCGTGCTCGCGCGGGTAGTTGACGTCCAGACCGCAGCCGAGAACCGCAATCGTGCCGCCCGTTCCCTCCCGCGCTGCCAGGTGCGCCGCCGCGTCCACACCGCGCGCGAACCCGGACACCACGACGACGCCCGCTAGCGACAGGTCTTTTGCCAGGCGCGCGGCGACCTCCCGCCCGTAGCGCGAGGCGGCTCGCGAACCGACGATCGCAACCGCGGGCAACTTGAGCCGGGCGAGCTGGCCCACGGCAAACAGGGCAAAGGGCGGGTCGGGGATTTCGAGGAGAGCCGGCGGGAACTCGGGGTCGAAGGCCGTCACGAGGCGGACTCCGGTCCCCTCGATCGAAGCCGCCCACCGTTCGGCCTCCCGGTCGTCCGAGGAACGCAGCAGCGCCTGCGCGCGCGCCGCTGAGCCCAGCGCGACGGAGAGCTCCGCCTCGGGCGAGGCCAGCAGCGCTTCGATCGAACCTTTCGCGCGCAAGACCCGCCACAGGCGCTGCGGCGGCAATTCCCGTCCCTTCGCCCAGGAGAGGGCCGCGCGGCGTGCAAAGGAAGATCCGGTCATGACCCCCTTTAAGGATCCCTTCATTGGCGATCCGAGGCAAAAACGGGCCAGCCGCCCAAGATTTCCGAAATTCCGCCCGGGACGAAAGCTTTCCTATAATAGCGACCCGCCGCCCCGTCGGGCGGAGGCAGACAGGAGCAATGAACCCAATGAAGCGGGCGTCGAGGGCGGCTTCCCTGGCAATCGGCGCCGTGCTCCTTCAAGCGGCCTGCTCGTCGTACTCCGCCACCGAGAAGCCCTCCTCGCAGATCGCCTTCGGGGCCGAGGTGGCGCGCAAGGGACACTGGCGCGAGGCCGTCTTCCGCTTCGAGCAGGCGCTCAAGAAGGAACCCGGCAACGCCCGAGCCCACAACAACCTCGCCGTCTCTCTGGAAGCCACCGGCGACTACGCGCGGGCGCTCGCCGAATACAAGAAGGCCCTGGATCTGGCCCCCAACGACAATTACATCCGCCGCAACTACGCCCGCTTCGCCGAGTTCTACACGTCCTACACGCGGACGACCGGAAAGGCCGCCGGTGCCTCCTAGGAACCGAGCGGTCACCGCCGCTTTCGCGGGCTCCCTGGCGCTCGCCTTCTGCCTGGCGGCCTGGCTGCAGCCCGCAGCGGCGCTGGCGGGCGTTGCCGACGTGCGCCTGAAGCTGCCCTTGAAGCCGCGCCTTCCGCTCCGGGGCAACGAGCGCGTGGCGCTCGCCCCGTTCCTGCTCGTGGCCGACCCGGACAAAGCGCGCGACAAACGGCTCGCCAACGTGGACATTCAGGCCGAGTTCCACAGGTTCTTGAAGAAGCAGATGGAGAAGAAGACCAAGCTCGAAGTGATCGAAACGCCCCCAGAGATCAAGCTTCCGACGCAGTCCTTGGCCGAGCTCGGCCGCGCCACGGAGTTCTGGCGCTCGGTCGGGTCCGTGACAGGCGCCGAGGTCATCGTCACGGGCAGCCTCGAGTTCCGCGTGGAGGATCGCTCGGGCTACAAGACCGAAGAGTACGTCTCGCCGATCAACGGCCAGACCTATTACCGCCAGGTCTACGTGGAACAGACCGGCTTCCTCTTCGACATCGTTTTCCTCGTCATGGACGGCCGGTCCGGAGAGAAGCTTCTCCAGGACGAGTTCAAGGACTTCCGCCAGGCCGGCGGCCACAAGGCCGACGAGCTCCAGGGGCTCTTCGAGAACCTGTTCTCGCTCGAGAATCAGATCCTGAACCTCTTCGTCGCGCGCGAGCGCGAGGCCGATCGCTACATCTTCACCAACTGATTCACGTCGTGATGGAGGAGAGCGCCCGATGAAGAAGTGCCTTTTTCTCGTCGTTCTCGCCGCTTCTCTCGCAGGTCTCGCCGCTCCGGCCACTGCCCAGTACGAACAGGGGTACACCTACTTCGGACAGAACAAGTTCGAGTACGACAACTTCACCTGGGAGACCTACAAGTCCACGCACTTCACGATCTACTTCTACAAGAGAGAGGAGGTCACGCTCTCGAAAGTTGCCTCCTATGCCGAGAGCGCCTACGACGACATCTCCCGCGCTTTGAATTTCCAGATTCCCAAGTCCATCAACCTCATCTACTACGCGGACCACTCCGATTTCGAGCAGACGAACACCCTGACCGACTTCATTCCCGAAGGCATCGGCGCCTTCGCTCTGCCCTCTCGCAATCGCATGGTTCTGCCCGTCGACATGTCCGACGAGAAGCTCCAGCAGCTGATCGCCCACGAGCTCACCCACGTCTTTCAGTTCGAGATCATCTTCGGGGGAAACTACCTCCGGGCGGCGACCTCGAATGCCCCGCAGTGGCTGATGGAGGGCATGGCCTCCTACTTCGGCAACGACGAGGACAACAAGGACCGCATGGTGCTGCGCGACGCGGTGCTCTCCGACCAGGTGCCCGAGATCGCGCAGGGCGGCATCCAGGGGTACTTCGCGTACCGGTTCGGCCACGCGGTCTTCGACTTCATCGCCGCGGAATGGGGCAAGGACGCTGTCCGGGAGTTCATCTTCGAGTTCCGCACCGTCATCGGCCCTTCGATCGACAAGGCGGTCAAGAGGGCCTTCAACATCTCGGCCGAGGATTTCGACATCAAGTTCCGGCGGTTCTTGCGCTGGCGCTACTTGAAGATCCTGACCGAGAGGGGCGAGCCGACCGACTTCGGCGAGCGCTTCAAGCTGGAGGACACGCCCTCGGCGGAGCTGTCCCCGCGCCCCTTCCCTTCAGGCGACTTCGTCGCGGCCATCTCGACGTACAAGGGCAAGGCGGACGTCGTCGTCGCATCGACGCGGGAGCGCAAGCTCTACAAGAACCTCACCAAGGGAAACACCACCAAGTACGAGTACCTGATTGCCCAGTGGATCGAGACCGGCCCGCAGGGCGGAGCCGACATCGCCGTCTCGCCCGACGGCAACTTCGTCGCCGTCTTCGCTCGGCGCGAAAGGGGCCGCGACCTGCTGCTCTTGAACGCACTCAGCGGCGGCATCAACCAGACGATCCTGATGCCGGACCTCGACCAGCAGTACAACCCGACCTTCTCTCCCGACGGCGAGTACATCGCCTTCCGTGCCATGAAGGGCGGACAGGCGGACATCTGGACCTATAACCGCTCGACCGGAGCTTTCGCGAACCTGACGAACGACGACGCATTCGATTCGGCGCCTGTCTACTCGCCCGACGGAAAGTGGCTCTACTATTTCTCCGTCAAGGGGAACAAGTCGAAGATCTTCCGCATCGATCCCAATGACACGGCCACGCGCGAGCAGGTCACTTACGGGGACTGGAACGACGAGGACCCGACCCTGTCGCCCGACGGCAAGCGGCTCTTCTTCACGTCGGACCGCGACGGGGGCATTTACAACATCTACTCAGTCAACCTCGAGACGGGCGAGACGCTCCTGCACACCAATGTCGTGGCCGGCGCCTTCTGCCCGGCAGTTGTCATCGGCAGGGACAACGCCGAGAAGCTCGTCTTCATGGCGTACTACAAGAGAAAATTCACCGTCTACGTCGCGGATTCGAAGAAGTCCGTCCGGCGGCTGGCGGAGCTCAACCCCTCGATGACGCCCGTCGCGCCATTTACGCAGCCCAAGTACCAGCCGGCCATCGAGGTCTCGGTCGATCCGGAGAAAATCAACCCCAAGCCGGGCCACAAGCTCTACCTCGAAGACGCCCAGGTCATTGCCGGCATCAACACGGACCAGACGTTCGTCACGAATACGGTGCTGACCTTCGGCGACAACCTGGGCGACCGCCGTTTCATCGCGAGCCTGTATTCGGTCTCGACGTACACCGACTTCCGGTTTACCTACGCCGACATCGGCCAGCGCCTCCAGAAAGCCATCACGGTCTACGACAGCCGGAGCTACTTCTACACGCAGGATCCGAGCACGGGGCTGGTCTCCCGGGCGCAGCAAGCCGAGCGGTACACGGGCGGGACCGTCCTCGCCAGCTACCCCCTCTCGCGCTACTACCGTGTCGACGGCGGGCTCGGCTTCGTCTCGAGGGCGATCAACTACCCCTTTGCCATAACCAACAACGCCGGAAATCAGGCTGTCATCGTCCAGCCGCGCACGGACAACTTTCCCCAGATCTCCGCGGCGTTGACTGGCGACACGACGATCTACCAGGCCTGGGGACCATGGTCGGGCAACCGATTCACCCTTTCGGCCAACTACGCGCCGGACCTCAAAGGGTCGAGCGACCAGGCTGTCGAACCCCCAGCCACCGCGACGCTGACCACCGGCCTCTCTCTCGATTACCGCCAGTACATTCCGATTACCAAGAGGATGCTTTTCGCCATCCGCGTCTTCGGCGCGGCGTCGCGGGGCAACTTCCCGGACGTCTACTCGTTCGGCGGCCTCGACACACTCCAGGGCCTCGACTACAACGCCATCATCGGGAACACGGTGGGTTATGGGGACTTCGAGCTGCGCTTCCCGCTCATCGACTACCTGATCTTTCCGATCGGGGGCCTGCGGGATATCCGGGCCTCCGCGTTCGTCGATATCGGCGGCGGCGCCCTCCTGAACCAGAACTTCCAGTTCTGGACGACCTCGGGCAACGCGCCCGCCCTGTCGGGCTGCAAGAACAAGAGCGGGCCGTGCCTGGTCGACGGCATCGCTTCGTTCGGGTTCGGCCTCGAGGTCAACTTCCTCGGCCTGCCGCTGCACTGGAACTTTGCGAGGCTGTGGAACTTCCAGCGGACGCTGACGTCCTTCCGGACCTCGTTCTACATCGGCCCGTCTTTCTAGCGCCTCGCCACGAGGTCCGCCGGCTCGCATGGCGTAAAATCCGCCGTGAGTGTCCCGTAGAACATCACTGGCCATCCGGACCCTCGGGCCGTACGGCGGGTCCGCGCCCGGCTACCGGATGACGACCTTCTTGATCGACGGCGAAACCTCGCTCGACGCGGGCGCCCTGACGGAAACGCTCCCGCCCGCGGCGCAGCGCCGGATCCGCCGGGTCGTCCTGACGCACTGCCATTTCGACCACATCGCTTCCCTTCCCCTGCTGATCGAGAATCTCTATGGCCGAAGCGATCCTCTCGAGATCGCGGCGCCCAGGTCCGTCCTCTCGACGATCAAGCGCGACATCCTGAACGACCGCGTCTGGCCCGACTTCACGAAGCTCCCCTCCCGCGCAAAGCCCACGGTCCGGCTCCGGGCGATTGCGCCCGGCCGCCCGTACCGGGCGGGGTCGGTGACATTCACCCCGTTTGCGGTCAGCCATGTCGTGCCCAGCTACGGGTACATCGTTTCGAAGCCGGGCCGGTCGGTCCTGTTCTCGGGCGACACCGAACCGACGCCGCGCTTGTGGGCCGCCGCGCGCCGGGCGAGGAACCTGAAAGCGCTCTTTCTCGAGCTGTCGTTTTCGGACACGCAGCTCGACGTGGCCCTCGCTTCGCTCCATTTCACGCCGGCCCTGCTCGGCCTGGAGCTCTGGAAGGCACCGCCCAGGCTTCCGATTTACCTGTACCACATCAAACCGCCATCGCTTGCGCGCATCCGCCGCGAGGTCAAAGCCCTGGGCGAGCCGCGCCTCAAGCTGCTCGACTCCGAGCGCTCTTTCCGTTTCTAGCTCCCCTGCTGTCATTCCGAGGAGCGAAGCGACGAGGAATCTGCTCCTAAGGAAGCGACGACGGGGGTAGATCCCTCGACTGCGCTCGGGATGACAGCAGGGTTGGACTACAGGCGGCGTGCCCAGGCAATGAGATCTATTGCGAGTGAGCCGGCGAAGCGGCCGCGCAGAGCGTCGTTTCGAAGCAGGTCCTCGCGGGGCGAGTCGAAGAGCGCTTCCCGGATGAGCCAGGTCAGGCCATCGCGGCTTTCGACACGGTAGCTCGATCGAAGAACGCCCGCGGCGCCGCGGCGGGAAATCGAGAGTCGCCGCGAAGGTCGATCGACGAGGATCTCTTCCTCCAGTGCTTGCTCGGCGCCCGCGCCCTCGGGCGCTGCGAGCCTCAAGCGAAATCCCTCGGGCGTCGATTCCTCGCCCGTCACGTTCGCGACGCCTTCGGCGAGCGCCCGGTATCCTTCGCGCGAGGCGATCGCGTCGAAAGCCTCGTCGGGCGCCGCCGCGGTTTCCAGATGAGCGGCAAGCGAGGCCCCGGGCACCGCCGGATCGGGATCGCCCACGAGGGCAAAGGCCCTTTCGAGCAGGCCCGCGTCTATCCGGTAGATCTCTGCAATGTGGCGAGGCCGGTTGGAGAGCAGCGGCACGCGCAGCCTCGAATGCCGGTCGTCGACTGAGACTTCGCCGCCGCCAAACGAAACGGTGCGACCCTCTTTAACGACCTGCAGCTTTACACCCGACAGGAAATGCGCACCCTTTTGAAAGGTGTCTCGCCACGCCCGCTCGAACTCGTCCTCGCCGACCTCGGCGTCGAAGATCTCGATCGAGCGCGCCTCCCCGGGCACAGCGTCTGGAAAACCGACCCGAAAGGCGCGGTCCGCGCGCGAGACAGTGAGTGTCGCTCCCGTCACGTCGTATTCGCCCGGCTCGGCCGGCAGGATCGCCGCGAGCGGATAGCCGACATCGCAAATCCAGGTGCGGCCGTCCCGCTCGATGAAGAGCGCCGAATGGTCGAAGGGGTTGCGCACGCGGCCCAGGGCCCGCCGCGAGGAAAAGCCGAGGCCGTCGGCCAGCGCCTTGAACGCCTCCACCCGCGCAAAACAGGTGCCGCCCGAGCCGCTCTCGAGGTGCTCCTGCCAGAACACCTCGGGCCGGCGCGGCTTTCTCGCGGGATCGCTCTCGGAGGCGTTGCGCAAGATCTTCGTTGCGCTTTCAAACGGCACGCGCGAAACGAACCGGGAGAAAAGGGCTTCGAGGAACCCCAGCCCCGGCTCAGCGCGAGAGAGGTCGAGGGCTTCGAGAATCTCCTCGACGGGAAGCACCAAATGTCACTTCTTCGACAGTTTGGCGACCAGGGCGGCGATGCGCTCCTGCGCTTCGGGCTTGAACCACTCGTCCACAAAGGGATCGCGTTCGCGGGCCTGATCGAAGCGCGCCAGCGCCGCCGCCCGCGACCGACGCTTGATCGCAGCGTGCGCGTGGGCCGGGAGCTTCGCGAGCACGGTCGCCCGTTCGACGGCCCGAGGCAGGAGATCCTGCGGGAGCACCACGCGGTCCACCAGGCCAATCGCCAGGGCCCTTTCCACCGACACGTTTTCGCCGGTCGCAGCCAGCCGCTCCATCCCGCGCGCCCCGAGCAGGTGCCGGAAGAGCTCGAGCAGGCAATGAGGCACGGGCACTCCCAGAAGGACCTCGGAGAGGCCGAGCTCCCCTTTTCCCTCGGCGGCGATCCGTTCGTCGGCCGCCGCGGAAACAATCAGGCCGCCGGCGATCGCGTGGCCGGGCAATGCGGCCACGACCGGCCCGCCGAAGACGAAGATCTCGCGCACCAGGTCGCAGTAAGCCTCGAGGAAGCTCTCCATCGTCTTTCGGTCGAAGCCCAGAAGCGTTTTCAAGTCCCAGCCGGCGGAGAAAATCGTGGGCAGCGCCGAGGCGAGGACGACGGCCGGCGACCCGACCGCCTCCCGGAAGGCCTGCCGCAGGTCGTCGACGAGATCCTCGTTAAAGGCGTTGGCCCTCGGCCGGTCGAGCGTGACGACGAGAACGCAGCCCTGGTTTTCGGAGCGGACCAGGCTCATGCGCTCGCCCTTCTGCTCGACACGCCGTCAAAGACGAGGCTGTGGATGCGCGTGTCGCCGGTCAGCTCGGGATGAAATGTCGCCGCAAAGACGTTGGCCTGCCGCACGAAGACGGCCTCCCCCGCCCGGGTCGCCAGGGTCTCGACTGCAGGTCCGATCCGGCGGATGCGCGGCGCACGGATGAAGACGGCGGGCAGCTTCCCGCCCAGCCCGGGTGCGTCCACTTCGCCGACAAAAGAGTCGACCTGCCGCCCGTAGGCGTTTCTCTCCACACCGATGTCGAGCAGCCCCAGCCCCTTCTGGGGCGGGTTCGAGACTTCCGCCGCAAGCACGATCGCCCCGGCGCAGGTGCCGAGCACGGGCCGGCGGCTCGAGGCGAAGCGCCGGATCGCTTCCTCCCACGGCGCCCATCCAAAAAACTTCCAGAGCGTCGTCGACTCCCCTCCCGGAATGACGAGCCCGGAGGCGCCTTCGAGCTGCCCCGGACGCTTGGCCTCGAAGGAGGAGACCCCGATCTCCGCAAGCGCCCTGCGATGCGCCTCGAAATCTCCCTGCAGGGCCAGAACGGCCACACCGGATGGATTCATTTTTTCATTGGTCCATTGATTCATTGTCGGAGCGCTCAATCCTTCAATGAGTCAATCAACAAGTGAATCCATTCTTCCTCACCAGCCTCTGGTCTGAAGCTGCGCCTCCTCGGGCAGGCTCGCCGCCTCGATGCCTTTCATGCCGGAGCCCAGGGACTCTTCGGCGGCGACCAAAGCCTCCGCGTCCCTCCAGTGAGTTGTCGCCTGAACGATTGCCAGCGCGCGCTTTTCCGGGTCGTCCGACTTGAAAATGCCGGAGCCGACGAAGACGGCCTCGGCGCCCAGGTGCATGCACAGCGCCGCGTCGGCGGGGGTCGCGATGCCGCCGGCGGCGAAGTTGGGCACCGGAAGCTTGCCCTTCTCGGCCACCGCGGCCACGAGCTCGAACGGGGCCTGCAGCCTTTTGGCCTCGTGCATGAGCTCGTCTTTGGACATCAGCGTGAGATTTCTCATCTCGCGCCCGATTTGCCGCAGGTGCTTGACGGCATGAACGACGTCGCCCGTGCCGGCCTCCCCCTTCGTCCGGATCATTGCCGCCCCCTCGCCGATGCGGCGCAGCGCCTCGCCCAGGTTACGGCAGCCGCAAACGAAGGGCACGGTGAAATCGCGCTTCCAGACGTGGTTCTCTTCGTCGGCCGGGGTCAGCACCTCGGACTCGTCGATGAAGTCGACCTTCAGCGCCTCGAGCACCCGCGCCTCGGCGATGTGGCCGATGCGGCACTTGGCCATGACGGGAATCGAGACGGCCCTCTGGATTTCCCGGATCTTCGAGACCGGCGACATGCGCGCGACTCCCCCGTCGCGCCGGATGTCCGCCGGCACGCGCTCCAGGGCCATCACCGCGGCCGCGCCCGCCTGCTCGGCGATCTTCGCCTGCTCGGCCGAGACGACGTCCATGATCACGCCGCCCTTGAGCATTTCGGCAAGACCTACCTTGACTCGGAAAGTGTCGTTGTCGCTCATCGTGTCCCCTTCTCAAAAAGATTGATCCATTGATTCATTGATTCAATCTTCCAATCTCCAAATGATTCAATTCTTCTAGACCACCGGTCCCGAAAGTGCCGCGGATGTGGTGCCGACTGCCCGCACCGCCTCTGCGAGCAACGCGATGCCCCGATCGATCTGACGCTTCTCGACCCGCGAGACGGAAAGCCGCAGGTTTGGCCGGTCTTCACCCAATGGATCGAAGTCCGCTCCCGGCGCGACACCCACGCCCGAAAGCGCCGCGCGCTCGGCGACGCGCCGGCCGGAAACGCCCTGCGGCAGATGCAGCCAGAAGAGCGCGTTTCCCGTCTGGCCGCCCCACCAGTGGACCTCCGGCAGGTGTTTCCGCAAAGCCCTCTCGGCCGTCATCCGCCGCGTCTCGACCTCGAGGGAACGGCTTTGACGCGCCTTGCGATCCGCTCCCTCGCGCAGGAATTGCGCCACGGCCGCCTGGAGCGGCAGCGGCGTCTGAAAGTCTGCGGTCTTCTTGACGCGGGCCAGGCGGTCGATGACAGCGGCTTGACCCGCCAGCCAGCCGATACGGAATCCCGGCACGAGGTCTTTGGAGAGTGTGCCGAGCCAGATCGAGCGCTCCGAGTCGAGCGCGGCGAGCGGGGTTAAGCCCGACTCCGGCTCTTCGTAACCGTCCTCGACAACCAGGGCTCCCGCGGCCCGCGCGGCATCCAGCAGCTCCAGCCTCCGCCCCGCGCTGGCCGTGACACCCGTCGGGTTCTGCCGCTCGGGCATTGTGTAGACGAGCTTGACCCGGCGGCCGGAAAGCGTGGCAACGTCGGGCCCGTCTTCCCGCATGGGAAGGGGCACGATCTCCACCCCCGCAAAACGCGCGAGCGCAACGGCCCCCGAGTAGGTCGGCGATTCCATGGCCACGGCATCGCCCGGATCCGTGAATGTCCGGAAGAGCAGATCCAGGCCCTGCTGCGCACCGCTCGTCACGAGGATTTCTTCGGGCGAGCGCTGGACACCGTGTGTTGCGAGGCGGCGGGCAATCTCCTGGCGCAGCTCCTGGAGGCCGAGCGGGGGAGCGTACTGCCAGAGGTCCCGCCGCTCGCCCCACGCGCTCGACAGCGTGCGTTTGAAGTCCTCCAGAGGAAAGAAGCGCTCGTCCGGCGTCAGGCGCGAGAAGTCGGCGACTGTCAAAACCGCGGCAGGGGAGTCGGCCTCGCTGATCAAGCCGCGGGCGCGCAGAGACAGCAGCCGGTCAGCGTCGAAGGCCGGCGTCTCCAAGACACCGCGCACGACCGTGCCGCTTCCGACCCGGCTGTCCACGTGTCCGCTCTCCTGGAGCTTCCGGTAGGCGGCCTGAACGGTCCCTCGATTGATTGCGAGAGCCGCTGAGAGCTCGCGTGTGGTCGGCAATCGGTCGCCCGCCGCCAGGAGGCCCGTTGCAATTCGAGCCTCGACCGCGGCGGCGAGCTGCTCTGCCAGCGGCTCGCGAGAGGCGCGATCCAAAACGACGGCTGACCAATCCAATTGGCCCGACACTAAGCCAATTGTATTGCCAAATCCCGACCTGTCAAGCCCCGAGGCCGCCTCGCGGACGATCTCCCGGAATCATAGTAAGTAACTGTGAATATAGGACTTATTTGCCTCGAGTGGGTCTGAAGCTATGCCCCGTGCTTGCGGAGCTCCTCTTCGAGACTGCGCGTGAACAGGAACTCCTGGTCTCTGGCCGAGACGTTCCTGCGTTTGGCCATTTGGGCCACGACCTTCTCCTCGAGCGCCTCGAGCTCCTTGTAGCTCTCGGTCAAGACGCGCACGATCGCCCGTCGCACCGTCTCGTCGTCGGCGCGCTGCGACAGGTTTCGGTTGTCCTTCAATTTCTTGCCGAGCACGCGGGCCAGATACAAAACCCGGTCGGCCGAGGCCTTCACTGTGTCTTCCTCGCCGACAACTCTTCGGAGAGCGGGTGCCTGAAGAGCTGCTCGAAGACAGAGGGCGGAACGGCGGCGACATCCGCTCCCATCAGCGCGGCGTCGAGCACGTGGACGGCGTTGGTCAGAGGCGGTCACCAGGATCTGCGTCTGGAAACCGTAGTTGTCGTAGATGCGAATGACTTGCTCGACCAGGTCCATTCCGATCGAGCCGACGGCGTCCAGCGCCCCGACGGCCGGAGCGACGTAGGCGACATTGGCCTTGGCGGCGATCAGGGCCTGGGCGGCCGAGTGGCAGCCCGAGGCGCAGACGGCAATCTGGTCCTCGGCGAGCAGCCGCGCCACGCGCAGGCCTTCGGGATGGAGGGGGAGCTGGACGACGACGTCCTTGCCGAGCTTGGCGAGCTCCCGGGCCTCCTTGTACATGCCCTTGGCTTCGGCCAACGCCAGCTCGACGCACACGGGACCGTCGGTCAACCCCGCGAGCTCGCGCAGGACGCGGCGGGTATCGCCTCCGGCGGCTTCCGCCGCCGCTGTCGTGAGCCAGACTCCATCGAGCAAGCCCCAGTCGCGGACCTTCTTGGCTTCCTCCGGGCTCGCGCTGTCCAGGAAAAGACGCATAGGGGCGGGGAGTATATCCCCCGAGTCACGAGGTCAGATCCTAGGGCCTCGCTCGGGATGACTGCGGGTCGGCCTACTCTTCTTCCTCTCCTTCGTCGAGGAAAGGCGCCCCTGGCTTCTTCTCCCCTTTGGACTTTGGACTTTGGACTTTGGACTCCCCGGTTACTTTGGACTCCCCGGTTTCCGGTGTACCCGGCAGGGCGGCCTGGGGTTCGTCGTCGTTGTCGTCGGGCTCGGCCAGCTTGGCAACGGCCACGACCCGGTCGCCCTCGTCCAGCGTGATCAGGCGCACGCCCTGGGCGGCCCGGCCCGTCTCGCGCACGTCCTTGACCTTGAACCGGATCAGCTGCCCGCGCTCGGTGATCAAGAGCAGCTGGTCGACGTCGGTGACCGACTTGATCCCGACGACCGGCCCGTTTTTTTCCGTGACCTTGATGTTGATGACGCCCGAGCCGCCGCGGCCCTGGAAGCGGTACTCCGACACCTCGGAGCGCTTGCCGTACCCGCCCGCCGTCACCGAGAGCAGGTGCGCGTGCTCCGTAACGACGTCCATCGCGACGACCTCGTCGTTCTCCTTGCGCAACGTCACCCCGATGACGCCCGTCGTGTCGCGGCCCATGGGCCGCACGTCTTTCTCGGCGAAACGGATGCCCATGCCCTGGGCCGTTCCGATGAAGACCTGGTCGCCGCCGCCGGTGATGCGCACGGACAAGCAGCTCGTCGCCGTCCTCGATGTTGATCGCGATGATCCCGCCGGAGCGCACGTTCGAGTAGGCCGACAGCGCCGTTTTCTTCACGAGGCCGTTGCGCGTGGCGAAGATGACGAACTGGTCCTCCGGGAAATCCTTGGTTGCCGCCATGGCGACGATCTGCTCGTTGGGCTCGAGATTCAGGAGGTTCACGATGGCCTTGCCCCGCGTCGCGGGCCCGAGCTGCGGCAGGTCGTAGACCTTGATCCAGTGCATCCGGCCCCTGGTCGTGAACGCCAGGACGAACGCGTGCGTCGAGGCGACGAACAGGTGCTCGACGAGGTCCTCTTCCTTGGTCGTGGCGCCGATGCGGCCCTTGCCGCCGCGCCGCTGGGCTCGATAGAGCGAAAGGGGAGACCTCTTGATGTAGCCGCCGCGGGACACGGTGATGACCATGTCTTCCTCGACGATCAGGTCCTCGATGTCGATGTCGGTCGCCTCGGCCACGATCTGCGTCCGGCGCTCGTCGCCGAACTGCTTCCGGATCTCCGTGAGCTCCTGCGACGATGATGTCCAGGACGAGCTTCTCGGAGCCCAGGATCTCCTTCAGCTTCGCGATCAGGGCGAGGACTTCCTTGAATTCCGCGACGATCTTCTCGCGCTCCAGGCCGGTCAGCCGCTGCAGGCGCATGTCGAGAATCGCCTGCGCCTGGATGTCGTCCAGGCGCAGGATGTCCTTGTCCTTGGCCTTGGACGGGGAGTCTGACAGCGCCATGCCGACGAATTTCTCGAGGCCCGCCCGTGTCATCGAGACCTCCGCCATGAGGCGGTCTTTGGCCTCCTTGGGGTCCTTGGAGGCGCGGATGATCTTGATGACCTCGTCAATCGAGGCCAGAGCCAGCGCGAGGCCGCGCAGGAGGTGGGCCCGCTCCTCGGCTTTCTTCAAGTCGAATTGCGTCCGCCGGATCACGACCGCCTTGCGGTGGTCGATGAAGTGCCGCAGCAGGTCCTGGAGCGGCAGGATGCGCGGCTGGTTGTCGACGATCGCAAGGAAGATGATGCCGAAGGTCGACTGCATCGGCGTCAGGGCGTAGAGCTGGTTGAGGATGACCTGGGCGTTCTCGCCGCGCTTCAACTCCACCACCATCCGGATGCCGTCGCGGTCCGACTCGTCGCGCAGGTCGGCGATGCCTTCGATCTTCTTCTCGTTGACGAGCTCGGCGATGCGCTCGATCAGCTTGGCCTTGTTGACCTGGTAGGGGATCTCCGTGACGACGATCGATTCCTTGTCGCCCCGCGCGGTCTTCTCGATCGAGGCCTTGGCCCTCACCTGGACGATGCCCCGCCCGGTCTTGTAGGCGTCCCGAATGCCCTGGGCGCCGTGGATGAAGGCGGCGGTGGGGAAGTCGGGCCCCGGGAGTTTCTTCATGAGCTGGCCGAGCGTGGCGTCGGGATGCCTGATCAGCTCGACGGTTGCATCCACGACCTCGGCGAGGTTGTGCGGCGGGATGTTGGTCGCCATGCCCACGGCAATGCCGGTCGAGCCGTTGACGAGCAGATTGGGAAACTTCGCCGGCAGGACCATGGGCTCGACCAAGGACCCGTCGTAGTTGGGCGTCCAGTCGACCGTCTCCTTGTCGATGTCGTCGCCCAGCATCTCGGCCGCGAGCTTTGTCAACCGCACTTCCGTGTAGCGCATGGCCGCGGCGTTATCGCCGTCTATCGAGCCGAAGTTGCCCTGGCCGTCCACCAGCGGATACCGCAGCGAGAACTCCTGCGCCATGCGCACGACCGAGTCGTACACGGCGCTCTCTCCGTGCGGGTGGTACTTGCCGAGCACGTCGCCGACGATGCGGGCCGACTTGCGGTACGGCTTGTTGTGCAGGTTGCCCTGTTCCCACATGCCGTAGAGGCTGCGGCGGTGCACGGGCTTCAAGCCGTCGCGAACATCGGGCAGCGCCCGCCCGATGATCACGGACATGGCGTAATCGAGGTACGAGCGGCGGACCTCGTCCTCGATCGTGACGGGGAACTTCTCTTCGGGGGTCAAAAGGTTGGTTGTCATACTTGATCTCGCCGGCCTGCTGTCATTTCGAGGGCCGAAGGCCCGAGGAATCTACTCCGGCCGCTCCAGTTTCGAGGGGCAGATCCCTCGCTCCGCTCGGGATGACAGGACACCGTCTAAATATCCAGATTCCTCACGTTCAGGGCGTTCTTCTCGATGAACTCCCGGCGGGGCTCGACGGCGTCTCCCATCAGGATCGAGAAGACCTCGTTGGCCTCGACCACGTCTTCGATAGTGACCTGGAGGAGCCGCCGCGTCTCCGGGTTCATCGTCGTGTCCCAGAGCTGCTCGGGGTTCATTTCGCCCAGGCCCTTGTACCGGTTGATCAGGAGTCCCTTCTTGGCCGCCTCGTAGATCGCGTCCACGACGGCAGGCAGCGTCGGGTGGCGTTCTGTCTCGCCGTTCCTCGTCACGACGAAGGGGCCGTCCAGGAAAGCGCCGATCGACTTGGCGGTGTCGCGAATCCGTTTCATCTCGTAGCTGCCCACGAACTCCGCGTCGATCCGGGCGGCCCGAGGCACGCCGTTGACGCGCCGAACCATTTCGAGCGCCCAGCCGGAGTGCTCCTCGTCGGCCACGACCTCGAGCTTGTCCGTTTCGAAGGCGCGGCAGGCCTTGGCCAGGTCCTCGACCTTTTTCTTGTCGTCGAAGTCGCGCGCCGAGAGCATGCCGCGGTCGAGCAGCGCCCGCACGAGGCCCTCCGGCACGCCGCGGGACGCCAGCTTCGCGATGTGGCCGCGGTACTCCTCCATTTTCTCGAGCAGCGTCGCGAGTTTCGCGCCGGAGACCGAGGCGCCCGACATTTCCGAGCTCAGGGCGCGGTCATCGCCGATGCGGGCGAGCAGGAATCGGGACATTTCCTTCTCGTCCTTCAGGTACGTCTCCTTCTTGCCCTCGGCGACCTTGAAGAGCGGCGGCTGCGCAATGTAGAGAAACCCCTTTTCGATCACGGCCACCATGTGCCGGTAGAAGAACGTCAGCAGCAGCGTGCGGATGTGCGAGCCGTCGACATCGGCGTCGGTCATGACGATGATCCGGTGATAGCGCGCCTTGGTCGCGTCGAAGTCTCCTGCGATGCCGGTGCCGAGCGCCGTGATGAGCGTGCGGATCTCGGCCGAGGCGAGCATCTTGTCGAGCCTCGCCTTCTCGACGTTCAAGATTTTGCCGCGCAAAGGCAGGATGGCCTGGAAGCGCCGGTCCCGCCCCTGTTTGGCCGAGCCTCCGGCCGAATCGCCCTCGACGATGAAGAGCTCGGAGAACGCCGGGTCCTTCTCCTGGCAATCGGCTAGTTTTCCGGGCAGAGAGCCCGAATCGAGCGCCCCCTTGCGGCGCACGAGCTCGCGGGCTTTTCTCGCCGCTTCGCGCGCGCGCGCGGACTCGACGATCTTTTCGACGATCCTCTTGGCGACCCTCGGGTTCTCCTCGAGGTAGGAACCGAGCTTCTCGTAGACGACCTGCTGCACCCACGTCTTGACCTCGGAGGACACCAGCTTGTCCTTGGTCTGCGAGGAGAACTTGGGGTCCTTGACCTTGACGGAGACGACCGCGGTCAGGCCCTCCCGGCAGTCGTCCCCGGACAGGCCCGTTTCCTTGAGGGCCTTGGTCAGGTTGGCGGCGTCGGCGTATTTCTGGAGAGCGCGCGTCAAGGCCGTCTTGAAGCCCTCGAGATGCGTGCCGCCGTCGCGGTTATTGATCGTGTTGGTGAACGTGAAGAGGGTCTCCGAGTACCCGTCGTTCCACTGCAGGGCGACCTCGACGCGTTCCTTGTCGGCATCGCGTCTCGGGTCGCCCGTGCCGCCCTTGACGTCCTGGAAGAAGATGACTTTGTCGTTGATCGGGGTCTTCGCCTTGTTCAGGTGCTCGACGAAGGACTTGATGCCGCCCTCGTAGGCAAAGTCGTGTTTCTTGTCGGTGCGCTCGTCGCGGATCGAGATCGCGACGCCCGGGTTCAAGAACGAGAGCTCACGGAGACGCTGCGAGAGGCCGTCGAAATGGAACTCTTTGATCGAGAAGATCTCGGGGTCCGGCCAGAAGGTGACCTTCGTGCCCGTCTTCTTGGCCGTGCCGACCGCCTTGATCGGGGCAACGGGCCGTCCCTGCTCGTAGGCCTGCTGCCAGACCTTGCCCTCCCGGCGCACCTCGACCTCGAGCCTCCTGGAGAGCGCGTTGACGACGGACACGCCGACGCCATGGAGCCCGCCCGAGACCTTGTAGGAGTTGTCGTCGAATTTCCCGCCCGAGTGCAGGTCCGTCATGATGATCTCGAGCGTTTCGCGCTTGTGCTCCTTGTGCATCCCGACGGGGATGCCGCGGCCGTTGTCCTCGACCGTGACGGAGTTGTCGGCGTGAATCGTGACCGCGACGTGGTCCGCGTGGCCGACCTGTGCCTCGTCAATCGAGTTGTCGACGAGCTCGAAGACCATGTGGTGCAGCCCCGAGATGTCGTCGGTGTCGCCGATGTACATGCCGGGCCGCTTGCGGACGGCCTCCAGCCCCTTCAAGAGCTTGATCGAATCGGTGGTGTAGGCGTTGGTGCTCATGTGTTCCTGGGTCCTAGTCGTTGACGGCGCGCCGCGCGACGTGCGCGACGGCGCCTCCCTGGCGCATTTCGAAAACGGCGTCTGCCCGGCGTTTCCAGCGAGCGGGGTCCGAGGCGGTTGTCAGGATCACGGCGGCGCCCTCGGGCAGCAGGGCAAAGAACGCGTCGGCCCCGGCTGGCGAAAGTCCCATGTCGAAATCGTCGGCGCCAAAAAGCGGCGGCTCGCCCGAGGCCTTTGCCACGGCGTGCCACTCGGCCAGGCGGACGAGCGCCGCGACGCGGTGCACTTCGCCCGAGGAGGCCGTCTCGGCAAGCGGCTTGCCCCCGCGGGCCCACAGGAGGTCGTCGCGGTGCGGCCCGGCCATCGAGTGGCCGCGCCGGCGTTCGTAAGGCAGCAGCCTCTCCAGGGCCGCGCGCAGGCCCTCTGCAGACCCGTCGTCGGCGCCCGTGCTGTAGACCGCCGTGATCGCCCCGTAGGCGGGTCCGTGATCTCTGGCCAGGGGCGCAAAGAACGCGAGCCACTCGGCAAGAGCCCGCCGCCGGTCGAGGCGAACCGCCGTTCCGGCCAGCGCGAGCTCCTCGGTCCAGGCCTCGAGCTCGCCCGAGGCGCGGCTCGCCCTGCCGGTCGCGGCAGCGCGCCAGAAGGGCGTTGCGGGACTTGACCGCCCTTTCGTAACGCGCCAGGTCGTCGCCGGCCGAGGGGAAGAGCCCGAGCACGAGCCGGTCCAGAAAGCGTCGGCGGACCGGAGGGCCGCCTTCGACCAGCTCCCGGTGCTCCGGCGCGAGGAACACGGCCGGCAGCAGCGCCGACGCTTCCCGGAACGTAGCGGCCTTCTCGCCGCGCAGAAAGCGGCGCCCGACCGACCGCGACCAGGATAGCGACAGCCTCTCCGAATCGAACCCGCGGCGCAGCACGCCCGAAACGGCGAAGCTCTGGCCGTCAGGCGGCCATCTCGGAAGGCGCGGCCCCGCGGAAGGACCGCTGCCCCGAGAGCACGGCGATCGCCTCGAGGAGGTTCGTCTTCCCCTGCGCGTTGTCTCCCGCGACGAGCGTCACGCCGGCGACGACGGCGACAGCGTCCGGGGAGAGGTTGCGAAAACTGACGGGAGTGATCTCTGCGAGGCGCAAGGGTTCCTTACAACCGCATCGGCATCACGACGTAGACGTAGCGCGACGCGCCCTCGATGCCGCCCTCGGGCGAGCACAGGCACTGCGTGTTTTCGTCCTTCAGTTCCAGTCGGATCTTCTCGGTCTCGGCTTCGTCCAGGAAATCGAGCAGGTATTGCGCGTTCAAGCCGAGCGCGAGCGGCTCGGCGTCAAACGCGATGTCGAGCGTCTCGGTTCCTTCACCGAGCTCCTGCGACGCCGAGGTGACCGTCAGCGAGTTCTTCTCGAAGGACAACTTGACGCCGCGCGCCCGCTCCGGCGCAAACAGCGAGACGCGGCGGATGGCGCTTTGAACGGCCGTGCGCGAGGCCAGGGCCACCCGGTCGTTGCCCTTCGAGAGGATCTTTTCGTAGTCCGGGAAGTTGACGTCCAGCAGGCGCGCAATCAGCTGGCGGCTGCCGATCGTGAAAAGCAGGTGGTTTTCCGAGTGGCGGATCGAGAGCGTCGCGCCCTCGCCGCCGTCCATCTTCAGGATCTCGCCCAGGGCTTTTTTCGGAATGAGGACGTTGGGCAGTTTCGCCTTTTTCTCCGGTTTCGGGAAATTCACGAGGGCCAGGCGGTGGCCGTCGGTGGCCACGAGCTCGAACTCGCCGTCTTTGTCCTTGAGGAGGGCCCCCATCAACTGGAAGCGCGTCTCCTCGGCCGAAACGGCGTATAAAACCTTACGGGTCAAACGTTTCCATAGACTCCAGGGGAAAGGTCACCTCTCCCTTTCCTTCGACCTTGGGAACCGTCGGAAAGTCCTCGGCCGCCTGGGCCACGAGCCGGAAGTGGGATCGCTCGCAGGAGACGGCCAGGTAGTTGTTGTCCATCAGCTTCAAGGACACGTCCGCCTCGGGCAGGTTGCGGATCAAGTCGAAGAGTTTGCGCGCCGGCACGGTCACGGCTCCTGGCCGGGTAACCGACGCCTTCGCCTGCGAAAGCAGCGTCAGGTCGAGATCCGTCGAGGTCAGGTTCAGGTGACCGTCGGAGGCCTTGAGGAGGATGTTCGAGAGGATCGGGATCGTGTTTTTCCGCTCGACGACTCCTTGCATGAGCGTGAGCTCATTCAAGAAATCACCCCGCTTGAGCGTCAATTCCATGGGAGCTCGGCACCTCTATGAAGGAGAAAAAAGTCTATCACATTTAGTGGCATTCGTAGAGCTGTGGACGACGGGCCGATGTGCAGAAAAGGCCCGAAAAACGGGCTCGAAATACGCGTCGCGTCTGCGGATCGCTCGCGGCGCGCAGCGCTCGTGACCAGGCCGCGCGCAAAGCGGGATCCATGTGGAAAAACGGCCGGCGGAAAACGGGGGCCAGGCAGCGACGCGTCAGCGGTAGGGCTGCCCGAGGGCCTCGATGACCTTGCGGAAATCCGGGTCGTCCTCGGCCAGGCGCTCGATCTTTTCGACAGAGTGCATGACGGTCGAATGGTGCTTGTCGTTGAAGAGGCGCCCGATCTCGGGATACGAAAGGCTCGTCAGCTTCCGGCAGAGAAACATCGCGACCTGTCGGGGAAAGGCAATCGGCTTGGAGTTCGACTTGGCCTTCATGTCCGAGACCCGGAGGCCGTAATGAGCGGCGACAGCCTTGAGGATTTCGGCCGGCTGAACGCGCTTTTCTTCGGTTCCGACGATGTCTTTGAGGGTCTCCCGGGCGAGCTCGACCGACAGGGGCTTGCCCGTCAGCGACGAAAAAGCCAGGACCCGGTTCAAGCGCCCCTCGAGCTCGCGGACGTTGGAGCGGACGGTGCCGGCAATGAAGAGGGCCACGTCGTTGGGAACCTCCATCTTTTCGGCGGCGGCTTTCTTGCGGATGATGGCGACTTTCATCTCGAGATCGGGCGGTTGAATGTCGGCGATCAGGCCCCACTCGAATCGCGAGCGCAGGCGCTCCTCGAGCGTCGGGATTTCCTTGGGCAGCGCGTCGGAGGTGACGACGATCTGTTTCTGCGCATCGTGGAGCGCGTTGAAAGTGTGGAAGAACTCCTCCTGTGTCGAGTCCTTGCCGGCGATGAACTGCACGTCGTCCATCAAGAGCACGTCGAGCTCGCGGTAGCGCCTCTTGAACTCGTGCATCTTCTCGAAACGCAGCGCGTTGATGAGCTCGTTCAAGAACCGCTCGGCCGACAGGTACATCACGCTCATGCCCGGGGAGCGGCGCAGGACCTCGTGGGCGATCGCATGCATGAGGTGCGTCTTGCCGAGGCCGACACCGCCGTAGAGAAAGAGCGGGTTGTAAGAGCGCGACGGCGACTCCCCGACGGCGCGCGCCGCGGCGTGCGCGAACTGGTTCGAGGAGCCGACGACGAACGTGTCGAAGGTGTATCGGGGGTTCAAGACGATCCCGGGGGCCGGCCGAAGTTGCGGCGGCGCCGGCTCGGAGTGGGGCGCGTCGTCGGAAGCCGCGGCGAAACGAATCGCGAGCCCCGGGAAGCCCGCGGCCGCAGCCTCGCGCGAAAGAAGATCGCCATGCCGCCCCTCGATCCATTCGGCGAAGACCCGGTTGGGCACGCCGACGGTCAACGTCGTGCCCTCGGAGCCCTCGGTGAAGGAGACCTGTCGCGTCGGCGCAAACCAGGTCTTGAGCTCCTTGGCGTCGAGCTTTTCTTCGAGATTCCGCAGGATCCGGGGCCAGATCTCCGTCATGGGGCTCCCTGGATTTCCACAAGTATTTCCACAGCTGTGGAAAGCCCTTTCGCGCCGGGGGGGCGGAGTATATGCCTGCACGGAGCTTTCAACCACCCGTCTTGTCGGAAGGCGCTCGGGCGCTCCTTCGCTTGACTTCCTCTGCCCCCGCCCCTAGCATGCCGGCTCTTTATGAAGCGGACCTATCAGCCGAACAACCGCCGTCGCAAGCGCACGCACGGGTTCCTCGTGCGCATGCGCACGCGCTCGGGCCGCGCCGTTCTGTCGGCGCGCCGCCGCAAGGGCCGCAAGAAACTCTCGGTGTGAACTCAGGCCCGGCCGTCCGGGAGACATTCTCCCGGGACGACCGCCTTCGCAAACGAAGGGACTTCGAAGAGTGCTACGCCTCCGGGATCCGGGTGTCCGGACGCCACCTCCAGGTGTTTTTCTTGGCAAGGGACGGCGTTCTCAAGCTGGGGCTCTCGGTTCCGCGCCGGGTGGGCATGGCCGTGACGCGCAACCGCGTGCGGCGGCGCCTGCGGGAGGTCTTTCGGCGCCACCGCGGCGGTTCTTCCGGGCAGGGAGGCCTTCTCGTCGTCAACGTGCGGACATCGGCCGCCGCGGCGACCTTTTCCGAACTGTCGGAGGACTTTCTCTCGACGGCCGGCCGGGCGTTCTCGCGCGCGGCGCCGCGCCGATGACGCTTCAAGAACTGCCCGCGCGTGCAGCCGTCGGAGCGCTCGATCTCTACAAGCGCGTGATCTCCCCCCTGCTGCCGAGGGCCTGCCGATTCGAGCCCACGTGCTCGGTGTATGCGCGGGAAGCCATTGCGCGACACGGCCTGGCGCGCGGCGCGGCGCTTGCGGCCCGGCGCCTTCTGCGCTGCCACCCCTTCAACCGCGGCGGGTTCGACCCGGTCCCCTGAGACGACAGACCATGAGCACCGAAAAACGCCTTCTTCTGGCCGCGGCGCTGTCGCTCGGCGTTCTCCTGCTCTGGACGAGGCTGGTTCCCGAAAAGCAACGGCTCCCGGGCGAGATGGCCTCCGGTTCCTCGAAGTCGGCCGCGTCAGCGCCCGCGCAGGACCGCACGGCGCTGCCTCCGGCCGCCAGGCCCGACACAGCGAGCGCGCCTGTGGCGGTCTCGCCGGTTGCGGCAACCGAGGAGACGCTGACATCGATCGAGAATGGGTTCGTTCGCGCTGACGATCAAGAATCGCGGCGGCATTCTCTCCTCGCTCGTCCTGCTCAAGTACAAGGACGCGGAAGGCCGGCCCCTGGAACTGGTCCGCACGCTGCCTCCCGAGGCGCCGCGGCCCTTCTCTCTCGCCTTCGATCCGAAGTCGGGATTGACCGAGAAGATTGCGCAGGCCCTTTTCGTCGTCGAGAAAGAGTCGGCGGGCACGGTGCGCCTGCGCTTCGCAGACGCGGGGGTCTCGGTCGCCAAGGAGATCCGCCTCGGCCCGGATTACCTTTTTGACGTCCAGGTCGCCGTGGCGGGCCCGCCGTACGGCCTCCTCGTGGGTCCCGGCCTGCGCAACACGACGGACCGGGAGCGCGCCTCGAGCTACGTCCAGCCGCCCACGGCCATCGGGATCGTCGGCAGCTCGATTGAGCGGATGCGCGCCGACAAGGCCGACAAGGTCTTCAACGCCGCGAGAAAAGAGGGCCGCGACCCCGCGCCGTGGCCGATTGCGCCGGGCGGCTTCGTCGGGGTCGAGGACAACTACTTCCTGACGGTGCTCGTGCCGAAGGGCGCCTCCGCCGCCAACGTCTTTCCGTTCGTCCACAACGACGAGGCCGGCAAGCCGCAGGTCGAAGTGGCCGTCGCGGTGTCGGGCACGGGCGAGGCGCGGTGGAAGGCTTACTTCGGCCCGAAGGATCTCGACATCCTGGCGCGGCAGGGCATCGGGCTCGAGCGCACGGTCGACTTCGGATGGGTCGTCTTCGACGTCGTGGCCCGGCCGCTGCTGTGGCTCTTGAAGAAAACCTACGCCTCGGTCCACAACTACGGCTGGTCGATCCTGGTCGTGACGTTCTTGATTCGAATCCTGATCTTCCCGCTCGTGCACAAGAGCTATGCCTCGATGAAGAAGATGCAGACGCTCGCGCCCAAGATGAATGCGATCAAGGACAAGTACAAGGGCAAGACGACGATCGAGCAGCGCAACAAGATGAACCAGGAGTTGATGGCCCTCTACCAGGCCGAGGGTTACAACCCGATGTCGGGGTGCTTCCCGATCCTGCTCCAGATGCCGATCTTCATCGGCTTCTACAACGTCCTGCGCAGCGCCATCGAGCTGCGCCAGGCGCCCTGGATCCTCTGGGTCCACGACCTGTCGGCCGTCGACTCGACCTACGTGCTCGTGATCCTGATGGTCGTGACGATGTTCATCCAGCAGGCATTGACGCCCACGAGCGCGGATCCCGTCCAGAAGAAGGTCTTCATGGCCCTGCCGTTCATCTGGGGCTTCTTCCTGAAGGACATGCCCTCGGGGCTCGTGCTCTACTGGCTCTTTTCAAACATCCTGACGATCCTGCAGCAGCTCCTGATCAACAGGATGGGGGCCAAGACGCCCGAACCGACGAAAGCAGCGCGCGCCAAGAAGGCGCGGGCGGAGAGGATCGCAACATGAGATTCGAAGGCAAGACGGAAGAGGAAGCGGTCGCGACGGCGCTCAAGACCCTGAAGCGCCCGGCCGTACAGCTCTCCTACACGGTGATCCGGGACGAGAAATCGTTCTGGGGCGGCCGCGTCGTCGAGATCGAGGTGGAAGGGGTAGATGACGAGCAGAGCGCTGCAGGGGCTGCCGCAGCCGAGCAACAGCCGCCGGCCCCGGCACCCGAGGCCGCTCTACCGCGGGCGCCCCGAGCCGGCCGGGAAGAAGGCCGCGGGGCAGCCGAAGAGGTGCTCGACGAAGAGGCCTGGGCGGTGGCCGAGGCGACACTGACGGAGCTTCTCTCGGCGGCCGGGCTCTTGGTCGAGATCCGCCGCCGTCCGAGCCAGACCGAGATGGTTTTCGAGCTGATCGGCGACGACGTCGAGCCTCTGCTGGCCAACCGGGGCGAGGGCTTGAATGGCCTGGAGGTCCTGACGGGCCGCATCGCGGCCAAGAAGCTCGACCGGCCCGTGCATCCGCGCGTGGACGCCGAAGGGTTTCGAGCGCACCAGAAGGAGTCTTTGGAAGAGCTCGCCCTGCGATCGGCCGAAGAGGTCCGGCGGACGCGGCGGCCGCAGCTGCTCCCGCCCCTGCCTCCGGCCGAGCGGCGGCTCGTCCACCTCGCCCTGGCGCAGGATCCCGATGTGGAGACCGAGAGCGAGGGAGAGGGCTTCTTGAAGCGCGTCACCGTCCGACTCAAGGCGAGCTGACGCACCCGCCGGGGCGAGAGTCCAAAGTCCAAAGTCCAATGTCCAAAGGGGCCAGGACGCCTCGTGCGCCTCGCGTTTGACGACACGATCGTGGCGCTGGCGACGGCGCCGGGGCGCTCCGCACTGGCGGTCGTGCGGGTATCGGGCCGAGAGACTCGCCGGCTGATTGCCGTAGCGTCGCCAGCGCTTCCCTCCGAACCCGAACCACGACACGCGTACTTCGTCGCCGTCGTGGACGCAGCCGGCGAGCCGATCGACCAGGGGCTTGTCACGTTCTTTGCCGCGCCGGCCTCCTACACCGGCGAGGATGCCGCGGAGATCTCGGTCCACGGGTCGCCGCGCGTGATCGACCGCCTTCTGGCGGCGCTGACTGGCGCAGGCGCGCGGCTGGCGCGGCCGGGGGAGTTCACCGAGCGGGCCCTGCTCGGCGGGAAGATGGATCTGATCGAGGCGGAGGCGGTCCAGGAGCTCGTGGACGCCCGCACGGAGAGGGCGGCGCGGGTCTCGGCGAGGCGCCTTTCGGGCGCCCTGTCGCACAAGCTCTCAAGCGCCCGTGAGCTCCTGCTCCAGGCAGCCGCGAGCCTCACGGCCACGATCGATTTTTCAGAAGACGTGGGGGAGACCGTCGATCCCGCCGCGCTGCGCAACCTCGAAAGCGCCGGCGAGATGCTCGCGCGGCTGGCTGAGAGCTACGAGGTCGGGCGCCTCTTTTCATCGGGTTGCCGGGTCGCGATCCTGGGCAAGCCCAACACGGGAAAGTCGACGATCTTCAACGCTCTCGTCGGGAGCCCTCGGGCGATCGTCACTGACACGCCCGGCACGACGCGCGATGCAATCGACGCAACGCTCGACGTGTCGGGCATTCCCGTGACGCTCGTCGACACAGCAGGTTTGCGCGCGACGGGGGATCCTGTCGAATCCATCGGCGTCGCTCGCTCGCGAGAGGAGGCTTTGCGTGCCGACGCCGTCCTGTACGTCGTCGATGCCTCGGCGGGCCTGTGCGACGAGGACCGGGAGACTCTCTCGACCTTTGCCGCCGACGGAAAGGCGGTCCTCCTGGTCGCAAACAAGATCGACACGCTGCGCCCGGGCGCCGTCGTGCCCGAGGCAGCGACACCCCTCTGCGGCTTGAAGCCGGATGCGGCCGACAGGCTCCAGGAGCTGCTGGCCGAACGGCTCGCAACGGGCGTTTCGCTCGAGGAAACCAGCGAGGTTCTCGGCAACGCCCGCCAGCGCGATCTGGTCTTGCGGGCGCGGCGGTTGACCGGCGAGGCGCTTCTCGCGCTCTCCCGCGGCGACTCGCCGGAGTACGCCGCGGCCCACGTCGATGGCGCCCTCGCGGCGCTCGCGGACGTCTTCGGCGAGACGACAAGCCAGGATGTATTGAACCGGATCTTCTCGACGTTCTGCATTGGCAAATGAGGAAGAATTGATTCATTTGTTGATTGATTCATTAGAAGATTGCGCGGACGAGCTCTTCCTACCAATGAACCAATGAGTCAATGAATCAATGAGTCAATTCTTCGAGGTCCTCGTCATCGGCGGGGGCCACGCCGGCATCGAGGCCGCGCACGCTTCCGCGCGGATGGGCAGAAAAACCGCTCTGGTCACGGCGGACCCCTCTTCGATCGGGCGCATGTCCTGCAATCCGGCAATCGGCGGGCTCGCCAAGGGACAGCTCGTGCGCGAGATCGATGCCCTGGGCGGCCTGATGGGCATGCTGGCGGACCGCGCCGGGATTCAGTTCCGGATCCTCAACCGTTCGCGCGGCCCTGCCGTCTGGGGGCCCCGGGCCCAGTGCGACCGCAGGCTGTATGCGCGTTCGGCGCAGGAGAAGCTCGCATCGACCGCAAGCCTCACGATCCTGCCGGGCATGGTCGAGGACTTTCTCGAGCGAGACGGCCGAGTCGCGGGCGTTCTGACAGAAGGCGGCGAGAAGGTCGAGGCCGGCGCCGTTGTCGTCACCACGGGCACGTTCCTGCGCGGCCTGATGCACACGGGGCAGCGGAAGACGGAAGGCGGGCGCGTTGGCGAGCCGGCTGCGCGGGGTTTGTCGGCGGGCCTCGCTCGCCTCGGGCTCTCCCTCGGGCGATTCAAGACAGGCACGCCGCCGCGCGTGCACCGCGACAGCGTCGACTATGCGGCCTGCGCGCCGCAAAGGGGCGACGACCCGCCGGTGCCATTTTCGTTTCGCACGAGCGAGCTCGTCAGCGAGCAGGCGCTCTGTTTTCTGACGGCAACCAACGCGCGGGTGCACGCGCTGATTCGCGAGAACCTTCACTTGAGCCCCATGTACTCGGGGCAGATCCAGTCGCTCGGGCCGCGCTACTGCCCCTCCGTCGAGGACAAGGTCGTCAAGTTCGCCGACAAGGAGCGCCACACGCTCTTCCTGGAGCCCGAAGGTTTCGACGCCGCCGAAATCTATGTCAACGGGCTTTCGACTTCGTTGCCCGAGGAGATTCAGAGCGCGATCCTGCGTGAAATCCCGGGGCTGACGAAGGCCGTGATGCTGCGTCCAGGCTACGCGGTCGAGTACGACTTCGCTTTTCCCGATCAGCTGCGCTGCACACTGGAGGCGCAGGGGATTCCCGGGCTCTTCCTGGCGGGACAGATCAACGGAACTTCCGGATACGAGGAAGCGGCGGCGCAGGGTTTGATGGCCGGAATCAATGCGGCGCTTTCCGTGCGCGGATCGGACCCCTTTGTCCTCGAGCGCAGCGAGGCCTACGCCGCGGTGATGATGGACGACCTGACAAACCTCGGTCTCGAGGAGCCCTACCGCCTCTTCACCTCGCGGGCAGAACACCGGCTGCTCCTGGGCGTCGACACGGTCTTGCCGCGCCTCATGCCGCATGCGCGAAGGCTCGGTCTCGTCTCGGAGGGGGATTACGAAATCGCCATGGCGGGCGAGCAGCGTGTCCGGCGCGCCGAAAAGACGCTCGGAGAGACGCCTGTTCACCCGGACCGCCAGACCAGGCAAGACCTGGCCGACATCCTCGGCATCGACATCGAGACCCCCGCGACGCTACGCAAACTATTGCAGCGTAATGACTTAGATGTGTTCATGCTGGAACGTTTCGCGCCGGGCGTGTTCGAACCTCTCTCGCGAGAGGAAAAAAGCATCCTGGAGAATCGCGTCAAGTACGAGGGTTACATCCGTCGCGAGGAGGAGCGCCTGGCCCGCCTGCGCCCCCTCACTTCGCGCGCGATCCCGGAGAGTCTGGACTACACCGCGATCCCGGGTCTCTCGCGAGAGGTCGTCGAAAAATGCCGGGGGCGTCGGCCGCTGACGCTTGGCGAAGCCGCGCGGATTCCCGGCGTCACGCCTGCTGCCATCGCGATAATCTCTGCCCATGTCGCGCGGGGCCGCGGCCTTTCCGCCTGAAGAGTTCCAGAAGCTCCTCGAAGCCGAAGCCCTGCGCGCGGGCCTGCCGCTCTACGAACCCACTCTTCACGCCCTGGCGCGCTACCTCGCAGAGCTCGACTCCTGGCGCCGGCGCATCAACTTGACCGGCGACCTCGCTCCGGAAGATCTCTGTGTGCACGCTCTCGAGTCGGCCGCCGGCGCCTCCTTAATTCCTGATGGCGCACGGGTTCTCGACATCGGATCGGGCGGCGGCTTCCCGGGCGTCCCGATCTCGATTGCTAGGCCCGACCTTTCCGTGACACTGCTCGAGCCGCGCGGCAAACGGGCCTCGTTTCTCCGGCACGTGATCCGCGCGGTGCCGATTGCAAACGCGAGCGTTCTGGCCGAGCGCGTTGAAGATCTGGGTTCCCCGGACTACGACGCGGCAACCTGTCGGGCCGTCGGGGAGCTGGCTGAACTGATCGATGGGGCTTCCTTTCTCGCCCCGTCCGGCCTCCTGCTTGCCTGGACGACTGAACCCCAGCAGCTCGCCAACGCCCTAGCCCCCCATTTCTCCCTCGACCAATCCTCACGCCTGTCCGGCACCGACCACCGCTCCATCGCCCTCTTCCGCAAGCAGAGCTAGTCGTCACTTCTCAACACGTTGCTCCCATTGAAGCCGCCCCGGCGACGGGCCGCCTCCCTCGGAGGCACGCTCGGGTCTGGAGGCGACGAGGTAACCGTGGACCCTCGCTTGTCGCTCGGTCGCAGTCTTGGAGAGGCGCAGGAGGCTGTGTCCCTTGCTCCCTCGCTAGAATCCTCCTCCGGGAGGCGGCCCGCCGCCGGGGCTCTCCTTGTCTCAAATAGCAGAGCGGTGAGCCCCGACGCGGAGGGTTCCCCGCGGGGACCGTCGAAACCGCGTTGGTCTGCAGCAGCCGGAAAAGCACAGGAGAGAGACTCTCCCTTGCAGCGGTTTCGTTCGAGCGGCGCCCATGGACCGTCTCCCTCAGGGATTCCCGTGGGCGCCGCGTGTCCCCGCGGGGAGCCCTCCGTGGCGGGGCGCCTTTAAGCCACTGCTTTATGCCAATTCCCGGGGCCCTGTTCCACGTGGAACAACGGCTGGTTTCCCGGGCTGGTGAATAATGCCGGCAGGCATGGGGCGAGTCGTTGCGGTGGCGAACCAGAAGGGGGGCGTGGGCAAGACCACGACCGCGATCAACCTTGCCGCGGGCCTGGCGGCCCTGGACCGCAAGATCCTGTTGGTCGACGTCGATCCCCAGGCCAACGCCACCTCAGGGCTGGGGGAGGCCCGCAAGGACAACGGGATCAACACTTACGGCGTGCTGCTCGGCGAGCCCGCCGCTGCCGCCATCCGGCCGACGCTGTTTCCCAACCTGTCCCTGCTGCCGTCGACGCGCGATCTCGTCGGGGCCGAGATCGAGCTGGTGGACAAACAGGACCGGGAGGGCCGGTTGCGCGAGGCGCTCTCCCCCGTGAAATCCGAGTTTGACGTCGTCTTTCTCGATTGCCCGCCCTCCCTGTCCCTCCTGACTCTCAATGCCCTAACCGCGGCCGACGCCGTCCTGGTGCCCATCCAGACCGAGTATTTCGCCCTGGAGGGCCTTTCCGAGCTCATGGAGACGGTCGACCGGGTGCGGGGGAGCTTCAATCCGGCTCTCGCCCTGGACGGAATCGTCTTGACCATGTTCGACGACCGCACTAACCTCGCCCGGCAGGTCGCTGACGACATCCGGGAACACTTTGGCGCCCGCGTCTATCGCACCGTGATTCCACGCAATATCCGCCTGGGGGAGGCCCCCTCCTTCGGCAAGCCCGTCCTGGCCTACGACATCAAGTCGAAGGGGTCGGAGGCCTATCTCGCCCTGGCGCGCGAATACCTGCGCCGGAACGCCTAACTCATGGCGAAAAAACAGGCCCTGGGCCGCGGCCTCTCAGCGCTCCTGCCCGGCAGGGACGGAAGGGGTGTTCCACGGGGAACGTCCTCTGACGAGGTTTCGATTGACCGGCTCGTACCGTCCAGATTCCAGCCCCGCCGGAGCTTCGCCGAGGCGTCGCTTCAGGAGCTTTCCGCCTCGATCAAGGAGCAGGGCATCGTCCAGCCGATCCTGGTCGTGCCGCGCGGCGAGAAGCTCGAGATCGTAGCCGGCGAACGGCGCTGGCGCGCGGCGCGCCTGGCGGGCCTGTCGAAGGTGCCCGTGTTGATCCGCGAAAAGACGTCGGACCGGGACCTGCTCGAGATCGCCTTAGTCGAGAACCTCCAGCGCGAAGACTTGAACGCCATCGAAGCGGCCGAAGCGTATGCGCGCCTGCGCGAAGAGTTTCATCTCACGCAGGAAGACGTGGCCCGGCGGGTCGGCAAGGACCGGGCGACTGTCGCCAACGCTCTTCGGCTGCTCAAGCTGCCGGCCTCGGTGCGCGAGAGGGTCCGCGATGGATCCCTCTCTGCCGGCCACGCCCGGGCCCTTGTCGCGCTCTCCGCAGCCGACGACCAGGAGCTTCTGGCAGAAGAAATCCTGAGACGCTCGCTCTCGGTCCGGCAGGCGGAGAAACGCGTGGCCGCGATGCTGGCTGGGCCGAAACTGCGGCGCGAGCACCGGCGCGATCCCTTTACCCGGGAGGCCGAGGAGAAGCTCGCGCGGCGTCTCCAGGCGCGCGTCAAGATCGTGCGCCGCCGCCGGGGCGGTTCAATCGAGATAGGCTTTGGCAGCGAAGAGGAGCTGATCGGGCTTTTCGAACGGTTGAGCGGCAAGACGTGAACGTCCACGGGGGAGCAATGAAGATCAAGAGCGAAGGCGCTTCGTTGAACGGTTTCCTCGACCGCGGCAGCCACTTCCATGGCGACCTCACCTTCGAGGAGACCTTTCGGATCGACGGAAAGTTCGAGGGCAAGATCCGTTCGGGCAACGAGCTGATCCTGGGCGAGACGGCCGACGTGGATGCCGAGGTCGAGGTGGGGAGCATCTCGATCAACGGCACGTTCAAGGGAACGATCCGAGCCAAAGAACGGATCGATCTGCTGCCGCGCGCTCGCGTCTTCGCGGACTTGACGACGCCGACC
Organism: uncultured Acidobacteriota bacterium; assembly: GCA_963739435.1. Lineage (GTDB taxonomy): Bacteria > Acidobacteriota > Thermoanaerobaculia > UBA5066 > Gp7-AA6 > CAVUAN01. The sequence continues at coordinate 446,313 of CAVUAN010000006.1, forward strand.
TTGAAGATCGAAGACGGCGCGCGCTTCGAGGGCTCCTGCCAGATGGGCGGGGAGACGACCTCGAATGTGGTTGGGTTGTCTCCGCGAAAACCAACGTAACTAACTCATAATAAACGAGTTATATCACAATACGCAGCTTCATTTTGTGGCGGCGCGCAAGCGGCCTGTCGCGAACTCTCGACTCTCGACTCCCCCTGTGCTATTCATCCGCGGTTTCGCTTTGAGTCGCTATTTCGTGTTGCGGTCGGCTCCGCCGCCCGCGGGTGACCGCTACCCATGAACGTCGACGTCACAATCCTCTACATCGCCGTCGTCTTTCTGCTCGCTGCGGCCATCATGAAGCGTTATCTGCTGGGGCCGCTTTCGGCGATCCTCGAGGAGCGCGAGTCGGAGGCCCTGGCGGCGCAGAGGAGCCACACTGAAAGTCTCGAGGCCCTCTCGCGCACCGTGGCCGAAGCTGAGGAAAAACTCTCGCTGGCAAGGCGGGAGGCGCTGAAGGTCCGCGAGGGCCTGCGCGGCGAGGGGACTTCCCACTTGATGAAGAAGCTCGAGGAAGCGCGCGCCGCGTCCCAGGCCACTGTCGACGAGGCCCTGAAGCGCATCGGAGAGGACACGGCAGCGTCGGCCAGGAAGCTGCCCGGCCAGACGGTGTCGCTGGCCCGCGGGCTCGCCGAGAAGATACTCGGCCGGGAGCTGGCCACGTGATCGCACTGCTGCTTCTCGTCGAAGGCGGCGCCGAGCACACCGAGACCTTCCTCGGTCTGCCGGTGTGGATCTGGCAGACCGCCAACCTCATCCTGTTCTTCGGCCTGCTCGCGCGCTTCGTCGGGCGGCCGCTTTCCGAGGCGTTTCGCAAGCGTCAGGAGTCCGTCGAGCAGCGGCGACAAGACGCCTTGCGGCTACAGCACGAAGCGCAGCGTCTGACGGCGCAGATCCGGGAGCGCCTGTCCCGTCTGGAGGGCGAGCTCGCCGAGGTGCGCGCGGGCGGACAATCCGAAGGCGAGGCGGAGAAAGCTTCGCTGCTGGCTCGCGCCGACCAGGAGGCCGAGCGCGTGAAGCGAGAAGCCGGGGAAGAAATCGAGCGGCGTGTCTCCGCGGCCCGGGCCGAGCTCGAAGCAGTCGCCTCCGGCCTCGTCGCGTCGGCGGCAGGAGAGCTCCTCGCCAGGGAGATCAATCCGAGCGACCGCCGGCGGCTGCTCGAGGACAGCGCGTTGCGGCTCAAGAGCGGCACCCGATGAGCTCCTTCACCTATCCTTACGCGCGGGCCTTTGTCGAAAGCGCTCCGAAGGGCTACGACTTCGCGGCATTCCACGAGGCGGCGGCGACCCTGGGCCGAGCGTTCGAGAGCAACCCGAAGCTGCGTTCGTTTCTGCTGGCGCCCACCGTGCCCCGGGAGGCGAAGAGCAAGGCGATCGCGGAACTGTCGCGCCAGGTGATGCTCGACGACTACGGCGCGCGGTTTCTCCAGGTCATGCTGAAGAATCACAGGCTGCTCGAGGCCGGCCTGGTGTTGAAGACGCTGCGCGACCTGCTCGACGCGCGGGAGGGCATCCTCCGCGTGCGGGTCACGGTCCCGGAGACGCCCTCCGAGCAAGAGCAGAAGATGATCGAGGAGGCGATCGCCGCGCGCACGGGCATGAAAGTGCGAATGCAAATCGGGCTCGATCCCGAAGATCCTCGGCGGGTTCGTCGCCCGCGCGGGATCCCAGGTGTTCGACGGTTCGGTGACGGCCGCAATCCGGCGTTTTTCGGCGCAGGTCAAAGAGAGAACGGGAGCCTAGGATGGAGATCAAAGCAGACGAGATCACGGCGATCCTCAAGCAGCAGCTCGCCGACTACGAGAAAGCAATCGACGTGGCCGAAGTCGGCACCGTCCTCTCGGTCGGCGACGGCATCGCGCGCCTCTACGGTCTCGACCGGGTCATGGCCGGCGAGCTCGTGGACTTCGGCCACGACATCTACGGGCTGGCGTTGAACCTCGAGAAGGACCAGGTCGGCGTCGTGCTCCTCGGCGAGGCCGCAGAGGTCCGGGAGGGGCAGGAGGTGCGCCGGACGCGGCGGATCATCCAGGTGCCCGTCGGGCCCGCCCTGGTCGGGCGAGTCGTCGACGCTCTCGGCCGACCCCTGGACGACAAGGGGCCGATCAAATCGAGCGAGTTCTACCCCCTGGAGCGGATCGCTCCGGGCGTCATCGACCGCCAGCCGGTCAAAGAGCCGGTGCAGACCGGCATCAAGGCGATCGACGCGATGATCCCCATTGGCCGCGGCCAGCGCGAGCTGATCATCGGCGACCGCCAGACGGGCAAGACGGCCATCGCCCTCGACACGATCATCAACCAGAAGGGCAAGGGCGTCATCTGCGTCTACGTGGCCATCGGGCAGAAGAAGTCGACCGTGGCCCAGGTGGCCAAGACCCTGGAAGAGCACGGCGCGATGGCGCACACCATCATCGTGTCCGCGACCGCTTCCGACCCGGCGCCGATGCTCTACATCGCGCCCTATGCCGGCTGCGCCATGGGCGAATGGTTCCTCTACAACAAACAGCACGCTCTCACGATCTACGACGACCTCTCCAAGCACGCGGCGGCTTACCGCGAGATCTCGTTGCTCCTGCGGCGGCCGCCCGGCCGCGAGGCCTATCCCGGCGACGTGTTCTACCTCCATTCGCGCCTGCTCGAGCGGGCCGCCAAGCTCTCCGAGAAGAACGGCGGGGGATCGTTGACGTCGCTCCCGATCATCGAGACCCAGGCGAGCGACGTGTCGGCCTACATCCCGACCAACGTCATCTCGATCACCGACGGCCAGATCTACCTCGAGAGCGACCTCTTCTACTCGGGCGTGCGCCCGGCGGTCAACGTCGGCATCTCGGTTTCGCGCGTGGGCGGCAACGCCCAGATCAAGGCCATGAAGCAGGTCGCCGGGACGCTCCGGCTCGATCTGGCCCAGTACAGGAACCTGGCAGCCTTCGCGCAGTTCGGATCCGACCTCGACAAGGCCTCGCAGGCCCAGCTGGGGCGAGGGCAGCGCATGGTGGAGCTCCTGAAGCAGCCGCAGTACGCGCCGATGGACGTGACGCTCCAGATCGCCTCGATCTTTGCGGGCACGAAGGGATACATGGACTCTCTCAAGGTGGAGGCCGTGGGCGAATTCGAGAAGGGGCTGCACGAGCACCTGAAGTCCAAGTACAAGGAAATCTTGTCGGCCATCGTCGGCACCGGGAAGCTCGAGAAAACGACCGAGGAGGCGCTGGGCAAGGCGATAAAGGAATTCCTGGACGGCTTCGTCAAGCAGAACGCGGCGGCGCTGGCCGCCGCCCCGAAGGCCGAGGAGAAAGCAAAGAGCGCTTAGCCGAACATGGCCTCCTTGATCGACATCCGGCGCCGGCTGCGTTCGGTCACCAGCACGCAGCAGATCACCCGGGCCATGAAAATGGTCGCGGCGGCGAAGCTGCGCCGCGCCCAGGACCGCGTCATCGGCGCGCGCCCGTACGCGAAGCTGATGACGAGCGTGCTGTCCGCTGTCCGGGAGCACGCGCCGAATCTTTCGCATCCGCTGCTCGAGGAACGGGAGGAAAAGAGGGTTCTCGTGCTGGTCGTGGCCGGCGACCGCGGCCTTTGCGGAGCCTTCAACACGAACATCCACCGGGCCACGGCGCATCTTCTGTCGGAGCACCCGGGATGGAGCGCAGTCACCCTCCTTCCCATCGGCCGAAAGGCCGTCGACTACTGGCGCCGCCGCAAGCACTCGTTCGCCGAAAAGTCCTGGCCGGACATTCTCGGGAGCTTGAGCTACACGAAGGCCCGGGAGGTCGCGCAGTTTGTGGCCGAGGAGTTCCTCTCGGGCCGGCAGGACGCCGTCTACGTCGTCGTCAACGTGTTTCGGTCCGTCATGGTGCAGGCCGTCACCACGCAGAAGCTGCTGCCGCTGTCGGCCGTGGCGGCCGCGCCCGAGGGCAAGCCTGCGGGCGACGCGAAAGCCGCGGAGGCGGTGCAAGGCGCCGGGGCGCAGGTCGAGTACCTCTACGAGCCGGACGCCGCGACGATCCTCGCGCGGCTCCTGCCCCGGTATCTCGAGTTCATGGTGTACCGGGCGCTGGCCGAATCGGCCGCGGCCGAGATGGGCGCGCGTATGACGGCGATGGACGCGGCCTCCAAGAACGCGGGCGAGATGATCGACAAGCTGACACTTTCGTACAACCGCGCGCGGCAGGCGCGCATCACCAAGGAACTGATCGAGATCGTTTCCGGCGCGGCCGCGCTGGAGTAAGGACAGGGAACATGGCAGAGCAAAACGTCGGCAAGGTCGTCGCGATCATCGGGCCGGTCCTCGACATCGAGTTCCCGCCCGGGAAGCTGCCGGCCATCTACAACGCGGTCCGGATCGAGGACGAGGGCAAGGAAAGCGGGGGGCCGATCGACGTCATCGCCGAGGTCGCTCAGCAGCTGGGCGAGAGCGTCGTGCGGTGCGTCTCGATGAAGCCGACCGACGGCATGGTGCGCGGCATGAAGGCCGTGGACACGGGAGCGTCGATCTCCGTGCCGGTCGGCAAGGAGACTCTCGGGCGCATCCTGAACGTCATCGGCGATCCTGTCGACGGCCTGGGCAAGGTCCAGTCCAAGGAGCGCTGGCCGATCCATCGCGAGCCGCCCTCGTACGATGAGCAGTCGACGACGGTCGAGATGTTCGAGACCGGGCATCAAGGTCATCGACCTGCTCGAGCCCTACAACAAGGGAGGCAAGACCGGCCTCTTTGGCGGCGCGGGCGTGGGCAAGACCGTCATCATCATGGAGCTCATCAACAACGTCGCCATGCACCACGGCGGCTACTCGGTCTTCTCGGGTGTCGGCGAGCGCACGCGCGAGGGCAACGATCTCTACCTCGAGATGACGGAGTCGGGCGTCATCACGCCGGGCGATCCGAGCAAGTCGAAGGCCGCGCTGATCTACGGGCAGATGACGGAGCCACCGGGGGCCCGGCTGCGCGTCGGCCTGACGGGCCTGACGGTGGCCGAGTACTTTCGCGACACCGAGGGCAAGGACGTCCTGCTCTTCATCGACAACATCTTCCGTTTCACACAGGCGGGCTCCGAAGTCTCGGCCCTGCTCGGCCGCATGCCCTCGGCCGTCGGATACCAGCCGAACCTCGCGACCGAGATGGGTGAGCTGCAGGAGCGGATCACCTCGACCAAGAAGGGCTCGATCACGTCGGTCCAGGCCATCTACGTGCCGGCCGACGATCTGACCGACCCGGCTCCGGCGGCGGCGTTCGCGCATCTGGACGCGACGTCGGTGCTTTCCCGCTCGATTTCCGAGATGGGCATCTACCCCGCGGTCGACCCGCTCGCTTCGACGTCGACCATCCTCTCGCCGCGCATCGTCGGGGAAGAGCACTACAAGTGCGCCCGCGACGTGCAGGCGATCCTGCAGAAGTACAAGGACCTCCAGGACATCATCGCGATCCTCGGGATCGACGAGCTCTCGGAAGAAGACAAGCTGACGGTCGCGCGGGCGCGCAAGATCCAGCGCTTCCTGTCGCAGCCTTTCTTCGTGGCGGCCCAGTTCACGGGCCTCGAAGGCCGCTACGTCAAGATCGCCGACACGATCAAGGGCTTCCGCGAGATCGTGGACGGCAAGTGCGACGACATGCCGGAGCAGGCGTTCTACATGGTCGGCACGATCGAAGAGGCCCGCGAGAAGGCCGCGCAGATGGCGAAGGCGGCGTAAGGCCGATGGCGGGAACCCTGAACCTGCTCGTCGTGACGGCCGAGAAGAAGGTCGTGGACGCCGAGGCCGACGAGGTGACGTTGCCCGGAGAGATGGGTTACCTCGGGATCCTGCCGGGCCACGCGCCCCTGCTGGCGCTCTTGAAGACCGGAGTGCTGTCTTACAGGAAGGCCGGGTCGGGTGAGGCCTTCGCTCTCGAAGGCGGTTTCGCAGAGGTCTCCAACGACATCGTGCGGGTCTTGGCCGACGGCGCCGAGCGGGCCTCGGAGATCGACGCCGCGTCGGCCGAGCGCGACCTCTCCGAAGCGTCCGAGCAAATGAAGTCGGCCAACCGCGAAACCCTGGACGGCCTGCGCCTGAAGGCGGAGCTCGCCGCGGCGCGGCTCTCGGTCGCCCGCCGGACGGAGGCCTGACGGCCGAACGCAAGCCGCACGAGCGGCGATTTCTCGCCGGGCCTCGCTCCCGCCTCCAGGAATTCCGCACCGTCCTGAAGATTGCGGCGGAATTCATCCGCGGCTTCCGCACGCTCCATTTCGTCGGCCCCTGCGTCACGGTCTTTGGGTCCGCGCGGTTTGCCGAGGACCATCCGTACTACGCGATGGCGCGGGAGGTGGGCGGCCGCCTGGCTCGCATGGGCTTTACCGTGATGACCGGAGGCGGCCCCGGAATCATGGAGGCCGCCAACCGGGGCGCCAGGGACCAGGGAAGCGTCTCGGTCGGCTGCAACATCGCCCTGCCCGTGGAACAGAAACTGAATCCCTATGTCGACAAGGCTGTCACCTTCCGGTACTTCTTCGTGCGCAAGGTGATGCTGGTCAAGTACTCCTACGCCTTCGTCGTGATGCCGGGCGGTGTTGGCACGATGGATGAGCTCTTCGAGGCGCTGACTCTCATCCAGACAAAGAAGATCGCCGACTTCCCTCTCGTTCTGATGGGCAGGGAGTACTGGCAGCTCCTCATGGAACTGCTCGAGAAGATGGTCGTCGCCGGCACGGTCTCGCGGGAAGACCTGCGCCTGCTGCTGGTGACGGACTCGGTTCACGAGGCCATGAAGCACATCGAGACGCACGCCGTCGAGCAGTTCGGCCTGGCCCGCAAGCGGATGACCCGGCGCATGACGATCCTGGGGGAATAGATGAGAGCGGCTCTGTGGCCGTGCCTGCTCCTGGGCGCGGCGCTCGGCGCTCCGGCGGGCAAGGCTCTCGCCGAGGGCGCATCCGAACGGGTTCAGCTCCCGGAAAAGATCCGCGACGGCAAGGCGCCGCTGGCGCAGCGGGAGCGGGCTTTCGCGGCCTTCGACCGCCTCTATCCGGAAGACGCCCTCCTTCTTGCGCCCTCGCTGCTCGGCGATCCTGCCCCGACGATCCGTTTCAAAGCCGCGTGGATCCTGGCTGATCAGGGCCATGAAGACGGCCTTCGGACGCTGAGATCGATGGCCGCCTTAACGGAGGCGACCTTCGTTCTGCCGATGGAAGCTCTCGGGAGAATCAGGGACCCCGGCTCTCACGAGCTCTTGAGGGATCTTTTGGCCAGCGCGCTCCGGGCCGGCGAATCGCCGCCGGATCGCGCGCGCGTCGCGGCCCTGGCGGTCTCTCTCTCGGACTACGCCGACCCGAAGGATGAGCCGCTGCTGGCCAACGCGGTCCGCCTTTCTGTGGAGCCCGGTCCGAGCTGGCCGAGCTGGCAGGTGGTCGAGGCGCTCGGCGTCAGCGGCGCCCCCGAAGCCGTCGCCACGCTCGAGGAGGTCTTCGATCGGGGCAAGGGCCTGGCCGTTGCGGCGGCCGGACTTGGGCTCGCCCGGTGCGGTCAACCCAGGGGCCGGGACTACGTCCAGGACAAGCTCTCGGACCCCCATGCGGCCCCCTCGCCGGAGGCGACCTTTCTCCTGGAACATATCGGCGTCGTCTCAGACGGGCCGCTGGTTTCCATCCTCTTGAATATCGTCGCCGAGCCGGGATTTGGGGATGGCGTCAAGGCGCTGGCCTGGCTGGCGCTCTTCCGGGTCGACCCGCCGCTAAAGACCCGAGAGGTGCTGGCTCTGGCCTGGAAGAATCTGCGGTTTGACGGTGCCGCTCGGTTCGTAGTCGTGCACGACGGGGAGCAGGCCCGCTCGGCGGCCGATCTGAAGACTCTGCGCCCGAAAGCCGACGGCAGCCTCTCGCCGATCGATCGCGCCCTCTCCGCGTCCGCGCGCGAGCGCCGGCGGTGGCGCGAAATTCGCTCGTACTCTTTCTAGGTTTTCGGGCCCTTGTACCCGGGGCCGCGGAGGGGCTGGCCGGGGGTCTTGCCGGTCAGCTTGCCGCCGTCGACGACGAGCACGCCGTTGACCGCGACATAAGGAATCCCAACGCTGTACTGATTTGGCTTCTCGAAGGTGGCCAGGGCGCCGACGGTCTCCGGATCGAAGACGGTGAGATCGGCCGCAAAGCCCGTCTTGACGAGGCCGCGGCCCTGCAGGCCGGCGGCTTCGGCTGCAAACGACGTCATCTTGCGAATCGCTTCTTCGAGGCGCAGGACTTTCTCCTCGCGGACGTAGTACCCGAGGATGCGAGCGGCCGAGCCCCAGCCGCGCGGGTGCGAGGTCTCGTGGGAGAGGGGACCGTCGGTCGCCTTGGCCTGGGAGTCGGTGCCGAACGAGACGATGGGGCTCGCGAGAGCGGCGCGCACGTCCTTCTCGTCCATGATCGCGATGATGCAGGCGGCATTGGCCCGGTCCGCGATGACGATGTCGATGACGACGTCGCGCGGGTCCTTTTTCTCGGCGGCGGCGATCGCCGCGATCGTGCGCCCCTCGTAGGGCTTCAGCTTCGGATCGAGGACCTCCGCGACCATCACGCCTTCGGCGCCGCCCGCGCCGAGGTACTGGTTCTCCCACTCGTTCGACTCTGCCATCATGTCGGCCTTGACGCGCTCGCGGGTTGCCGGGTCGGCGAGGCGCTTCAAGAGCTTCTCGCGTCCACCCTCGCGCACCCACGGCGGCAGGCAGGCGTCGAGGCCGTTGGAAGCGCGGTTCCAGGGGTACTGGTTGGCGGCGACGTCGATGCCCCGGGCGCGCGCATCCTCGATCTTCTTCAGGATCTCCGGCATGCGCCCGAAGTTCGGCTTGTAGGCGGTCTTCAGGTGCCAGATCTGGGCCCGGATGCCGGCTTCCTTCGAGATGCGAATGACTTCGTCGATGGACGCATCGATGCGGCCGGACTCCGAGCGCTGGTGGGTGAAGTACGCCCCGCCGTAGCGCGCCGCGACCCGGGCGAGAGCGATCAGCTCCTCGGTCGACGCGTAGATGTTCGGAATGTACTGGAGCGAGGAGGAGACTCCGACCGCGCCGTCCCGCATCGCCTGGTCGACGATCTGCTCCATGCGCGCGAGCTCCTCGGGAGTCGCCTTCCGGTTTTCGCGGCCGACGACGAGAGCGCGCACTCCTCCCGAGCCGACGAACGTGGCGAGGTTGATGCCCACGCCCCGGCGCGAAAGGCTCGCGAAGTACTCGTCGAGCGAGCGCCAGTCGGGGAAAACGCCGTACCTCTTGTAGGTATCCTGGTTCTCGGCGATCACTTTTTCGTCGATCGGGGCGATCGAATCGCCTTCGCCGGTGACCTCGGTCGTGATGCCCTGTGTAATTTTCGAGGCCGCCCGCGGGTCTACCAGGACGTTGTACTCGGACTGGCCAAGGAGATCGATGAACCCCGGCGCGACGACGAGGCCCGTGGCGTCGAGCGTGCGCTTGGCGGCGGCGCCCGTGAGCCTGCCGACGGCGGCGATCTTCCCGTCCCGCACTCCGACGTCGGCCGAGAACCACGGCGCGCCGGTGCCGTCCACGACATGACCTCCCGTGATGAGAAGGTCGTAGCCGGGCGCGGGATCGCCCGGCGAGAGAGCGAGCGAGGCTCCCGCGGCGGCGAGGCAGACGGCAAGAGCGAGACCAGCGAGCTTTTTCATGGGGAGAGTCTATGTTCGAAAAGCCTGACCCTGCCGCGGCCCCCGGGGGTCGATCTCCACGGAATACCCGGATTCGTCTCAGGCGTTCATGGAGCATTCACGTCCGGGCCCATATGGTTGTGACATGAGGGGAACCGTGTTGAAGAGAATGCTCGTGGTTGCCGCCGCTTTCATCGCCGCGGCGGCGGCGTTGGCCGACACGCCCCCGAAGTCGAAAGCGCACGGCTTCTCGGTTACCGGCACCGTCGTCTCTATCGACAACACCGCCCTGAAGATGTCTGTCAAGACCCCGGCCGGCAAGCAGATCCCGCTCGTGTGGACGGGCGCCACGAAGACGGCTGGAGGAACGGTAGTAGCCGGAACGCAGGGTGACCGTCCGGTACCTGCAGAAAGACGGCAAGAACATCGCGACCTCGATCAAGATCGAGACTACGGATTCCGCCTTCTCAGGGGCGCCGCCGGCAGCCGCGACGCCGACAGCAACCGCTTCGAACGCCCCGAAGTCCCGCTAGCCGAATCGCCCCGCTAGCCGTCTTCGCGCGGCAGCGTCAGTCGAAAGACGGCTCCGCCGCCCTCGCGTTCTTCGACCTCGACTCTGCCCGCATGCGAGCGGGCGACCTGCTCGACGATGGCGAGGCCGAGCCCGGAGCCCTCGGGGTTGCGAGCCCGCGCCTGGTCGAGGCGGACGAAGCGCTCGAAGATGCGCAGGCGATCCGACGGGGACACTCCGGGGCCTCGGTCGGAGACCTCGAGATAGGCCTCGCCGTCCCGCGATCCGGTGGCGATTGAGACGGTCGACCGCCGCCTGGGTGTAGATCAAAGCGTTGGAGACCAGATTGACGGCGGCCGAAAGGAGCGCCGCGCGGTCTGCGGCGACCCCCGCGGCGCCCAGGCGCGTCACGCTGCAACGAACTCCCCGCGTCGCGCCAAGCGGTGCGGCCGCCGCGGCAGCCTCCTCGGCGATCTCAAAAAGGTCGAGCCTTTCGCGCCGCTCGGGAGAGGCGACGTCGCCGCGGGCCAGAATGAGGATCGCCTCGACCTGGCGGGCCAGGCCTTTGCTGGCACGGTCGATCGTCTCGAGTGAGGCGCGGCGCTCTTCGGGGCTGGCGTCTGCCCGCAACGCTTCCTGGGCTTCACCGAGGAGCACCGCGGCTGGCGTCTTGAGCTCGTGGGCCGCGTCGGCAACGAGGCGTTTCTGGGCGACAAAGGCCCGCTCCAATCGTTGGAGCAGAGAGTTGATGACGGCAGCCAGGCGGCGGAACTCCACGCCGCCCGAAGCTGCGGGCACGCGCCGGGAGAGGTCCGTGGCCTCGAGACCCTCGGCGACGCGTGTGATCTCTTCGACAGGCCGCAGGGCGCGCCTCAGGACGAGAGTCAGGATGCCGGCGGTGCCGAGAAACCCCACGATCACAAAACCCAAAAGCGCCCTGTCGAGGCGGTTCAAGGCCCTCCGGCTCTGCTCGATCGAGCGGAAGAGCACGAGAGTCGCCCCTCTGGCGCGGCCGCCCAGCCGCGTGACGAGAAACCGACAGGTCCGGTTCTGTCCGCTGTAGGGCTCGACCATCGTGAAGGGCACTTCCGGCTCGTCCCGGTATGGCGCGAACCCGCCGGGCAGCGCCGTTCCGATGAGGTTGCCCGAGAGCGCGACGGGTTTCTCACCCAGGAAGAGAATCACCGAATGGTTGGCGAGCTTGAACTCGAAGAGATTCTTCTCCAGGCCGAGCTTCAGGGCGTCGTGCACGGACTCCTCGACCCCCTCGAGCTCGAAGCTCGAACCGAGGGCGACGGCCAGGGTGTAGAGCTCGTCGTCGATGTCTTCGAAAGTCGTCGAGCGCACGGCCGAACGCGCCGTCCAGGCGAGAAGCGACAGGAAAAGCGCGCACAAGAGGGCCCCCGTCAACGCGAGGCGCGTGCCGGCGCGCTCGAAGCGCGGCATCCTCATCTCAGGCGATATCCCATGCCGCGCAGCGTCTCGATGCGCGAAGGCTTCCCGGGGTCGTCGATCTTGCGGCGCAGACGCGCGATCAGGACGTCGATCGTGTTCGACATCGGCTCCTCGCGCTCGCCCCAGGCCTGCTCGAGAATCTCTTCACGGGAAACGACCGCGCCGGCGCGCCGGAGGAGAGCTTCCAGGATCGCAAACTCCCGGGCCGTGAGGACGAGCTGTTCTGCTCCCTTCCAGGCGGCGCGGTGCATGGCGTCGAGCCTCAAGTTGCCGCTGACGAGCTCCTGGGTGGGGCGGCGCTCGTTGCGTCGGAGCAATGCCCGCGCTCGGGCCGCGAGCACGTCGAGGTCGAACGGCTTGCCGAGGTAATCGTCGGCGCCCTCGGAGAAGCCCTCGACCGTCGCGGCGGCGTCGTCCATCGCCGTCAGCATGAGGACCGACTGCCCGAAGCCCTTCAGGCGGGCGCGGCGGCAGACGTCGAGCCCGTCGCCGTCGGGCAGGCGCCGGTCGAGAACGAGCAGGTCGTAGGCGTGCAAGTTCATCAGCTCGTCGGCCTCCTCGATCGTAGCGGCCTCGTCGCAGGCGAGCCCGGCGCGCGAAAGCGTGCGCACGACCAGAGATCGCAGCCGTGAGTCGTCTTCGAGGATCAGCGCGCGCAACGTCTTCCGGGCTCCATCGGTCCCCATTATTCCCCCGCGGCAGGCGTGGGTTATCCTTCTTCCCGTGAAACTTTGGAAGAAGCTGGTTCTCGGCGTCCTGCTGCTCGTGGTCGCCGCGGCGGCTCTGGCTGCCTGGAAGATCGGCCCCCGCAACATCATCGGGATGCTGCGGTACGACCAGCGGCAGGAAGGCCGCTTGAAGGTCGGCGACCGGGCTCCCGACGTCGCGCTGCTTTCGCTCGATGGCAAGTCTCCCGTGCGGGTGGCCGAATCGATCGGCGACAAGCCTCTCGTCCTCGTCTTCGGCAGCTTCACCTGACCGCCGTTCCGGCGCTCGGTCGGGCGCATGCAGGAGATGCACCGCAAGTACGGAGACCGGGTGCGATTCCTGACGGTCTACATCAAAGAGGCCCATCCTTTGGACGAGTGGCAGATGGAGTCCAACGAGAAGGAGAGCGTCTGCTACCCGCAGCCGACGACGAGCGGGCAGCGCCTGGCGATTGCCAACGATTTCGTGAAGCGCTTTCACTGGGAGATTCCCCTGGCCGTCGACCCGATCGAGAACCCCGCCAACGCGGCCTACGCGGGCTGGCCCGAGCGCCTCTACGTCCTGGACGAGAAGGGCGTGATCGTCTACAAGAGCAAGCCCGGCCCCTTCGGATACCACCCCGAAGAGGTCGAGGCGTGGCTGGCGGAGCGGTTCAAGTCGTAGGAGGGTCCGGCGTCTCGCTCAGCTGGTCCCGAAACTCGTTCCGGCGCCGCCACAGAAAAATCAGGATCGCGACGTTGATGATGAGGAAGTACCAGCCGCGGAAAAACCGCGGCTTGCGCCAGATCTCGACGAGCTCGAGCGGGATGCCCAGCAGCGTCAAGAAGATCGTGAAGTAGGTCGCCCACCAGATCCGGGCCACGAGGAACGACGCCTCGGCGGCGAAGATCGCCCCGACGGCCAAAGACGCCGCGCCGATCTCCTCGCGCTGGCCGAGCGTGATGTCGTGGAAGAAGGTCGAGATGCGCCGGATGCTTTCGCGGTCCGGGTTGGCGTTCAGGAAACGGGCGAACTCCATTGCCGGATCGTGGCGGGCCACGACGACAAAGCGCAGGACGACGATACCGACGAGCAGGAACGCGGCCGCCTTCAAGTACTTGAAGACGATGACGGCGACGAAACCGCCCGTCAGTCGATGTTTCACGCTTAGAGGCTCCTGTCCTGGCCGGCCACGGGGTTCCGCAGAGTTTCCCACATAGAATCCCGGGATCGAACGGCAGACAGGATGACACTTCCAGCCGGCACACGCCTTGGTTCCTTCGAGGTCTCCGCCCCCCTGGGCGCCGGGGGGATGGGCGAGGTGTACCGCGCCAAGGACCTGCGCCTGGGCCGCGAGGTCGCGTTGAAGGTCCTTCCCGAGGAGCTGTCGCAGGATGCCGGCCGGCTGGCCCGCTTCGAGCAGGAGGCTCGCTCGGCCTCGGCCCTGAACCATCCGAACATCGTGACGATCCACGAGATTGGCCGCGAGGGCGACACGCCGTACATTGCGATGGAGCTCGTCGACGGCAAGACTCTGCGGGAGCTTTCTGCCGGCGGCCCCATGCCGACGCGCAAGATTCTCGCCGCCGCGGCGCAGGTGGCCGAAGGGCTCGCCAAGGCTCACGGCGCGGGCATCGTCCACCGGGACTTGAAACCCGAAAACCTGATGGTGTCCCGGGACGGGTTCGTCAAGATCCTGGACTTCGGCCTGGCCAAGCTGACGGAGCCCGAGACCGGCGGCGTCTCCGCGATGCCCACCCTCGGAAAGCCGGAGACGCATCCGGGCACGGTGCTGGGGACGGTCGGCTACATGTCGCCGGAGCAGGCGAGCGGCCAGATCGTGGACTTCCGATCGGACCAGTTCTCGTTGGGATCGATCCTGTACGAGCTCGTCACGGGCGAGAAGGCGTTCGCCCGCAAGACCGCAGCCGAAACGATGTCGGCCATCATCCGGGAGGACCCGGAGCCGCTCGGTAAGCTCAAGCCGCAGACACCTCTGCCGCTGCGTTGGATCGTGGACCGTTGTCTCGCCAAGGACCCGGAGGAACGCTACGCCTCGACGCGCGATCTCGCACGCGACCTCGCCGGTGTGCGGGACCACGTCTCGGAGATCGGCAGCGGCAGCGAGGCACTGACGGCCGCTCCGGCGAGGTCGCGGGCGCGGATGCTGCAGGTTGTGTCTGCCGCGGTTCTGCTCTTAGCGGGCCTCTCGGGAGGGTGGCTCGCTTCCCGGGGTCTGCGCCAGACTCGGGCGCCGGCCTTCCACCGCCTCACGTTTAGGCAGGGCGGAATCCACAATGCCCGATTTGCTCCGGACGGGCAGACAATCGTTTATGGCGCGAGCTGGGGCGCCGACCACGAAACAACGCTCTACCAGACGCGTCCGGAGAGCCCCGAGTCGCGCGCCTTCGATTTCAAGGATGCCGACATTTTCGCGATTTCCCCGGCGGGGGAGATGGCCCTGTGGCTCGAGTCAAACACGCTGGCCCGGGTGCCGCTTTCAGGTGGCATTCCGCGGCCGGTCTTGAAGGGCGTCTGGTATGGCAACGTCGATTGGTCTCCAGACGGCAAGGAATTCGCCGTGGTTCGCACGGTCGAGGGACGCAGTCGCCTGGAATCTCCCATCGGGAAAGTCCTGTTCGAGACGGCCGACGGCCTCGCGTCGCCCCGGTTCTCCCCGAAGGGGGACGAGATCGCAGTTTTCAGCGGGCAGACGTCCCTCTCCGTCGTCCTCGTGGAGGCGTCGGGCAAAGGGCACCGCGTTCTCTCGACGGGATGGACCGATCGTGCTGGAGTGCCGTGCTGGACTCCCGATGGCCGGGAGGTGTGGTTCACGGCGACGAAGAACGAAGAGAAGCCGGCGCTCTACGCCGTGGACCGGTCTGGCCATGAGCGCCTGGTCATCCGGGTGCCGGGAGACCTCGAGCTCGACGACATATCCGCGCAAGGCCGTTTGCTTCTGGCTCACCATACGCAGACCTACAAGCTTTTCGGGAACGCTCCCGGGGAGTCCGAGGATCGCGATCTCTCCTGGCTCGATTTTTCCTGGCCCTTTGATCTGTCCGAGGACGGCAAGAAGCTGGTTTTCTCCGAGATCGGGGACGGGGGCGGAAAGACGGGCTCGGTCTACATGAGGGGAACCGACGGCTCGCCCGCCGTGCGCCTGGGCGACGGAAAGGGCGGGCCGCTCTCGCCCGACGGCCAGTGGGTCGCCTCGGTCGTTCGGGCGGGGAAAAGCGCCGCTCCCATGGTGATCCTGCTGCCGACCGGGGCCGGGGAGACGCGCCCGGTCCTAACGCCCGGGTTCGAGGACATCGGCGGCGTGGCCTGGATGCCCGACGGGAAGAAGCTCTTGATCGACTTGAAGCAACACGATCGGCTGTCGCGCGTCCATCTCGTGGATCTGGCCAGCCAGGGCCTTCGGCCGGCGGCGGAGGAGGGCGTAACGATCGTCGCCGGGGTCTCGCCGGATGGCAGGTTCTTCGTGGGCAGAAGCAGGGAAGGCATCTTCGCTCTCTACCCCACCGAAGGGGGACAATCGCGGCCGATACCGGGGCTCCAGAGGCTTGAGTTTCCGCGACAGTGGACCGCGGACGGAAAGTCGCTCTATGTCTTCCATTTCGGCGCACCGGTCGGGCAGATTCTTCTGGTAAACATCGAAACGGGCGAGAGGCGTCTCTTGCGGGAACTCCATCGAGAGGGCGCGAGGGGGAGCAGGATGGTCCGCGTCAGTCGCGGGGGGACTCGTATGCTTTCGTCGTGAGCTCCGCTCTCTCCGAGCTGTACATAGTGGACGGGCTCCGGTGATTTCGCAGGGAGGTCGTGGATGAGGCTTCTTCGACGAGCCGTGATCCTGCTTCTTTTCTGTTTCTCGTTTCCTGCGCTTTATGCCGAGCAGCCCGTGCTGCGCTACACGCCCAGGCACGAAGAGCTCAAGTACACGTTTGGCGGTGTCGCGCCCACGCACCGGATCAAGCCGGGCACGAAGATCGTGACCTGGACGGAAGACTGCTACGACGGGGCCGTGACGAAGCCCGGCCAGATTCCCTCGAAGGTCCAGCCACCCGGACACGACAACCCCCAGACGGGACCCTTCTACGTCGAAGGCGCCGAGCCGGGCGACACGCTCGTTATCCGCATCGAGAAGCTCGAGCCCGCCCGCGACTGGGCTATCTCGTCGACGTTTCCAGGCTTCGGGGCTCTGAACGGCACCGACCGCACGGCGATGCTCGGCCCGGATCTGCCCGAGACGGTCTGGTTCTACGAAGTGGATCGGGGAAAGGGCGTCGCCCGGACCCGCTCGCAGGACGGAAAGTACGCCTGGGAAGTCCCGCTCGCTCCGTTTCTCGGCTGCCTCGGTGTCGCTCCGGGAAATGGGGAGGCGCGCTCGACGATCGTCCCGGACACCTTCGGCGGGAACATGGATT
>CAVUAN010000007.1:0-187646 GCA_963739435.1 uncultured Acidobacteriota bacterium
CTTCGTTTCAGTTTCGTCTGTTCAAGCTTCTTGGTCGGCACCGTTTACGATTGGAGACCAGCAAGGGGTAACGACCTTCAAGTCCAAGGAGAGCTTCAGGTTATGTTCCAAGACGGAAGCTGGCACGGCGCCCGCACCTTCATGAAGCGTTCGCTTCGCGGCGTCGACTTCGGCATGCTGTTCAATGCCAGCCTTCAACCCGACATGCTCGATGCCAGGGCAATTCAGGACACAGTACGCACGGTCCGAGAATTCAAGAATCGGGTCGTCCGGTCGTAGTTTTCCTTCTCCTCGATCAACTTGAGAATCGCCGCAGCCGTCGCGCAGGATCTTACGGCGGTCGGAACTGACATCGAAATCGAAACGGCTATTCGGGTCCTCGGAGACCTAGAGCTTCATGCCGCGCGCCAGCGGCCTTCTGCCGCATTTCGTGGCCGTCATGGACAACGCGGAGGACCGCAAGGGCTTCATCGCCAAGGGCAACGAATGGGTCCTGAACGCCCGGCTGGCCGACGCGCGCTTCTTCTTCGAGGAGGACACGAAGCAGAAGCTCGACGCGAGGCTGCCGCTTCTCGAGAGGCTGACGTTCCAGGACAAGCTCGGCGACTACCGCCGAAAGACCGAGCGGCTGTCGCAGTCCTCGCGCCGGCGATTGCCCGCGCCCTGTCGGTCGGCCGGACCTGGAGGAAAGCGTCGCCCAGGCGGCTCGCCTCGCGAAGGTCGACCTGACGACGCTCATGGTCAAGGAATTCACGGATCTCCAGGGCGTCGTGGGCGGGATTTACGCGCGGCGCGAGGGCTATCCGGAGCACGGTCTGGAAGGCCATCTACGACCAGTACCGGCCGGGGTCTGCCTCCGACGACCCGCCGCGCGAGGCGGCCGGAGTCGATCCTCTCGCTGGCGGATCGCTTCGACACCCTGGCCGGCCTCTTTCAGATCGGCATGACTCCGACCGGTCTCGAAGGACCCCTACGGCCTGCGCCGGTCCGCTTTCGGCGTCGTTGCGATTGCGGTTGCCCGGCGCTGGAGCCTCGACTGGCGCCCGATCGTGCGGCAGGCGGTCGGCCTCTACCCGGCGAACTCGGCGGCGGTCGGCCGACGAGGTGGTCGGGAGCTCGGCAGGCTTCTTCGCGGAACGCCTGCGCAATCTCCTCGAGCGTCGCGGCCATCCGTACGACGAGATTGCGGCCGTCTCGGGTTTCGGAGCCTGGAATTTCGCCGACACGGCCGAGAGGGTGTCCGCGCTGGCAACGGCGCGGCGGCGTCCGGACTTCGGCCAGCTCGTTCTCGCGGTCAAGCGGATTCGCAACATTGTCGGTGCGGACGCCGCCGGAGGCCGACCCGACGGAAGCGCTCTACCGCGAGGACGCCGAGCGCATGCTCGCCGCCGACTTCCTGCAGATCCAGCCAGGTCCTCGTCGACCTGACCGCCGCGGCGGCGATACCGCGAGGCCATGGAGATGGCGGCTTCGCTCGCCGCCGTCGCTCGACCGATACTTCGTGGACGTGCTCGTGAATTGTCCGGAAGAAGACTTGAAGCGCAATCGCCATGCCCTGCTCGCATCGATCCAGCGAGAGTTCGCGCGCCTGGCGGATTTTTCCGGAGATCGTCGTCGAAAAGTGAGGTTCTCTCGATGAAGAAGGTCTTCTCGTTCGGACACGGCGTCGCGGAGGGAGCCGGTCTCGGCAAGGAGAAGCTCGGCGGCAAGGGCGCCGGCCTGGCCGAGATGACGGCCCTCGGCATCCCGTGCCTCCGGGTTTCACGATCGATACGTCGGTGTGCAACGACTACACCCGCGGCGTGCCGCTCGACAGCGTTCGCGACCGAGGTGGATGCGGCGCTGGCGCGGCTCGAGAAAGACGCCGGGCGCAGGTTCGGCGATCCTGCCGACCCGCTGCTCGTGTCCGTTCGCTCGGGCGCGCGTTCCTCGATGCCGGGCATGATGGACACGATCCTGAACCTCGGCCTGACCGACGAAGACGCTGCCGGCTCTGGCCGCGAAGTCGGGCGAGAGGTTCGCGCTCGACTGCCGCCGGCGGTTCCTCGAGATGTACGGCGACGTCGTGCTGCACGTTCCGCGGGAGGAGTTCAACAAGGTCTTGAACGCAAAGAAAGCCGAGCGCAAGGTCGCTTCCGACACCGACCTGACTGCCGCGGACCTGAAAGACGTCGTCCGCCAGGACGAGGAGATCGTCCGCCGGCACACGGGCGGCCACTTCCCGGACGACCCGAAAGACGCAGCTCTGGGGCGCGATCGGCGCCGTCTTCAAGTCCTGGGACAACGAGCGGGCCAAGACCTACCGCAAGCTCCACCGCATCCCGGAGGATTGGGGCACCGCCGTCAACGTCCAGGCGATGGTCTTCGGCAACCGCGGCGAAACTTCCGCCACGGGCGTTGCCTTCACGCGCGACCCCTCGACAGGCGAGAAGCGCTTCTACGGCGAGTTCCTGCCCAACGCCCAGGGCGAGGACGTCGTGGCCGGCATCCGGACGCCGCGGCCTCTCGCCCGGGACGGGTCGGGCGATCTCGCTCGAAGAGACGATGCCGGAGGCCTACGCGGAGCTGCTCGCGTGCGGGACCTGCTCGAGAAAGTCGTTCCGCGACATGCAGGACCTCGAGTTCACGATCGAAGACAGGAAGCTCTACCTTCTCCAGACGCGCAACGGGAAGCGCACCGGCTTTGCCGCCGTGCGCGTCGCGACGGAGATGGTCGAGGAGGGCGTGATCGACGAGGACGAGGCGGTCGACGCGCGTCGAGCCGGAGCAGCTCATCCAGCTCCTCGCGCCCGTCTTCGACAACAAGGAGAAGGCCGAAGCCGTCAAGCAGGGCAAGCTGCTCGGCAAGGGCCTGCCGGCCGGACCGGGCGCGGCGTCGGGCCGCGTGGCCCTGACCGCAAAGCGCGCGGTCGCGATGGCGGCCGACGGCGGCGGGCCCGTGCTGCTCGTCCGCGAGGAGACGTCGCCCGAGGACATCGCCGGCATGAACGCCGCGGCGGGCATCCTGACGACGCGCGGGGGCATGACCTCGCACGCCGCCGTCGTGGCGCGCGGAATGGGGAAGACCTGCGTCGTCGGCGCTGGCGACATCACGGTGGACGAGCACCGGGGCGACGTCGCGGCCGCGGAGCTTTCGGCTCAGCGAAGGGGACTGGATCTCGATCGACGGCACGACAGGCGAGGTCGTTCTCGGCAAGATCGCCACGCGGCCCTCGGAGGTCCTGCAGGTTGCTCTCGAGAAGAGCCTGGCACCCGAGCAAGGCGCCGGTCTACCGCGCCTTCGAGAAGATCCTGTCCTGGGCCGACAAGCGGCGGCGCCTGGGCGTGCGGGCCAACGCCGACACGCCGACGGACGCGCGCGTGGCCGTCGTCTTCGGCGCCGAGGGCATCGGTCTGTGCCGCACCGAGCACATGTTCTTCGAGGAGCGCCGCATCCTGGCGGTGCGCGAGATGATCCTGGCGGAGTCGGCCGACGGGCGCCGCAAGGCGCTCGCGAAGATCCTGCCCATGCAGCGCGAGGATTTCGTCGGCATCTTCAGCGAGATGGGCGCGCGCCCGGTCACGATCCGGCTGCTCGACCCGCCGCTGCACGAGTTCCTGCCGAGCGAGGACGCGGCGGTCGAGAAGACGGCGGCCGAGCTCAAGGTGTCGCCCGAAAAGCTGCGGGAGCGCGTGCGGCAGCTCCACGAGATGAACCCGATGCTCGGCCACCGCGGCTGCCGCCTCGGCATCACGCATCCGGAGATCTACGAGATGCAGGTCCGGGCGATCTTCGAGGCCGTGGCCGAGGCCGTGCGCGGGGGAGGCCAGCCCAATCCCGAGATCATGATTCCGCTCGTCGGAACAGAGCAGGAGTTCGACCGCCTGAAGATCCTCGTGGACGAGACGGCCCGGAAGGTCTCGAAGGAGACGGGGCAACCCGTTCCCTACAAGGTCGGCACGATGATCGAGATCCCGCGCGCGGCCCTGCGCGCGGCGTCAAATCGCCGCCAACTGCGAGTTCTTCTCCTTCGGCACCAACGACCTGACGCAGATGACCTTCGGCTACTCGCGCGACGACGCGGCGTCCTTCCTGCCGGCCTACGTCGAGAAGGGCATCCTGCCGGACGACCCGTTTGCGAGCCTCGACCAGGCCGGCGTCGGCGAGCTCGTGACGATCGCGACGAAGCGGGGCCGAGAGGCGAACAGCAAGCTCAAGGTCGGCGTCTGCGGCGAGCACGGCGGCGACCCGCGCTCGATCGAGTTCTTCCACTGCGCCGGCCTCGACTACGTCTCCTGCTCGCCCTACCGCGTGCCGGTCGCGCGGCTCGCCGCGGCGCGCGCGGCGCTGGCGGAGAAGAAGGTCGGCGGGTCCTCGACCGCGTGACCGCGATCCGCGGACCTGATCCTCCTGTCCGGAAAGATCTGGACGGGGGATCCGGCGCAGCCGGAGGCGGAGGCGCTGGCGGTTGCCGGCGGGCGCATCGCTGGTCGTCGGGTCGAATGCCGATGTCCTGGCGCTCCGGGGCCGAAGCAACGCGGGTCCTCGATGCGCGGGGCCGGCGCGTCGTGCCCGGCTTCATCGACTCGCACACGCACATGACGATGGGCGGGTTGAACCTGCTCGCGATCGACCTGCGCCACACGAAGGACCCGGCGGATTTCACTCGGCAGCTCGCGGCGTATTCGCCAGCACCCGGCCGGCCGGCCAGTGGCTGACCGACGGCGCCTGGGATCACGAGCAGTGGGACCCGCCGCGCCTGCCGACCCGGGAGCTGCTCGACGCCGCGGTCGGCGACCGGCCGGCGTGCCTGCTCCCGGCAGGACGGCCACATGATGGTCTGCAGCAGCCGGGCGCTCGCCCTGGCGCAAGATCACGCGCGAGACGCCCGATCCGCCGGGCGGGGTCATCGTGCGCGACGCGAGGGGCGAGCCGACCGGGGTGCTCGAAGGACGCGGCGATGGACGCGATCAACGCCGTTCGGCCGGAGCGCACGCAGGCTCGGAGCTCGAGGAGGCTCTGCGGGCCGCGATGAAGGAGGCCGCCCGGTCGGGCGTCACGTCCGTGCAGGACCTTCCCGGAAACCCGCGCGACCTCGACGCCTGGGAAAGCCTCCGGTCAGCCGGCGCTCTCACCGTGCGCGTCGACTACCGCCCTTCGCTTGTCGCCTGGGAGAAGGCGAGGGACCGCCGGGCCGCCATGAAGAACGACGAGTGGCTGCGCATCGGCGGAGTGAAGGGTTTCGCGGACGGCTCGCTCGGCTCGGGGACAGCGCTCTTCTTCGAGCCGTACGCCGACGATCCCGGCAACCGGGGCGTCTTCGCGGCCGACGCGATCCCGCTCCGCAAGCTCGAGGACCGGGTCGTCGGGGCCGACTCCGCGGGCCTCCAGGTCGTCCTCCACGCCATCGGGGACCGCGCCAACGCCGAGATGCTGGACCTCTTTGATCGGGTCGCCAGCGAAGAACGGTCCTCGCGACCGCCGGTTCCGCATCGAGCACGCGCAGCACCTGCGTCCGGCGGATATTCCGCGTTTCGCGGCCCTCGGCGTCATCGCCTCCATGCAGCCCTACCATGCCGTGGACGACGGCCGCTGGGCCGAAAGGCGCTTGGGCCCGGAGCGCTGCCGAACGGCCTATGCCTTTCGGTCGCTCCTCGACGCGAAGGCCAGGGTCGTATTCGGATCCGACTGGGATGTCGCGCCGCTCTCGCCCACTTCTCGGAATTGGCGGCCGCCGTGACTCGTCGGACGGTGGACGGAAAGAATCCCGAGGGCTGGTTTCCCGGGCAGAGGGTGACGGTTGGGGAGGCCATTCGGGCCTATACGGCCGAGGCCGCCTGGGCCGCCTTCGAGGAAGGCGAAAAGGGGACGCTGACCGCCGGAAAGCTGGGGGATTTCGTGGTTCTCTCCGGGGACCCGTTCGGCGAGCCGCAGGCTCCGCTCGACGCACTGGCAGTCGACGCGACGGTTACCGGGGGACGGATCGTTCACGGCGGCTGACGGTAAACTCGGCTGTCATGCCGAAGATCCGCCATCTGCCGAGTCAGGTCGTCGACCGGATAGCGGCCGGCGAGGTGGTGGAGCGGCCGGCCTCGGTCGTCAAGGAGCTGGTCGAGAATGCGCTGGACGCGGGAGCGTCGCGCGTCGAAGTCGAAGTGGACGGCGGCGGCATCGCGCGCATCCTCGTTCGCGACGACGGCGAAGGCATGTCGAGCGAGGACGCGCGGCTCGCTCTCGAGCGCCACGCGACCTCCAAGATCGTTTCGGATGCCGACCTCGTCCGAGTGGCGACCTTCGGGTTCCGCGGCGAAGCGCTGCCCTCGGTCGCCTCGGTATCGGCCCTCACGCTGACGACCTCCGACGGCTCGTCGCCGGAGGCCGTGCGCCTCCGCGTCGACCACGGCGGCGAGCCTGCGGAGGAGCCGGCCGCGCGGCCGCGCGGCACGGACGTGCTCGTCGAAAACCTGTTTGCGAAGACGCCCGCGCGCCGCAAGTTCCTCGCGACCCCGGAGGCCGAGGCCCGCCACGCGGCCGCAGCCGTGACCCGGGCGGCGCTCGCGAGCCCTTCAGTTGCGTTCGTGCTGCGCTCCAATGGCCGGGAGCTGCTCGACGCGCCGGCTGCCGTCGACCGGGCGGCCCGCATCCTGCAGGTATTCGGCCGCGAAACCCTGGGCGAGCTCGAGGAGTTCGAGGCGCGCGCGGGACCGTTGAAGGTGACGGGCTACGTGACGCGAGGCTCCGTCACGTTTGCAAGCCGCCGTTACCAGTATCTCTTCGTCAACGGCCGTCCGGTCGAGGATCGGGCCCTGGCCCGCGCCATCGGGCAGGCCTCGCGCGAGGCGATCCGGACGGACCGGCACCCGGCCGTCTTCCTCTTTCTCGAAGCGCAGCCGGGAGCCGTGGACGTGAATGTTTCGCCGGCCAAGACGCAGGTCCGTTTCGCCGACGCGGGGACCGCGTACCGGCTCGTGTACCACGCCGTCTTCTCGGCCTTGATCTCGGGCAAGGAGGAGAGGCGGTTGAAGTCGGTCCCCCCCGAGAGCGACGCGCCCTCGAGCCCGCCACCCTCCTCGGTCGCCGACGGCGGATCGGAGGCGGAGGGGGAGCGGCAGACGCCAGCGCACGGCTCGCCGGTCGGCTTGCCCCAGCCGGGCCGTCCCGAGAAGGAGCAGAGAGCGCCGCTCAAGCCTCCCGAGATCCATGCCATCGGTCAGCACCGCGAGTCCTACATCCTGGCCTCCGGACCGGAAGGGCTTCTCATCATCGACCAGCACGCGGCGCACGAGCGGATTCTCTACGAGCGCATCCGGGACCGCATCGGCTCGGGCCGTGTCCTCTCGCAGAGGCTGCTCCTGCGGGCGCTCTTCGAGGCGACGCCGGAGGAGGGCGAGACGCTCGTCGCGCGGTGGGAGGACCTGTCCGCGGCCGGGTTCGAGATCGAGCCGATGTCGGGCCGCTCCTGGTCGATCGCCGCGCTGCCGGCCGAGTCGACCGACCGCGGGCCCGCCGACACGCTGCGCGACGTCCTCGCGAAGCTGGCGGAGGCGGCGGCGGCGACGCCCGACGAGCGGCGCGACCGCGTCGCGGCGAGCCTCGCCTGCCGCTCGGCGGTCACGATCCGGTATCACCTGGCGCCCGAAGAAATCCGCCGCCTTCTCTTCGATTGGGCCAAGACGGCCGACCGCTTCACTTGCCCCCACGGCCGGCCGGTTGTGTTGTCGATGACAGAGGAAGAGTTGGAGAAGTACTTCAAGAGGCGGTAGCTGCCCCCTCTCCCATGGGGAGAGGGTTCCCCTCTAGTTGGAGCGGGGCGGCAGCCCCAC
Source organism: uncultured Acidobacteriota bacterium (assembly GCA_963739435.1). Taxonomy (GTDB): domain Bacteria; phylum Acidobacteriota; class Thermoanaerobaculia; order UBA5066; family Gp7-AA6; genus CAVUAN01. The sequence continues at coordinate 7,804 of CAVUAN010000007.1, forward strand.
TCCGTCCGCATGCTCCTTGCGCTTACTGCTGACGTGGCCCCCGATGAGGATGATTCCGAGCAGGATCAGCACGGCCGGGCCTCCCCAGCGCTCCATGAACGACCAGTCGATGTCGACGTAGCGGTCGATCAGCCACAGCGAGCCCAGGCCGATGAGGATCACGCCCCACGTCAGGCCCGCCGTGCCCTGCGAGGCCTGTCGGATCTGCTGTTCGGGCGCCCAGCCGCCTTCGGCGAGACGGCCCGAGTTGATGGCCTTGGCCTGGCGCACGGCGTCGATGATCGCGAAGAACCACAGAAAGGCCGTGGCCGGGCCGGAGAGCACCGCCATCCGGCCGTGCGAGTTGAAGAAAATCAGGATGCAGAACGCGCCGGCAAAGGCGAAGGCGCGCTGGTAGAGGCCGAGGTACAGGTGCCCCAGGCCCGGAAACATCGAGAGGACGCCGGCCAAGCCAGGCGACTTGTGGTCGACGGCGAGCGGCGTACGGGGCAGCGGGGCCGGTGGGACGAAGGGCGGCGGAGGCGGGGTTGCCGCCGCGCCGGGGCCGGGGGTGGTCGTGGTGTCTTCCATGGTGTCCTTCTCCTGTAGGGGGCGGCCTCAGGTCCGCCACCCCGTGTTCGGTGCGGCGCCCGGCTCGGGGTTGCCGGCGAGGCGCACGCCATCGTTGCTGGTCGAGACGTCCCGGCCTTCGCCGCTCTTCGGGCGGTCCGGCGGGCGCGGTGGATCCGTTTTCATCACGAGGGAGAGGGCGTTGGCGAGCGTCGCGCGGCTGTAGCCGGCCACCCGGCCCGTGAAAGCCACGAAGCTTCGGTAGGCCCTCTCCTCGAGGGCTCCGATGCGCTCGACCGCGCCCGCGCGGGCCGCGGCGACGGCGGCACTGGTCGCGTCCTCGAGGCGGGCCATCCCCGCCTTGCGCGCGAGGTCGGCGGGGTCGAATCCGCTCAGCATGACCGCGACTGCCGCGGCATACGCCAGCGCGACGGCTCCCTTCGGGCTCCAGAGCAAGGCGAGAAGGCCCGAGCGCTGCTTTCGCGAGGAGGCCGGCCGGCTTGCCGTGAGGCGTGTCGCGAACCAGGGTGCCGGCTCCGGCGCCGTCAGGCCGCGCGCCGCAAAGAGCGCCTGCGCCGCTTCGGAGCAGGCCGCGCAGCGGGAGAGGTGGCTCGTCCATCGGATCTCGTCTAAAGGAGCGATTTCGTTTTCGAGCGCCTGTGCCAGAAGCGCGTCGGCGCCCTCGCACGAGACGGTTCGAGACGGGATCTCGAGAAGGCTCGCGCGCACCACCGCCGGCAGCGGCGGCGAAGCCAGCGACCGGCTCAGGGACTCGAGGTCATCCATCCGGCGGGACAGGCCGGCGCAATCGGCGCATGCCACGCGGTGCTCCGCAAACTCGGCCTCGCGGCCGCCCGAAACGAACGCGTCACCCAGGCGGCAGCTCATACGAATGCTCCCGCCGCGACCGCGAGCGACGCCACGACGCCCGGGCCGCGGCTTTCCTGCCGCTCCCGGATCTTCTTGGCCACTTCGGCGCGAGCACGAAACAGCCGGGACTTGACGGTCCCTTCGGGAAGCTCGAGGGCCTTGCCGATCTCGTCGTAGGCGAGGCCGTCGAGGTCCCGCAGGACCAGGATCTCTGCCAGGTCCTCGGGGATTTCGGCCAGCGCCGAAAAGAGGAGCTTGACGCGCTCCTTGCGGATGGCGTCGGCGGCCGGGTCGTCCTGCGAGCGCAGCAGAGGGGCCACGGCGTCGTCCGACACGAAGCGGAAAGAGCGCTCGCGCTTGCGGCGCCGGTAGCGGTCGATGCAGAGGTTGCGCGAGAGAGACAGGACCCAGGCGACCAGCGGGAAGCCCCCGTCGTAGCGATGGAGGTTCTCGAAGACCTTCAGGAAGATCTCCTGGGCCAGCTCCTCGGCGTCTTCCCGCTTCAGCGTGAAGTGATACGCCACGGAATAGACCTTTGGCCCGAACCTGTCCACGAGCTCCCTCCAGGCCTCGTCTTCGCCCTTTCCGCAGCGCGCGACGAGTTCCTTGTCCTCATTCTCATTGCCGCTCAACATCGCCTCATCCCCCTAGACGCAACGGCGGGACAAAAGTTCACGGGTCGGGAGGAGCCTAGGCGACGGGTCGGCGACGCCCCCGCCCGCCCCTGCGGCGCTTCCGGGCGGGACCGGGGCGACCGCCGGGCTGGTCGGGCTGGTCCGTCGAACCCGAGGCGGCCGCGGCACGGCGGGCCCGGTCCTGGAGGGCCCGCCACTCCAGGACGAGGTCCTGCCCGCGGCCTGTCGCCATGGCGGAGAGCTCGAAGAGATCGAGCGCTACCGAAAAGCCCTCGCGGAAGGCGAGGCGGCGGGTCGCCACCCGGCCGTCGGGCCGGTGGAAGAGGCGGCCGACGAGGGTCAGGGCCTGGCGGATCCGGTGCGTCAGGGCGTGGGGGAGGGTCATCCGAAGGGCGATCGGGGCGACGGTTTCCTCGATCAGGGTGGCGAGCACGGCGGGATTGGGCTCGCCGTCGGGAGTCGTCTCGCGGACCCGGGAGCGCACGATCGCGAGCATCAGGATCGCAAACAGTGCAGCGTCTTCGAAACCCTTGCCGCGCCTCCTTTCGGCGTCCAGCACGTCGAGCAGCGCCCAGAAAAGGTGCCCGGTGCCGTGGGGGTGGTCGGGGTCGATCTCGCGCAGGACCCGGGCGAGCTCGGGGAGAAGCGCGTCCAGGAGCCCCACTTCCCGGAGGAGAAGAAAAGTCGGCAACGCGTGTCCGCCCTTGAGCGACTGGGCCAGCTCCTCTGTGACCCGCGGTGGCGCCGACTTGGCGATCTCCTTGCGGTGGGCAAGGATCGCTTCGTAGGCGTCGGGCGTGATCGCGAAGCCGAGGCGGCTGGCAAACTCGACAGCCCGCATCATGCGCACGGGGTCTTCCCGGAATCGGATGTCCGGGTCGCCGATGGTCCGGATCAAGCCCGCGTCGAGGTCCTCGAAGCCGCCCACGTAGTCGATGACGGAGAAATCGGCGATGTCGTAGAACAGCCCGTTGATCGTGAAGTCGCGCCGCAGGGCGTCCTCGCGCGGCGTGCCAAAGGTGTTGTCCTCGGTCATCAGGATGTCGGGGCCCGCCGGGTTCGCCTTCTCCGGCGGACGGCGGAAGGTCGCGACCTCGATGACCTTCCCGTTCGCAAAGAGGATGTGGGCCAGGCGGAATCGCCGACCGATCATCCTGCAGTTGCGAAAGAGCTTTCGCAGGGCCTGGGGGTGAGCGTCGGTCCCGATGTCGAAGTCCTTGGGCGCTCGCCCCAGCATGAGGTCGCGGACGCTGCCGCCGACGAGGTAGCCCTTGTAGCCCGCCCCCGACAGCCGGTACAGCACCTTGAGTGCGTCCGGATCGATCTGTTTGCGGGAGATCGGGTGCTCGGCGCGGGCCCGAATGCGCGGCGCGGCGGGGAGGGGTTCTCTGGGGGGGCCCGGGTTGGGTATTGAGAGCTTCGTTTCGCTAATAACCGGTCTCCCGTGCGGGACGTTCCATTCTAGCTGAACCGATTGAAGGGCTTGGGGTTTTGACTTTCCGTCATGCTTCGCGAAAGAATACGCCGTTTTTCATATCCGGCTTTCAGGAGGCTACCGAAAATGAAGACCCGGCTGTTTGTCTGCGCCCTGGTGTCGGTTGCCCTGGCGGCGACGTTTTCCTGCGGCAAGGGCGGGTCGGGCGGGGAGATCCTGGTTGGCGAGTACGGGTCGCTGACGGGCGGCATAGCCACCTTCGGCATCTCGACGCGGGACGGCTCCCAGATGGCCCTGGACGAAGTCAACGCGGCAGGCGGCGTCCTCGGGCAGAAGATCAAGCTCCTGGTCGAGGACGACCAGTCCAAGCCCGAAGAGGCCTCGACGGTCGTCACGAAGCTGATCAACCAGAGTCACGTCGTCGCCATGCTCGGCCACGTGGCCTCGTCGCACTCCCTGGCAGCGGCGCCGATCTGCCAGGCGAACAAGGTCCCGATGATCACTCCCTCCTCCACCAATCCCCGCATCACGCAGGTCGGCAACTATATTTTCCGAGTCTGTTTCATCGACCCGTTCCAGGGCGCCGTGATGGCCAAGTTCGCCGCCGACACCCTGAAAATCAAGAAGGTCGCCCAGCTCGTGGACGTCCGCAGCGATTACTCCGTGGGTCTCCAGACCTTCTTCCGCCAGCATTTCAAGCAGCTCGGAGGCGAGATCGTTTCCGAGCAGTCCTACAGCGCGGGCGACTCGGATTTCCGAGCCCAGCTCACGCAGATCAAGGCCGCCAACCCCGAAGCCATCTACGTGCCCGGCTACTACACGGAGGTCGGCACGATCGCGCGGCAGGCGAAGGAGCTCGGGATCACGGTCCCGCTGCTGGGCGGCGACGGCTGGGACTCCCCGAAGCTCTGGGAGATCGGCGGGGAGGCGTTGAACGGCTGCTACTTCTCCAATCACTACTCGACGGCTGATCCGTCGCCCATGGTCCAGAAGTTCGTCGGGGACTACACGGCGCGGTACAAGCAGGTGCCCGACGCCCTCGCGGCGCTCGCCTACGACGCGGCCAAGATCCTGGCGGACGCCATCAAGCGGGCCGGCTCGACCGACGGCGAGAAGGTGCGCGACGCGATCGCCGCGACCAAGGATTTCCAGGGCGTGACGGGAACGATCACGATCAACCAGGATCGCAACGCGGTCAAGCCGGCGGTCGTGTTGAAGGTCGAGGGCGGCAAGTACAAGCTCATCGAAACGATCAAGCCCGAGGCGGTGAAGCTGTAGTCTCCCCAGCGGGCTTGCGAGGCTCGGGATTGAGGGTCGAGCAGTCGGCCGCCTGGACTCTCAACACACGACGATCATGAGCACGTTTTTCCAGCAGTTGATGAACGGCCTGTCGCTCGGGTCGATCTACGCCCTGATTGCCCTGGGCTACACGATGGTGTACGGCGTTCTGCGCCTGATCAACTTTGCCCACGGCGACGTCTACATGGTCGGCGCGTACGCGGGCTACTACCTCTCGCGCCGGCTCCAGGCGCGCGAGCCCTCCGTGGGCTCGGCCCTCCTGGTCATGTTCGGCTCGATGCTCGTGTGCGCCCTGCTGGGCGCCTTGATCGAGCGGTTCGCCTACCGGCCGCTCCGCAGCGCGGCCCGGCTGACGCTGTTGGTGACCGCAATCGGCGTCTCGCTTCTGATCGAGGCGTCGTGGCAGGTCTTCGTGGGTCCCGATCCCAAGTTCTTCCAGTCGCTCGCGCCCCACGTCGACTTTCTCGTGGCCGACGTCCGGATCACGAGCGAGCAGCTGACCGTCATTCTCGTTTCCTTCCTGCTCATGATCGGCCTGAGGTACTTCATCCTGAAGACCCGTACGGGCAAGGCCATGCGCGCCGTCTCGTACAACCTCGACGCGGCCAAATTGATGGGAATCTCGACAGATCGGATCATCGCGGCGACTTTCGCGCTGGGATCGGCGCTGGCCGCCGCCGCCGGCGTCCTGATCGCAATGCAGATTCCCAAGGTCGACCCCCTGATGGGGATCCAGTCGGGCCTCAAGGCCTTCGTCGCCGCCGTCCTGGGCGGCATCGGCAGCATCCCGGGAGCGGTCCTGGGCGGGATGCTCCTCGGCGCATCCGAGGTCATGGTCACCGGCTACTGGTCGTCGACCTACCGCGACGCGATCGCCTTCGCCATCCTCATCCTCGTCCTGCTGCTCCGGCCCCAGGGGATCCTGGGCCGTGTCGAGAAGGAGAAGGTTTGAAGCGGCTGCTGGCGTGGGTCGGCCTCGTCGCAGCTCTTCTCGTGGCCAATGGGCTCCTCTCCGGGTCCCTCGTTTCGGGCGTCTCGGTGTCTCCCTATCTCGTCCAGATCCTGTGCCTGGCCGGGATCAACGTGATCCTCGCCGTGAGCCTGAACCTGCCCAACGGCTTCACGGGCCAGTTCTCGATCGGCCATGCCGGGTTCATGGCGATCGGGGCCTATTCCTCGGCCTTCTTCACCGTGACGTGCGGTGATCGGGTGCGCGCCGCCGTCTCGTTCCTGCCGGAGCTCGGCCGCGACAGCGTGCTCCTGCTCGCAGCGCTCGCCGTCGGGGCGCTGCTGGCCGCCGTGGCCGGCTTCGTCGTCGGCGTGCCCTCGCTGCGCCTGCGGGGGGACTACCTCGCCATCGTGACGCTCGGCTTCGGCGAGATGATTCGGGTCGTCATCCTGAACATCGACGCCGTCGGCGGGGCCCGCGGCTATGCGGGCATCCCGAAGATCGCGAACTTCTTCTGGATCTGGCTCTTCGCGGCGCTGACCATCGTGATCGTCCACCGGGTCGTCCGCTCCTCCTTCGGCCGGACACTGATCGCCATCCGCGAGGACGAGATTGCCGCCGAGGCGATGGGCGTCGATACGACGCGCAGCAAGGTGACCTCGTTCGTCGTGTCGGCCGCCCTGACGGGCATCGCCGGCGGCCTCTTCGGCCACTACCTCATGTACATCAACACGAACTCCTTCACGTTCATCAAGTCCTTTGACATGATCATCATGATCGTCATCGGAGGGCTCGGGTCGATCACGGGCTCGGTTCTCGGCGCGTTCGTCTTCATCTTCCTCTCGGAGGCGCTGCGCGGCCTTGGGCCCTACCGAATGGTGTTCTTCGCGTTGCTTCTGATCCTCCTCATGCGCTTCCGGCCGCAGGGCATCCTCGGGCACCGCGAGCTGCCGGACCTGCTGCGCTGGCGGAAGGCGGCCTGATGCCGGTCCTTCAGCTCGCGTCCGTCACGATGCGCTTCGGCGGCCTCGTGGCCGTCAACGAGCTCTCGCTCGCAATCGACGCGGGTCAGCTCTACGGCCTGATCGGCCCGAACGGAGCGGGCAAGACGACCGCCTTCAACGTCATCACGGGGGTCTACCGCCCGACCTCGGGGAGCATCAAGTTCGACGACCAGGAGATCTCCGGCCGGCGCGCGAGCAAGATCACCCGCCACGGGGCGGCCCGGACGTTCCAGAACATCCGTCTTTTTTCCGAGATGACCGTGCTCGAGAACGTCATGGTCGCTTTCCACTGCCGCCAGGAGGCGACCCTGGCCTCGGCTGTCTTCCGCACGCCCTTGAACACCTCCGAGGAACAGCGCATGGATCGGGAGAGCCGCGAGCTCCTGAAGATTTTCAAGCTCGACACGCTGGCCGGGGAGAAGGCGCGCAATCTGCCCTATGGCAGCCAGCGACGCCTCGAGATCGCGCGCGCGATGGCGACATCCCCCCGGCTGCTGCTCCTGGATGAGCCGGCCGCCGGGATGAACCCGCAAGAGTCCAACGAGTTGATGGACCTGATCCGCTGGGTCCGCGACCGGTTCGGCATGGCCATCCTGCTCGTCGAGCACAACATGAAGGTCGTCATGGGCATCTGCGAAACCGTCCATGTCCTCGACTACGGCTCGACGATCGCCGTGGGCAAGCCGGCCGAGATCCAGGCGAACCCCAAGGTGATCGAGGCGTACCTGGGAGGCGCGTGAGCGACAGCGCCCCGATCCTCGAGGTCCGGGACCTGCGCGTCTCCTACGGGGCGATCGAGGCCCTGAAGGGGGTTTCGTTGACGCTCCGGGCGGGCGAGATCGTGACGCTGATCGGGGCCAATGGAGCGGGCAAGTCCACGACGCTGCGCACCATCATGGGCCTCGTGCCCGCCGCCTCGGGAGAGGTCCGATTTCGCGGCGAGCCGACGGGCAAGACGCCCACGTTCCAGCTCGTGCGCGGCGGCTTGATCCTCGTTCCCGAAGGGCGCGCGGTCTTCGCGAACCTCTCGGTGCACGAGAACCTCGAGATGGGCGCCTATGCCCGCCGAGACAAAGAGATCGGGGCCGATTTCGAGAAGGTCTACAAGATCTTTCCGAGAATGAAGGAGCGGGACAAGCAGACGGCGGGGACCCTTTCGGGCGGCGAGCAGCAGATGCTCGCGATCGGCCGGGCGCTGATGTCCCGCCCGCAGGTCCTGCTCCTGGACGAACCGTCTCTCGGCCTCGCCCCGATCCTCGTCCACGCGATCTTCGAGGCGATCGAGGAGATCCACCGCGCCGGCGTGCCCGTGCTCTTGGTCGAGCAAAACGCCAACGCAGCCCTCAAGCACTCCAACCGCGCCTACGTCCTCGAGACCGGCCGCGTCACCCTCGAAGGCCCCTCAGCCGAAGTCGCCGACAACCCCGCCGTCAAAGAGGCTTACTTAGGCGAGTAGACGGCTCAGCCTTCGATCGCCTTCGGAATGGCGGGGTCGAGGCCGGGGAACTGGGCGAGCCAGGCGCGGCGCTCCTGGCGGAGCTTGTCGACGAGCTGGCGGTACTGGTCGGGCGTGTAGTGGGCGCGTGGGCTGTAGCGGGCGAGGTCGACGCCGGGCACGCTCTTTGGTACCTCGTAACCCCAGTCGGGGTCCTTCTCCCAGGCGATGCCCTCCTTGGCGATCTGCTTCATGATCTCGGTCGAGATCTTGATCGTGATCTTGTCGCCCGGGGAGCCGTCCTTAGCGCCGATCGAGCCGGTGTTCAGGATGTAGGCCTGCATGTCGGGATTTGCTCGGAGGATCGCGAGGAGCCGGTTGCCCTCCTCGAACTCCGGACCCACGATGAAGGGATTGGTCCCGACCTCGCGCTTTGCCTGGCCGGCCTTCGTGGGGTCGCCGGCCGAGGTCTCGATCGACTCCCCCAGCATGAAGTAGGCCGCCGCCTGCTCGGCCGTCAGGCGCGCGCAGACCGGGACGACGTCATTGCGGCGGGTGATGAAGACGATCTTGTTGGCCTTCGCCAGGTCGATGCCGTCGCCCGAGCCCTTGATGTAGCGGCGCAGCACGACGCCGCGGCCGTTCGAGGTCAGGGAGGTGTCGAGGAAGTCCACCTTGCCGGTCGCAGGATCCACCTTGATGTTCTCGTAGGCGGCCGTCGGGTGCGTCGCCGCGCCCCAGAGGACTGTCTGGGAGGGCTCGAGGCCTTCCGTCTTGATGTAGAAGCCGTCCTCCGTGCCGTAAGCCCGGCCGGCATTCGTCATGAGGACGACGTCGTCCTGTTTGATGATGGCCTGTTCGGGCTGGGAAAGGGCGTGATCGTGCAGCGTCAGCGTCGTCTTGCCGGTGCCGGAGAGGCCGAAGAGCAGAAACCCGACGTCCGAGAGCTTGCCGTCGGGCCGGTTCACGCGCAGGATCTTGGACCCGGCATGTAGGCCCAGGCCGCCCTGGCGCTTGATCCAGTACATGGCCTGCCGGAGCATCGACTTCTTGGCCTCGCCCGGGTAGTCCGAGCCGAGGATGTAGGTGTAGCCCTGGTTGACGTCGCAGAAGATCAGGCGCTCCGGCCAATCGGGCAGGTAGACGGAGACGAAGTCGGGCTCGTGCGAGGAGTCCGAGTCGAACAGCATGTTGTGCCACATGAAGGCGATGCGGGCGTAATCCCGCGGAACGAAGAGCCGGCAGCGCAGGGTGGCTGCCGGGTTGTCTCCGATCCTCCGGTCCACCTGCAGCATGTCCATCGAGGCGAGAGCCTCGTGGACCTGGCGGACGATGTCCGTGGCCCGGGCGGGATCGATGGGCTGCTGCATGCGGCCCACGGCGACGCCTTCGCTGACGACGTAGGTGTTCTTGGCCGAACGGTTCTTCACGCGGGTCGAATAGACAGGGGAACCGTACTCGGTCGTGATCTCGCCCGGCCGGGCCAGCTCGCGCAGCTCACCGCGGGAGAGGTCCTTCGCGATCGTCTTTGCCCGGATCGTCCGCGGCGCGACGGCGGCGACGGTGCTCATCCGGGGGTTATACCATGCACGTCGAAGCCGGAATCCGTCGCTTTGCACACCTTCGTGTGCATGCTTGCACGAAAAGAAGCCATTTCGGTGCGAATGGACCTTGATTTTGTGCAGGGTGACAATAGAATCTTGCCACAACGTCAAAAAATGGAGGACAGAATGGCAAAGGGCAAGGTGCTCAAGTTCGATGCGTCCGGTGGCGGTCTTTCCAAATCCGAGATCCTCAAGGTCTGTGAGGCGGAGAACGTCCGGTTTTTGAGGCTCCAGTTCACGGACATCTTCGGCGTCATCAAGAACGTCGAGATCCCGAGCTCCCAGTTTGCGAAAGCCCTGGACGGGGAAATCCAGTTCGACGGCTCCTCGATTGAAGGGTTCACCCGCATCGAGGAATCGGACATGAATCTCGTTCCCGACCTCGACTCGTTTGCGATCTACCCCTGGGCGCACAGTCAGGGAGAAAAGGTCGCGCGGCTGATCTGCGACGTTTACAACCCCGATGGGACGCCCTTCGCCGGCTGTCCGCGCATGACGTTGAGGAAGCAGATGGACAAGGCGGCGGCGCTCGGCTTCACGATGGTGACCGGGCCGGAGGCGGAGTTCTTCCTGTTCCGCCGCGACGCCAATGGCGATCCGATCGTGGACACGCACGACGAAGGCGCCTACTTCGATCTGACGCCGGTCGATCGGGGCGAGGAGGCGCGGCGCGACATCGTGCTTGCGCTCGAGCAGATGGGATTCGAGGTCGAGGCGGCCCACCACGAGGTGGCGCCCGGGCAGCACGAGATCGACTTCAAGTATGCCGACGCGATCACCACGGCCGACCGGGTCTCGACCTTCCGCTTCATCGTCAAGAAGGTCGCCATGGACCACGGCCTGCACGCGACCTTCATGCCGAAGCCGATTTTCGGCGTGAACGGATCCGGGATGCACGTGCACCAGTCGTTCCTCGACAAGAAGGGCAACAACGTCTTCTACGACGCCAAGGCGAAGTATCAGCTCTCGAAGACAGCGCTCAACTACACCGGCGGCATCCTGCGCCACGCCAGGGCCTTCGTCGCGGTGACGAACCCTCTCGTGAACTCCTACAAGCGGCTCGTGCCCGGCTACGAGGCTCCTGTCAACGTGGCGTGGTCGATGCGCAACCGCTCGCCCCTCGTGCGCGTGCCGGCCCGGCGCGGCATGGGAACCCGCATCGAGGTCCGGATGCCGGACCCGTCGTGCAACCCCTACCTCGCATTCACGGTCATGCTGGCCTCTGGCCTGGACGGCGTGAAGAACCGGATGGATCCGGGCGAGCCGGTCGACAAGAACGTCTTCAAGATGAGCGAGCGGGAGAAGCGGCGCCTTCGGATCGACCAGCTCCCTGCCAACCTCTCGGAGGCTCTCGATAACCTCGAGAAGGACGAGGTCGTCACCGAGTCGCTCGGGGAGCACATCCTGACGCACTTCCTCGAAGCCAAGCGCGGCGAATGGGCGGAGTACATCTCGCGCGTGCAGCCCTGGGAGATCGACAAGTACCTCGAGACATATTAGGCACAGACTTCCGAATATAATAAGGCCGAGAGTAATCTCGGCCTTATTTTTTTAGGGCAAGCTGGATATGGGCCAGAGTGATCTGTTTCAGCGGAGGCTGACGGAAGGAAGGCCTCTTCTGCTCGACGCGGCGATGGGCACCGAGCTGGCTCGCCGCGGCGCGAACACGGCTCTGCCTCTCTGGAGCGCGTGGGCGCTGCTCGAGGCGCCCGAAGCGGTCTTTTCGGTCCACGGCGATGCCGTCTCGGCCGGAGCGGACGTGCTGACGGCCAACACGTTCCGGACGCACCGGCGTTCGCTCGCCAAGGCGGGCCTGGGGGATCGGGCGCAGGACCTGACGTCTCTGGCCGTGGCGCTGGCCAGGCGAGCGGCGCGGCGATCCGTACGCGAGGTCTTCGTGGCTGGATCCCTCTCGCCGCTCGAAGACTGCTACCGGCCGGACCTGGCGCCCGAAGAGAGCATCCTGCTGGCCGAGCATCGCGAGCAGGCGCAGGCCCTCGCCCGGGCCGGTGTCGACCTGATTCTGGCCGAGACGCACAACTCGGTTCGGGAGCTGTCGGCGGCGGTTCGCGGGGCCGCCGAGACGGGGTTGCCGATCGTGGCGTCGATGGTCACCGATGGGAAGGGGCGCCTGCTGTCGGGCGAAGGGCTCGACGACGCGGCGCGCGAGATCGCCCATCTTGCACCGGACGTCATTGGCATCAATTGCGTCCCGGCGGCCCATCTCTCCGGAGACCTGGCGCTCGTCGCGCGGGCCTTGCCGGGATGGCCGCTCGGCGCCTCGGGCAACCTCGGACCCCCCTCGGACGCCGAGCAGACTCGGTTTGCGGAAGAAATCGAGCCGGGCGCTTATGCAGCGCTGGCTCGCGGCTGGCTCTCTTTGGGCGCGCGCTTGATCGGCAGCTGCTGCGGTACGACATCCGCCCACACGGCCGCTCTCCGGGCGCTGCTCGATGAGGGTCCTCAGACCGCGGGGCGTCCTACCGTATGAACATCGCGTCGCCGAAGGAATAGAAGAGGTAACCCTGACGGATCGCCTCCTGGTAGGCGTTGAGGACGTTCTCGCGGCCGGCGAAGGCGCACACGAGCATGAGAAGGGTCGAGCGGGGGAGGTGGAAGTTCGTCAGGAGAGCATCCACGGCCCGAAACTCGAAGCCGGGCGTGATGAAGAGGTCTGTTGCGAACCGGTGGTCGCTGGACGGGCTCCACTCGCTCGGCAGGCGGGAGGCAGCCTCGAGCGCCCGCGTCACGGTCGTGCCGACGGCGACGACGCGGCGGCCCTCCTTCCTGGCCTGGCCGACGGCTCGGCCCGTCGAAGCAGGAATCGAAACGTCCTCCGTGTCGAGAGCGTGGCTGGCAGTGTCTTCCGCGACGACCGGCTTGAACGTCCCGGCGCCGACGGCGAGCGTGAGGTCCACGATGTCCACGCCGTTTCCGCGGATTCGGGCAAGGGTCTCGTCGGTGAAATGGAGGCCGGCGGTCGGAGCGGCCACGGCGAGAGGCTCGCGAGCAAAAACGGTCTGGTACGCGGTGCGGTCTTCGACGCGGTCGGGCGCGCCGGGCTCGCGACGGATGTAGGGGGGCAGGGGGGTTCGGCCGATCCGCCCGAGGAGGTCGTCGTCCACGTCTCTGTCGAACCTCACGATGCGCTTTCCGTCCCGGGCTTCCTCGACGTCCGCGCGCACGCCGTCCTCGAAGTAAATCAGCCGCCCGGGCCTCGCCCTGCGGCCCGGCTTCGCGAGCGCCTCCCAAAGGCGGGTTCCGCTGCCGGCCGGCTTGAGCAGGAAGATCTCGACGAGGCGGCCCTCTGTGTCGCGCCCGTACAGGCGGGCTGGCCGCACGCGGACATCGTTGCGCACGAGCAGGTCGCCCGGCCCGAGCAGCTCGGGGAGCTCCTCGAAGCGCCGGTGGGCGACAGCGCCGCCTTTCCGATCCAGGACGAGGAGGCGGCTCGAACCGCGCGGCCGGGCCTCCTGCGCGATGCGATCGGCCGGCAGGAAATAGTCGAAGAGCGAGACCTGCACGGTGCCTAGAGTAATCTGGCTCGGTGGCCGGTGATTATCCCGAAGGTCGCGGCCGCGTTCAGGTCGAGGCGGGAGGCATTTCGATCGAGGGCGTCTCGATCGCCGGCCAGGAGTCTTTTTACAAGGTTCCGGGCTTCCATGCCCTGCTCGAGCTCGGGCGCGCGCCGGACGATGTCGTGTCCTACGCGACGATCTGCCTGACGCACGGACACCTCGACCACGCCGCCGGCCTCGCCCATCACGCCTCGCGCCGCAGGCTCGCAGGCCTGCCGCCGGCAAGAGTCTTCGCTCCCGAGGAGACGATGCGGGATCTGGAGGCCTGGCTTTCCGCCTGCGAGAGGCTCGAGAACGTCCGCTACGGCGTCAACCTCGTCCCCGCCGCGCCCGGCGAACGTTTTCGCCTGCGCAATGACCTCGAGCTGACGATCCTGCCCGGCCGCCACCGCGTTCCCACCGTCGGCTTCCTTTTCTCGGAGGTCCGGCAGAAGCTCCTGGACGAGTTTGCCGGCCGGCCGGGAGGGGAAATCGCCGCGCTGCGCAGCCGGGGTGTCGAGGTCACGCGGCGAGAGGAAATCCCTCTCCTGGCCTATCCCGGCGATTGCGGTCCCGCCATCTTCGATGCCGCCCCGCAGCTCTTCAGCGCGAAGGTTCTGCTGCTCGAGTGCTCATTCCTGCTGCCCGAGGACCGCGACCGCGCCGCCCTTTACGAGCACATCCATCTCGAGGACGTCATCGCGCGCGCCGGCCTCTTCCGCAACGAGGCCGTCGTCCTGACGCACTTCTCCGCCCGGTACCGGCCGTCGGAAATCCGCGACGCGCTGCGGGTCATCCCGGAGCCTCTGGCTTCGCGGGTCATTGCGTTTCTGCCGGGTTCGTGACCGCGGACTGACGTTTTTTGCCGGGAGCCCGGGCGCGGGTTCGCCGTAACTCATAGAAAACAAGGTGATTGCGAGGCGCACCTCTGTGGCCTCGGGTTTGCGTCTATCCCCTTCCGTGACAGGTCTGCGCGTGATCGCGGCATCTCTGCGGCGCCGCTCTGGGAGGCTGTAATGGCCAACGACGGGTCCCCCAGCACACCGCCCGCCAGCTCGGGAGCGGAGGAGTGGAAGACGTCTCGTTTCGAGATCATCGCGGAACCAAAACGGGTGTTTAGCCAGAACGACGAGGAGACGCTCGTCGCTCCGCGGCGGCGGAGCACCGATCCCGGTCCCGAGGCGAGCCTGATCCTGATCGCCCACCCCTTGAATCAGGCGCTCGGGACGCGGTTCCGGCTGCGTCCCCGCTCGTCTGTCGTCTTCGGCCGCGCCGACACCGCCGAGATCAGCCTGCCCGAGGTGAACTCGCTGTCCCGGGAGCACGCCCGGCTGACGTACAAGAGCGAGTCGGTCGTCATCGAAGACCTCGGCAGCACCAACGGGACGTATGTCAACGAGCTGCGGATCGAGGAGCCCACCGTGCTCCGCAGCGGCGACCGTTTCCAGGTTGGGGCCGCGCACTTCAAGTTCCTGCAGGAGCGCGACATCGAAAATGCCTACCACCAGGCGATTCACGACCTGGTGATCCTGGACGGCCTGACCCAGATCGCCAACAAACGCCGGTTCGAGGAGGAGGCGGCGCGGGAATTCGGGAGAGCCCGCCGCTACGGCCGGCCCCTTTCGCTCATCCTCTTCGACGTCGATCGGTTCAAGGTCGTCAACGACACGCACGGACACCTCTGCGGCGACTTCGTCCTCAAAAAGATCGTCGAGCTGACGATCCCGCTGCTGCGCCGCGAGCAGGTCTTCGCGCGCGTCGGGGGCGAGGAGTTCGTGATCCTCTGCCCGGAGGGCGAGCCCCGCAGCGCCCGGATTCTGGCCGAGCGGGTCCGTTCGCGTGTGGCGCGCAACGCCTTCTCCCACGCGGGGACGGCGTTCACCGTCACATGCTCTTTCGGGATCGCGGGTATCGGTCCTGACGTCGCGAGCGTTCAGGAGCTCTACGAGGCGGCCGACCAGGCGATGTACCGTTCCAAGAACGCAGGCCGCAACGCCATCACCATCAGCGAGGCGGCGCCGTTCTTGGACGCCGTGAAGCCGGCCGAGGTTCCCCCGGAAGGCGGTTCCTTTCCGAAGCGCTCTGGAGGAGGATAGCGCCGGGAGGATCCCATGCCCTCGGTCCGGAACGGGCCGCTGACCTGGTTGCTCACCGCGTTTCTCTCAGCCGGCGGCTTGTGGCTCGCATTTGTCCTGGGGAGCCGGTCGGGGGCCGCGGGGCGCGTCTCGTCGGCGCCGGTCGTGCTGGCGATGAAGAAGATCGCGCAGCTTGCCACGGTGGACGTCGAGATCGCCGACGTCGTGCGCTACGAGGAGATCAAGACGGTCCTCGTCTTCGACTTTCCCAAGAGCGCGACGCTGCGCTTGAAGGGGAAGGTGCTCGGCGGCTTCGACCTCGAGAGCCCGGACTTCGCCGTGTCCGCTGACGGGCCGCACCGCGCCGTGCACGTTCGGCTGCCGCGGCCGCGCCTGATCGCAATGGATCCGCGCATCGAGTGGTTCGACGAGAAGGACGGCTGGATCAATCCGATCACGACGGAGGACCGCAACCGCTGGATGCTCTGGGCCCGCGGCACGCTCGGCCGGGCGGCCCGGGATGCCGGGATCGAGCGCCTCGCCGTCGAGCACGCGAGGGAGCTGCTCTCGGGCGCGGCCAGGGCGTTCGGCTGGACCGCGGAGGTCACAGTCGTGGGCGGCGACCCGCCTCCGCCGCCCACTCCGGGCAGCTAGCTGCGTCCCGGCGTCACGCGGTCGGCGTCGGCCTGGCGCTCGGCCATGGCCCAGAGGCCGAGATGGCTGCGCCAGGCGGATGCCGCCGGCCGGGTCAGGACGAACTCGACGTCCTCGCCGCCGCGCGTGATGCGCAGGACCTCCAGGCGGAAGAGGAGCCGGCCCGAGGCGAGCCGTGAGCCGGTGGCGACCTTCTGGATGCGGGCGGTGGGGACCAGGAGGGACTCGCCGTAGAGGCCGGAGAACTCGAGCGAGCCCTCCTTGAGGCCCAGGAGCCCGGGGAGCCTGCGGTAGCGGCCCGCGACGAGGTCGGCGCGCGTCAGGAGCTTCCAGGCGTCGGGCTCGCGCGCGATCATTTCCTTCGCGAGACGGTCCTGCGCCCTCTGGAGCAGCAGGCGGGGAACGGCAAGGAGGGCGATCAGGACGGCGCAGAGGCCGACGCCAGCGGCGGCGAGGCTCAATGCAGGAACTTCTTGCGGTTCTTGATGTAGTCGGTGAAGAGAAACTCGGCCAGGTTGTAGGGCGAGGCGTAGTAGGCGCGGCCGCGGTTGATCTTGGTCAGCTTGTCGACGAAGTCCACGAGGTAGCTGTCGGTCGCGATCATGAAGGTCGTGATCGTCACGTCGTCGCGGCGGCAGGCATCGGCCTCTTCGAGCGTGCGGTTGACGATCTTCAGGTCCAACCCGAAGGGGTTCTTGTAGAGACGGCCCCTCTCCCAGATGGCCGAGGGCTTGCCGTCCGTGATGAGGAAGATCTGCTTGTTCGGGTTCTTCTTGTGCTGCAGGATTTTGCGGGCGAGGGCCAGGCCCGCCTTCGTGTTCGTGTGGAAGGGGCCGACCTGCGTCTTCGAGATCTCGGAGATGGGAACGCGCCTCGCGTCGTCGCCGAAGAGCAGGACGTCGATCGAGTCCTTCGGGTACTTGGACTGGATCAGCTCGACCATCGCCAGCGCCACCTTCTTGGCCGGCGTGAACCGATCCTCGCCGTAGAGGATCATCGAGTGGGAAATGTCGATGGCGAGAACCGTCGCGCACGAGGTCAGGTGCTCTTCCTCGTGGACCTCGAAGTCGTCCTGGGTCAGCCGGATGTCGTCGGCGTCGCGGCGCACGGCGTTACCGATCGAGCGCACGCCGTCGATCGCGGTGGGGTTGTCGCCGAACTCGTAGGCGCGGGTCTCGGGCAGGAGCTCCCCGCCGCCGCCGGCGCGCGGGATCGCGTGGTATCCGGCGCCCGCCTTGGACAGCGAGCTGAAGACTTCTTCGAGCGCCGAACGGCGGATCCGGCGTTCGCCGCCGGAGGAGAGGGCCAGCTTGCCGTCGCGGCTTTCGACGATCTCGTTCTTTTCGAGCTCCCTGCGGAAGGCCTCGAGGTCGATCGAGGGGTCGATGATGCCGCGCTGCTGAAGATGCTTCATCCAGTCGAGCGCTTCTTCGACGTCGCCGCCGGTCTGGAGAACGAGCTGAAGGAACAGCTTCACGAGCTCCTGGTACGTCAGGAGCGCGCGCATCAGGTCGGCGGGATAGTCCTCGTACCGGTAGCGCATCGAAGGGCGGTCAGTACTCCCTCTCCCTCCGGGAGAGGGCCGGGGTGAGGGGCGCACTTGTGCCAGGGGCGGTCATTTGAGAGCGGCCCTCCACGACCTTGCCGATTCCATGATCAGGGTGCGGTCGGCCATCGTGAAGAAGGTGTAGCCCTTCTCCCGCAACGCCGGTATCTGGTCGGTGCGGGCGAGCATGATTCCGGCCGCCTTGCCGGCCTTCTTCGCCGCCGCGGCGATGCGCACGATCTCCGCCTGGTACCTCGGATCCGTGTACTTGCCGGGGATGCCGAGCGCCTGCGTCAGGTCGTTCGGGCCCACATAGAGGATGTCGACCTGCGGCTCACGCGCGATCGAGGAGACTTCCGCCAGCGCCCCGGCCGTTTCGATCTGGACGGCGACGAGCGTCGCATCGTTGGCCTCGACGACGAACTGATCGAGGGGAGTCGTTCCATAGCGGTTGGCGCGCGCGCCGCCGAGGCCCCGCCGTCCTGTCGGCGGGAACTTGGCCAGCTCCACGGCCCCGCGCACCGCGGCCAGCCCATCGGCGCGCGGAAAGAGCGTGCCCGCAGCTCCAGCATCGAGGCATCGCCCGACCTCGGCCGCCGTGCTCGAAGGCACCCGCACAACGGCGGGGAGGTCCGCGCCGTCGCAGGCTCGGACCATCGTTTCGACCGACTCGATGGAAAAGAACCCGTGCTCCGTGTCCAGAACGATGAAGTCGAGCCCGGCGAGGCCGAGGATTTCGGCGACGCCGCCGACCGGCCACGTGAGAAAACACCCCAGGAGCGTCTCGCCTGCAAGGACTCTCGAGCGAAAAGATTGGTTCATTGGTTCATTTATTCATTTGTTCATTGGGGCGGACAAGTCTCTCTCAGCTCAATCTCTCAATGAATCAATGATTCAATGAATCAATTGCTTCGGCTCTTCAGGAGGTTGAACTTCAGCATCTCGGCGTAGGAGACCTTCGAGTCGAGGTCCTCGCGGGCGATCTTCAGGTGCAGGACGAGGCCTTCGAGGACGAGCTCCATGCCGATGGCGAGCTCCTCGGGCGAAGCCGGTGCGAACCGCTCCTCGACCGCTTTCTTCAGGCCCGGCACGGATTCGAGGGCCTTTACGTGCTCGGTAAAAGGCGTGTCGTCGGAGATCGTGATGCGGTTGCCTCCCGCAAACCACTCGATGATCGGCTCGTAAAGCGGGTGGATCTTCTCGGGCGCGGGGCGCGCCCGGCGCGCGGCGGCGGCGCTGGCCTCCTCGAGGCCCCCGGTCTCCTCGGTTTCCTCCCGGCGGCGCTGCGTCGGCCGGCCCGCGTCGGGCGCGGGGAACTTCGCGTCGAAGTGCTTCTTGATGGCCGCGCCGATCAGCTTCTTGGCCACGACCTCGGAGCCCTGCTGTTCGCCCTCATAGACCATCTCGACTTTTCCGGTGATGGCCGGCAGTGTGGCCGGAAGATCACAGAGGCGCGGGGAGACCTTCTTCTCGTGGTTGCGGAGGCCGCGCCGCTCGAGATTGGACGCCAGCACCTCGATGGCCGAGATCGGCATGCGGGCCGAGACCCCCGAGGACTGGTCCACGAACTCGGAGCTGCGCGCCGCAAAAGTGATCTGCTCGACCAGCTCCCGGAAGAAGTCCGGGATCTCGACGGACGGCTCGCCGTCGCGGGTGAGCCAGGCTTCCTGGGCCGTGATCTTCGCGGCCGTCTTCACGTCATCGGGGTAGTGCGTCAGGATTTGCGAGGAGATGCGGTCTTTGAGCGGCGTGATGATGTTGCCGCGGTTCGTGTAGTCCTCCGGGTTGGCGGAGAAGACGAGCAGGATGTCGAGGGGGATGCGCACCGGGAAGCCCCGGATCTGCAGGTCCCGTTCCTCGAGGATGTTGAGCAAGCCCACCTGGATGCGCGGCTGCAGGTCGGGCAGCTCGTTGATGGCGAAGATGCCGCGGTTGGTGCGAGGCACGATGCCGAAGTGGATGACCTCTTCGTCGGAATAGGAGCGGCGCTCGGTGGCCGCCTTGATCGGGTCGATGTCTCCGATCAGGTCGGCGATGGTGACGTCCGGGGTCGCGAGCTTCTCGCGGTACCGCTCGTCGCGGGGAATCCAGGCGATCGGCGTCGCATCGCCCTTCTCGGCCAGCAGGCGCCGGCCATACTTGGTGATGGGAGCGAACGGATCCTCGTTGACCTCGCTGCCCTCGATCGCCGGGATCTCGGCGTCCAGAAGATTCACGAGCGAGCGCAGCAGGCGCGTCTTGGCCTGGCCGCGAAGGCCGAGGAGCAGCATGTCGTGGCGCGAGAGGATCGCGTTGTGCATGGCCGGCAGGACCGTGCGGTCGTAGCCGTAGATGCCGGGAAAGGGGTTGTCTCCCTTCGCCAGCGCCTGGCGCAGGTTCTGCCGCAGCTCGTCCTTGACGGTTCGGGGCGCGTAGCCGCTCGTTTTCAGGTCGCCGAAGGTCTGTGGTTTTTTCACGGTGTCCCTGTTACCTCTCCGTTGTGGTCGGACTACCTGTCCGCGTTGCGGGAGTGTCAGCCGGCCTTGAGCGCCGGGACGTTCTCGCCGGGCTGGAAGAGCTGAGCGGACGCTCTTCCCGGCCAGCGAAGCGGCCTCGGCGGCGAAGTCCTGCATCTTCTGTTTCTGGAATCCGACGACGACATCGCGGAGCTTGCCGTCCTTGCCCACCCGAAGAAAGGTCGGCACGGTCTCGATCCCGAGAGCTTCCGAGGCGCGCCACGGTTCGTCGTCGAAGAGGGTCTCGGAGCTGCACGCCGAGGCGGCGGTTGAATTCCGCGGTCAGGCCGGCGTCGTCCTGCGAGACGGCCACGACCTCGAGGGCGCCTCCCTTCGGCCAGTCGGCCGATCCTGTCGAGAACGGCCAGGCGAGCTCGCACGTGGGGCAGGTGGTCTTGAAGACGCCGTAGAGGGCCTCTCCGGCCGGCCGAGCCGTCTTGTTGCCGCGCGTGTCCGAGAGCTCGAGCCTCGGAAATGCGCTGCCGGGAGTGAGGACCGCCACGAAGGCGATTATAGACTTCGGTTTCTTTCCCATGAGCCAACCCGAGACCGAACCCGATCCACTCGAGGGACTGAGCGATGCTGCCGGCGCCACGCTCGACCGGGTGGCCATCCGCACGCGGGAAAGCGACCTCACGTTCTCGGCGTGGCGCCTCGGCTTCGTCGCCGCGCAGGGCGATGGCGTGATTTTTCTCGTCGAGACACCTGGAGGCGGCTCGCTCTTTCGCGGCGACGGCGTCTGTCTCGGCTGGCCGCAGCAACGCCTCGAAGCCGCGTACAGGCGCCTGCTTCCCGCCGGCAGCGATCCCGAACCGGACCCCGGCCAGCTCGGGTAGGGCTCGGGCCAGCGGCTGGAGCGCCGCGCGTCGAGAACGAGCCGGTCGTCTTCGGTCAGGGCGGGCGCTGCAGCGGGGTAGTAGATGCGTTCCATCTCGCCCTCGTGGGCTGCCGAGCCGCCGTCCAGGTTCTCGATGAGGCCCAGGATGTCGCCGACCGATCCTCCCTTGCCGACCTGCTCGAGCAGATAGCGCGTCAGCTCCCGAACCTGGACGTACTCGAGCTTGAGCTCGCGCTGGGGGTCGCGCCCGGGCACGCCGGTGCGGGCGAGGACGGGCAGCAGCACGCGCTCCTCGGCTTGCGTCCAGCTTCGGAGCGCCGCTTCGAAGTCGCGCAGCGCCATCTCGTAGGCGGCGCGGTCCCGCCGGTCGAAGGCGCGCCGGAAGTCGTCGAAGCGCGAGCGCAGCAAGGCCTGAGGGAGAAGCAGGGAATGGAGTGAATCGGCAATAGTTTGCCCCTCACCCCGGCCCTCTCCCGGAGGGAGAGGGGGAAGATCGCTCATAGGCCGGCCAGCCCGGGCTCGAGCCTCGAATAGCCCTGCTCGACGGCCCAGAGGTCCATCGACAGCGAGGCGACGTCGTCCACTTCCGGCAGCGGCCGGGCGTCCTGGGAGAGGTCGAGCGACTTCACGTACCGGCGGCAGGTCTCGCAGGCCTCGACCCGCACCGAAGGGTGAGCGTCGCTGGTGAAGGAGGGAAGCTTCTCGGGATCCTCCTCGAAGCAGGAAGGGCAGAGGATGCGGTTGAACGCGAACTCGAGCCCGCAGAGGCCGCAGACGAGGAAGCGCGCGGCCCCTTCGCCCTCCGAGCCGCCGCGGCGGCAGGCGACCGCGGGCGCGCCGCCGCAGAAAGGGCAGCGACCGTGCCGATGGACCCGATGGGGCGCGACGTTCCCCGCGCGCAGCACCTCGACGTACGGGCGCAGCATCGCTCGCGAGAGATAGTCCTCGGCGGCCGGCCTGTCGTCGCTCCAGAAGACCATGAGGCGCGTTCTCGCGGTCGCCTCGTCCTCGGCGGCGCGGGAACGCGCGTCTTCCGCGAGGGCGGCCGGGCCTTTTGCCGCGGCGAAGCGGGGCACCTCGTACAGGCGAGCGATCATTCTGTCGAGATCCTCGTCGAGGTGCCCCGTGAGCGGCCGGGCGGCGTGCGCGGCCTCGAGGGCAGCGGCAAGCGCGCCTTGCGCCCGCAGGAGGCCCGCGACAAACGTCAGCGGCTCCGCCGCGGCCGAGGAGACGCGGGCCAGGGCCTCGGCCCGCGCGGCACGCTCTTCGAAAACGGCGGAGGGTCGGGGGCTATTTCGGACGGGGAACGTCACCCGTGACTTCGCGGTACCAGCGGGGATGGTGCAGGCGAGCCCAGGCCTTGCTCACGGTGCCCCGCGTCATCGAGCCGAACGTGCCGGGCTCGGCCGCGGTCCCGAGGTAGATGTGGAAGACGATCGCGACGGCGGCCAGGATGAACGTGACGTCGTGCAGGAGAATCGAGAGCAGGCGCAGGAACTGCGGGAATGCCATCGGGAACCACATCACGACACCGGTCACGAGGAATCCGAGCGCCGCCAGCGACATGGCCCAGAAGAGGAGCTTCTGTCCGCCGTTGTACTTGCCGACGTCCTGGTCGTTGCTCTCGTAGCGCATGTACTCGAAGAGCTTGGGCCCGATCCAGCCCTTCTCCGATTGCTCGAGTGCCATCTGTCCTCCCCAGTGGACAAACATGACGACCGAAGCTACGGAGAAGGCAACGCCGGACCACGGGTGGAGCCACCGGCAAACGGCCAGCCCCCCGAAAAGGTGCGACATCCATCCGAAGATCGGCGACCAGATGGGCATGCCGGTCAGGATGCACACGAAGAAGAAGACCGCCACCGACCAGTGGATGACGCGGGAAGACCGGCGGTGCCGGACGATCTCGCTGCCGACGACGATGTCTTCGCGGTCGCGGCCGGCGGCGACCCCGGCGTCGAAGTGCCCGCTGTGAGCAATCGGCTTCGCGGTGCTCATGACGCCATCCTTTCGGAATCGCCGCCCGAAGGCGGCTCCTTGCGCCCGAACTTCGTGTAGTGGCCGAAGGCCCCGATGACGGCGCCGAAGACGGCGATCATCCCGAGCGGCTTCAGGACCTTCTTCCAGAACTTGACGGCCAGCGGCACGTGCGGGTCTTTCGGCAGGCCGTACCACTCCAGGTGGTCGCCGTGGGCAAGGACGGTGACGACCCCCGTGCCGCCCACGCCCTGCGGGTTGTAGAGTATGGCCTCCTTCATCCCGTTGGCCTGGAGCTGCGCCACCCGCTGGTTGCCGAGGGCAACCATGTCGTCTTTCGTGCCGAAGTGGAGGCAGCCCGTCGGGCAGGCCTTGATGCAAGCCGGCTCGAGGCCGACCGCCACGCGGTCGACGCACAGCGTGCACTTGGCCATCTTGGTCGTCGTCGGATGGAAACGAGGCACGTCAAACGGGCAGCCCGATTCGCAGTAGCCGCAGCCGATGCACTGATCGGGGTTGACGTCCACGATGCCGTTGGAGTACTGGACGATGGCTCCGGGAGCCGGGCAGGCGGCGAGACAGCCGGGCTCGTCGCAGTGCATGCACTGGTCCTTGCGCATCAACCAGACGATCCCTCCGTCGAAGTCGCGCTCGGAGAAGCGGATCAGGTTCCAGAACTCCGCCTGGAGCGTGGGCAGCGTCTGATAGGAGCCGAACTGCGTCGTCGCGACGTTCGGCAGGTCGTTCCATTCCTGGCAGGCCACCTCGCAGGCCTTGCAGCCGATGCAGGTGGTGGTGTCGATGTACTTGGCGACTTTGGCCACCTGGCGCATCCCGGACAGCCCGCCGATGAGCGAGGCCGAGGAGCGTCGGATCTCGAGGTTCTGTACGCTCATGCTCGCCTCCTCAAGCCTTCTCGACCTTCACGAGGAAGGTCTTGTATTCCGGGGTCCACGTGTTCGGATCGAGCACCGCGGCCGTCAGGAAGTTGGCGAGCGGGCCGATGCGCACCCCCGCGAAGCCCCAGTGGATGGGGAAGCCGATCTGCCAGATGTTCTTGCCGTCCACTTGAAGCGGTTTGAGACGTTTGGTCACCAATGCCTTGCCCTGGATCGAGCCTCTCGCGCTCGAGACCTTGAGCATCTGCTCGTTGGCGATGCCCTGCTCTTTCGCCATCTCCTCCGGAACCTCGAAGAAGAAGTCGGGCTGCACCTCGTTCAGCCTGGCGTTGTGCTGAGTCCAGTAGTGGAAGTGCTCGGTCAGCCGGTAGGTCGTGCACACGACCGGGAACTGGTCCCTCTTTCCGAACACGTCCTTGTCGGAGGAAAACTTCTTGGCCACCGGATTGGAGCTCACCTTCGGATGCAGCACGTTGTCCGCCGGCGCCTCGTAGGCCTCGTAGTGCTCGGGGAAGGGGCCATCGTTCAGCGCCGGAGCGTAGAGCCGGCCGACGCCCTCCGGGTTCATGATGAAGGCGCCGAACGTGCCGGGCGGGGCGTCGGGCTTCATGTCGGGCACGTCGCCCACCCACTTCTCGCCGTTCCACTTGATGCCGGCGCGCGTGGGATCCCAGGGCTTGCCGTCCTTGTCCGCAGAGGCCCGGTTGTACATGACGCGGCGGTTGGCCGGCCAGGAGAAGCCCCAGTTGTGGAACATGCCGAGGCCGTTGGGATCGGCGTTCACGCGGCGGGCCGTGTTGTTTCCCGCTTCGGTGAAGGCGCCCGAGTAGAGCCAGTTGCCGCAGGAGGTCGTTCCGTCGTCCTGGAGCTGGCCAAAGCCATCGACCTGCTGGCCGGCGGCCTTCAGGATCTTCGTCTTGTCCTTGGGGTCGGGGATGTCGGCGAGCGCCTTGCCGTTGATCTCCTTCAAGACTTCCGAGAGATCCGGGATCGTCGGGTTCGTGTAGGCCCACGTCAGGTTGGCGATCGCCTCGGGGAGCGGGCCTCCCTCCTTGGCGTAGAGCGCCTTGACCGCGAGCACGATGCGCGCCAGGATCTCTTGGTCCTGCTTGGCCTGGCCGGGCGGATCGAGGGCCTTCCACTTCCACTGGGCCCAGCGCGCCGAGTTCGTGAAGCTGCCGTCCTTCTCGGCGAAGAGCGCCGCCGGCAGCAGGAAGACCTCGGTCTGGATCTTCGAAGGCTCGGCGCCGCCGTATTCCTTGGGCGCCTTCCAGAACTGAGCGGTCTCGGTCTCGACGTTCTCGGCCACGACCAGCCACTTCAGCTTCGAGAGCGCGGCGACCATCTTGCCGGTGTTCGGGCCCGTGCCCATGGGGTTCATTCCGAACGAGATCAGGCCCTCGGGCCCCGGCTCCGTGCCTCCGGCGCGCTTGGAGCTGCCCCGGTACATGTCGTCGAACATGAAGGCCCACGACGAGGTCATGGGGCCTTCCACTTTCGGCATCCAGGCGTAGCCGAAGTCGTTTTCCTTCGTCGCGGCGCCGCCATAGAGCGTCTTCAAAAGGGAGACCATGAACTTCGGATAGTTCTGCCAGTAGTTCATGGACGGCCAGGGCGTCTTGTTGAGCGTCACCGGCGTGTTGGTCTCGAGGTACTCCTTCAAGCTTTGCTGCGCCGCGACGGGCGTCTTCAGATACCCCGGCAGCCACTCCGTGTTGCCCGCCATGTCGGTCGCCCCCTGGATATTGGAGTGGCCGCGCAGGGCGTTGACGCCGCCTCCCGGGCGTCCGACGTTGCCAAGCAGGAGCTGCATCATCGCGGCGCAGCGGATGATCTGCACGCCCGTCGAATGCTCGGTCCAGCCGAGGGCGTACATGATCGTGCCGACGCGGGCAGCCGTGCCCGTGGAGCTCACGAGCTCGGCGACCTTCAGGAAGGTCTCCTTCGGCACGCCGCAGATCCTCGAGACCATCTCGGGCGTGTAGCGCTCGACGTGCTTCTTCAAGAGCTGGAAAACACAGCGCGGGTTCTGAAGCGTCTCGTCCACTTCGTAACCCTTGGACTTCGGGTTCGCCTCGTAGGCCCAGGCGGTCTTGTCGTAGGCCTTGGTCTCCTCGTTCCAGCCGGCGAACAGGCCGTCGGTGAAGCCGAACTTCTCCCCAATCACATACGGGGCGTTGGTGTGAATCCTGACGTAGTCCTCGTGGTACTTCTTGTTCTCGATGATGTAGCGGATGAGGCCGAGGAGGTAGGCGATGTCCGTGCCGGAGCGGATCGGCGAGTAGACGTCGGCGACGGCGGCCGTCCGCGTGAACCGTGGATCGACCGCCACGATCTTCGCGTTACGGGTCTTCTTCGCCTCGATCGCCCACTTGAAGCCGCAGGGATGGTTCTCGGCGGGGTTACCGCCCATGCACAAAATGACGTCGGCGTTCTTGATGTCCACCCATCCGTTGGTCATCGCCCCGCGCCCGAACGTGGCGGCCAAACTGGCCACCGTTGGGCCGTGTCATACCCGGGCTTGGGTATCCCTGTAGACGACGCCCCAGGAGACGCCCGCCTTGTACTGGAGCATGTTGAACTCGTTGGTGTCGGTGCAGCCGCCGATCATCCCGAAGCCGGGGTTTCGGTTGACGACCTGACCCTGGGCGTTCTTCGCGACGAAGCACTTGTCCCGGGTCTGCTTGATGTGGCCGGCGATCTGTGCGATCGCGTCGTTCCACGAGATGTCCTCCCACTTGTCGGAGCCGGGCCGGCGCACCATCGGTCGTTGCAGGCGCTGCTTGTGGGCGATGTCTTCCTTCAGCGCGATGCCCTTGGGGCACAGCGTCCCTCGATTGATGGGGTGATCCGGGTCGCCCTCGATGTGGACCACGGCGGACGTCGAGTTTTTTGCCCGATCGCCAAGCGTGTGGATGATCACGCCGCAGGAGACCGCGCAGTAGGGGCAGGTGCTGCGGGTCTCCGTCGTGCGCGAGATCTTGAACTCGCGCATCTCGGCTTTCGCCTTCGAGACGTCGAATCCGAGAGCGATCGTCGAACCGATCGTGGTGGCCTTCAGGAATCCGCGACGGGTCAACTCCATCGGTGAACCCTCCTCCAACGCGGCGCTCTTATGAGAATCGTAATTACAGGGATTTCAAGACTTTGCCGGTCTCTTGTCAAGCTGAATCGAGATCTCGGTGCGATTCAGTGCGAGACGATGCGCTGGGGGTGAGAGTAAACATTGAAGCGTTGGCCGCGCAGGAAGCCGACCAGCGTAAGACCCGCCGCTTCAGCGAGTTCCACCGCCAGGCTGGAGGGCGCGGACACGGAAGCCAGCAGCGGGATCCCGGCTGCAAAGGCTTTCTGAGCGATCTCGAATCCGGCCCTTCCGGAGACCAGGAGGATCGATTCGGAAAGAGGCAGCGTCGATGCGAGCCAGCAGGAGCCGACGAGCTTGTCCGTGGCATTGTGCCGGCCGATGTCCTCGCGAACAGCGCGCAGCTCGCCCTCCGACGTGAAGAGCGCGGCGGCGTGCAGGCCTCCCGTCTGCGCGAAGACCGATTGCTTCTCGCGCAAGCGATCCGGCAGGCCATAGAGGACCACCGGCGCGACCCGGAGCTTCGCGGCGAGCGGCTCGGCGCCCTCAGGCAGAACGGTCTCGATCGAGGTCTTGCCGCAGACGCCGCAGGCCGAGCCCATGACGGTCCCGCGCGTCAGGCGGCCGGCCCGCGCCAGGGCCTCCGGCGAAAGGGTCGCGATCATGACATTGGCGCGCAGGTCGGCTGAGACGCGGGGGTCCGAGGGACGGTCGAGCGCCTTGAGGTCGGAGCGCTCGGCCAGGACCCCCTCGGCGAAAAGAAGCCCGGCGGCGAGCTCCTCGTCGTTGCCCGGGGTCCGCATCGTCGTGACGAAGCGGACGGCCGGCGCGTGTTCCTCTCCACGGAGCCGGATCTCGAGGGGCTCCTCGACGGCCAGAGCGTCGGAGCGCTCAGCCTCGGAGTCGCCCTCTCGGGCGCGGACTCGAACCCGCTGGATCGGCTCCACGGCGCGGATGCTAGCAGGCCTTTTCGGCTTCCCGGGGGTTCGGAGGCACCGATGCAAATGCACCACCTCCTGGCGGAAGGCCGGACGTAGAGTTGGCTCCATTGCGGAGGTCGCCATGGAGCTGATCAATCCGGTCGTCTGGCGCAGGCTGGACGATGCCAGGCGAGGACCCGGAGGCGTTCTGGGCGAAGGCGGCATCGAAGCTGCACTGGTTCCGCCCCTGGGACAAGACGTTCGTCTGGGAGCCCCCCACGTTCCGCTGGTTCGTCGGGGGCGAAACCAACCTGGCCTACAACTGCCTCGACTACCACGTGGATCGGGGCAAGGCGGGCCACACCGCTCTCGTTGGCCTGAACGAGCGGGGCGAGCGGCGGCTCTTCACCTACGCTCAGCTGCTGCACGAGGTCGAGCGCGTGGCCGCCGCGCTGCGCGGTATGGGCGTCGGCAAGGGCGATCGGCTGACGATCTACATGCCCACCTGCCCCGAGGCGATCATGCTCATGCTCGCGACCGTGCGCATCGGCGCGATCCACTCGGTCGTGTTCGCGGGCTTCGGCGAGCAGGCGCCTGGGGGACCGCGTCCGGGCGTCGGGATCGAAGCTCGTCTTCACGCCGACGTCACGTACCGGAAGGGCAAGGACGTGCGCGCTCAAGGACATCGTGGACGAGGCGCTGCCGGGGAGCGGCCCACGCCGTCGAGCACGTCGTCGTTCTGCAGCGCGCCGCCGAGGGCGCGCCGATGCGACCGGGCCGCGACCTGCTCTGGCAGCGAGTTCCTGCGAGGGCGGCGCACGGCGCACAGCGGCGGCCATGTGGCTGATGGAGGCCAACGAGCCCGCCTTCATCCTGGCGACCTCGGGCACGACCGCCAAGCCCAAGCTCGCGGTCCACACCCACGGCGGCTACCAGGTGCACATCACCGCGATGGGCACTGGTGCTTCGGCCTGCAGCCGAGGCGACGTGTGGTGGTCCGACTCGGACATCGGCTGGATCGTCGGCCACAGCTACATCGTGTACGCGCCGCTGCTGGCCGGCTGCACCACCCTCGCCTACGAAGGCGCGATCGACCATCCGGACCCGGAGACGATCTGGAAGATCGTCGAGGAATTCGGGGTGACCGGCATCTTCACGTCGCCGACCGCCGTCCGCCTGCTGATGCGCTACGGCGAGTCGCACGCCCACAGGCACGACCTCTCCTCGCTCGAGCGCGTCGTCTGCGCGGGCGAGGTCCTCAACGCGCCCGCCTGGGAGTGGCTGCAGAACAGGGTCTTCCTGGGCCGGGTCCCCGTCATCGACCACATGTGGCAGACCGAGACGCGGCGGCCCGGTGTTCGGCAACCCCTACGGCCTGGCATGCTCCCGATCAAGCCCGGCTCGGCCGGCATTCCGCTGCCCGGCATCGAGTGCGGCATCGTGACGCCCGAGGGCGAGCCCTGCGGAGCCGGCGAGAAGGGCATCATGGTCATCAAGCGCCCGTTCCCCGGGCTGACCGCCTCCCTGTGGGGCGAGCCGGAGCGCTACGGCACCGACTACTGGTAGCGGATTCCCGGCATCTACTCCACGGGCGACTCGGCACACATCGACGAGGACGGCTACGTCTGGTTCGCCGGCCGCGCCGACGAGATCATCAAGATCGCCGACCACCGCATCGGCACGATCGAGGTCGAGACGGCCTTCCTCACGCACCCGGCGGTGGCCGAGGCGGGCGTCACCGGCCGCCCGGACGAGCTGCGCGGCGAGGTCATCTCGGCGTTCGTGGTGCTCAGGCAGGGGCACTTCCCGTCGTCCGCTCTCCGGCAGGAGCTGCTCGACACGGTCCGCGAGCGAGCTGGGCCCGGTGGCGGTCATCGGCGAGATCTGAACTTCGTGAACATGCTGCCCAAGACGCGCAGCGGCAAGATCATGCGCCGCGTGCTCGAAGGCGGTCACGCTCGATCGCGACCCCGGCGACATCACGACCATCGAGGACGAGGGCTCGGTGGAGGAAGCTCGCTCTGCCTGGTCGGACATGCGGGCGGACATGGCGCGCCCCGTTTCCTAGGGGCGGCGAGGCGCCGGAAGGAAAACGACCCGGGCGGGGCCCAAAGAGCCCCATCCCGGGTCGCGAGAAAGCGCCGTGTTGTTTAGAAGTTGAAGAGTGTCGAGAACGCCAGCTGGGTGCCCTTCGTCAAGGTCTTGACTGCGGCTCCGGTCGTCAGCTGCGAGTTCATGTATTCGAAGCCGAGCGCGTAGGGTCCAATCCTCCAGCGCAACATCCCCGCGTACATGATGTTCTTGTCGCGCGCCGCAGCGCCGAGCGCCTTGATGTCGTTGTCCTTCGGATTGTCTTCGCCCGCGAAGCCGAAGACGCTCCAGTTGGGCGTCAGGTCGACACCGACCTGGAACCAGCCGCCCTGGCTGGCAATCCTGTCCCGTCGCGCGGCCGTGCAGGTCGTGCCCACGCCGACACTTGGACAGCCGTTCTGGAACTGTGTGATCGCTCCGAAATTCTGGCCGATCGAGTGGCCGGAGTAGTAGTTGCCCTGAACCAGGAGCCTGTCCCAGTTGACCCTTGTGCCCACCTCCCAAGCCGTGCCGTTCACCTTGTCGTGGGCAGCCGTGGCGTTGGCGAGGGAGAGGTCCTTGGAATCGTAGTGCCCGACGGCGTAGGCAGTCCAGGTTCCCTTGTCCATCTTGCCGCCGACATTGAAGCGCAACTCGTACTGCGGGGCGGTTGCGTTGCCGGGCGTCGTGTTGTCGACGGAGGAACCGGGGGTGTTCCACTCGTTCTGCATCACCGCGAGTCTCAGATCCATGTTGATCGACGAGTCCTTGGAGGTCAGCACCTGGGTCAGGAAGATGCCCGGGAACCGCCAGCCCACGTCTCCGGCCGAGCCGTAGCCGAGGGGGAAGGCGATGTGGGAGAGCGAGACGGCCGTGGTGCCGAAGAGGTCCGACCAATCCTGGCCGATCCGGATCGTGGTGCTCCCATTGGTGATGTCGGCGAAGGCAAGACGCAGCCGCGGAACCGGCTGCTGTCCGGCGAATGCACCGGCAGTGGCCACGGCGCCGGCGCCTCCGGTGACGTTGAAGCCGCCGAAGAAATCGATCTCGAGAGTGCCGCCGACCCTCCAGTCGCTGCCGACCTTCGGCCCGTCGAAGACCATGGTCAGCCGCGTATTGCGGACGTCGCCGCCGCCGAACCAGCGGTCTGTCGTGAACTGAGGCGTCGCCGGATATTCGGCGTTCTGCCCGTTGCCGAAGTTGAATTGCTGATCCTGGGCGAACATTGTGGCGCTGATGAATCCCTTGATTGTCAGGGTTGACTTGCCTCCGAGCTGGATCGTCGTCTGGGCCGAAGCGACGGTCGCAAAGAGGACCGCGCAGGCCGCGACGACTGAAAAGCGAATCCTGGACGTCATCGAGAGCTCCTTTCTCCCCTCAGGGAAAACTGAATCCGATCTGGGCCTGCGCCGGCGTCGGCCGGCGATTGTCCCTGAACTCATGGCGGCTGGCGTCCCCCCGGCCGCCCCGGCTTGCTCTGGCCATTCACTGAATTCTAACCCCCATGCTCCGTTTCGGACCGCTCATTTGATCGAGCCGACGGTGAAGCCGGCGATGAAGCGGTCGAGAAAGAGGTTGTAGAGGACGCCGATCGGCAGGCTCGCGATCAGGCACGCCGCCATGAGGGCGCCCCAGTAGTACACGTCGCCGCGCACGAGGAAGATCGGGATACCCACGCCCACCATCTGGTTGGATTCGGGCGAGATGAAAGTCAGGGCGTAGACGAACTCCTGGGTCACGAGCGTGAAGCTGAAGATGACGACCGTCAGGATTCCGGACACCGAGATCGGGACGACCATCTTGAGGAAGGCGCCGAAGCGCGTCAGGCCGTCCACCATGGCGGCGTCCTCGAGCTCCTTCGGGATGGACTTGAAGAAGCCCATCAGCAGCCAGATCGAGAACGGGATCGTCATGCTCGGGTAGACGAGCACGACGGAGAAGATCGAGTCCTGCAGGCCCAGGATCGCGACGACGCGCGAGAGCGGGATGAAGAGCAGCGTCGGCGGGATCAGGTAGGTCAGGAAGATGGCGATCCCGAGCCGCTCGCCCCAGCGGCCCGCCAGGCGGGCGAGCGAGTAGGCGGCGGGGACGGCGAAGAGCAGCGTGATGCCGACGACGAGGACGCCCACGAGAGCCGTGTTGCCCAGCCACCGCACGAAGCGGGTCTCCGGGAACAGAAAGCGCACGTGCTCGAGAGTCGGCGGGAGGTTGAAGAGGAACGGGTTGTTCTCGACGGTGTAGAGATCGAGGTTCTGCTTGAACGCGGCGATCACCATCCAGAAGAAGGGGAAGGCCAGCAGCCCGGTGAAGAACACCAGCACCGAAACGTGAAGGGCCCTGGCGCCGGCGCTGCGAAGGCCTCCCTCCGCCGTCACACGACCTCCGTTCGGTGCGCGACGCGCAGCATCAGGTAGGCGACCAGGACGAGGACCGGCACCAGGAAGAGCGAGATCGCGGCGCCAGCGGCCAGATCGCTGCCGGCGATTCCCGTGGCGAAGGCGAGGGAGGGCAGCGTCTGCGTGGAGTCGAACGGCCCGCCGGCGGTCAGGATGTAGACCACGGTCATGTCGGTGAACGTGAAGATGATGCCGAAGAGGACGGCCACCGAGAGGATGGGCGTCATCATCGGAATGTTGATCTGGAAGAGGGTGCGCCAGAAGCCCGCGCCGTCGATCGCGGCGGCCTCCGGGATCTCCTTGGGGATGGCGGAGCGTCCCGCCAGCATGATCACGGTCGAAAAGGGAATCAGGCGCCAGCAGTGGACGAGGACGACGGAGGCCATGGCGAGATGCGGCTCTCCGAGCCACATCGGCGCGCTGTACGGCTTGTAGACGATGCAGGGCGACGAGGACCCACGTGATCACGCTGTAGATGGAGTCGAGGATCCATTTCCAGCCGATCGTTCCGAGGGAGACCGGGGCCACCCAGGGCAGAAGAATCAGGAACCGGACGAAGCCGCGGCCGCGGAAAGGCTTCTCCAGGGCGATGGCGAGGATGTTGGAGCAGACGATCACGATCACCTGGGCGCAGAGGGTGAACACGATGGAATTCCGGAGCGCCTTTTTGAAACTGGGGCTCTGCAGGATGCTCCGGAAATTCTCGAGCCCGACGAAATGAAACCCCGTGCTGCCGATGCGCGCGTCGCTGAAGGCGTAGAGGATCGCCAGAGCGAACGGAACCCCGATCAGGAGCACGATGTAGAGAATCGAGGGCGCGAACATGGCGGCCGCCAGCACCGGGCTCTGAGCGCCTCCGATCGATTTCGCCTTCGTGCGATTCACTGCCATAGGTCGGGGCGCGGCCGGGTGCGTTTTTGCGTCTCTCGGTCGAAGAATTTCAGCTGCCTCTCGGAGACCGCGAACGCGTGCAGGCTTCCGATCTCGTACTTGCCGACGTGGCTGGCAGACATGCGCGAGACGGCCTTCTTTCCATCGGAGCGCCCTCCCTCCAGGGTCCCGTAGACGAGCCGTTCCGCGCCCAGGTACTCCTGGTGGCTGACCCGGAGGCTCAGCGAGACGAACGGTCCCTCCCGGTCGGTGACGCGGATCTCCTCCGGAATGGCCGCCCGGCCTGCCAGCATCGTGACCGGGAAGAAGTGCTCCGGGCGGAAGCCCACGATCACGTCTCCCTGCTCGACCAGGTTCATGGGAGGCGACCCGAGAAAGGTCGCGACGAACGTGTCGGCCGGATCGTCGTAGACCTCGGCGGCCGATCCGATCTGGCGGACCTCGCCGAAGTTCATCACGACGATCCGGTCTCCCATCGCCATCGCCTCGACCTGGTCATGCGTCACGTAGATCGTGGTCGTGCCGACGCTCTCGTGAAACCGCTCGAGCTCCTCCCGCGCCGACGCTCGCAACTTGGCGTCGAGGTTCGAGAGCGGCTCGTCCAGCAGGAACACGGCGGGCTCGCGCACGATGGCGCGCGCCAGCGCCACGCGCTGCCGCTCGCCGCCGGAGAGCTCGCGCGGCTTGCGGTCGAGCAGCTTGCCGATCGCAGAGCAGTCCAGCCGCCCATTCCACCTTCTTGCGGTGCTGGTCTTTCGGGACGTTCTGCGCCTTCAGCGGAAAGGCGATGTTCTTGTAAACCGAGAGATGGGGATAGAGCGCGTAGCTCTGGAAGACCATGGCGATGCGGCGTTCGCGCGGGGGACATCCGATTGACCACCTGTCCGCCGATGAGGATGTCTCCCGAAGTGGGTGTTTCCAGGCCGGCGATCATGCGCAGGAGTGTGGTCTTCCCGGAGCCCGAGGGCCCCAGGAAGACCAGGAATTCGCCCTCCTCAGTGACCAGGCTGACGTCGTTGACTGCCCCGAGCTCTCCTTCTTTGAAAACCTTCGTCAGGTTCCGGGTTTCGACGACGGCCATTGTCCCCGCGCTACTTCCATCGGGCGAAGATGCGCTTGTACTCGGCTTCCGCCGCCTTCGCGGCGTCTTCGGCGGTCTGATCTCCTCGCGCGACGGTGGCAAACATCGTCGGGATGAGCCACGTGCTGAATGCTTCGGCGATGCCCGCCGACGCGTAGCCCGGGTAGCCGACGTTGGTCGCCCAATCGAGCACGTTGCCCAGCACCTTGTACTTGTCCGGCGGGGTTGCCCTGGGATCGTTCGCGATCTGCTTCTGGAGGTCCGGTACCGTCGAGGGGAAGCAGGGGAAGTTGTAGAACTGTCCGGCGGCAAAACCTTCCTGGAAGTGGTCCATGAAGTCGATCAGGAACTTCTGCGCGCCTTCCTTGTTCTCGGCGAACTCCCAGATGACGTGGCAGTTCATGACGTGCTCGGCCGCGATCCGCCGCACGGGGCCCTTGAGCGCCTGGCTGATCATGATCTTGCTGTCGATGGGCATCTTCTCCCGTTCGGATTGGCGCGTGACGGAGATGGCGTTGGCCACATAGCTGACCCGTCCGGCGAGCATGGCCTGGTTGTTCGAGGGCGGAGTCCAGGTGAAAACCTCGGCCGTCTCCGTCTGCGATAGAGCTCCTTCATGTACTTCAGGGCTTCGATGGTCTGCTTGGAATTGATGGTCACGTTGCCTTCGACATCCTGCTCGGCGCCGCCAAAGGACCACAGGAGGGCGCGCAGGGCCATGCTGCTGTCGAGCTCCTGCGAGAGTCCGAGCCCGCACGGGTGGCCGGTTGCGTCCCGGATCTTCTTGGCGCCCTTGAGCAGGTCATCGTAGGTGTCGGGCCCGTTGGGGAATCCCGCGTCGGTCCACCAATCCTTGTGCCAGTTGCCGGGATCGGGCGTGTAGGCGTCCGAGAAGGCGAAGTACTTCTTCGTCTTCGGGTTGTACGTGGACTTGTGCGCCAGTTCGATCTTCTTGCCGTGCTTCTTCTCCACCTCCTGGTACACGTGTGTCATGTCGATCGACCTGGCGCTCGTAGGCCGCCGGCGGGGACAGGAACATGAAGAGGTCATGTCCCTTCTTTGCCGAGACCTCGGAGGCGGCCCGGGCGGGCAGATCCACGAGGTTGATGTTGTCCACGATCACTTCGGTGTCGTTCTTCTGGCCCCATTCCTTGGTGTAGGTGCCGTTGAACCATGTGTCCCAGGCCGGGACGAAGTGGCTCCACTGGATGATCTTCAGCGTCCTGCCCGCGGCCCTGGCCCGCTCTGGAAAGAGAAATGCCGGGCCGCCCGCGACGAGGGCGCTCGCACCCGCGAGCTTCGCCAGTTTCCGGCGGGTCAGCCCGCGATCACGCTTTTTCGACATAGGTCACCTCCAATGTGTCTTATCGCTTATCGAATGTCCGTGTCCTTGGTTTCCCGGATGAAGAGCGAGCCGATGACGAAGCTCATGACCGCCACGATGATCGGATACCAGAGGCCGGCGTAGATGTTGCCCCTGCTGGCCACGATCGCTGTCGCAAGCAGCGGCAGCATGCCGCCGAACCAGCCGTTGCCTATGTGGTACGGCAGCGACATCGAGGTGTAGCGGATCCGAGTGGGGAAGAGCTCGACAAGGAAAGCGGCGATCGGGCCGTAGACCATCGTCACGTAGATGACGAGGATGACGAGGATCAGGATCGTCATCCCCCAGTTCAGGCCGTTCTTGTCGAAGGTCGCGGGATAGCCGCCCGTCTTCAGCGCCTCCTTGTACTTGGCGTCGTCGAAGCCCTTGAGCTCGATGTCGCCGATCTTGGTCACGACCGTCTCTCCCGGCACCGCCGGCAGGTCCGTGAACGACAGGCCGCTCCTGGTCAGGAAGTCCTTGGCCTTGTCGCAGGGCGAGAACACGGTCTTGGGGGTCGGGAAGATGTGCATCTGGCAGTCGGAGGCGGCCACGGTGATCGGAGTCCTGGCGGCATAGGCCTCGAGCGCGGGGTTGACGTTGTGCGTGAGCGCCCGGAACAGCGGGAAGTACGTGACCGCGGCGATGATGCAGCCGAGCATGATGATCCACTTGCGGCCGATCTTGTCCGACAGCTTTCCGAACACGATGAAGAACGGTGTTCCGATGATGAGCGAGATACCGATCAGGTAATAGGCCGTCAGGTAGTCGACCTTGAGATAGAGCGTCAGGAAGAAGAGAGCGTAGAACTGGCCCGTGTACCACACGACGCCCTGGCCGGCCGTGGCGCCGAAGAGCGCGAGCAGCACGATCTTGGCGTTGGACCACCGGGCGAAGCTCTCGGTCAGCGGAGCCTTCGAGCCCTTGCCCTGCTCCTTCATGGCCTTGAAGATCGGGGACTCCTGCAGCTTCAGCCGGATGTAGACCGAGAAGGCGAGCAGGATGATCGACATGAGGAAGGGGATCCGCCAGCCCCAGCTCTTGAAGACTTCCGGGGTCATGTTGACCCGGCACACGCCGATGACGATCAGCGCGAGCAGCAGGCCGAGGGTCGCGGTGGTCTGGATCCAGGACGTGTCGTAGCCGCGCTTTCCGTGGGGAGCGTGCTCGGCGACATAGGTCGCCGCCCCGCCGTATTCGCCGCCCAGGGCCAGGCCCTGGAGGAGGCGCAGAGCCACGAGGAGGATCGTCGCCGCAAACCCGATCGAGTTGTAGGTCGGGAGCAGGCCGACGGCCGCCGTCGAGCTGCCCATGACGACGATCGTCACGAGGAAGGTGTACTTGCGGCCGACGATGTCGCCGATCCGGCCGAACACGAGGGCGCCGAAGGGCCGGACCAGGAAGCCGGCGGCGTACGCGACGAACGAGGAGAGCAGGGCCGCCGTGGCGTTGCCGGGCGGAAAGAAGAGAGCCGCGAAGAAGGGAGCCAGGGTCGCGTAGAGGTAGAAGTCGTACCACTCGAACACGGTCCCGAGGGAGGAGGCGAAGATGACGCGCCTGGCCTCCTTGGTTTCGATGGAAGTGAGGGGTGCGGCGACGGAGCTCATCGGGGGCCTCCCTTCGGGCTCGAGACGGCTATTCTTCGGGACATCGGGTCTCCTCCTTCGTGTAAGTGAAACAGTGGAACTCGAAAGGCGGGCGAGATGCGGCCGGAAAGCCGGGAAGCGAAGTCTGGTTGAGAGCTCATTTTTCCTGCCGCGACGTTGCGGGAAGTCTTTTGAAAGTCCGGAGGCATGTCAAGGGGATTTCGCACCCGTCCGGCAGCAATCTGATGCAGACGCACCATTGACAGGCCTCCGGGTCCAGACGCCTCTTGACAATCTCCGGGACTTCTCAAACGCTACGGGCACGTCGATCAAAAGAGAGGGAGAGAGCACCCCATGCCGAGCAAACCGGACAAGGCCATCGAAGCACTGCTCCTGGAAAAACGCGAGTTTCGGCCCGCCAAAGACTTCGTCCGTCAGGCCAACACTTCGAGCCCGGGGGTCTACCGAAAGGCCGACCGCAATTTCGAGAAGTTCTGGGCGGACTTCGCCCGGGAGCTTCTCTGGTACAAGCCCTGGAAGAAGGTCCTGGACTGGAAGCCCCCCAAGGCGAAGTGGTTCGTCGGCGGCAAGCTCAACGTCTCGGTCAATTGCCTCGACCGGCACCTGGCCGGACCCCGGCGGAACAAGGCGGCGCTCATCTGGGAAGGGGAGCCGGGCGACCAGCGCACGATGACCTACCGGGACCTGTACAGCGAGGTCTGCAAGTTCGCCAACGTCCTGAAGAAGCTCGGAATCAAGAAAGGCGACCGCGTCACGCTCTATCTGCCCATGATCCCGGAGCTGCCGATCGCCATGCTCGCCTGCTCCCGCATCGGCGCGATCCACTCGGTCGTGTTCGGAGGGTTTTCGGCGGAGTCCCTGCGCGACCGCATCAACGATCAGAAAGCGAAGCTCCTCGTCACCGCCGACGGCGGCTGGCGGCGCGGCAACGTCGTGCCCTTGAAGCACATCGCGGACGAGGCTCTGCAGGGCACACCGTCGATCGAGAATGTCGTCGTCGTGCGCCGCACGAACACGCCCATCGCGTTTCACGAGGGCAAGCAGCACTGGTGGCACCGGCTCATGGAGGAGTCGCCGATCCACTGCGCTCCCGAAAAGATGGACGCGGAGGACCCTCTCTACATCCTCTACACGTCCGGAACGACCGGCAAGCCCAAGGGCATCCTGCACACGACGGGCGGATACCTCGTCGGGACCTACGCCACGTCGAAATGGGTTTTCGACCTCAAGGACGAGGACGTCTACTGGTGCACGGCCGACATCGGCTGGGTGACCGGACATTCGTACGTCGTCTACGGTCCTCTCGCCAACGGGGCCACCTGCTTCATGTACGAGGGCGCCCCCGACACGCCGGCGCGTGACCGCTTCTGGGACATGATCGAGCGCCACGGCGTCACGATCCTCTACACGGCCCCGACGGCCATTCGCGCATTCATGAAGTGGGGGACCGAGTGGCCCGAGAAGCACGACCTGTCGTCCCTGCGTCTGCTCGGCACGGTGGGCGAGCCGATCAACCCCGAGGCCTGGATCTGGTACCAGAAGCACATCGGCCGCGGACGGTGTCCCATCGTCGACACCTGGTGGCAGACCGAGACCGGGATGATCCTGATCACGCCGCTGCCCGGCATCACGAAGACCCGTCCGGGCTCCGCCACGCATCCCTTCCCCGGCGTCGAGGCGAAGATCCTCGACCAACGACGGCAACGAGGTGAAAGTCGGCGGCGGCTACCTCGCCATCACCCGGCCCTGGCCGGCGATGCTCCGGACGATCTGGGGCGACGACGAGCGGTACGTGAAGACGTACTGGTCTCGCTGGAAGAACGACGTCTACTTCCCGGGCGACGGCGCCAAGCGGGACAAGGACGGGTACTTCTGGCTGCTCGGGCGCGTGGACGACGTCATGAACGTGGCCGGCCACCGCATCGGGACGATGGAGGTCGAGTCGGCCCTGGTCGACCACAAGTCCGTGGCCGAGGCGGCCGTCGTGGGGGTCAACGACGAGATGAAGGGAACGGCCATCGCGGCCTTCGTCATCCTCAAGGAGAAGGGCAAGACGGCCCAGGCGGCCAGTGACGCCGACCTGCACCAGGAGCTCCGCAATCACGTGGCCAAGAAGATCGGCGCGATTGCCAAGCCCGACAAGCTCTTTTTCGTCGGCGACCTGCCCAAGACCCGGTCGGGCAAGATCATGCGCCGGCTCCTGCGGGACATCGCGGAGGGGCGGGTCCTGGGTGACACGACGACGCTGGCCGACGCCGGGGTCGTTGCGGCCCTTAAGTCGCAGTACGAGGAGAAGGAAAGCTGACCCGGGCCTGACGGACGCGCTACAATCGCCGTTACAGTGACGGCATTCGAGGGTGTTCTAGACGGCCGAACGGTCGGCCGGCTGGATCGCTGGCGAAAGACTCGCTCGCTCTTCTTGCGGGCCGACACTCCCGAGGCGGAGCGTGCGCTCTCGGACGCCATGGAAGGGCGCTGGACCCGCGCCCAGATCTACGGCCGGGCGCGGCGGATCCTGATCGAGCGGGCCGCGCCGATGCTGGCGGATCTCGAGCTCCGGCTCGGCGAGAACGCCGCTCACGTGCGCGTGGCTCCGGAGGACCAGGGGCAGACCAAGTGGGACGCGATCGGCAACCTGATGCCTCTGCCGATTGCCTGCCGCCAGATTCGGTGCCTCTGGCTGGTGGACGTCCTTCACGAGGGCCAGCTCTACGTCGAGTTCCAGCCGATCTTCGACCTGCGCTCGGGTGAGGCGCTGGGCTACGAGGGCCTCCTGCGGGGCCGCTCTCCCGACGGCACACCGCACCTGGCCGAGGCGCTCTTCCCGGCAGCCCACGTGCTCGGCATCGAAGAAGCCTTCGAGCGCGTGTCGTGGGCCCAGGTCCTGGAGGCCGGGCGGCGCCTTCCCGAGGATTCGTTGCTGTTCCTGAACGTCAACCCGATGCTGCTCGTCGGAGCCGACAGCAGCCTGGCTGGCCTCGGCCGCGAGGCCGAGCGCATGGAGTTTCCCTACGCCCGGCTCGCCCTCGATCTGATCGAGGTCGAGCGCGTCGAATCGCTCGAGCGGCTGTCGTCTGCCCTCGACGTTCCCCACGACCTCGGCGTCGCGATCGCCTTGGACGACGTCAAGTCTTCCTA
Organism: uncultured Acidobacteriota bacterium; assembly: GCA_963739435.1. Lineage (GTDB taxonomy): Bacteria > Acidobacteriota > Thermoanaerobaculia > UBA5066 > Gp7-AA6 > CAVUAN01. The sequence continues at coordinate 48,173 of CAVUAN010000007.1, forward strand.
CGGGCTGCTCAAGTACTGCGCGGGGTTGACCCCGCGGTGGGTCAAGGTGGACAGCGAGATCACGCGCGGCATCGCGCGAGATCCGCAGCGGCGCGCGATCCTGCAGCTGCTCTCGCAGGTCACGCGCGGCGCCCGCGCGGGCCTGATCGCCGAAGGGATCGAATCGGGCGAGGACCTCGACGTGTGCATGGAAGAAGGCGTGTTCGCGGCGCAGGGGTACTTCCTCGCCCGGCCGAACGAGAAGCCGGCAGAGGCTTCGCCGGAATTCCGCGCATGGCTCGACTCCCGCGGCGGGCGTGTCCTGCCGTTCGAGTCGGCGGGAACCGCCGCGCGGAGAGCGGATCCAGGGAGCGCCGAAGCCAAACGCGACTTTGAGCTCTGACGACGCGGGTCTGAGACGCTGTTCGGCTGGACGTCTGGCTCGATGTCGCCTGTGTCTACCCGACCCGAAGCCAGGCGAAGGCGGCGTGCGAGGGCGGCAAGGTCGACGTGAACGGCGCGCGCGCGAAGCCGCACCGGGAGGTCCGCGTCGGCGACCGGTTGACCGTCAGCCGCGCCGAGGGCGTGCGGCGCGAGCTCGTCGTCCTGGGACTGGCGGAGCGGTCGATACGGAAGGCCGATGCCCGGAAGCTCTACGAGGACGTCACGCCCGCACCGCCGCCCGAGGTCGCCGAGGCACGCCGTCTCGACCGCCTTCTCGCCCCCAAGGGCGACGCGGGGCGCCCCGACAAGCGCGAGCGCCGCGAGCGCCGCAAGCTGAAGGGGTGGTAGCAGGGTAAACTTCCCCGGTGGACTTCGAGCTGCTCTGTCCCTGTTGCGGTGCCCGACTCAAGATCGACCCGGATCTCAAGGCCGTCATCGATCACGAGGCGCCGAAGGTGCCTCGCAAGTTCGAGTCGGTCGACCAGGCGATTGGCGCGCTCAAGAGCCACGACGTCGAGCGCGAGAAGAAGTTCACCGCCTCGGTCGAGGCCGAGAAGACGAAAAAAGACGTCCTGAATAAGAAGTTCGACGAGCTCTTCCAGAAGGCGAAGGCCGAACCGAACACCAAGCCCGTTCGAGACATCGACCTGGACTAGTTTCTTGAACATCGGGGTGTTCGGCTCGAGCCTGCCGCGGGAGGGCGAGGCGGCCTACGAAGAGGCGCGCGAGATCGGACGGCTCGTTGCCAGGAAGGAAGGCCGCATCGTTTGCGGCGGCTACGGCGGGGTCATGGAGGCAGTCTGCCGGGGGGCGGCGGAGGCCGGCGGCTCGAGCCTCGGAGTCATTCTCGAGGGCCGTCAGGATCCCAACCGGTGGGTCACGCGCGTCTCGGCCGAGGCCGACCTGTCCGCCCGCTTGAGACGCCTGCGCGACGCGTCGGACTCCTGGATCTTTCTGCCGAGGGGGCTCGGCACGATGCTCGAGCTCGTGTGGATCTCGGAGAGCGTGGTCAAGGGCGACGTCGGGCCGCGCCCGTTCATCCTGCTCGGCGACTACTGGAAACCCACCGTCGACAAAGCCATCGCCGAGGCTTCGCGGCTGCCGGGCGCAGAAGCTCTGCGCGCGAGCATCGCCGTTTGCGCGACACCGGCCGAGGCGGTGGAGGCCGCATGGGCCGTCCGGCGGCGCGACTGATGGCGCGGCGACCCGGACGGCGTCTCGCGGTGGTTGTGGCGATGTTCGCGGCAGCCGCGGCGGCGCCGGGTTGGACCTACCCGGAGCATCGGGACATCGCCGCCGAGGGAATCCGCCGCCTCGACCCGCGTCGGAAGGCGGCGCTCGAGGCGTTGTGGGCGCAGGCACGCGAGGGCGAGGAGTCGCGGCTCTGCGCCCCGCTGATTGCCGGCGACCAGGGCAAGAGGCCCGTGTGCATCGACTTGGCGGCCTGGCCGGCCATCGCCGCCGACCACTCCTGCGACGCCAACCAGATGCTCCAGACGATCCTCGAGAGCAAATGGATTCTCGACGTGGCCGCTGCCACCTCCCGCGCCGACGCCGCTTTTGCCGCCGCGAAGCGCTTGGACCAGTTCACGAACATCCGCACCCAGCTCGACCTCGCGCTCGAACGCGCGGACTCCCTCTACAGCTCCCGGGCCCTGGCGAACGACGCCCACTTCCTGGTGCCTCGCAAGGGTCTCGATGCGGTGGAGGATGCCGTCGCCTCGATTCAAGCGGGTGCGCCGCTGAATGCCCTGGCGCTCTACATCCTCCAACACGAGGCGGCGCTGCGTCTCGCGGCTGAATACAGCGCGGGCGCTGGAAGCCCGGCGGAGCGAAGCGCGAAAGCCAGGCTGATCCTGGCGCTCGAAGCCCTGGCGCTCCACTTCCTGGAGGACACGTTCGCCGCCGGCCACGTGGCCGGGTCGTGGGGCACCGCGGCCGAGCGCAAGGGCACGCACGACTACTACAACGAGCATGGCGTGGAGGCGACGAGCTGGAAGGGCCAGTCGATGATCCTCTTCGGCGACGGGTACATGCATGCGGAGGACCTGGCGCGCGGCGGCTCTGTTGTAGCGCTCAGCTTGAACCACGTCTTGAATGCCCTGGAGCCGGGCTCCTCCTACGAGAAGGAGCGCGCGACCGTGTCGCTCCCGGCCGAAGTGCTGTCGGGGTCGTTCAACATCTGCACCACGGAGGTCATGCCCGGATGGAGCATGCCGAAGGAGGCCTTTGCCTCGATCGAGGACGTCGTGCTCTCCATTCCGATGCCGTTCCGCGGGCCGGGGCCAGGTTCCCTCCCGAGGTTTCGCTCCGATTTCGGGCCGTTCATTGCGCTGGCCAGCGGTGCGAGCCTTCTCGGGGAGAGCGGCGGTTTCGAGGGCACCCAGAAGGGGAGGATGACGGGCTCGCTCGACGTGGGCGCGCGCCTCGGCGTCGGGCTCGAGGCGCTGCTCGTCGACTCAGGGGACGGCCAGCTCTTCGTTCAGGCCGGGATTCTCATGGCTGCCAAAGAGGTGAGCGCCTGCGCGGACCCCTGCACGGGTGTGCCGCTCTCCGCCCAGCTCATTCCGATCGTGCCGGCGCGAACCGGTCTCGCATTCCGGCTGCGCGCGCCGTTCTGGCTGCTTCCGGGCGACCTGCTCGCCGCGGCGCCGATTCTCGCCTTCACGTCCCCGGACACGCTCAAGAAGATGGGCATCACGGCCGCCAACGGGGGGCTGATCCCCTGGCAGACGGGCCTGGCCACGCCAGTCGGCCGGTTCCAGTTCGTGGCGGGGCGCGAGATCGGGATCACGCTTTTCGGCTACATCACGCAGGACAACATGTTGACCCAGACCGGCACCCTCCCCGGCGGCGCGCCGTCCTACACGGCCATCCAGGTCCGCTCGATCCAGTACGACTTCCCGATCCTCGAGTACCGCCCGTTCCGCACCTTCGCTACCGGGCAGAGCTTCGCGATGAACGTGCAGTTCGGCTTCGGCTTCGACAAGCCGGGGCGCGTCGAGGTGCTCGCGCCCGTCGGCGCCCCGGTGCCTGCCCTCCAGACGCGATACCTCGGATTCCTCAAGATTGCATTCGACGGGCGACATTACTTTTAGGAGGCCGCGATGAGGACAGTTCTGGCTCTCGTGCTCGCCGCCGCGGCCCTTCCCGCGCGCGGCCGAGGAGGCGTTTCTCTACAAGGCGCAATTCGTCCAGGCCGCGCCCGGCCGCCTGCTCGAGCTGATCGATCTCGTCAAGGCGAATAAGGAGGAGCCGCCCTTCGCGATACGGCACAGCCAGGGCGACCGCTGGGACCTGATGCTCCTGACGCCGATGGGAAGCTATGCGGATTACTTCTCGCCGGAACGGGCCGCAAGGCGGCGCAAGGCGGAGCATCCCGACAAGTGGAAAGAGCTCGTCGCGTGGCAGGAAGACATCTTCGTCTTCGGGCCGCCCGTGGAGGAGGTCCGCGCGTCCTTTTCGAAAGCCGGTTTCTTCCACCTCGAGATCTTCCGCGCGCTGCCCGGGCGCCACGCCGACCTTCTCAAAGAGCGGCTGATGGAGAACGCGTATCTCAAGACCCTGAAGCGACCGGAGAACCTCGTGTTCGTCCGCGACCAGGGGGCCGGCTGGGATCTCTTCACGCTCGGCTTCTACCGGGACCTCAAGCACTACGCCGAAAGCGCCGACATCCCCGAAAAGGACCAGGAAGCTGCCGCAAAGGCGGCCGGGTTCGAGGGCGCTTCACGGATCGGAACCTACCTGCGCAGCTTGATCCGCGAGCACCACGACACGCTCGCGGGCGCCGTCAAGTAAAGGGGAGCTAGCGGGACGGCCGGTTCCCGTTGTCCATGTCGGACACGATCAGCCAGCGGCCCTCCGGACCTTTGCGCAGCGTCAGGGTGAACTTGCCAACGTCCGGCTGTCCCGCCTGCCGCGAGAATCCGCCAATGATGTGCCGACGGAGCCCTCTGCCGCGAAAGCGAAGGCGCGCAGCACGAGCGCGCCGCCGGGCCCCTTGTAGTACTGCTGGATCGCATCGCGGCCGCGCACGGGCGGCGCGCCGTTGCCGAGGACGAATCCGTCGTCGGCGAAAAGCCGCGCCAGGGCCGCTCCATCGCCGGCTCGCCAGCCCGCCTCGTAATCGGTCAACACTCTTGCCAGCTCCGGCGCCAGGCTGACGGTCGGCTGCTCGACGGGCTGTTGCGCCCCGGCCGTCGAGCCCGAAGCCCACGCCGCCATTACGATCGCCACGATTGCCACGCGCATGCCGGCCTCCTCCTTCTTCAACAGCCAACCAGCCCGACTCTAGGCGCCGGCAGGCGGAAGCGAAGCAGGGGCGGGAGTTCCGCCATGCAGCTGCCGGTAGCCCATTTCCTTCAAGAGCGCGATGCGCTTGGCGATGGGGGGGTGGGTGCCGAAGAGGTTGGAGAAGGCGCCCTCGCTCTCGTTCAGCTTCCGGCCGCGCGGGTCGGCGATGCACAGGTGCGCGACTCCCGCCTTGATGGAAGCCGTCGGCTCGACGGCGGCGTCGATCTTCTGCAGAGCCGAGGCGAGGGCAAGGGGGTTGCGCGTCAGCTCGGCGCCCGAGGCGTCGGCCAGGTACTCCCGCTCGCGCGAGACGGCCAGCGCGACGATTTGCGCGATGAACGGGGCGAGGATGATCGAGACGAGCCAGAAGGCGAAGAAGACGATCCCGAGGACCCCGCTGCCTCCTCCGTCTCGGTCGTTGCTTCTCCGGCTCGAGCCGCCGCCCCACCACAGACCGCGCCGCGCCCAGTCTGAGAGGAGCAGGATCGCCCCGGCGAGAGCCGCCACGACGGTCATCAGGCGCGTGTCGTAGTTGCGGACGTGGGACATCTCGTGGCCGATGACGGCCTGGAGCTCCTCGCGGTTCAACCGGCCGACCAGGCCGGCGGTCACGGCGATCGAAGCCTTTTCGGGAGAGGACCCGGTGGCAAACGCGTTCGGGTCGGGGTCAGGCACGATGTAGATCTTCGGCTTGGGCAGGCCGGCGGCGATCGACATCTCCTCGACCACGTTGTCGACGACGCGCTGGGCAGGGTCGGTCAGGTCGATCGGGCGGGCGCTGGAGGACTCGAGGACCATCTGGTCGCCGCCCTGGACGGACCACCAGGCCGAAAAGCTGCCGACGAGCAGGGCCCCGATCGTGCAGATCGGGAAGCCCGGCGTGCCCCCGGACCCGTAAAGGAACGCGTCCGCACCGAGGCCCAGAAACACGAGGAAGAGCACGAAGCCGAGCATGAACATCTTCGTGCGCGCCAGGTTGCGGCGCTGCTGATCGTAGATGTTGGTGGGGAGCGTCATCTGCCCTCCCTGCTGTCATTCCGAGCGAAGCGAGGAATCTACCTCCGTGGTCTCCGACCGGAGCAGATTCCTCGTCGCGTCGCTCCTCGGAATGACAAGAAGAAGCTATTGGGGGCGGAGGTTCAGGTCCACCTTGGGGACCTCGCGCTCCGCGGCGTCCTTGATCTCGAACAGCTCCACAGGCTGGAAGTTGAAGGTCGAGGCGATGAAGTTGTCGGGAAAGACCTGCTGAGCGATGTTGAAGCGCGTCGCGATGTCGTTGTAGAACTGCCGCGCGAATCCGATCTTGTTCTCTGTCGAGGACAGTTCCTCCATCAGGGACTTGACGGCTTCGTTCGACTTCAGCGTCGGGTAGTTCTCCGTCAGCGCAAACAGCTTGGACAGGGTTTGCGTGAGCTGGTTTTCCTTGTCGGCCGCGTCGGCCACGCCGCGCGCCGCCACGGCGCTGTTGCGGGCCTGGATGACCTTTTCGAGGGTGTCCTGCTCGAACTGCATCTCACCCTTGACCGCGGCGATGAGGTTGGGGATCAGGTCGTGCCGGCGTTTCAACTGGACGTCGATCTGCTTCCAGGCGTTGGTCACCTGGTTCTTGAGCGTGATGAGGTTGTTGTACCGCCAGATCGCCCAGATGGCGGCCAGAACGACCAGGACGACCAGGAACATCAAACAACCGCCGATCGCGCCCATACGTCTCTAGCTCCTCCACCTGTACATACGAAAAACTGTCACCTATGTTCAGGCGTTCAGGCCCTGGCGCAGCTCGCGGGCCAGGATCTCGACGGCCGACCGCGTACCGCCGGTCAGCTTCTCCTTCCAGACGGTTTCGGTCTCGAAGCGCTTGTCGCCGACCGCCTCGGACCACGGCCGCAGGGCGGCGTCGAGCTCGCCCGCCGACCAGACGTCTCCGCCGCGGCTGCGGATCATGGCGATGACGTAAGGCACGATGCGGATGAAGGCCCGCAGCGAGGGCGAGGACTTGATCGAGTACTTGCGGCCGGCGAAGGCCACGGGGAAGGCCCGGCCGGCGGCTTTGAAGTAGTTCAGGAAGAACCGGCGGGCGTTTTCGCGGAACTCGCGCGAGATCCTTCCGCCTGCCGCGTCCATGGCCGCGAAGACGTCGCGCAGCTCGTCGGCGAGCGCGGCCTGCGTCACCGTGCCCTTGCCGATCCCGAGAACCTTGATCTGGTGGTAGAGCGGGGAGTGCTCGTCCTCGTTCAGCGCCCGGATCACGTCGTGAGCCGCGGCGAGGTTCTCGTCGCGGTAGAGGCGGCGCCCGGCCAGGGACATCAGGTGCGACGGGTTCAGCTTCGTGTGCTTGCTGTTGATCGTGACGAAGAGCTCGACGACCTGGTCGGGAGTCAGCGCGTCGAAAACGACCGCCGGAACCTGAAAGTCCTTGAGGTTGTGCTTCTCGGCGAGCTGGTGAAGGGCGAGGAGGCGGTGCTGGCCGTCCAGGGCCCGGAGGATGCCCGAGTCATCCGGCAGCTTGAGCGTGCCCGTGTCGGCCCGGCTCGAGGAGGGCGTGAAGTCGAGCCGCCGGTCCGAGACCAGGAGCACGCTGCCGGGGATCGCCGGCAGCGTCCCGGAGTCCGCGCACTGGAGGTAGTACGCCACCAGCTCTTCGATCTTCTTCTGGATGATCGGGCGCTGGTAGGCCTGTTCCGAAGCCGAGATCCTCTTTTCGAGAAACTCCCAGTTGACGCGGCCCGTCGCCTTCTTGGCTTTTCCACGGGTCGTCTGGGTCTGGGGGCCAAACGAGAGGACCTCGAAGCCGACGAGAGACTGCAGGTCCGCTCCCGAGAGCAGGGCCTCGTAGAATCGCACCCCGAATTGATTGAGACGAAGCGAGGGAACGGAGAGCATCCTCACCCCCCTTTAGCGGCGCGATTATACGCAAGCGTGAAAACGGGGTTTTTGGGGGTCGGGCTACGGGGGAGAGACCTGTCGCCAGTCCGCTCCGGTCACCATCTGGTCGTGCATCTGGCTTGCTCCGGCCAGGATGCCCTTGAGCTCGTCGGTCAGGACCTTCTCGAGCTCTCCCAAGGACTCCGAGCCGGCAAAGGGGACCGAGCACTCGATCGAGGACTGCCCGAGGGTGGCGAAGAACGGCGACGGACGGCGGGTCCAGTCCATGTCGCTGCGGCGATGCTTGGTCATCAGGAAAGCTGCCAGACGGCGCTCGTCCAGGGGCTCGGCCAGCTTCCACCGGAAGTTGGCCCGGTAGCCCTTCTGCAGCGCCTCCGGACGGTCGTCTGCGAGGAGAATCGACATCGAATCGCGTTTGAAGATAGCATCCCAACCACTTCGATCGCCACCATGAAACGCCAGCTGACCCTCCTGCTCCTGCTGACGGCCGCGCTCAACCTCGAGGCCGCAACCCCCGAGGCGAAGGCCTATTCCTCCCACCTGATGGTGGACCAGGACGTCGTCGTCTGCGCTCGGGTCACGGGGATCCTGGAGGAGGTCTACGTCGACCGGGGCAGCGCCGTGACCAAAGGCCAGCCGCTCGCTCAGCTCGATCCGCGCGAGTTCGACGCCGACGTCAACCAGGCGAAGGAGGAGATGGAGCTGGCCCGGATCGAGGCCGATCGCGCCCAGGCACTCGCTGCCAGCAATGTCCTTTCCAAACAGGACCTCGAATCGAAGCGGTCCCAATACGCGGTGGCCGTCGCGAAGTGGGAGAAAGCAAAGGCCGTCCGCAACTACGCCACGATCCGCGCACCGTTCGCCGGCGTCGTGACCGAGAAATACGCGCGGGTCGGGCAGAAAGTCATCGAAGACAAGGCCGATCCGATGTTCAAGGTCACGGCCATGGAGCCTCTCCTCGCGCGGATCTACGTGCCCGAAAAGGACTTGCTCACGCTGCGCCGCGGCGCGGCGGTCGAGGTCGTGCCGGTCAGCTTCCCGCAGGCCAAGACGACCGGTTCCGTCGAGTTCATCAGCCCGACAGTCGACGCCGCCAGCGGCACGTTCCAGGTCATCGTTCACGTCCGGCGCGATCCCGCTCAACCGGTCCTGCGGCCCGGCCTCGCCGTCGAGGTGCGGTTCAAGGCGGCGCCGTAAGCCTCACGGCCATGGGCGTAAATCCTCCGCGACGCCCGCGCTCCTCCCGGCGGCTGCAGTCGACCCTCGACCGCGTCCTGATCCACGACATCAAGAACATGGGTTTTCGGCTCCAGATGCTCCTGTCGAACCTGGACGAGCATTATGGGGACCCGGATTTCAAGCGGTCGGTTCAGGACCTGCTCGCTTCGACTGTCGATCGCCTGGAGGCGGTCGCGGGGCGCTGGCAGGCGCACCAGGACGCGCTGCTCGTCAAGGTCTCGCTCGACTTGAACGAGGTCCTCCAGGCAGTTGCCACGTCGGCAACCTCCAACGGGAGCCGCCTGCGCGGCCCGGCTGCGCAGAAGCTCCCGACCCTGGCCTTGGCGCTCGGCTCGCCGCCGCCCGTCTGGGGCGACTCCGACTACCTGAAGGACGCGTTTGTCAGCCTTCTCGACAACGCTCTGGAGGCGGCCGGGCCGGGAGGGAAGGTCGTCATCCGCAGCTTCGCTTCCCGGGCTCGGGGGCGCTCGCGCGCGGCCATCGACTTCATCGACAACGGTTCGGGCATGGAGGCCGAGGCGGTCCGAGAACGCCTGCTGCATCCCTTCCGGACGACCAAGGAGACGGGAGTGGGCCTCGGCCTCTACACGGCGGCGCAGATCGTCAAGCATCACCGCGGCAACTTCCGGATCCTTTCGCAGCCGGGTGGTGGGACTGTCGTGCGCCTGACTTTCCCGGCGGCAGCTCCCGCGGAGCCATGACCGATCCCCGGGCAAGCTCGGGCGGGTCTTGATCGTCGAGGACGACGACTTCCTGCGCGACCAGCTCACCTGGGCGCTCAAGGGGGACTTCGAGGTCGTGGGCGCGCGCGATGCGACCTCGGGACGAAAGGAGCTCTCCGGAGATGTTCGACGTCTACCTCTTCGACCTGAGGCTGCCCCCCTCGGGACAGGTGGAGGAAGGGCTCTCGCTGCTGGCGGAGGCGCGGAAGCGCGACGCGGATGCCACGGTCGTCATGATGTCCGGGGAAGGGGAGCGGGCCCTGGCGCTGCGCGCGATCGAGGCCGGTGCCTTCGACTTTTTCCAGAAACCCGTCGACAAGGGGGAGCTGCGCGTCATCCTGGTGCGGGCGCTCGAACGGCGGCGGCTGCTCTCGGACAACCAGGCCCTGCGCCGCCCGTCCGCCGGGGAAGGGCCGCTCGCCCGGTTGATCGGCGAGAGCCCCCCGATGCAGCGCCTGCGAGCGGACATCGGGAAGGTGGCTCCCACCGACGCCTCGGTCCTGATCCTGGGGGAGAGCGGCACCGGAAAGGAACTGGTCGCCGGGTCGATCCACGCCGGCAGCCGCCGCTCCGTCGAGGCCTTCGTCGCCGTCAACGCCTCGGCGATGCCCGAATCGCTGGCGGAGGCTGAGCTTTTCGGCCACGAGAAGGGGGCCTTCACCGGCGCGATCGCTTCGAGGCCGGGCCGCTTCGAGATGGCCCACCGGGGCACCCTGTTCCTGGACGAGATCGGCACCCTCTCGGCGGGCATCCAGTCCAAGCTGTTGCGGGCGCTCGAGGAACGGGAAGTCGAGCGCGTCGGGGGGCGGCGGCCGATCCCGGTCGATTTTCGCCTCGTGTCGGCCACCAACGACGACCTCGAGGCCCGGATCGCGGCCGGGACCTTCCGCGAAGACCTCTTCTACCGGATCAACACGGTCGTCTTGTCGCTGCCGCCTCTTCGGGAGCGAAAGGGGGACCTGCCGCTTCTGGCGGCGCACTTCCTGTCGAAATTTGGAGAGCGGCATGGAAAGCCCGCCCGCCGCCTCTCGCCCGGTGTCCTCGAACGCCTCGAGGCCCACCCCTGGCGAGGCAACGTCCGGGAGCTCGAGCACGTCCTCGAGATGCTGGTTCTCTTTTCGGAAGGAGAGGAGATCGGCGAGGAGGACCTGCCGCGAGCGCTGCGGCGGCCCAACCACGCGTCAGCCGGCGCTGCGGGCCGGGGGTTGCCCTTCGGCAAGGCCGTCGAAGAGTTCGAAAAGGCTCTTCTCTCCGAAGCCATCGCCGCTTCAGCCGGCGTCAAAGCCGAAGCCGCCCGCCGCCTGGGCCTCGACGCGAACCAGATCAAGTACCTCTGCCGGAAATATGGGTTGTAGTCGCGGTGAAAGATTCAACTGTCGGGTGAAACGTTCACCCGAGATCGGCCGGCGGAACTCGAAGAATCGCTCGAAAACACTGAGCTTTCCTCAAGTGAACGAGTTGGCTCGAGGCTTGCTCCTGAGGAAGGACAGAAAAGGAGGCCACAAATGGCAAAGGAAGTCAGGATCAAGCTCACGGAAGCGCAGAGGTCGAAGATCAAGTCAGCCACGGGCAAGAACATGACGGAGATCCGGGTCACGAGCCTCGGAAAGGGTCCTGCGGCTAACGTCGCCTCGGCCCGCTCGGTTGCTCGTGGTGCTGCGCCTCGTCCGGTCGCCCGCGGCGCTCCAGGCCCGCGCCGGGAGCCCGCATGGCCACGTCGCGCCCTGTGGCACGCGTAACTACGGCGCGTGCGAGCCGGGCCATCGAAGCGAGTACACGCGGCCTCCTTCCGCGCCGACAACGACTCGAACTAGATCCCCGAGCTTCGATCTCTTGCAGCGCCCCGCTGGAAGCGGGGCGCTTTTTTCTTACCAGAGGATGGTCTGAAACCAGCGGCGCAGGACGCGCGCGGAAAGAGCCGCGGGCGACGTTCTCGGCCCGTAGATCTTGGCCGTCACGAGCGCTCCCGGCCGGAGCTGGCGGTCGGAGTTTTCGAACTCCACCCGCACGACGAAGCGGTCGGGGAACTGGCCCGGCACGAGCCTTTCAGTCAGCCCGGAAGCCGTGACGGGCTGATCTTCCGTGGCGGGTGCGATGCGGATGATCTTGCCCCGGACCGTTTTGCCTGGCCGCTCGGGAAGAAGAGCTGAGACCGGCGCGCCGACGAGAGGTCGTCCAGGCGCCGCTTCGGAGACCGGCAGGTCGGCGACGACCGTGCGGACGTCGCCCACCTCGGCCAGCAGTGCTCCGGCCTGGACGAAGCGGCCGTTCAGGTCCTGGATCCGGGGAGTCAGGATCTGCCCCTCGATCGGGCTTCGGACGTCCAGTCTCGTGCGCCGCATCTGGTCGCTCGCCAGGGCTGCGGATGCCGACGATTCGAGCGCGTCACTTTCACGGATCTTTTCGGGCGAAGCCTCCTGCCGGGCCGCGCTGGCTGCCTTGAGGAACCGCTCTCGCTGGGCATTGTCCCTGCCATGGAGTTGTCGGCTGCGGCGCTCGAGAGGCGGAAAAGCTCGGCTCCCTTCGCGACGTCCTGCGCCTCGGTGAACGGCCACCGCCGTGACGAATCCGTCCTCGGGGGCCTCGATACGGACGGTCTCGGCCGGCCGCAGGACGCCTTCGACCCACATGCGGCGTCGGGTCCAGGGAAGAAAAAGGACGAGCAGGATGAGGAGCGCGGCGGCGGCGAGAACGGGGCGGCTTCGTTTTGCCATGAGCAGGTCCCTCTTGTCCAGATAGAAGAGGCGGATCGTTTTGATGACGAGCTTGACCCGTTTCTTGAAGATGAATGCCAGCGTGAGAACGAGCAGAACACCCGCGAGATTCGGAAAGTACCTGGAGTAGAGGTTGTTGAAGAGCCCTCCGATGAACGACATGATGAACCCGATGTAGAGGAGGGCGGGGACGCCGTAGATCCAGTAGATCCGCCGGCGTCTTTTTGAGGCGACCGGGATGTCGACCGAGAGGCGCAGGACGTGCTTCTGGAATCGGGCGCCGATGTACCGGAACGACTCCTCGCGCAGCTCCGGGATCTCCAGGATGCTCGAGATGGCGTAGTAGCCGTCGATCTTGATCGAGCGGGTTGATGTTGAAAAAGATCGTCGAGACACCCGTAAAGAGCATCGTCTTGTAGGCGATCTCGTGCAGGAGCGTGTCCGGGTAGCTGGCGACCCACAGAAACGTCGCGCCCGCACAGATGAATCCCTCGATGTAGATCCCGGCCGTCGTGACCCACAGGCGCTGCCACTTGCTCTGGAAGAGGATCGAATCGGTGGTGTCGCAGTAGAACGCCGGAGTGAAATAGAGGAGCGCGAGGCCGATGTCGTGCACCTCGCCGCCGTAGATCTTCGTGGCGTAGGCGTGGCCCATCTCGTGGATGAAGCCGACGATGCAGAGAAGGACGAAGAACTGGAGGGCGTCGACCAGCGGCTTGCGGAGGAACGCGTAGAGCTCGTAGGTCCCCGGCCAGATCGGCGCCCAGTGCTGGACGAAGACGCCCACGGTGAAGAGGGCCAGGACGGCCCAGAGACGACCATCGGCGGCGTCCAGATCCAGCGGACGTACTCGACGCTGCGGTTGAGCATTCGGTTCGGGTCGAAGACGTGGAACATGATGAAGAAGGGGTTGAAACCCTCCGCCTTTTCCTCGGCGGCCCGTTTCCGCGCCGTCTTGTAGTTGGCGAGAAGGACGAGGTTCCGCTCGGCGGCCCCGCGTTCGATCAGCTCGATCTTCCGGAGCATCTCCTCGAAGTCGAGGATCAGCGAGTACGCGATCGGCTCGTCCGGAAAGGAGCTCTGGTACTCCTGCCAGATCTCGTTTCTCGTCCGCGTGCCGTCGAAGAGCTGGATGAAGTTCCACTCCGAATCGTCGAAGTAGTAGTACTTGAAGGTTTCCGGGTTCTTCACCACCCAGACGGGCTTCGCCCCCGTGGATCACGCGCCGGGCGACGATGTCCTTCCGCAGGGAGGGCCGTTCGTCGGGTGCGCCGTGCCGCTGGGCGAGCGCCCGTGTGCTGTCCCCGAGATCCGCGGCCGACGCGAGGCGCGTCGAGACAACCATCAGGGAAGGAGCGGCCAGATCTTCGCCCAGATCCAGCGCGCAGGCTTGCGGACCAGGAGCGTTGCGATGTTGTGGTAGCCGACGCGGATCTTCGCCCGCCCGAGCATCCCGGTGCGCAGCTCTCCCGTGGGATTCGGCACGGCCACCTCGGCGATCACGAACCTCTCCTTGCCCTCTTCGAGGATCCGGGCGCCGACCCGCGCCACCTCTCCCTGGAGTGTGCGCGTCGGGAACGTGTTGAGCTTGACAGCCGCAGGCATTCCGGCGCGCACGAGTGAGGAATCCTGCCTCGTCCACGGCGACCTCGACGGTGACGTGATCCGAGAACTCGGCCACGACGCAGAACTCCGACCCTTTCGAAAGCACCTGTCCGACTTTCTCTTCGAGGCGCGGCGTGATGATGACGCCCGAAGTCGGCGCCCGGAGAGCCGTCCACGCCAGCGTCTGCTGCTCGAAAGCAACACGGGCGGCCGCCTCGTCGTGGCGCGACTGGGCCGCGAAGAGAGCGCCGGCGTCGGCAGCCTGCCGGGCCACGCGAGGTCCCGGTCGGAAACCTCGAGAGCGGCCTTCGCCTCGGCGAGGGCGGCGCGGAATGGCTGCTCTTCGATTTGAGCAATCCGGTCGCCGGCCTTCACCCGATCGCCCTCGCGGTGGTCGATCGAGACGACGATTCCGTCGACGGCCGCCGCGACGACGCTCCGGCTGGCGGGGAGGACGCGCGCCGGCCCGCCGACGCGGAGACGCCAGGGGACGAGGAAGAGAACGATGAGCGCCGCGGCGACGCCGGTGACCCACCGGCGGCGGGCCCTCGCCGGCAGGTGCGCGAAGCGGCGCTGTCTCTCGAGCAGGGGCTTGAGAAATCCCGAGAGGGGGACCTGCTGGTAGAGCTGCGCGTTGCGGACGGCGACGGTCGCCTGGTTGACCAGGATCGCGAGCAGGTCGCGCGTCTCCTCGATCGAAGATGATCGGGCGCCTTGCTTTCGAATGCCGAGAACGCCGAGTTTGCCTTCCTCGTCCTTCAGGATCGCGCCGTAGACGGCGTTCAGTTGCCGCTTTCCGCGAAAAACGAGCGGAACTTCTCCTCCGTCTCGGGCCGATCGGTCGGCGAGCGTTCCGTCGGGCAGCTGAGTCACGCCGACGTCCGAGCCGCACAGGAAGACCCACTGGAGCAGCTCCTCGGTCCGCCGGACTTCCGCGGTCTTGCGATCCACATCGAGTCGAACCGGAGACAGCCCCGAGCCGCAGCTGGCCCCTTCTGAAAGACGGCGATCGACGCGCGGTCGTAGGTGATGAGGGCGGAGGCCGCCGTTGACGATGGCCTGCATGACCCGCTCGAGATCCAGGGTCGAGGTGATCTCGCGGCTGACGGCAAGCAGGGCGTCGAGCTCTTCGACCTTTTTCTCGGCCTCGTACCGGCGGGCGTTCCGGATGGCGCGGATGGCCTGGCGGGCGAGATCCTGGAGCAGCTCCTGGTCTTCCTCGGAGAACTCGGGGCGGCGCCCGCGCTTGTTGGCGACGATGATGGCGCCCTCGACCTCGTCCTCGTCGACTAGGGGCGCCGCGAGCAGCGACCGAACCGCGTAGCCCGGCTCCTCGCGTCGCCGCGGGGTCGTCCTCAGGCAGCCCGTTCTTGCGCACGGCGGCCCGGTCGGCGACGACCTCGCCGACGACGCTGGCTGCCCACGGCATCGGGCGGCATGTCGACCTCGTAGTTTTCGTTGACGACCGTGCGTGAGAGAACGACCTCTCCCGTCGTCTCGTCGAGGAACCAGAGCGAGCCGGTCTCTGCCGCCGTGAGGTCGACCGCCTTGCGCGCGATGATGTCGGAGAGAGCCGAGGCATCGAGCGTCGAGGCGAAGGCCTTCGAGAGGTCGTAGAGGTTCGTCAGCCGTTCGATGGCGTGCAGCATGCCGACGCTCTTGCGCTCGGCGCGGAGCGACCTGGCGAGCGCGCCGGCCGCCGTAGCGCGCCGGCGGGGCCGAGCCCCTCGATGGCGGCCTCCATCGCCGCCGGCTCCCGGTAGAAGAGGCCGAGCAGGAAGGAGACGCCGACTTCGGCTTCGAGCGGCAGCGCCAGCAACGCGCCGGCCCAGTCCGGCGCGCCCGCCAGGAACGGGTCCTTCGAGCCGGAGAGCTCTTTGCGGTGGAACGCGATCGCCTCGCGGCCGCGCAGGAGCCGGAGGACGGCGCCTTCGTCGCGTCCGGCCGTGCGCCGCAGGAAGGGCCGCATCCCCGGTCCGTGGACGCCCGCGCAGAGGTAGACCGGGTTGGACGGGGTCGGGCGCCCAGACGACCGCCGCTTCGGCTCCCGCCGCCGGCCGAGCACCAGCGGGCCGCCCAGGCCGCTGTTTGGGCCAGGTTCTCGCAGGCAACGAGCTCCGCCAGGACGGCCGTCTCGAGGCCGCCGGGGGGCAGTATCGGAGTCCGACCGGTGGGTCGGTCTGCCATAGCCTCCTAGAACGAGGAGACGGCCGTCTCCAGGTCGTCGTGCAATTCGAACACCGAGTCGAGATTGGTCATCGCCAGGAGCTTCTTGACCTGGGGTCCCGCACGCAGGAGCTTGGTCGTGCCGCCGTCTTTCTGCGTGTTCGTCAGGGCCCGGACGAGCGCGCCGAGCCCCGAGCTATCGAGGAAACCGACCGCGGAGAGGTCGACGAGCAGGTGCACGTGCCCCTCCTCGATCAGGCGCATGACCGCCCGCTTGAACGCGACTTCGGCCTCGCCAATGACGAGGTCGCCTTCCACGGTCAGGACGGTGACCCGTCCGTCCTCTCTTGTCGTGAGCTTCATGCGGTTGGCGCAAGACTATCTCCTGTTGCGCCGCGCGTTCTAGTACCCATGGGGGATAGAGTTGAACCCGAGGGGGAACCGACGATGCCCGAGAGTAAGGCCGCGGCGGCCGAGCCGCCCGAGCGCGCCGGCGATCCCTGCACGGTCGTCATCTTTGGCGCCGCCGGCGATCTGACGCGGCGCAAGCTCGTTCCCGCCCTGCTCAACCTGCACGGCTACGGCCTCCTGCCGCGCGACTTTGCCGTCGTGGGGGTGGCCCGCAAGGAATTGTCCGACGAGGCTTTCCGCGAGCAGCAGACGAAGGACATACACGAGTTCGCGACGGTGAAGGTGGATGAGGCAACGTGGGCCCGGTTCCGTGAGCGCCTCTCCTACGTCCACGGCGAGTTCGGGGACCCTGCCGTCTACGCAAAGCTCGCGCCCCTTCTGGCCGATCTCGCCAGGCGATACGGCACGGGCGGCAACGTGCTGTTCTACCTCGCGACGCCTCCCCAATTCTTCGATGTCATCGTCGCGCAGCTCGGCGCGGCGGGCCTGACGCGCGAAGAGGGCGGCGCCTGGCGGCGCGTGATCATCGAGAAGCCCTTCGGGCGCGACCTCGACTCGGCCCGCCTGTTGAACGAGCAGATTCGTTCGGTCTTGAAGGAGAGCCAGATCTACCGGATCGACCACTACCTCGGCAAAGAGACCGTGCAGAACCTCATGGTCTTCCGTTTCGCCAACGGTCTCTTCGAGCCGGTCTGGAACCGCCGCTACGTCGACCACGTCCAGATCACGGTGGCCGAGACCGTGGGGGCAGAGGGCCGGGGCGCCTACTACGACTCGGCCGGCGTCCTGCGCGACATGATGCAGAACCACATGTTCCAGCTTCTGGCGTTGATCGCGATGGAGCCGCCGATCTCCTTCGAAGGCGAGGCCGCGCGCAACGAGAAGGTCAAGGTCCTCCAGGCCATCCGGCCGATGGGTCCGGAGGAGATCCTGAAGAATGCGGTGCGCGGGCAGTACGGCGAGGGGCTCATGGATGGCAAGAAAGTCCCCGGCTACCGTTCCGAGCCCAACGTCGCTCCAGGCTCGAAGACCGAGACGTTCGCCGCTGTCGAGCTCGGTGTCGAGAACTGGCGCTGGGCTGGCGTGCCGTTCTTCCTGCGCTCGGGCAAGAGGCTGGCGCGCCGCAGCACCCAGATCGTCATTCAGTTCCGCAAACCGCCCCTGCTCTTGTTCCCCCGCGCAGCCGTGGGGGAGATCGAGGCCAATCGGCTGACCATCCAGATCCAGCCCGACGAGGGCATCAAGATCGCCATGAAGGCCAAGCGCTCGGGCCCCACGATCCGCCTTCGGGATGTGGAGCTGGCGTTCAACTACGCCGATGGCGGCGACGAAGAGCACGCCACCGGCTACGAGCGGCTGCTGTACGACTGCATGTCGGGCGATTCGACCCTTTTCCACAGGGCCGACATGGTCGAGGCGGCCTGGACGATTGCAACGCCGATTCTCGACCTCTGGGCGAGCCTCCCGGCGCGGGACTTTCCCAACTACGCGGCCGGGAGCTGGGGGCCCGCGTCAGCCGATGCCCTCATGTCCCGCCACGGCTACGCCTGGACGAACCCGGAGAAGTAAGGCTGGGTCTCTCCGGCATAGATGTACATTTTTTTGGACAGATTCTAAAGATCTCGTCAGGATCGCATCCGCCCGCAGCGGTTCCCACGTACCTTGCCTGTGATCAGGGGAGCGGAATAGAATCCCCGCCACTTTCTGATTCCGTGGCATATCGTTGCGGCGTCAAGATGCACTCGACCCAGTGCGGCCATACCGGCCGGACTTTTTTGTGAACACCCCCTTTTGCGGGGGGAAGAAGGAGTGAGGGGTATGACGAAGGGGGATCTCACGAAGAAGGCGATCGGTCTGGCGATTGCCGGGGTGTTCGCGGGCTCGCGTCTCGCGTCGGCGGCGACGCAGGCGACGTCCACGGGCAAGACCGAAGGCGCCAAGCCGGTGGCCGGCGACGAAAAGACCAAGGACACGAAGGCCGCGTCGGACAAGAATGTCTGCAAGGGCATGAACTCCTGTAAGGGCAAGGGCGGCTGCAAGACGGGCGACGGCGGCTGCTCGGGCAAGAACTCGTGCAAGGGCAAGGGCGGCTGCGCCTCGGCCGATGTGAAGCACGACTGCAAGGGCATGAACTCCTGCAAGGGGCAGGGCGGCTGCAAGACCGGCGACGGGAAATGCGCTGGCAAGAACTCCTGCAAGGGCAAGGGCGGCTGCGCGGTTCCGGTCAAGAAGGCTGCGTAACTCTTCCAGGTGGTTACTCTGGGGGCTGCGGCGGTTGCCGCGGCCCCCTTTTTTCACTTTAGACTCTCGACCTGGTCATGACTAACCGCTGGAACTTTCCGGATCTCGGCGTCGGCGTCGGCCTGCGCACGGTCCACTACCCGCACATCCTCGAGAAGAAGCCGCGGGTCGACTTCTTCGAGATCCTCTCCGAGAACTACATGAACACGGGCGGCCGGCCCCTCTGGGTTCTCGACCAGGTCGCCGAGCGCTACCCGATCGTGATGCACGGGGTCTCGCTCTCGATTGGCAGCGTCGACCCGCTGAACAAGGAACACCTTTCGAAGCTGAAGAAGCTCGCCGCGCGCACGAAGGCGCTCTGGGTCTCCGACCATCTCTGCTGGACGGGTGTCGCAGGCCGGAACACGCACGACCTCCTGCCGATGCCCCTGTCGGAGGAGGCCCTCGAGCATGTCGTCGCGCGGGTCAAGACGGTCTCCGACTACCTCGAGCGGCCCCTGATCCTCGAGAACGCCTCGACATACGCCGAGTTCACGACCTCGAGCATGACCGAATGGGATTTCTTCGCGCGCCTCATGAAGGAGGCCGACTGCGGAATGCTGCTCGACGTCAACAACGTGTACGTCAGCTCCTACAACCACGGCTTCGATCCGATCGCATACCTCGATGCCGTGCCTCCGGACCGTGTCGTGCAGTACCACCTCGCCGGCCACACCAACAAGGGCACCCACATCATCGATACGCACAACAACTTCGTGATCGACGAGGTCTGGAAGCTCTATGCCCACTCGGTCAAGCGCACGGGCAACGTGGCGACGCTGCTCGAGTGGGACGCCGACATTCCCGACTTCGAAGTGGTCCACGCCGAGGCGCTGAAAGCCCGCGCGTACCGCGACGAGAAGGCAAAGCCGCTCCGTGCCGCAAAAAGCGCCTGACTCGAACGTGAGGCGGCTGCCCCTGGGCCACCTCCAGCACTGGATGCAGGCGGTCGTCGAGACGCCCGGCCCGGCCGAAGATGCCGTCGCTGCCCCCGCTGCCGCGAAAATCGTCCCGCCCGACCGCGTGGGCGACGTCGTGCTCGCGTCGAAGACGCTGACGCCGGTCGAGCGCGTGGGTGTCTACCAGGGCATGTACATCATGCGGATGGTCGAGGCCCTGCAAGGCGACTACCCGGCCGTGTCGCACTTCCTGGGCGACCACCAGCTCGAGCACGTCGTCGAGGACTACGCCGCGGCGCATCCTTCCGTGAGCTACAGCTTCAATCCCTTCGGCCGGCATTTCCCCAAGTTCCTGCGCACCTCCTCGCGCATCCGCCGCAAGGCCTTCCTCTACGACCTCGCGCGCCTCGAGCTGGCCGTGACGGAAGTCTTCGACGCGCCCGAGTCCCCAAAGCTCTCGCCGGAGGACGTCGCGAAGATCCCCGAGTCCGCATGGCCGAAAGCGCGCCTGAAGCCGATCGAGGCCTTCCGCGTCCTCAGCTTCGACCACAACGTCAACGCCTACCTCCAGTCGGTCAAGGAAGGCTCGGAGGACCACCCCGAGATCCGCCGGAAGCAGTCCTGGGTTGTCGTCTGGCGCAAGAACTACGAAGTCTGGCGCCTCGACCTCGGCCGCCCCGCCTTCGATTTCCTAAACGCCCTCTCCAAGGGCCGCCCCTTCGGCAAGGCAGTCTCAGAGTCCGCCCGCAAACTCCAGGGCAGCGCAGGCGAACAACTCTTCCGCTGGCTAAGAGCCTGGGTCGGGGAAGGCATGTTCCAGTCCGTCGAGCTCTAGGTCTCCCTCTCCCCCCGGGAGAGGGCAGGGGTGAGGGGGAATCTGACGCCTTGCCTCACATTGATGGTAGAATGCCATCGGAGTGATGCAATGCCCAAGACGCTCACGGTCCGAATGGACGATGCGACCTACAGCCTGATCGCCGAAGCGGCCGAGGCCGACAACCGGTCCGTTTCGAACTTCATCGAGACGGCGGCTCGCGAGAAAGCCATGGCGGAGGCTTTCGTCCCAGATGAGGAGATGGTTGACATTCGGGCAGACCGGGCGCTCGTGAGGAGCCTCAAGCGCGGGCACCAGGACGCCGCGAAGCGGCGCGGCCGGTTTGTCTGAGTACCGGCTCTTCGAGACCGAAAACTTCCAGCGCGACCTGGCCCGCCTCGGCCCGACAGCGGCAAAACGGATTCGGACAAGGCTGCAGGATCGCGCGTACCCGGCTCTGCGCGCGGCGCCCAGGCAGGTTCCGTCCGCCGCCCGTTTGAAAGACTGGGACCCGCCTACCTGGCGTCTCCGTATCGGCTCCTACAGGCTCTTCTACAGGATCGACGATGAGGAGCGCGTGGTCTGGCTCATCAGCGTCTCCGACCGCAAGGACGCCTACAGGTAGGTGTCTCGGGTCCGACTTTCGGGTAAAGCCGGGTCGCGTTAGCAACGTGATGACCGAGATCCAAGAGAACGGGGCGCTAGTGCGCCACATCGACCGTTGCGCCACCGTTGCGCCACAGGCTTGGTCATAGTATATAATATAGACCTGACCCCGACCAACATGAAGGAGGCCGACTGCGGAATGCTGCTCGACGTCAACAACGTGTACGTCAGCTCCTACAACCATGACTTCGATCCGATCGCATACCTCGATGCCGTGCCTCCGGACCGTGTCGTGCAGTACCACCTCGCCGGCCACACCAACAAGGGCACCCACATCATTGATACGCACAACAACTTCGTGATCGACGAGGTCTGGAAGCTCTATGCCCACTCGGTCAAGCGCACGGGCAACGTGGCGACGCTGCTCGAGTGGGACGCCGACATTCCCGACTTCGAAGTGGTCCACGCCGAGGCGCTGAAAGCCCGCGCGTACCGCGACGAGAAGGCAAAGCCGCTCCGTGCCGCAAAAAGCGCCTGACTCGAACGTGAGGCGGCTGCCCCTGGGCCACCTCCAGCACTGGATGCAGGCGGTCGTCGAGACGCCCGGCCCGGCCGAAGATGCCGTCGCTGCCCCCGCTGCCGCGAAAATCGTCCCGCCCGACCGCGTGGGCGACGTCGTGCTCGCGTCGAAGACGCTGACGCCGGTCGAGCGCGTGGGTGTCTACCAGGGCATGTACATCATGCGGATGGTCGAGGCCCTGCAAGGCGACTACCCGGCCGTGTCGCACTTCCTGGGCGACCACCAGCTCGAGCACGTCGTCGAGGACTACGCCGCGGCGCATCCTTCCGTGAGCTACAGCTTCAATCCCTTCGGCCGGCATTTCCCCAAGTTCCTGCGCACCTCCTCGCGGATCCGCCGCAAGGCCTTCCTCTACGACCTCGCGCGCCTCGAGCTGGCCGTGACGGAAGTCTTCGACGCGCCCGAGTCCCCAAAGCTCTCGCCGGAGGACGTCGCGAAGATCCCCGAGTCCGCCTGGCCGAAAGCGCGCCTGAAGCCGATCGAGGCCTTCCGCGTCCTCAGCTTCGATCACAACGTCAACGCCTACCTTCAGTCGGTCAAAGAAGGCTCGGAGGACCATCCCGAGATCCGCCGAAAGAAGACTTGGGTAGCTATCTGGCGCAAGAACTACGAAGTCTGGCGCCTCGACCTAGGCGGCCCCGCCTTCGACTTCCTCCAAGCTCTCTCGAAGGGCCGTCCCTTCGGCAAAGCCGTCTCAGAATCCGCCCGCAAACTCCAGGGCAACCCCGGCGAGCAACTCTTCCGCTGGCTAAGAGCCTGGGTCTCCGAAGGAATGTTCCAGGCCGTCGAGAAAGGGTAGGCGGGCCTACTGCTCCTGGAAGTACCCGTGGAGGTCTCGTAGCGCTTGCTTGTCGATCTGCCGGCGCCGCAGCGACTCGCGCAGGAGCGACAACGCCGCGATCCCCTCCGGCACCATCTTCTCCTCGTCGATGATCGGCAGAGCAGCTCGGATCTCCCACTCGCCTTGGGCCTCCTGGCCTGCTTCCAGCAAGAGATCGGCGACCACGAGGTGGAGCGCAGCCAGATCGCCGCGTAGGCCGATTTCGCGAGCTTCTGCCTGCGCTTGGCGGTAAGCATCGAGTGCAGCCACTCGCTTGCCTTGCTTTCGGAGGAGATCGCCGATGCTCCACTGGAGCTTGGCAAAACCGATACGGTCGTTCAGCTGCTTTTGTAGGGGGAGGGCTTTCTTCGCAAAGTGAAGCGCGTTCTTCTCATCGCCAAGGATCGCGTAGTAACGGACGAGGTTGTTCGCCGCCTGCGCTACAAGGCGCGTGATTCCAAGGCTCTCAGCCTCTCGGCAAATGGCCGTGAATACCTCGATCGCCTTTTCGAGCTGTCCCAACTCACAATAGACGATGCCCTGAAGGAAACGGCATTTGAGTGCGTCTTCGCGCATGTCGAGTTGCTCAAAGGTCTCTACCCACATCGGCGATAGCTCGAGGACCTCTTCCAGCTGTCTTTCCTCGAGGAGCAACGCAAGACGCTGATAGCCAACCCGCGCCCAATGAGCATTCGCGTTCTGGACGAGGGAGAAGCTCGCCTCTGCACGCTGGAGCCAGATCTTTGCGTCCTGGATCCGAAAGAGAAATCGGCTAGACGCCGCAGCAAGCAGGGCCAGCTCACCCAGAAAATACTCTCGCTCGTCGTGGAGGCCGATGGATCGCTTCGGCTCACGGAGAAAGCCAAAAAAGAAAGCGGCTTCATCGCGGACGGAAGTGGGGTCCGCTTCTAGGCGGGAGCGAAGAATCTCGCACACGCACAAGAGCAACTCGGGATCCTCGAGATGGAGCTCTTGAGTCTTTCCTGTTCGCTCAGGGAGCGGGATCGAAAGGGCTCTCTCGGCGGCGGCACGGCTCTCCTCGTAGTGGAGATACTTCGGTCGCCAAGGAAACTGGACGACGTTGCTGCTCAAGTGTCGCGTTCCTTATCCCGTTTCTCTAGGTTCTCAAGAAGCTCCCTCGCAATGACCTCTGGACCCAGTGCTAGGGATCGTTCGCGAACGTCCGGAGTCGAAACAAGTTCATCGAACTGAGCGGAGGAATACACATGGCCCGCGCGACAAGCCATCATGATCAAATCGGGGCGGAGCGTGCTTACGGGTCTTGCGCTGCCTGGTCGGCGCGCATACCGGCGGAACCAGTCTAGGAGTCCCTGCTCAACCTTGGTGGCGTCCTCACGGGGCACACCGTAGAGCGATAAGAGAGCCGTGTCGATAGTCTCCAGCGCCCGTGCAAAAACTAGCGCGATCTCTTCGTCACGGTTCACGGGCCGGCTCGACATGCAAACTTTTTAGACCTCGGAAGAAGAGTAAGGATACACCCGCTTCCATTCAGCGATGCAGAAACCGTTCGAGCCCTCACAGGACAAAGGGTTTAGTTTATTAGCCAGGGATTTGGCTGGCGATCTTGATCGTGAACGGCTTAGTCCGCGGCGCCGGTTGGGGCTGCGGTTGGGCCGTCTCGATCTTTTGGGGCTCGATCCGGGCGGACTGCGTGGTCGGGGGCATGACGAATCTCCTTTCACCAAAACAGAAAGCTCGCGCCTGCGAGTAAGTTGAATCGATCCAAACTATACGCCCGTTGAACGGGACGGTGTCAAGATGCGCTGGCAGGTGGAGGCTCCTTGGCCGAAGTGACTGATTTGACAGGGGAAAGGCGTCTGGAATGGCTGGAGGCGGACGGCCTGGGAGGCTTTTCCTCCGGGACCGCGTCCGGAGCCCGGACGCGGCGTTACCACGCGCTGCTCCTGACGGCGACAGAACCGCCGACGGGGCGCTTCGTTCTCGTCAACGGGTTCGAGGCGTGGGTCGAGACACCGGAGGGCCGCTTCGCTATTTCTACGCAGCGCTACGTCCCCGATGTCACGTATCCAGACGGCGCAAAGCGCATCGCGAGCTTCACGACATCGCCGTGGCCGCGCTGGACGTTTACGTTGGAGGACGGCACGTCGATCGAGCAGGAGATCTTCGTGCCGCACGACATTTCCGCCTGCGTCGTGACGTGGCGGCTCAAATCCAGAATCGAGAATCCAAAAGCCAAGGTCTCTCTGTTCGTTCGCCCCCTCCTCTCCGGTCGCGACTACCACGCCCTGCACCACGAGAACGCGTCGTTCCGCATGGAGGCCGAGGATCTCGGCGGCCCTCTTCGCTTCCGCCCCTACGACAGCGTGCCCGGTGTCGTCGTTCGCTGCAACGCGACCGCCTACGATCACGACCCGAAGTGGTACCGCAGCTTTCTGTACGAGGAAGAGCAGGCGCGCGGCCTCGACTTCTCGGAGGACCTCGCCTCGCCCGGCACGTTTCGATTCGATTTGACCAGGGAAGAAGCAGTCTGGACGCTTTCTGCCGAGGGGCACGAGAGCTCTTTCGGCCCGGGCGATGCACCGACCTTCGTGAAGGCGCTGCGCGCCGCGGAGATCGCGCGGCGCGGGCGCTTCGCCGATCGCCTCGAGCGCGCTGGCGACGCGTATCTCGCGCGGCGCGGCGAGGGCAAGACGATCCTGGCCGGCTATCCGTGGTTCAGCGACTGGGGTCGCGACACGTTCATCTCGCTGCGGGGCTTGTGTCTCGCCACGGGACGCCTGGAGGAAGCCGGCCAGATCCTCCTCGAATGGGCGGGCGCGGTCTCGCAGGGGATGTTGCCGAATCGTTTTCCGGATCGCGGGCAGGAGCCGGAGTTCAATGCCGTCGACGCGTCGCTCTGGTTCATCGTCGCCGTCCACGAATGGCGCGAGGCCATGCACGCCGAGCGCCGTACTGTTCCGCTCGAAGACGGCAAGCGCCTCGACGCCGCTGTCCACGCCATCCTGACCGGCTACACCTCGGGCACGCGCTTCCGCATCCGCGCCGACGTGGACGGTCTGCTCTTCGCGGGAGAGCCCGGTGTGCAGCTCACGTGGATGGACGCGAAAGTCGGAGATTGGGTCGTCACGCCGCGCATCGGTAAGCCCGTCGAAGTCCAGGCCCTGTGGTTGAACGCCCTGAAGATCGGCGGGCTACGGACCTTCCGCTGGAATGCTCTCTTCGAGCACGGCCTGTCCACATTCCGCCGGCGCTTCTGGAACGAGGAGGGCGGCTATCTCTATGACGTCGTCGACCCCGACCGCCGGGAGGGCGAGGCCGATCCGACCTTCCGGCCCAACCAGATCTTCGCGGTCGGCGGTCTGCCGTTCCCGCTGCTGGAGGCCGCGGCGGCACGCCGTGTCGTCGATGCGGTGGAGGAGAAGCTGTGGACGCCGCTCGGCCTGCGAACGCTGGCGCCCGGCCATCCGGACTACCATGCGCGCTATGCGGGGGGTGTGCTCGATCGGGACGGCGCCTATCACCAGGGCACGGCCTGGCCGTGGCTCCTGGGTCCCTTTGTCGAGGCGTGGGTTCGCGTCCGGAGCGGCACGTCGAAGGCAAAGCGGGAGGCGCGGCAGAAGTTCCTGGAGCCGCTCCTCACGCATCTCGACGAGGCCGGCATCGGCCACCTGCCCGAGGTCGCCGACGGGGACCCGCCGCATCGCCCGGGCGGCTGCCCGTTCCAGGCCTGGTCGGTGGGTGAGGCCTTGAGGCTCGATCGCGTGGTCCTTTCGGAGCCGAACCGTGGCGCCTGAGCCGAAGAGCCCTCGCAAGCCGACCCGCGAGTCCGACGGAGTCGCCGGCATAGAGAAAGGCCGGGCGCCGGGCTCGGCTGGCGCCGAGACAGAGCGTCTCGACGAGGACCGGCGGCGCGTCAAGAACTGGAAGCGGTGGGGGCCCTACATCTCCGAGCGCCAGTGGGGGACCGTGCGCGAGGACTACAGCGCCGACGGCTCGGCCTGGGATTCCTTCCCGCACGACCACGCGCGCTCACGAGCGTACCGGTGGGGCGAGGACGGCCTGCTCGGCATTTGCGACCGGCACGGCTATGTGTTCTTCGGGCTCGCGCTCTGGAATGGGAAGGACCCGTTCCTCAAAGAGCGGCTCTTCGGCCTCTCGGGCCCGCAGGGCAACCACGGCGAGGACGTCAAGGAGCAGTACTACTACCTCGACTCGACCCCGACGCACTCCTACATGAAGGCTCTCTACAAGTATCCGCAACGCGAGTTCCCTTACCGCCGGCTCGTCGAGGAAAACGCCCGCCGCAGCCGGCGGGACCCGGAGCTCGAGCTGATCGACACGGGCATCTTCGACGACGACCGCTACTTCGACGTGTTCGTCGAGTACGCCAAGGCGAGTCCCGACGACGTGCTCATCCGGATCGAGGTTGCCAACCGCGGCCCCGAAGCCGCGCGCCTGCATCTTCTGCCCACACTCTGGTTTCGCAACGTGTGGTCGTGGGGCCTGGGCAACCGCCGGCAGCGCCTGCGGGAGGGCGAGGCCGAAGGCTTCGCCTCGATCGAGGCCGAGCACGACTACTACGGCACCCTGCGCCTGGCGTGCGAGGGGTCTTCGCAGCTGCTCTTCACGGAGAACGAGACAAACGCCCGCGCCCTCTGGGGGGTCGAGAACGAGTCGCCCTGGGTCAAGGACGCCTTTCACGAGTATGTGGTCTCGGGAAGGCGCGACGCCGTCAATCCGGCGAAGGTCGGCTCAAAGGCGGCAGCGCTGTACGTGCTCGACGTCCCCGCCGGCGGTTCACGCGCAGTTCGCCTGCGGCTGTCAATTGGCAAGGCGCCGGCCAATCCTTTCGGCCTTCCGTTCACGGAGGCGTTCGCCGCGCGCATGAAAGAGGCCAACGAGTTCTACGAGCCGCTTTGCAGCGGGACGCTCTCCAATGACGCGCGCTCTGTCCAGCGACAGGCCTTCGCCGGAATGCTGTGGTCCAAGCAGTTCTACCGCTACGACGTTGCTCGCTGGCTGCGGGGAGATCCCGCCGGCCCCCAGCCGCCGCAAGAGCGGCTGTCCGGTCGAAACCACGAATGGACGAATCTCTACAACGCGGATGTCATCTCCATGCCGGACAAGTGGGAGTACCCCTGGTACGCCGCCTGGGACCTCGCGTTCCACTGCATTCCGCTCGCCCTCGTGGATCCGGACTTCGCCAAGCAACAACTCATACTCCTGCTGCGCGAGTGGTACATGCACCCCAACGGACAGTTGCCCGCCTACGAATGGGCGCTCGGAGACGTCAACCCTCCCGTCCACGCCTGGGCGGCCTGGCGGGTCTACAAGATCGACGAGAAGCGCTCCGGCAAGGCCGACCGGAAGTTCCTCGTGCGCGTCTTCCACAAGCTGCTCCTGAACTTCACATGGTGGATCAACCGCAAGGACGCCGACGGCAAGAACGTCTTCCAGGGCGGGTTCCTCGGGCTCGACAACATCGGCGTCTTCGACCGCAACTCTCCCTTGCCGACCGGCGGCCACATCGAGCAGTCCGACGCCACGAGCTGGATGGGCATGTACTGCATCAACATGGCCACGATCGCCCTCGAGCTCGCGCGCGAGGACCACGGCTTACGAGGACGTGGCCTCGAAGTTCTTCGAGCACTTCATCTACATCACGCGCGCCATGAGCGACGTCGGGAGCGAAGGCATCGAGCTCTGGGACCGGGAGGACGGTTTCTTCTACGATGTCCTCCACCTGCCCGACGGGCGGAACCTTCCCATGAAGGTGCGCTCGATGGTGGGCCTGATCCCCCTCTTCGCGGTCGCGACGATCGACGGGGCGCTCCTCGATCGCTTTCCTTCCTTCAAGCGGCGCTTGCAGTGGTTCGTCGAGAACCGGCCGGAGCTCGGCGGGTTCATCGAGACGCGGACCGAGTCGGACGGCCGGATAAGCCGCTTTCTTGCACTGGTGGACCGGGAACGGCTGCGCTCGATCCTGCGGTATCTGCTCGACGAAGACGAGTTCCTCTCGCCGTACGGCATCCGAGCCGTCTCGCGGTACCACCGGGAGCACCCGTACGTCGTCAATGTCATGGGCGTCGAGCACCGCGTGGATTACGAGCCGGCGGAGTCCTCGACCGGCTTCTTCGGAGGCAACTCGAACTGGCGCGGTCCCATCTGGTTCCCGCTGAACTTCCTCATCATCGAGGCCCTGCAGAAGTTTCACTTTTACCTGGGTGACGAGTGGAAGGTGGAGTTTCCTCGTGGCTCGGGCACGATGCTGAACCTGTGGGAGGTGGCGGCGGAGCTCTCGCGGCGGCTGACGCGCATCTTCTTGAAGGGGCCCGACGGGCGTCGGCCGGTCTCCGGCGGCAACGAAAAGCTGCAGACCGACCCGCACTTTTCGGATTACATCCTCTTCTACGAGTACTTCCACGGCGACAACGGCGCCGGCATCGGGGCGTCGCACCAGACGGGCTGGACGGGCCTCGTCGCCAAGCTGATTCAGCAGAGCGGGCACTAGTCGAGAGGCGGAGGAGACGACGATGACGGGACTCGCAAAGCTTCGGCAGCTCATTCATGGGGTGGGAGATCGACTGAAGTGGCTGCCGCCGACTGTGGCGCGGCTGACGCTCGGGTGGGTCTTCTTTCAGAGCGGGTGGGGCAAGCTGCACAACCTGCCGAAGGTGATCGACTACTTCGCCTCGCTGGGAGTTCCCGCGCCGCAGATCGCTGCTCCGTTCTCTGCCTCCATGGAGTTTCTTTGCGGCTCGCTGCTGCTGGCGGGCCTCGCGACGAGGCTCGCGAGCCTGCCGCTCATCGCCATCATGGCCGTGGCGCTCTGGACGGCCAAGCGGGCCGACATCGCGAGCCTTACGGACCTTTTCGGCCAGGAGGAATACCTCTACATCGCCCTGCTGCTCTGGCTCGGGGCCTATGGCGGCGGCCCGATTTCGCTCGATCGCCTCCTCAACAAGCGGATCGACGCGGCCGGCAAGTCGTCCGGGTAGTCGACCGGGTGGAGGGCCGTTTCGACCTCGCGATCGTCGGGCGGCGGGATTGTGGGCCTTGCGACGGCCCGCCATCTTCTTCGCGCCAAGCCCGGCCTGAAGCTCGTCCTCATCGAGAAGGAGGCGGGCCTTGCAGCCCACCAGACGAGCCACAACAGCGGCGTGCTCCACGCCGGCCTCTACTACGCGCCGGGCTCGAAGAAGGCCCTGCTCTGCCGGGAAGGCAGGGCGGCTCTCGAGACGTTTGCCGCCGAGCGCGGTATTCCGTTCGAGCGCTGCGGCAAGCTCGTCGTCGCTTTGGACTCGAGCGAGCTGCCCCGGCTCACGGCGATCAAGGATCGAGCGATTGCCAACGGCGTCGGAGGCATTGAAGAGGTCGGACCGGAGCGGATGCGGGAGCTCGAGCCGCACGCCGCCGGCGTCCGAGGCCTCTGGTCGCCCGAGACCGGCATCATCGACTTTGGCCGGGTCGCGCAGGCCTTCGCAGACGACGTGCGGGCAGCCGGAGGGACGATCCTGACGGGCCGGCGGGTCGCCGGCATCGAGGAGCGGGGAGTCGAGAGGATTCTGAGAACGAGCCAGGGCGACGTCGCCTGCCGGGATCTCGTCTCCTGCGGCGGCCTTCACGCCGACCGCCTGGCCAACATGACCGGCCACGCGGGCGGCGAGCGAATCGTCCCGTTCCGCGGCGACTACTACACGCTCCGGCCCGGGGCCCGGCGCCTCGTCCGCAACCTGATTTACCCGGTGCCCGATCCGCGCTTCCCGTTTCTCGGCATCCACTTCACCCGGACGATCCACGGCGAGGTGCTGGCCGGCCCCAATGCCGTGCTCGCGTTTGCCCGCGAGGGATACCGCCGGACGGACTTCTCGCCCTCGGATCTCTTCGAGTCGCTTGCGTATCCCGGCTTCCGCAAGCTCGCCCGCAAGTTCTGGAGAACGGGACTCGCTGAGACCTGGCGCGACTGGTCGAAGAGCGCCTTCACGGCCGGCCTCGCCCGCTACGTGCCCGAGATCCGCGCGAGCGATCTCGTCTTCGGCCCCTCGGGGGTACGCGCCCAGTCGATCACGGCCGACGGGACGCTCGTCGACGACTTCTCGATCGGGGAAGGGCCGCACGTCCTCCACGTCCGCAACGCCCCATCGCCTGCCGCCACCGCCTCTCTCGCTATCGGCCGCGAGCTCTGCGAGCTGGCCGTCAATCGGTTCGGGCTGTAAGAGGCGAAGGTCGACGTCGACGGGTCAGGACCAGCGTCCGGGGGCGAGCATGGCGGCGAAACACTCCGGCTTCTTGATGCCCTGGCCGGCCATCCAGGCGTCGGCATCGGCGACGAGGACTTGACCCTCGTCGCCGCCGAGCAACTCTCCCCGGCGGCGGCGGGCGACCGCTGACTGGAGAGCCATATCGGAGGCCTCAAATCCGGTCTCCGCCGTGACGAGCCAGCGTATCGCCGTCTTCGCTTCTCCACGCGAGGCGGCGGCGCCGGCCCGTACGAGCGCGGCCAGCGGTGGGGCCCAAGGAGCCCCCTCACGTTCGATCCGCTGAGCTTCGCGCTCGGCCGATTGGAGGAGCTTCGGGGTTGACTCAGTCTGGGCGCCCTCGACCACGGCAGCCAGCGCGGAGCGGGCAAGGAGATGCCGCCACTCTACGCGGAATACTTGGAGGCCTAACAGCCGTGACCGCTCCAGACTCCTCCAGTTCTCGGTCAGGAGTGTTCGGGCCGGTCCCCCTTCTCCGAGAGACAAGGCAATCTCGGTCTCGGCCATCATCGCGAAGAAGTGCTGGCTCTGAAATCCCTTGTGCGACCACTGCGCGATCGCGTCTCGCAGATTCTCACGCGCCTTGGCCGGCTCGTCGGCCGCCAGCAGCGCCAGGTAGGAGAGTCGAATTCGCAGAGTTGCGGCGGCGAGCAGATCATCCCGTTCGCGCGCTTCCATGATCATTGCGGGAAGCCGGTAGGACAGCTCCTTGATTTCGCCGAGGTACGAGAGTGCCCGGAGGGAGAAGATGTGAGTGAAGTCGATCTCCCACGTTACGCCCTTGCATCGTTCGCGAAGGATCTCCTCTGCTTTCTGGGCGTCGTTCCAGGACGTTCGCCATCGCCCCTCGAGATAGGCGACGAGGCTCCCCACCATGTGAGACATCGCGATCGCGTGTGGCTCTCCGACGCGCTCCGCGAGGGCCATGGCTTTTCGAGCCACCCGATCGGTGCGTTCTTTGGTCCTTGATCCGCTCGTAGCCGAGTAGCCGGCCTCGTTGAGAAGAGCGAGCGCGGCTCGGTAAGGCTCACCGGCTTTCAGGGCAAGGAGAAGATGTCGACTCTGGAAGTCTTTGGCGCGCGCCGGGTTTACGTTTGCGAGGCCGATGGTCACGGTCCAGCAGGTGTCTATGCGGAACAGCTCCTCGTCGGGTACCTCCGAAACATCGCGTTCCACGAACTCAAGGCCTCGCAAACGGATTAGTAGTCGGTGGTAGAGAAATGAAACGATGGTGCGGAAGGGCGTGTCGAAGATCTTGAGGCCCTGTCGAGCGAGGATCGCCTCGAGAAGAGGAATTCCCTCGTCGAGGTGGCCGCTCCGTAGAAACTGGTCCGCCGCGCGGCGGCGGAGCTCGAGAGCGCGGGCAGCCTTCGCGCCTTCGGCGGCGGTCAAGTAGGCTTGAGCCGCGTCGACCCCCCGCCCAGCGTTGACTAGCGCGTCGCCCAAGCGGACGTACAGATCCTTGCGTACGGTGCGTTCTTCGGCGGCGCCGAGGTCGATTGCAAGTCGGTAAAGCCTCGAGGCGCGGTCGAAAGCCAGGGCCTCCGAGGCGCGGGCTGCGGCCGTCTGCGCGTAGACGGCCGCTCGCTCGGTTTCGCCGGCTTCCTGGAAGTGCAGCGCGAGGGTCTCGGGGTCGGAGGCGTCCGACGACTCAAGCGCCATCGCCAGGCGGCGGTGCAACAAGCGCAGGCGGTCGGCCGACAGGTTCGCCACGACAGCCTCGCGGATCCGGTCGTGGTACGGCTCGATCTCGTCGCCCCGCTCCGAGCTGCGGGTGCGCACGAGGTGGCCGTGCCGCAGCGCCGCAGCGGCTTCGTCGGCCGACGGCAGGCCGGCGGCTTGCCGGGCGACAGCGAGAGAAACCGGCTGCCCGGCCACGGCGGCGATCTCGAGGAGGCGGTGGGCCTCCTCCGGCAGAAGCCGCAGGCGCGCCTGGATGACGCGCGCGATCGTGGCGTCAGAGGGCTCTCCCTCGGACGTTCTGGTTCGCCGAGGCTCGTCCGCGTTCTCCCGAACGTAGCGCACGAGCTCGTCGATGAAGAGGGGATTCCCGCCGGACTCGCGGGCGATTGCCTCGGCATTGCTCGCCGCCGGGCGCGCGTCGGCCAGCAGCGCCGCGGCCAGGTCCTGGGCCTCGGCCGGGCTGAGCTCGCCGACGACGATCTCGCGCGCCTCGCCGGATTCGATCGCCCGTCCCGGACCGAGCGCCTTGAGCAGCGGGGAAGTCTCTGCATCCTCGCTGCGGTAGGCCCCGACGAGCAGGAGCGGCGGGGGGTCGGGTTGGCGCAGGAGCTCGCCGAGGAGCGCGGCGCTGTCCACGTCGCCCCATCCCAAATCATCGATGAAGAGGACGAGCGGCTTCTGGTCCGCCATGCGCCCAAAGAGGTCGCGCAGGGCGCCGAAGGCGCGGCGGCGAAGCTCCTGCGAGTCCGGGATCTCGAGCACTCTGCGCCGAGCGCCGGCGATCGCCTCGACGCGGCGCAGGACCGGAAACAGGCGCGCGAGAGCGAGGATGTCGCGCGGCAGGATTGCTTCGGCCTGAGCGGAGGGCATCCTCTTCAAGTGCTGGCTCAGCGAGTCGATGAGGCTGTCGAACGCCTTATAAGGGACCGACTCGCGCTCGTAGCAGCGCCCCGAGAGCACGACCGCGTCCTCCGACCTCAGGCCGTCGAGAAAACGGCGCACGAGGGCCGTCTTTCCCATGCCGGAGCCTCCGCTGACGAAAACGACGGCAGCGTGTCCGCCGCGGGCGGCGTCGTAGGCGGCCTGGAGCGCGACAAGATGCGACTCGCGCCCCACGAACGGCGCGGGCCGCGCCGTCGCGGTGGCAGACGCTGTCGAGCGTCGGGGCTTGGCGCCTCCGAGGCGGTGAAGGATCTGGTCGCCGGTCGGCCGCTCCGCGGGGTCGGCGCGCAGCAGGTCCTGGCACAGCCTGTCGAGGTCCTCGGGAAGGCCGAGGGCGAGGTCGCCTGGCGCCGCCGGTTCGTGGTGCTGCTTCTCCCACATCATCTCGATGAAATCGCCCTCGAACGGCCGCCGGCCGGTCAGCGCCTGATAGAGCACCACCCCCAGGCTGTACCAATCGCTGGCCGCCGTGACCGGGCGGCCCGTTCCCTGCTCGGGCGACATGTACGACGGTGTGCCGACGAGCGACAGGCTTCTGTCGAGGTGTGCGCCGCCGAGCTCGGTGACCAGGCCGAAGTCGAGAAGCACAACGCGCCCTTCGCTCGAAACGAGAACGTTGGAAGGCTTTATGTCGCGGTGGAGTTTTCCTGCCGCGTGGAGGGCGCGCGTACCCTCGACGGCCTGCCTCAGGGCGACGCGGAGCCGGTCGGAGTTCAAAGGCACATGGTGGACCAGTGGAGGACTCGGTGGCGACGGTTTGGCGCTGACAGCACTACCCTCGTCAGGGGCTGTGTCGTTCGAGCGGGTCGTTGCGGCGGCCGCCTCCGGCGAAGGAGTTGGTGTCGGGACCGAGGCGGCGACTCCCCAGACGTGATCGAGGAAGTTCGTGCCCTCGACCAGCTCCATGGTGAAGAACCACTGCCCGGCGTCTTCCAGAAGCTCGTGGAGCGCAACGAGGTTTGGGTGCGCGATTCCCTGGAGGGAGCGAAACTCCTGCTTGAGCCGGTAGAGCGCCTCGACATCCGCTCGGCGCAGTGTCTTCAGAGCGACGCAGCCGCCGCGGTCCCGATCGAAAGCGCGGTAGACGACCCCGAACGCCCCGGCGCCGAGGCGCTGCTGGATTGCGAACCGCTCGGTGCCCTGGAACTCCTCCTCCGGCGTAACCGTCATGGCGTGATCAGGGCCGGCGCTCCCGGCTCTGGCCTCCAGAGCGCTGCCGCCGGGCCTGCCGCAGCGGCTCCAACCTGGCCGACTCGGTCGATTCCTCCGGGGAATGGGCTCTGAAGGTCATGAGCACGGAGCCGAACTTGATGGTGCTGCCGCTCTTGAGCTTGCGGACTCCGCGCAGACGCTTGCCGTCGAGGAAGGAGCCGTTCTTGCTCTGGAGGTCCTCGACCGTTGCCGCGGACCCCGAGACGCGGATGCGTGCGTGATGGCGCGAGACCGTCGGATCGTCGATCCGGACGGCAGCATCGAGATCCCGGCCGACGATGTTCTCTCCTTCAACGAGAAGAACCTCGCGGCTGTCGTCCCGCAGATAGTGCCGGCGCGATGGCAAAGCCGGGTCAGGGGGCTCGTCGGCAGCAGCGTCGCCCGAAAAGGCGTAACCAAAACCGTAGACGGTCCGGAGGAAACCGGCTGAGCGGCCGTGTTCGCCGATGGCCGCGCGGATCTCGGCCGCGAGGCTGGCGAGGTTGGCCTCGGAGACGAACGTGGCGGGCCAGATCTGCTCCTGAAGCTCCGCCTTCGAAAGCGCTCGTGGCCGATGCTCGATCAAAAGCTCGAGGAGCCGAAAAGCCTTGGGGGAGACGTGGACAGCCTTTCCTCCCCGGAGGAGCTCACGCGTCTCCGAGTCGAATGTCGAGTCGCCAAAGTCAACGCGCATCAGACGAGCCCGAAAGAAACCGGTGGTGAGGACTTCCGCTGATTATCTCCCAGGTCGCGGTGGCTGCGCCGCGATTGAGAGATTGGAGCCGACGACCGGACTTGAACCGGTGACCTGCGGTTTACGAAACCGCTGCTCTACCGACTGAGCTACGTCGGCTTGGGACGCAAGCGGCGCATCTTACGGAAAGCGGGCGCGCAGGTCAACGAGCAGTAGGGCGCGGGTGGGGACGCACGACGGGAGCTCTTGGAGCGCTGGCAGCGCCGGCGCTCTCGCGCAGCACGAAGAGGCCGCCCGCGCCGTCGATGTTCGAGAGCAGGATCGTTCCGCTCGGCAGGTATGGGTAGACGCCCCAGGCGCCGTGGTAGTTGGCGCTGTCGCTCGCGGGATATGTGTCGAAAAAGGCCCGCTCGACAGGCGCGCGGGGATCCGACACGTCCAGGATCGTCAGGCCCCTCTCGTAGTGGGAGATCACGTACTCGTCGCCCTTCGTGTAGCCGTTGTGGGGGATCGCGAAGTTGTCCCCCACCCACTCTCCAGCGGGCACCAGGTTCTTCCAATCGGAGGCGTCGAAGACGCGCACACGGCTGTGTCCACCGGGAACGCGGGCTTCAGTCTCATCCATGCTGAAGAGGTAGCGCCCATCGCGCGCGAGCCAGCCCGAGTGGGCGTAGCCGAGGAAAGGGTAGGCGAGGCTCTGGATGACGGCCGGGTTCGCCTTGTCCGTCCAGTCGATGACGTTGATGGCGGCTCCGGCCCAGTCGACGACGATGTCGCACGGGTCGTGCCCCTCGCCACAGGCCGCCGCGCGCGCCCCCGAGATCCTCCCTGCCCAGATGTCGTGGCCGTAAGAGAAGGTGTAGCGGCCGAGGACGGCGGGCGCCATGGGATTGGAGATGTCCAGAGCGTGGATGCCGACGGTCGGATTGCGCGCGCCCTGGACGTAGAGCACCGGCGCGGGCCCGCCGGGCAGCCGGGCTCCGGTCGACGGGTCGACGTTGGCGACCGTGACCGTGTGCGCCGTGTCGAACTCTCGGTACGTGGCCGCCAGCGACACGGACCAGGGGAGGTTCGAGAGATCCAGGATCTGGAGGCCCGCCGTCGGCGCCTCCGAGACGACATAGGCGACAGCGTGATAACGCCGCTCGGCCGCGCTCCAGAACTGATAGACCTTGACCTCGCGCCAGACGGAAGTGGGGCCGGGGACGAGACCGACGACGGAAGGATGCGCGGGGTCGGTCACCTCGATGACGGCCGTGCCGCTCGACGCGCCGAAGACCGCGTACTCGCGCCCGTCCGCAAGGCTCGCGAAGCCCCAGAGGCTGCTGCCCGACCCTGTTCCCGGGGTCATCGCTTCGAGCGAAACGTAGGAGGCCAGATCGACGCCGTGGCAGGGGAAGGTCCCGGCGGCCAGGCCGTCGACACATGGGGCCGGACTGGTCAACGCCTGGAGCGCCCGGGACGACTCGGGATCGGTCTTCAGCTCGGCGAGCTTGCTACCGCCGGGGAAGCACGAGATCGAGCCGCAGCCGCAGCCCTGGTAGGTCGTCGGCTCGCACGTGTGTCCGCAGCAGCCGGGTTCGGGAGTATCGCCGGAGCCGGCGGTCAGAGCGAGGAGAGCGACCAGGGCGAGGCGCCGCATCCCCGAAGTCTAGCGCCTGGCGGCAAGCTAATCGAACCGAACCGAGACGATCTTGGAGCAGCCGGGCTCTTCCATGGTCACGCCGTACATCACGTCGGCTGTCTCCATCGTGCGCTTGTTGTGCGTGATGGCGATGAACTGGGTCTCGTCGGTCATCTCGCGCAGCAGGCGCGTGAATCGGTCGATGTTGGCTTCATCCAGGGGCGCGTCCACCTCGTCCAGGATGCAGAAGGGCGAGGGCTTGAATCGGAAGATCGCCATCAGGAGGGCGATCGCCGTCAGCGCCTTCTCGCCGCCCGAGAGGAGCAGGATCGACTGGTTTCGCTTGCCGGGCGGGTGGGCGATGATCTCGACACCCGATTCGAGGAGGTCGTTCTCGTCCAGGAGGCGCATCTCGGCCGAGCCGCCCCGGAAGAGCCGCGTGAACATCTCCGAGAAGTTCGCGTTGATCGCCGTGAAGGCGAGCTGGAAGCGCTCCGAAGACGTCGCGTTGATCTTGCGGATGGACTCCTGCAGCTCGGCGATCGACTTGAGCAGGTCGTCGCGCTGGGTCGTCAGGAAGACGAGCCGCTCCGAGCTCTCCTTGTGCTCCTCGTAAGCGAGGACGTTGACCGGGCCCATGCGTTCGATCGAGGCTGCGCAGCTCCGCCGCTTCGGCCTCGAGCGCGGCGAGGGCCTCTTCGGAAGTGTCCTCGGGCAGCGCGAGCTCGTCGGGTGGAACGCCGAACTCCTCCGTGGCGGAAGCGACGGCATGCTCGAGATCGGAAGCCACGCGAGTGCACGACACCTCCGCCTCGAAGCGGGTCTCCCGTGCAGCGTCCAGAACGGCGCGGCCGGCCTTCGTGGTTTCCTCGGCCCTCTCGACGCGGGCATGGCCCTCGAGGGCCGCCGCCGACGCTCCGTCGAGGCGCACGGCCTGCTCGCCGCGGGAGGTGAGATTGGCCGACTGCCTCGCGCGGGCTTCCCGCTCCTCGTTGGCCAGCTCCTCGGCTCGCGCCGAAAGGCGCCGGCCTTCCTCGAGCGCATCCCCGACGCGCCGGTCGAGGGCCGACCGCGCCTCGGCCAGCTTCTCGCGCGCGGCCTCGGTCGAGCGGCGCCGTTCGGCCGCGACCTCGGCCTCGGTGCGCCGGTGGGAGAGATCCTCGGCGGCCGCCATGGCGAGGGAGCGGGCCTCGGGAAGCTGCGAGGCCAGGGCGTCCGTGCGCTCGCGCGCGGCGGTTTCGCGCCCGGCGTGGCGCTTCTCTTCGTCTTCGAGCTCCCGGCGCTGCGCCGCAGAGCGCGTTGGCCTCGGCCTGGAGCGTCGCCGCCTCGGCCGCCGACGTCTCGGCTTCCTTGCGGAGGCGGTCCCGCTCGGCCCGCCGCTCCTCGAGGCGCCCGTCGAAGGCGGAGAGCAGCGAGGCCGCCTGGCGCTCGCGCTCGCGCCGCGCCGGCAGGTCCGCCTCCCTGGCCCGCCGCGCGCTCCGGTGCTCTTCGACCGACCGCTCGACGGCGGCAAGGCTCTCGCGGGCGCCCGCGGTCCGCGACGCGAGGCCGGCGATCTCCTTGCGCAGCGGAGTAGAGCCCGGCGGCCTCGGGCGGCGTGGCCACGACGCGCGCGAGCGAGCCCCGCACGAGCTCGCGGCGGCGCGTGACGAAGGTCGTCGAGGGATGCTTGTCCGCCAGGCGCAGAGCGTCGGCGAGGGTCTCGACGAAGGTTACCGGGGGCAGGGCGGCTCGTTCGGCCGGCGTCAGGCTGGCGAAGTTTTCGAGCCCGATCTCCCAGCCGCCGAGTGCTCCCGCGACAGCGGCATGGTCCGTCTCGCGCGACCAGTCCGCGCGCACGAGACCTGCGGAGGGCAGGGCGCCGGCCGAAGCGAGGGCGCGGGCCGCGTCGCCGGATGCGAGCAGCGCGTCGAGCTCGCCGGCGAGCAAAAGGTCCACGGTCTCTTCCCAGCCGTGGGCGGGCCGCAGCCGGTCGGAGAGAACTCCCTGCACGCGCAATCCCGCGGCGTCGAACGCGCCGCGCGTCTCCGCGGCGTCGCCTTCGCGGCTCTTCGCGATCTTCGTCGAGGGCCGAGAGCCGGTGCAGGAGAGCGCCGAGGGCCTCGCGGGCGGCGTCGCGCTCGGTCTCGGCCTCCGAGAGAGCCGCCGCGATGCGCGCCATCTCGGCCTTCCGAGTCGGCGACCTCGCCCGCGCGTCCTCGCGGCGTCTTGCCGAGAGAAGCCGGCGTTCCGTTTCCGCCGCCGCGACCTCGGCCTCGCGCGCGGAAAGCTCCGTGGCCAGCCGGGTCGCGCTCTGCGACAGGCGGGAGAGCATGGCCGCGAGGCGCTCGGCGGCGAGGTCGGCTTCGTGGCGGGCGTTGCGGGCGGCCACGCGGTCGCCGGCCGCGGCGAGCGCGTCGGCGCGGGCGGCTTCGAGGTCGCGCTCGAGCGCCGAAAGGGCTGCGCCCGCGGCTGTCGCGCGGTGGTCCGCCTCCTCGCGGGCCTGGGAGCGGACGCGCGATTCGTTGACGGCGCGCTCGAGCCGTTCGTCGGTCTCGGCGAGCTCGCGGGCGGCGCGCGCCTGCTCGGCCGACACGTCCCGCCCCTCCCGCTCGAGAGCCTCGCGGCGCACGGCGATGTCGGCGGCCGCGCGCCGGTTGCCGTCGAGCAACGTGTCGTCGCGCTGGATCGACGCCTCGAGCGTCGCGACGGCGTCGCGCAGCTGGTCGCGCAGGGCGTCGGCCTCGGCAGCCAGGAGGCGCGCCTGCGCGAGCTCCGACTCGGCGCGCCCGAGCGCGGCGGCCGCCTCCGCCTCGCGGTCGCGCCGCTCGTCCCGAAGGCGCTCGGCCTCGGCGGCTGACGTCGACGAGGCGGTCGTGCCGGACGCGCGCGAGCGAGGCGCGGCGCGCCCGGAGCGCCTCGGACTGCTCCTTGTAGCGCGCGGCCTTCGATGCCTGGCGCCTCAGCGACGCGACGTTCTTCTCGATCTCCGCGATGATGTCGGAGAGCCGGAGCAGGTTGCCCTTCGTCTCTTCGAGCTTCATCTCGGCCAGGCGCTTCTTCAGCTTGTACTTGGTGATGCCGGCCGCCTCTTCGATCAGGCGCCGTCGGTCCTGCGGCTTGGTCGAGAGAACCTGGTCGATGCGCCCCTGCTCGATGACCGAGTACGCGCGCACGCCGAGGCCCGTGCCCGAGAGCTCGTCCTGGATGTCCTTCAGCCGGACCTGCTTGTCGTTCAGGAAGTACTCGCCGTGGCCCTCGCGATAGACGCGGCGGCCGATGCGGATGCGGTCTGGCTCGTGCGAGGCCCCGGCTCCGTTGCCGTTGCCGTCTGCCGTCGCCATTGCCGTTGCCGTTGCCGTTGCCATCGCCGTGCGCCGTTGCGCCGCGCGAGCGTGACGATGACCTCGGCCATGCCGACGGGCCGCCGTTTGGCCGACCCGTTGAAGATCACGTCGTCCATCCGCTCGCCGCGCAGCGACTTGGCGCTCTGCTCGCCCAAAGCCCAGGAGACCGCGTCGCAGATGTTCGACTTGCCGCAGCCGTTGGGGCCGACGACCGCGGTCACCGAGCCCGGGAAAGGCGAGGTCGACCTTCTCGTAGAAGGACTTGAACCCGGAAATCTCGACCCGCTCGAGCCTGAACATCCCTGTTCAGGAATGTAGCAAAAGGGAGGCCGACCTTCCACAAGTAATTGGGGGTTCAGCTGTTATGGCCCCCTAGGTATCGATGGGCGCGCGAGCGGTGGGACGAAGCCGGCTGACGGCTGGACAGTCGCGGAACGGGAATCGCGGCCGCATTGTCGGGAGTTTGCGCAGGATGCAACTTCTCGTGCGCCGCACCTGGCAAGAGATGTAGATTACGAACCCAAGCGAGCCAAAGACAAGCAAATGATGCATCTGGAAGTCCGTAAAAGGACGGGTGGGGCAGAAGTCCTGCGCGTGGGCGGAGGCGCGGTCACCATCGGCGCTTCTTCGGGCAACGAGGTTGTCGTGCGCGCCCGAGGCGTCGCCGGGCGCCATCTGCGCATCCTCGAGCGCGACGGCGGCTACTTCGTGGACCTCTTCAAGGGAGTCGATCCCATCCAGGTCAACGGCCGCGCGTTTCACGGGGGCGTCGTCGGCGTGGGCGACCGCATCGCCGTCGGAGAAGCCACGATCACGCTCGTTTCGGCGCGGCCCATGATGCGTTCGACGCCGGTGGGCGAGATGCCCGTGGGCGACGTGGCGCTGCCTCCCGTCGGTTACGCCGTGCCGGGCACCGAGATCGAGTACAGGGCCATGCGTCTGGAGGCCCTGCGGATCTGCCGGAGCTTCCATTCGCCCGAAGAGATCGCGACCGAGCTCGCCGAACTGCTGGATCGCGAGCTTCCGCCGACAGAATGGGCGGTCGGCCTGATCGGGGCAGCCTCGGGCTTCCGCCTGCTGGCCTCGACGTTTCGCGAGACGCCGGCTGTCCCGCCGCGTCTCATCCAGGAGATTTCGGCGGGCGAGAGCCTGGCGCGGTCCGAGAGCGTCACCGGGGTCCTCACGCTGGTTGCCGAGCCCCATCTCGGCGACGCGCCGGCGGCCGCGATACTCGTTCGTGAATCACCGCGCTTGTCGGCCCGGGCCATCCTGCTGCTCGAAGAGCTCTCCCGGATTGCGGGGATCGCCCTGTCGGCGGAGTTCGTCCGGGCCGGGGAGCCGGAAAACGCGGTCCTCGCGCCTCCGCCAGCACCCGTGGCAACCCCGGGGGAGCCGCAGCCAGACGAGAGCGCCGCTTCCACGGTGCTGCGCCAATCGGACGACTTGAAGAAGATCGTCGAGACTGTCGAGCGCGAAGTCATCGATCGCGCCATGAGGCGCGTCGAGGGCAATCAGAGCCGCGGCGCCCAGATCCTGAACATCTCGCGCGGTTCCCTGATCGCCAAGCTGAAGGAATTCTCCATCCCCGACTACCGCTACCTGCGGCGGGAAAGACGCAAAGAACCCCGCTGACTCACAGCTGATCCTGATACCTCAGGATCTTTTCGACCAGCTCCCGCAGGGCGGCGGGCAGTCGCAACAACAGCTCGCCCTCCCGGTTGATCACGACCTGCTCCGTTTCCGCGGTGGCGAGCAGAACGCCCTCCGGCTCGCTGCGGATCTCGTAATCGAGGACCAGGCGCGCCACTTCGGGTCGCCTCAGGCGCGCCGCAACGCGGATCTGCGTGTCCGGCCGCGCCGGGAGGCGGTAGCGGATCTCCATGCGGGTGATGGGCACGCGGTAGCCGAGGGACAGCGCCTTCGTGGCGGTGAAGCCGAATTTCGCGGTCAGGGATTCACGGACCTGCTCGAGGTACAGGGCGTAGTGGCCGTGCCAGACGACCGAGTACTGGTCGCACTCGGCAAAGCGCACGGGGATGAGGACCGAGTGGCCCGAAAGCGGAGGCGTCTCCTTGCGGCCGCGCGTCAAGA
The DNA here is from genome assembly GCA_963739435.1 of uncultured Acidobacteriota bacterium. GTDB lineage: Bacteria > Acidobacteriota > Thermoanaerobaculia > UBA5066 > Gp7-AA6 > CAVUAN01. The sequence continues at coordinate 90,419 of CAVUAN010000007.1, forward strand.
GGCCGACTCCAGGACGGCGGCGAAGAAGTTGCCGCCGGCTCCAAAAGAGTTCACGAGCGTCCGGAAGGGCCGCGCCTCCGCTGAGGCGCCGGCGATGGCGGAGACGGCCGCGACGAGCTGGGCGCCGCCCGCGGCCGCCATCTCGCCGATCGCCCGCTTGACGCAGATCGCCCGGGGCGCCTGCCCGAAGATGTCTCGCATCACGTCCTCCTCGGCCCGGTCCATTTCGGCGATGCCGTCGCGCGAGGGGAACCAGAGGCCGATCTCGCGCGGGCCGATGCCGGCGTCGTCGAGGGCGCCGCGCACGGCGCGCGCGATGGCAGCCCGATCCGGGGCGAAGAGATAGGGCTCCGTGGGCACGCCCGCGGTGCCGATGCCGGCCAGGCGGGCGAGCGGCCGGGCGCCCCGGGCCCGGGCGTGCTCCTCGTTCTCGAGCAGCACGGCGAAGCCTCCCTCGCCCTGCACGATTCCCGAGGCGCGCTTTTCTCCCGCCAGCGCGCCGACGCGATCGAAACCCAGGGCGTAGAACTGGTTCCACTCGTCCACCGCGCCGGCGAGCATCGCGCGAGCCCTTCCCGAATCGAGCGCGAGCGAGGCGTAGAGAAGGGCGTTCAACCCGGACGGGTCCTTTTGCGTGATCGTCACATTCGGCCCGAACAGCTTCAGTTCGATGGAGACCTGCGAGGCCGGCGCGTTGGCGACCGTGTTGGGAAAGTGAAACGGGGGAGCGGCTTCGGGCGACTCGAGCAGGAGAACCTTCAGGAACTCGGTCAGGGCGCCCGCGCCGGCCGAGCCCGTGCCGAGCGCGATACCGATCGATTCCGGCGCCGCCGCAACGTCGAAGCCGGACTCGGAGACTGCCTGCTGGCAGGCGAGGATGGCGAACTGGCTGCCCCGGTCGAAGCGGCGGGCCTTCATCGCCGGGATCTCGGGCTGGGGCGAAAAGCCGTCGTAGCGCGCGACGTGCGTGGCCTGCATCGTGCCCCGCTCTTCCGGAGTCATCCTGCGGACGGCGGTGTCACCCTGGAGGAGACGGCGGTAGAACTCCTCGGACGAGCGCCCGAGGGCAGAGATGGCGCCCGTTCCGGTGATGAGGCCGCGGGAAGACACGATCAGGCCCGCGCGAAGACGACCGCCGAGCTGTTTCCGCCGAACGCGAACGAGTTCGAGACGGCCAGCTCGACGCGCGCCGACCGGGCCTCGTTCGGCACGTAATCGAGGTCGCAGGCCGGGTCCGGGTTCTCGTAGTGAATGGTGGGCGGGATCTCGCCGCGCTGGACGGTCAGGACGGTCGCGACGGCCTCGATCGCGCCCGAGGCGCAGAGGCAGTGCCCGATCATCGACTTGATCGACGAAACGGGCACGCGGCGGGCCCGCTCGCCGAGGGCGCTCTTGATGGCCGCCGTTTCGGCCGAGTCGTTCTGAGGCGTGGCCGTGCCATGGGCGTTGATGTAATCGACGTCGTCGACGTTGACGCCCGCCGCCGAGAGAGCCGCGAGGATCGTGCGGCCGCCGGCCAATCCCGAGGGATCGGGCGCCGTCATGTGGTACGCGTCGGACGTGACTCCGTAGCCCAGGAACTCCGCCAGGATCGGCGCGCCCCGGAGTCTTGCCCGCCCGGCCTCCTCGAAGACCAGGATGCCGGCCGCCTCGCCGATCGAAAGGCCCTTGCGCTCCCGGTCGAAGGGGCGGCAGGGCTCGGGATCGACGGAGCGCAGCGCATTGAACCCGCCGTACGTCAGCCGGGCGAGAACGTCGGAACCGCCCGTGACCACGACGTCCGCGAGGTTGGCGGCGATGGCGTCGTGCGCATAGCCCATGGCATTGGCCGAGGAGGAACAGGCGGTCGTGATCGTGGACTTCAGGCCTTCGAGGCCGAAATGCTGCGCGATGCGGTCCGTGATCGCGTCGGGCAGGTGGTTCAGGACACGCGAGGGGCGGTCCCTCCGGCCGTGCAGGTGATTCTCGAAGAAGGCTTCGGAGTCGAGCAGGCCGGAGGTTCCGCCGCCGAGGATCACGCCGATGCGCCGCGGGTCCGAGGTTTCGAGGTCGAGGCCGGAAGCCGCGATCGCCTCGCGCGCCGCGGCCAGGCCCATCCGGTCGGCGCGGGACATGCGGCGCATCTGGGCGGCGGTCAGGAAGCCGTCCGGGATTTCCTTCACCGCGCCGGCCGTCTGCGTGCGGTAGCCGGACGCGTCGAAGAGGTCGAACGGGCCGATCCCGCAAACCCCGGCGAGCAGGTTCTTCCAGAATTCCTCGACGCCGGAGCCGATCGACGTGACGGCCCCGAGGCCCGTCACGACCACGCGGCGTTGTTTGTTCATCTTCCTCCCAATTCTATCGCCGGAACCGTGTGATGCATAATCCGCCGCGATGACCAAGCGGGTCGACTGGCACACGTACTTCATGAACATCGCGCACCAGGTGGCCACGCGGGCGACCTGTCCGCGCAAGCACGTCGGCGCCGTGGTCGTTCGCGACCGCACGATCCTGTCGACCGGCTACAACGGGTCGATCCCCGGTTTGCCGCACTGCGAGGACGTCGGCTGCGTGATGGAAGACGGCCACTGCATCGCAACGGTTCATGCCGAGGCCAACGCCCTCCTCCAGGCCGCCCGCAGCGGCGTGTCGATTGCCGGGGCCGAGATCTACACGACGGCGAGCCCCTGCTGGCCCTGCTTCAAGCTCATCGCCAACGCCGGCCTCTGTCGCATCTACTACGGGGAGTTCTATCGCGACGAGCGCTCGCTCGCCGTCGCCAAAGACGCCGGCATAGAGCTCGTCAGTCTCGAAGGCAAGTAGCGGCCCGGTCCGAGCTCCCGTTTAGAAAGTTTGATTGGCCCGCGGAGCGGGCCGGTGCAGATGTCAGCTCGCTGCGGCTTCGCCGAGGGAGAGCGAGCGCAGGCATTCCTCGAGGTGCACGCGGGAGCTGGCCGCGACGCGAAAGAAGCGGCAGCCGAGACCCCGGTCGGGGTCCTGTCCAACGCGCACGACGATGGCCTCGGCCACGACCGTCCGTCCGGCCTTGCGCCCGGGAATGTCGAAGGCCACTTCGATCCGGGCCCCGATCGGCTGGACGACGGGAGTGCGAACGAAGAAGCCTCCCTTTGCCAGGTCCCGGATCGTGCCCTCGTACTGGATGCCGTCGCGCCAGAACGTGACCGAAAAGCCGAACGACGCCCGCGCGGCTTCGCGCGGAAGAATCTGAAGGAGGCGGCGAAAGGTGTCGAAGAAGCTGATCTCGTCGATCGGCTTCCAGAGGAAGTCGCTGGCCCCGGCGCGGTGGCCGTCATCCCGGCTCTTCGCGTCGGTCCCGATCAGGACGACGGGCGTGCGCCCGAAAAGAGGGTCCGCCTTGAGAACGCGGCAGACATCGGTACCGGTCATTCCCGTCAAATCGGCGTCCAGGAAAACGATGTCCGGCCGTTCCCGGCGCGCCACGGCGAGTGCCTCCGTGCCGTTGGTGGCCGCAAGCACGCGGCAGTTCGTGCGGCGCGGTATGGCCTCCGCGAGAGCGCGGAAGAGACCCGTGTCGTCGACGAGAAGAACGCTCTGCATGAGTTGTGTGTCGGGCGGGCAATTATACAACGCGGGGGCGCAGAACGATCTCCCCGTGGATCACGCGGGCCGGGGCCGTGACGACGTACAGCAGGGCGCGGACGGCATCCTCGACGTGCAGCATCCGGGGCCGGTCCAGGGTCGGGGTAAACCGCTCGAAGAACTCGGTATCCACCGAACCGGAGCAGATCGCGGTGACGCGGACCCCTGCGGGCTTGAGCTCCTCGGACAGGGCGCGGGTGAACCCCACGATCCCGTGCTTGACCGCGCAGTAGGCCGAGCCTTCCGAGAAGCCCTGGAGGCCCGCGATCGAGGAGATGTTGACGATGTCCGAGGGAGCGCTCTTGACGAGGGCGGGCAGGGCAGCCTGGGTCAGGTGGATCGGGGCCGCGAGGTTCGTCTCGATCATCTCCACGATCTGGTCCCGAGCCAGCTCCGGTAGCGGCGCGCGCCAGCCGAGACCCGCGTTGTTGACGAGGATGTGCAGCATCTTGTAGCGCGAGAGCAGGACGTCCACGAGGTCGTAGAGGGCTGGCGCGCTGCGCACGTCGGCGACGTGGTACGCGGCCTCGCCGCCGTCCGCCGTGATCTCGGAGACGGCCTCGTGAAGTTTCTCTTCGCGGCGCGCGACCAGCAGCACCGACGCTCCGGCCTTCGCGAGCGCGCCGGCGAAGGCGCGCCCGAGCCCGGACGATGCTCCGGTCACCAACGCCACTTTGCCCTTCAGCGGGTGCGTCATAATTACGCCGACATCATCAACCCAAACCCCAACCCTGAACCCTGAACTCTAAACCCTAAACTTCACAACTTTCGAATGGATACCTTAAGCCACGGATTCGCGGGCTCGATGCTCAACCGCTCGCTGACGCCAAAGCCGAGCGTGCGCGCCGCGATGATGCTCGGGTTCTTCACGGCCATGCTGCCCGACATCGACTTTCTCTGGGCCGGGGACCGCGTCGGTTACCTGTCCCTGCACCGCGGCTGGACGCACGCGTGGTTTTTCGTCCCGATCGTCGCCCTGGCCCTCGCGCTTCTGGCACACACAGTCTGGCGCCACGTGTCCCTCGGCGAGCTGTGGCTCTATTGCGCGGCGGGCCAGGCGTCGCACATCCTTTTCGACTGGATCACTTCCTACGGGACCATGTTCTTCATCCCGTTCACGCGCCACCGGTACAGCCTCGATTGGGTCTTCATCATCGACCCCTTTTTCACGGGCATTCCGTTGGCCGCCCTGCTGGCCGGTTTCCTGTTTCGCGCTCACGCCCGCCGCGCGGCGATCCTCGGGGCCGTCCTGCTGGCCGCGTACATCGCCTTCTGCGCCGGGCTGCACGCGCGGGCCCTCGCGATCTGGAAGGCGCTCGACCACGTTGCCCCCGGGGCGAAAGTGGCGGTCGTGCCGCAGCTCCTTTCGCCGTTTCGCTGGCTGGGCCTTGCGGAGCACGACTCGGAGGTCCATGCAGCCTTCTTCGACATAGGGCCGTTTGCGAAGGGGATCGCCAATCCTCAGCCGCCTGGGCGGCTCATCGACGTGCCGCGGGTGCTGCCGGATTTCTATCCGCCTCCCGACCGGGCGCACATCCAGGTGTTCGCGAGGGCTCCGGAGTCCGCCGTCCGAGCGGCCGCGCGGGACCTCGAGGAGGTCCGGATCTACTTCGCTTTCGCGCGTTTGCCGCTGGAAACGGTGAAGCGGCACGCCGACGGCTCGACGGAGTACCTGGTCCAGGACCTGCGCTTCCTGCCGTTCTACGGGGGACCTTTCGGCCGCGAAGAGGTCGGGAGAGCCGGCCGCGAGCCTTTCGTGTACCGGGTGCTGTTTGACGCCTCAGGACGAGCCGTCGAGAGAGGGTTCGTCCCCGTCGCCTTCTGAGAGCTTGCCCTCCGAAGCCTTGGCGGAGGAGGGCGCCGGAGCATAGGCGTACTCGGGCGAGTGGGTTCTCGTCAGGGCTTCCGAGATCCCCGCGTAGTAGCCCACCTTGATGAGGCAGCGGACGAACACGAAGACCTGCTGCGTCAGGATGAGAGGCACCAGGGCGAAACGCGCTTCGCCTCCCGCCGAGGGGTCGAGCACGAGCCAGAGCAGATAGAGCCCGGCCGTCAGCAGCATCGAGATGGCGAAGATGCCGAGCAGCCGGGGCAGCCGGACCAGGAAGCCGCCCACGCCCGTGAAAAAGCGCGAGAAAGCCGGCAGGTCGGGGCGCGCTACCCATATCGCCCGGACCGAGTCCGCGAGCAGCTTGATCACCGACAGGGAGAGCAGGAGGGCCGCCAGGCGCAGGCCTGTCAGCAGCAGGGCCCGCCGCTCGGTCTCGAACTCCATCACGGTCGAGCGCAACGCCTCACCCGTCTCGAGGTAGACCCAGCGGTAGGTCGCGACAGCCGCGGCGAAGGCCCCGAGCGTAAAAAGGAGGAAGGCGGGCAGGCGGCGCATCCCCTCGCGCCCGAACGTCACGAGAGAGCCCGACGGTTCCCGGAGCGTCCCGAAGACGCCGCCGAGCGCGAAGGCATGGAAGACGATGGCGAGGAACCCGAGGGAGATGGCCACCGCGCCGATCCCCTTCGAGTCGCCGATGGAGGACGACTTGACGCCCTCTGTCGTCAGGAGCCCCTCCGCCAGGTCCGGGAAGTTGCCGAGCAGGTCCGGGTGGGTGCGCCGCAGTGTTTCCCACCAGCCGAAGTCGGGATTGGCGACCATCTGGTCGGCGGCAGGAGAGCGGTCGAGCATCTCGTGGAGGGAATTGGAGACGGGCAGGATGACGACAGAGGCCAGCAACAGCTGGACGAGCCAGAGCGCTGCGGCCAGATAGGGCTTTGAGAGCGAGAGCACGAGGCCCCGCCCGAAGCACCCGAGGGCGGAGGGCCGGCTCACGGCCTCACCAGGCCACCGTCAGGAAATCGAGAAGGTTCTGCACCCAGAAGACGCTGCGCGACGTCCACCGCGCCGCGGCCCGCGGGTCGCCGGTCGTGCGCAAGCCGTTGTTGGTGCGGTCGGAGTCGAGCAGGATCTTCTCGTCGGGGTCGACGATCGCTTCGGTCAGCCGCGGCCCGCCGGTCACGAGCAGGCGCGTCCAACGCGCCTCGCCGTTCCAGGAAGTCCGGTACGGGCGGGTGCCCTCGAAGCGCAGCTCGATCTCGACGGGCATTGCCACGTCGCCGCGGCGAACGACGGTCACGACGGTGTTGAATCCCTTGGGCTTCGCCAGCTCGGCGGGAGGCTCGCTCACGAGCTTCCCGTCCACCTCGAAGCGGCCGCGGGGAGGCCTGGCAGGTTTCGATTCCGCCTCCTCGACCGCGTAGTCGATGCCGCCCGAAGAGAAGAACGTTCGCTGCCAGAACCAGGTCCAGTTCTGGCCCGTCGCGTCGTTGACAGCGGCAATCCAGTCCGCCGTCTTCGGGTGCCGGAATCGCCACCGCTCGGCGTACAGGTGGAGCGCACGGTCCATCGCGGCCGTACCGATCAGGCGCTCGAAGGTGGCGAGCACGAGCGTCGTCTTCGAGTAGCTCATTGAAGCGTAGACGGTCGGGTTCTTGAACCCCCACGCATAGGGCACCGCGTGGTAATCGGCGGTTGCGACGGAGAAGTACCGGCGGGAGTCGTCCAGGGGATGTTGCTCGTCGATGCCGAGCGGGAACCTCAGGCCGAAGACAGACAGGACCGGGTGGTTCGGGCCGTAGGTCGCCGCCAGTACGCGCGCAGTCATGTAGCTGTTGAATCCCTCGTCGAGCCACGGCTCCTCGAACTCGTTGGAGGCCAGGAGGCCATAGAAGAACTGGTGGCCGAACTCGTGGATCGTCACGCCCTCGGGGCTCTCGACGTTTTTGGGCGCGCTCCAGGAAGTCCCGCACGTGATCAGCGTCGGGTATTCCATGCCGCCGGCCGCTCGGGCTCCCCAGGGAGGATCGACCATCGTCAGCGTGTCGTAGGGATAGGCCCCCAGGATGCGGCCGTACGCCGAGATAGCCGCTTTGGCCGCCTTGAAGTGGCGCTCGGCCTGCCTCTCGTGCTCGGGCTGCACGAGCAGGCGCAGGGATACGTCGTGCAGGCCAGCCTCGCGGAAGAAGTCCTCCTTCACGAGATAGTTCGGGTCGGCTGTCCACGTGAAGTCGTGCACGCTCTCCTGCTTGAAGCGGTAGAGGATGCGCCCCTCGGCGTCCTGGCGCTCTTCGACCTGTTTGCCCGTGGCGCCAACCTTGCCGCGGTAGCGCGGCGGGACGGAAATCGAGACGTCGTAGTTCCCGAAGTCGGAGAAGAACTCGCTCGTGGCGTGGAACTGGTGGCAGTTCCAGCCGCCCTCTTCGAACACGCCGAGCTTCGGGAACCACTGCGCGACGAGGTAGAAGTCGCTCTTGTAGCCGGTCCGCCGGGAGACCCGGGGCAGAGTCGAGCGAAAATCGAGCGAGAGCGTGGCGGTTTCTCCCGGCAGGACGGGGCGGGGGAGCACGACCTCGGCCACCGTGCGGTCGTCCGGGTTGCCGTCGTCGGGCGAGATGTACTTGAGTGCGGGCAGCAGGTCGGTGCCATCCGAATAGGTCAACCGCGAGATCTCGATCGAGCCCCACGAATCGGGGATGGGATCGCCCCGGCGGCCGATGCCGCGGGATTCACGCCAGAGAGTCGAGAGCGTGTTGCGGAACGCGTTCAGATACATGTGGAACTGGAGCGTTCGCGCGGGCTTCGAGGTCGTGTTCGTCCAGGTGATCTTCTCGGACCCCTCGACAACCTTCTTGTCGGTATCGAGGCGGCAGGAGATCTCGTAAGAGGCGATCGGCCGGGTCAGCTCTTCGGCCAGGAGGGCCGGGGCCAAACCCAACAGCAGGAGGACGGCCGCCGCCATGCAGCGCTGCGCGCCGCCACGCCGCACAGGCTTTGCCGAAACCATTGGCCAGACTGTAGCATGCCGACGCGATGACGAAGGCCGACGCCGGGCGGCGCATCCGAGAGCTCACCGAGGAAATCCGCCGGCACGAGCGGCTCTATTACGTCGACAATCGGCCCGAGATCACCGACGCTGCATTCGACCTCCTGATGCGGGAGCTCACGGCTCTCGAGGAGCAGCATCCCGAGCTGGCCGCGCCCGACTCGCCCGCCCGCCGCGTGGGCGGCGCCCCCGCCGAGGGCTTTGCGACCGTCGAGCACCGCGCCCCCATGCTCTCGCTCGAGAACGCCTATTCGTGGGAGGAGGCCGAGGCCTGGTATGCGCGCGTGCGCAAGGGGCTCGGCGGCGACTCTCCCTCGTTCGTCGCCGAGCTCAAGATCGACGGCCTGTCGGTGTCGCTCTCTTACGAGAACGGCCTCCTGGCGCGCGGGGCCACCCGCGGCGACGGCTCCCGCGGCGAGGACGTGACCGGCAACGTGCGCACGATCCGCTCGATCCCTCTTCGCATCCCGGAGACAGGCGCGCTCGAAGTCCGGGGCGAGGTGTACTACTCGAAGAAGGCCTTCGAGAAGCTGAACACGGACCGCGAGGCGGAGGGCGACCCGGTCTTTGCCAACCCTCGCAATGCCGCCGCGGGAACGCTGCGCCTGCTCGACTCGCGCGAGACGGCGCGCCGGCGCCTCAACGCCTGGCTCTACGCCGTTGTCGAGGCCCGCAAGCCGCCGGCCTCGCAGAGCGCGGCGCTCGAGAAGATGAAGGGCTGGGGTCTCCCCGTCAACCCGCACTGGCGCCGCTGCCCGACGTTTGCCGACGTGAAGGCGTTCGTCGAGGAGTGGCACGAGAAGCGCCACACTCTCGATTTCGAGACCGACGGCGTCGTCGTCAAGGTGGACGAGCGCCGGCTCCAGGAAGAGCTGGGCGCAACGGCCAAGTCCCCCCGCTGGGCCCTGGCCTACAAGTACCCGCCGGAGGAGGCGACGACGGTCGTGCGGTCGATCGATGTCCAGGTCGGCCGCACCGGCGTGCTGACGCCGGTTGCCCACTTCGACCCCGTGCAGCTGGCCGGCACGACGGTCCAACGAGCCACGCTGCACAACTACGAGGACCTCGCCCGCAAGGATGTGCGCGTGGGCGACACGGTCGCCGTCGAGAAGGGCGGCGACGTCATACCCAAGGTGACGCGGGTCCTCCTCGAGAAACGGCCAAAGGGGGCGAAAGCCTTCCGGATGCCGGCCAATTGCCCCGTCTGCGGCGAGCCCGTCGTGCAGGAGGAGGGGGAGGTTGCGACGCGCTGCGTGAACCCCTCGTGCCCGGCCGTCGTCCGCGAGGCCCTGCGCCACTTCTGCACGCGCAAGGCGATGAACATCGAGGGCCTGGGCGACAGGCTGGTGGACCAGCTCGTGACCGAGGGATTGCTCACCGACATCGCCTCGATCTACGACCTGACGGCTGACAAGCTTGCCGGCCTCGAGCGCTGGGGGGAGAAGTCGGCAGGCAACCTGATCGCCGAGATCGAGAAGAGCAAGCGCAACGACCTGTCGCGGCTGCTCTTCGGGCTCGGCATCAAGCACATCGGAGAGAAGGCCGCCCGGACGCTCGCTCAGCAGTTTGGCTCGCTCGACGCGCTGGCCGCGGCTTCACAGGAGGAGTTGACGGCCGTCTCGGAGGTTGGCCCCAACACCGCGGCGGCGATAAAGGCCTGGTTCAAGCACCCCCGCCACCGCCAGCTCGTCGAGAAGCTCCGGCGGCGCGGCCTCAACTTCGCATCGGCACAGAAGGCGCGTTCGACCTCCGGGGCGCTTGCCGGCAAGACGGTCGTCATCACGGGAACGCTCCCCGGGATCACGCGCGACGAGGCGGCGGCCCGGCTCGAGGCGGCAGGGGCGAAGGTCTCTGGCTCCGTCTCGAAGAAGACGGACTATCTCCTGGCGGGCGAGGAGGCGGGCGGGAAGCTCGCCCGGGCCCGCGAGCTCGGCGTCCGCACGGTGACGTGGGATGAAATGCTTGAGATAATGCGAGACTAGGGCCGCGTTATCGGAGAGCTGCGGCGACGTCAGGAGGAGCTTGTGGAGTTGCCCGTCCGGGTCATCATTTTTTGCCCGACGATCGAATTCAAGAACAAGCAGGGCAAGCTCATTGCGATCTCGGAGAACTACTACGAGATCCGAATGGAGTTCGCCGAGCGCAACCACACGGTCCTTCTGCCCATCTCGAACACGGCGCTCATCTTCGCCGACGCCAACGTCACCGGCGAGCCGATCCCCGAAATCGAGCGCTAGTTCCTCTGCTGTCATTCCGAGGAGCGGCAGCGACGAGGAATCTGCTCCGGCGATTGCTCCGGAGTAGATCCCTCGGCTTCGCTCGGGATGACAGCGGTCACGCGAAGAGATCGAGGAGGGCGGCGAGCGAGGGGACGCGGCGCACATCGGCGGGCGCTTCGCCTTCGCCGATGAGGATTGCCTCGAGGCCCGCGCCGCGCGCGCCCAGGACGTCGATCTCGTAGATGTCGCCGACGTAGACGCAGGCCGACGGGGAAAGCGCCAGACGGCTGGTTGCCGCATGGAAAATGCGCGGGTCGGGCTTTTCGACGCCGATCTCGGCCGAGTCCACGATGAACTCGAGGAACGGCGAGAGGCCGGCGCCCTCGAGAAGGCTGCGCACGCGCCCATCCGCGTTCGAGATGACGGCGAGGCGGTAGCCTCGGCTGCGCAAAGCCTCAAGAGTTGCCGCCGCGTCCTCGGCGCCCCGCGACCACAGATTCGAGCGTTCGTGCTCGGCCGCGATCGCGCCGACTGCCCTTCGACGCCCCGACTCGGACACGCCGAGTCCCGCCAGGATTGTTCCGAGGAAGCGAGGCATCCGCTCGGAATCGGTCGACTGAGGGTTGGCGAGGACCCATCGCCGCACCTCGTCTAAGGCGGCGCCATGGGCCCGGCCGAACGCGACGGCGTCATAGTCGAGGCCCGCGGCGCGGCTGACGCGCTCGCCATCGAGGTGGATCAGCGTGCCGCCGGCGTCGAAGAGGACGGCGCGGACGTGTTTCAAGCGAGCGCGGCGCGCGCCGCTTGCTCGAGCTCGTCGGCGATGGAGGCCACGACTTTCGCGTCGTATCCCTCGACGAGGATGCGCAGGAGCGGCTCCGTTCCCGAATACCGCAGGAACACGCGGCCGCTTTCGGCCAGGGCCTCTTCGGCCCGGCGGACCGCGCGGGCAACCGAGGGGAGCTCGACCAATGGGATGCGGTGCACGACGCGCACGTTTCGCAGCTGTTGCGGTGTCTTGACGAGTGTCGCGAGCGGGGAGAGCTTTCCCCCGCCGCCGGCCACGATGGCCGCGACCAGCAACGTCGTCAGGATGCCGTCGCCGGCCGGCGAGAACGGAAGCAGGATGTGACCCGACGCTTCGCCGCCGAGGCTCGCCCCGCGCTCCTCCATCAGGCGGGCGACGTTGCGGTCGCCCACGGCGGCGCGGACGAAGGGAATTTGCTCCCGGGCGAGCGCCGCTTCGAGGCCCCAGTTGGACATGACGGTGCCCACGACGCCTCCGGGCGGCAGCGTGCCCTCGCGCTTCCACGCGCTGGCCGCGATCCAGAGCACGTCGTCGCCGTCCAGGATCCGGCCGGTTTCATCCGAGAAGATCGAGCGGTCGGCGTCACCGTCGAACGCGACGCCCATCGCCGCGCCCGTCTCGGCGGTGGCGCGGGCCATGCCCTCGGGATGAAGAGCCCCGCACCCGGCGTTGATGTTCTTGCCGTCCGGCGCGTCGTGGACGGCCGTGACGTTCGCGCCGGCCCGGCGGAGGGCCTCCGGCCCCACGCGGTACGCCGCGCCGTTGCCCGAGTCGATGACGACACGCAGGCCGTCGAGCCGGGTGGGGATCTTCGAAAGAAGCAGCGAGACGTACGTCTCCGCCAGCAGCGGATCGACCCGCGGCCCCTTCGCCCCGCCGTCCTGTCCCCGCGCCGCGCCGCCGGCGGCCTGGGTGTCGAGGAGGAGCTTTTCGAGCGTCTCTTCCTCTTCGTCGGCCCACTTCTTCCCGTCGGGGCCGAAAATCTTGATGCCGTTGTCCTCCCAGGGATTGTGCGAAGCGGAGACCGACATGCCGGCGCCCGCCGAGAGCGCGACGGTGAGCTCGGCGATGGCTGGAGTCGGCACGACGCCGGCATGGGCCGGGACGCCTCCCGATTCGGCGATTCCCGCGCAGAGAGCTGAGACGATTTCGGGCGTCGACCGGCGCGTGTCGCCGCCCACGACGATCGTCCGGCCGCCCGAGGCGGCCACGCGCCGCCCGACTTCGCGGCCGAGCTGCTCGACCGTGGCGGTATCGAGCGGGAAAGCTCCGGCCTTGCCGCGCAGGCCGTCGGTGCCGAAGAGCTTCACTTGCGCTTGCCCCGCGGCCGAGTGGGTGTCGGCTCGGGCTCGGGCGCGGCCCGGGTGATCCGCACGATGACGGTCGCAACGGCGGCCTGCCGCAGGCGTACCCCCGGCGCATCGGCGAGGACGGCCACTCCCGTCGTGAACGAGGACCGGCGTCCGGCGACGGAAACAGCCTCCGTGTGCACCTGCGTCAGCTTCGCCAGGGCCGACTCGGGCCCAACGACGAGAGCCGTGCGCGGCTCGACGGAGACCTCGGCGACCTGAACGCCTTCCGGCGGTTCCCCGACGATGTCCGGGGCGATCGGGACGATTTTCTCGGCGGCGGCCTCGAGCACGATCGCGATCTCTTCGGGTGACAGAGCGAGAACCTCGACTTCGGGCGGCGCGTTCACGTCTCGCCGGCCCGAGGCGGTAGGACTTCTTGCCGCGCGAGGCATTGGACAGATCCACCACGGCCTCGAGCTTGCCGGGGTCGAGCTGGCGCAGCGCCGTAAAAGGCCCGCGCACGCGCACGTCGACCTCCGCCGGCAGCGGCGATGCGATGAGTGTGCGGGCGGGGATGTTGGCGACGGAGAGGGGGATGCGAAAGCTCCGCTCCGAGAGGCGCTCGCGGCGCTGATACGAGAAGCCGACCCACAGGGCAATGGCGATCGCGAGGGCCAGGAGCTTGGTCCCGAGGTTGGCGAACAGGGCGGGCCGCGTTTTCATCGGATCACCTTGTCGACGCCAGCTCGGCCAGCAGGAGGTCCCGCAGCGCCTTGGCGTCCAGGTCCTCGGCGAGTTTGCCGTCTCGCGCGGTGGAGATACCGCCGGTTTCCTCCGACACGACAATCGCCAGAGCGTCGGTCTCCTCGGTAATGCCGATGGCCGCCCGGTGGCGCGTGCCGAATCGCTTGGCGAGGCCCTCCTGCTGCGAGAGGGGCAGGAAACAGGCGGCCGCCGCCACCCGCGCGCCCGAGACGATGACGGCCCCGTCGTGAAGCGGGGTGCCGGGAGCGAAGAGCGTCACGAGCAGGTCGTAGGAGACCTTCGCATCCAGCGGCACGCCGCTCTCGATGTAGGTCTTCAGGCCCTCGCGCCGTTCGAGGACGATCAGAGCGCCCACGCGTCGACCCGACAGCGACGTGACGGCGAGGACGATGTCCGAAACGGTCTCCTCCGCGTCGAAGGCCGAGAAGAACGCGAAGAACGGCGTCCGGCCGAATGCCGCGAGGCCCCGGCGCAGCTCCTGCGCGAAGAGCACGATGATGGCGAAGGGGAGGTAGAAGAGCAGCGCCTGGAGGACCGTGCGCAGGGTTGCCAGGTTCCACCAGACGGCGACCTCGTAGATGGCGATGATGGCGGCCAGTCCCAGAAGCATCGGCACGGCGCGCGTGCCGCGGATCAGCAGGAGCAGGGCGTACACGACGAGGGCAACGACGAGGATGTCGACGGCGTCGCGCCACGAGAGGGCGGCTCCGGAAAGGAGGCGCGACGTGAGGCCGGAATTCATCGGGCAGCCGCCCTGTCGGGCGCGGCCAGCACGGGCGTTTCGATCGCCCGGAGCATGCGGAGAAAGCGCGAAGAGTCCGCCACGTCGTGAACCCGAACCAGGGCCGCGCCGGCGGCTGCCGCGGCTGCCAGGCAGGCGAGCGAACCGGCCAGGCGATCGGGGTTGCCCGCGTCGTCGGGCACGCCGGAGCTGCGACGCACGAACGCCTTGCGCGAGGCGCCGACGGCGACGGGGAAGGAGAGCGAGCAGAGGGCGCCGAGATGCCGCAGCAGGATGAGATTTCCCTCGAGGCTCTTGCCGAACCCGAGTCCCGGGTCAATCGCAATGGCCTCCGGCGCGACGCCGGCTCCGACGGCGGCCGCCGCCGCGCGGGCGAGGTGCTCGGCGACGTCGGCCACCGGGTGAGCGTAGGAGACGTCGTCCTGCATCGACCGCGGATCGCGCCCTTTCATGTGCATGAGAACGAGCCCCGCGCCGGTCTCGGCGCAGACTCCGGCCATGCCCGGATCGAACCGAAGGGCCGAAACGTCGTTGACGCAGTCGGCGCCGGCATCCATCGCGGCCCGAGCGACGGACGCCTTGCGCGTGTCGACAGAGAGGGGACGGTCCGTCTGCCGGCGGATCGCGGCGATGGCGGGCACCACCCTGCGGGTTTCTTCGTCAGCCGGGACTTCCTGTGCTTCGCCATACGAGGACGGCCGCGTCGACTCACCGCCGACGTCCACGATCGCGGCGCCGTCCTCGAACTGTTTGAGGGCTTCTTCGGCCGCGCGGCCGGCGTCGAAGGCAAGCCCGCCGTCGGAGAAAGAGTCGGGCGTCACGTTGACGACTCCCATGATTGCCGGCGCCTCGGTGAGGTCCAGGCTCTTGCCGTGAGCGAGCCGCAGCCGAGCAGGCTTCCGCGCGGACCGATCGAACGCGGCCTGCGCGCGCGACCTCAGGGTCGCCGGCAGCGCCTTCAGCGTCTCGGCCCTGCGGGCGCGGGAGACGACCAGGGGCGGCGAGGAAGATCCTTCCAGCCGCACGACATCCACCGGAAACTCCGACGCGGCGAAGGTGGCCGGCCGGAACCCGTCCCACGAGCAAATCTCGAGAAGCGTGTTGCGATCGCTCGCGGCAAAGACCAAGTCGGCGCTGATGCTCACGCCGGCAGTTTACCGGCTCCTTTGGACTTTGGACTTTGGACTTTGGACTCCCCGGTCTGGTAATTACGCCGGTTCGGGCACCAGCGGTCCGACGTGGCCGCCCGCAACGTCCGATGGGGCGCCTCCCAGGATCGGCGGCTTGGGCGGGCCGGTCTTGCGCAGCTTCGCGATGTCGGTCCCGGTCTCCTCGGCGATGATCTGGAGGACTTCTTCGCCGTCTAAGACTTCCTTCTCGAGGAGCGTCCGGGCGAGACGGTGCATGACCGCGGTGTTGTCGCCGATCAGCTTCTTGGCGCGGTCGTAGGCGCGGGTGACGATCTTCTTGACCTCTGAGTCGATGCTGTTGGCCGTCCCCTCCGAGTAATCCTGCGTGCGGCCGAAGTCGCGGCCGAGGAAGATCTCGCCTTCGGGCTTGCCGAAGGTCAGCGGTCCGAGCTCGCTCATGCCCCACTCGCAGACCATGCGGCGGGCCAGCTCGGTGGCCTTCTCGATGTCGTTGCCGGCGCCGGTCGTCATGTGGCCGAGAAACAACTCCTCGGCGATGCGGCCGCCCATGGCGACCGTGATCGAGGCGTCGAGGTATTCCTTCGTGTGCGAGTACTTGTCTTCCATCGGGAGCGACAGCGTCAGGCCGAGCGAGCGCCCGCGGGGAATGATCGTGACCTTGTGGAGCGGGTCGGCATCGGGCGTCATGGCCGCCACGAGAGCGTGGCCGCCTTCGTGATACGCCGTGTTGCGCTTCTCGTCCTCGGTCATGATCATGGACTTGCGCTCGGGGCCCATCATGACCTTGTCCTTGGCGTACTCGAAGTCGATCATCTCGACTTTCTTCTTGTTGAAGCGGGCCGCGTTCAGAGCGGCCTCGTTCACCAGGTTCGCCAGATCGGCGCCCGAAAAACCGGGCGTGCCCCGGGCGATGATCGAGAGGTCGACGTTCTCGGCCAGCGGCGTCGAGCGCGTGTGGACCTTGAGGATCTGCTCGCGCCCGCGCAGGTCAGGGCTGTCCACGACGACGCGGCGGTCGAAGCGGCCCGGCCGCAACAGCGCCGGGTCGAGCACGTCCGGCCGGTTTGTCGCCGCGACGAGGATGACGCCCTCGTTGGTGTCGAAGCCGTCCATCTCGACGAGCAGCGCGTTCAGGGTCTGCTCGCGCTCGTCGTGCCCGCCCCCGAGCCCGGCGCCCCGGTGCCGGCCGACGGCGTCGATCTCGTCGATGAAGATGATGCACGGAGCGTTCTTCTTGCCCTGCTCGAAAAGGTCGCGCACCCGCGAGGCCCCCACGCCGACGAACATCTCGACGAAGTCGGAGCCCGAGATGGTGAAAAAGGGAACGTTGGCTTCACCCGCGACGGCGCGGGCGAGCAGCGTCTTGCCGGTGCCGGGCGGCCCGATGAGCAGCACGCCCTTGGGGATCTTCCCGCCGAGCTTCTGGAATCGGGCCGGGTCCTTCAGGAACTCGATGATCTCCTGGAGCTCGACCTTGGCCTCCTCCACGCCGGCGACGTCCTTGAACGTCACCTTCTTCTGTGTCGGGGTGAGCAGCTTGGCGCGCGACTTCCCGAAGGACATCGCCTTGTTTCCGCCGGCCTGCATCTGGCGCATGATGACGAACCAGATCGCCACCAGCAGAACGAGCGGCCCGTACATGATGAGAGCCGAGACGAGGGAGGAGTCCTTGGTCGGCGTGATCTCGATCGCGACGTTCTTGGCCCGCAGGTCGTCGACGAGCTTCGGGTAGTTCGGGGCATACGTTCGGAAGCTCGGGGAGTCCCGCTTGCCCGCGGCCGGCGCGTAGGTGCCATGAATCTCTTCGCCGTGGACGACGACTTTCTGGACATGGCCCTGCGAAACCTGGTCGAGAAACTGCGAGAAGGTGACTTCCTCGACGGCGGTGGCTCCGGTCTTGAAGACGTTCCAGGCCAGGATGATCAGCACGAGGATGACCATCCACAAAAGCAGGTTCTTGATAGTGGCGTTCAACCGTTGGTCTCCTTTAGGACTCCAGGCAGAGTGTAACGGAACGGAGTGTCCTTTTATTGCCCCGCGTCGGCAAACACCTCGGCGATATAGGGCAACTGGGCGAATCGGCCCTGGTAGTCCATCCCGTAGCCCACGAGGATCCCGCCTTCCGCGCTGAAAAGGCAATGGTCCACGGCGATTTCGGTGCGGCGGTCGTGCGGCTTGTCGACGATGGCGGCCAGGCGCACGCTCGCGGCTCCGTCGTCACGCAGGTGGTCGATCAGGTAGTTCTCGATGACGCCGAAGCTGACGACGTCCTTCAAGAGCAGGACCGGCCGGTCCCGCACGGTGAAACCGGTGGCGAAGTCGATCTGCACGATTTCGTCGGAGCCTTCCGCGCGGCGCACGCTGATGAACTCGCAGCTAACGGGGCTGGTCATCTGGCGGGCGAGGTCGGACAGAAAGAAGGAAGAGCCCTTGAGAACGCCCAGGAGGGCGAGCGGCTTGCCGCCGGTCTCCTTGTCGAGCTTCGCCGCGACCTCGGAGATACGCGCCGCGATGCTCGCGGAGTCGTGCCGGCGCTGGATCTTGAGTTGCTCCATGAGTTGGTCGCGTCCGTTGTCCGAATGGCGGATTCTACGCCTTGAGCCGGATCGACAGGGTGCCGCCGCGGCGCTCGAATCGGATGCGGCGGCCGGCCTCGAAGCGAAAATCCCCGCCCCCGGTCAGGAGGTCGAGGATCTGCTCGCGTTCCCTCCCTGTCAGAGGCGGCCGGCCGGGCAGCGCGAAGGGCCGGGAAGCCGCTTCGAGCGCCAGCCGGACGAGCTCCGGCGTATGGCTCGAAAGAGCCGCGGCGTCGGCCAGGACGGCGCCCGGCCCGGCTGAAAGCAAGGGCGAGACCCGATCCGAGAAATGCCGTTCGAGACTCTCGCGGCGCCGCGCTGCGGCCTCGACGCGCGCCGCGAGCCACTCGACGAGAGCGTTTCCGCGCTTCTCCGCCCGGACTGCCAGCGCGCGGCGCACGCGGTTGCGGGCAAGCGAGAGATCACCATTCGTGGCGTCACGCCGGAACGGAACGCCGCGGTCCGCGAGGAAGTCCAGGATCCCGCGCCGCGAGACGGAAAGGAGCGGGCGGACAACCCCGTCCTGCCTCCTCGCGCGGGGACCGGCGAGTGCGATGGGCGAAAGGCGCCGCTCCCGGGCCAGCAGGTACGATTCGATGCGATCTTCCCGTTGATGGGCCGTTGCGATACGCGAGCAACCGAGCTCGAGCGCCATCTCGTGGAGCGCGGCGTAGCGGGCGTGCCGTGCTCCCGCCTCCGGTGACACGCGGAGCCGCCGCGCTTCCTCCCGCGCGTCCCGGTGGCGGCTCGCGAAGGGGAGCCCGAGCCGCCGCGCGAAGTCCCGTACGAACGCGAGGTCCCTGTCCGCTTCGCGCCCACGCCACCCGTGATGGACGTGTCCCACGGCGAGCTTCCAGCCCATGCCGTGCGCCAGCTCCGCCGACCCCACGAGCAGCGCCATCGAGTCCGCCCCGCCCGAGACGGCGAGCAGGACCGCGGAGCCCTCGGGCATCAGCCCGTCGCCAGCCGCGCACTCGAGCGCGTCGAGAAGAGAGTTCACCTCCCTATGGTACGCCGCCTGCTAGAAAGTGATTCTCCCGAAGACGCGAACCGCCCGGCGCGGCGTGAAGGAGATGGGTTGGAGGTAGTTCGGGTTGGCCGGTCCGGGGGTGTCGTTGCCGTTGGCGTCCAGGTTTCCCTGCGTCGTGTCCCGCCGCTGGTCCTGGGCGAGAGTCCTCTGCGTGTTGAGGAGGTTGAAGATGTCCACGCCGATGTTCATCTCCACGACGCTGATGGGGATCGCGTAACCCAGGTGCAGGTCGGCGTCGTAGATCGCCGGCGTGCGACCCACCGAGCCGCGCTTGACCAGGTAGAACTCGTAGTTGCCGTAGCCGTTGGAATAGCCGTAGGAGTTCAGCGGCGTTCCGGTGAAGTAGAAGGTCGAGAGCCCGACCGTCAGGTGCCACGGCGTGACCCATGAGCCGTCGAGTTTGAAGGTGCTGCGCCGGTCGTTTGAGAGCCAGCCGTAGGCGTTTGTCAGGAAGTACCGGTAGTCGTAGGCCGAGTTGATGTTCGGGTCGAGCTGCGTCGTCGACGTCTGGTACACGCCGTCGTAGTTGCCTTCGAGCTTCGAGTAGACGTACGAGGCCAGGAACTGGAGGTTGTTGTTGAATCGCTTTTGCGCCGTCAAGGTGACGGCCTTGTAGTAGCGCTTTGGCGGCACGTCGACGTAGTCGCCACCGACCAGGGCGCCCGTGTCCGGGCTGACGAAGGTCGAGCCCGGATTGAAGATGAAGTACTCGAGGTCCCCGTCGGCGTTGATGGATCCGCCGTCCTCGATGACGCGGCCGAGGTTCCGATAGTTGTACTCGATGCCTACCGAGAAGTCCTTCCACGGCTCGTACTGGATGCCCGCGATGTAGTTGTCCGAGTACTGGCCCTTGATGTTCGGCTGCGTCGGCTCGCCGAAGGAGCCGCCCGTAAAGATCCGGGACGATCCATTGAGCACGGCCGTCGCGCTGAACTTGCAGGCGTTGAAGGGGGCCTGGCAGGCCGCGGGGTTGCCGTGATCGCTGTTGGGATCGAAGTTATAGACATCCGTCGTGATCTCCAGGCCGTACGCGCGGATGTTGATGTCCATCGGCATCGTCTCGTAGAAGCGGGAGTAGCTGCCGTAGAAGCGAGAGCGTCCGTCTCCGATGAAGTCCCACGCAAACCCGACCCGTGGCATCCACTCATCGTTGAGGTGGATCTGGGTTGTGTTGTTGATGTCCTTGACCTTCTGGTCTTCCCACCGGACGCCCAGGTTCAGGGTCAGGGTCGGCAGGACCTGCCACTTGTCCTGAATGAACACGCCCGTGTTGTTGCTGCGGGAGAGCGTTCCGCCCGGGGCGATGTCGACCTCGATCGGATCGCCAGCGGCATTGCGCTGCCCGCTCGAGTTGTAACCGTGCTCGTACAGCTTGCAGCCCGGAGTCGTCGAGCCCGGGCAAGGGGCGGCGTAATTGCGAATGGCCACGACCTCCTTGTTTCCCGAGGGGCCCGTGTAGAGGCGCAGGCTGTTGGCCTGGTTCTGCGTGTAGTCGCCGCCGCCCTTGAGCTCGTGCGTGCCCAGGAGGTTGGCGTAATAGCTCGCGCTGCCCCGGTAGTAATTGCGCTGGAAGGTCTGGTCGCGGTAGAAGCCCAGGCCGCCGGTGGACGGAACTCCAGTCGGAGTGATCGTGTAGAAGTACCGGTCGACGGCGTTGAGCGGGTGCGCTATTCGCTGTTCGTTGTGCCTGGCCGCCTGCAGCTCGAAGAGGAAATTCGACGCCACGACGCCTGACAAACGGCCGGTGTAGTCGACTCCTCCCGTGTCGCGCACTCCCTTGTAGGTGCCCGGATCGTCGCCCGCTATCGGTACCCTCAGGTTGGGGCCCAGGGACTGCGGATCCCCGAATACGGACCCGACGAGCGTGAGCCCCTCGAGAATCGTGAAGGTGAGCTTGCCCGCGTAGAGCTGCTGGACGATATCGGTCGACGCCGTCTCGTCCGTGACCGTGCCCGTGCCCGGACCGGCATTGCCCCCGATCGTGCCGTTGCCGGTCGGGTCATTGATGAAGTCGAGATAGCCCGTGTGGACGCGGTCGTATGCCCCGAAGAACCAGATGCGGTCCTTCCAGGCAAAGCCGCCGAGATCGGCGCCATAGTCGGCGCGCAGCACGTTCTCGATCGGATCGGTCTGGCTGGCGTTGGTCCCGTAACTGTCCGCCTTTGGCTGAAGGTGTCTGTCGGCCGCCTGCCAGAAGTTGCCGCCGGCAGCCGTGTCCGTCCGCCCGGAGTAGTAGCCGAACGCGTCGCCATGGAAAGCGTTGCCGCCCGACTTGGTGATGGCGTTCAGCACGCCTCCCTGCGCGTGGCCGTACTCGGCCTGGAAGCCGCCGGACTTGACCTCGACCTCCTGGATGAACTCGGGCGGCGCGTTCTTGCCCTGGCGGCCGTACTGGATCTCGGTCGTGTCCACGCCGTCGATCAGGAAGTTGTTCTCGGCGCCGGTCGAGCCCTGGACATTGATGCCGCCGCTGTCGACCCCGAAGCCCGGGATGACATTGGGAGCCTTGGTGGCGACCGAGGTGAGGTTGCGCCCCAGAGGGAGCGTCTGGACCAGGGCCGACGAGAAATTCGCGCCGGTCGAGGAGGACGTCGCGTCGATGACGGGCGCCTCTCCGGTGACCGTCACGTTTGCCGTCGTGGCAAGCGTCATCGTGGCGTCCACAACGACGGTCTTGTCGAGCTGGATGAGAGTGTTCTTTTCAACCTTCCCAAAGCTTGCCAGCATGAAGGTGACGGTGTACTCACCGGGCGGGAGCAGCGGAATGCGGTAGGTGCCGTCACCCGCGGTGGTCGCGGTCTTGACCCCCTGCAGCGACGGGCTCTTCGCCTCGACCGAGACGCCCGGCAGCACGCCGCCGGTGCCGTCCTTGACCTGCCCGCGGATCACGCCCGTCGTCTGGCCCAGGACGAACCGCACGGAGAGCAGGACAAGGAGCAGAATCAGGCTCACGGTTCGAGACCCATTCCTCATGGTCCCTCCCGTTGATAACTAGCCGAAACTATACGCCGCCTTGTCGTCGTGAAGTTCGCAGCGTGAGGAGTCTCCCGACCGGCGGGAGGGAGGAGCCTCACGCTGCGGGAGCGAGCGCAAAGCGCGGGATCAGGCTCGCGGTCGAGCCCGCACCCGGGCGAGCCGCGAGCCGGTGCGCCCCGCAGGGCGCAGATTCCGCGCTGCAGCGCGAGCGACGGTTATTGGTGGCGGTGCAGGGATTTGAACCCCGGACACAGCGGATATGAGCCGCTTGCTCTGACCAACTGAGCTACACCGCCGGAAGCGTAAGAGCGGGGGATTATAGAGAGGCCTGCCTTTATACTCAAATCGATGCCGGGTCTGGTTGACGCCTGCGCTGTCTGCAAGAAGAAGTACCCCTTCAGTCTGCCTCGCTGCACCATGTGCCACAAGCCCGTCTGCAGCTCCTGCGGGTCCCGGGTGGGAGGCGCCGCTTTCTGCTCCCGGGAATGCGGCCACTCCTTCTTCTATGGCAGCGCGTCTGACGTCGACGAGCCGGACACCGAGGACGACGCCGAGGAAGAATGAAGCCGGCCGGCCGAGTCATCTGGCGAGACCCCGATACTCAGTTCTTTCTGCTGGCGGTGACGGCCGGTGTCGCCGGCGCCCTGGGCGCCATCGCCTTCCGCGCCGTCGCTCGGTGGCTGACTCACTATCTGTTCGGCGGGGACAACATCGTTTCGGGCGCCGAGAGCCTTCCGCCGTGGCTGCGCGTGGCCATTCCGGCGGGAGGAGGGCTGATCGCGGGAGCGATCGTCCACTTCTTCGTCCGCGACACCGGTCCCGAGGGCATCTCGCACATGATCGAGGTCGTGTCGATCGGACGCCGCTCGGTGCGACTTCGGCCGACTCTCGGCCGCACAGCGGCCTCGATCGTCTCCATCTCTTCGGGCGGGTCGGTCGGCCGGGAGGGGATGATCATCCAGCTCGGCGCGGCTCTCGCATCGGCTCTCTCCCGGGCCGTCAAGCTCTCGCCCGAGCGCGTGCGGATCCTGACGGCCTGCGGCATGGCGGCCGGCGTGGCCGGCGCCTACAACACGCCGATTGCGGCGACGCTCTTCGTCCTCGAGGTCGTGATCGGGTCGTTCTCGATGACGCTCTTCGGCCCGACCGTTGTCTCGGCCGTCGTCTCGACAGTCGTCGTGCGGTCCGTGCTCGGCGACGAACCGGTGTATCGCGTGGCGCGGTTTGCTCTCGCTTCTCCAGCCGAGTTCGTGCCGATGGCCATGATCGGGCTTCTGGCCGGAGCGTCGGCGGCGCTGTTCAGCAAAGCCTTGCGGACGGGAAAGCGGCTTTTCGCGGCGTCCGGATTGCCGCTTCCGGTCGCGATGGCGGCGGGAGGCGCGGCGGTCGGAGCGCTCGGCATCGGACTGCCGGAGGTCTTCGGCAACGGCTTCGAGGGCACCAACCGGATTCTGGCAGGAGGCCTCGGCGTGCTCGCGCTCGGGTTGCTCTTCTCCGGAAAGATGGTGGCGACGGCCCTGACGGTCGGCTCGGGAGCGCCGGGCGGAGTCTTCACGCCATCGCTCATGGTCGGCGCGGCCCTGGGGGGGCTGGTCGCCTACGGCACGCAGGGAGCGGCGCCCTGGCTCGAAGCGCCTGTCGGCGCCTATGCCCTGATCGGGATGGGAGGGCTGCTCGCCGGGATCACGCGCGCTCCTCTCCTGGCGGTGATCATGATCTTCGAGCTGACGCAGAACACGGCGGTGCTCTTGCCGATGATGGGGGTCTCGGTCCTGGCCGTGCTCGCGGCCAGAGCCCTCGAGCGCGATTCGATCTACGTCGAGAGCCTGCGCTCGGCCGGCATCGTGTGGGAGAAAACCCCCGAGGCAACCGCCGCCTCCTCCCTCAAGGTCGCCGATGTCATGCGACGGGATGTCCAGCTCGTGCCGCAGTCTGTTC
The DNA here is from genome assembly GCA_963739435.1 of uncultured Acidobacteriota bacterium. GTDB lineage: Bacteria > Acidobacteriota > Thermoanaerobaculia > UBA5066 > Gp7-AA6 > CAVUAN01. The sequence continues at coordinate 114,390 of CAVUAN010000007.1, forward strand.
CGCTGGCCAGCGTGCTCGACACGTTTCTCGCGACACGCAGCCTGATGCTCTATGTCGGGGACGCGGAGGGCCGGCTCCTGGGCGCGGTCGACATCCACGCCGTCAAGGAGATGCTGGCCGAGCGGGATCTCGCAACGTTGGTCAACGCCGCCGATCTCGTTGCCGATGTGCCTTTCGTCACGCCCGACGAGCCGCTGACCTCCGTCAACGAGAAGCTCTGGTTTCGAGACCTGGGGCAGCTTCCCGTCGTCGATTCCGCCGAGGGGCGCCGCTTTCTCGGAGTCGTGACGCGTCGCGACCTGCTCGGCGCCTTCGATCGGGAGATCCTCCAGCGCGACCGGCTCGTGGCGCGGTTTCGGGCGACCGGGACCGGCGGCCGGGTGGACTACTTCGATTTGCCGGAAACGTACCGGCTGGCCGAGGTGGAAGTGCCGCCGGACATGGAGGGAGTCACGGTGGCGGAACTGGACCTCCGGGCGCGTTTCGGCGTGTCGGTCCTCGCCGTCAAGCGGCTGGTCCGGGGAGGTGTCGAGCGCCGCTTCGTGCCCGGCCCCGAGGACCGCATGGAGCGCGGCGACGTGCTCATCGTGCTCGCCCAGGACGAGGCCATAGCCCGACTGAAGGCCGGCCAGGCCGGAGCGGTGCTATCCTGAAGTGCCAAATCTGGCGCCTGGGAGGTCGATGACGAAGGGACGGGAGAGCGAGTTCGTCGCTCTGCGGAGCAAGTGGCAGAAGGAACGGACCCGTCTCTACGACCGCGATACGGGCCTGCCGACCGTGGCGACGCTCACCGACGACCTGGGCCGGGAGCTCCAGGCCCGGGGGTCCCTGGCCGTCTTCATCTTCCGGCCGGGCTCCGAGGGCTCCGTCGAGCAGGTCTGGGGCTGGGAGGCCTACGACGACCTCCTCCTCGACTTCGTCAGACGGCTCAAGGCTTTCCAGGCCGACGGCATCGTCCCGACAGGCACGTTCTGCCTTCCCTACGTGCGCTCGGACGAGATCATCCTCATGGTCGACCCGGAGGGGACTCCCTTCGAGGATTCCGGCGCCCTGGAGCAGAAGTCGGCCGAGCTCGATCAGTTGATCCGGGGGTACCTTGCGGAGCGGGCCGATCTCTCCGGCCGCTTCCGCTCCTTCGTGGGCGCCGGGCGCATCCGGTTCGACTCCAAGTACCGGCTCGAACGGCTGATCTACCGGGGCATCCAGGACGCGCGCGACCAGGTCACCCGCAAGACCGTCAAGGCCGAGATCCGGGGCGGCGAGCTTCTCCAGGACGCCATCTCACGCCGCGACATCTTCCCGGTCTTCCAGCCCGTCTTCGACCTGGCCTCGGGCGAGATGATCGGTATGGAGGCGCTCTCGCGGGGCCCGCGGGGCAGCGAGTTCGAGTCGGGCGAGACCCTTTTCTCGCTGGCCGATCGCACGGACCTCCTGATCCCGCTCGAACGGATCTGCCGCCAGCGCTCGCTCGAGGCTGCGGCGTACGCCAGCCCGCGCCAGCAGATCTTCCTGAACCTGTCCCCGGCGGCAGCCTCCGACCCCGAGTTCCTGGGCCCGTTCTTCCAGGAACAGGTCAAGTCCTTCGGCATCGAGCCCGACCGCATCGTTTTGGAGATCACGGAGCGGACGTACGCCGTGTACGAGGGCCTCTTCCGGGAGGTCCTCTCCCGCTTCCGGCAGCAGGGCTTCCGCATCGCCGTCGACGACGTCGGGACCGGCTACAGCAATCTCTCCTCCTTGGCCGAGATCGAGCCGGACTACCTGAAGTTCGACAACGTCTTCGTCCGAGGCATCGACCGGCGCCGGGTCAAACAGGATCTGCTCGAGGCCTTGATGAGTTTTGCCCGCAAGATGAAGACCAAGGTCATCGCCGAGGGCATCGAGAGCAAGGAAGAGCTGAAGGTCCTCCAGAGCCTGGGCGTTCCCTACGGCCAGGGGTTCCTGCTCGCCCGGCCGATGCCACTCGCCGAAATCGAGAACGTGCAGCGCTTGAGATTCTGAGGGGCTGCCAGACAGGACGGGGGAGTCCGGTTCTGACGGGGGAGTCCAAGGTCCAAAGTCCAAAGTCCAAAGTCGAGACCGGGGGCCCGGTAGACTCCTTTGGACTTTGGACTTTCAACTTTGGACGCTCCGGTTCGTCCGTGGGAGGTTAGCTCAGCGGTAGAGCGCCTGTTTTACACGCAGGCGGTCGGGGGTTCGATCCCCTCACCTCCCACCATACCCGTCGCTCGCGCTGCAGCGCGGAATCTGCGCCCTGTGGGGCGCACCGGCGAGCGGCTCGCGCGGGTGCGCGCTCGACCGCTCGCCTGATTCCGCGCTTTGCGCTCGCTCCCGCGCCGCGAACCTCCACCCTCGCATTCGCTCGGGTGACTATTCGCGGCGCGAGCGTAAGATCGAGCTGGATTCTCATAGGCGCCTGTGCGCGGATGCACCATCTGAGGGTGCGTGACTTAAGGGGCGGAGGGGCGTAGAGGGGGTATGGCGGGGCTCGGGGAGCTGGTTCAGGACGTGCGCTATGGGCTTCGGGCGATGAGGCGGAGCCCGGGGTTCACGGCGATCGCAGTTCTTGCCCTTGCGCTGGGTATCGGGGCCAATACGGCGATCTTCAGCGTCGTCGACTCTGTTCTTCTCCGGCCGTTGCCCTATGCGGACCCGGATCGTCTGGTCGTGGTGCTGCTCCGGGGGCGAGACCCCGTGTCGCCGGCCAACTTCGTCGATTGGCGCGACCGGAATCACGTCTTCGAACGCATGGGCGCGGCGGACTACTGGACGCCCAACCTGACGGGCCTCGACCGACCCGAGCACCTGACCGCTCTTCGGCTGACCCCGGACATTCTTCCGATGCTGGGTGTGCAGCCGCTGTTGGGCCGCATGTTCCTCCCCGATACGGTGGAGCCGGGCAAGGATCGCGAGGTCGTCCTGACCCACCGCCTGTGGCAGCGGCGGTTCGCGGGGGACCCGTCGGTCGTCGGGCGGACCCTGACACTGGACGGGCAGAGCTACACGGTCATCGGTGTCATGCCACGGAGCTTTCGGTTCACTCCTTTCTGGGCGACCAAAGCGGAGCTCTATGCGCCGCTCTCCGAGCCTCTCCAGTCGCCGAGCCGAACGCATCAGCACCTGCGCGCTTTCGCTCGTCTGAAGCCCGGCGTTTCGCTCGGGCAGGCGCGCGCCGAGATCGCGACGATCACCGCGCGCCTCGAAAAGGAGTTCCCCGGTACCAATCGCAACGTCAACGTGGTTCCGCTGAAGGAAGTCGTCGTTGGAGACATCCGGCCGGCATTGCTGGTGCTGCTCGGCGCGGTTGGCTTCGTGCTGCTCATCGCATGCGCCAACGTCGCCCACATGCTGCTTGCGCGCGCCGCGGCGCGCCAGAAAGAGGTTGCCATCCGCACGACGCTCGGGGCGGGGCGCTCCCGGATCATCCGGCAGTTCCTGACCGAGAGCCTTCTCCTGGCATTCCTGGGTGGCGGCGCCGGGCTCCTGCTCGCGGCCTGGGGCGTTCGGGCTCTCGTCGCTCTCGGCCCGGAGAACATCCCGCGCGTCGAGTCGATCGGGCTCGATTCACGCGTCCTGGTTTTCCTTCTCTTCGTGTCGATCGTGTCCGGCGTCGCCTTCGGCCTCGTGCCTGCCCTGCAGGCGTCCTCGGCGAACCTCGCGGACTCGCTCAAGGAGAGCGCTCGGGGGTCGACAGGCGGAATACGCGGCAACCGCCTCCGCAGCCTTCTTCTGGCCTCGGAGTTCGCCCTGGCCCTGATGCTGCTGATCGGCGCCGGTCTGATGATCCGCAGTTTCATCGCTCTGCAATCGGTCGACCCGGGCTTCGATCCGAAAAACGTTTTGTCACTGATCGTCTCGGTGACCGGCTCCGCCGAAGCCGAGCCCAACCGTCGCGCGGCCTTCTACGAGGAGCTGCTGAACCGGGTGCGCGGCCTCCCCGGTGTCGTGTCGGCGGGCGCTATCAACCATCTTCCGCTCGCTGGAGACACCTGGAACCGGACGTTTTTCGTCGAGGGGCGTCCGCGTCCGCGGCCCGGCGAGGGGACGAGCGCCGTGTACCGCGTCGTGCTGCCCGGGTACTTCCACGCCATGGGAATCCCGGTCCTGCGCGGCCGGGACATCGCCGAAAGCGACGACAGGAGCGCTCCGGGCGCCGTCGTCGTCAACGAGTGGCTCGCGAAAAAATGGTGGCCAAACGAGGACGCGGTGGGCAAACGGATCACGCTGGACGACAAAGACTGGCCGTGGCTCACGGTCGTCGGTGTCGTGAAGAACGCGGTCCGCAGCGACTGGGCGGCGCCGCCTTCTGAAGAAATCTACCTGCCGTACCTCCAGAATCGCCAGTATTTGGAGAGCCCCGGCAGCCACGTCGCCTACATGACGCTCGTCGTGCGCGCAAACGGCGATCCCGCGGCCCTGGCCCCCTCCGTGCGGAGCCTCGTGTGGTCCTTCAATCGAGATCTTCCAGTCTCCGAGGTCCAGACCATGGAGCAGGTGGTGGCGGAGTCGACCGCACAGCCGCGGCTCTACCTGATCCTGCTCGGAGCGTTCGCATCCGTCGCGTTGATCCTGGCGGCCGTCGGCATCTACGGCGTGATCAGCTATTCAGTCTCGCGGCGAACCCACGAGATCGGCATTCGCATGGCCCTCGGGGCGACGCGGGGCAAAGTCGTGCGGCTGGTCGTGGGCCAGGGGATGGCGCTGGCACTCGCTGGGGCTGGTGTGGGGCTCGTTGGAGCTCTGGGCTTGACCCGCCTGATGTCCGGCCTTTTGTACGGCGTCCGCCCAACGGACACCGTCACCTTCCTCGCAGTCCCGCTCGTGCTCGGCGGCGTTGCTTTCGCCGCCAGTTACATCCCCGCGCGCCGCGTCGCCCGGACGGACCCCATGGCCGCGCTCCGCTCCGAATGATCCGTCGCATGCGTGTTCCGCGTTGGCGGCATACAATACGCGGATGGCTGAGGAGCCGACGAAAAGCGAGTTCGCCATCCTCCTGCAGCGACTCACGGACAGCCGCATCCTCATAGAGGCCGATGACTCCGGCGGCTTGTCGGCGCCGGTCCAGATCGCCGCCCGCAAAGAGTCAGCCGTCCGAGGCCGTCTGAGCCGAGGCCGCTCCGCGGGCGAGGTGGAAGCGATCCTGGGATTCCTCGCCAAGGGCGGCGACAGAACAATCGTCAACGAGCGGTGGACAAGCCTCGAAGAGTTACGCCGCTTCTGGAACGGATAACTGTCGCCCTTCAGGCCTTCGGCGCCGGCTGTTCCCACTTCACGATCTTCAGGTCGAGGACGAAGATCGCGTAGAGCACCGGCACGAGCAGCAGCGTGACGAAGGTCGCGAAGGTGAGCCCGCCGATCTGCGCGTAGCAGAGCGGCTCCCACAGCGGCCCGCCGTGGGGCGCGAGCGGGATGAGGCCGAGCACGGTCGCGCCGACGGTGATCAGCACCGGACGCAGGCGGAGGATGCCCGCGTCGAGCAGCGCCTCCTCGCAGCGGCTCGCCCTCCTCGTGCTTCTCCTCGATGAAGTCGAAGAGCACGATGACGTGGCTGACGATGACGCCGATCAGGCTGACGATCCCGAGGAACGCCATGAAGCCGAACGGGCGCCCATGACGCCGAGGCGCGACGAGCGCGCCGACGACGCCGTAGGGGATGGCCGCGAAGACGATGAGCGGCTTGACCGCGTTCTTGAACTGAACGACCAGCGCGAGGAAGATCGCGACGACCGAGATCACCATGACGACCGCGAGCTCGCCGAAGCCCTTCTTCTGCTCCTCCTCCTCGCCGCCGATCTCCATCTTGTAGCCGGGCGGCAGCGTCTTCTCGAGCTCGCCGGATCGGCCGGGAACGCCGCTGTCGATCACCTGCGACGGCGAGCACGCCCGGCGTCGGGGAAGGCCGAGACGGTGATGGTGCGGAACTGATTGCGGCGCACGGATCTTCTCGGTCTTCATCGCCGTAGCGACAGCGTCGAGACCTGGCCGAGCGGCACCTGCTGCGGTCCCGCGCGGCGAGTAGACGTAGAGGTTCTGGATGTCGGCGAGCTGCGCGCGCTCCTCGCGCGCAGGCGCGGCCACGATCGGGATCTGCTGGTCGCCCTCGCGCAGCGTCGCCGACCGGCGACGCCGTTCATGCCGGCGGCCGACGACGAGCGCCACGTCGAGGTTCGTGACGCCGGCGAGGTTGGCGCGATCGGGGTCGACCTCGAGCTTCACGGTGAAGCTCTCGGCGCCCCAGTCGTCGCGCACGCGGTCGGCAGTGCGGCGTCGCGCGCAGGATCGCCTCGGCCTGTCTCGGCGAGCGCGCGCAGCGTCGGCGATGTCCTCGCCCGGAGATGCGGACCGCGACCGGGATGCCGACCGGCTTGCCGGTCTCGAGCTGGCGCACGTCGATGCGCGCGCCCGGCGACGCGCTCGCGAGAGCGCCGCCTGGAGCGGGCCGACGAGGTGCTCGGTGTCGTGCTTGTCCTGCACCTGGACGATGAGCTGCGCGTAGTTGAGCTGCTGCAGCTCCGGCGCGACCGAGAACCAGAAGCGCGGCCCGCCGCCGCCGACGAACGTGGTGAGCGACTCGAGGACGTCGGGCGCGGCTTGCCGCCCTTCTCGGCGTGCTCGCGTGCCGTACTCCTCGGCCACGTTCGCGAATGGTCGGCCTCGACCTCGCGCGCCGCCGTCGCGCGTGCGCCGGAACGGTCGCGTCCTCGGGCAGCCAGACGTCGACGTACGAGAGGTACGAGAGGTCCTTCGGGAAGAACGCCTGTCTTGAGGCTGCGCGCCGACGCGAAGCCGCCCAGGACGAGCAGGACCGACGGACGCGGCGAGCACCTTCCAGCGGTGATCGATGGCCCAGCCGACGACGCGGTAGTAGCAGCGCGGCGAAGCCGCTGCGTGCGCCGCTCCTCCGATCGTCGGCTCGGCTTCTGCCGGCCGCAGCAGGTAGTAGCCGAGCAGCGGGAATGAACGTCATCGACACGAGGCGCGACGCGACGAGCGAGCAGGTGAGCACGACCGGCAGCGCTGTAGATGAACTGCCCGACGTCGCCCGTCGAGCGAGCAGGAACGGCAGGTAGGCGACGATGTTGGTGATGGTCGCGAACAGGATCGCCGTCGCGAGCTTCGTCGGCCCGAGCCACGCGGCGACGACCGGCGGCTGGCCCGGCGCGAGCTCGCGCTTGATCGCGTCGCCGGCGACGACGGGATCGTCGACGAGCAGGCCGAGCGCGATGATGAGCGACGCGATCGAGATCTGCTGCAGGTCGATGCCCGAGCAGGTGCATGATGCCGAACGTCATCGCCAGCGTGATCGGGATCGACAGCGCCATGAGCAGCGCCGAGCGCCACTCCCAGAAGCCGATGAGCGCGACGAGGACGACGAGCGCGATCGCCTCGTAGAGGCTGTTCATGAAGAGGTCGACGTTCTCGCTGCACCTGCAGCGGCTGATCGGACGTGCGCGCGAGGACGAGGTCCTCGGGCAGGCAGCGTGCTTCACGTCGGCGAGCGCCGCGTCGACGGCCTCGCCGAACTCGCCGATCTGCTCGCCCGGCCGCATCTGGACCGCCAGCGTGATGGCCGCGGCTGCGGTGCCAGTCGCCGTCGGCGTCCGCTGCGCCGTGATGAAGTTCAGGAACCGCGGCGGGCTCTCGTAGTCGCGGCTGACGTCGACGAGGTCGCGCAGGTAGACCGGCGCGCCGGTCGACGGGCGGCGACCACGACGTCGCCGATCTCGTGCTCGCTCGTGAACTCGCCCGACGGATCGATGGTGACGTTCTTGCCGCCGACCTCGAGCACGCCGCCCGGCGCGGTGATGTTGCGCGCGCCGAGAGATCTGGCGCAGCGCGGACGGCTGGACGCCGTAGCCGGCGAGCCGCTCCTGCGAGTAGTCGAGGTAGATCCGCTCGGGCAGCACGCCCGAGCGCGTCACCTTCGACGACGATCGGCACGCGTCTGGAGCGTGCGCGCTGATCAGGTCGGTGAAGTCGTCGAGCTCGCGGTAGCGTGTAGCTGTCGCCGGCCGACGGCCGCGAGCGCGCTCGCGGTCTTCGCGGGATCGCGGACGACGATCGGCGCGCCAGACGTCGGGGTGCAGCTCCGAGGCGTGCAGCCGCTCGCGCAGCGAATCTCTGCATCGAGGCGCGCGATCGCGCGTCGTCGCTCGGTCGGTGGCGACGTCGATGCCGACGAAGCCCGGCCCCTCGAGCACGCGCGCGTCGCGCCCGGTCCGCCGACTGCGGTCGCCGACCTCCACGACAGAGCGACGAAGCCGCGCCGACGACCTCGGTGCGAGCGGATCGGGGAAGCAGAGCACGAGCGTCGCCCGGGTGCGGCCAGGCGGGCGCGCCCGCGCGCGCCGCGCTCGATGGCGCGGGCGACGGTCGCGCGCGCGCAGCGCGAGCTCGACGTCGCCGACCTGCGGGCTCGCGACGGTGAGCATCAGCGCGGCCGTGTCGCCGAAGTCCTTCAGGAAGTGGATCGGCCCGGCGCCCTGCGGGCAGGTCGCGGATGGCGTCGAGCTTCAGCTTGATGTCGTCGAACTCCTTGCGCGGCGTCCTTCGCGCTCCTCGGCCAGCGTGACGTAGACGACCGCGACGCTGCGTGCGCGTGGTCGACTCGATCTTCTCGACCTTCGCGTTCTCGGCGATCTTCTCCTCGATCTTGCGCGTGACGAGCTGCTCGATTCTTCTCGCGCCGACGCGCCCGGCCAGGGGCAGATGGCCACCGCGACGCGCACCGGAATGTCGCGGGTCCTTGCGCTTCGGCATCGCGCACGTAGCCGAAGACGCCCCACAGCACGGTGCCGACGAGCAGCACCCAGGCGACCTGGCGGTTCTCGGTGAAGAAGCGCGCGGTGTTGTGCGTTGTGCGGACGATCTCGTCGTCGCTTGCCGTGCGCCATGGCTACGGAATGATCCGGACGGATTCGCCGTCCGCTGACGAGCGTGGCGCCCATCACGATGACGCGCTCGCCCGCCGCGAGCCCCGACGTGACCGCGATGCGGTTGCCGACCACCTCGCCGAGCTTGACGTTCCGAAGCTTTGCAACGGAACGTCCGCCGTCCTCCGACACGACCATGACTGCGAAGCCGCTCGGGTCTCCCGGCGCCTTCACGATCGCGGTCAGGGGGATGGCGACGGCGCTCGCGGCAGGGCCGGCGTCGTTCGGTGTCTCGACCGTGGCGATCATGCCGCTGCGCAGCCTGCCATCGGCGTTGGGGATGGTCACCTCGACGTCGAACACGCGGGTCTGCTTCTCGGCCGACGCTGCGATGGCCGTGACCTTGCCGGAGAATTTCGCCCCCGGGATCGCCTCGACGGTGAGCGCGATCGGCTGGCCTGGCTTGACCCTGCGCACGATCGTGTCGGGCACGCCGAACACCGCCTTGACGGAGGTCGTGTCGGCGAGAACGAAGCCGACAGTCCCCGAGGCCACCAAAGTGCCCGTCTCGACGTTTCGCGCGAGAACCAGGGCATCCATCGGCGCCGTCAGCGCGCAGTCCTCGAGGCCGATCCGGTCCGTGTCGAGCTGCGCCTGGGCGCCGGCCACGCGCGCCTGGGCGCTGTCGAAGGCCGATCGGGCCGCGTCGAAGTCGGCCCGGGAGAGACTCTTCGACTCGTAGAGCTGTTTCGCGCGTTCGAAGTCCAGCCGCTGCCTCTCGAACGCCGCAGCAACCTCGGCGAGCTGGGCCTTTGTGTGGTTGACCCGCTCGAGGTAGTCGGTTTCGCGCACGCGGGCGAGAACCGTGCCCCGCGTGACGGTGTCGCCCTGCTGCACGTTACGCGGCCGCCCGTCGCTCCCGCGCAGCCGCAGGATCTCGCGCACATAGCCCGGGCTCTTGAAGGCCAGCGACATCTGCTCCCGGGGCTGAACGTTGGCGGAGTAGCGGACGCCGGCCGAGGCGCCGGCCTGTTGTGCGGCCTCGACCCGGACGGGCACGGCCGTTTTGCCGGCCTCCCGTCCCCTGTGACACGCCGTGGCCGGGATCGCCAGCGCGACGGCGAGCGCCAGGGGCGCGGCTGTCTCGGAGAACCTCGCTCGAAGGGTCATGGGTCTTCTCCCACCATGCGCTCGTAGTCGGCGCGCGTTGTCCAGAAAGCGGCCAGCGCTTCCTGATACTGCCGATTCCTTTCGGCAGCCTCGGCCTGAGCTCGGAGCAGGTCTTCGGCCAGGATCGTCTCGGCTGAGAAGCGGTCTCTCGCCATGCGCAGCCGCTCCCGCGAGGCGGCGAGTGAAAGCTCCGCGGCTTCCAGGCGCCGGAGCGCCTCGGCCAGGCTTCGGAAGAGGCGCGCCACCTCGACGCGCGTCGCGGCCTCGGTCTCCAGGGCAGCGTGGGACGCCTGCTGGAGAGATTTCTCCTTCTCGGCGGCCTGGCGGCGCCGGCGTCCCCAGTCCAGAACGTCCCACTGGAAGTAGACGCCGAGGGCGAACATGTTCTGGGGCACGAAAGGGTCGAAGGCCTGGAGCCGGACGTACGAGAGCAGGAGCGAGACATCGGGGATCCAGTCGGCCTTCTGGAGCTTCCAGTCGTACTGGGCCTGCGAGACCCGCAAGCGCGCCGTGCGGGCCTCCGGGCGTTGCTCGAGGGCGCGCTGGCGGGCGGCCTCGAGGTCCGATTCCGTCATCGGAGGGCGGGGCAGCGGAACAGTCCGAAAGTCCAACGAGATCTCGCGCCCGAGCAGCTGGTTCAGCTGCTCCTTCCGAGTGGTCAGGGCGTTTTGGGAAACGAGCTCCTCGTACTCGGCGTGGGCGAGGCGTGCGCGCGCCTCGAGAAGGTCCGCCTCGAGCGCGGCGCCGGCCTCGAATCGCTGCCGGATCTCGCGCTCGATCTCCCGGGCGGCCGCCAGAGACTCTCGTGAAGCCGTGAGCGCGCTCTCACCGTGCAGCAGGCCGTAGTAAGCCTTGCGTACACTCGAGACGACGTAATGGCGCTCGGCGCGCAGCTGCTCGCGCGCGACCTCTTCGCCGATCTCCCGGGCGCGAATTCCGAGGCCGAGCTTGTACTGCTGCGAAAGCGGCTGGGAAAGCCGTGCCTCACCGATACCGACGAAGCGGGTCGGGGTCTCGATCGTCTTCTTCTCGCCCGGGATGGGTCCGACGCCGGGATAGGTGCCGAAGATGCCCTGCTCGAACGTGAAGGACACGGGCGCCAGGAGCTTCGCGCCATACAGGTTGAGGCTCATCGTGGGGAGCCGCTGCGCGCGGATCGCCGCCGTTTCGTCCTCCGCCTTGCCGACGTCCAGGTTGGCGTTGGCGATCAGGTGGTTCTTTTCGAGCGCCGAGGAGACGGCGGCTTCGAGAGTGAGAGTCGGGGCCTTGCTCTCGGGCTCCAAGCCCGGCGCAGCCTCGGCGGCGCCGAGCAGCAAGCACGGGATGAGGTGCCCGAGGACTCCAGCTCGGCCTCGAGAGCTCGTCATGGGTCGGCTTCCTGGAAGCGTCTCATATCATGCGGACCCCGCTCGCAACCACCGTCGCCGAAGATGAGATCGGCCGGGCCGGGGCTTTGATCAGAAGGCCTTCTCGCATATCATGCGCGGCTCGACTGCGGGGTCGTAGTTCAGTTGGTTAGAACGCCGGCCTGTCACGCCGGAGGTCGCGGGTTCGAGTCCCGTCGGCCCCGCCATTCCTCATGAGAAATAGAACGCTCGCCGCTCTCGGGGCGGCCGCCGTGCTGCTCTTCGCCTTCCGGCATCCGTTGATGCTCGCGGTGCTCCGGCATGCCGAGGCGCCAAGGCCGGAGGTGGCGGGGGAGCCGGTGCAGGAGGCGGACGGCGCGAAGCCGTTCGAGCACGTGGCCGGCGGTAAGCGCTACCGGATCGTGCCCCGGTTTCGTTGGGACGAGCCGGCGCGGGTCGAGAGCTCCGAGCCGTACTCGGCCGGTGCTGCGGGGACGCTGATCCCGCTGGACTGGGCGCTCGGTTGGGGCCCGGTCGTCGCGCCGCCTTACCAGGGCAAGATCCACTTCACGCAGACGAGCCGCTTCTACATGTGGGGGACGTCCGACCTGAGCCTCGACCGCGGCACGATCGTCACGCACACGGCCAACACGCACATCATCCCGGCGTCCTCACGGATCGCCCGCGCGGCCAAATCCGTGTCGAAGGGAGACGACGTGCGCCTTGAGGGCTGGCTCGTGGACGTCGACGGCATCGACGACCCGTCCTTTCACTGGAAGACGAGCGTCTCGCGCTCGGACGAGGGCCCCGGCGGCTGCGAGACGGTCTACCTGACGCGCCTCACCGTCGGCACGCGCGTCTACGAGTGAAGGCGTTCTGCCGCGGCTGCCGCGGCATCACCGCTTCGCCGTCAGGTGCGTGAACCAGTCGCCCGATTCCTCGCTGAGGTCGTACTCGAAGCATCCGGGATCGTCGCGGCACACCCTTTGCCGGGTCAGGATCTCCAGGTTGCCGTCTCCGTCCACATCGGACACCGCGAGAATGGCGCCGCCGGGGGCATCCGGCTCCTGGAAGTTCAGCCGAGCCGGGAAGTGCATGACCTTGAAGCCCGCGCGCGAGCCGATCACCACCTGCGGCGGCGCACCGGCCCCGCACGGAAAGACGAAGAGGGCCTTACCCGTGGAGGAGCGGAGCAAGACACCCTCGTCATCGATCGGAATGCGGCAGCTCGGCGTGGCGGCCGCGAGCCTCTTCAGGGCGGCGCGCAGATCGGGCCGAGCCTTTGCGTCCGCGGAGTCATCCGCTTCGAACACGATCGCCCGGTTATCGAACGGCAGCCAGTGCAGGTTGGACGCCTCCGGGAATCGTGGGGTGCCCTCCTCGTCGAAAGTCACGGCAACGTAGCCGATGTGGGAGAGAAACGCGGTGAGGATCTCAACCGTTCGCTGCTCCGCAAGCGGGGGACTCCCGCGCTCTTCGGCGGCCTGTTGCTCGGGAGGCTCAACCACGACACGAGCTGCCTCGACGATGTGATCCCGCGTGAACGCCGATCGCGTGCGGTCGTAGAGGGAGCTCGCCATGTCCGGATACCGTTCCAGTTGCTTCACCAGAGTCCAGTTCATGAAGCCTTCCGCTGCGGCGGGTTGCCACGACCGGACCTGCAGGGCGCGTATCCACTCCTCCCGAGGGCATCCCATGTTCTGCCAGTGATCGAGGATTCTTGCCAGCACGTCCACGCCAAGGCGTCCGAGGACCAGGAGCCGCCCCGACTCGATCGGATCGCAATTCTTGAGCCGGTCGACGACGATCGTTTCGAGGCGCCGATCCAACGAGCGGCTCGCCGGCAGTGTGTCGAGCACCGAGGCCAGGTGCGCCGACTCCGGAAGCGTGTCGGGGGGGACGAGCGTCGCGGCGACGAGGTCGTCCACGGCTCGGTCCGTCAGAGCGCCGAGCGACTTGTCGCGCGGCTTCGGCACGAGGATCTTGACCAGGGTCGCCGAGATGTTCGCGCGGAAGCACTCTCCTCGCCTTTTCGCGGCGGTGTCAGTAGAGCTGGTGCCGGTGTCGAGCAGCGGTGCGAGTGCCGGAAGGGCCGGGCGGGCGGCTGGCCCTGCGGCTCCCAACACCCGCAGACTCCAGTAGCAGGGCACGCTTTCCGGGGCGGTGGCCGCGAGCGATTCGCCCGCCGCTGCGACGGCGCGCTCGACGGCAGGACGTGCTTTCTCGAGCCGTTCCTGAAAGCACGTCTCGTACGCATCCTCTCCGCCATGCTGTCCGACCCGAGTCCGCTCCATTTCGCAAATCGCCACGAGCCCCGCGGCGGACCCGTCGGGGCTGCTGTTGGCGAGGCGCGCGTCGATTGCAGGAACAGAGGAGGGCCCTGCCGCGATGAGGAATTCGGAGAACCGCTTCAACGCGCGGGCGTTCGGGAACCGGCCCGCGCGCTGCATCGCGTTGGCGATGACGTCGGCGCGGCTCTGCTCGGTCATGAGAGAGAAGAGGGCTTCCGGCTGCCAGTTGATGAACGGGTCGTCGATGACCCGGCCTTCGCGCACCAGGCCGTCGACATAGAGATCGTAGGAGCGGCCATCTGAATTGCGAACCGCAACCACGGCTTCAGGAAGCGGCGTCGGCAGCAATGGGCGAAGCGCCGCAGGCGCCGGGGATCGGGGGCGGACGATGCTCGTGGACCCATCCAGGACGCGGCGAAGGGCGACTATCCCAGCGGTGACGAGCAGCGCCGCTGCGATTATGCCCAGGGATACGCGCCGAAACAGACTCATGCGCCGCCCTTGCCTCCCGCGCGAAAGAGGGGACCCCGTCCCCTCCTCGGGGAGCCTACCGCGGCCGATGGGTGAGAGGGGGCGAGGTGCGGATCGCGGGCGCCAGCGTCACGAGCGGTTTCTTGGCGCGGCCAAGTTGGAAGGTGCCCCCCTTGAACCAGTTGTTGGAGTACCAGGCGGCGAATCCAGCGATCGCTCCGATGCCAACCCCGACGCAGACGACCGTCAGGACCGGGAACTTCTTGAGGACCATCTCCGTGCGAACGACTTCGCCTGCCTTGATCTGGATGTCTTCTTTCCGAATCGTCGGCGCGGTGGACGGGGCGCTTCCCAGCTCGGTGGCCTTGAGGTGCAGGCGGTACTTGCCGGGCTGGAGGTCGCCGAGAGACCACGTGGCGCCCGAGGAGCTCTGAACCGGCGCTTCACGCCCCTGCTCCATGCGGCCGAGCTCCATGGAAACGTTCCCCGAGGTCGTGTCGCCGGCCTTCCTCTTTCCCGGCGTGTCGTACACTGCGACCTCGAGCGCGCCGCCCGCCGCGTTCGGGTCGGCCGCCTTCCGAGTGTCGACGCCCACCGAAACGCAGCCGGAAAGACTCGCAGCGAGAACCAGAGCCACGGCGACCCGGAGACCTTTTCGAACCGTTCTTCCTTTCACGGGAGCCTCCTTTCGTCAGTCATGACGATGGCCCCGCCGAGGGTCCCGAGTCTTCGGAAAGCTCTGGTGATCTTCTGGGTTTTTCCTGGCTGGCGCGGATCGGTTCCGCTCAGGGCTGGCGCTGAGGGACCGGATGCACCGTATGCCCCGATGAGTTGGATGACAGGACCAGGTAGAGAAACACGGCCACGAGGATCACTCCCACGATGATGCCGATCGTCGTCCCGCTCGGAGGCAGATTGGTCACGTCCTGGAAGCGCATGGCCCTGGCGCCGTCGGCTCCGACGTCTTCACCCTGAATCGCCGGCGCAGCTTCGACGCCGGCGCCGGCCCGCTCCGGCGCTCGGTCACCGGCGACGTCCGAGGTGCCGTCGACAGCCGTCGGCGCCACAGCCCGAGTCCTCGCCGTCGAAACCGAAGCGCAGCCGGAAAGCTCCGCCGCCAGGACGAGTGCCACAACGACCCGCCAGACCTTTCGAGTGTCCTGCATCCTCACGATGGTTCTCCTCATTCTCTCTCAGGGGCAGGCGCCGAAGGCGGCGGTGTGCTCGATCATCGGTTGTCCCTCCTGATCGGGTCCACCGAGCGCAGGCGGGCCGGTACGACAGCCGACCTGCCATCCCGACATTGATCCGTCGATCCGACCTGGCCGCGACAATCCTCCATGGACCGACCGGCAATGCCGGTTTGCCAGGGAGAGAACGACACCCAGAACCAGAAGACAAACGAGATGAAGGTCATCTTGTGCCCCCTTTCTCGAGACACACGATGGCTTGCAAAGGAGCTCCGAGTCTTTTGGAACCTCTGGTGTTCTTCTGGGGTTGTTGTGGGAGAGCCGGGACCCTCTATCTGGGGCGGCTGATCTCCTCGAGGAAGGCGGCGAGGTGCTGGCGGTAGGTGGCGGGCCAGGTGTGGGTGCCGTGGCCGCGGGCGTCTTCGCCGGCCCGGATGAGGACGGCCTTGCCGCGGGGAACGCGGGCGACGAGCTTCTCGAAGTCGCCGAGCTCGGGCGGGTTGACGAAATCGTCCGAGAAGTTGATCGCGAGCAGCGGCGCCGTGATCTTCTCGAGATCGGCCGAGGGGTCGTATTCGCGCGAGGCCTCGACCGCGTAGAGCAGGTCGTTGGCGTCGGTCGTCAGCAGGCGCTGGCGCGTCTGGTCCTCGACGTACTTGTCGGCGGCGTCGCGCGAGGGCAGGTTCTTCTGGAGCAGGAGAGGCCCGGGAGACGCGATCAGCAGCCAGTGGATCGCTTCGACCATGCCGCGCGGAGGTTTCGTGTACTCGCCGCCCATCCACTCGGGGTCGTTCCGAATCGCGTCGATGACCATCTTGCGCCACATGCGGTTGCGGCCGACGATCGCCATGGGCCTCGAGGCGAGAGGCACGAGGCCGTCGGCAAAGGCGGGCCAGCGCTCGGCCCACATCCACGCGTGCATGCCACCCATCGAGGTGCCGAGGAGAAGAAACAGGTGATCCACCCCGAGGCCGTCCGTCAGGAGGCGGTGCTGGGCCTCGATCATGTCGGCGTACGTGTAGCGTGGGAACTTCGCGTGCAGGCCGTCGGAGGGTTTCGTCGACTGGCCGTGGCCGATGCCGTCGGGGATGACGATGTAATGCGTCGCCGCGTCGAGTAGCTGGCCCGGCCCGAAGAGCTCGCCCGCAAAGTTGGCCGACAGGAACTGTCTATGCGATCCGCCCGTGCCGTGCAGGATCAGGACCGCGTTGGTGACGTGCCCCTTCGCGTCCCGCGCCGGCTTCCCGAGGGTCACGTAATGGATCTTCAGCTCGGGCAGCGTCTCGCCCGTCCCGAAACGAAAGTCCTTGATGACGAAGTCGCCCGCAACCGGCTCGGGCCAGGTCGTGCCGAACGCGTTGCCCGCAAATCCAAGTGCGAGCGCTGCGATGATCGCGGCGCCGCGAAAGTGTTCCTTCATAGGAAAAGACAGCCTACTGCCCAACCCGTTAGCAGAAAACCCCCGTTGTTCCTTGCTCCTGGTGCACTCAAGCGACTTCCCAGCGCCGAGCGGCGCGGCGGGCGAGCAGGAAGAGAGCGAGGGCGGCTGCGAGCAGGACGCTCACCTGCGGCCAGAGATGCGACAGCGGCTCCTCGCGCCAGAAGACCTTCTGGAAGCCGTCGATCGCCCAGGCGTTGATCGTCACGAGGCCGAACTTCTGCATGGCCTCGGGCATGAGGAAGCGGGGGAACATGCTTCCGCCCACGGCCGACATGACGAGGATCGAGAGGTTCGAGAGGGCCACGAGCTGCATCCGCGACCTCGAGACGGCGGCCAGGAGGAGGCCGAAGGTCGATGCGGCGAGCGCCGTTGCGACGGTCATGATGACGAACCCCGCCAGATGGCCGACGAGCTCGAGGTGGAACACGAGAGCGCCCCAGACGAACATGATGGTCAATTGCGCGGCCGCGAGGCAGGCCAGATAGAGGAGCTTGCCGAGGAGCAGCTTCGTCATCGAGACTCGGGTCGACAGGATGCGGTCGAGCGTGCCGCTCTCGGCTTCCTCGATGAGCGCTCCGCCGGCTCCCGCAGCCGAGAAGAGCAGGAACATGACACCGATGCCGGCGGCGTAGAAGGCGACCATCGGGTTGCTCTTGTTCTCGCCGACGACATCGCGCGTCGTGACGTCGATCAGGCCGCCGGTCGTGTTCGAGTTTCCGGCCGAAGCCGCTGCCGGCTTCTGATCGCGCAGCCACTTGACGCTTTCGTCCATCCGGACTCGCTGCTCGGGTGTGAGCCCGCCGCCCCACTTGTCCAGCGCGTCGATGCCTCCGCGCGCCATGGCGTCGGGCATGGCCGTCATGGCGACCTTTTGCAGCAGCCCGGCCAGGATCTGCGGGGCAACCGGATCGCTCGAATCGGAAAGGATCGAGATCGTCGGCCGGTCCTTCGAAGGGCCGAAGCTCAGGGGCTTTTCTCCGAAGCCCTTGGGAAGGATGAGCGCGACCGGCAGATTTCCCTTGCGGACCGCCTCTTCCGCCGTCGCCGCGGTGTAGGGAGTTCGGGTCGCACTGTTCGCTGCCTGGCCGCCCTTGACCTCGGGTGCGAGGCGCACCGCAAGCGCCGTCTCGGCCTGGAGAGCGGCGACGAATCGTCTCGAGTTCTCGCTCGTCGTCTTGATCCACGACGGCGACGATCACCTTGCGAGTGGCCGCGCGTGTCGCGCTGCCGCCGAAGATGGCCGCGAAGATCGAGAAAAAGACGATCGGCACGACGAAGGAGAGGACGATCGCCGCCCGGTCGTGGCGCAGGTTCAGGAGGCGGTTCTTCGCGACGGAGAGGATCATTCGCGAAGCTCCCGGCCGGTCAGGTTCAGGAAGACCTCTTCGAGCGTGGGGCTCTTCAATGTCAGGTCGCGGATGCCGGCCCGTTCCGCGTGGAAGGCCTCGAGGAGCTCGCGGATCTGCCGGGGCGGGTCATCCGCGAGCAGGCGCGCGATCGCCGGTTCGACGGTGGCTCCGACGCGCTCGAGCTTCTCCCTGAGGCCGCTCGCGATCGGCTTCTCCGCGTCGATCGTGATGGCCTGGCGGCTGCCCAGTGTCGAGCGGACGAGCTCGTCCCGCGTGCCCGACGCGATGATGCGTCCGTGGTCGATGATGGCGATGCGGTCGCAGAGGCGCTCGGCCTCCTCCATGTAGTGCGTCGTGTAGAGCAGCGCGACGCCCTGCCGCCTTGAGCTCCTCGATCATGCGTGTAGATCCGCTCGCGCGACTGGGGGTCGACCCCGGCGGTGGGCTCGTCGAAGAGCAGCAGCTTCGGACGGTGGATCGTTCCCGCTGCGATGTTCAGGCGCCGCTTCATGCCTCCCGACAGGTTGACGGTCTTGTCTTTCGCGCGTTCGGACAGCCCGATCCAGTCGAGGCTGTGGCGGATGGCGGCGTCGAGCGTCGGCTGGTGGCGACGCCCTGGTAACGGCCGAACGTCCACAGGTTCTCGCGGAGTGTCAGGAGCCCAGTAGAGCGCGATCTCCTGCGTGACCCAGCCGCGCCGGGCGGGCGCGTCGGGGTGGGTCGGCGGCAGGCCGAAGAGCGTCAGGCTGCCGGAATCGGGCTCGACGCGGCCAGCGACGCTGCGCACGAGCGTCGTCTTGCCGGCCCCGTTGGGGCCGAGGAGACCCAGGATCTCTCCCGGCTTCAATCGCAAGCGAGACGCCATCGAGAGCCTTCTGCCCGCCGAAGGCCTTCCGGAGATCGGACACTTCGAGCGGGCGATCATTCGACACGCCGGAATCATACGGCCTCCGCGATTCCGCGGTGCCGTGCGAGCCGATGCCGGGTGCTATGCTGCGCCGCTCAACTTTCCGCTCCGGGAGAACAATGAATCGTTTGGTCTTCGCGATCCTGCTCGCCCTGGGCAGCCTCGGCATCCTGATTGCGTTCGTTCGGGCTCGCTCCCGCGCCGTCTTCGAACAGGACGGTTTCGCCACGACGGGCCGGCGCGCGGCGAGCGATGGTTCTGCTCGCCCTCGTTCTGCTGCTGACCGTGATCATCCCGTTTGCGGGCGGGACTCGCGGGAGGGCCGCCCGACGCGAGCCGCCTCTCGCTCGTTTCGGTTTTCGCGGTGCACGGAGTGCTGCTTGCATTTCTCGGCATCTATTACGCGCTTTCCGGGCACCGCCGGCTCGGCGATTTCCTGATGCTCAGGAGCCCGCGGCCGCTCCAGGACATGTCGGCCGGACTGGTCATCGGAGTTTTCGGATGGGTCGTCACGCTCCTCGGCGCGCTTGCGGTGGGCGTGTTCTGGTTCGCCTTGCGCGGCAAGATCCCGACGCCCGATCCGTCCTCGACCGGAATCCCTCCGACGATCGCCTGGATCCTGGCGCAGTCGGTCTGGGTCCGCCTCGCCATCGTGGTGTCGGCGATGACCGTGGAGGAGCTCTTCTTCCGATCGTTCCTGCAGACGCGCGTGGGGCCCGTCGCCTCGACTCTCATGTTCACGGCGGCGCACGGCGTCTACGGCCAGCCGTTCCTGCTCGTCGGGATCCTCGTCATCTCGACGGTGTTGTCGGTCGCCTTCCTGCGCTACAAGAACGTCCTTCCGTGCATCGTCGCGCACGGCACGTTCGACGCCATCCAGATGTTCGTCGTGATCCCGGCTGTCGCGAAGCTGGTCGGCGGAGGGTGAGGGGAAGTTTGGAGTTTAGGGTTTAAGCAGAGGCTTCTCGTAGCCGAAGGAGACGATCACGTCGGCGCCGCGCCGCTTGATCGTTTCACCGGGCTTGCCGCCGTTGCGAGCCTTGAGAAGGGCGGTGACGAGGCGCTCCGCCGAGCCGGGCCCATCGCACCGCACCGTCCAGAGGTACGCGATCGACTTGCCGGCGGAGAAGAACGCGATGCGGTCGCCGCGCCAGAGCGCTGCCGCCCGGTCGGCCTCGGGCTCGGCGAGCGTTCGGCGCAGCAGGAACCGGAGCGTCCATTCACCCGAGCGTGTCGAGGTAGAACGTCTTGTATCCGGGAGGAGCGAGCGCGTCGACGTTGGCCGGGAGAAGGTTCTCGACCGGCGCCGGCGTCGACGGGCCATGGAGGA
The DNA here is from genome assembly GCA_963739435.1 of uncultured Acidobacteriota bacterium. Lineage (GTDB taxonomy): Bacteria > Acidobacteriota > Thermoanaerobaculia > UBA5066 > Gp7-AA6 > CAVUAN01. Next base: position 134,758 of record CAVUAN010000007.1, read on the forward strand.
TCTCGGCTGTTGAAGCGGGCGGGTTCTTCCAGAGACGGTCGACCTCCGCGCCAGCCGCCCGCGCTTGAGGGCGGCGCGCACGTAGGCCGTTCCGTCCACGTAGGGAGAGAAGAGCTGCTCGACGAAGTAGTCGGGCACGCCCTTCGGGATGTCGCTCCGGTCGAGCGCGCCCGGCAGACAGGAGCGGCGCCATCGCCTCTTCCGCGGCCTCGCCGCCCGGCAGCTCCGCGACGGCGACCTTGATCATGACGAGCGTCGCCTCGCCCTCGAGCAGGGACTGGAGCGCCTGGCCGCGGTCGCCGTTGTCCTTCAGGTCCTTCATCCGCTGGTCGAGGTGCATCGCCTCGTCCTGGAGGGCGTGCATCAGCTCGTGGGCAAAGACGATCCTTCTCGGCCGACCCCTCGCCGCCGACGGCGTCCATCGGGCCGAGCGCGCCGATTCGCCCCCCTTGACGATGAAGAACCGCCGCGGTTCCGGGTCGTAGAAGGCCACCACCTGCGCCGCATAGAGGTCGATCAGGCGGCTCGATCACGTTGGGCGCGTCTTCCATGAGGCCCAGCGCGACGAGCGTGCCGCAAGCGTGTCCTCGGGCGACGCGGGGAACCCTTCGGCAAGCTTGGCGCGAAGGAGTCGTCGCAGGTCCGCCTGGTCGATCTCGGAGGCCGGAACCGATCGGTCGAACTTGCGCCCCCGCACGCGCTCGACCGTCTTTGGCGATCTCGTCGATGCGGGCCGGCGAGAGCGCGGTTGCGCCCATCGCGACGATGGCGCAGGCGGCCGCCAGAAGGGCGGCTGTGCGGACTTTTCTCACGATCGGCAGGGTAGCATGCGGGGTCGAGAGTCGAGAGGCGAGGGCCTGCTTTTTGAGGCCTTTCGCTCTCGACTCTCGACTGTGCTTCGCATAAGATCCGCCGGTCTTTCGAGTGAAACGTGAATGAGCGTGTCTTCTCTGACTACCGAGTCCGGTCCCATCCGGATGTCGCTTTCGAGCCGTTTCGAGAACATCGAAATGGCCCAGCACCTTTGCGGCAAGTTGCTGGACGGCCGCGGCCTGCCCGACGAGATGCGGCACTGGATTCTGATGGCGCTGCGCGAGGCTCTGGCCAACGCGATCAAGCACGGCAACGCACGGGATCTCGCCAAGCGGGTGCACCTCGAAATGAACGTCACGGACGGCTGGCTCCAGATCCGGATCCGCGACGAGGGCGCGGGGTTCGACCCGTCGAAGGTCGACGACCCGCTGGCGCCCGAGAATCGGCTGAAGACCTCGGGCCGCGGCATCTTTTACATGAAGACGTTCATGGACGAGGTCCGGTTTAGCCGGGCCGAGGGTGGAGGCATGGAGCTCGTGTTGAGAAAGAATCTGGCAGAGGTCAGGGAGAAGGAGGAAAGGAAAGTATGAAGACGAGCGTTCGCGAGGTCCAGGGCGTGTCGATCCTGGATCTCAAGGGCAAGATCACGATCGGCGCGGGCGACGTGCAGCTGCGGGAGACGGTCAACTCCCTCGCGGAGAGCGGGAAGAAGAGCATCCTGATCAACATGCACGACGTGACGACGATCGATTCCTCCGGCATCGGAGAGCTCGTGGGTTGCTACACGTCGGTCACGAACAAGGGCGGGAAGCTCCGACTCCTGCACCTGCCGCCCAAGATCAACGACGTCCTCACGGTCACTCAGCTCATCACCGTCTTCGACGTCTACGAGAACGAGGCCGAGGCGGTCGCGAGCTTCAAGGGCTGAGGGGCTTGGATTCCTTCCGCGTGGAGGGCGCCTTCGGCCGGTTCGCGGCCGAAACGCGCCCTTCGATCGAGGAGGCGCTGGCCCGCTCGCTGCCTCGCCACGCAGCCCCGGTCGCCCGCCCTTTCCCGGGCGATCGAGGACGCCGCGCTCTCCCCGGGCAAGCGCCTGCGGCCGCTCGCCGCGGTCGCGGCCGGCGACATCGTCCGCGCTCCGCGCGAGGCCTCGGTCGCCGTGGGTGTCGCCGTCGAGCTGCTTCACGCGGCCTCCCTCGTGCTCGACGACCTGCCCTCGATGGACGACGCGCGGCGGCGCCGGGGCCGGCCGGCCCTGCACGTCGTCCATGGCGTCGCCACGGCGGAGCTGGCGGCCGTCGCTCTGCTCGCGCGGGCCATGGAGCTCGCGGCCAATGCTCCGGGAATGTCCGCGGCGACGCGGTCGCGCGTGGTCGCCGAGCTGGCGTCCTCCGTCGGCGCCGAGGGCTGCTGCGCCGGCCAGTCCGCCGACCTCGCGGCTGACCCGCGGGCGCTCGCCCTGGAGGATCTCGAGGCGATCCATGCCCGAAAGACCGGGGCGCTGTTCGTCGCGGCCGTGCGCGGGGGAGCGTTCGCCGGCGGCGCCGGCAAGCCCGTGGTCGAAGCGCTGACGCGCTACGCGCGCAACGTCGGCCTGGCTTTCCAGATCACCGACGACCTGCTCGACGCGGAGGGCGACCCCGAGCGGATGGGCAAGGAGGCGCATCGCGACGCGCACAGGGCCAATTTCGCGACGCTCCTCGGGGTCGAATCCTCGCGAAGCCTCGTCGACGAGCTTTCGGAAGCCGCGGTCAACGCGCTCTCGCCGCTCGGGCGCAAGGCGTCGGTCTTAGCCGACCTCGCGCGCGTCGTGCGGGACCGCCGCTCGTGACGGAGGCGGCACGGCCGCCGGTCGGCCTCGACGAGGCCAGGCAGCGCCTCAAGGACCTCGGCTATCTCGACAGGGGCGTCGAACGCTTCGTCTTCCGCCGCGCGCTGACGGGTCGCGGGGGGCTCTTCCTGCCGGGCGTCCTCTCGATGGCGTTCGGGGCCGCGCTCGCGTGCGCGGCCGTCGTCGAGACGTCCGATCCCGCTTTCGGCCGCGCGCCCGGGCCGCTTCTCGCGGCCTTCGCGCACTTCTTTGCCGCCTGGCTGGTGCCGGCTGGCCTCCTGGCCGCTGCCGCCGCCTTCGCGGCGGACCGGTCGGAGCGCCCGACAGCCGGGGGATTCGCCGCGGGCCTGGTTGCGGGCGCCCTCGTGATTGCGCTCTGGATCGCGGGCAGTTACGCGCTGGGAGGCAGCCTTCTCCACGCCCTGGCCTGGGGGGTGCCGGTCTCGGCGGCCGCGCTGCTTTCCGCCGAGAGCTTGCGCTCCGGCTTCCTGGCGCGCGCCTACGCGCATTCCAACGTATTGCCCGAGAGGGCCCGCCGCGGAGTCTTCCTCGCCGTGGCGGTTGGCGGATTGGCGATCGCCGCCGCTCTCTTCGCGACGCGGCGGGAGCCCGAGGCGGCGCGGCCGCCCCAGCCGGGCGGAAAAATCGACGGAGTCCGCGTGATCGCGGTCGACGGTCTCGAGCTCGACGGCCCGGCGGCTCGGACGTCGAGCAAGCTCCAGTCGCTTTTCGATCGGGGAGCGACGGGCTGGTGGCCGGCGCAGAAAGGGACGCCTCCCGAGATATGGATGAATCTGGCGACGGGAGTGCCGGCGGACGCCCATGGTGTCCGGGCGCTCGAACGCGTCAGGCCTCTCGGGTCGAGTCTCGCCCTGCGCCCGCCGCCGGGCACCGGCTGGTACATGCGCGGCGTCGGCCGCTTCCTCCATCTCACCGGGAGCGCGCCCGTCTCGGCTCGGGACCGCCGCAGCCTCACCTTCTGGGAGGTGTACTCCTCGGCGGGACTGGCGTCGGTGTCGGTCGGCTGGTGGTCCTCGGGGCCGTGGCCGGGCGCGTCGGTCGTCGGAAACGAGGAGGTGCTGGCAAAGGCCGGGAACGGAGAGGACGTGGACCGGGTCGCGCTCGATTGGCTGCGGAAGCTGGCGGAGGGCGGTGCAGACATGCTCTCCACGGTCTATCTTCCATCGCCGGACATCGTCCGGGCCGACGCGGCCGCTCGCGCCCAGGCCATTTCCCTAGTCGAGTCGTACCTGGCCGGCCAGGTGTCCGAGCTCGAGGGCAGCGCGCGGCGCTTCGTCCTGATCGTTCTCGCCGCAGACAGTCACCCGCCCGAGGGGGGCCTCGGCCGGATGGTCGTCTTCGATCGCGGCTCGACGCGGGGCGTCAAGGTGCGGATCCAGCCCGAGGACGTCGCGCCGTCGATCCTGGCCCGCGCCGGCATCCCCGGCGCTGCCGACCTGCCGGGGCGAGCCGCCGCGGCGCTCTTTGACGCGCACTCGCTCGAGAAGGCGACCGTCCCCAGCTATGGCCCACGAATCCTCATGGCCCCGGGCCAGAGAACCGTGAGCGACAGGGAGTACCTCGAGAAGCTGAAGTCGCTCGGATACTTGAACTAGGTAGACTGCTAGCATCCGCCCATGAAAGCAGTCTTTTTCCGGAAACACGGCGGCAACGAGGTCCTGGAGTACGGCGACTGGCCGACTCCCGTGCCCGGCCCAGGCGAGGTGCGCATCGCCGTCCGCGCGGCCGCCCTGAACCACCTCGACATCTTCGTGCGCAACGGGATCCCGGACGTGCCGCTGCCGCAGGTGCCGGGCGCGGACGCTTCGGGGGTCGTGGACGCCCTGGGCGCCGGGGTTTCGAGCTTTGCCCCGGGCGACCGCGTCCTCGTTCAGCCCGGTCTGTACTGCAACACCTGCGAGTTCTGCCGCAAGGGCGAGCAGAGCCTGTGCCCGAAGTTCCAGATAGTCGGCGAGCACGTGCCGGGCACCTTTGCCGAGTTCGTCGTCCTGCCGGCGCGCAACCTCTTTCCGATACCGGCCGGCCTCTCCTTCGAGGTGGCAGCGGCCTTCCCCCTCGTCTACCAGACGGCCTGGAGGATGCTGATCGGCCGCGCGGGCGTGCGTCCCGGCGAGACGGTGCTGATCCACGGCGGCGGAGGGGGTGTGGCGGGGGCCGCGCTCGAGATCGCCCTGCTCGCGGGAGCGCGTGTGCTGGTCACGACCTCGGGAGAGGAGAAGGCCGCCCGCCTGAAGGAAGCGGGCGCCGAGCTGGTCATCGACTACTCGAAGGAGGACGTCGGGAAAGCCGTCCGCGCCTACACGGCCAAGCGCGGGGTGGACGTCGTCGTGGACTCGGTCGGGGAGAAGACCTGGATGACGTCGCTTCGGGCGGCCGCCCGGGGCGGACGCATCGTGACGTGCGGGGCGACGTCGGGGCCCAACCCGAAGGAGGAGATCCGCATCATCTTCTGGAGCCAGATCTCGATTCTCGGCTCGACGATGGCGAACGATTCGGAGTTCCGGGCCATGCTCTCGGCCGTCGCCGCCGGCAAGCTCAAGCCGCGCATCGACCGGGCTTTCCCGCTCTCGCAGGCCCGCGAGGCCTACGCTCGCATGGAGGAGGGCCGCCAGCACGGCAAGATCGTCCTCGTGCCGGAAGGCGGGGGCTCAACATGGCCGGACGGCGATTGAGAGAATTGATTCATTGACTCATTGATCCATTGGTTCATTGATCGCTCAATGCGCGATTCCGGCAATGATTCAATGAACCAATGACCCAATCCCTCTCCATTCTCCAGGTCCTCGAAAAGGGAAACTTCAACACCGGCAGCGTCGTGCAGATGTTCCAGCTTGCGCAGGGGCTGGCGCGGCGCGGTCACCGTGTGGCGATCGTGTCGCGGCCGGACGGGGACGTGCCGCGGCGTGCTGCCGAGAGCGGGCTCGAATTTGTGCCGCTGCCGCTCCGGCACGAGTTCGACATCGGGAGCGCGCGGCGCCTCGCGCGGCTCTACGACGAGCGCGGGGTGGATCTCGTGCACGCCCACAAGGGCATCGCGCATTCGGTAGGGCTCATGGCGACGGCCTTCTCGAAGCGAGAGCCGCTGCTCGTCGTTAACCGCGGCGTTTCGTTCCCGCTCGACGTCTTCAACCGGATCAAGTTCCACGTGCGGCTCGGGGCGGTCGTGACGGTCTGCGAGGACGTCAAGAGAGTGATCGTGGAATCCGGCAGGATCCCGTCCGAAAAGGTGCACGTCATCTACGCCGGAGTGGACCTGTCCCTCTTCGACCCGAGGAAGGCGGATGGCCAGAAGATCCGCCGCGAGTGGGGCATACGGGGCGGACGAGACGCTGCTCGTGCAGGTGGGTGCGCGGGAATGGAAGGGGTGGCGGGACTTGCTGGCCGGCGCGGCGCTGGTGGCGAAGGAGTTCCCGAAGTTGAAGACGGCCGTCGTGGCCTGCAAGGACGAGGGGGAGAAGGCCCTCGTTGCGGGCGTGGCGAGGGATCTCGGCATCGGCGAGCGGGTGCGGCCGGTCGGGTTCCGCTACGACATGCCGGACGTGCTCATGGCGGCCGACATCGTGGCCGACATGTCGTACGAGGGCCTCGGCGTCACCGGGACGCTGCGGGAAGCGATGGCGCTCGGAAAGCCCGTCGTCGCCAGCGGCGCCGGCGGGAACCCCGAGCTCGTCGTGGACGGCGAGTCGGGCCTGCTGGTGCCTCCGCGCGACACGGCCGCTCTGGCTGCCGCCCTTCGCCGGCTGCTCACGGACCGGGCCCTGTGCGAGCGGCTCGGCCGCGCAGGCCAGGAACGCGTCGCGAAAGGGTTCTCCTCCGAGGTGCGTCTCGATCGGATCGAAGGGCTTTACCGGAAGCTCCTCAGCGGGCGTAGCCCCGACTGAAGGGTTCCCTCTCCCCCCGGGAGAGGGACAGGGTGAGGGGGCAACAGTCACCACGGAAGCCCCTCCTCGGCGGCTGTTTTCCCCTCACCCCACCCCTCTCCCGATGGGAGAGGGGGCCGTTTATGGCATGATCAGGAGGTCCTCTTCGGTGCCGCGCCGGCATACCTCCGTCGGCGAACGCCATGACCGAATTCACCTGCTCGCATCGCCCTTCGAATCCAGCGACATTCCCTCGGACGACCGGCCCCGCGAGCGCCTGCTCTCCGTGGGCCCCGGGGCGCTCTCGAACGAGGAGCTCGTCGCCCTGCTGCTTCGCACCGGCAGCCGCGGCGAGAGCGCTCTCGACCGGGCCCGGCGCCTGCTCGCGACCCACGGCGGCCTGGCCGGGCTCTCGGGTGTCGCGAGCGACCGAGCTCGCCGCCGAGCCCGGCCTCGGCCCCGCCCGCGCCGCGGTCCTGGGCGCCGCCATGGAGATCGCGCGCCGGCTGCCGGCGTCGACCCTGGCCGGCCGCGATCTCTTGAACGAGCCTCGCCTCGTCAAGGAGTTCCTGCGGCGCTGCCAGGGCGACGACGCCCAGGAGCGCACGGGAGCCCTGTATCTGAACGCCCGAAACCGGCTCCTCCGAAACGAGCCCGAGATCTACCGCGGCACGCTCGACCGCGCCGTCGTCGAGCCGCGCGAGATCCTGAAGCGCGCGCTCCTGACGCGCGCCGCCGGGCTGATCCTGTACCACAACCATCCCTCGGGCGACCCCTCGCCCTCTCGCGAAGACCGCGAGTTCACGCGCCGCCTCGCGACGGCCGCCGAAGCTCTCGGCATACGCCTCGTCGACCACGTCGTCATCGGCCGCGACACCTGCGTCTCCTTCCGCGAAGCCGGGCTGTTGTGAGCGAGCGGTTGCGGTATCTTTCGCGCGTCCCATGAAGCCGTTCTACGTCACGACGCCGATCTACTACGTCAACGACCTGCCCCACATCGGGCACATCTACTCGACGGTCGTGACCGACACGGTGGCGCGGTACCACCGGTTGATGGGGGAGCCGACGCGGTTCCTGACGGGGACCGACGAGCACGGCCAGAACATCGAGAAAGCGGCCACGGCTCAGGGAATCGCGCCGATCGAGCTGGCCGACCGAGTCGTCTTGCGGTACCACGACCTGTACAAGACGTTCGAGATCTCCCACGACGACTTCATCCGGACGACCGAGCCGCGGCACCTACGCCGGGGTCGAGGAGCTGATCGCACGGATCGAGAAGGCCGGAGACCTCTACGTCGCCCGGCACGAAGGCTGGTATTGCTCGAGCTGCGAGACCTTCTACACCGAGAAAGAGCTCGACTCAGAGAAGCGATGTCCTGTCCACGGAACACCCACGTTCTGGGAGTCGGAGGAGAACGTCTTCTTTCGCCTGTCAAAGTACGCGGCTCCTCTTCTCGCGCACTATGCGCAGCACCCCGAGTTCGTCCGGCCCGAAACGCGCCTGGCGGAGGTCGCCTCCTTCGTCAAGGCCGGGTTGAACGACCTGTCGGTCTCGCGCTCGAAGGTCAAGTGGGGCATCCCGTTTCCCGGGCACCCCGGCCATGTCGTCTACGTCTGGTTCGACGCCCTCTCCAACTACATCACGGCGCTCGGCTTCGGCTCGAGCGATCCGCGCCTGTATCGGGAGTTCTGGGAGAGCCCGCAGGGCCGGCGCGTCCACATCATCGGCAAGGACATCCTCCGGTTCCACGCCGTCTTCTGGCCGGCGTTCCTGCTCTCGGCCGGCCTGCCGCTGCCGACGACCGTGTGGGCGCACGGCTGGTGGCTGCGCGACGACAAGAAGATGTCGAAGTCGGTCGGCAACGTCGTGCGGCCCGACGCTCTCGTCGAGCGCTTCGGGCCCGACGCGCTGCGGTACTTCCTGCTGCGGGAGATGGCGTTCGGGCAGGACGCGCGGTTTTCGGACGAGGCGTTCCTCGCCCGCTACAACGCGGACCTCGCCAACGACCTGGGCAACACGGTCTCCCGCGTCGCGGCGCTCTGCCGCCAGACATCCGGCGGAACGCCGAGCGTTGCATCCGACGACAACGACATCCTGCGGGCCTGGGGCCCGGCGCGCGCCGAATGGCAGGCCGCCCTGGACGAGTTCGCGCTTCTCGCGGGCCCTCGAAGCTGTCTGGAGGTTTCTTGCCCAGATCAACGGCTACGTCGTCGCGCAGGAGCCCTGGAAGATCCGCAAGGAGGAAGGCGTCGCGTCCCCGCGCCTCAACCGGGTTCTCTGGTCGGCGGCGGAAGGGGTGCGTCTTTCGGCGGTGGCGCTTTCGCCGTTCATGCCGGCCACTTCGCGGAAGATTTTCGAGACCTTTGGAATGCCGGCCCGAAACCCCACGGGCGTCGACCTCGACTGGGGAAAGCTGCCCGTGTCGACTCCGATGCCGGATGCCCCGGCGCTCTTCCCGCGTGTCGACGCGGGCGCGTATTTGACCGGAAAGGATGGAGCCATGACCGAAGAGAAGCCGACTTCAGCCACCGCTGCGGCGCCAGCCGCCGCGGCACCAGCGGCACCCGCAACAGCCGCTGCACCCGTTTCAACGGACGACCGGATCGGGATCGAGGACTTCCAGAAGATCAACTTCAGGACGGCAAAGATTCTTTCCGCCGAGCGCGTGCCCAAGTCGAACCGGCTGATGAAGCTGCAGGTCGACCTCGGCACGGAGCAACGGCAGGTCGTGGCCGGCATCGCCGCGCAGTACGAGCCGGAGCAGCTCGTCGGGCGCAACGTCGTCGTCGTGGCGAACCTGAAGCCCGCCAAGCTCATGGGCGTCGAGTCGAACGGCATGGTGCTGGCCGCCTCAGTCGGCGACGCTGGAGTTCCAGTGCTCATCGACGTGCCTGCCGAAGTGCCGCCTGGCAGCAAGGTGAAATGAATTGATCCATTGATTCATCGGTCCATTGGTTCATTGGGGCGTCAATGAATCAATGATTCAATGACTCAATGATTCAATCCCTGGCCGATTCTCACTGTCACCTCTACATGGTCGAGGACGCCGCGGGCGCGCTGGAGCGAGCGCGCGCGGCCGGAGTCACCCGATTGCTCGTGCCCGGCACGACGCTTGCCGATTCCGCCGAGGCCGTCGCGCTGGCCCAGAGTCACGAGGGCATCGTGGCTGCGGTGGGGATTCATCCGCACGAGGCGAAGGACTTCGATCCGAGCCGGGACGGCGCGGCGCTCGAGGATCTGGCGAAGAGGCCCGGCGTCGCCGCGATCGGCGAGGTCGGCCTCGACTTCCATTACGACCATTCGCCCCGTGACAAACAGATCGAGATCCTGGAGTGGATGCTCGATCTCGGGCGCCGGCTCGGCCTGCCGGTCCTCCTCCACAATCGCTCGAGCGGCCAGGAGATGCTCTCGCTCCTCGGGAGAGGCGGTCGGCGGGAGCGCCCCGGGGTTTTCCATTCCTTCACCGAGGACGCCGCCTACGGAAAGAAGGCCCTCGACCTCGGCTACCTCGTGTCCTTCTCCGGGATGATCACGTTCAAGGCGGCCGAAAATATTCGCTCGGCCGCCGCGGGCCTCCCGCTCGACGCGATGCTCGTCGAGACCGACACGCCTTTTCTTTCCCCCGTGCCCCACCGCGGAAAGCCCTGCGAGCCCGCCTTCGTCGCTCTGACCGTGCAAAAACTGGCCGAGGTGAAGGGGGTCGATCGGGACGCGGTTGCGGCCGCGACGACCGCGAACTTCGAGAGGCTCTTCAAGATTTGAGCTCCAGCCGCATCTCCCCGCGCGACTTCGAGGCTTACGTCGAAGAGGCCCTGGCCTCCGTCCCGGTTGCCTTTCGCCGGTACCTCGAGAACATCGTCATCGTGATCGAAGACGAGCCGTCGGACGAGGACTTCGACGAGACCGACACGCCCGACGAGGACGAGCTCTTCGGCATTTTCCGCGGCGTGCCCTACTTCGAGCGCGGCGCGGCGCCCTCGCATCTGCCCGCGCAGATCGCGATCTTCCGCGCCCCCATTCTGCGCAGCTGCCAGACGCGCGGCGAAGCCGTCCGCGAGATCCGCGACACCGTGGTCCACGAGATCGGCCACATGCTCGGCCTCGGCGACGAGGAGATGCCGTACTGAAAGGAGACCGTCATGAAGCGAACCCGTCTCGCCCTGTTTCTGGCTTTCTGTGTCTCGGGCGCAATCGAGGCCCAGGAGACCGCTCGCCCGGCTCTCGGCGACGGAACCCGAACCATCAACGTCAACGGCGAGGCTGTCATCTACGTGATCCCCGATGAGGCCATCGTGCGTCTCGGGGTCGAGAGCTTCGATCCGGCTTTGTCTGTAGCCAGCTCCGCCAACGCGGCGACCGGTGCGCGGATCGTGAAGGCGATGAAGGCGCTGGGCCTCGAGGAGCGACACATCCAGTCGGACCACGCGGAGATCGAAATCGTCTACAACAAAGATGGCGTGGCTGCCGGCATTGCGGGCTACCGCGTGCGCCACGGCTATGCCCTGACTGTGCGCGACGTGCCGCGGCTCGACGACGTGATCACGGCGGCCTTGAAGAGCGGTGCCAACCACCTGGAGGGCTACGAGCTGCGCACGTCGGAGCTGCGCAAGTACCGCGACGAGGCCCGCAAGAAGGCGATCACCGCCGCCCGCGAGAAGGCCGAGGCCCTGGCCGGCGAGCTTGGCAGCTCGGTCGGCGCCCCGCGCTCGATCGGGGAGAGCTACTACGGCTGGTTCGGGACGCGCGGGACATGGGGCAGCTGGGGCTACTCCCAGCAGAGCCAGATGTCGCAGAACGTTTCGATGTCCGCCGGCGGCTCCGGCGAGAGCGGCTCCACGTCCGCTCCCCTCGGCCAGATCGGCGTGCGCGCCCAGGTGGGCGTCACGTTCGACCTGATCCCGGGCAGCAAGCCCGCGCGTTAGTCCGCCGGGGTAAACAGCAGGAGGCCGCCCTCCGTTTGGATGTGCCGGTAACGGGGGTCAGCGAGGAGGCGGAGGACGAGAGCGTCGAAGTCCGGGCGCGAGTAGGGATAGGGGTTGGTGCGCGGGGCGAGCAGGATCGCTTCGCTTCCCGCGGGCTCGCGCTCGGGGTCGAGGACACGGACCGCTGCGGTGTGCCCGGCACGGACGAAGAGCGACCCCTGCACGGCGACCGGCTTGCCGTTCAGCGAGGCAAGCGCAGGACCGACCTCTTTGCGGGCGGGATCGGGCCGAGTGAGGGTGTATCCGGCGCCGTCCAGGGCGCAGACCACGAGGAGCAGCAGAGCGCCGACGCGGCGACGAAGGCGAGAAGCCTCGGGTTCCCGGGCGGCCGGGAACCAGCCCGTGACGCGCCAGAGCCCCGCCGCGGCAGCGGCAAAGAGAAAGGGGAGGATCGGCGTCGAATAGGAGATGGTGAATTGCGAGAGCTGCGGATTGTCCGAGACCGAGTAGACAACCAGCGCCGGCAGCGCGGCGAGAAACCACTGGTAACCCAAGAGAGGCAGGAGGAGCAGCGGCTCGAGCAGGTGGGGCAACCCCGAGCGCCCGATATCCGCAAGGAGACGCGCGGGATGCAGCAGCATGCCGAAGGCCGCCGAAACGGGCGTCTCCCCGTACGAGAACCAGTAATTCGAGTACCAGGGGTGCCCAGGCGGGTCGCCTGAGAAGTGCGGGATCACGAGGCGGGTGCCCACGAAGAAGGTGACGAGGCTCGCCCCGAGTGCCAGAACCGCGGGGCGCCACCGCCGGTCGAAAATCGCGGCCGCCACGGCGAAACCACCCAGAGGAAGAAGAGCATCCTCCTTGATGGAGACAGCCAGAAGCACGGCGGCGGCGAAAAGGACGGGGCGTCGGGCGGCGTAGGCATAGAGAAGCAGGAAGAGGGCCGGCAGGTAGAAGACCTCGAGATGAAAGCCTGACTGCGCGATCCGCGCGGTGAAGGTATTGAGCAAGAACGCCCCGGCGACAAATGCCGCGGCCAGATCGTCGCGCAGGACCCGGCGGAAAACGAGGAAGGACACGGTTACGGCGGCGGTCATGGCGGCGACGTGAGCCGCGAGGAGCCATACAGCCGAGGCCGTGACGGCGTAGAACGGGACAAAGGTGAAAAGAAGGTAGAACGCATGACGGCTGAGGGCGGAGCGCCCTACGAAAGCGCAGTAGAGCGGCCTGCCCGCGAGCGTCTCAAAGATCGGGCCGTCGAAGAAGAGGCCCGTGTCCCAGGCGTTGATGTCGAGAGACATCCACTGTCCGAAGACGACGCGGCAGAGAAAGAGCGCAGCGATGCCTGCGGCCAGGATCACGCCGCCCTTCGAGACATGGACATCGCGCTCGCGGAGCAGCCGCGCGAGAGCTCGGCGCCAGGACGGAGAGAGCATCGCCGCCGCGAACAGCAATGCTGCTGTACCGAGCGCGACGGACAGGCGGTTCAAATCCCGGCCGCCGAGCCTCCAGGGCGCCGTCAGGACGAAGGTTGCGACGAGCGCCAGGATGAAGGTGAGATAGACGCGAAGGCCGCGGGGGAGCGCTTCCTCTTCGTCAGGCCGCGTCATGGCCCGGCGATTCTGGCAGAAACGAAAAGCGCGGCGGTGTTCCCGCCGCGCTGACTTTCTGCGTTCTGCCGCTTATCTCCTCGGCGGCCCGCCCCGGTGGTCGCGGTTGGAGTGGCCCCGGTGCTCGCCCGGGCCGCGTCCGCCGCGCGGGAACTCGTCGCGTCCCTCGTCCTCGCCGGGAGCCCCGACGGGAGCCAGGGCCATTTCCGCTTCGAGCTCTTCTTTCGAGAGGGCCTGCTTGCGGGACAGCTTGATCTTGCCCATCGGGTCGACCGCGATGATCTTGACGGTGACCTCGTCGCCTTCCTTGACCACGTCGGTCGTCTGGCGAACGCGGTACGGAGCGAGCTCCGAGATGTGGACCAGGCCGTCCTGGCCCGGCATGATCTCGACGAAGGCGCCGTACGCCTCGACGCGCCGGACTTTGCCGCGGTAGACCTTGCCGATCTCGGGCTCCTGCGTGAGGCCCTCGATGATCTCTATGGCTCGGAGCGCGGCGGCTTCGTCGGAGGAGGCAATCGAGACCTTGCCCGAGTCCTCGACGTCGATTTTGCAGCCGGTCGACTCGATGATGGATCGGATCGTCTTGCCGCCCGAGCCGATGACGTCGCGGATGCGGTCGCGCGGGATCTGAATCGTGAAGATGCGCGGGGCGAAGGGAGAGATGTTCGGCCGCGGCTTCTCGAGCGACGCTGCCATCTTGCCGAGGATGTGCAGCCGGCCGAGGCGGGCCTGCTCGAGCGCCTGTTCGACGATCTCGCGGCGCAAGCCCTTGAGCTTGATGTCCATCTGGAGGGCCGTGATGCCGTCGCGCGTGCCGGCGACCTTGAAGTCCATGTCGCCGTAGTGGTCTTCCTGGCCGGCGATATCCGTCAGGATGGCGAAGTGGTCGCCGTCGGAAACGAGCCCCATCGCGACGCCCGCGACGGGCGACTTGATCGGAACGCCGGCGTCCATGAGGGCCAGGGCGCCGCCGCAGACGGTCGCCATCGACGAGGAGCCGTTGGACTCGAGGATGTCGGAGACGATCCGGACGGTGTACGGGAAGGCATCCTCGGACGGGAGCACGGGCGCCAGCGCCCGGCGGGCAAGGTTGCCGTGGCCGATGTCGCGGCGCGAGGGGCCGCGGAGGAACTTCGCCTCGCCCACCGAGAAGGGCGGGAAGTTGTAGTGGAGCAGGAACGTGTTCTCGCTCTCACCCTCGTACTCCTCGACGATCTGCGCGTCGTCGGACGTTCCGAGTGTCGCCGTGACGAGCGCCTGCGTCTCGCCGCGCGTGAAGAGGGCCGAGCCGTGCGTGCGGGGAAGGAGGCCCACTTCGCATTCGATCGCGCGAACCTGGTCGAAGGCGCGGCCGTCGAGCCGCTTACGCTCCTGGAGAATGGTCTCGCGTGTCAGGATCTTGACCAGGCTGTCGGCGGCCTTGCCGACCTGCGCGCGCTTGACGGCGTCGGCCTCGGGCACCAGCGAGACCGCGGCCTTCTTGACGGCCTTGATCTCGGCGTAGGAGGCGATCTTGTTGGACAATGTCATGGCGGCCCGCATCGGCCCTTCCCATGTCCGCCGCACCTCGGCGCCGATTTCGGCCGGGTAGGCTTCCGGCGTCTGCCACGACGGCTTCTGGTAGCTGGCCTGCCGCGCCAGCGCCTTCTGGGCCGCGACGATCTTCTTGACGGCGTCGTGGCCGAAGAAAATGGCGTCGATCATGGCCCGCTCGGGGAGCTCGCGCGCCCCGCCCTCGACCATGCAAATCGCATCTTCTGTGCCGGCCACGATGAGGTCGATGTCGGACTTGTCGCGCTCGGCGTTGGTGGGATTCAAGACGAGCTTTCCGTCGATCCGGCTGACGCGCACGGCGCCGACGGGCGTGTAGAAGGGGATGAGCGAGCAGGTCAGCGCCACGGACGCGCCGTTCAAAGCCAGGATGTCGGGATCGTTCTGGCCGTCGGCCGAAAGGACGAAGGCGATCAGCTGGGTCTCGTGGTTGAAACCTTTCGGAAAGAGCGGCCGCATCGGCCGGTCGATCAGCCGCGAGGTCAGGATTTCCTTTTCCGTCGGGCGGCCCTCACGCTTGAACCAGCCTCCCGGGATGCGCCCGCCGGCGTAGGTGTTTTCCTTGTAGTCGACGGTGAGCGGGAAGAAGTCGGCGTTTTCCTTGGGCTCCTTGGCAAAGACGGCCGTGCACAGCACGACGGTGTCGCCGTACCGGACAACCGCGGAGCCGTCGGCCTGCTTGGCGAGCTTGCCGATTTCGATTTCGAGGGTTTTCGACCCGATGGGGATCGAGATCTGGTGCTTCATGACGGTCGTTCCTTGTGGATGCGTCAAGCGACCGCGAGGAGAGGATGTCCTCCTCCCGTGGGGAGGACGCGGCCGGGCTGCGGCCCGTCACCTTTTCCGCGCGGCGCCGAACTGTCTACTTGCGCAGCCCGAGTCGTTCGATGAGCTTGTGGTAGCGCCCGGCGTCCTCGCCCTTCAGGTAGTCGAGCAGCCGCCGCCTTTGGCTGACGAGCTTCAAGAGGCCGCGGCGGGAGTGGTGATCCTTGGCGTTCGACTTGAAGTGGTCGGTCAGATACGTGATGCGATTCGTCAGCAGGGCCACCTGGACTTCGGGGGAACCGGTGTCTTTGTCGTGGGTCCGGAAGTCCTTCACGATCGAGGGCTTGGCGGACCGATACTCAGTGACGTTCAACTCTTGCCTCCAACTCTCACTACTTTTTACAAACCACCAGCCTACCACGGGTTACGGCCCCTCTCCAAGGCCAGCGGCTACTCGGCAAAGACGATCTTCGGCTTGACCAGGCTGATCTTGTGGCTGGCCATGACCTGACCCAGGGCCACCATTTCCTCGGCCGGGCCGAGCAGCGTGACCCACTCTCCCTCCCGTGAGGTCACGCCGCGAGCCGGGATTGCCTGGCCCTTGCGGACTTTCCAGGCTTCGAGCGAGGCCAGCTTGACCCGCTCGAAGGGGAACGGGACCTGGGCCAGGGGAACGGCGTGGGGCGGTGCCAGGCGCTCGGCCGCACTCATCGCCTCGAATTTCTCGAGCGAAACCGCGTCCAGGACGCCAAAGGGGCCGATGCGCATGCGGCGCAGGGTCTCCAGGTGCGCGCCGCAGCCGAGCTTTTCACCGAGGTCGTTCGCAATCGAGCGGATGTAGGTGCCCGACGAGCAGGCGATCGAGAACGGGAGGAGCGGTCCCTGGGGCGCGCCGAAAACGAGGTCGGAGACGCGGACCGTCTTGGGCAGCTGGGGGACGCTCTCTCCCTTGCGCGCCATCTCGTAGAACTTGCGGCCGCCCACCTTCTTGGCGGAGTAGGCCGGAGGCGACTGGAGAAACTCGCCTCGGAACTCCGCGGCCGCAGCCTCGATGTGCTCGGGGCGTACCCCGCTCGCATCGCGGTCTTCCCCGACGGTTTCCCCCTCCCGGTCGTACGTCGTGGTCGCGCGGCCGAGCCGGATGAAGCCCTCGTAGGACTTGTCGAGCCGCGTGAAAAAGCTCTGCAGGCGCGCCGCGCCGCCGGCGCAGAGCAGGAGCAGGCCCGTCGCCATCGGATCGAGCGTGCCGCTGTGGCCGATGCGCGCCTGGCCCGTGGCGCTCCTCGCCCGCTCGACGACGTCGTGCGACGTGAGGCCGGCGGGCTTGTCGAGGAGAAAGAGGAATCCCCTCTTGACGGCATCCGCCGGAGCCGTCACGGCTCGTCCTTGGGCGGAGGCAGGACTTGCGCCAGCAGCTCCTCGATGCGCGCCCCGCGCTCGAGAGAACGGTCATCGACGAAGTAGAGCTCGGGCGCGTAACGAAGCCCGCACCTCTGTCCGACCTCCCGGCGGAGGAAGCCCGCGGCGCGCTCGAGGGCCTCGCCGGCCTTCTCCCGCTCGGCGTCGTCCCCGAGCCGCGAGAAGTACACGCGCGCGGACCGGAGGTCCGGAGGCATCTCGACGTCCGTGATCGTGACGGCGCGCAGCTCCGGGTCGTGCGCTTCGATCAGCACGAGCCGCGAGAGCTCGGCGCGAACGAGGTCCGCCACGCGCTGAGCGCGCCGGGATTCCTTCTTCATCGCCCCCCACCTGTCATTCTGAGGGCCGAAGGCCCGAAGAATCTGCCCCGAGGCGCCGACGGGGGTAGATCCCTCGGCTTCGCTCGGGATGACATTGAAAGTGACGGACTCGGGATGACAACCGCAGGGCTACACATGGATGAACTCGTTGTGGACGTCGAGCAGCTCGCCGTCCAGGTTCTGTTCGACGAAGCGCAGGATGTGCTGGAGCAGCGCGTCGAGCGGCGCCTGGTCGGGGCCGACCGCGGCGACGCCGATCTGCGCGCGCTGGAGCAGGTCCTGGCTGCCGACTTCGGCGGCCGAAACTTCGAACTCGTTCTTGAGCCGGCTCTTGAGACTCTTGACGATCATGCGCTTCTCCTTCAGGCCCTGGCAGCCCGGAAGGTGCATGTCGAAGACGGCGTAGGCGATGACCATGGGAAGCTGCCAGCGTTCAGCTGTCAGCTGTCAGCGAACCGAGACGGGCTGCCCGCTCCTCACGCATTCATCACCCCGGCGACCTTCTCCACCTGGAACGCTTCGATGATGTCGCCGACCTTGACGTCCTGGAACCTGTCGAGGCCGATGCCGCATTCGAAGCCCTGCTTGACCTCGGAGACGTCGTCCTTGAAGCGCCGCAGAGACCCGACCTTGCCTTCGTACACGACGCGGTTGTCGCGGAGCAGGCGCAATTGCGCCGACCGCGGGATCGATCCCTCCGTCACGTAGCAGCCGGCCACGATGCCGAACTTCGGCACCTTGAACGTGTTGCGCACTTCCGCGCGGCCGCGGGCGACTTCCTTCAAGGTCGGCGCCAGGAGGCCGACCATCGCCGCCTGGATCTCGTCGGTGACGTTGTAGATGACCGTGTGCAGGCGGATGTCGACGCCGTCTTTCTCCGCCTCTTCAGCCGCCTTCTTCTCGGGGCGTACGTTGAATCCCACGATGATCGCGCTCGAGGCCGAGGCCAGGAGCACGTCGTTGATGGTCACGGCGCCGACTCCGGCGTGGAGAAGGTTGATTTTCACCTGGTCGTTCGAGAGCTTGTTCAAAGCCTGGGTCAGGACCTCGGCCGAGCCCTGCACGTCGGCCTTCAGGATGATCGGAAGGGTCCGGATCGTGCCTTCCTGGATCTTGCTGAAGAGCTGATCGAGCGAGAGCTTCGAGGAGGAGGCCTGCGCCTTCTCCTTGTCCTTCTGCTGGCGGAACGCCGCCACCGAGCGCGCCTTGGCCTCGTCCTCGACGACCTGGAACACGTCGCCCGCCTGGGGCAGGTCCTCGAAGCCCGTGATCTCGACGGGTGTCGAAGGCGGCGCCTTGGCGAGCTTCTCTCCCCGGTCGTCGTTCATCGAGCGGATGCGCCCAAAGACCGAGCCGGCGAAGAAGACGTCGCCCACCTTCGCGGTGCCGGCCTGGATGAGCACCGTCGAGACGTTGCCGCGGCCCGCTTCGCGGCGGGCCTCGAGCACCACGCCGCGCGCCGCTTCGCCCGCAGGAGCCGTCAGCTCCTGCATGTCGGCGACGATGAGAAGGAGCTCCAGGAGGTGATCGATGCCCTGCTTCTTCAGGGCGGAGACTTCGGCCGATGGGACGTCGCCGCCCCAGGACTCGAGCAGCACGCCGCGGTCGGCGAGCTCCTTCTTGACGCGGTCCACGTTGGCGTTGTTCTTGTCGATCTTGTTGATCGCGACGACGATCGGCACCTTTGCGGCGCGCGCGTGATCGATCGCCTCGATGGTCTGCGGCATCACGCCGTCGTCGGCGGCCACGACGAGGACGACGATGTCGGTCGCCTTGGCGCCGCGCGCGCGCATCGATGTGAAGGCCTCGTGGCCCGGCGTGTCGAGAAACACGATGGGCCGGCCCTTGGCCTCGACGCGGTAGGCGCCGATGTGCTGCGTGATGCCTCCGGCTTCGCCCGCCGCGACCTTGGTTTCGCGGATGGCATCCAGCAGCGACGTCTTTCCGTGATCGACGTGACCCATGACCGTGACGACCGGAGCGCGCGCGACGCGCGGAGCGGCGGGCGCCGCCGCCTGGCCGTCTTTGCCCGGCTCACTCTCGGCGGCGACGCGGGAGAGCTCGAGCTCCTCCTCGAAAGAGACGACGGCCGCCTCGATGCCGACTTCGCGGGCAATCTGCACCGCCGTGGCGGCGTCGAGAGTCTGGTTGACCGTGGCCATGACGCCGCGCTGGAGGAGCAGGCGCTGGATGTCCTTGGCCAGCACGCCGAGCTTCTCCGACAACTCCTTGAGGGTGACGCCCTCGGACAGGAAGACGGGGCCGGTCGGCATCGGCTTCTTGAACTCGAGGAGCTTGCCGGAATCGTGCGTGCGCGTTTCCTTGGCTGCGCGGCGCAGGGCCGACTTCGAGACCGGCCGCGGCGAGGCCGGTTCCTCCCCGCCCTCGCCCTTCTCGGTCAAGGGCAGCTGGATGTCGGAGTAGGTGTCCTCGACATAGGTGCCGAGGAACGCCCGCGGATCGACTTCGTCCGCGACGGTGATCTTCGGCTTGGCGCCGCCCTTCTTGGCCGACTTCTTGGCAGCCTCTTCGGCTTCCGCTTTCTTCCGCTTTCCGGCGCGGTCGGTCGTGACCGGAGGCGCCACGGGACCCACGCGGGCTCCGGGCGGGCCGGGACGTCCCATGCCGGGGCGCGGCGGGCCGCCCTGGATCCGAGCGCCCGGCGAGCCGGGGGCCGGACGGTAGACGCTCGGGCTGGGCCGCGACGGCCCGCCGAGCGACGGGCGCGCCATGGGGCCACCCGTCGGTCCCGATGGGCGTTGAACCCCTGCCCCTGGCGCTCCGGGGCTCAGGCGCGGGCCGGCAGCGCTTCCGGGCGTCGGGCGGCCAGATCCGGGCCGCGGCGGCGGGGTCGGCCGCGGCGGCAGGATGATCTTTCGGGGCAGAGGCTTGGGCGCTTGCGTCTGCGCCTGCGGCTCGGGCTCTTCCGCGATCACCGCCGTTCGAGCCGGCTCTGCCGGCTTTGCCCTGGCGCTGGCGGCTGACTCGGCGGGCGAGGTCGAAACCGCGGCATCTCCCGAGGCTGGCGGAGCCGCGGCGGCAGGCGGCACCGAGGCCGGGGCCTCCAGCTCCTCTGCGCCCTGCTCTGCTTCCTCTGAGCCCGCCGAGCCTTTCGGCAGGGCCGCCTTGTCGACGATCTTGATGCGCGAAAGGGCGCTCTTGGTCGGGCGAACCGCCCGTGTCTCCGTGTCGCGCACGATCAGCTGCTTGGGCGCGTGGGTCTTTCCCTGGAGAATCGCCAGAACGGTCGTCTCGTCGAGCGCCGCCTGGGGCGACTTGACGTCGACGCCGATCGATTGAAGCAAGAAGAGGACTTCCTTGCTCGGAAGTCCCATCTGTTGCGCGAGCTCTTCGACTCGGATCTTTCCCATTCGTCGGGCCTACTCCCTCACTCCGGTCTCTTCGGTTCCTGCGGAGACGGCCTCGCCGTCGCCGGCGCCGTCCTCGTCCTGTCCTTGTGTCTCGTCCGCCTCTTCGGGCTCCGGCGCCTCCTCGGCGGCGCGCGCGGCCTCGAGGATCTTCTCGGCGGTCTTCTCTCCGATGCCTTCGATCTCCGCCAGTTCCGCGGCCGTCTTTTCGAGCAGGTCGGCGAGCGTCGTCAGGCCGGCCTCGGCGAGCCGGGCGGCCGTCTTCTCGCCGATGCCTTCGATCTCGGCGACGGGCGTCTGGCGGCGGCGCGACATCTGGAGCATGCGGGTCAGCGCTTCGGCGACTTCGCCCTTGACCTCGCTCTCGCCCTTGATCTCGATCTTCAAGCCGATCAGCGCCGAGGCCAGCCGCACGTTCTGGCCCTTCTTGCCGATCGCGAGAGAGAGCTGGTCGTCCTCGACGACGCAGTCGAGGCTCATGCCGCCGTCCTCGTGGTGGATGGGCGAGACGCGCGTGATCTTGGCCGGCGCCAGAGCGTTTTGCGCAAACGTGATGAGGTCGTCCGAGTAGAGGATGACGTCGATCTTCTCGCCGTGCAGCTCGCGCATGATCGACTGCACCCGGCTGCCGCGCATACCGACGCACGCGCCGACCGGGTCGACGTCCCTCTCGCGCGACCGCACCGCCACCTTGGCGCGCTCGCCGGGCTGGCGGACGGCGCCCTTGATGACCACCGTGCCGTCGTAAATCTCCGGCACTTCCATCTCGAAGAGACGGATCAGGAGGCGGGGATCGGTCCGAGAAAGGACGAGCTGCGGGCCCTTCGGGTTCTTGTGGACGTCGAAGAGGATGGCACGGATGCGTTCGCCCTGCCCGTAGCGTTCGGCGCGGGACTGCTGGTCGCGCGGGATGATCGATTCCGTCTTTCCGAGGTCGACGATCATGTCGCCGCGCTCGAAGCGCTTCACCGTGCCGCTCATCATGTCGCCGACCTTCGGGTAGTACTCGTTGTAGATGTTGTCCCGCTCGGCTTCGCGGACCTTCTGGTACAGCACCTGCTTGGCCGTCTGCGCGGCGATGCGCCCGAGGCCGACCGGCTCGCGGTAGACGCGCACGACGTCGCCGACCTGGACGTCGGAGACCTCGGTCGGCGGCTCGCCCTCGGCGCCCGAACGCAGCACCCGCACGTCGCCCTTCGTGCCTTCCTTGGCCACGACGGCCTGCGCCTCCTCGAGGAGGATCTGCGGCGGCGGCTCCTCGGACTCCGTGTCGAGCTCGGTGACCACGGTGCGGTGCGAGAAAGCCGTCATCTCGCCCGTCTTGCGGTCGATCGACGTCACGACGGCCTTGTCGTGGTAGTACTTGCGGGCGGCCGAAGACATGGCTTCTTCGAGCGCGCCGAACATCTTCTCCGGGTCGATGTCCTTCTCGCGCGAAACCTGTCGTATGACCGACGGATCGATAATCATTTCGAACCCGCTCTCCTCACTTCTCGCCGGACTTCCTTTTCGCCTTCCGCCTTCCGCCCCCGGTCTCCCACCTTTCAGCCCTCGGCCCTCGGCCACTCGAAATCCAATCGGGCCTGCCGAATATTGCCGAAACGGACATTATAGATTCTGCGGTTCTCCTCATCAACGACCCGAAGCAGGTCCCCCTCCACTTTCTCCAGTGTTCCCTGAAGGTTGCGCGACGGCAGGACCGCCGCTTTGCCGGGCGATCCGATCGGCTCGGGCATCACCGGCGCATCGGTGCGAACCCGCACGCGGCGGCCCACGAACCGCGCGGCGTCCTCGATCGAGTAGAGCTTGCGGTCCAGCCCGGCCGAAGAGACCTCGAGCGCATAGCGATGGGGAATCGCGTCCGAGGCATCGAGCAATGCTGAAACCTCCCGGGAGACGGCTTCGCAGTCGTCCACCGTCACGGGATCTCCCGTGGCGCGCTCGAGCACGAGCCGCACGACCGTGTAGCGGCCGGCCCCCGCCGTCTCAACGGCGAGCAACCGGCAGGCCTTTTCGGCCGCGATGGCGCGGATCTCTTGTGTCGTCGTTTCGCTCAATATCTGCATCGAACAAAAAAGCGGGCCGAGGCCCGCGTTCTCAAAAACCGCTGCGTTTTCTATCAGATTCGAAGGCTCGGAGCAACCGGACGGGCGTCTAGTGCTCGCCGCCTTCGGCCTCTGCGAGCGCTTCCTGCCAGGCCCGCCGCGACGGCACGGCGGCAAAGAGGCAGCCGCAGGACAAGGCGAAGAGCAGGCTGACGCCGACCAGGCCCCCGCCTGAAAAACCGAGCATCAAGCCGAAGAGCGCCGGAGCCTCGGCCGCTCCGAACCGGAGATAGAAAAACGAACGGACGCGCGAAGCCGGAGCGCCCGACCCGCGCTGAAGCCTCCGCCGGCCGAGCCAGTTCGCCCAGGAGTACTCGCCGGCTCCGAGAGCCAGGAAACACACGGCCAGGGCCTCCGACCGGCCCGTCGGGTCCGAAGGCGCCGCGCCCCCGCGGCGGGCGACCCAGATGAGGGCCGCGTAGACCCCGATCGAGGCCAGGAACACGACGTGGACCAGGCTCGCGACGTTACGGTCTTTTTCGGGGCTGCTCACGGCGGAAAGTGTAGCCCGGGAAGGAGTTTTTTCCCGTCCGGCGTGTTAGAGGATGCAGGGGGAAGGACCCGAAAGGGGAAGGACTGTTTGTTCAATCTCGAGCGCAAACCGGACAGGCCCTTTCCGGTAGAACGAGCGATTCTCTTTTCGATCGTCGCCCATGTTGTCGCTTTCCTCTTCTTCCTCATGATGCCCGAGCGTAAGCCGCCCGATCCCAGCAAGGGCCTGCTCGCCGCGTTCGTTCCACCCGCCGACGATCGGCCGATCCCGGTCCGGTTCAAGGACTCTATTGGCAAGGAGCACCCCAACCCCAAGAAGTCGGACCTCTCCGACAAAGACCGCGTTGCCGCCGGCGGGGACCCGTCGAAGCCGAAGGCCGACACGCCGTTTGTTCCGGAAAACAGGGGCAAACAGGGGCTCGATCCCGGAGCCCCGCTCATCTCTCCGCCGCGCGCGTCGCGAGGGACCGAGGCGGAAGACCGCGCGGCCACCGCGGCGGAGGCTCAGAAGAGCCCGAAAGAGGCGGGCGGAGAGAACCCCTTCTACGTGCCGCCGCAGGGCGAATCGAAGCTAGCGGACCTGAACCAGGCCATCAAGCGCGCCGCCCGCGGCGTCGGGTCGCCCGGCCAGGGGGGCAGCCCCCCGTCCAATCCCGACGGAGGCTTCAAGGACACCGGGCCGCTGTCCTTCGACTCGAGCTGGTACGACTGGGGGCCTTACGCGGCGGAAATGATCCGCCGCATCAAGCTGCACTGGGAAATCCCGGAGCTGGCACGCCTGGGCTGGAAAGGCCGGGTCACGATCCGCTTCTACATTCGCGGCAATGGCCAGGTCGAGGGCGCCCAGATCCTCTCGGTGTCGGGCGTGCCGCCTTTCGACCACGCCGCCTTCCAGGCCATCGTGACCTCCTCGCCGTTTCGCCCGCTCCCGGCCGACCTCGGGAGCGACCGCGAAGGCGTGACCGTAACCTTCTTCTACAACCTGCGTCCCGAGGATGAGCAAAGAGGCGCGAATGGGGGGAGCCACTGAACGACCCGGCGGAGATCAAGCGGGCGCTCGAGGCCGCCTCGACCGTGGCGGTCGTGGGTTGCTCGCCAAGGCCTGTCCGGCCGTCGAACCAGATCGCCCGTTACCTGATCGCAAACGGCTACACCGTGATCCCGGTCAACCCCGGCCACCGCGAGATCCTGGGACTGCGCTCGTTACCGGTCCCTCTCCGAGATTCCGGCCGCCGTGCGGGTGGACATCGTGAACGTCTTTCGCCGATCGGACGAGGTTGCCCCGATTGCGGACCAGGCTATCGCGCGGGGGGTCGGCTTCTTCTTCATGCAGCAGGGCGTCCTGGACCCGCAGGCCGCCCAACGGCTCGAAGCAGCGGGTATACCGGTCGCCATGAATAGGTGCATCATGGTCGAGCACGGACGCCTGGGTGTCCCGCCCCGGACCAGGAATGCCGGCGGCCCGCGAGAGCGTTTTAGACCTGCCGGACCGGTAGCCGGTCTCGGTCAAGGAGGAGCGAGTCCAATCCATGCAAAAGTCCACGAAAAGAGCCATTTCCTTTTCGGTCCTGATCGCGGGAGCCGTCGTCTTCGGGATGGTGGTGGCCGGATCGGTCCACGTGACACCACAGAGCTTCGCGCAGAAGAGCGACTCGACGGCGGCCTCGACGGCGCCGGCGCGGGTGCGGGGCGCAGGCCAGATGCTCCCGTCCTTCGCGGACATCGCGGAAGACGTCATGCCTTCGGTGGTTTCGATCACGTCGACGGAGATCGTCAAGGCGGGCGGGAACCGGCGGCGCGGCTCCGGCGGGGGAGGCGGCAGCGACGAGAATCCCTTCGAGTTCTTCTTCGGCCCGCAGGGGCCGCACGGCCAGCGCTTCGGCCAGGAAGAGGACCACAAGCAGGCC
The DNA here is from genome assembly GCA_963739435.1 of uncultured Acidobacteriota bacterium. Classification (GTDB taxonomy): domain Bacteria; phylum Acidobacteriota; class Thermoanaerobaculia; order UBA5066; family Gp7-AA6; genus CAVUAN01. The sequence continues at coordinate 159,746 of CAVUAN010000007.1, forward strand.
GAGGGCGGCACGGGCTTCGTGATCTCCGAAGACGGCTACGTCGTGACGAATTACCACGTCATCGAAAATGCCGACAAGATCGAAGTGCGGCTGACGAACAACGAAACGGCCAAGGCCAAGCTCGTCGGGAAGGACCCGGCCACCGACCTCGCGCTGTTGAAGATCGACGTCAAGCAGCGCTTGAAGCCGCTCGAGCTCGGGGATTCGGACAAGCTCCGTGTCGGCGAGTGGGTCATGGCGATCGGAGATCCGATCTCCTTCGACAAGACCGTGACAGTCGGCGTCGTGTCGGGCAAGAACCGCTCGAACATCACGGCGGATCCAACGACCCGCTCCTTCGAGAACTTCATCCAAACGGACGCTGCCATCAACTTCGGGAATTCCGGCGGGCCCCTTCTCGACGTCTACGGCCGGGTGATCGGCATCAACACGGCGATGTTCCGCCCGGCGCAGAACATTGGCTTCGCGGTGCCGGTCAACACGCTGAAGCAGGTCCTGCCGCAGCTGCGCGACAAGGGGAAGGTCGTCCGCGGCTATCTCGGCATCAACATCGCCAACGTGACGAGCGACGTCGCCTCGGCCTTCAACCTGAAGTCGACCGACGGCGCTTTCGTGCAGTCCACGCTGCCCGACAAGCCGGGCGAAAAGGCGGGGTTGAAGCCCGGCGACACGATCGTTCGCGTGGACGGCGTTCCGGTCAAGGAGACGCGCGACCTGATCGGTTACGTTTCTGCGAAGCCTCCGGGAGGCAAGGTCAAGCTCGACTTGATCCGGGACGGCAAGGAGATGAGCGTGACCGCGTCGCTCGCCGACCGGGAGGCCGAGAGCACGGTGGACGAGGAGAAGGCGAGCAAGAGCTCGGACGACTCCCGGGGAAAGATCGGCGTCAGCGTCCAGGAAGTGACGCCGCAGGTGCGCCAGCTGGCCCGCCTCGAGCCCGACACGAAGGGCCTTCTGGTCGTGCACGTCAAGGAGGTTTCGGCAGCCTATGACGCGGGCCTCCGCGACAACGACATCATCACGCAGGTCAACGGCCGCACGGTCACCTCGACCGAGGAATTCGGGAAGATCGTGTCCGCCGCCAAGAAGGGCGACTACCTCAAGCTCTACGTGCTGCGCCTGCAGCCCAAGGCCTCGTTCTTCGCTCTGGTCAAGATCGAAGACTGAAGGCTGCCGCTTTCCGTCGAGCCGACGAAACGCGCGCCCGCTTCGGCGGGCGCGCTCGTTTTTGGGAAGGATCGTCGGGGGTTGAGGGTTGGAAGTTCAGAACGAGATATGTCCCACCGAATTCTGATCATTGACGATGACGCCGCCGTCCGCCGGGCCGTGCGGATGATTCTCGAGTACGAGGGCTACGAAGTGGCGGAGGCGGCCGACGGGCCCTCCGGCCTGGCCGAGCTCGACGCCAACCCTCCGGACGCGATCCTGTGCGACATCAAGATGCCGGGCATGGATGGCCTGGAGGTCCTCGAGCGCATCGCTCGCCCGAGAGGGCTCGCCGCCGGTCCTCGTCATTTCCGGACACGCCGACATCGCCACGGCTGTCGAGGCTACGCGGCGCGGGGCCGTCGACTTCCTCGAGAAGCCTCTGCAGCGCGAGCGCATCCGCGTCTCGCTCGCCAACGCGCTCTCGCGAAATACGCTCGCCGCCGAGAACCGGAGGCTGCGCCGCCGACTCGAAGAGGAATCCGTCCTCGTGGGCGGCAGCGCCCCGATGGCGAAGCTGCGCGAGGAGGCGGCGCGCGCCGCGCCGAACCAGGCGACGGTGCTCATCACCGGCGAGAGCGGCACGGGCAAGGAGGTCATCGCACGGGAGATCCACCGGGCCTCGCGCGTGGCGAAGGGCCCCTTCATCGAGGTCAACTGCGCGGCGATTCCCGAGGAGCTGATCGAGTCGGAGCTCTTCGGCCACGAGAAGGGCTCCTTCACCGGCGCCGTGCGCAAGCAGACGGGCAAGTTCGTGGAGGCCGACGGCGGGACGATCTTCCTGGACGAGGTGGGCGACATGTCCGCGCGCACGCAGGCCAAGGTCCTGCGCGTGCTCGAGGCCGGCGAGGTCGAGCCGGTGGGCGCGGCCCGCGTCCGCAAGGTCGACGTCCGCGTCATCGCGGCCACCAACCGCGACCTGACGGACGCGATCCGCGCCGGGCGGTTTCGCGAGGACCTCTTCTTCCGGTTGAACGTCCTTCCGATGCGCACGCCGCCCCTGCGCGAGCACCCGGAGGACATCCCGGCGCTCGTCGAGCACTTCTCGCGGTTGTTCTCCGAGAGAGATCACCGGAAGGTCCGCCAGTTCGGCCCGTCGGCGCTGGCGCTCCTCAAGGCCCGCTCCTGGCCCGGCAACGTCCGCGAGCTCCGGAATCTCGTCGAGCGTGTGCTCATCATGACCGACGCCGATCCGATCGAGCCCGAGGACCTGCCGGCCGAGGCGCGCGTCTCGCCCTCGGAGATCTCGGAGTCGGGCATGGAGCTGGCGACGCTTTCGGAGTTCAAGGAGTTCGCCGAGCGGGCCTTCCTCGTTTCGAAGCTGCGCGAGAACGGCTGGAACATCAGCCGGACCGCCGAGGTCATCCAGACGCCCCGCTCCAACCTCTACAAGAAAATCGGGCACCACAAGATCAGCGAGGGAGAGCGACGCTTAAGGGCCAACCGGGGGGTCCAAATAAGGGCCAAACCGGGGCGTCCAAAGTCCAAAGTCCAAAGTCCAAAGGAGCGGGACAGCTTTGACTTTGGACTTTGGACTTGAGACTTTGGACTCTCCGATGATCACCCTCAAGGATTTCGAAGAGACCGGAGCGCTTCTCACCGGCCACTTCCGGCTGTCGAGCGGTCTCCATTCGGATCGCTATCTCCAATGCGCCCGTTTGTTGATGTGGCCGGAGCGCGCAGAATTGGCCGGGCGAGAGCTTGCCGACGAAGCTGAAGGAGTTCGCTCCCTCCGCCGTCGTCTCGCCTGCCCTGGGAGGCGTCATCATCGGCCACGAGACGGCGCGCGCCCTCCGGCTGCCCGCGCTCTTTGTCGAGCGCAAGGACGGCGCCTTCGCGCTGCGGCGCGGCTTCGCGCTCGAGCCGGGCCAGACTGTCGCGGTCGTCGAGGACGTCTTCACGACCGGCAAGTCCACGCGGGAGGCGGCCGACGCCGTCGAGAAGGCCGGCGGCCGCGTCGTCGCCGTGGGCTCGATCGTCGACCGGGGCCTCCCTCCCGGCGCTTTCACCGTGCCCTCGCGGTCGCTCCTGTCGCTCGACGTTCCCTCCTGGCCCGAAGCCGAGTGTCCACTGTGCCGGGAGGGCCGGCCCGATCGACACTCCGGGCAGTCGGTTTCGATGAGGGGATTCCAAAGTTCAAGGTCCATGGAGGGCGCTAAGATCAATCCATGGAATTGAAGCGGGTGTGCGTCTACTGCAGCAGCAGCTCTCCGCCGGACGAGGTGGTGGAGAAGGAGATCCGCCTCTTCGGGCTCGAGCTCGCCCGTCGCGGGATCGAGCTCGTGTACGGCGGCTCGTCGCGCGGCCTGATGGGCGCGGTGGCCGAAGAGGTGCTCGGGGCCGGGGGCAAGGTCATCGGCGTCATCCCGAAGGCCCTCGAAGGCCGCGAGGCCGCGCACAAGGGGCTGACCGAATTGCGCGTGGTTTCGACGATGCACGAGCGCGAGCAGATGCTGTTCGACCTGGCCGACGCCTTCGTGGGGTTCCCCGGCGGCTTCGGCACGATCCAGGAGATCATCGAGATGCTGACGTGGAAGCAGCTCGGCATCCATGGCAAGCCGATCGTGCTCGCCAACATCGGCGGCTACTTCAACCCGCTCCTTGCGCAGTTCGACCTGGCGATCCAGAAAAAGTACGCGCGGCGGGAAGACCGCATCCTGTTCGCGGTGGCCGAGAACGCCGCGTCGATCCTGACGTTTCTCGAGGGGGCGCCGGTGATGTCGCGCAAGGCGGGGGACTGGATCTAGCCTCGGCACCCCTCCGGCTCCTAGGACGGCTCGCGGCCGCCGGGTGACCCGCTCCTGCTCCAGGGTCTCTGCCCGGTCCGTCGCCACGGGGCGCAGAATCTTGCGGGCCTCCCGCAGTTTCAGCTCCTCGAGCAGCGTCCGGTTGATGGCCACGAGGTCGCCTAGGAGGGCAACCAGGAAGGACTGGAAGCTGACGACGATCAGCACGGCCCCGACCGAGATCGGCAGGGCGAGGCCCGCCGCGGGGTCCTCCGGTCAGGAAAACCCAGCTTGCGCCTCCGAGCAGCCCGAGGCCGGCCAGAGAAGAGCACGGCTGCCGCCGCCATGAAGATCTTGAGCGGCTTGTAGAGCGCCGTGACACGCAGGATGTTGGCGCCCTGGATGAGGACGTACTTCGTGGGCGACGAAAAGAGGCGGGAGCGGCGCGCCACGGGCCGCGCGCTGACCGGCACCGACTCCACGCGCAGGCCCTTGGAGCCCGCCTGGATGAGCGTTTCCAGCGTGTAGGTCATCTTGGAGAAGACGTTGAGGCGCCGGGCGGCGTCCCGGGTGATGGCGCGGAAGCCGGACGTCGCGTCGTTGACCTGGAGCCCCGACACCTGGCGCACCACCCAGCTGCCCCAGCGCTGCAGCAGGCGCTTTGCCGCGCGAGAAGTGGGCGAGCGCCCCGGGCCGGCGGTCGCCGATGACGAGGTCGGCGCGGCCGGCCAGGATCGGCGCCACGAGGGCCGGGATGTCGGCCGGGTCGTACTGGAGGTCGGCGTCGAAATTGACGATGACGTCGGCGCCCATCGACAGGGACTCTTCGAGGCCCGCCGAAAAGGCGGCGGCGAGGCCGCGGTGCGCCGGGAACCGGACCATCCGATCGGCACCCGGCGAGTGCGATCTCGTGCGTGCGGTCGGCAGAGCCGTCGTCGACGACGAGGATGGCGACCTGGTAGAAGCCGGGGAGGGAACGGGGAAGCGCCGCGAGGGCGGCTCCGATCGTCGCCTCCTCGTTAAACGCGGGGATCTGGATGACGAGCTTCAACCAGCGACCCATCCTCAACGTATCCGGACGACTTCGGAGGCCGTACGGGTTACCCGCCATAAGTCCTCCTCATCTATGATAAATTCCGCGACCCTCGCCCTCGGGCGGGGCGGCGTTCTTTTTCAACCAGGGTCGAAGGCCGGAGTCATTTTGGGAGCAGGGGACCTCGCGGTCCCCCGGGCCCCCAGTAAAAGCCCCCGCGGGCTTCCGGCCCCTAGCCCGCCGGCCCCTGTGGCCGGGACGCAAAGAATAGGCTCGTAGCTCAGGGGGAGAGCACTACCTTGACACGGTAGGGGTCAGCGGTTCAAATCCGCTCGAGCCTACCAACCTTGTTCGAGCGAAGGCGCTTAGCTCAGCTGGGAGAGCGCTTCCTTCACACGGAAGAGGTCAACGGTTCGATCCCGTTAGCGCCTACCAACGACACGACGACACGCGGGGAAGCCCGCGTTTTTTGTTTTTGAGGGAAACGAGAAGGAGACTGGGACCATGGAGGCCGCGGCGCAGATGGTGACGGTGACGCTTCCTGACGGAACGACCAAGCAGGTTCCGAGGGGCACCACTCTGCTCAAAATCGCAGAGTCGATCGGTCCGCGCCTCGCGCAGGCAGCCCTGGCCGCGAAAGTCGACGGCAAGGTCGTGGACCTGTCGCGGAGCCTCGATCACGACGCCGCTATCGAGATCGTCACGGCGAAGTCGCCGGAGGCTCTCGAGGTGTACCGCCACTCGACGGCGCACCTGACGGCCAACGCGGTCAAACGCCTCTTCCCCGACGTTCAGATCGGCATCGGGCCGGCGATCGAGAACGGCTACTACTACGACTTCAACCCCAAGCGGCCGTTCACGCCCGAGGACCTGGCCTCGATCGAGGCCGAGATGAGAAAGATCGTCGCCGAGAACAACCCGGTCGAGCGCCTCGAGATGTCCAAGGACGAGGCCATCCGGATTTTCGAGGCGCAGAACGATCCCCTGAAAGTCGAGATCATCCGCGGCATTCCGGACGAGCGCGTTTCCTGCTACCGGCAGAAGGACTTCATCGACCTCTGCCGGGGGCCTCACGTCCCCTCCACGGGCCGTCTCGGCGTTTTCAAGCTGACGCACACGGCGGGCGCGTACTGGAAGGGCGACGAGAAGAACCCGATGCTGCAGCGAATCTACGGGGTCTCGTTCCTGACGCAGAAAGAGCTCGAGGCGCACCTCAAGCAAGTCGAGGAGGCAAAGGCCCGCGATCACCGAAAGCTCGGCAAGGAGCTGGAGCTCTTCGTCTTCCACCCGTGGGCGCCCGCGTCCCCGTTCTTCCTGCCGAAGGGGGCCGTGCTCTACAACGGCCTGCTCGAGCTGCTGCGGGCGGAATACCGCCTTCGCGGCTACCAGGAAGTCGTCACGCCGCAGATCTTCGACGTGGAGCTCTTCAAGACGTCGGGGCACTACACGAACTACCGGGAAAACATGTACTTCACGCACGTCGAGGAACGGGACTACGGCGTCAAGCCCATGAACTGTCCCGGCCACTTCCTGCTCTTCCAGGCGCGCCTCTGGTCCTACCGCGACCTGCCGGTGCGTTACGCCGACTTCGGCCGCCTCCACCGGTATGAGCTCTCCGGCGTGACGGCGGGTCTGACGCGCGTCCGGACGTTCTCGCAGGACGACGGGCACATTTTCACGCCCTTTGAAAAGGTGGAAGCCGAGATCTTCGCGTTCCTCGAGTTTCTCGATTTCGTCTACGGGGCGTTCGGCTTCGAGGACGTGGAGATCTCCCTCGGGCTGCGGCCGGAGAAGCGCATCGGCACGGATGAGCAGTGGACCCGCGGGGAAAAGGCCCTCGACGCGGCGCTCGGCAAGAGCGGAAGAAAGTACGTGGTTACGCCCGGCGACGGCGCGTTCTACGGACCGAAGATCGATTTTCGCGTCAAGGACGCGATCGGCCGGCCGTGGCAGCTCGGCACGATCCAGTGCGATTTCGCGCAGCCCGAGAACTTCGACCTCACGTTCATCGGCGAGGATGGCAAGCGGCACCGGCCGGTCGTTCTCCACCGAGCGATCCTGGGCTCGCTCGAGCGCTTCATCGGAATCCTGATCGAGCACACGGCCGGGAACTTCCCGTTCTGGATCGCCCCCGTGCAGGCCGTCGTTCTTCCGGTCTCCGACCGGTTTGCCGAGAAGGCGCGCGAGGCGGGCGCAAAGCTCGGCGCGGCGGGCCTGCGGGCCGTGGTCGACGAGAGCAACGAGAAGCTCGGCGCTCGGATCCGGCTGGCCGAGATGATGAAGACGCCGTGCATGCTCGTCGTGGGCGAGAAGGAGGCCGCCGCGGGCACCGTGGCGGTGCGCCTGCGCCACGGCGGCGATGCCGGTACGATGTCCGTCGAGAAATTCGTGGAGGCCGCGTTGCGGTCGTCCGCGTCGCGCTGCAAGGAATTTGTCACGGAGGTGAAAGATCGATAAGAAGAGCATCCGAGTCAACGAACAGATCCGGTGGAAGGAAGTGCGCCTGATCGGCGCCGATGGCGAGGCGCTCGGAGTCGTGATGATGGCCGAGGCCCTGGCGAAGTCGAAGGAGGCGGGGCTCGACCTGGTCGAGATCGCTCCGACGGCCAATCCGCCGGTCTGCCGGATCATGAACTTCGGAAAGTTCATCTACCAGCAGAAGAAGAAACAGCAGGACTCCAAGAAGAAGCAGAAGACGACGCAGGTCAAGGAAGTGAAGTTCCGGCCCAACATCGACGACCACGACTACGACTTCAAGATGAAGAACATCCTGAAGTTCCTGGCGCACGGCGACAAGGTCAAGGCGACGGTGCAGTTCCGCGGGCGCGAAATGGCGCGCCGCGAAAACGGGCAGAAGGTCCTGGACCGGCTTCTCAAGGACCTCGTCGGCAAGGCAATCGCGGAGTCGCGCTCGGAGATGCTCGGCAACCGGCTCTACCAGATCCTGGCGCCGGTCAAGCACGAGAAGGCGCCGTCGAAAGCCGCGGCGGCGTCGTAACTGTGACGAGAGAGAGTCCAAAGTCCAAGAGTCGAAGAAGAGAGTCCAAAATCCAAAGTCCAAAGTCCAAAGTAGAGAAGAGAGAGATATGCCGAAGTTGAAGACACATCGAGGAGCCGCGAAGCGGTTCAAGAAGACCGCCTCGGGCAAGTTCAAGAGGTCGAAGGCCTTCAAGAGCCACATCCTGACCAAGAAGAAGCCGGGCCGGAAACGCGGCCTGGCCAAGGCGACAACCGTGTCCAAAGCCGACATCAAAGGCATCCGCGAGATGCTGCCGTACGCCTGATCGAGAGGAGAGGAAGCCATGCCCCGCGTCAAGAGAGGACCCAAGAGGAAGAACAAGCGATCCAAGACCCTGGCGCTCGCCAAGGGCTACTACGGAACCAAGTCCAAGTCGTACCGGATGGCGAAGCTCCAGGTGGAGAAATCGCTCGTCTACGCCTACCGGGACCGAAAGGCCAAGAAGCGGGATTTCCGCGGCCTGTGGATCATCCGCATCAATGCCGCCGCGCGCGAGAACGCGATCTCGTACAGCCGGCTGATGGACGGCCTGAAGAAAGCGGGAAGCGAGATCAACCGCAAGATGCTGGCCGACCTGGCGGTCACCGACCCGGCGGCCTTCACGCACCTGGTTGGCATCGCCAAGCAGGCCCTGAAGATCGCGTAGGAATCGCTTGGCAGATGGAAGCTCGGGCGACGCCGTCGCGCGTGTTCTCGCGGAATTCCGCGAAGAGCGGGCGCGCGGTGTCGCGACACGGGCCGATTTCGAGCGGCTGAAGGGGCGTTTTCTCGGCCGCGAGAAGGGGCTCGTCACCGCGCTGTTTTCCGGCCTGAAGGCCCTGCCGCAGTCGGAACGCGCCTCCTTCGGCGCCCGGGCCAACGCGGCCAAGACGGAGATCGAGGCGGCCCTTCATCTCCTGGGAGAAGGCCTGGCGCGCAGCGAGCAGGCGGCGCGGGAGCGCGCGGCGGCCGTCGACGTGACCCTGCCGGCCAGGGTTCCTCCGCAAGGCGGTCTCCACCCGGTCACGATCGTGCGCCGGTCGATTGAACGGATCTTCCTGCGCATGGGATATTCGATCGCCGACGGCGCGGAGATCGAAAACGACCGGTACAACTTCGAGCTGCTCAACTTTCCGCCCGAACATCCGGCACGGGACTCGCAGGATACGTTTTTCGTTGCGCGGCGAGCGAAGTCGCCCCTTCTGCTGCGCACTCACACCTCTCCGGTCCAAGTCCGCGAGATGCTGAAACGGGGCGCGCCGCTCAAGATCATCATGCCCGGCCGCGTGTACCGCAACGAGAGCGTCGATGCGACGCACGCGGCCGTCTTCCACCAGGTCGAAGCGCTCGTCGTGGACCGCGGCATCTCGATGGCGGACCTGAAGGGCACCATCGAGGAGTTTGTCGGCGCCCTCTTCGGCCGGGACACGAAGGTGCGGTTCATCCCGACGTTCTTTCCCTTCGTCGAGCCGGGCGCCGACGTCGCGATGAGCTGCATCTTCTGCCGCGGTTCCGGCTGTGCCAAGTGCAAAGGCTCGGGCTGGATCGAGATCATGGGGGCCGGCGCCGTGCATCCGAAGGTGCTGGCCAATTGCGGAATCGATCCGGAGGAGTTCACCGGGTTCGCCTTCGGCCTCGGGCTCGACCGGGTCGCGCTCCTGATGTACGAGTTCCCCGATCTGCGCCTCCTGCTCGAGGGCGACCAGCGCTTTCTCCGCCAGTTCGCCGGCCAACGATGAAGTTCTCTCTTTCGTGGTTGAACGACTTCGTGGACGTCGCCCGGGCGGGCGGCTCGGACGGCGTTTCACGCCTGCTCGCGCAGGGAGGGCTGCCGGTCGAGGGTGTCGATGCTTCGCCCGGGGACACCGTGCTGGACGTCGAGATCACTCCCAATCGGCCCGATGCCATGAGCCACCGCGGCCTCGCGCGCGACATCGCCGCAATGGCCGGGCTGGCGTTCGACGCGCGGCCGGCGGCAGAGCCGCCCTCCTCGGGCCAGCGCATCGAGGAGCTGACGTCCGTGACGATCGAGGCGCCGCGGCTTTGCCGCCGCTTCGGCGCGCGCCTCGTCAGGGGCATCGGCTCCGGCGCGGCCTCGGAGCTCGTGCGGCGCCGTCTCGGGTCGATCGGGGCCAAGTCGATCTCCGCGGCCGTGGACGCGACGAACTACGTCCTCTGGGAGACGGGGCAGCCGCTGCATGCTTTCGACCTCGATCGTCTGTCCGGACAGCGCCTCATCGTCCGGAAGGCGCGCAAGGGCGAGAAGCTCGTCACGCTCGACGGCATCGAGAGAGCTCTCACGCCTTCCGACATCGTCGTTGCCGACGCCGAGCGCGCCGTCTCCCTGGCCGGGATCATGGGCGGCCTGACGACGGCCGTCACGGCGCAGACGAAGAACGTGCTGCTGGAAGCCGCCTGGTGGGACCCGTCGGCCATCCGGAAGACGGCCCGGCGCCTCGGCATGCACACAGATGCCTCCCACCGGTTCGAGCGCGGCGCCGATCCCGAGTCGATCCCCGAGGCGCTGGCTCGCGCCGCGGCCCTTCTCGTCGGCTCGGCGGGCGGCTCGCTCGCTCCGGGGATCGTGGACGCCCGCGGGGCCGATTGGAAGACCCGCCGCGCGTCCCTGCGGCTGGCGAGACTGCGCCTGCTGGCGGGCGACGACGGCATCGATCTCGCCCTGGCAGCCGAGGCGCTCGAACGGCTGGGCTTTGGTGTTGCCCGGACCGGGCGGCGGCTGACGGCGGCGGTCCCCTCCTGGCGCCCCGACGTGCAAGTCGAGGACGACCTCGTCGAAGAGGTCCTGCGCGTCCGAGGTTACGACCGGCTGACCTCGCGCCTGCCCGCGAGCCGGGGGGGTGGCGGACACCTCGAGCCGCTCCGGGAGGTCGAAGAGCTGCTGACGGACGGGGCCGCCGCCGCCGGCCTCCTCGAGACGATGAGCGCTCCGTTTGCGGACCGAAAGTCCGACGAAGGGGCCTTCGGCGCCTGGCTCCTGGCAACGGGCGCCGCCTCAGAGCCGCTGGCGCTGTCCGACCCGCTCGATCTCAACCGACCCGACCTGCGCGCCACACTCCTGCCGGGCCTGCTCGATGCCGCGGCGCGCAATGTCCACCGTGGGGAACGTGTCATCGGTCTTTTCGAGGTCGGCCGTGTATTCGACCGGGCCGGCGACCCGGACGACCCCCCGTCCTTCGAATCGCGCCGCGCCGGCTTTGCGTTGGCCGGCGAGTGGCGCGCGCACTGGACCGTTGCGGGCGGGGCCGGCCGTGCCGACTTCTCGGACGCGAAAGGGATCGTGGAGCGCTTGCTCGAACCCTGGGCGGCTTCCGCGGAGCTCCAGTGGAAGCCGTTTTCCTGCGAGGCGTTCACTCCCGGCGCGGCGGCGACCGTCGAAGCCGGGAACGGACGGACGCTGGCCGTCGTCGGGCTGGCTTCGACCGCCGAACGAGAGAAGCGCAAGACGTCCGAAGAGATTTTTGTCGGGGAGATCGTCGTGGAGGCGATCCCGATCCGAGCGGCGAGGGTTCGGTTCGAGGCCTACTCGGCCTTCCCCCCGATCGAAGCGGATCTCACCTTTGCTCATGCCCGAACGAGGCCCTGGAGCGAGATCGAGGCTTTCATCCGCGGCCGCGGGCTCGCTCACCTCGAGGCCGTCCGCGTCGTGGACCGATACGAGGGCGGCAGCGTTTCCGAAGGACAAGTCAAGACGACGATCCGCCTGAGGTTCCGCGGCGCCGAGCGGACGCTGGAACAGGAGGAAGTGAACAGTGTCGTGGCGAAGCTCCGAGAAGCACTCGAACGAGAAATGGGATGACCTTTTGATCTGATAGCCCGGAGGGCACGATGGACAACACCAAGATCTTCGACACGCTCGAACGCAAGATCGAGAAGCTCCTCGGCCGGCTGAGGCAGCTGGAGGTCGAGAACGAGAAGCTGCGCCAGGAAACCGAGAAGTCCCGGGCGGACCTGGTCAGCGCGAAAAAGGCCGAAAAAGACTCCTCCGAGGCCCGTGGGGTCGTTGAGCGGCTCGAGAAAGACCAGGAGCTTGTCCGCGAGCGCCTGGAAAGGCTGATTCAGTCGCTGGAAGCAGCCGAGCAGAAGGGCGATCGAGCCCGCTAAAGCATTGACTCCGCTGGAGGACAGCGAATAAACTCGCCCCCGAAAGGAGTCTGCTTCTCGATTGGAAAAACGGGGCAGCGTGACTCAGGTGGAGATCTTCGGCCAGACGTACAACGTTCGCGCCGACGGAGACAGCTCCTACATTCACGACCTGGCCCGCTTCGTCGATTCAAGAATGAAAGAAGTGGCCGACAGGACAGCAACGGTGGACACGACAAAAATTGCCATCCTGGCGGCGCTGAATATTTCTGACGATCTTCATCAAGTGGACAAACGTCGAGGAGGCGACCCGGCGGACGCGCGAGCGCGCGCCGAGCGCCTGATTCGAAAACTGGACGACGCCCTGGGTTCCTGAAGGCAGCGCGTCGGCACCCCGATTCGATCGGGGACACACGAAGGACTACGAGTGGTTTCGGTCTTGGAACTTCTGTATGGAGCGCCTCGCCTGAGTCGGAAGCGCCGCTTCCCGCTCCTCGTGTAGCCGACGTCCGTCTTCGGCACCCCGGGTAGGGGGCCGACATGAACATGTCTTTCGCGGTTTTTGCCGCGATCACTCTGGTGGCCGGCGCCATTCTGATGGCCGTCGTGTACGTCCTTCTCAAGAAGAAGGTCGACCGCGAAAGGTCCGGGATCCGCACCGAGGCCGACCGCGTTCTGGCGGAGGCCAAGAAGACCGCCGACGCAAAGGTGCGCGAGGCCTCGATCGAGGCCAAGGAGAACGTTCTCGCCGCGCGGGCCGAGTTCGACAAGACGGTGCAGGCCCGGAGGCAGGAGATCACTGCCCTCGAGAACCGCGTTCTCCAGAAAGAAGAGAACCTCGACCGCAAGATCGCCCAGCTCGAAAAGCGCGAAGAGGACTACGACCGCAAGGAGAAGGGCGTCGCGGCTCAGCAGAAGCGCCTGGAGGACTCCCAGGCGGAGGCCCAGCAACTGGTCGAGGATCAGCGCAAGCGACTCGAGCAGATCTCGGGCCTGACGGCGGTCGACGCCAAGCGCGACCTCGTCAAGTCGATCGAGAACGAGGCGCGGGTCGAGGCCGCCGGACTGATGCGCCGGATCGAGGAAGAGGCGACCGAACAGGCCACGCAGAAAGCGCGGCGGCTGATCGGGATGGCGATCCAGCGCCTCGCCTCGGACACCGTCGTCGAAGCGACGGTGTCTGTCGTCGAGCTGCCGTCAGACGACCTGAAGGGCCGCATCATCGGCCGCGAGGGGCGCAACATCCGCGCCCTGGAGGCCGCCACAGGCGTCGACCTCATCATCGACGACACACCGGAGGCGATCGTCATCTCCGCCTTCGAGCCGATCCGCCGCGAAGTGGCGCGGTTGGCGCTCGAGAAGCTGATCGTGGACGGCCGCATCCACCCGGCCCGCATCGAGGAGATCGTCGAGAAGGTGCGCTCGGAGCTGTGGGAGAAGATCCGCCACGAGGGTGAGGCGACGGCTCTCGAGTTCTCGATTGCGGACCTCCACCCGGAGCTCGTCAAGCTGCTCGGGCGCCTGAAATACCGGACGTCCTACGGTCAGAACGTGCTCCAGCACTCGAAGGAGGTCTCCTGGCTCGCGACGAACATGGCCGCCGAGCTCGGCGCCAACGTCGAGGTGACCAAGCGCGCGGGGCTCCTGCACGACATCGGCAAGGCCATCGACCGCGAGATGGAGGGCACGCACCTCGAGCTCGGGCGCGAGGTCCTGAAGAAATTCGGCGAGTCGAACGAGGTCATCCACGCGATGGAGTGCCACCACGGCGACTACGAGCCGCGCTCGCTCGAGGCCGTTCTGGTCAACGGCGCCGACGCGCTCTCGGCCGCCCGGCCCGGGGCGCGCCGCGAGATCCTCGAGACCTACGTCAAGCGCCTGGAGAAGCTCGAGCACATTGCCGACGGTTTCAAGGGCGTGCAGAAGGCGTTCGCGATCCAGGCGGGGCGCGAGCTGCGCATCGTCGTCGAGGCCAACCGCGTCACCGACGACGAGGCTCTTTGGTTGTCGCGGGACGTGGCCAAGAAGATCGAGGCCGAGCTGCAGTACCCCGGGCAGATCAAAGTAACTGTCATCAGAGAGACCCGGGCTGTGGAGTACGCCCGATGAAGGGGAGTCCAAAGTCCAAAGTCCAAAGTCCAAAGGGGCTATCGGATCGGGCGAGCTAGATTTGAATATCCTTTTTGTCGGCGACGTGGTCGGTTCCCCGGGACGGAGAGCTTTGAAAGATGCTCTCGAAGGCGTCATCGACAGGCACAAGATCGACTTCACCATCGTGAACGTCGAGAACGCTGCGGGCGGCTTCGGCCTGACGATCGAGCTCTTCGGCGAGCTCTCCAAGATGCCCATCGACGTTTTCTCCTCGGGCAACCACATCTGGGACAAGAAGGAGATCTACGAAACTCTCGAGTCCTCCGACCGGCTGTTGCGACCGGCCAACTACCCTCCGGGCAATCCCGGCCGCGGCTTCACCGTCCAGAAGACTTCTTCGGGTATTCCGGTCGGCGTTCTCAACCTGCAGGGCCAGGTCTTCATGCCCGCCAACGCCGATTCGCCTTTCCGCGTTGCCGACGAGGCGCTGGCGCAGATGAAGGACGCGAGCGTCGTCTTCGTGGACATGCACGCGGAGGCGACTTCCGAGAAGCAGGCGGTGGGCTGGTACCTCGACGGGCGCGTGGCGGCCGTCGTCGGGACGCACACGCACGTCCCAACGGCCGACGAGACGATTCACCCCGGCGGCACCGCCTATCTCTCGGACGCCGGGATGACGGGCGCCTACGAGGGGATCATCGGCTTCTCCAAGGACCGCATCATCGAGAAGTTTCTTTCCCAGACGCCTCGCACATTCGAGACCGCGAAGAAGGACATCCGACTTTCCGGCTGTGTCGTCGACGCTGACGAGGCGACGGGAAAAGCCCGCAAGATCGAGCGCGTGCAGGTCCGAGTCGATTAGGAATTGGTTCATTGATCCATTGATTCATCGGTTCATTGGTCTCATCGGAAGGGCCAGGCCTCGCGAGCTCAATCTTTCAATGATTCAATGAATCAATGATTCAATCCCCCCGTCCTCGGCTCACCGCCCTCGTCACTTCCTTCAACGAAGAGGCGAACATTTACGAGTGTCTCGCAGGCCTCCGGTTTGCCGACGAGACCCTGCTGGTCGATTCTTTCTCGACCGACCGCACTCTCGAGATCGCGCGCTCTATCCCGGGCGTGCGCATTCTCCAGCGGCAGTACTTCGGCTCGGCGGCCCAGAAGAACTGGGCGATGGACCAGGTCGAGAGCCCCTGGATCCTGATTGTGGACGCCGACGAGCGCATCCCGCCCGCGCTCGCCGAGGAGATCCTCGGTGTCCTCGACAACGAGCCCCGGGCGGACACCTACTACATCCGGCGCGAGAACGTCATGGTGGACTGCGTCATCCGGCACTCGGGCTGGTCCACCGACAAGGTCGTGCGGCTGATTCGCCGGGGGAAGGCCCGCTATCCGAACCGCCGCGTGCATGCGGACATCCCGCCCAACGGCCCCGCACCCGTTCTCGGGCACCCCCTGCTGCACATCACGTTCCGCTCGCTCGATCAGTACCTGGAGAAGCTCCACCGCTATGCCCAGTGGGCCGCGGCCGACCTCTGGCGCCGGCGCAAGCGCGCCGGTCCGGTCGAGTTGCTTCTGCGCCCGCTCTGGCGATTCCTGCGGATGTACGTCGTGCAGGCGGGTTTTCTCGACGGCAAGCACGGGTTCATCCTGTGCACACTGCAGGCCTACGGCGTGTTCCTGAAGTGGGCGCGCGTGTGGGAGTATGAGCGCTTCGAGAAGAATGGCTGGCCGCTCGACCTGCCGGCGTTCGACGAATCGAAAGAGACCTGGGATTCATGACGCTTGTGGACATCCTCAAGGTGATCTTCAATTTCGGGAGGGGAAAGATGCTGCAGATCGGCGACACGGCGCCCGGGTTCGAGGTACTGGACCACACGGGCAGAACGCGGAAGCTCTCTGACTACCTGGGCCGGACCGTCGTCCTCTGGTTCTACCCGAAGGCCGATACTCCCGGCTGAACGATCGAAGGTTGCGAGTTCCGCGACCTCTATCCCGAGTACCGCAAGAAGAACGTCGAAATTCTCGGGGCTTCCTTCGATACGGTCGAAGAGAACGCCGCGTTTGCAAAGAAGTTCGCGTTTCCCTTTCCTCTCCTGTGCGACACGCAGCGCCAGATCGGGCTGGCCTATGGCGCCTGTGACTCGCCTTCGGCCGGCGCCGCGGCGCGGATCACCTGCGTCATCGGCCCGGACGGGAAGGTGCTGCAGGTGCACCCCAAGGTTTCGCCGAAGTCTCACCCGGCCGAGCTCTTGAAGACGCTATAAGGCCACTCTCAACCCCCTCTCCCCCCGGGAGAGGGGCGGGGTGAGGGGCGAACTTTCGGCCGGGACTGAAATTTCTGATCGAGGCAGTCGTTTTCCCCTCACCCTAACCCTCTCCCGGAGGGAGAGGGGACAGAGAGCGCCTTCTCGTAGAACGCGATCGCCTGCGCGGCGAACTTTTGGGCCGTGAAGTCGAGCGCGCGCCGTCTCGCAGCCTCGCCGAGGCGGCGTCGCAGGCCCTCGTCCTCCCGCAGGCGCCGCAGGGCGACGGCCAGGGCCGCGGGTTCGCTGGCGACGATCCCCTCCACGCCGTCGGTCAGAAGGTCCGCGACGCCGGGGACGGGAAGGGCGACGATGGGCAGGCCCGAAGCCATGGCCTCGAGGATCGCGCGCTGGCCCTGCTGCGAGCCGGAAGCGGTGAGGAGAAAGACGTCCATGGCCCGGTACAGATCGGGAAGCGCGTCCTCCTGGTAGCCCGCCCAGATGTTTCTTTCGGCGGCCCCGAGACGGGCCGCGTTCGCGAGAAGTGACGGCTGGTGCTCTCCCTTTCCGACATGGAGCAGAAACGCGCCGTCGACCCGCGCGGCCGCCTCGATCGCCTCCTCGTGTCCGCGGCCCCGCGCCATCTTGCCGACCGTGCCGGCGAGCCATGCGCCGCTCGGAGCGCCCAGCTTTAAGAGCAGCTCGAGGGGCTTGCCGCCGGGCGCGAAGCGGGCGGTGTCGACGACCGGGGAGTGGACCGGGCCGGCCACGGCGCTGTGCCGCGCGATCGCGCCGTTGGCGTGGGAGAAGGCAGCCGTCCTGCCAAAGAGGGCCCGGGAGAACGGGTCGCGCCGGGCATGGTTGATGTGATGGATCGTTCGGACCAGCAGGGCATCCGTTCCGGCGACGGCGGCCGCCGCCAGGTAGTGGTCGTGGGACAGGTGCGCGTGGACGACGTCGAATCGCTCGCGGAGCAGCGTGTCGCGCAAACGCCGCCGGTCGTGGATCGCGCCGCGGAGGCCGTGGGTTCGCGTGAGGAGAGGCCGCGCCCATCCCTGCGGGGCAAGGCGTCGAGCGAGGTGGCTGCCCCCGACGAACGCGAATTGCGCTTCGACGCCGGCTTTCACCAAAGCCTCCGTCCAGTCCCAGACGACCGCTGCCGCACCCGTCCACTTCTCGGAGGCGACGACATGGAGAATCCGCACGCCCGAAGCGTAGCAGCCCGTTACGGCGAACGCTTATACTTCGCGTTCGGAGGCACCGCGCCATGGCCGTCGATCCAGAACTGCTCGCCATCCTCGTCTGTCCGAAGACAAGGGGTCCTCTCGAGTTGATCCAGCTCAAGGAGCCCGTGCGCAAGGCCTTGATCGAGAAGTATCGCGAGAAGTTCCGCGACGAAGAGCCGGTCGTCACCCAGGGTCTCTACTCCCGCGAGGCGGATCTCGTCTATCCGATCGTGTCGGACATTCCCGTGATGCTCATCGACGAGGCGCTGCCGGGATCGGAGGCTCGCTGAGCAATCGGGTTCTTTTCGGCCTCCTCTTTCTCTTCGCGCTCCTCACGTCGCAGATCTCGGCGGCATACATCGTTTTCGGCCTCCTCGCCGTCCTCTGGGCCGCCGGCTACGTGCGCGAGAGGCGCCTTCCCGAGACTCTCCGGTCGCCCCTGACGGTCGCAGCCGGCGTGCTGGCGGCGTGGACCGTGCTGTCCGGGGCGCTCTCGAGCGACCTCCGGGTCTCGACGCGGCACCTCCCGGGCCTGTCGGCTCCTGCTGCTCCTGCCGATTGCGATGGAGCTCATGGACTCGCCTCCGAGGGGCCGGGCGATCCTCCTGGCGCTGGGCGGCAGCGGCTGCGCGCTTTCGCTGCTCGGTCTCTGGCAGTTCGTCTTCGACCGCGGCAGCGACATCCATGCCCGCATACAGGGCACGCTCTCCCATTGGATGACGTTTTCCGGGCTCACGATGATCGCGGCTTGCGTCCTCCTCGGGCTCGCCTTCGAGGAAAAGGGGCGCTGGCGGTTGGCCGGCCTGGCGGCCGTGTTGCCCCTCGGGGTCATGCTCCTGACGTACACGCGCGGCGTTTGGGTGGGCACCCTGGCCGCGCTCGTGGTCTACCTGGCCGTGCGCCGGCCGCGCGGCCTCCTGCTGATCCCGCCCGCGGTCGTCGCGGTCTATTTCCTCATGCCTCCCGAGATCCGGAATCGGATGGTCTCGATCGGCGATCTCTCGGACCCGACCAGCCGGGACCGCGTCGCGATGGTGCGCGCTGGCTTGCACATGGTGAGGGATCACCCGCTCTTTGGCGTCGGCCCGGACATGGTCCTGCCGCTCTATCCGCTCTACCGGGAGCCCGACGCCGTGCGCGAGAGCGTGCCGCACCTCCACAACAACGTCGTGCAGATCGCCGCCGCAAACGGCCTTCCGGCGGCCGCCGCCTACCTCTGTCTCGTGGGCATCTTCTTCGTTCGAGCGGTGACGCTGCTCCGGCGCGAAAAGCGCCCGGACAGGTCGGCTCTCCTGGCCGCCGCCCTGCTGGCCGGAGTCGCTGTCACCGTCGCCGGCCTCTTCGAGTACAACTTCGGCGACACCGAGGTCGAGATGGCGACACTCCTCGTCCTGGCCATGCCGTTTTCCGGAGCGCTCGCCCCTTCGTCCGAATAGAATCCAGCCGTGCTTGCCCGCGCACTTCCCATGGCCGCGCCGCCGAGGCCGTACACGGTCTCGGAGCTGCTGGCCGAGGTGGGGACGGTGCTGCGGACTTCGTGGCGGGACGTTGCGGTGGCGGGGGAGATCGGGCGGTTCGAGGAGCGGGGCGGGCACGGGTATTTCACGCTGAAGGACAAGACCGCGGCGGTTTCAGGGATCATCTTTGCGTCGGACTTGAAGCGGGTGAAGTTCCGCATGGAGGCGGGGCTCGAGGTCGTCGTGAGGGGGTCGCTCGACCTCTGGGCTCCGCAGGGCAAGTTCCAGATCAAGGCCTTCACGATCGAGCCGGTGGGCGTGGGCGCCCTGCAGCTCGCTTTCGAGCAGTTGAAGAAGAAGCTCGAGGCCGAAGGGCTCTTCGACCCAAAGAAGAAGCGCCCGTTGCCTCGGCTCCCGCGGTCGATTGGCATCGTGACGTCGCCCTCGGGCGCCGCCATCCGGGACATGCTGCACATCCTGCGCCGCCGGTTTGACGGCCTCGCTGTCACGATTTACCCGGTGCGCGTCCAGGGAGACGTGGCGGCGGCCGAGATCGCGGGGGCGCTCAACGCCTTCAACCGCCGCGGCGGCTTCGACGTGCTGATCCTGGCGCGGGGCGGCGGATCGGCCGAGGACCTGGCCTGCTTCAACGACGAGAGAGTGGCGCGGGCCCTGGCGGGCTCCCGGATCCCGACGATCTCGGCGGTCGGGCACGAGACGGATTGGACGATTGCGGATTTCGTGGCGGACCTGCGGGCGCCCACTCCTTCGGCGGCAGCGGAGCTGGTGGTGGAGCGCAAGGAAGACCTCCTGCGGCGGGTGGCGGAAGGCCGGACACGTTTGGTTCGATCCGCGCGGTCGCGGCTGGGGCTGGAGCGGGCGCGGTTGAAGGGTCTCTCGCGCGACGAGGGCCTGCTGCGCCTCCGCTGGAATCTGCGCGGATGGCGCGAGCGTGTCGGGCAGGGGCGCGGCGCGCTGGTTTCCGCCCTCGAGCGCCGGCCGGTCGAGTTTGCGGCCGTTCTCACGGCCGCCCGCCGGGCGCTCGGCGGTTTCATCCGCCTCGCCGAGTTCGGGCGCAAGCGCGAGTCCATCAGCCGGCTGCAGGCTCTCCTCTCCGAGCGCTCGCGGCGGAGCCTCGAGCGGAGGCGCGCCCTGCTCGCGGCAGCCTCCAGCCGGCTGGAGCTCCTTTCGCCTCTCTCGGTGCTGGCTCGCGGCTACGCCGTGGCTTACCGCGAGGGTCAGACTTCGCCGATCCTCTCGGCCGCCAGCGTCCGGATGGGTGAGAGGATTCGGGTTCGCCTGCACGAGGGTGAGCTCGGGGCGGTCGTTCGAGACCGGGGCCGCCCGCTGGACCTCGGCCCGCTTTTCACGGCAGGCAGCGGGGAAGGAGAATCGGAGGATCGATGACCGCGCGCACGAAGAAGGAGAAGTCATTCGAGGAAGCCATGGCGCGCCTCGAAGAGATCGTGGCCGAGATCGAAGCAGAGGACCTCGGGCTCGAGCGGCAGTTCGAGCTGTTCAAGGAAGGCATGGGCCTCGCCCGGTTCTGCGACACGCGATTGAACGAGGTGCAGAAGTCCGTCGAGATCGTGCTGAAGGAGTCGGGCGACGAGTGGAAGACGGCGTCGTTCGAGGCGGAAGCGGGCGAAGACGAGAACGGATGACGACCTTGACCGAGGCTGGAGTTGCGAACTTTCTGACCGCCTGGCGCGAGGACGTCGACCGCGCGCTCGACCGCCTCCTGCCCTCGGGCGACACCTGGCCGAAGAAGCTCCACGCCGCGATCCGGCATTCGATCTTTGCGGGCGGCAAGCGCCTGCGCCCCATCCTCTGCCTGGCGGCCGCGGAAGCTTTCGGCGCGGAGCGCTCTGAGGTGATCCGGCCGGCGTGCGGCCTGGAGATGATCCACACGTACTCGCTCATTCACGACGACCTGCCGGCCCTCGACAACGACGACCTGCGCCGGGGCGTGCCGACCTGCCACATCGCTTTTGGCGAGGCGACGGCCATTCTGGCGGGGGATGCGCTCTTGACGCACGGCCTCGGCGTTCTCGCCCTGTACCCGGAAGGCGAGCGCTTTGACGGGGCAAAGGTGCGGGTGCTCCAGACGGTGGTCGAGTCGATCGGCACGGCGGGCATGATCGGGGGCCAGATGGCCGATCTCGAGGCCGAAGACGTGGCTGAGCCGACAGAGGACCTGGTCGAGACGATCCACGAAAACAAGACGGGCCGGCTGATGCGTGCGTCGCTCGCCGTGGGCGGCGTTCTCGCATTTGGGAAAGACCCGGATCTGACGCGGCTCGACCTGTACGGAAAGAGGATCGGCCTCGCGTTCCAGATCAAGGACGATCTGCTGGACGTCGAGTCGGACGCCGCGACGCTCGGCAAGAAGTCGGGTAAGGACGCCGCGGCCGGCAAGGCGACGTTTCCGGTCGTCTGGGGCGTCGAGCGCTCGCACAGGGTCCTGGCGCAGACGATCCAGGAGGCGGTCGAGGCGGCGAAGGGGCTCCCGAACGCCGGCGGCCGCCTGCCGGATCTGGCGAGGTTCATCGGCGAAAGGAAGAGTTGAGAGCTTTCGTCCAGACTGCCGTCGGGGAGTTCTCCGAGCAGGACCTGCCGGTTCCGCAGCCCGGGCCGGGCGAGGCGATCCTGCGGATGCGCACGGCGCTGACGTGCGGCACGGACTTGAAGATGCTGGCGCGCGGCCACCCGCGCATCAAGCTCCCCGTCACGATGGGCCACGAGCTGTGCGGCGAGGTCGTCGCCATCGGAACGGGCGTCGACCCCTCGCTCGTCGGCCGGCGCGTCGTGCCGGGCATCTCGGGCCCCTGCGGCCGCTGCGCCGATTGCCGGCGCGGCCTCGCCAACCTCTGCCCCGCGGGCCATGTCGACAGGACCTGGGGCGCCTTCGCCGAGTTCGTGCGCATTCCCGCGGGTGTCGTCGCGGTGAACCTCCACGAGCCGCCCGCGACCCTGCCGGACGAAGCCGCGGCGTTCCTGGATCCCCTGGCCTCGGTCCTTCACGGGTGGAACCGGCTCCGGCGCGAACCGGCGCGCCTGCTGATCTACGGCTCGGGCGCGCTCGCGCTGCTCTGGGCGGCGACCGCGCGACAACGGGGTGTCAGCGCGATCGTCGCTGGCCGGCGGCCCGAGCGGCTGAACCTCGCCTCGGGCTGCGGGGCCGAGGTGCTCGACCTCGACCGCTACGAGCCGGAGGACCTCTTCTCGCGCACGGGCACGCTGCCCGACGCCGCGGTCGACTGCACGGGCGCCGCGGAGGTGTGGATGCGCCTGGCCAACCTCGTGCGCCATGGCGGGGACGTCCTGCTCTTCGGCGGCTGCGCGCCCGGGGCAACAGTGACTTACGACGCGGCGCGCCTGCATTACTCGGAGCTCTCTCTCATCGGTTCTTTTCACTACACGCCGGAGGAAGCTCGCGAGGCGATGGCCGCCCTCGCCTCGGGCGCGATCGAGCCGCGCGCCCTCATTTCGGACTCGGGCTCTCTCTCCGACCTGCCGCGCTTTCTCGAGGCGCAGACCCGCCGCGACGGCATCCGGTACGCCATAAGACCGTAGGGGGAATTGATTCATTTGGTCATTGATTCATTGATCCATTGGTTACGCTTGCTGTTCCGCCACAATCAACCAATGAATCAATGAGCCAATGAGTCAATCCTCTATGAAAGCAGTGAGGGTCGATTCCAGCGGTTCCGTCTCAGTCGTTGAACTGCCGGTTCCGCGCATCGGTCCGGGCGAAGCGTTGATGCGGACCCGCGTTTCCGGAATCTGCGGCTCGGACCTGCTCGACTGGTACGTGAGACGCAAGGCGGGCTCGGTCCTCGGGCACGAGGTGTCGGGTGAGATCGTCGAGGTGGGGAATGGCGTCTTCGCGTTCTCCCCGGGCGACCGCGTCGTGCCGCATCACCACGCCCCCTGCCTCGCCTGCCCGGCCTGCCGGGCGGGACGATTCGTGCACTGCGCGGCGTGGAAGGCCTCCCGTCTCGATCCGGGCGGGATGGCGGAGGTGGTGAGGATCCCGTCGGGCAACCTCGGCAACGACACCCTCAAGATCCCGCCCGGGCTCTCGGATGAGGAGGCGAGCTGGACGGAGCCGCTGGCAACCGTCGTCAAGGCCTTCCGCCGGGGAGGCTTCGCGGCCGGGCGGTTCTCCTCGTCGTGGGCTGCGGCACGACGGGGCAGCTGGCGGTCCGCCTGGGGCGCGCTCTCGGCGCTTCGCGGATCGCCGCGGCGGATCGCGTCGCCTCGCGCCTGGAACTGGCGAGGACAAGCGGAGCGGACGAGACGGTCCACGTGGACCGCGGCCCGCTGCCGTCCGGCTTCGACTTCGTGTTCGTGGGACCCGGCAAGGGCGAGGCGATCCGGGCCGGATCGACGCCGTCGCGCCCGGCGGGACCCTGCTCGTCTTCACGATGGCGCCGCGCCGGGCGTGGGAGCGTTCCCTCGACGGGCACGACCTCTACTTCCGCGAGGTGCAGGTCGTGCCCTCCTATTCCTGCGGTCCCGTCGAGATGACGCTGCCCTGACGATGCTCGCCGAGCGCGTCTGCCGGTGGACGACCTCGTCACGCACCGCTTCCCTCTCGAGCAGGCCCCCGCCGCCTTTGCCCGGGCGAAGGACCCGAACGATTCGGTCAAGGTGATGATCACGTTTCCCCTAGCCCGGGAGAGGGAAGGGGTGAGGGGAAGACTGGGAGGCTGATGGTCGCGACGGTTCACCCTCACTAGCTCTCTCCCAACTCATCGTGCGAACCCGCGACTCGATCTGCTCCTCGTCGCTCGCGGCCTCGCGGAGAGCCGCGAGAAGGCGCAGGCGATGATTCTGGCCGGGCCGAGTCGAGGTCGACGGCCAGCGGGTGGACAAGCCCGGTGCCGCCGTCGCGCGAGGACGCCGAGTCGAGGTCGCGGCGCGCGAGCCCTTCGTCTCGCGCGGCCGGCGCAAGCTCGCGGCGGCGCTCGACGCACTTCGCGATCGATCCCCGGGCCTGGTCTGCCTCGACGTCGGCGCCTCGACCGGCGGTTTCACGGATTGCCTGCTGCAGCGGGGCGCCGCCCGGGTGTACGCCATCGACGTCGGCTACGGCCAGCTCGACCTCCGGCTGCGCAACGATCCGCGGGTCGTCGTGCATGGAGCGCGTCAACGCCCGCTTCCTCCCGGCCGACGCGCTGCCCGAGCCGGGCGCCCTCGCGTCATGGACGTTTCCTTCATCTCGCTGCTCAAGGTGCGTGCCCGCGCTGCTGCCGCTGCTCTCGCCGGGCGCTCGGGTTCGTGGCGTTGATCAAGCCGCAGTTCGAGGCCGGCCGGGGCGAGATCGGCAAGGGAGGCATCGTGCGCGACGAGGAGGTGCGACAGCGGGTGATCGCCGAGCGCGTCGAGCAGCTGACCGCCCTCGGCCTCGAGCTCCTCGGCTGCATCGACTCGCCGGTCGCCGGGGTGGAGGGCAACCGCGAGGCGTTGCTGGCGTTCCGCGCCGGACCGGGTTGCCCCAGCCTCGGTCGGACGCGGAGCCAGCGGTGAGCGATTTCCGGCGCGTCGCCGTGGTCGCCAAGGCGGACAGCGCGGAGGCCCGGCAGGCGGCATCGAGCTCGGCGAGTGGCTCACGCCGCCGCGGCCTCGAGGTGCTGTTCGACGAGCACCTGGTCGAGGCCGCGGGCGTGCCCGAGGAACGCCGGTTCAGCTACGGACAAGCCGCCTGCGATCTCATCGTCGTCCTGGGCGGTGACGGCACCCTGCTGTCGGTGGCGCGCAGCCTCGGCGACCGCACGCCCATCCTGGGGGTGAATCTCGGCAACCTCGGGTTTCTCACCGAGCTCAACCGCGACCGAGCTCTATCCGGCGCTGGTGCGGGTGCTGGCCGGCAAGTACGAGATCGAATCGCGGGCCCTGTTGGCGGTCGAGCTCGATCGCGTCGACGGGCCGCCGCTGCAAATACCGCGCGCTGAACGACGCCGTGGTCGCCAAGACCGCGCTGTCGCGCATCATCGAGATGTCGCTGCGGGTCGACGGCGAGCTGGTGTCGCGCTTCCGCGCCGACGGCCTCATCGTCTCGACGCCGACCGGGTCGACGGCCTACAACCTGTCGGCCGGCGGTCCCATCCTGCAGCCGCGCCTGCCGGTGATGGTGCTGACGCCCGATCTGCCCGCATTCACTGTCGCTCCGGCCGATCGTGGTGCCGACTCGAGCCGGGTCGACATCACGCTCGAGACCCAGCGCGAGGAGGTGTACCTGACGCTCGACGGGCAGGAGGGCTTTCCGGTTCGCGCCGGGCAACCGGATCGAGGTCCGCTCGAGCCCCTCCTCGGTGACGCTGCTGCGCGCGCCGGAATCGGACCACTTCCGCAAGCTTTCCGAAAAGCTCAACTGGAGGCCGTAGACAACCCGGATTATTCACGGACACCCGGTCGAAGCACATGGAGTGAACTTCGCCTAAAGGGACTGTTGAGTAAATGTGTTCGATGAGTCGAGGCACACCTTGCCCGCGACGGAGATCTTTCGCTCGGGCAAGGAAGCGCGACGACGGCGATGCCCCGGTGCATCGCAGAGGAGCGCTGACGCGGCCCGGGCGGAGAGATCCGAGCGGCGACCGGAGTCGTTCGTGAATAATGCGGGTTAACACGCCGACCCGAAGGCGTCGCGGCGCATCGCCTTTCGACCTCGCGCCTGTACGCGATCGTCGTCGTCTTCATCGCCCTCTCCGGCTGGGTCATCTGGAAGTCGGAGCGGTTTCAGAACCTCTTTCAAGGCGTCTCACAGGCGCGCCTGTCGGAGGCGCTGAAGCGGCCGGTCTCCTTCCGCACCGCGGACTTCCGTGTTTTTCCGCCGTCGGTGAGCCTGCTGGATGTCGTCATTGGAAACGACCCGCGGGCCGGCGGCGGCCCTCTTCACGGCCGAGGAGGTCTCGATTGGCGGCGGCATCTCGCTGGTCGGATCGGAGCTGCGCCTCGGGCGTATCCGCGCGCTGCGGCCGCGGATCTCTCACGCAGTTTGCCGACGGGACGTGGAACCTGCCGCGCCTGGCCGGGCCGAAGTCCGGCGGCGGCATCCAGGTGCACTTGAACGACATCCTGGTCCAGGAAGGCGTCCTCGTTGCCGGCCGGCAGATCGCGATCGACGGCCGTCTCGAGGATTTTTTGGTCGAGCTCGCGGTGGCGGGCAGGACCGCCTGGAGGGCCGGGTCATCGCGCGGCGGGGCACTGTCCAGCTGCCGAGGGCCGAACCCATCGTCTTCGCGCTCGCAGCGCGGGTGACTGTCGACACGAAGCGCGGCATGTCGTTCGACGAGCTCGCGCTGACAGGAGACTTCGGGGAGGTCCGCGGCACGGGCTCGATCGAGGATTTTTCCCGCGCGCGCCTGAACTTCGACGTGCGCGCGGGGCTTTCGGTCGAGGAAGTCGAGCGGCTGTTCCGGTCCGGGCTCGGCTTCCGCGGCCGGGCTGACTTGCGCGCCCGCGTCGAGGTCCCGCCGGGCGGGAAGTTTCGGATTGCCGGCAAGCTCGCCTCCCGGTCGATCGACGCGCACGGCTTCCCGCTCGAAGACATCGCGGCCACGGTGACGGCCGACCGGCAGGAGCTGGTGGCCGATATCGAACAGGCGACGTACGAGGGCGGCCGGACGAAGGGCACTCTTCGAATCGGCAATCTCGTCGCCCGGCCGCAGGTCTTCACTCTCGCCCTCGAGTCGGATCGGGGTCTCGGTCGAGCGTTTCCTGGGAGACCTCGACCTGCCCGGTACGGGCTTGTCGGGCACCGCGGCTCTCGGCGTGACTCTTCGGTGGGGCGAGGGCGGTATCGGGAAGGCGAACGGGGGCGGCGCGATCCGAATCAAGCCCGGCCCTCCCACTTCGCTCGTGAAAGGCCGGTTCGGGATTCCCATCTCGGGGGGTGGCCCGCTCTCGGTCGTCAACGGACGGATCGGGTTCGAGGGGACGACCTTCCGCTTCGTGCAGACGACCCTGGACGCGTCGGGCGGCATCCAGATCGGCCACTGGCAGCCCGATTTCGACGTCAGGATCAAATCGCGCGACCTGGAGGAGGTCGATCGCCTCTTCCAGAACTTCGTCGGGGCGACGGGCGGCAAGCCCGAGCCCCTGGGCGCAGGGGGAACGGGCGAGGCCTTCGGCCATCTGGCCGGCCGCTGGGGGGATCCGATCGCATCTCTGCAGGTCTCGACGGAGGCGACGCGCTGGGGCGGCGTGCTCTTCGGCAGCGCGCGCGGGACGGTGGGAATCGAGGATGGAGCGTTTCTCTTCCGGCCGCTCCGCGTCTATGACGGCGAGGCGACCGTCTCCCTGGAAGGGTCGGTGCGCTTTCGGCCGTCGCCCCCGAAGCCGAAGTTCGACCTCGCCGCCTCGGCACGCGGCTATCCGGTTTCCCGGGTGCTCAAGTACCTCGACTTTCAGTATCCCGTCGAAGGGCTCGCCACCGGCAGCTTTCCCATCGTGGGCACGGGTGATGCGGTCACGGGCGGCGGGACGGTCACCCTGCGCGACGCGGTCATCTGGGGGCAAAAGGTTTCATCCGCGTCAGGAAAGCTCGTCTTCGAGCCTGGTCGCGTTGTGATCGACGAAGTGCGGGCTTCGATCGGAGCGGGTGTCGTGGGAGGCAGCGGCTCGATCCTGATCAAGGAGAAGACGTTCGAGGCGAAGCTCGCCGGCGACGGCATCCCCCTGTCCGCGGTCGACGCTTTTGCCAGCGCCGGCAAGGATGTCTCCGGAAAGCTCTCCTTTCAGGTCACGGGACACGGCGCGATCGACCGCCCGAACCTCCATCTGTCCGCGGCTCTCGCGGAGGCGACC